>NZ_JBLIZC010000001.1:0-1318099 GCF_047529885.1 Enterobacter cloacae complex sp. 2024EL-00711
GGGAAGGATTCGAACCTTCGAAGTCGATGACGGCAGATTTACAGTCTGCTCCCTTTGGCCGCTCGGGAACCCCACCACGGGGTAATGCTATTTACTGGCCTGCTTCCTGCTGGAAGCGGGGCGCATCATATCAAATGAGACGCCCCTGTAAAGCGTTACCACAATAAAAATAAACTGGTTGCCTGAATTTTACGCGTTAAGCTGTAAAGCTAACCAGTTCATTTTCTTGTCGATTAAAGAATAATCGTTCTGTTACCGTAAACGAACACACGTTGCGCCAGCACCTGATAAAGCGCACGACTGAGTACGTTCTTCTCTACGTCACGCCCGGCGCGCATCATATCTTCTGCGGTATAGGTGTGATCCACGTGAATCACGTCCTGCATAATGATTGGGCCTTCGTCCAGGTTGTCATTCACGTAGTGCGCGGTGGCGCCGATGATTTTCACACCGCGTTCGTACGCCTGGTGATAAGGACGTGCACCGATAAAGGCTGGCAGGAATGAGTGATGGATGTTGATGATCTTGTTCGGGAAACGCGCCACGAAAGATGGGGTCAGCACACGCATGTATTTCGCCAGTACCACGTAATCCGGGTTATGCGCTTCGATAGCATTGGCCATCAGGTTGTCATGTTCTTCACGGGTATGGCCTTCATGGCTGACCAGCTCAAACGGAATATCAAAACGTTCAACCAGCGTGCGCAGCGTCTCGTGGTTACCGATAACGGCAGCGATTTCAACATCGAGGCCACCGTAGTTTGCTTTCATCAACAGATCGCCAAGACAGTGGGCTTCTTTCGTCACAAGAATAACAACGCGACGACGGCCAGCGGGGGTCAGTTCACGCACAGAGCCTTCAGGCAGCGCGCTGTCGAGATCGGCAAGCAGGGTGGTGTCGTTGAAAATCCCTTCGAGTTCGGTACGCATAAAGAAGCGTCCGGTACGGTGGTCAACGAACTCGTTGTTCTGCACGATATTCAGTTCATGCTTATAACAAATGTTGGTAATTCGTGCGATCAGCCCTTTTTGATCGGGACAGATGGTGCGCAGAACTTTACGTTGTAGTGATTGCATCGCCGGGAAATCCTGTTTGAGTATTTGCGAAGTCTGGGTTGTCAGGCATTACTGCCCGCAACACTTTTTAAATTTTTTACCTGAACCACAAGGGCAGGGATCGTTACGACCAAACTGTGGGCGCGTTCCGTCAATATAATACCATTGCCCGCTTTCCTTTAAGAACCGGGAACGTTCGATAATGGCACCGGGCTTATTGCGTTCGATAAAGCGGGCAACGAAGCTGACATAACCTTCATCAGCATCACTTCCCGTTGACGATTCATAGACGGTAAGGCCGAGCCATTGGGTATTAGCAAATCCGGCTTCAATATCCTGTCTGAAATCGGCAGCGTGGCAGGACGGGTGCCAGGTTTTAATCAGGTAGTCTGCGTCTTTGATCACAAAAGCAGTATACCGTGAACGCATGAGGTGTGACGGGTCTGGTGCAACCTGATCGCCAGACAGATATCGCTGGCAACATAGGCTATACTCCAGAGCGCTACCACAAGGGCAGAGTTGAGACACGATTCTCTTCCTGGAACAAAAAATAAGGGCGTTAAACGCTTCGGGTAGCACCATGTTAACTGAGCAGTTGCGTTGATGCTATGTCAGGAATCCAGGGGACGTAAAACAGGGCTAATGAGAAAGGTTAAAATTGGACTGGCGCTGGGCTCAGGTGCAGCCCGGGGATGGTCGCACATCGGCGTGATAAATGCCTTAAAGCAGATGGGCATTGACGTTGATATTGTTGCAGGGTGTTCAATCGGATCGCTTGTGGGGTCCGCATACGCGTGTGGAAAGCTTCCGGAACTTGAAACCTGGGTACGCTCCTTCAGTTACTGGGACGTATTGCGCCTGATGGATCTCTCGTGGCAGCGCGGTGGGTTGCTGCGCGGTGAACGGGTCTTTAACCAGTTCCGTCAGATTATGCCTCTCGATGACTTCAGTCATTGTCAGTTACCCTTCGGTGCCGTTGCGACGAACCTCAGTACCGGCCGCGAACTCTGGCTTACCGAAGGGGATATCCATCTTGCCGTTCGCGCGTCCTGCAGCATGCCGGGCTTAATGGCCCCTGTTCCGCACAACGGTTACTGGCTTGTCGACGGAGGCGTTGTTAACCCGGTCCCCATTTCCCTGACCCGCGCTATGGGTGCCGATATCGTTATTGCTGTGGATTTACAGCACGACGCTCATCTGATGCAACAAGACCTGATGCCAGTCAATCTTCAGAGTGAAGATGCCGAGGGCGAAAAACTGGCCTGGCATGAGCGTCTGCGCGGACGTCTCGGGCGCATGGCCGCCCGGCGTGCGGTAACTGCACCCACGGCGATTGAAATTATGACGACCTCAATCCAGGTCCTGGAGAACCGCCTCAAGCGCAACCGCATGGCTGGCGACCCGCCGGATATTCTGCTTCAGCCGTATTGTCCGCAAATTTCTACCCTTGATTTCCATCGGGCTGAGGCCGCCATCGCAGCGGGCTCGTTAGCCGTCGAAAAGAAAATAGATGAGTTGCTGCCTTTTGTGCGAACAGCACGTTAAGCACCTTTTTTTGACTACTTCAGCAAAATCTGACAGGCGACAGTGCCGATAGCATGCCACTATGTAGTTACTGTCAGCCAGGGGAGGAACCATGACGAAGCCATTGGCCGGAAAACACATTTTGATTGTTGAAGACGAGCCCGTTTTCCGATCGCTACTGGATTCGTGGTTATCATCACTGGGGGCAAACACTTCACTGGCTGACGATGGCATCGACGCGCTGGAAAAAATGGTCAATATCACGCCTGATCTGATGATTTGTGACCTTGAAATGCCACGGATGAATGGACTGAAGCTGGTCGAACATCTGCGCAATGAAGCCAACCAGATGCCGATACTGGTGATTTCCGCCACAGAGAACATGGCGGATATAGCCAAAGCCTTGCGTCTGGGGGTTCAGGATATTCTGCTTAAACCGGTTAAAGATCTTAACCGGCTTCGTGAAACCGTCTTAGCCTGTCTTTATCCAAATATGTTTAATTCCCGGGTTGAGGAAGAGGAACGCCTTTTCCAGGACTGGGACGCCTTAGTGAGTAATCCCCCTGCGGCGGCGAAACTGTTGCAAGAACTTCAACCGCCGGTACAACAAAATATTTCTCACTGTCGTGTGAATTATCGTCAGCTGGTGGCCGCTGACCAGCCAGGGCTGGTGCTCGATATTGCGCCATTATCGGATTCAGACCTTGCATTTTATTGTCTTGATGTCACCCGGGCAGGGGATAATGGTGTATTAGCCGCGTTATTACTTCGCGCGCTATTTAACGGGTTGCTGCAGGAACAACTCTCCCATCAGGGACAGCGGCTTCCCGAGTTAGGCAGTTTACTCAAACAGGTAAACCAGCTTTTTCGTCAGGCCAATTTACCCGGACAGTTTCCGCTGTTGGTAGGTTATTACCACAGCGGTTTGAAAAATCTTATCCTCGTTTCCGCGGGGCTTAATGCCTCGCTGAATACCGGGGAACATCATATTCAGGTCAGTAACGGTGTCCCGCTTGGAACATTGGGTACGGCTTATCTTAATCAAATTAGCCATCGCTGTTCCTCCTGGCAGTGCCAAATTTGGGGTGCTGGGGGACGGCTACGCTTAATGTTGTCCACGGAATAAGCAGTTGGATCTTAATTTTAAGATTGCTTTACCTGTGATTTACGGGGAGTGCTACTATCGCTGCCCGGAATCATGCGTATTTGTCCTAATTGATCGGCAACGCGTTCTTTTCAGACCCGGACTGCGGGATGAGGCTGATATACTTAACGCGTTATTTATTGCATAAAAGTTCAAAACTTGAACAGCTCAGGAGAATTTGAATGGCTGCCCTAAATTCGAAAGTCAGAAAGGCCGTCATCCCGGTAGCGGGATTGGGGACCAGGATGTTACCAGCAACTAAGGCGATTCCTAAAGAGATGCTGCCTCTGGTTGATAAGCCATTAATTCAGTATGTCGTTAACGAATGTATCGCGGCCGGCATTACTGAAATTGTGCTGGTTACACATTCATCAAAAAACTCTATCGAAAACCATTTCGATACAAGTTTTGAACTCGAAGCCATGCTGGAAAAACGTGTTAAGCGCCAGCTACTGGAAGAAGTTCAGTCTATTTGCCCGCCACACGTCACCATTATGCAGGTGCGTCAGGGGCTGGCTAAAGGTCTGGGCCACGCAGTCATGTGTGCGCATCCCGTTGTAGGTGATGAGCCTGTTGCGGTGATCCTGCCTGACGTTATTCTGGACGAATATGAATCAGATCTTTCTCAGGACAATCTGGCTGAGATGATCAAACGCTTCGATGAAACAGGCAGCAGCCAGATCATGGTTGAACCTGTGGATGATGTTACCGCTTACGGTGTTGTTGACTGCAAAGGCGTTAACCTTGAACCGGGTGAGAGCGTGCCGATGATTGGCGTGGTTGAGAAGCCTAAGGCCGACGTAGCGCCTTCTAATCTGGCGGTTGTAGGTCGTTATGTCCTGAGTGCTGAAATCTGGCCTCTGCTGGCGAAAACGCCTCCAGGAGCGGGTGATGAAATCCAGCTTACCGATGCCATTGATATGCTGATCGAGAAAGAGACCGTTGAAGCTTACCATATGAAAGGTAAGAGCCATGACTGCGGTAATAAGCTCGGTTATATGCAGGCGTTTGTAGAATATGGCATTCGCCACAATACGCTCGGTGAAGAATTTAAAGCCTGGCTCAAAGAGAGCGCGGGTATTAAGAAATAACTCAGGCTTCATTTGATCTGAACCGGTGAGGCTCTGCCCACCGGTTTTTTTATGCCCATAACACACCGTCATCACGTCCGATTGTAAGGCAAGCTAAATAGCCAAATAACGCTTTATGACAGAGTGTAAGGGGATGTTTGCGGTAAATTGCGGGTAAAAAAAATCCCGCATTACGCGGGATTTTTCTGGAAGCGAGATGATTAATCCTTGATCAGGAAGTCATCCAGCTGTTTACCTTGCTCATCCATTGCTTTCTTGATAACAGCAGGAGTACGACCCTGGCCGGTCCAGGTTTTAGTTTCGCCGTTCTCGTCAACATAGCTATATTTAGCAGGACGAGCAGCGCGTTTTGCTTTGGTACCGGTTTTAGCTGCAGCCATGCTGTTCAGCAATTCATTTGGATCGATACCATCAGCAATCAGCATTTCACGATATTGCTGCAGTTTACGAGTACGCTCTTCGATTTCAGCAGCAGCAGCGCTTTCTTCTTCGCGACGTTCATTAACTACAACTTCTAATTTTTCCAGCATTTCTTCAAGCGTTTCGAGGGTACATTCTCTTGCCTGCGCACGAAGAGTACGGATGTTGTTCAGAATTTTAAGTGCTTCGCTCATTGTAGTAATCTCAAACTTATAATGGGGGGTGGTTTGTTGTCCTAATAATAGAGCGATAAATTCAGTTGTGCAATAGCTGGGAATGTAAGGAATTCAAAAAATAGTGAATATTGCCGCTATTATTAATTACGCTAACTTAAATTTCATAACCCGCCAGTCTCGCTTGTTATCACGTAAAGTGGCTTAACGCAGTCGATTGCATCTTTTTTTTGTGACATTTGCCTCAGGAATTATAGTTGCGGCGGATAAATATCAGCCTTTTGTATTAGTTTACACCGGGTATGTTAAGGCAGAAATAGTTAATAAATAGTGAATTTTAATGAACGATGATTCCACTATAAAATGAAGTGTTATGTTTGGCTGACCCTATAACATATTGGCTGGGGTGGATGCGTTTACTTCATGTTTTAACGGATTATTTTTGCAAAATGCCGGCGGTAAACCTCGCGCTGAACCGCATAGTCTGTGCGTCGTATCGCTGATAACCAGACAAAATATGGTACAATGAATCATCGGTAATATTACACATTGATTAGGGTTTTACGGCCAATGGCACAACTTTATTTCTACTATTCGGCAATGAATGCCGGGAAATCGACAGCGCTACTGCAATCCTCATACAATTACCAGGAACGTGGGATGCGTACCGTTGTTTATACGGCTGAAATTGACGACCGCTTTGGTGCAGGGAAGGTGAGTTCCAGAATAGGCCTCTCATCGCCTGCGAGGCTGTTTAACCCGCAAACTGACCTGCTGGAGGATATCCGCGCAGCGCATGCTTCACAGCCCATCCATTGTGTTCTGGTTGATGAAAGCCAGTTTCTGACGCGTGAGCAAGTTCATGCGCTTTCAGAGGTTGTCGATGAGCTTGATATTCCCGTTCTGTGCTATGGGTTGCGCACTGACTTTCGTGGTGAGCTATTTGCCGGCAGCCAGTATTTACTTGCGTGGTCGGATAAACTCGTTGAACTTAAAACCATCTGTTTTTGCGGCCGTAAAGCCAGCATGGTGCTTCGCCTCGACCAGGCCGGAAAACCCTATGCTGATGGCGAGCAGGTGGTGATAGGTGGCAATGAGCGCTACGTATCAGTGTGCCGTAAGCATTATAAGGAAGCGTTGATTGTCGGCTCACTGACGGCGCTTCAGCCTGACAACCGCAAATAATCCTTCACAGTAAAATGCAGACATAAAAAAACCCGCCAGAAGCGGGTTTTTTATCAGGCTGTCAGTTACGCGTTTTTCTTCGCTTTCTTGTCAGCTTTAATGACAGGTGCGTCGACTTTCACAGCAACAGTGTCATTTTCTTTGAACTCGCGACCGTAGAAGGTATCCAGCAGGATCTGTTTCAGCTCAGAGATCAGCGGGTAGCGCGGGTTGGCACCGGTACACTGGTCATCGAATGCATCTTCAGACAGCTTATCAACATGTGCGAGGAAGTCAGCTTCCTGAACGCCCGCTTCACGGATAGATTTAGGAATACCCAGCTCAGCTTTAAGGCTTTCCAGCCATGCCAGCAGTTTCTCAATCTTCGCCGCAGTACGGTCGCCCGGTGCACTCAGACCCAGGTGGTCTGCGATTTCAGCGTAACGACGACGTGCCTGTGGACGGTCGTACTGGCTGAAAGCAGTCTGCTTGGTTGGGTTGTCGTTCGCGTTATAACGGATAACGTTGCTGATCAACAGGGCGTTCGCCAGACCGTGAGGAATGTGGAACTGTGAACCCAGTTTGTGTGCCATTGAGTGGCAAACACCCAGGAAGGCGTTAGCAAACGCGATACCGGCGATGGTTGCTGCACTGTGAACACGTTCACGGGCAACCGGGTTTTTAGACCCTTCATTATAAGACGCTGGCAGGTTTTCTTTCAGCAGTTTCAGAGCCTGCAGAGCCTGGCCGTCAGAGAACTCAGAAGCCAGTACGGAAACGTAAGCTTCCAGGGCGTGAGTCACGGCATCCAGACCACCGAACGCACAGAGTGATTTCGGCATTTCCATGACCAGGTTGGCATCAACGATAGCCATATCTGGCGTCAGCGCGTAGTCAGCCAGTGGGTATTTCTGACCGGTTGCATCGTCGGTTACAACGGCAAATGGCGTGACTTCTGAACCTGTACCGGAAGTGGTGGTAACGGCGATCATTTTCGCTTTTACGCCCATTTTCGGGAACTTGTAGATACGTTTACGGATGTCCATAAAGCGCAGCGCCAGTTCTTCGAAGTGTGTTTCTGGGTGCTCGTACATAACCCACATGATTTTCGCGGCGTCCATTGGGGAACCACCACCCAGTGCGATGATCACATCGGGTTTGAAGGAGTTCGCCAGTTCAGCACCTTTACGTACTACGGTCAGGGTTGGGTCAGCTTCAACTTCAAAGAACACTTCAGTTTCAACGCCAGCCGCTTTCAGAACAGACGTGATCTGGTCTGCGTAGCCGTTGTTGAACAGGAAACGGTCAGTCACGATGAGCGCACGTTTGTGGCCATCAGTAATCACTTCATCCAGCGCGATTGGCAGAGAGCCACGGCGGAAGTAGATAGATTTCGGAAGTTTGTGCCACAACATGTTTTCAGCTCGCTTAGCAACGGTTTTCTTGTTGATCAGGTGTTTTGGACCAACGTTTTCAGAGATGGAGTTACCACCCCAGGAACCACAACCCAGAGTCAGGGAAGGTGCGAGTTTGAAGTTGTACAGGTCACCGATACCACCCTGAGAAGCCGGGGTGTTAATCAGGATGCGCGCAGTTTTCATCATCTGACCGAAGTGAGCAACGCGCTCTGGCTGGTTATCCTGGTCGGTGTACAGGCAAGAGGTATGACCGATACCCCCCATTGCAACCAGTTTCTCCGCTTTTACTACCGCGTCTTCGAAATCTTTCGCACGGTACATAGCAAGCGTAGGCGAGAGTTTTTCGTGAGCGAACGGTTCGCTTTCGTCGACAACTTTAACTTCGCCGATCAGAATCTTGGTGGTTGCCGGAACGGTAAAGCCGGCGAGTTCAGCGATTTTATAGGCTGGCTGACCAACGATGGCGGCGTTCAGCGCGCCGTTTTTCAGAATGATATCCTGAACGGCTTTCAGCTCTTTGCCCTGCAGCATGTAGCCGCCGTGGCTGGCGAAACGTTCGCGAACCGCATCATAGACGGAATCTACAACAACAACGGACTGTTCAGACGCACAGATAACACCGTTGTCGAAGGTTTTAGACATCAGTACAGATGCAACAGCACGTTTAATATCGGCCGTTTCGTCGATAACAACAGGCGTGTTACCCGCACCTACACCGATAGCCGGTTTACCGGAGCTGTATGCTGCTTTAACCATGCCAGGACCACCGGTTGCCAGGATCAGGTTAATGTCCGGGTGGTGCATCAGGGCGTTAGACAGTTCAACAGACGGTTGGTCGATCCAGCCGATCAGATCTTTTGGCGCACCCGCAGCGATAGCAGCCTGCAGCACGATATCCGCTGCTTTGTTGGTGGCATCTTTAGCACGTGGGTGAGGGGAGAAGATGATTGCGTTACGGGTCTTCAGGCTGATCAGCGATTTGAAGATGGCAGTAGACGTTGGGTTAGTCGTTGGAACGATACCGCAAATAATACCGATAGGTTCAGCAATGGTGATGGTACCGAAGGTATGATCTTCAGCCAGGACGCCGCAAGTCTTCTCATCTTTATAGGCGTTATAGATATACTCTGAAGCAAAGTGGTTTTTGATCACTTTATCTTCAACGATACCCATGCCGGATTCAGCAACGGCCATTTTAGCGAGAGGGATTCGAGCATCTGCAGCAGCCAGAGCGGCCGCGCGGAAGATTTTATCAACCTGTTCTTGGGTGAAATTGGCGTATTCACGCTGGGCTTTTTTCACGCGCTCGACGAGTGCGTTCAGTTCAGCGATATTAGTAACAGCCATAATGCTCTCCTGATAATGTTTAAACTCTTTTAGTAAACCAGCGCTCGATACGTCTGACAGTATAGACAGAGCCACTACGACTTGCGTTAGATAAAGTAAAACAAAGAGTTACTTTATGCTCTGGCGCGCTAACTTACTAAAAGAGCCTTACCTTAACATCATCCCTTTGTGACAGGTGACCTTCCTGGGGGGCGTAATCAAGATTACTCACTTCTGAGTACGAAAATCATGATCTGCGTCAATTTTTCCCCAAGCTGATACCTTTCAGCAGGGTTATTTATTGTAGATATTTCCAGTGTTAAATAATTAAGTAACTATTGGAAGTGATGCTATCACTGATTCTACATCTGTTTAACATCCTGAAAGGATAACGTTTAGGCACAGATTTCTGGTGAAGTATGCTCATAAAAAGCGTATCTTCAGCGCGATTTTTCATGACAAAGTGTCAGTCCCGGGCATGTGCATAAGCGGAGCAAAACGTGATCCAAACGCTCTTTGATTTTCCAACGTATTTTAAATTTTTTATTGGTCTGTTTGCCCTGGTCAACCCGGTAGGGATCATCCCTGTCTTCATTAGTATGACCAGTTACCAGACGGCGGCGGCCAGGAACAAAACCAACCTCACCGCTAACCTGTCAGTGGCCATTATCTTGCTCACCTCGCTTTTCCTGGGTGATGCCATTCTCCAGCTGTTCGGCATTTCAATTGATTCTTTCCGCATCGCGGGTGGCATCCTGGTGGTGACCATTGCCATGTCGATGATCAGCGGTAAGCTAGGTGAGGATAAGCAGAACAAACAGGAGAAATCAGAAACCGCCATTCGCGAAAGTATCGGCGTGGTCCCGCTTGCGTTGCCTTTAATGGCAGGGCCTGGTGCGATCAGTTCCACCATTGTCTGGGGGACACGTTACCATAGCCTGATGCACCTGATTGGCTTTTCTGTCGCCATCGCTATCTTCGCACTGTGTTGTTGGGGTGTTTTCCGCATGGCACCCTGGCTGGTGCGCTGGCTGGGGCAAACGGGCATCAACGTCATTACGCGTATCATGGGGCTGTTGTTGATGGCGTTAGGCATCGAATTTATTGTCACCGGTATTAAAAGCATTTTCCCCGGCTTACTGCACTAATATTTCAAATGAAAGAACGGGGCCTGCGGCTCCGTTTTTTTACGTGATTATCAGCAAATCATATAACTAAAGTTGAAATGCTCACATATCATAATAAATTCTACTAATAATCCGCTTTTCTTATATTTCAATAAGTTATCAATTTACCTCGTGCCTCTCTGCGCATAAAACCTTCAATCGACCTGTTATTTTACTCACATGATACTCTGGGGCTTGCTGAGTCATAACCGAAATGATATTAGTAATTTCAACGTTCCCCTAGAGGAATGTGCTAAATAATAATCAGTTGTTAAATTTTTGTACAAAACCACTTGATGATAGCGCAGCGACGCGCTTGTAGAGAATGTTTTCTCTATCATATTGAATACCAATGTTTTTATGCGGTATTTGATGTCAGGCAGGGCTGCCCCCCGAGATACGGTACTCACCGTAAAAGAGAATTGCTTAACAAATTTGCAAAATGTATTGGCGCGCGTTTACGCCATTTGATACTTTCCGGCCTAATATTTTGCAGCATAAAACAAGCAGATGAGAATTATTTTCATATAGTCCTCTTCTCACATATCCAGCGCAGGCCTCAGACAGGGGAGACCTGTGAAGAATCGACGCAAGACGGCCATACGAGCGGTCAGTAATAAAAAAGTCGGTGATAGCAAGAAGTAAAAAGAAGAACCTGACAGCAGCAAAAAAAACTCCTGCGCTGTACAGGCCCCAACAGGGGATTACACAGCTGGCGAAGGCCAGTAATTATAATGAGTGGAGTACCAACACAATGTCCATCATCACAAAAAAAAATCTGGTAGCGGCGGGGATTTTAACTGCGCTAATCGCGGGCAACGCTGCAATGGCTGCGGACGTTCCTGCAGGCGTTCAACTGGCTGAGAAACAGACGCTGGTTCGTAACAACGGTGCGGAAGTTCAGTCTCTTGACCCGCACAAAATTGAAGGTGTTCCGGAGTCTAACGTCAACCGCGACCTGTTCGAAGGCTTGCTGGTGACCGACGTAGACGGCCACCCGGCACCGGGTGTGGCGGAAAAATGGGAAAATAAAGATTTCAAAGTCTGGACCTTCCATCTTCGTAAAGATGCGAAATGGTCCGACGGTACGCCGGTTACCGCCGAAGATTTCGTATATAGCTGGCAGCGTCTGGCGAATCCAACCACCGCCTCTCCGTATGCGAGCTACCTGCAATATGGCCACATCGCCAATATTGATGACATCATCGCCGGTAAAAAACCGGTCACCGACCTGGGTGTGAAAGCGATTGATGCCAATACCTTTGAAGTGACGTTGAGCGAGCCTGTTCCGTACTTCTACAAATTACTGGTTCACCCGTCCGTTTCCCCGGTACCAAAATCTGCGGTGGAAAAATTTGGTGAAAAATGGACCCAGCCTGCCAATATCGTGACCAACGGTGCATATAAACTGAAAGACTGGGTGGTCAACGAACGTATGGTTCTGGAGCGTAACCCGCAGTACTGGGATAACGCGAAAACCGTCATCAATCAGGTAACCTACCTGCCAATCTCTTCGGAAGTCACTGACGTTAACCGTTACCGCAGCGGCGAAATCGACATGACCTATAACAACATGCCGATTGAACTGTTCCAGAAGCTGAAAAAAGAGATCCCGAAAGAAGTGCATGTTGATCCGTATCTCTGCACTTACTACTACGAAATCAACAACCAGAAAGCACCTTTCACCGATGTGCGCGTGCGTACAGCGCTGAAGCTGGCACTGGATCGCGATATTATCGTGAACAAAGTGAAAAACCAGGGCGACCTGCCGGCATACAGCTATACCCCTCCTTATACCGACGGTATGAAACTGGTTGAGCCTGAGTGGTTCAAGTGGTCACAGGAAAAACGTAACGAAGAAGCGAAAAAACTGCTGGCTGAAGCCGGTTATACCGCTGACAAGCCGCTGACGTTTAACCTGCTGTACAACACGTCTGACCTGCATAAAAAACTGGCTATCGCCGTCGCGTCTATCTGGAAGAAAAACCTGGGCGTGAACGTGAAGCTGGAAAACCAGGAGTGGAAAACCTTCCTGGATACCCGTCATCAGGGGACGTTCGACGTGGCGCGTGCCGGCTGGTGTGCGGACTATAACGAACCAACATCCTTCCTGAACACCATGCTGAGCGACAGTTCGAATAACACCGCGCACTATAAGAGCCCGGCATTCGATAAGATCATTACTGATACGCTGAAAGTCACAGACGATGCGCAGCGCGCTGATCTGTACGCGAAATCAGAAGAGCAGCTCGATAAAGACTCTGCAATCGTACCGGTCTATTACTACGTTAACGCCCGCCTGGTGAAACCGTGGGTAGGGGGTTATACCGGTAAAGACCCGTTGGATAATATTTCCGTTAAGAATCTTTATATTATCAAGCATTAATGGCAATACGTGGGGCAGGCCTGGCTTGCCCCACTGTGTCTACTTTGTAACATTCATCAGGCACACGCCAGAAGGTACGGGCAATGTTGAAATTTATCCTGCGTCGCTGCTTAGAAGCGATACCAACGTTATTTATTCTAATTACGATTTCCTTCTTTATGATGCGTCTCGCGCCGGGAAGTCCATTTACCGGTGAACGTACGCTGCCACCGGAAGTGATGGCCAATATCGAAGCGAAGTATCACTTAAACGATCCTATCTCCACGCAGTACTTCAACTATCTGAAGCAACTGGCGCACGGTGATTTTGGACCGTCATTCAAATACAAAGACTATTCCGTTAACGACCTGGTGGCGTCCAGCTTCCCTGTCTCCGCGAAACTGGGTGCTGCGGCATTCATCCTTGCCGTCGTTCTCGGTGTCACCGCGGGCGTTATTGCCGCGCTCAAACAAAATACCAAATGGGATTATACCGTAATGGGGGTGGCGATGACCGGGGTGGTTATACCCAGCTTCGTTGTCGCGCCATTACTGGTGATGATATTTGCCATTACGCTGAAATGGCTGCCCGGGGGCGGCTGGAACGGTGGGGCGCTGAAGTTCATGATTTTGCCAATGGTGGCTCTTTCCCTGGCTTATATCGCCAGTATCGCGCGTATCACCCGCGGTTCCATGATTGAAGTCCTGCACTCGAACTTCATCCGCACCGCGCGTGCGAAAGGGCTGCCGATGCGCCGGATTATATTCCGCCATGCACTCAAGCCTGCGCTCCTGCCCGTGCTCTCCTACCTGGGGCCGGCATTCGTTGGGATCATCACCGGCTCAATGGTTATCGAAACCATCTACGGTCTGCCGGGCATTGGTCAACTGTTCGTTAATGGCGCGCTGAACCGCGACTATTCACTGGTACTGAGCCTGACAATCCTCGTCGGCGCACTGACCATTTTGTTTAACGCTATCGTCGATGTGCTGTATGCCGTTATCGACCCGAAAATCCGTTACTGATACTGGAGCACGCCATGATGTTGAGTAAGAAAAACAGCGAGGCGCTGGAAAACTTCAGTGAAAAACTGGAAGTAGAAGGTCGTAGCCTCTGGCAAGACGCCCGTCGTCGCTTTATGCATAACCGCGCCGCGGTCGCCAGCCTGGTTGTTCTGGTGCTCATCGCGCTGTTTGTCACCCTGGCGCCGATTCTGTCGCAATTTACCTATTTCGACACCGACTGGGGCATGATGTCCAGCGCACCCGATATGACGTCCGGGCACTATTTTGGTACGGATTCCTCAGGGCGCGACCTGCTGGTGCGTGTCGCTATCGGTGGCCGCATTTCGCTGATGGTCGGTATTGCTGCCGCCCTGGTGGCGGTGATCGTGGGTACGCTTTACGGCTCACTCTCAGGCTACCTTGGCGGTAAAGTGGACTCCGTCATGATGCGTATGCTGGAAATCTTAAACTCCTTCCCGTTCATGTTCTTCGTTATCCTGCTGGTGACCTTCTTTGGCCAGAATATCCTGTTGATCTTCGTGGCAATCGGGATGGTGTCCTGGCTGGATATGGCGCGAATCGTTCGTGGTCAGACGCTGAGTCTTAAGCGTAAAGAGTTTATCGAAGCGGCGCAGGTGGGCGGTGTCACCACCGGTAATATTGTGGTTCGCCATATCGTTCCTAACGTGCTCGGCGTGGTGGTGGTATATGCCTCGCTGCTGGTACCAAGCATGATCCTGTTTGAATCTTTCCTGAGCTTCCTGGGTCTGGGTACACAAGAGCCACTGAGCAGCTGGGGCGCGCTTCTGAGTGATGGTGCAAACTCAATGGAAGTCTCACCGTGGTTGCTTCTGTACCCGGCGGGCTTCCTGGTCGTCACCCTGTTTTGTTTCAACTTTATCGGCGATGGCCTGCGTGATGCCCTCGACCCGAAAGACCGTTAAGGAGCGCCGTCATGACGATTATTGAAACGGCCACTGCGCCACAGGCGCAACAGCAGGGTAACCTCCTGCTGGACGTAAAAGACCTCCGCGTGACCTTTAAAACGCCGGATGGCGATGTGACCGCCGTGAACGATCTCAACTTCAACCTGCGTGCGGGTGAAACGCTGGGGATCGTGGGCGAGTCAGGTTCCGGAAAATCCCAAACTGCCTTTGCGTTGATGGGGCTGCTGGCGTCTAACGGTGTCATTGGCGGTTCCGCCAAATTCAACGGGCGTGAGATCCTCAACCTGCCGGAATACGAGCTGAACAAGCTGCGCGCTGAGCAGATTTCGATGATATTCCAGGACCCGATGACCTCGCTGAACCCGTATATGCGTGTCGGCGAGCAGCTGATGGAAGTGCTGATGCTGCACAAAGGCCTGGGCAAAGCGGAAGCCTTTGAGGAGTCCGTCAAAATGCTCGACGCGGTAAAAATGCCGGAAGCGCGCAAGCGCATGCGCATGTTCCCGCATGAGTTCTCCGGCGGTATGCGTCAGCGTGTCATGATTGCGATGGCGCTGATGTGCCGGCCAAAACTGCTGATTGCCGATGAACCAACCACCGCGCTTGATGTGACCGTCCAGGCACAGATCATGACGCTGCTGAACGAGCTTAAGCGTGAGTTCAACACCGCGATTATCATGATCACTCACGATCTGGGCGTAGTGGCCGGTATCTGTGACAAGGTACTGGTGATGTATGCCGGTCGCACCATGGAATATGGTAAGGCGCGCGACGTGTTCTACCAGCCTGCACACCCTTACTCCATTGGTCTGCTGAATGCGGTGCCGCGCCTCGATGCAGAAGGGGAATCCCTGCTGACCATCCCTGGCAACCCGCCAAACCTGCTGCGTCTGCCGAAAGGCTGTCCGTTCCAGCCACGCTGCCCGCACGCGATGGAAATCTGCAATACCGCGCCGCCGCTGGAAGAGTTTGCACCAGGCCGACTGCGCGCCTGCTTTAAGCCGCAGGAGGATCTGGTATGAACGCATTAGATGAAAAAAGAAATGTCCTGCTCGAAATTGCTGACCTTAAGGTGCATTTCGACATTAAAGACGGAAAACAGTGGTTCTGGCAGCCGCCGAAAACCCTGAAAGCGGTCGATGGCGTAACGCTTCGTCTGTATGAAGGGGAAACCCTGGGGGTGGTGGGTGAGTCCGGTTGCGGTAAATCCACGTTTGCGCGTGCCATCATAGGCCTCGTGAAAGCCACCGACGGCAAAGTTGCCTGGCTGGGTAAAGATCTGCTGGGCATGAAGCCAGACGAGTGGCGCGATGTGCGTAGCGACATCCAGATGATTTTCCAGGATCCGCTGGCCTCATTGAACCCGCGTATGACCATCGGGGAGATCATTGCTGAGCCACTGCGAACCTATCATCCGAAGATGCCGCGTCAGGAAGTACGCGACCGTGTGAAGGCAATGATGATGAAAGTGGGCTTGTTGCCTAACCTCGTCAACCGTTACCCGCACGAATTCTCCGGTGGTCAGTGCCAGCGTATCGGTATCGCCCGCGCACTGATCCTTGAGCCGAAGCTGATTATCTGTGACGAGCCCGTCTCGGCGCTGGATGTCTCTATTCAGGCGCAGGTGGTTAACCTGCTGCAGAAACTGCAACGTGAAATGGGGCTGTCGCTGATTTTCATTGCGCATGATCTCGCGGTGGTGAAACACATTTCTGACCGCGTACTGGTGATGTATCTGGGCCATGCGGTGGAATTAGGGACTTACGATGAGGTGTACCATAACCCATTGCACCCCTATACCCGGGCACTGATGTCTGCGGTACCGATTCCCGATCCGGATCTGGAAAAAAATAAAACCATCCAGCTTCTGGAAGGTGAATTACCGTCCCCGATTAACCCGCCGTCCGGTTGTGTATTCCGTACGCGATGCCCGATGGCCGGGCCGGAATGTGCAAAAACACGTCCGGTTCTGGAGGGCAGTTTCCGACATGCGGTTTCCTGCCTGAAAGTAGACCCGTTATAATCGCAAGGGCTGACATGATGTCAGCCCTTATTATTTGCGAGGTTAACGTGTCGCGATTATTCACCTCCGTCCGTCGGCGGCTCTATCATCTTTTATTCGATCCTGAAACGGTAACCGGACGGCGTTTTGAAGCCCTCTGCGCCCTGTTTGCGCTGCTCAGCGTGGTGATCATTTTTATCGAATCGGGCGTCGGAACGCAGTATCACCTGACGCTGGAAGAATGGCATCTCTTTGTCTGGCTGGAGCTGGTCATTACGCTGGTCTTTACCGCTGAATATTTCCTGCGGGTATTCTGTTGGCCTAACCCGGCCAAATATGTCTTCAGCTTCTGGGGATTTATTGATTTAGCCACGATCCTGCCGCTCTATGTCATGTGGCTATGGCCAGAAATCAGTCTGAGCTATGTTTTTGCCTGGCGAGCGATGCGCGTTATTCGGGTGTTACGCATTCTTAAACTGCTGCGGTTTATGCCGTCATTGCGGATATTCTGGAGTGCCATCGTCAGCGCGCGGCATCAGCTGATCCTGTTTTATTCATTTATTGCCATCGTCATGGTGATATTCGGCGCGCTGATGTATTTGATAGAAGGGCCGAAGAATGGCTTCTCAACGCTGAATGCTTCTGTTTATTGGGCGATTGTGACCGTCACGACCGTTGGCTATGGTGATATAGCTCCTCACACTCCGCTGGGACGGATTGTCGCCTCGGTACTGATTCTGATTGGTTATTCGGTGATTGCGGTCCCGACAGGGCTCATTACTACGCACATGAGCAGTGCTTTTCAGAACCGTAAAGCGCAACGAAAATGCCCGAAATGTCACCAGGGTGAACATGAACACAGCGCGCGGTTTTGTAATCAGTGCGGAAGTGAGTTACCGGATTAAATAAAAAAGGCTGCAATCGCAGCCTTTTTTATTATTCGCGCCAGAGAATATGACACAGCTTGTGGTCTTTCTCGCGACACAGCAGGACGCGGGCGAAGATGTCGTTAATTTCACCGCCATCTTCATCGGCCAGGCCAATCACCACTTCGGCAAAGAAGTCAGGATTGAGGTCGAAATCCACATGTTCAGCCCAGTCTTCAGAAGGGTCGAACAACTCGGCGCCCCCGCGCTCTTCAAACTGGAGATTAAAGAGGATCACGTCTGCGGGATCGAGGTTATCAACCGCCAGTTCGAGAAAAATGTCATAGGCCTGTTCGAGCGTTTCGTCTTCGGTCAGGCGATTGTTCAGATCCATTTCCATGATGACTACCTGTTTAACATCGTTGGGCACGTTTTACAGCAACGGACTAAAGAAGTAAAACAGTCGTTCGGTAATTCTCTGCCACAGCGGGCGTTTAACCCACAGTCTGGCATCCAGCAGTCGCGAGCGGGAGATATAATCATCCTGGACCGCGGCCAGATCGCCGCCAAAGCCGGCATCATCGATCACCAGTGTGATTTCAAAGTTCAGCCACAGACTGCGCATATCCAGGTTAACCGTACCCACCAGACTTAACTCGCCGTCGACAAGCACGCTCTTGGTATGGAGTAATCCGCCTTCAAACTGGTAGATTTTCACCCCCGCAGCCAGCAGTTCACTGAAGAATGCCCGGCTGGCCCAGCCCACCAGAAGCGAGTCATTTTTGCGTGGCAAGATGATACTCACATCGACACCGCGCTGTGCCGCGGTACAGATGGCGTGCAGCAGGTCATCGCTGGGAACAAAGTAGGGGGTGGTCATGATCAAATATTCACGCGCTGCGTAAGTGGCCGTCAGCAACGCCTGATGGATCAGGTCCTCCGGGAAGCCCGGTCCGGAAGCGATAGTATGGATGGTGTGTCCGCTGGCCTCTTCAAATGGCATGATATTGCCATCCGGTGGTGGCGGCAGGATACGTTTCCCGGTTTCTATCTCCCAGTCGCAGGAATAAACGATGCCCATCGAGGTGGCAATGGGCCCCTCCATTCTCGCCATCAGGTCTACCCACTGCCCGACACCCGAGTCCTGCTTGAAGAACCGCGGGTCAACCATGTTCATGCTGCCGGTATAGGCAATATAGTTGTCGATCATGATCATTTTACGGTGCTGGCGAAGATCCATCCGGCGCAGAAACACACGCAAGAGATTGACCTTCAGCGCCTCAACCACTTCAATACCGGCATTACGCATCATGCCCGCCCAGGGACTACGAAAGAAGGCGACGCTGCCAGCGGAGTCCAGCAACAGGCGGCAATGAATGCCCCGACGCGCAGCGGCCATCAGCGATTCAGCAACCTGATCGGCCATGCCGCCAGGCTGCCAGATATAGAACACCATCTCGATATTATGGCGAGCCAGTTGAATATCGCGGATGAGGGCCTGCATGACGTCATCCGAGGAGGTCAGCAACTGGAGCTGGTTGCCCTTAACGCCGCCAATACCCTGACGGAGTTCGCACAGCTTAAACAGCGAGGAGGCAACACTGCTGTTCTCCTCGGCAAAGATATGTTTGCAGGCTTTGAGATCGTTGAGCCATTTGGCGGTTGAAGGCCACATGGCGCGGGCACGCTCGGCACGGCGTTTACCCAGATGAAGCTCACCGAAAGAGAGATAGGCAATAATCCCCACCAGCGGCAGGATGTAGATTATCAGCAGCCAGGCCATGGCAGAGGGTACGGCTCTGCGCTTCATCAGGATGCGCAAAGTCACACCCGCGATTAACAGCCAGTATCCCAGAATGACCAGCCAACTCACCACGGTGTAGAAGGTTGTCATAGGTAAAAAAATCCTTTTGAAAGCGTATTGTTATGAGTGTACGCATCAGGAATCATCTGGCAAATAAAAACGCCAGTTAAAAGCGCTGGTTTGCTGCGGGGTTGGGTTTATAATGGGGTTTCTGTTAGAGAAAGAGTTGTAAACATGAAGCGCAGTAGAACAGAAGTAGGGCGCTGGCGCATGTTGCGACAGGTGAGTCGTCGCAAGGCTCGTTGGCTGGAAGCACAATCCCGCCGCAATATGCGTATACACGCCATCAGAAAATGTGGAATGACCAGACACCGTAACGCGTTGCTGTTCGCTACACAGGTTATCTGAGAACCATCAGGGCACCGTTAAGGTGCCCACTGATTTTCAGGCTATCATTTTTCGCAGTCTCTCCCCCGATTCATTCCGCGATATACTCCGCCCTCTTAATCTTATGCATTTCAAAGATGAATCCTTATCTCTGGGTATTTATTGTGCTGCTTGCGCTGGATGCGATCAGGGAAAACGCAGGATTATCGTCATTATCCGCGTTGATTAATTTACTGCTCAGCGGGATATCGCACTGGATAAACTAAAAAGGAAAAGAGATGAACGGAAAAGTGGTTGCTGCCCTTCTTGGGATTGCCGTGTTGAGCGGTTGTGCCAGCAGTAAAACGTCACCGGAAAGGCATGCTTATTATTTCGTGTCGCATAAAACCAATTTTACTGGCGGCAATTTTACGTCAAGTGTATCGCAAAATTATCGTCTGAATGTCCCTCAGTTCCGTGAGCTTTATGAGCAGGGGAAAACCGATCGCGCTGCAGGACGCACACTGTCTGAGGCAAACCAGTACGCCCAAAGCATTCGCGATCAACTGAAGAATCAGGCGAAAACGGAGCATGCTTTCGACGGTAATACCGCGGATAAATGGACGTCTCAAATGGAAGAGAAGGACGCCGTTTTATTTGGTAACGAACTGGCTACGACTTATCTTGATGGCTATAACGGCGTACAATAGCGTCTGATTTTGGGGATATCGTATTTGCAGCGATATTCCCGTCGTTTTTTAGCAAAAGGAGTGAGAGGTGTTTGCGGAGTTTGGTGTACTTAATTTCTGGACCTATGTTGTAGGGGCATTTTTTATCGTGCTGGTGCCTGGACCGAACACATTGTTTGTACTGAAAACCGGTATTGGGCACGGTGTTAAAAAAGGGTATCTCGCCGCCACTGGCGTATTTATCGGCGATGCAGTGCTGATGTTTCTGGCCTGGGCGGGCGTCGCAGCATTAATCCAGACGACCCCGGTTCTGTTTAATATTGTGCGCTACCTCGGTGCTTTTTATCTCCTGTGGCTCGGCGGCAAAATGCTCTGGTCAGTCATCACCCGTCAGAAGAATACCCATGAGAGCGGAACCGAGCCTGCGAGCATGATCATGAAACGCTCGCTGGTGCTGAGCCTGACGAATCCAAAGGCTATTTTGTTCTATGTCTCGTTCTTTGTGCAGTTCATCGATGTGAATGCGAAAAACACGGGCACGTCTTTCCTGATCCTCGCGACCACGCTGGAGCTGATTAGCTTTATGTATATGAGCTTCCTGATCTTCTCTGGTGCGTTTGTCACGCGTTATCTGAAAACCAAAAAGAAACTGGCAAAGCTGGGGAACGGGCTGATTGGGCTGCTGTTTGTCGGATTTGCGGCGCGCTTAGCGTCACTGCACTGAAGAGAACTGAAGAGATGAGTGGCTCCTTTCGGAGCCACTTTTGCATCAAAACACTTTCTTGTACGGGCGAACCGTCACCTTCGCATAGACACCTGCGGCAACGTACGGGTCTGCATCAGCCCAGGCCTGAGCCGCTTCCAGGGATTCAAACTCGGCGATCACCGTGGAGCCCGCGAAACCGGCAGCGCCAGGGTCATTGCTGTCTACCGCAGGCATTGGACCCGCGGTCAGTAATCGACCTTCATCCTGGAGCAGTTGTAAACGCGCCAGATGGGCAGGGCGAACGGACTGGCGTTTTTCGAGGGAATCAGCGACATCTTCAGAGTAAATCACGTAAAGCACGGTGAAGCTCCTTAACCATTAAAAGTGTCAGTAACGTTATGTGAAAGGGCAACTGACTGCAATGTAAAGATAAAAACAATGTTAAAACCCTGATCTGAATGCGCCTTTTTTGGCCTCTCTTGCGCTTAAATTGCGCCAGGACAAAGTGTCTTATTGAATATGATTGCTATTTGCATTTAAAATCAGTGTTCGGTTTTTTAACGTTGATGATTATGACTTCGATGACCCTTGATTTACCTCGCCGCTTTCCCTGGCCGACGCTGCTTTCTGTCGTTATTCACGGTGCTGTCGTGGCGGGTTTGCTTTATACCTCGGTTCATCAGGTTGTTGAAATGCCAGCGCCCGCACAGCCTATTTCTGTGACGATGGTATCGCCAGCGGATCTCGAACCGCCGCAGGTTGCGCCTCCGCCGCCACAGCCCGTCGCCGAACCGGAACCCGAACCTGAACCGGTGCCGGAACCGCCAAAAGAAGCTCCGGTGGTGATCCACAAACCCGAGCCGAAGCCGAAACCTAAGCCGAAGCCAAAACCGGTGAAAAAGGTAGAAGAACGTCCAAAACGCGAAACGCGTCCGGTTGAACCCCGCGCCACGCAGACGGTAGAAAACGCAGCACCTTCGCGTCCGGTGATGAATAACACCACGACGACAGCCAAACCGACAGTCACCGCACCCGCGGGACCGCGTGCGGTCAGCCGTAATCAGCCGCAGTATCCGGCCCGTGCTCAGGCATTACGTATTGAGGGCCGTGTACGGGTGAAATTCGATGTTACGCCGGAAGGGCGTGTTGAGAACGTGGAAATACTGTCCGCGCAGCCGTCTAATATGTTCGAGAGAGAAGTGAAAACGGCGATGCGCAGATGGCGTTATGAAGCCGGTAAACCGGGCAACGGACTGATCGTGAATATTGTCTTCCGCCTGAATGGCGGGGCACAGATGGAATAAAAAAAGCCTCCGCAAGGAGGCTTTTTTTTACCGGGCAATCAGGCCTGAGGAAGCGGTCGGGGTTTACCTTCGTTGTCCACGGCCACATAAATAAACAGCGCTTCTGTCGCTTTATAACGCTGTCCAATGGGTTCGGACGAGACCTTTTTCACCCACACTTCGATGTTAATGGAGATGGAGGTATTGCCACGTTTTACGCAACGCGCGTAACAGCAAACCACATCACCCACTGCAACCGGGCGCAGGAAGGTCATGCCATCCACTCTCACCGTCACTACCCGGCCATGTGCAATCTCTTTTGCCAGAATAGCGCCGCCCATATCCATTTGCGACATCAGCCAGCCGCCAAAAATATCGCCATTGGCATTGGTGTCAGCGGGCATTGCCAGTGTGCGTAAAACCAGTTCGCCCTGAGGGGCGTTATTTGTTGTCATTGTTTTAACTCGTAACTGAAGACTTCAGGCGGGATGCTACTATGATTTCAGGCTGGAGAGAATAGACCAGAACGCCTGCTGCACACGTTCTGGTCGGTGAACGATCAGTGCTGGTCGTCCTGTGGCATGTGGCGATAGATATAAACGCCACTTAACAGCGTGAAGATGAGCGTCAGAGCCGTCAGGCCAAAGACCTTGAAGTTGACCCAGATATTCTGCGGCAGCCAGAAAGCAATATAGATATTGGCAAGACCACAGAGAATAAAGAAGATCGCCCAGGCGATATTCAGTCGAGACCACACTTCCTGAGGCAGCGTCAGCTCTTTGCCCAGCATCCGCTGGATCAGCGGCTTCTTCATCACCCACTGGCTAATCAGTAACGCACCCGCAAACAGAGCGTAAATCACCGTGACTTTCCATTTGATGAATTCATCGTTGTGGAAGAACAGAGTGAGTCCACCAAACACCGCGACCAGGACGAAGGTCACCAGCGCCATTTTTTCAACTTTACGGTAGCGAACCCAGCTGTAGATCAGCACAACCGCTGTGGCCACGATCAGTGCAGTCGTGGCGGCATAAATGTCATACAGCTTGTAGAAAGCGAAAAAGACCACGAGCGGTAAAAAATCAAGAAACTGCTTCATTCTGTGATTCCATCTTCTGTGTAGGGCCGGGCTGACGTTCCCGGCCACAGGATTACTGACGAATTAACATATACAGGCGGAACAGATAGACCAGCAGTACCGCTGAAATGAGGTTGCTCAGCGTATTTGCCACCACCGCGCCAACATTTGGCGTGAGTACCGCAAAATTCGGGGCAAACAGCAGCAGGAGCGTTTTCGCCAACAGCCAGCCGATAACAGCCGGTGCCACCAGGCGTATATTTGCCCAGGCGAGCCGGATGCTGCTGCGCATCGCGGTAAAGATCCCCAGTTTATCCTGCACGACCATTACCGGCGCGAAAGAGAGCACGATAGCCAGTAATACACCCGGCACGACGACCAGCATAATCCCCATTTGCACCAGCATGGTGGTTAAAAAGATGAGGATAAACAGCTTCGGTAATACCGGCGCGCTGGCACCAATCGCCCGCAGGGCGCTGACGCGCTGACCGGCGGAAACCAGCTGAATCATCAGCAGAACGCCACCTGCCAGAATCGCATTGCCGATAAGACCAGAGAATGTCGAAGCAGCGGAAGCCCGCAGCAGGATTTGTTGCTGCTCCGGCGTCATGTTTTGTACCAGTTCAAACAACCCCACGCTATCTGCAAGGTTGTCGCCCTGGCTCAGGCTTGCAATCTGTTCGTCACTTGGCGAGAACGCATGGCCAAGCACCACTGTAATGAAGGCGCATAGCAACGCGATCAGTAAAAAGGTTAAGAACTGATTGCGGAAAAAGTTTCCCGTGTCACGGTAGACAGACTTCGCCGTGATAGACATGCACTCTCCTTGAGTATTGCAGGTGTTAATTAGCCGGCAATTGTACACCGGATAACACTGTCGTGGCAGCATCAAGGCTTGTATGGAAAAGCATATCTTTGTAAAGCGGCGGTAATCCAAAGCGCGCACGGGCACGATTGCAGGCTTCATTGACCTGCCCATCCTCACCTGACATGGAAAATTCCCGGCACGGGCTGGGGCGGTGCTCGTAGATAGAGCACCGGGTGGACACCCCAGGTTCACCTTGAAGCGCAGCGCATCGGCACGGTTTTTGGTTGGTGCCGCTCATGCAGCGCAGAAAAGGCGTTAACGGTTCAGTGAGATGAACCGGAACGGTACCGCCGCCATCGCTGGCTTCGGCCCAGTAGAAAGAGACTCGAAAATACGCACAACAGGCTCCGCACGTCATGCACGGGTTAACATCACTCATGGCACACCTGCAAAAGAAGAACGCATCAAATCAACTTGTGAGAGCGCTAAATTATCCAGCCGCGAGAGGAAGAGCAAGAGGGTGAAAAGAGAAAATTTTGTAACGCCGAAATGCCAGAAATTGACCTGACGACAACTTATCGCTTTACGGTGTGTCACCAAAAATTAACCCAGATCAATGAATGTTAACTTACTGGTTTTAATGTGATCTGTAGCAGATCACTTATTACTCATTTGTGAGTATATTCTCCTCCGCGACTAAAACCACAACGATGGAGCGGATATGAAAAAATTAGCGGTGGCAGCCCTTGTATTAAGCAGTCTCTCTGGCGGCGCGTATGCGCATGAAGCAGGTGAATTCTTTATTCGTGCCGGTTCGGCAACGGTGCGTCCAACAGAAGGCTCTGATAGCGTACTGGGTATGGGCGGTTTTAACGTCAGCAACAATACCCAACTCGGTTTGACCTTTACGTATATGGCGACGGAGAACATTGGTGTTGAGCTTCTGGCAGCAACGCCATTCCGTCATCGCGTCGGTTTAGGGCCAACCGGGGATATCGCGACGGTGCACCATTTACCGCCAACACTGATGGCGCAGTGGTACTTTGGTGATGCTAACAGTAAGGTGCGTCCGTATATTGGCGCAGGGGTGAACTACACCACCTTCTTCGACGAGAAATTTAACGATACCGGTAAAGAAGCCGGGCTTACCGATCTCAGCCTGAAAGACTCGTGGGGTGTTGCGGGGCAGGTGGGGCTGGATTATCTGATTAACCGTGACTGGTTAATTAACGCCTCGGTCTGGTACATGGACATTGATACCGACGTTCGCTTTAAAGCGGGCGGTGAACAGCAAAGTATCAGCACTCGCCTCGATCCGTGGGTGTTTATGTTCTCCGCGGGTTATCGTTTCTGATTTATCCCCTGAGACTGGCCTGGTTATGGCCAGTCTTGCTTCGGGGGGCGATTAAGGTTGCCCCTCCATATTCCAGCGTGCTGTACTCATCTCATCAAATACATGCTGAACCGTAAACGGCGGAAATACTGCCCGTTTAGCCGCGTCAGTCAACGCCTGACCATAACCTATTCACACCATCCTTAAAGTCGAGGTGCAGATTGCATCGCTTACCGCTTCATGCGTGAGGATCGGTCAGTGCGGCGTCCAGTGATTGCTCAATGGCGCAGGCCTGTGGCCCGTGGATATTGTTATCCGAGACTTTACCGGAATGCTTATAAGTACAGGCATCGGGGGCACGTTGTTTGTGACAGCGTTTAGGGGGAAGGGGAACACATCCGGCAAGCACAGCAGTAATACACACTGACGGAAGAATTTGATTCATGAGAAAGTCCATTTATGAAAGTTATTCCGCAAGCAGGCTATCGGGGTTGGGAGGAGATTAATGCCAGATGCCGCAATATACTGTTCTCGAAAAGCGAGACGTTAAATTTTACAGGACATAATATTGAAAAGAATAATTATTGCGGCTGCGGTTACGCTCATTTCTGGCTGCCATCAACAGCCCATGCAACCTGAACCGGCGCAGAAACCGTGCAATGGAATAACGAATAAGCCTTTCCCTGCCATGCCCGTAAAGGCACAGGCGCTGGGCATTGAGGGTAACGTTGTTTTCTCTTTTTCTGTGGGCGACGATGGTCATCCACACGATATACGTATTGTCTCTGCACAGCCTGAAGGGGTGTTTGAACGCGAAACGCTGCGTGCCGTGCAAATATGGTGTTTATCACCGAATAAAAACCGTCAAACAGAAACGGTCACTTTCACAGTAAATAAGCCCCGATAGTCCGGGGCTTATCTTTCCTCGCAGGCACGCTAACGCACCACCAGCACCGGGCATTTTGCGTGGCGCACGACGACCGCAGCGTTAGAGCCTAACAGATAGGTCGAAATATCAGGTCGATGAGACGCAATAATTATCAGGTCTGCATTGATACTCTCAGCCAGTTTCAGGATCTGATCTTTAGGCGTGCCAGAAATGGCGTGGGTCTGAATGCGGTCGGCCGGTAAATTGAACTGCGTAACGATCTCATTCAATTTCGCCAGCGCCTCCTGCTGCATTTCTTCCAGTTTTGGCATCTCAACGGAATAGGCCAGACCAAGAGAGGAATAGTAGGGGAAAGAAGGAACGACAGTCAGAAAATGCACTTTGCCGTTACTGATTGCTGCGTTCGCCTGAACATAGGGAATCACCTGTTCGGTCAGGCGACGCTCTGAAATATCGACAGGAACGAGAATTGACGCAAACATGCCACACCTCCTGTTTGTTTTTTATCCACTTTAAGTGTAGTTCCGGGGGAGAACAGGGGACTGTATTTACCGCCAAAGTGGGACGTAAGGCGGATTTTTGGGGCAGGATACGCCCCGGTTAAGGAGCGTCTGTGGCGGGATTATTTCTGTATCAAATAACGAATGGTTGGCCCATCCTGTTGAATGTCCAGCACGGTGTAACCGTGGTTTTTAGCATCCAGAGGAATGTTGTTGATAGACTGCGGGCAGTCGCTCACCACCTCCAGAATTTCCCCTTTCCTGAGCTGAGGCAGGGCTTCCAGCGTAGCGACAGCGGGATAAGGGCAGGGTTCGCCCACCATATCCAGACGATAGTCAGGCACGATCTCTTTCATGCGGCATTCTCCTGCGTTTCATTTTTGACAGCGGCACGGCGGAAGAACCGTTTCTCCTGCGCAATCACCAGTAAAAAAGCGACCAGCAGCAGGGCGTACGTCACTAACAGGCCACCGAGCGGGCCGAACGTGCTGAGCAGGTTGACCTTATCCCAGTTTGTCGCGAGGACAGGAGAAAGGGAATCCCAGTAGTACGCAAGGAGAGTTGACCCGAGCACGTTCCCCAGGCCAACCCACCAGTAATGCACCTGACCTTCAACGGCGCGGTACATCCAACCGGTTTCACAACCGCCAGCCAGCACAATCCCGAAGCCAAACAGCAGGCCGCCAATCACCGCATTCGGGCCGGCCCACATGATTTTCGGTTCAACACCTAACTGAACATAGCTGAAGATGCCGATAGCACTCACCGCCATCCCGGCAATAATCGCTTTTGCCATCATTGTCCGCCCGGTGATCCACATATCGCGAAACGCTGAAGTAAAGCAGATCTGCGCGCGTTCAATAAGCAAACCAAAGCCCACGCCAAACAGCATTGCCAGACCCAGTTTAGGTTGATTGAGCGCTGTACACAGTGCCCATGCCACCATGGCGAAAAAGACCAGCATCCCCAGGCGGAAACGACGGTGTGCCTGAGCCGGTTTTTGCGTCAGCGGCGATGCGGCGCTGACCTTAACCATCCTGACGGGAATACGGAACAGCGGCAAAAGGGTAAATTTTGCGCCAAAGTAAGAACCGATGGCGGTAGCGACGGCAAAGAACCAGGCATGTAGCGAAAACTGTGGGATACCGGTAAAGAAGGCGGCAAGGTTACAGCCCATCGCCAGGCGCGCACCGAAACCGGCAATCATGCCGCCGATGACCGCCTGTACGATGCGGATCCGACTTTTTGGCATTCTCAGCTTAACGTTGTTTGCCCACAGCGCGGCGGCAAAACAGCCGCCGAACATGCCGATGATCATCATCCCGTCGATGCGGGTCAGCGGAGTGCCTTCCAGATGAATGAGCTTAAAGTAACCCCACTCTTCAGCATGCACACCGACAAGCTGCAGCAGCTGTCCACCCCAGCGGGTAAACTCGCCGGTTACAGCCCAGAACGTACCGGTAATGCCGAAATAGTAAGTAGACAGGATCCCCGCTGCGATAACGGCGGGTACAGGTGACCAGAACTTAACCAGGTAAGTCTGTTTGAAGTATTGCCATGACATGAGTAAGCCTCTGAACTCAGAAGGTATATTTGGATTTAACGGGCTGGAATATATAACTTTTTTTCTTTCTCCAAAACCTCTCCAAAACTTTTCTCCAAAATACCTACCTTTTTTATGACCTCCATCATCAAATCTTCCTGATATCTCCTGGCAATCACTCACCCGGCTGCAAAATATTCACTCTTTTCGCGGCTCCTCACGCAGAATACGCGAGCGGCAGACATCCAGAATTTCGTCAGCGAGCGCAGAATTATCCGGGCAGGCACGGGACAACACCAGAGCACCGACAAGATGTGCAAAGGTGTCTATCAGGTCAGCACGTGAGACATTTTCGTCGCTTAACATTGCCAACTGGCGTTCAACCCCAGCCGCAAATGTCTCTTTGATGGACTCGGACTGACGGGCGGTGTCGGTGCCCAGGGCAGACATCACACAACCCCTGGCCATATCATCGCGATGCTGTCGGGAGAGGTAATATTCAATGAATTTTTCTCGGTCCACACCCGCCAGGTTTTCCGCGGCGTGTACAAAACCACAGTTCATGGCTTCTGACATCAGGTCAGCCTTTGAACCAAAGTGCTTATAAAACCCGCCGTGGGTTAAACCCGCCGCAGACATCAGCTCCGCCACGCCCACGCCGTCATAGCCGCGCTCACGAAAAAGTTCTGATGCCGTTTCAACAATGCGCATCCGGTTTTCCCGAACCTGCTCTTTTGACACTTTCATGCGTTCCCGCCCCCTTACAAAACAAGGCTCAATTATACATTGATGATGATCATAATCAAACCAGTTGACTTTATAGATTATGATCATCATCATTAAATCCATGTTCCCGACGGTGCTTCGCAGAGTTATGCGCGCTCCGTCAGTCTGACTGAGATCAGCAAAGAGAGCCGGACATATCCCCGGATTTACCTGCATCGAACAGTGCAGATTCTGTTCAACATTGAATAAAGAAGATCACATATGACGAAAACTTCAGTTCTCATTACAGGCGCATCGACGGGTATTGGTGCTGTTTATGCGCAAAGATTTGCGAACCGTGGACATGACCTGGTTCTGGTTGCCCGCGATAAAACAAAATTAGACGCACTCGCCGAGCATCTGCGACAGGAGAAGGGCGTTTCTGTAGATGTACTGCCAGCCGATCTCACTCAGGCAGCGGATTTAGCGACGGTGGAAGCTCGTCTTCGTGATGACGAAAAAATAGGGGTGCTGATTAACAACGCGGGCATGGCACAGTCGGGCAATTTTACCGGCCAGACGCCTGAGGCAATTGAGCGTCTTATCGCCCTGAACGTCACTGCGCTGACGAGGCTTGCGAGTGCCGCGGCGCCACGGTTTGTCAAAACCGGAGAAGGCGCAATCGTCAATATCAGCTCCGTCGTTGGGCTCGCCCCGGAATTTGCCATGACGGTTTACGGTGCCACCAAAGCCTTTGTGCTTTTCCTGTCGCAGGGATTGCATATTGAGCTGTCCTCCGCGGGCGTTTACGTCCAGGCAGTACTTCCGGCCGGCACTTACACCGAAATCTGGGAGCGTGCAGGTATTGATATCACTAAGGCGCCCGAGATGATGGAAGTGGGTCAGTTAGTTGACGCAGCCCTGGCCGGCTTTGATCGTCGCGAACTCGTCACCATCCCTCCTTTACAAAATGCTGCCCACTGGGATGACCTGGAGAAGGCGCGTCAGGCTCTGCTGGCGGATATCAATCAGGCTAAAGCGGCAGAACGGTACACAGTGTAGTCACGGGGATTTGGCATAACCCTATGCCGCGTTGTTTCCCTGCAGCGTGTTGTTGCGCTGCAGGGTGAGCAGGACTCCATCAAGAGAGCGTAGTGAGAATGACAAAAAAACGTGTAGCACTGGTGACCGGAGCTTCTTCGGGGATCGGTGAGGCGTCGGCTAAAAAACTGCTGGCCGCGGGGTATACGGTCTATGGCACCAGCCGGCGCGGTGCGCAGGCAGGTACACATCCCTTTGCGTTATTAACGCTTGATGTGACGGACGATGCGTCCGTGAGCGCCGCCATTGAGGCGTTACTGCACCTGGAAGGGCGGATAGATTTGCTGGTGAATAATGCGGGCTTTGGGGTTGCTCCTGCGGCCGCGGAAGAAAGTTCGATTGATCAGGCCAGGCGTATTTTCGACACCAACTTTCTTGGCCTGGTCAGAATGACGCGGGCAGTGATCCCGCACATGCGCCGTCAGGGCAGTGGCCGCATCATCAACATTGGTTCGATATTAGGGATTGTCCCGCTACCGTACGTGGCACTGTATGCAGCCAGTAAGCATGCGGTTGAAGGGTATACGGGCGCGCTGGACCATGAACTGCGCACACAGGGTATCAGGGTTTCCGTGATCGAGCCGGCCTATATAAAGACACAGTTCGACGCAAACAATTTAGAACCTGACGCGAAGCTAGAAGAATATGAACCGCTCCGGGCTAAGCTGAACAACGTCGTCAGCAAGGCAATGGACGAGGCGGAACGTCCGGAAGTGGTGGCTGATGTGGTGCTAAAGGCTGCCCAGTCTTTACGGCCTAAGGTGCGTTATACGGCGGGCACGCTGGCGGGGAAACTGAATTTTATTCGCCGCTTTGCGCCTGCTTCACTTCTGGACAAGGTAGTACGCAACAGTCTTCAGCTCGACGCGAAAGAATAAGAATATGAAATTTTCTCAACTGGCTATTCTGACTACCGGGTTGTTTTTCATCCTGACGGCGATATGGATGTTCTTCCCGCAACTGCTGTTAACGCAGTGGGGAATCACGCCGACACCGGGAACTGATGTGCTCGGCCATCGCTCTGCCGCCCTGTACGCGGGCCTGGGGGTGATGTGTTTATTCGCCAGGCACGCAGAGCCCTCGCTGGCACGCTATGCCCTGGCAGCAGGAATCGGTACGTTATGTTTGATTTTAGCCGCGTCCGGCGTTGTTGAGTGGTATGCAGGACACGTTAATGGGCAGATCGTTATTGCAGTATTTATCGAGCTATTCCTGGGTATCGCTTTTTTACTCAGCAACAGCGTTGGTAAGAAACATGCCACCGGCAAACCCGGCAGAGTAAAAGACAAATGAATAAGAAGACGATGAAAGCATTTACGTTTAAACGCTATGGTAAATCCCCTGAACTGGGATTCGACGACATAGATTTTCCGTCCCCTGGTGATGATGAAATTCTAGTCAAAGTGTATGCAGTAGGTCTGAACCCGATCGATAACATGATCCCGACCGGCATGTTCAAACGTGTTCTGCATTTCAGTCTCCCCGCGACGTTGGGCAGTGACGTGTCCGGCGTTGTCGTTGCCACAGGACGCCGCGTGACGCGTTTCAACGCAGGCGATGAGGTGTTTGCCAGTATTTTTGACAGGGGAACGGGTTCGCTTGCTGAATTTGTGCGGGTGCCAGAAAACCTTGCAGCGTTAAAACCCGCCACTCTGGATTTCGTACAGGCAGCGTCGCTTCCGATGGTCGGTCTCACCTCCTGGCAAGCGCTGACGGAACGCGCGAAGCTGCGAGCGGGGCAGAAAGTATTTATCCCGGCCGGCTCCGGTGGAATTGGCAGTTTTGCTATCCAACTGGCAAAACACCTTGGCGCAACGGTAGGGACGACAACCAGCACCGCCAACATTGACTGGGTGAGCCGCCTTGGTGCAGATGAGGTGGTTGACTATAAAAAGCAGGAATTCGAAAAAGTGCTGAGCGGCTACGATATTGTCCTCGGGACTATCAGAGGTGACGCGATTGAGAAATCCACCCAAATCCTTAAACCGGGAGGGAAGATAGTTTCCCTGATCGGGCCGTTAGATACGGCTTTCGCACGGGAAAGACACCTCAATGTTTTCCTGCGTTTTGTATTAGGACTGTTGAGCCGCAAAATCATGCGACTGTCAAAAAAACGAGGATTAACCTATTCGTTTCTCTTTGTCCGCCCTGATGGCAGCCAGCTTAGCCAAATCGCTGAACTCATGGACGCTCAACGCATCAAGCCTGTTATCGACAACGTTTTCCCCTTTGCCGAAACTGGCGACGCCTTCGCCTATCTGGCTCGCGGGCATGCAAAGGGGAAAGTGGTGGTTAAAATTCATGAGTGATAGAGACGAAGGCTTGCCTCTGCGCTAAGCATAAATGACCAGGGTTATCGCCTCAGGGAAGAGGTATTGTCACTATCACCGTTCGTATCAGTTATAGCCTTCCGTCTTCATCGCATAATGCGGCCAGATATCAGGATCGTGCCCGGGAATAATTTCCGCATTATGCATCTGGGTAACCACTCTTAGTTTTGCCACCGATCGTGCCACCTCACTGGCCGATGTCATCAAGCCAGGCAGGGCTTTATCCTGAAAATGGTCAAGCGTATAGGCAGCATCTATCGCCAGGGTGAACGATTTTCCACTCGGCAGGGAGACGACAAAAGATTGATGACCCGGGGAGTCGCCTGGTGTGTAAATAATTTTCAGAACGCCGTCGCCATACAGATCAAAACCGTCATCGGCATCTCCTGCCAGAAACTGCCATTTGAGACCTTCGCGATGAAAATCTTTCCGACAGTAGGCCCCGGCGGTAAACCAGTCCGGTGAAAAGGCATAGTCGTACTCAGCACGTTGCACAAGATGAGTGGCTTCAGGAAAGCGGCCAATCGCGCCGGTATGGTCAGAGTGGAGGTGGGAGAGTAAAACATAACGCACCGATTCTGGCCTTATTCCGAGCTTCGCCAGTTGTCTTCTACAGCCCTGGTTTGTATCCATGATGGGTTGAAACTGGTCAACAGTCGGTCCCCAGTAGGCGCGGGGATCCTTCAGCCCTTCCACCGCAAGACCACCGTCAATAACAACATTTCCCTGCGGATGCGTCAGTAAAAACCAGGGGACAGGTATAATGTAGTCGGAGCCTTCACCCTGATTCATCCTGATATCGTGATATTTACAACGCTGATAGCCCGACTGGAACATATAAAGCCTGATATCTGACATGCTTCTTTTCCCGTAAAAAATGAAATGTTCTGTACGCCATAGCTACAACAGCCGTGGACGCACAGATTTTCATTAACAGAAGGGCCTGGCAGTAGAGGGGCGGGACCACTTTCATTTATCGGTTTTACCAATATAATCGGTGAATGGATTTACTTACGGCAATGCGTATTTTCATTCGGGTGGTTGAGCGCGGAAGCATGTCTGCCGCTGCGCGCGATCTCGGCATCGGACAGCCGGCGGTCAGTGAAAGGATAGAGCGTCTGGAAGCTCATCTTAATACCCGCCTGCTGCGACGTCATACGCGCCGAATGTCTCTCACCAATAGCGGGACGCTGTTCTATGAACGGAGCAAAAGCGCCGTTGCAGCGGCTGACCATGCGCTGGCAATCGTGGATAATGGTGAAGCAATTAGTGGAACCCTGCGCATTGCCGCACCCTATGGAGCCGGGGAAGAGTTACTTATGCCCGCCCTGCTTAAACTGCAATTGGCCTATCCGGGCATAAACATAGATCTGGTGCTCAGTGACAGAGTGACGGACCCGGTCACCGAAGGTGTGGATATCTCGCTACGTCTTGGTGAGGCGGGGGAAGGATATTATGTTGCCCGCCCGTTGGGGAAAATTGAGCGGTTGCTGGTGGCCTCTCCCGAATATTTGCAGCGTTATGATATGCCCCGTACACCGGGTGAGCTCGCCCGACATGCGTTTGCTCGTGTTTCGGGCCTGTTTATGAATAACCATGTGACGCTGATCGCGCCTGACAACGCGTTACTCACCGTCCCTGTGAGAATAACATTCACTTCCAGCCACTGACGGCCGTTACGTACTGTGCTTCTGGCAGGAAGGGCAATCGGGGTATTGCAGTCTCCGGTTTGCCAACAGGAGATTGCCGACGGGCATCTCGTACCTGTGTTACCCGACTACCTTGTTCCTTCATTCCCTGCATATCTACTTTATCCCCCGGCTAATATCATCTCCGCTGAAACACGAGCATGTGTCGCTTTCCTTGAAAACGAACTTCGCACAAGCCTTACGCGCTCGGTAACAAAAGGGCAGCTATAGTTCTCAAACTCGAATATGAGGCTGTTAAATAAACGGTTGAACAAAATTTCTTGCCTGCCTGAGGTACACCCCGGTTAATGGCTTGCCCAGTCGAGCATGCGTCATTCGCTGCTACGGCGCGGCAACTCTCCGGAAGCTAAATATTCTGCGCGGGTTTGAAACTACTGCAGTGACGTCTTCCCCCACTGCCTGACGTGTTCAATCAGAGCCCGCAGCTTGGGGGCCATATTTCGACGTTGCGGGAAGTACAGATAAAACCCTGGAAAAGGTGGAAGAAAATCATCCAGTAATGAAACAAGCTGTCCTTTTTCAATAAATGGCCTGAATGTTTCATAGGTTGCAAAGGTAATTCCTCCCCCCGCAAGCGCGAGCCTGAGCATGAGACGGAGATCGTTGGTGGTGATATGCGGTTCAACCGCCACGTCGAAAGGTATTCCCGCTTCCTCAAATTCCCAGCGATAGGGCGCGACGTCTGGCGATGGGCGCCAGCCGATACAGCGATGGCGGATAAGCTCTCGCGGATGGCGCGGTGCGCTGTGGGCCGCCAGATACGTTGGTGATGCCACCACCACTTCCCGTTGCTGTCCCGTCAGAGGGACAGCAATCATGTCTTTTTCGATCACGTCACCGAGCCTTACGCCGGCATCATAGCCCGCTGCCACAATATCAAATTCGTCATCCGACACGACGATATCGATGGTGACTGCAGGGTTAGCGGCTGCAAAGGACGCGAGCAGAGGGCCTGAAAGAAATTCTTCTGCAATTGAGGTGACAGCAATTTTCAGATGCCCTCGCGGCCCGTTGTCAGAGAGAACGTCTTCGCACGCCGCGTCAATCGTTGATAGCGGTACGGACAACGATTTTCGCAGCCGTTCTCCCGCTTCAGTCAGGTTTACCGAACGCGTGGTGCGCATGACAAGCAGGGTCCCGAACGTATCCTCCAGGCGTCTGATCCCCTGGCTGACCGCCGATCGCGTCACGCCAAGACGTTCGGCGGCAGCGCTGAAGCTACGTTCCTCTGCGACAGCCAGAAACAGAGGTAAAAGATTAAGGTCGATTTTCATTGTTTAGGTTTGCTAACCAGTGTGTACATCAGTGGCAGGATACACGAAACAATACCCTCGTTCTATTATCCCTCTGAACTCAACTGAAGGAGTAAATCATGGATAAAGTCATCTTGATCACCGGTGCATCCAGCGGTATCGGAGAGGGTATTGCACGAGAGCTTGGCAATGCAGGCGCGAAGTTGTTACTTGGGGCACGCAGGAAAGATCGTATAGAAGCTATCGCTGCAGAAATCCGCAGTACAGGCGGGCATGCTGAAGCCTGCGAGCTGGATGTCACAAATCGCCAGTCGATGTCTGATTTCGTGCAGGCGGCACTGACTACGTGGGGGCGTATTGACGTTCTGATCAACAACGCGGGAATAATGCCCCTTTCTCCGCTGGCAGCGGGTAAATATGATGAATGGGAACGTACCATTGATGTGAATATCAAGGGCGTACTATGGGGGATTGGCGCCGTGCTTCCCACCATGGAAGCGCAGGGCTCCGGTCAGATAATCAATATTGGCTCTATCGGCGCGCTCTCTGTGGTGCCGACAGCCGCCGTCTATTGCGCCACAAAGTTCGCCGTTCGGGCGATTTCAGATGGCTTGCGACAGGAAAGTGCCAGCATCCGTGTCACCTGCGTCAACCCCGGTGTGGTGGAAAGCGAACTTGCCTCGACCATTACTCATCCGGAAACGCAGGCGGCAATGGAGGTATACCGTTCCATTGCACTCCAGCCGGCTGATATTGCCCGCGCTGTTCGGCAAGTGATTGAAGCGCCTGAAAATGTTGATACAACAGAAATCACGATTCGACCTACCGCGTCTGCGAACTGAACTGGCTAACGCATATTCACCACGAAAGCTGCCTGTAAGGCAGCTTTTTTTTGTCGCGTCACAGAGTGCAGGGTGAAAATTGTATGTGTATTGAAAAGGTCATAACGCGGACCAGACAACCGGTTTGGCCCGCATGACAAACTTACCACTGCTGCTCTGTGGGCATGATGAACAATTCTGCCACGTCGACATGGTCCGGCGCGCGCAGCACATAAAGGATGGAATCAGCAATATCCTCTGACTTCAGGAACGTCATGTGTTCCTTCAGGTTTTCCATCTGTGCACGGTAGTTTTCGTCAGTAATGTGCTCGAATAATTCACTTTCAACCGCGCCTGGCTGAAGTGAGGTTACGCGAATATTGTATTGAGACGAAAGTTCCATGCGTAATACATCTGAAAATGCGGCTACCGCATGTTTCGTCGCGCAATATACCCCGAGTCCAGCGAACGTTTTTCTGCCCGCAATCGAGGACGTATTGATGATATGCCCTGACTTTTGCGCTTGCATCACAGGGAGTACCGCGGCAACCGTGTTCATTAAGCCCTTAATATTGACATCAACCATACGATGCCACTCCTCCAGTTTGAGACTGGCGATGTCTGAAATGGGCATGAGTCCGGCATTGTTGAAGGCGATATCAATGTGGCCATAGGCGTCGTGCAGTTTCTTCACGCCGTCGAAGACTGACGCCTGGTCAGTCACATCCATTTCCAGCGCAATGGCTTCTCCGTCGAAGGCCTTGATTTCTGACACCAGCGCCTGGAGACGATCCCGGCGGCGGGCCGCGAGTCCCACTTTGACCCCCTCTCTGGCCAATTTAATGGCGGTGGCTGCGCCGATACCGCTTGATGCACCGGTCACGATGGCTGATTTACCGTTGAGTTCCATGATTGATCCTCTTATGCGTTTGTTTCAGCGCTTCAGCAAAGAACATCTGAAGTTCGGGTCAATCATGTCTGCAAAAGGCACTCTCTTCGCGCGGTGGTTTGCTCACACTGTCGGTGTTTTGCTACGCATATTTTCGTGGCGATACTGAGAGGGCGAAATACCGGTGTGCTTGCGGAATATGGCAGCAAAATGGCTGGGGCTGTTGTAGCCCACGGTCAGGGCAATGCTGATCATCGAATCCTCTGTCTCGGACAACAGGCGGCGCGCCTCTTCCATTCGCAAGCGGATAAAATAATGGGAAGGCGAAAGCCCGGTAGACTGTTTAAAGACCCGGCTGAAATGGAATTCGCTAAGCTCGGCAAGGCCAGCCAGACGTGCTAAGTCGAAGGGGAGAGCCAGCTCTTCATGCATCGCCTTAAATACCCGGTGTAATTTATATGCCTGCAACCCGCCGTGGTGTCGCTTTGCCGATGTCCGGTAAGCACGGGAGAGATGTACGGCAAGGGCTTGAGCGATACCCTGGATGTAAGGTCCACTGGGTGGGTGCTGAAAATAAAGCTCTGCGCGCATAAGTTCCAGCAGGGCTGACAGTGTTTCATCGCGTTCGCCCGACACTTCCCGCAGCTCAATATCCTGCATCAAGGACACACCAATATTGGTGTGATGTCGGCTAAGACGTGGCGTTTGGGTGACATGGGGGCAAAACATGCATTCTTGCGTGCGGGCTTCGGTTGGGGTTATATGCCTTTGCCTATGGTTGAGGACGATCTTGCTAATGGCAGACTGGTTATCCTGAACCTGGAGATGCAACCCGATGTTGGCCCTGGTTTTTCCATGCATGCGGTACATATGACGCAATATCCTCCAGGGCCAGCCGGACGCTGGTTTATTAATAAGCTTAAAACGCAGTAAACCAGGTTATCTGGCGGTCAGAGCACCAGATAACCGATATCCTGCATCAGAATGTATAAAATGCCCCGACGGTAAAGAGAAGATATTCATCCTTTTGCACAATGGGGCTGCTGCTTACACGGTCTGCAAGCGTGATATACCCTAAATCCGCATAGCCGGACCAGTTATCATTAAATGTGTGTTGCCAGTTAATATCGTAATTCACACTGTTTAATCCGCTACCCGCGTTGAAAGGCCTATATCCGGAATGGGTACTTTGATTTTCATTCACCCCAAACCAGGTATTATTATACCGTGCGTCGCCGTATTTTCTTTCGGTACTGATTAGCAGAGTATCTGTGTCGTTAGCAAAAAGAACGACATTAAGTTTAATTTTATATTGCATTCCCTGGCTTTCAGTCAGCGGTGCCGTAATATTTCCCTCAAAGCCTATCCAGGGTGCTATCCACCATCCTGCCGTGGTGGTGGTATTCATTACGGTATTAATCTTACCCATACCTTTAAGTTTATCAGAACCTTCCTGAAGCCAGGCGTTTCCGCTATCCGTGCGGCCAAGGGAATACCCCAGAGCTTGCCCCAGGTAAACGCCATTACTGAACTGATGGGAATAGACAATGCCTTTGTCGGTATTGACGGACCAGTCATCGTAAGTCCATCCGAAATACGGCAGCGTATTGACATCATATTTATTCGAGCCGGTATATTCAGGCGCATATTGTGAACCCACGCCAATCGTGACATAAGATGCTTTTTTATCTGATGATGCCTGTGAAGCGAACGATGCTGCGATGAGTGTTACTAAGGCGATTTTTATTTCCTTCATAAAACTTCCTGAATGAATTATGCTTATATCTATGAATTGCGGAGTATGCGGGCGGTCAATCAATATTCCTGCAAGATTTAATCAAGATTCCATCAAGGTGCGAATGTGAAACGTGTTTTAATTATTGAAGACGATTTGGATGCCGCGAATGTGCTTGAGGCTTACCTTAAGCGCGATCAGTTTCAGACCTCTTCGGCCAGCAGCGGTAACCGGGGGCTCGAACTGGCATTCAGCTGGAAGCCCGACATTATTTTGCTGGATGTGATGTTACCCGGCATGAGCGGGAACGATGTTCTGCTGGCCCTGCGCCGGCGCAGTGATATTCCCGTGATTATGATCACCGCCATCCGCGACGGCAGCGACAAAATCAGTGCCCTGCGATTTGGCGCGGATGACTATGTGGTGAAGCCCTATAACCCGGGTGAGGTGGTCGCCAGAGTCCATGCTGTACTCCGTCGTTATTCCGGCGAGCGCAGCAGCACGCTTATTGAGTACCGGGGACTGCAGGCAGATACAGAGTCCATGACGGTAAGCGTTGAGAGCGATAACGGGCAACGGACAGCGCTGGATTTAACGCCGACGGAACTGCTGCTGCTGATGACATTTCTTAAGTCACCGAATAAGGCTTTCACCCGTCAGGCGCTTCTTGAAGCGTGTCTCCCAGAAAGTGAAGCCCTGGAGCGCGTTGTGGACACGCATATCTATAACTTGCGAAAAAAACTCGAGTCAGCGGGGCAGACTGATTTGCTGATAAACGTACGAGGGATCGGTTACCGATTTGCAAATGCATGAAAAAGTTTACGTTATCTCCACGAGGCGAACCGAGTACGCTGTGGAACTGGATATGCAAGCGGCTGATATCTCTGGCAGTCGGAAGTATTATTCTTATCGCCTTTTTTATGTGGGTGCGATTTTTTGTTGAAAACAAATGGCACGCCTACCGGATGCCAGAGGCCGTCAGGGCTGAACTCTCAGTTCTGAGCAAGCACCCTGAACAGAACATCAACCGCTATCATGAAATTATCGACACCTGGTATGGGCTGTCCTACTCAGATCCGACGATGGGGATTAAGGACTGGGTGATTCTTGGCATCCTGGTTCTGATATTCATACCGATTATTTTTATGCTTACGCTGAAAACAGCGCGCCCCATATCCCATCATATTAGCCGGCTTGCCGGTGCGGCACGGTCTGTTGCTGAAGGCGGGTTTGGGACCCGTGTGCCCGTCCCGGACAATCTGCCGCTTGAATTGCGTAGCCTCAGCGAGAACTTTAACGGGATGTCGATGCAGCTGGAACGCTACGAGAAAGATTTGAAAAAATCGCATGTGATCATGGCACATGAATTGCGCTCGCCGCTGACGGCTGCCATCGGTCGTCTGCAGGGCATTATGGACGGCGTATTTGAACCCAGTCAGGCCCAGTTGAACATGATCATGCAGCAGATGAATGATTTAAACAGACTGGTTGACGATCTGCATCTGTTAAAACTGGCTGATGCCAACCAGTTGAATTTGAGCCTGGTATCAACCAGCCTGGACCAGATAATCCGTGAGAAAGTGGCATGGACGATGCCTTCAGCCCAAAGGGTGGGAGTGAACATTATCTACCATGAGGGGGAATCTGTGACCTGTCGGGTTGATCCGTACCGGATAGGCCAGGTCTTTTTGATCCTGATGGACAATGCTCTGCGTTACGCTGCGGAAGGGGGCATCCTGGATATTCGTTATCATGTCAGCGATAAAAAGGTATCCGTTATTTTCCGCGACAACGGTCCGGCAGTCCCGGACGCACTGCTTGAAACCATATTTTCACCGTTTGTGCGTGAGGAGCAGTCTCGTTCACGACATACCGGTGGATCCGGCCTTGGGCTCTCTATTGCCAGAGCGATATGCGAGGCGCATCGCGGTACTGTCTTTGCAGAACGGAATGCCAGCGGAGGGCTATCGTTCACGATGACGATACCGCTAAGCGAAAAGGAACAGCATTGACGGTTCCTTAACAAAGGGTGAACTGAATCTTGTAAAAATTGAGTTTAAATACATGGTAAACGGGGGTTTACCATGTCACCTGAATTACTTCTCTCACTGCTTTCTGCCTTTCGTAAAATGGTACGATGTGGTTGTTTTTTACTGTACATCGCACCGGTGATTGTCATATTTCAGATTATCATTATTGTTTTATTGGATGCGCCGAAAGGAGATAAATAATTGTTAAGGGCAGGGCGGCGAATACAGTTCAAAGAACCAATGATTTACCTGTAGGCCGGGTTTCGGCCCAAAGCAGTTTATAGTCCCATTTTTTATCGTACAATCCGATTGAAAATTGCATTGCCTTATTTTCATCGCGACACACTTCTCGTGCATCAACAATATTTTTCCACATGAGCAGACTTCCTGGGCTGAATGCGGTGATCGACGGGTCAATCCCACCGTTAGGAACATCAAAATACAGGCTTTTTTCACTACGGGCACACAGTACGAGATCTATCGCAACGGGGGCACCTTCAAAGAAAAGTACATTGCCGGTGACCATATGTGGCAGGGCGGTTAACAGTTCAGTGATGTTTTTCCTGTTATAGCATCTGACGCTGTCAGCAAAACGCAGCCTGAAGAGATGCACGTAAATATCAGCAATATCCGCCGGTGACATCTCTCTGAGCGGTATGCATTCTCCGCCCGCAGCCAGCATTTTTTTTAGCTCTCCATTTCTTTTTTTCACCGTTTTACCTGAGAAAGACGTTTTAATCAGGCAAACCTTACGTTTTTCACGAAAAGCATAGGTGGCATTTATTATATTCCCACGCAGCGATGAAGACAGCCGGTTTGTTTTTACTGGCAGAACGATTTTTTGATCGGCAGCCATGGGGATAATAATTTCATCATAAGATACCGGGTAATCGCGCCAGACATTCAGGCCGAAGGTATTTTCATCACTGGTAAAGTACGCTGCGGTGATCTCGCCATCGCGTCGGTAATGCCAGAATGCGAAATCTTTTTCCTTCTTCTGCATAAAGAAATTGATAATGTCGGGGTGAGTATTAACACTGCCGCCGTACTTATAATAAGCCGCCTGGTAATGCGTGAAGTGTGAACGTTCCCATCCAAAAAGCGAATGTCTGAAGCCCATTATTGTTTCTCCTTGCAATCTCATCAGAGGGCGCTGTCAGCCCCGGGCAGTTCTGTCTGAACAGGCTGATTATCCCGACCGTTAATCAATAAACGGTCAAGGCAAAATCAAGATTGCTGCAATCTTCGTTGGCGGAGTTAATTTTGCCTGTCTCAGGAAATATCTGCTTACATTCCAGCTAACGCTATGCTCTTTACATTGACACTAGTGTCAATGTTGTAGAGTGCATCTATGACGAGGAGAAAGGTATGCGACCATCTGAACTGGCGGCGCTCACTGGCGTCAGCACCCGAGTGCTAAGACATTATGAAGCTAAAGGACTGATTGTTTCTCAGCGGTTGGACAACGGTTATCGGAATTACGACGCGAAAGACGTCGAGAAAGTGAGATGGATAATCTCGCTTTTAAAATGTGGGTTCAGTACCCGACAGATTGCAGAGCTGGAAAAGTTTTCTCAGGTAAGCGACATGGATGATGCACGTTTTATCCAGTGTCTGGCCCAGCACAGAGAAAAACTTCGGGCACTGGACACGCTTATCGAATTACTTAATGAACGCAGAAATACACTTGCCACGCGTATTCACGCTTACGAGTGATCGCTCTGTCTGAGCAGTAATAACAGGAAATATCATCATGAAACAGTTAGACAATAAAGTCGCGTTAATTACCGGAGGCAGTAGCGGTATCGGACTGGCCACGGCTAAACGGTTTAGTGAAGAAGGTGCAAAGGTGATTATCACTGGCAGGAATGCAGAAACCCTGCAGCAGGCGATGAATGAACTCGGTGACGATAATGCACTGTCAATACAACACGATATCGGTGACATACGAAGCCATGAAAACCTCTTTCGTATTATTAACGAAAAGTACGGCAAGCTGGATGTGATGTTTGCAAATGCCGGCGTTATTGTGCTTTCCGATTTCCCGGCCTCCACCGAAGATGATTTTAATACTCAGTTTGATATCAACGTAAAAGGGACGTTTTTCGCCGTGCAACAGGCCCTCCCGTTAATGTCCGACGGTGGTTCGATAATATTAACGTCCTCCATTGCGCATTATAAAGGGTTCGATGGACACACTATCTATGCCGCCTCAAAAGCCGCGCTGCGATCTTTTGCCCGCAGCTGGACGACCGACCTTAAAGGCCGTGGGATCCGCGTGAATTGCCTGAGCCCAGGACCCGTCGCCACACCGATTATCAGTAAAATGGGCGTTTCCCTGAGCGATCGCGAGATTTTTGACGCCAGCATCGCAAGTCGTATTCCGTTAGGTCGTTTAGGCAAACCTGACGAGGTGGCCGCGGCAGCGCTGTTTCTTGCATCGGATGAAAGCAGTTTTATTTCGGGTATCGACCTGTCTGTCGATGGCGGGATGGGGCAAATTTAGCGGCGCGCGCAGCGCTGATAAAAAAACATCAAATTTGATTAAAGCACATCAATTTTGCTAGAGCAGGCAGGTTTGACTTTCACTACTCTTGGTGCGGTAACGACATTTTCATCATCCGCTGTTAACAGGTATCGCTATGAAAAAACGTATTATTATTGCCGGTTCGGGTTTTGCAGGTATGTGGGCCGCCATTTCAGCAGCAAGGCTGGTACATATGGAAAAGGCAAATGGTCGGATTGAGATTTTTTTGGTTTCTCCGGAACCCGCATTAACCATTCGTCCAAGATTGTATGAAGCCGTACTGGAAAATATGGCACCCTCTATTCTGCATGTTCTTAAGGCTGCGGGTGTGCACTATATTGCCGGTTATGTCACCGATATTGACGCAGAAAATAAAACTATCTCGGTAAAAAAAGAGAGTGGCGAAACCTCGGTTAATTTTGACAGTTTTGTACTGGCCACCGGAAGCCAGGCATTTCACCCAGAACTGCCGGGGATCACGGAATACAGTTTTGATGTGAACTCATTGAATGCTGCTCATGAACTGGAGCAACACCTCATGTCGTTAGCTTCAGAGCCTTATTCTCCCGCACGAAATACTGTTGTTGTCGCCGGTGGGGGCCTGACCGGGCTTGAGACCGCCACTGAAATGCCGGAACGCCTCAGAGACCTCTTGGGTTCGGAGCGCCATTTGCAGGTTATTATTGTGGACAGTTCGAACAAAATTGGTCAGGCGATGGGCGAGGATGCCTGTGAGATCATCAATCAGGCGCTGGCCAGTAATGGCGTGACTGTTCGAACGGGCGTCAGAGTGCGCGCAATCAATGCTGAGGGGGTAATGCTTTCGGACGATGAATTTATCCCCAGCAAAACGGTGATATGGACGGCGGGAATGCGGGCCAGCGCGTTAGCCGGGCTCATCCCGGGCGACCACGATAATCTGGGCCGTGTTATTGGGGATGCGTATCTGCGGGCACCTGCCGCCAGGGGTATCTTCGTTACCGGCGATACCGTAAAAGTTCATACGGATGATGAAGGTAATTATAACGTCATGTCCTGCCAGCATGCGATGAGCCTGGGGCGCGTCGCCGGTCATAACGCGGCAGCAGAAATACTGGGATTACCGCTGCATCCTTACAGCCAGCCAAAATATGTTACCTGTCTTGATCTGGGCAAATGGGGGGCGGTCTACACGGAAGGCTGGGATCATCAGGTTATGTACCAGGGCATGGAAGCGAAAAAAATAAAGCAGAAAATTAATACTCAGTGGATTTATCCGCCAGAACCCGACAGAGAGAAAATGTTTTCTGTTGCTAACCCTGATTATATTATTGTTCCGTAACAGGGCATCTCTGTTGATGCTGCCTGGCGGCTGGCAGCATCAACGCGTGTTCTTTTTTTCACGCCATTGACCGGGGGTCAAGCCTGTAATTTTTCTGAAGGCCTGGGTAAATGCATTTTGCGAGCCATAGCCGCTTTCAATGGCAATTTCTGTAATCAGTTTATCGGTGTGTTGTAACTCGTGGAAAGCGCGTTCCATTACGCGCTGCTTAAGCCACCCGTACGGGGTTAAGCCGGTACTGTTTTTAAAGGCACGGCAGAAATGAGCTGAGGAAACTCCCAGCTCAAAAGCCAGTGATTTAATTGTGACATCACCTATGGGGCTGTTATCCAGTTTTTCCAGCGCCATTTTTAATGCGCGCGAAGACAATACTCCTTGCGACTGACCTGCGACTGTCAGCGTGTTGGGGTGGTTTTTTATTAACTGTAATATTAATGACAGTGTTAAGTGCTCGCAGAGCAGTTGGTTAATTTTGTTATTGTCCGAAATGATTTCCGCAACGGCCAGCGTAATTTTTGATGCCGTCTCATCAAAATGCGCTGTGCGTAAGAGTAACTCAGCAGTGGGTATCTCCATTTGATTCAGAAGATCGGCGAAAATATTATCAGGAATATATAAATGCATAACATCTACAAGACCAGCAATATCCCAGCGAGACGTACTTCCCTGAGGAATTGTCGTGATGGCGCCTTTCCGGATCGTGTTTTTAACGATTTTATTTTCTGTTTTTCGCTCAACACGTTGCATATGTCCAACGTGAGCAATAATCACATGTTGATCAAGTGGCGGGATAGTTTCATGTAATGGCCCATGCGGCCAGTGATAACAGCGAATTTGCAGCGCATCTCCACTGTCTATGCCTAATTCAGGTCGGTTCTTTAATACCTGAGCCATTTTATGAACGGCATCGTCAAGAGGAATGTCATGATTTTTCATGAGTATACCTGTTAATAACAGTGGGCATCATAAGAGTATAGCGATGTTTTAACCCTGTTTCATTGTGTTCTGTCTGCATGTTTATTTTTGATGATGGGAAATAACAGAGGGGAAAAAAGTCATTTCTACGGTGTGTATACCCTTAAATCGATTAATTATGTTGTCCGGAGGAAATATGGCGATATCTAAGAATGATGCAGCGTCGTTAGCACCTGTTAATGGTACCTCGCATGTGGAAGCCGTTTATGAAAAGGTGCCATCACGTTATGCACTACAGGTCGGTAAGATTGATGTTCTGGTGATCAGTGACGGCGTGTTGTCATTACCTGGACCCATGTTGGGTCATAACGCGGAGGGCTCCGAACGTACCCACTGGTTTGAAGATAAGTTTCTGCCTGCCGATTTTCTCGACTGGGCATTAAATGTGGTTCTCGTGCATAGCGGTGACCGGACGATCCTGGTTGATGCAGGGATGGGGGAGGCTTTCCCTGATTTACCCCGCGCCGGGCGAACGGTTAACCGCCTGGCGTCAGCGGGGATAGATCTTGCCAGCGTCACGGATGTGATTATCACACATCTGCATATGGATCACGTTGGTGGGCTGCTTATTGAGGGTGTGAAAGCGCGCATGCGGTCAGACCTTCGCATTCATGTCGCTGCTGCTGAGGTGGAATTTTGGCGTGACCCCGATTTTTCACAGGTATCCATGCCGCCTGGTTTCCCGGAAGCACTCCGCCAAACCGCTACCCAGTTTTTGCAAGCGTACCAGACTCAACTGCACACATTCGAAGAGGAATACGAGGTTGCACCCGGCGTGCGTGTCGTTCGTACAGGCGGGCATACTCCCGGACACAGCGTGGTAAGGCTGGCCTCTGAGGGGGAACGACTCACCTTTGCCGGCGATGCTATTTTCCAGGTTGGGTTTGAACATCCTGACTGGTTCAATGGTTTCGACCATTATCCCGAAGAAGCGGCACAGTTTCGCATTCGTCTGCTGCAGGAACTGGCAGATAACAGGGAGTCATTGATCGCTACTCATCTCTCATTCCCGTCTGTCTGCCATGTTGCTGTCGATGGCGATACGTTCCGTTGCATTCCGGGTCCCTGGGATTATTAAGAATACCGCTGACGTCATTTTCACGGATACCGGCAGGAACATAAGAGGCATTACTTATACGGCCATCCCTCAAGCGAGGGATGGCGTTCAGGGGGGAGAGAGATGTTTACTTCGCCGCTTCCTCAATAAGTGTGGCAACGTCCTGCGGATGAGAAACCATCACGACATGGGATGCGCCCTTGATCACCACGGTGTGTTTTGAGCCCGCGCGTTCAGCCATGAATCGCAAACCCTGGGCGGGGATATTTTTGTCGCCGTCACCGTAAATGAAGTAAGAGGGCAGTTTTTTCCAGGCAGGCGCACCTGACTTTTCAGTTAAAGCCGCTTCGGTAATCGGTCTTTGCCCTGCGGCCATCAGCGCCGCCTCTTTAGCTGAAACGTCATGTGCGAATTGCTGGTGGAACTTCGCCTGGTCGATGGAGAGATCGACGCTACCATCAGCCAGCTTCACCGGTGCGGCGAGCGCCTGGCCAAGCGTGCCGCCAGGGAATTTTCCGGCCAGGTCGGCCGCCGCTTCACCGGCATCCGGAGCAAATGCGGCGACATACACCAGCGATTTCACATTGTTTGTATCACGGGCCGTGTTCGTAATGACCTGGCCACCATAGGAATGGCCGACAAGGACGACCGGCCCCTTAATATTGTTCACCACGGAAGAGACGTAAGCCGCATCAGTCGAAACACTGCGCAGCGGATTCGCCGCAGCGACGACGTTATACCCGTCCTTTTGCAGGATTTGGGTAACGCCATTCCAGCTAGAAGAGTCGGCAAAGGCACCATGAACCAGGACAACAGTCGGCTTAGTGGTTTCTGCGATAGCGCTGGCAGACAGCAAAACGGTGGCAACGGCAAGGGAGGCAGCAAATTTGGACATGATCGTTCCTCTTTTCAATTCAGTTTAAAGGCTATGCGTATGATAGTTGCGGCCTGTCTGGAACAGGCCACCTTGTTAGCTGCGAATAAAGGCCAGTACGTCAGCGTTAAAGCGATCGGCTTCTGTCTCCGCCAGTCCATGTGAACCGCCGGCATATATCGTCAGCGTTGCATTCGCGACGATCTCAGCGGCGCGGTGTGCAGATGCCTTAATGGGGACAATCTGATCGTCGTCGCCATGAATAATCAGAGTAGGGCGATCAATCTGTTGCAGGTCGTGTGTGTAATCGACTTCAGAGAACTCATGGATGCAGTCATATTGCCCCTTAATACCGCCCTGCAGGCCGATTCTGCGGAAGTTTTCCCGCAACCCGTCATTGGTGGGGACATGGTCACGGTTGAAGCCATAGAACGGAACCGTCAGGTCGAAGTAAAACTGTGAGCGGTTTTTGGCCGTGCCTTCGCGGATGGCATCAAACACCTCCATCGGGGTGCCGTCAGGATTGGCATCCGTCCGGAGCATCAGAGGAGGGACAGCGCCGACCAGAACGACTTTAGCCACACGTGAGGTACCATGACGACCGATATAATGAGCAACTTCGCCGCCCCCTGTTGAGTGACCCACTAAAATCAGATCCTTCAGATCCAGCGCCTCAATCAGCTCAGCGAGATCGTCCGCATACTGATCCATATTGTTGCCGTGGAAAGTCTGGTCCGAACGCCCGTGGCTGCGACGGTCGTGTGCGATGACCCGGAAACCCTTCTGGCTGAAAAACAGCATCTGCTGATCCCAGGCATCAGACGATAACGGCCATCCATGAGCGAAGAGGATAGGCTGACCTGAACCCCAGTCTTTGTAGAAAATGCCTGTTCCGTCTGTGGTGGTGAAAGTTGTCATTTCGTTCTCCTGTCATGTGTTGTGCTATTAGTTTGTGTGCGACTTATTTGTGTGCAAATGAATATGGCAGCCCTTTTTGCCTTTGTCAATCGCTTGCAATTAAATCGTATGCAAATTATTTTAGGGGGACTGGAGGACATATGACTAAACACACTACTTCCGAGGATTCCCTGCCCGATGTGCACGGTATGCTCTGTTTCTCTCTTTACTCAGCGGGACATGCTTTTACCCAGCTCTATCGTCCCATGCTCGATAAGCTTGGCCTGACCTATCCTCAGTATCTGGTGATGGTCACCTTGTGGAATCAGGATGGGCGAACAGTGAAGGAACTGAGTGGAATTCTTTTTCTTGAGTCCAGCACGCTGACCCCTTTACTGAAGCGGCTGGAGACTGCGGGGTTGATCACCCGGACACGCAATCCGAAGGATGAGCGCGAAGTGCTTATCCACCTAACGGAGAAGGGTGAGGCGCTGAAAAGCGAGACCAGCACTATCACGCGCTGTATTGTGGATACCCTTGGGATGGACGCCGACATCATTGCTGACATCAAAGCATCAGTTGATAAGATCCGTGACAAGATCCACCGTGCGCAGAAACCGGACGCCGATGACCTATCCTGATTGAGGCGGATTCGGGTTCCTGATAAGTGTACGTCTGGTGACTGACAAGACAGGTACCGGGGAGTAACTTTGCTTTAACTGCCGGGGTGGGCGGATGCAATGTCCGCTGCGCCCCGAAGCGACTCTTCAACAGCGTTCATGCACTGCTGTAAAGAATATTGACTTACCCATTGTTGTTTATTCACTGGCGGTTCAGTTTTGGCAATAACACAAAAAGCAAAAATGACAGTAAGAACATGGCGGTGACTGACATGGCAAGAGGGGTGAGCCCACCCGTAATAAAATGTCCAGTTATGAGTGACCCCAGCGCAGTCGTTATGAAGGTGAGGAAAATCATAAGCGCAGATCCTCTGGCATCATTACTGCCTGCAGAAACGATACCCCTGTAGAAGGCGACGGGGCCCCTTAACCCCAGCGCAAAACCCATTGGCGTAAAGAGTATGGTCATAACAAAAGCCCGGCTTCCGTTCAGGAAACCATATCCCGATAGCGCGAAGGCGCTGAGCAATGCCATAAGCGTGCCGGCAAGAATTACTTTTTCATGGCTAAAACGTTCAGCCAACCCCGGAGAAATGTTGGCGGCGATGATGTAACCTCCTACGTTCAACATTTGCATAAGGATGAAGTCATTCAGGTTCCCGCCCATGGAAAGGATAATGACGCTTGGTGCTCCGAATACGAACGTTATCAGACCGCCAACGGCCAAAGCCTGGCTCAATGCATAGCGAAGATAAACAGCATTTTTCAATAATTGTACGTACGTTCCAGGCGTGTGCTGGCCTGGGTTTCGTTCTGGTCCCTTTGCAAACCTTATCATTACAGCTAAAGCCATCGTCAGTACGCCCAGAGAGATAAACGTGATTCTCCAGTTAAAGAACTGCAGGATAAGTGTACCTACTACAGGGGCTATCGCCGGAACTAATGCCTGTATGCTCCCTAACAATCCAATTGCCCGGGCTGCCTTCCGATGAGGAAACAAACCTCTAATAAATCCAGGGATGAAAACTGATGCTGCAGCAGAAGCCATCCCTTGTGTAAATCGTAATATTAAAAGAAGTGTTATTTCTGGAGCGTACGCGCAACCAAAAGAAGTTAGTGAAAATAAAAGTAGCGCAAAGAAGAGCATCCTGATTTTGCTGAAGCGATCGGCCAGGTTACCAAATAGTAATAAACCACAGGCATTACCTGCTACATATATGGAGAGTATCCTTTGTGATATCTCCGATGAGGTATTAAAGACTGTAGCAAAAAGTGGAATAGCAGGCAAAACCATATCGGTGCCGGCGGCGGTAGACATCGCACAGAGTATTAGATACAAAAATGTGGTCATGTTATTTCATATTCGATGTAATGAGCGCTCATGCCTGTTGTTTAAATGTATGTCTGGGATTATCACCCCGTAAGATTGGCTTTGAGTTGTTTCTTCAGCGGTAGCGAGGGAAAACATGCGTCAATAGCATTGATATTGCAAACCAGAAATTCTTCTGTGTCCCATCCAAAAACATGATGTAATAGTTGATATTCTTTATCCAGTGAGGTGTTGGCAACGGTTCTGGCATCAGTATTAATGCTTAATGAAATGCCTTCACGAAAAAGCGCATTAACAGGGTGCTCTTCAATGGAAGGATAAATATTACAGACAATGTTACAACCCGGGCAAATCTCCAGATGGATATGCTCTTCAAGCAACCGATCTAGTGTCGCTCTGTCAGCAATGCTTCTGACGCCATGTCCGATGCGAGAAACTTTCAGTTTATTAAGCGTTTCATTTACGCTGACGAAATCCTTAGCCTCTCCTGCATGTGCGATACAGTTGCCTCCATGCTGGCGTACATAATTAAACGCCTCAACATGGTTATCCAGCGGGTAGCGGGCTTCATCAGCTGCAAGGTCAAGCGCGACAACCCCATAATGCAGGTATTTTGTCACCAGTCTTGCCGTCTCAAGGCTCTGTTCTGCCGTAAAATGACGCAGTGTACATAATATTAAATTGGCTTTGATATCAAAAATATGGCTATTTATCTGCATGGCATCCAGGACGGTTTCAATGACCTCTTCAGCCGTAAGATATTGATTAAGATGTAAGAGTGGCGCAAAGCGTAACTCAGCATAAATTACCCCATCAGCATGGAGTTGATCAAACATGTCTTCGACGGCCTGACGTAATGCAGTGTGGGTTTGTAATAAGCTCAGCTGCGGAGAAATTCTTCTTAAAAAATCTCCCAGGTCAGTACATTGACTCGGTGCGATAAAATTCGACTGAAATACTTTAAGATTCAGTGCAGGCATCAGCATTTTTGCGCAATGATAGCTAATACAAGTATCCAAATGAACGTGAAGCTCAATTTTCGGAATCCTTCGGGAATTAAAATACATCTAAAGTTCCTCTATACATCATTGCGGAGTCTGCGAGTAACGAGAATAATTTCTCTTTGAACATACCACTTTTTATTTTAAGTATAATTCTGGCATTAGGTGCTTTCCCTGTAAGGTTTGTCGCATCGATAACATAATGTCCATACGATGACTCACATTTGTACTCCACCCAGGAATAACGGGAAAACGCCTCCTCAACAATATCAGGAAAAAGCGCTACTGCCATGGTGGTGGGGTCTGGCAAATCAAAACCCTTGCGTACCGTTCGGCCTGCATTAAACTCCATCAAAGATTTGTTGCATCTTACGGCGAACTGACCCAAGGGGCTCAGTTGATTGAGGTATGCTATATCATCTTCATTAATGAAAGCTTCTCCCATGCCTATTTCCCACCCAACGACTGTCATAGGGAGCCCTGATTGCATCACTATATTTGCGGCTTCCGCATCAACAAAAAAATTGAACTCAGCCAGAGGCGTGATATTTCCCGAAGTAAGGCCGGCACCGCCCATGATATAAACATGTTTAATTTTTTTCGCAAGCGTTGGTTCCTTCAGTACTGCCATTGCCAGATTAGTCAGAGGTCCCAGGGTAACGATCTCAAGTTCACCTTTGAATTTTTCTGCATAAAGAAGAATCGCATCTACCGCATGAAGTGATTCCGACTTTAGGGTGGTGGGGGGATTTTCCATATTACCCATACCATCTTTGCCATGAATATGGTGAGAAGTGAAGTGGGTTTTAAAAAGCGGCTTTGTCTTTCCGGAAAATACAGGAGGAGCATATGTTCCGGCTTTTTCAATACTCACTAATGCGTTTTGAACACACTGTTCGATCTCACAGTTACCAACGACTACTGTTATTGCTTCAACCCTAACGGTACGCTCTCTGAGTGCCATCACAATAGCGACTGCGTCATCAGAAGCGGTATCAGTATCAATAAGTAATTTTCTCATAGTATTTCTCTCAGTAAGGAAGCTTGTCACGAGATAAGATGACGAACAATGCATCCAAAAAAAAGGACATCTATCTCTTTTTAGTGGACATGCCAGTCGGTCTCGCTTCAATAACGATTAGTATTTTGAGCGCTAACTTCGCTAAGATATTTGTGAAAAAATCGTGTGCCATAGTTTTTATATATGGTTAGTGCTTTTATAAAATAAAAAAATTGTGATTAAAAAAGGCTTCATATAAATGAACCATCTTCCGATGGCGTTGAAAGCGGCTGTGGTAGAATGTGGTGCGAAGGTTATTTGCAGATTACTCTGGCTTTAATAATTCACTGTCTTTCACTATAATCGTTTTATTCTTGAGTTCTATGATTTGATTTTCTTGTAACTCTGCTAAAACTCGATTGAGATGTCTCACCGAAATGGAAAGAAATGATGCGACCAATTCTCTTCGCTCAAGCCTGATAACGGAACCATGTTTATTATATTCATTCATGAGGTAATTTGACACTCTCTGTAATGAACTTAAACACATAGTGGTTTTTAATTTAGAAGAGATGAATAATTTATTTGCAAGTTGTTGGCAAAGAAAACGAAGAAAAACTGGCTCATTTAATCCAATAGTATTTATATAGTTAAGTGAAAAATAAACTATCGTTGACGTCTTAAGGATCTTTACTGTAATCAGATTTCTGCTGGTGCTATCATGTTGGAAAATTTCAATGGCACCAATCACAGAGAGAGGTTCTTCTATACAAAAAGTAATATCTTTACCATCTTTAGATAAATGCTCTATTTGTACCTTACCTTTAATTAAACAGTAAACTCCCGATGGGGAATCTCCTTGGTGGAGTAAAATCTCTCCCTTATTAAAAATCAGTAATTTAGCTCTGCTGAGTATGTCATCTGGTAAAATTAATTTAAGTTTAGAGTTCAGAATGTCAGAATGTGATAAATCTATTTGTAATGATTTCATAAAGGTGACTCAACGCTTTGTTTGTGAATTATTATAGATTGTGCATGAAATAATCTCAAGTCATATGCCTGGCATCACCAGGTTAACCTGTCAGCGATGATATTTCTGGCGCATCTATACCATTTTCTCAAATCGTCATCAACTCTTATAATAAAACTCCTTTCGAAAAAAGGACATGCGTCCTTTTTTTTCGATAAAGCGTTTTTTATACTCAAGGTAAATGGTCTGAGAGTTATTTTATTCGGGGCGGTTTTATGCATTCAGCAACCACTATCGTTACTTTTAGCGGCAAGAAAATTGATTTTCTTAATCTCAGTATAAATGATATAGATATAATTGATATCGCTAAGGGCTTGTCAAATGAATGCCGTTTTGGTGGGCAATGCGAAAGTTTCTATTCAGTGGCTCAGCATTCCGTTCTGGTAAGTTATTTAACGCCAGTGCATTTAGCTCTGGAAGGGCTTCTTCATGATGCCACCGAGGCTTACATAAAAGATTTCCCTTCTCCTTTAAAAAAATGTATGCCGCAGTATATAAACCTTGAGAAAGAAATTGAGTCATTGATCAGAGTGAAATTTAATATTTCCTCCTGTAAAGCCTCAGAAGTTAAGCATGCTGATCGGATCATGCTCGCTACTGAAGCGAGGGATCTGGGTATGGAAAAGGTATTAGACTATCCTTCCCTGCGAGATATATCACCATCGGTTATAATTAAAGTCGTTCCGATGCTACCGAAAGCTGCATTTAGTGCATTTCTTGAGAGATTCGCCGAATTAATAGAGCGTTAAGATGTTAGTCTGCGAATTCACATATAATCACGTGAATTTTTGCTGCGAGGGAGATTGACTTCACCATTAAAAATCTGAAGAAGAGATTTTTGATGTTTTTTATCTTCATCTGTTCAACGACTATTGATTCTTTTTCACTTTATAAGGGCATTACCTGAACACGGAGCACGCGGATGGCGTTAAGAGAGATGTAACGTATTATATTGGGCGCTACAACGTTTGCTTTTGAGAATAGAAGTCCGCTCTCCCTGTGGCGTTCAACTCATCGTCACAGGAAGATTGGCGTGTTTATCGTGCTCTCTAAATACCAGAATCATTTCTGGCGGGGGAGCGACCGGAAAGAGCAGTAGTACCCTACAGATGCTATAAGGCAGAGCATATACCCGAATGATTCGCTGCCTTCCTCCACGACATTTTTGACCACCCTGACGTAGCTTTGATCAAGTATCGCGTACCACAATCCGTGCATTCCAAACAGCCGGGAGAAGACCAGGACTGCCAACAGACCACTGAGCATCACGCCGTACCACGGGGTACGGGTATAGTGTGCCAGTTGCGTAAGGGTAAGACGATAATGCATAACGGGATAAAGCAAAGCGCAAACGGCGGAAAGCAGTGCAAACCATACCCAGCTTCCGTGAGCCAGAAGATCGAAAAATGCATCCAGTTCTCGAATCAGCATGGAGAGGAAAAAGCCGCCAATCAGGATGTTGCAATAGCGCATGAATGCCCATTTCTTCGCCAGCAGGAAGTGTATAAATACAATGCCCCCTAAAACTGATTCCTGCACAATTTCGGTCAGCGATATCTCCGGTATATCCAGGTTAAATAAATAGATATCCGCCCACAGGCAAAGCACGGGCACAGTGCAGGCGGCTGACGCGAAAAGAAAGAAGAAAAAGCTTTTGAGCACAGACATTAACACCACCACTTTCATTCAAAACACCTATGATAAGTGGCTTCGAACGAAAATCTATTTCACTTTGTGCGCTATAGGCATGAATTTTAAGCATTTTGAGCTACTTAGCGAGGGCGCATTAGCATTCCACCTCAGACTTCAGCCTTGCATCAGAAATCCAGGTGGAAAGTCGCCTGAGCGATGTAATCCCATGTCACACGAGTTCAGCCTCTGGTTGAGCAGTCACGTGCATACGATGACCCATCGTCAGACGGGTATCCACCCTCAAAAGGGGAAGTATGCTTTAGCTAAACAGGGCGTGAATACGCTGCGCCAGCGCCTTAATTTCCATAGCCATTCAGCCGTCCGGGTGTTTAAGTGGTTATAATAAAAAATAAAAACTTTGCTTAAAAAATTTTTCTGTGCCTAAATAGCGTCATCGGTTTGGAATACAGACCTTATTAAAGCAGTTTAGTAAAGCAGTCCTCAGTTCAGGTGTTATCAATAGATACTCTTCTTCGTGAGCCTCCTCCTAAGTGCCAAATAAGTTACTCTCTAAATACAGGCCATCATCGCCGCGCTTAGTGGCTCAAAAAATAAGGAATTATCTATGTCTAATAAAATGACTGGTTTAGTAAAATGGTTTAACTCTGATAAAGGTTTTGGCTTTATCACTCCTGACGACGGCAGCAAAGATGTATTCGTACACTTCTCTGCTATTCAGAGCGACAGCTACAAATCTCTTGATGAAGGCCAGAAAGTGTCCTTCACCATTGAAAATGGCGCTAAAGGCCCAGCAGCGGGTAACGTTTCTCCGCTGTAAGTCGCGCACATTGTCGGTGAGCCTTACGATAGCGATGAAGACGCGAGTCTGAGCAGTTAAGCTTCACCGATAATAAAAAAACCCGCCGAGTGCGGGTTTTTTTATGGCTTCAGGATGGTGATAGGCTGTCTATTATTCCGTTTGACAGGCCTGTTTTCAAAAAAGCTTAACCTTCACCCGGAGGTGGGGTGCGGTCCCGAAGGCTGTGTTCCTGTGATAAACGCCAGAAATCATGTCCTGCCGGATACTGATATAAGCGGAGCGAGAACTGACCAGCGACAGCGGTGATGTATTCAAATATCGCTGACTGAGTATTCTCATACTCCATCCACAGTACGGAAGAGGTAAAGCAATAAATTTCCAGGGGAATACCCGACGGCGTAGGCTTCAGCGTTCTCACCACAATATACATATCTTTGATAATATCAGGCCGATCGGCGAGCCAGGCCATCAGGTAGTGCCGAAAGAGCGTTAAATTTGTCAGGCCATTATCCATAAACCAACTGTCCGGTACGCCCAGGGGATCACGCCCGTCGATGAGTTTTGCCAGCGGTTCATTCGTGCCGCGCAGGGCCAGCATCGGGGCCAGCGTTTCCTGCGTGAGAAATGTAACGGAGTGCTGATCGATCGTGGTGCTGCGCATAATCCGGCGTGCGCCTGACGAAAACATGGCCTGCCAGTTGGTATACGTTTCGGTCAGAAAGTTTTTGGTCGGGATACGCGAGATCGTGTTATCCCAGTTACGGATAGTAATGGTGTGCAGCGCAATGTCGGTCACTTCGCCACTCAGGTTTTTATCGGGCATTTCAATCCAGTCCCCCAACTGCAGGACGTCATTTGACGAAAGCTGGATGTTGGCAACGAGCGAAAGCAGGGTATGCTGAAAGACTAACATCAGCACGGCCGCCACGGCCCCGAGGCTGGAAATAATAATCGCGGGGGATTTATTCGACATGACGGCAAGGATCATGATCGCGGCGATGACGTGAATAAATATTTTCCCTATCTGGATATAGCCTTTGATAGAGTGATTTTTACGCTTCGTCTTGCGTAAATATGAGCTGTTGACAATATCCAGCATCTCATTGAAGAAAACCGACAGAAAAATAAAGAATAGAATCCCACAAATGGTATTTATTGCCGTCACCAGCGATGCTGGCATATTGGGCATAAACTGCAGGACGTAATAAACGATAATAACCGGAATGAAATTCGACAGCTTTTCGGCTATGCGGCGATCTTTTTCCAGCGGGACATCCTGTTTATGGCTGGCAAAGAAGACCTTACGAACGATTTTTATGAGCAGGAATTTGCACATCAGGTGCGCAAAGAAACCTGAGATGACCAACAGAATAAGATTAAATCCAATGGCCAGAGCCGGATTGCTTTCTATAAATGTTAATAAATAATCCAAGTACACCATCGCTTATCGCCTGAATAAGTATGCCATTTTGTATTAACCTTATTCAAAAGATAAATACAAAGATTTAACCAAATCATATAATGGCATATCCGGTACAGACAAGTCCACGGCCTGAATCCTAAGTCGCACAGACCTATTTTGTTTCGGTCGGTAACTTTATTTCCAGAACCGTTCCAGGCAATAAAAGCAGACGATGCCCACCTTCAGCATCTGGATCGCTAAAACATATATCCTCTCCCTGTTCGGTACCGAAGCAGGGAGAGGGGCGTAACATTCTCTGCAGAAGTGGAAGAGGGTGGCACGCCGCGTCGCGCTTAGTCGTGGATTTTTACACCCAGACACCCGCGAACAAACTCAGGGTTAAAGTGTTTAACCGCATCGCCAACATAGCCTAAGTCGAGCGAACTGATTTGCGCCATTTCGGCATCGCTCAGGGAGAAGTCCCAGATAGCCAGGTTCTCTTCAATCCGGTTCTGATGCGTGGATTTAGGAATGACGGTAACGCCACGTTGCACATTCCAGCGCAGAATGATCTGAGCGATGGTTTTTTGATGCGCTTCGGCAATCCCCTTGAGCATTTCATTTTCGTACGGTTTGTGCCTTCCGCCGCCAAGTGGTGCCCAGGCTTCTGGCTGAACGTTGTAATATTTCATGGTCTCGAGTGCGTCAGATTGCGCAAAGTAAGGGTGTAATTCCACCTGATTTACCATGGGCTTAATTCTGACCGTTTCACAGAAGTTGGTGAGCACGTGGGCGTAGAAATTAGACACGCCAATCGCTTTTAGCTTTCCGGCATCATACTCATCTTCCAAAGCCCGCCACGCGCTGAAATAATCACGCATTGCCTGATGCAATAAGTAGAGATCGAAATAGCCTAATCCCGATTTTTTTAACGAGGCCTCAATACCGGCTTTGGCGGTCTCGTAGCTTGCCATGTCCTGCACCCACAGCTTAGAGGTAATAAATAACTCCTCGCGGGTACACAGACCTTCAGCGATGGCTTCACGAACGGCATCGCCTACGGCATCTTCATTGCCGTACACTGCTGCGGTATCAATGAGGCGATAGCCTGTACGAATGGCGCTCAGCACTGACTGTTTACATTCTTCTTTATCGGTGACCTGAAAAACACCAAAACCCGCCATCGGCATTCTGAGGTTGTTGCTTAATACTGTATATTCCACTGAAGAGTCCCTCCACCCTGTTTAGACACCATTCAAAAGTATAAACAGAACCACGGCGAACCCGTGGTAATCGTATTTATTCTTTCAAATCGCTGAATACGCTGGTCTACACCCTGTCGGGAATAAACCAGAATGACATCTGATTACTGAACCGTATAACCTCCATCAATTGCCAGAGCCTGTCCGGTGACGAAGCTGGCATCGGAACTGCACAACCATAAGACGGCGCGCGCGATCTCTTCGGGCTCGCCCAGGCGACCAATTGGCTGCAGTTTCATGAGCTCGGCCATTGCGTCAGGCTCGCTGTTCAGCATATTTTCGACCATTGGCGTGCGGATAATGCCGGGACAAACGGCGTTGATCTGTATTCCACGTGCGGCATATTCCAGCGCTGCGCTTTTGGTCAGCCCGAGGACGCCATGCTTTGTCGCATGATAAACGCCGCGCCCGGCAATGCCGACCAGCCCGCCCAGAGACGAACAGTTAACGATAGCGCCACTTTTCTGACGGCGCATTTGTTGCAGCTAATATTTCATGCAGTTCCAGATACCCCGCAGGTTAATCGCGTTGACGCGATCAAACTCTTCGCCGCTGGCATCTGCGGTTTCTGCAATGGGGCTCTGAATACCGGCGTTGTTATAGGCGGCGTCGAGCTGACCAAACGCCTGTACTGCGTTCTCGATCATGCGTCTGACCTGCTCTTCGTCAGTCACGTCGCAGACAACGGGTTTCACGGTATACCCTTCAGCCAGTAGCGCATCCGCTTCGCGAGATAACGCATCCTCGCGAATATCCGCCATCACCACCGTTGCGCCAGATTCGCAAAATGCCCTGACGGTCGCGAGCCCCATACCGGAAGCCGCGCCGGTGACCAGCGCCACCTTGCCACTAAAATCATACTTAACCATTTGATACCTCTTACCGTGGAATCACGTGCAATGCAGACGTCTCACGTTGTGTAAAAGTATTCTGCGGGAAATGTGATGTTGTTAAAACTGACTAAATCAAAATGCAGTAATGAGGAATTTTCATAAATTAGATAGACTGCTTCTCGTACAGCGCAGGCGGCCGTCATTTATAATGAACGCCATACCGCCAGAACGCTTTTCGTCTGAAGAGACAGTGTATTGGGATGAATCAGCCACCCCTTTTTTCCGGATATCAGAGGCCCAGATTGGCACGAGAAAATCTTAATGACTTAATGGCTTTTATTGCCGTTGCGCGCGAAAAAAGCTTCACCAAAGCTGCGGCCCAATTAGGCGTGTCGCAGTCAGCCCTGAGCCATACTATGCGTACCCTCGAATCTCGTCTGGGGATGAAACTGCTGACTCGCACCACGCGCAGTATTGCGTTAACCGATATTGGTCAGTCCATGCTGGATGACCTGGGGCCTTACATCGATGGTATTCAGGGTCGTTTGCAGTCCCTGAAAGATCTCAACAGCAAACCCGCGGGTACGGTGCGTATATCAACATCAGATTATGCTATCGGGTCTGTTATCTGGCCGAAGCTGGAACCGCTGCTTAAAGAATATCCTGACATTAGTCTGGAGCTGATTGATGACTATGCCTTGACGGATATTGTTTCCGGGCGGTTTGATGCAGGAACCCGTCTGGGGGAACAGATCTCCAACGGCATGATTTCCGTGCGTATTGGCCCGGATGTCCGTTTTGCCGTGGTCGGCTCACCTGATTATTTTTCCCGCAATCCTCAGCCGCAGCACCCTAACGATCTGATTGATTACAACTGCATCAACCTGCGGTTTCCTACGCATGGCAATTTATACGTCTGGGAATTTGAAAAAGAGGGTAAAAGCCTGAACGTGAAAGTCACCGGCCAGCTGGTCTTTAGCCGTATCTATCAGTGCCTTCAGGCTGCAGTGGAAGGGTACGGCATGGCGCATGTTCCGCGTGATATCGCAGAAAAGCATATTGCCCGTGGGGAGCTTATTAGCGTGCTCGACGACTGGTGCCCCTACTGGGATGGCTATTATATTTACTATCCCGAGAACCGAAATCTATCGAAAGCATTCCAGCTGGTGGTCGACGCGCTACGCCATTACAAACATCCCTGAAGAGAGACGTTTGTCAGCAACGCAAAGCCAGGCCCCTCATCCGGTGCCTGGCGTTTACAGTTGCGTGGCTAAATGTCAGGCATTATCCCTGCCGGCAAACACCTCTTTAAAGACCGGCATCGCCGAGAAAACATTGGGCCAGCCCGCAACAAAGGCCAGTTGCGTCAGGACTTCGGACGCCTGGGTCCGGGTTAAACCATTGTCCATGGCGCGGTTGAGATGGTAAGGAACCTGGGCCACCTGGCCGGCAGTGACCAACGCACTGACCGTGATCAGACTTCTGTCCCGAGGCGCCAGTCCGGGCCTGAGCCACAGGTTCTGGAATAGCGCGTCGGTCGTGTATTTCACTACGCCCGGCGAGACCTTGCCAAAGTTTGATTCAACCAGCGTGGCACGCTTGTTTTCCGACTCCTCATCCAGCGGCAGGAAATCCACCTTTCCGCCTGGCAAGGAAGCGGTATCGATATGGCGTTGCGCAAACAGCTGACGCGCGATCAGCGCCGCAGAGGTGGCGTTCGGCCAGCCGGCGTAAAAAGCCAGGTGGGTGATTGTCTCTGAGATTTCCGCAGGTTTTACGCCGCTGTCCAGCGCCACGTTGAGGTAGTGGGGAAGTTCCGCCGTATCATTGCGGCTGATCAGCGCTGCAACCGTCACCAGGCTTCGATCGCGTCGCGACAGTTCCGGGCGATTCCAGAGATCTTTTTCAATAAACTGTTCTGAATAGGCAGCCATTGCTGGCGCGACCTGGGCTACAGCGTCCCGTGAGTCTTCCGGTTTCATTGTCGAACTCCTGTTTTGAGTAGTCTGGGAGACACATCCGTTAATCAATAAGAGTGAAACGATAAGCAGGGCGGTTCTGTTCAGCATTAATGCCCTCCCGCCTGCAGGTACTGCGCATCGCTGACTTTTTCAAGCCAGTTCACGTTTTGCCCCTGCTCATTCGATTCCTGAATGGCCATATGCACCATCGTGGTTTTATCCGTTGCGCCGTGCCAGTGTTTAACCCCTGGCGGGCATTGAATGACATCCCCGGCGTGCACGGTTTTTCGCTCCTGCCCCCACTCCTGCACCCAGCCCGTCCCGGACGTGACCACCAGTGTTTGCCCAAGCGGATGGGTATGCCAGTCGGAACGTGCGCCGGGCACGAAGGTGACATACGCGGCGCCTGTTCTTTGCGGGGCGACAGGTGAGAAGAGGGGGTCAATGTAAGCACGTCCGGTAAAGTGATCAGCGGGTTCGGCAACCGTCGCGCGACTGCCCGTTTCAGACACGGTCATTTGAGCTGAAGGGGTGGTTTCGCTGTGTGCGGACATACCTGCAAATACCAATAGTGATGCTGCTACAGAGGTGAAACGGATCATCATACTCTCCTGTTGTGAATGAAACGGCAAACCCGGTACCGGGAAAAGAGAAGGGAATAAATGTGTTGTGATGAGATTTGCCGGCTGTGCCGGAAATACATATTCGGGCGGCTACTTATCCGTCAGTAGCTCAAATCGGGCAGTATATTCAGCAGGTGATACGGGCAAGGCATCCGGTTCGTCTAATTGCCCCAGCGTAATTAATCCCGACGCATATCCGTGTGCTTTATAGAAAATCGCCAGATTTCCCCATGGGGCATATAGCGTGATATCACCCTTAGCGGCCGTGGTACCCGCAGGTGCGCCGGCCGTGGACAGGCGGCGAGGAAGATCGCTGATTTTCTCTTCCCCGGCATAATCTTTCAGCTGCAGCGTAAGGGGCAACAGTGCGATAAAGTCACGACTGGTTTGGCTGCTATTCAACGTTGCGGTCAGCGTCTTGTCGTTCAGTATAATTTTTATCTTCATCGGGTTTTCCTGTATGAGTTCGTTGCGCCAGCCGGCAATCGTCTGCAGTCATTGGCAACTATTCTTAACAGAAATAAACCGCGTGTTAATAGGCGTTATCAGAATAGAAAAATGAATAAATTTCATTAATCCGGTCCGGGAAGCAAAATGTTTGTTATCGGCAGATACAGGCCTCAGGGTCTGGCAACGTGGCGTAACCAGTGCCCAACGCCTTCAGCAGCAGCGTCAATTGCGCCGGCCAGATAACCCGAAAATTGCGGTGACCATTCGCTGGCAATCCCGGTTAATTTATCAGCCCATTCTTCCTGCGCCGGAATCTGTTGCGGCTGTGCGTGCCCGACGTCCTGCTGCAGGTCAAATTCTGTCGTCGTAAACGGATCGGCGGCCCAGTCTTTTATCCACTCGGCTTCAGGCTCTGCCGCGTCTTCTCCGAAGAGTCGCACCAGTTGCTCCCGGCACAGTCGCTTGAGTTCGGCCTCGCTCACCGTCCATCGCGATTTTGCCGGTACGCCAATAAAACCAAAGATAGCCGTTTTGCCGGTATCGGGCTCTGACACATCGTGAATTTCAACCATTGGACCCACACGGCTGCTTACATCACCGCAGAGATGCTGTGCCTGCAAAAAGTCGGTCTGGTACAGGGCGACATATTTTGCGTGAGGCGCCATCCAGGTTGGCGTTTTACGCCAGTGTGAAAGTACCTGCTCCGGCAATGCCGGCTCGAACGTCATTTTTGCTGCCAGCGCGGGAGGCAGGGCGAGGAAAACGTGTTCACCGGTGAAAAGTGAGCCTTCGCCCGTTTCGGACTGCGTCGCGACCTGCATACCCTCGCCGAGACGGGAAATGGAAACCACCTGATGGTCTGACTTAATCTTCTGCGCCGGGATCTGGCGTGTTAATGCGCTCGTCAGCGCCTGCATTCCACCCTGAAGCCTGAACGACTCCGGTGATGTCACATAGGCAGGATAACGTTGCGCAGGGGGCGTCGTCTGGCGTTCATAAAGCATATCCCCCGGTCGCCCCTGAGGGAGAGGCGTTAATCCAAGTTGATGAACCAGGTGTGCGAAGTCAGGCTGAATTTCCGGCCAGAACCAGGTCGCGCCCATGTCCACATGAACCCCATCAGGCGTGTTTGCTAACACCTGACCTGAAAGTACGCGACCGCCGGTTCTTTTCCTCGCTTCCAGTATCACGTAATCCACTCCCGCTTTTTCAAGCAGTGTGCCCGCATACAGGCCGCTGACACCCGCACCAATGATAATAACGCTGCCTTTCATGGTATCGCTCCGGTCAGTGTGGTCGGGCTGAGATGTCCCGTTTTAAGATAAAAAAGTGCCCCAGAGGCGGCGGCCGTCAGCGCCGGCAAATCGCCTTCAGGAAATCTGAGCCAGCTTCCTTTCAGGTAACGACCTTCCGGTGCGCTGATTTCCCCTTCGAGAAGCAGGAGCTCGGCTCCTCCGGCGAGCGGAGCGCAGAAGAGTCGTTCACCCGGTGCGATCCTCTGAAGCTGGGTGGTTTCCGCTACGCTTGCGAACAGGGGACAAATGAGTCTGTGCGGCTGGCCGTGCCAGCGACCCGCCTCGTTGGTATTGATCCTGACCGGTTCCTGTTCTTCGGCGGCGAACTGGCGCAGCTTAACGAACAGGGTGGTGCCGTCACGACTGGACGGTCGATGCGACGAGCCGTCCGGGCTGCGCAGATACCAGCCAGCCGGATAATCGGTTCCGTTTTCCGTAAAGGTACCGCTCAGCACCAGGATCTCTTCTCCGCCGGGGTGGGTGTGCTCAGGAAACACAGAATCAGGGGCATACCTGACAAGGCTGGTTGCGCGGGCCTGCTCGCGGCCAATGCGATCAAGCATGACGCGCTCCACACCGGGTTGCGGGGAGGGCACCCAGCGGTAGTCATCAGGAGTAATGATGGCTCGCTGTGAAAAATCAGAATTCAGTAACATCATAGTCAGTCATTAAACGGCACCGCAGGCGGTGCCGTATGCAGGTTTATTTTGTTGGCAGGTTGTCAAAAACATCCAGAGCCCGGGCGGTGTAGGTTAACGCAGCACCGGCGTTCAGACTGATGGCAACGGAAAGCGCTTCAGCTATCTCTTCACGCGTTGCGCCTTTCTTAACCGCAGCTTCCACATGTACCGCCAGGCAACCATCACAGCGAGTGGTAACGGCAACAGCCAGCGCAATCAGTTCGTGGGTCTTGGGATCAAGGTGCTGATTTTCAGAAGCCCCTTTATCCATCTGCTGTAAGCCTTTCATAAATTCAGGCTGCAGTCTGGCAAATTTCCCGACGGTGGCCAGCAGGCTGGTGCGATATTCATTCCAGTTTAAAAACATTCATAGCTCCGGTACGTGTAGGTTTCAGAAAATGCCCGTTACAGGACGTCGTAAATGCGGATTTCAGGCGCGCTGTTCAGATATGGTTTCAGTGCTTCAACGACGTCCTGGGTGAAAAGCGGACTGCTGAGATACGCCTGTGCCTGGGACACGGTTTTAAATCCGTGCAGGACCTGTACGTCCTCGTCACGAACAAGCAGTTCTTTAGAGGTGGCACCGTCGATGGTGTTCAGGAACGGGGTTTTGTATTGCTGGTAGACCCGGGCGGCTGCCGCACGGTTTTCATTACTGATATCAAGGCTGATTTGCAGATAAGCCATCGTTCTCTCCTTCGCTCAGGGTTAAGGCAAGGCGGCCGGATAAGGTACCGGTCTGCTTTACCGTTCGTTGAGGGCGATTATGAGAAAGCCGGTTATCTTCAACAAATCAGTTAATCTTGCGTTGCAGAAAAGAAAAACTATGTCGGGCGTCTGAAGAGAGAAGCATCATGCCGGTACGCGATGACCCTTGCTGCATGATGCTTAAAAAAGGGGAGTTAAGGATTGTCAGAGACCACGTCATGCAGAAGCCAGTCGTGAAATATTTTTACTTCTTCACGCATGGCGGTGTGCTGCGGGGTCACCAGGTAGTAAGACCATGTTAACGGCCAGCGATGGTCTGGGTGCAATTGAACCAGTTGCCCGGTTTCAATCAGCTGTTTCACCAGCGCGTGACGTACAATCGCCACCCCCCGGCCGCTCAGGGCCGAGAGAATCACGGCGGAGGTGGAGTTAATATGCAGCCTGCTTTCCAGCGCGCCAGGGGCATTGACGGTACGGAGAACGTCGTCCCATGAGGGAAAATTCGCGCCCGGGTGCGGCGTGTCATCGTGGATCAGCTTCTGCGTGGCGAGCCAGTCACCACAGGCAATTTTCTCCGGAGGCACCAGGCGGGGGCTACAGACCAGCACCGCCTCTTCATCCATCAGCCAGGTTTTATTCACGCCGGGCCAGTCTCCCTGTCCGCAGCGAATGCCGATATCCGCCTCGCCGTGCGATACGTCCATCAGCTTTTCCGTGACGTTAAGCCGCAGATCGATTGTGTCATGCGTTTCTGAGAACCGGTTAAGACGCTCCATCAGCCAGTTCATCATCAGCACCTGAGAGGCGGTGACGACCACGACAGAACGTGCGCGACGTCCGCGCAGTTTGTTTAACCCGCTTTCCAGCTTGTCCAGGCCCTGCGTAATGTCCTGCAGCGCATCCTGAGCCTCATCCACCAGCGTCAGGCGCTCCTTACCCGACCGCGTACGGCGAAGCAGCGGGTGGCCTACCCAGTCTTCGAGCGAACGAACAAGCTGGCCTACTGCGGCAGGCGTCACGCCAAGCTCTTGCGCTGCACCGGTAAAGCTGCCGTGACGGGCGGTCGCTTCAAAAGCATGTAGCCATTTAAGTCTGTTCAGGGAACGCATTGCAGGTACTCCGATTTATTCTTTCTTTCAGTATACCTGAGCGAAGAAGATTTTCTTTCCTGTGTCGCAATTTCTTCTCAGTCGTCAACCCTGATGCAGGGTGGCATTCTGGATGCACACGATGAGGAGCGAGGCTTTTCATCAATGACAACCAAATGTTCTAAAAGAGGTTAGCGATGAACGCATCTTTTGCCGGTAAAAAGCTGTTAGTGGTCGGTGGTACAAGCGGTATGGGCTTCGAAACGGCGAAGCGGGTTCTGAAAAACGGTGGCAGCGTGGTGCTGGTGGGGAACCGCAAGGACAAAGCGGAGCAGGCTCGTCAGGCGCTGGCGGTCGACGGGCCGGTATCCATCATCGTGGCTGACCTGATGAAAGAAGAGGGTATGCAGCACGTGATGAATACCCTCAATGCTGAACACAAAGACATCAGCCTGCTGGTCAATGCCGCTGGCGTGTTCTTCCCGAAACCGTTTACTGAACATGAAGCGTCAGATTACGACATGTACATGAGCATCAACCGCGCGACCTTCTTCATCACCCGTGATGTGGTGCGCAATATGGTTGATGCCGGTATTAAAGGCTCCATCGTCAATATCGGCTCTATGTGGGCACAGCAGGCCATCGGGGCCACGCCGTCTTCCGCATATTCCATGGCGAAAGCCGGCCTGCATGCATGGACCAAAAACCTGGCTATTGAGCTGGGCGGGAAAGGCATTCGCGTCAATGCCGTGTCTCCGGCCGTTGTTCACACGCCAATTTATGAAGGCTTCATCCCGAAAGACGATGTAAAAGAGGTGATGAACAGCTTCGACAGCTTCCATCCGATTGGCCGCGTGGGTACACCGGGCGATGTGGCTGAAACGGTTGCCTTCCTGCTTTCTGACAAGACAGGCTGGGTCACCGGCGCAATCTGGGACATTGACGGCGGCGTCATGGCTGGCCGTAACGCCTAATACACCGCTCATCACAGGTGATACCGTGAATAAAACTTTTCGTGCTATGCAGGTTTCCTCGCCGGGCATGCTTGAAATGGTCGTCAGACCGTTGCCCGAGCCGGGGCCCGAGGACGTACTGATCAAAATTGAGGTATGCGGCGTTTGCGGTGCCGATCTTCAGGACGCGGAGAAGGTACCGGAAGCGGGGCAGCCCGGGCGCATTCCGGGCCATGAAATTGTGGGCCACATTACCCGGATAGGAGATGCAGTTCCCGGGATCTGGCACACCGGTCAGCGCGTGGGCGTCGGACGTCTTGGGGGATATTGCCAGCATTGCCCGCCTTGCCGTAACGGGCTTTTTCACCTGTGTGAAAATCAGCTAACGCCGGGGCTGAGCTGTGACGGAGGTTACGCCGAGTATGTTGTTATCCGCCATACCGCGCTGATTGCCATTCCTTCAGCGCTCACTTCCGTTCACGCGGCCCCGATCTTGTGCGCCGGTATGGCAACCTTTAACGCGTTGCGTCAATCCGGTGCCAGCGCGGGAGACAGGGTGGTTATTCTCGGTATTGGTGGCTTAGGCCATATGGCGATTCAGTACGCCCGTAGGATGGGGTTTGAGGTTATCGTGATTGCGCGCGGCAGTGAAAAGGCGCATGACGCTTTACAGCTGGGCGCTCATCACTATATCGATGCGCAGACGGAAAACGCGGCGGAACGGCTGAGAGCGGAAGGCGGTGTCGAGATTATTGTGGCCACTGCCCCGGATGCAGACGCGGTTTCAGCGTTATTGCCAGCCCTGGCCCCCAGAGGAAAAGCGATCCTGTTGGGTGCCGGACGCACACCGTTGCAGGTCATGCCGGGTATGATGATTGGCGCGGAACGCACCCTGACTGGTTCATTTGTCAGCACCCCGTCGCAAACCGAACGCGCACTGCGTTTCAGCCACCTCTTTCAGACGCTGCCAGTCACAGAGCTGATGCCCTTTGAACAGGCAAATGAGGCGCTCGACAGGTTACGGCAGGGAAAGGCGCGCTACCGGATAGTGCTTACGATGAACCCGGATAACTGATCGGCAGAAACACCGTCTGGCGGGGAGCCAGACGGTGGAGAGGTTACGCTTTACGCGTTGCCGCTTTCATTGCGCTCACAAACGTTTTCAGCTCAGCCAGCATTTGCTCTGGCTTGTCCACGTTCTTCTCAATGATTTTAACGATAGCGGAGCCTGAGATTGCACCGGCTGCGTTAGCGTCAATTGCCGCCGTAACCTGATCGGGAGATGAAATCCCAAAGCCCTGCAGCGGAGGGGCCGCGTGGTATTCAGCCAGCTTCTCGACCAGATGATGCAGAGGCAGCGCCGCTTTGTTCTCCGCGCCGGTTACACCCGCACGGGAGAGCAGGTAGGTATACCCGCGACCATAAGAGGCAATCTGGCGCAGCAGTTCATCATCGGCGTTTGGCGGGCAGATGAAGATAGGTGCCACGTTATGGCGCATCGCCGCCTGGCGGAACGGCGCAGATTCTTCAACCGGTACGTCTGCCACCAGCACCGAGTCAACGCCCACGCGCGCGCATTCTGCATAAAAGGTATCAATACCGCGACTGAAGACCAGGTTGGCATACATTAACAGGCCAATCGGAATGGTCGGGTGCTTCTGGCGGATAGCGGCCAGCATCTCGAAACATTGCCCCGGAGTGACACCGGCCGCGAATGCCCGCAGCGTTGCGTTCTGGATAGTCGGGCCATCGGCCAGAGGATCGGAAAACGGAATACCCAGCTCCAGCGCGTCGGCACCGGCTTCAATCAGGGTGTCGATAATTTTCAGCGACTGCTCAGGACCCGGATCACCCAGCGTCACGAAGGGAACGAACGCGCCTTCCTGGCGAGATTTCAGTGCTGCAAATGCGTTATCGTAGCGTTCCATCAGATTTCCCCTCGTGCTTTCAAAATATCGTGAACGGTGAAGATGTCTTTATCACCGCGACCGGAAAGGTTAACCACCAGCAGTTGCTCTTTTTCCGGGTTCTCTTTCATCATTTTCAGCGCATGCGCCAGGGCGTGAGAGGACTCCAGAGCAGGAATGATCCCTTCGTGGCGACAGAGCGTTTTAAACGCCTCCAGGGCTTCGTCATCGGTAATGGAAACGTAGTCCGCACGACCGGTGCTGTTCAGGAAGGCATGCTGAGGCCCAACGGAAGGGAAATCCAGGCCTGCCGAGATAGAGTATGACTCTTCAATCTGGCCGTCATCGGTCTGCATCATCGGCGCTTTCATACCGAAGTAGATCCCGACACGACCATGTTTCAACGGTGCGCCGTGCTCACCGGTTTCAATCCCGTGGCCTGCAGGTTCAACGCCAATCAGCCCGACGCTGGTTTCGTCGATGAAATCAGCGAACATGCCGATAGCGTTAGAGCCACCGCCAACGCAGGCGATCACCGCATCCGGCAGGCGACCCTCTTTTTCCAGGATCTGCGCTTTGGTCTCTTCGCCAATCATGCGCTGGAATTCACGCACAATCGTCGGGAACGGGTGCGGGCCTGCAGCGGTGCCGAGCATATAGTGCGCGGTTTCATAGCTGCCAGACCAGTCGCGCAGCGCTTCGTTACACGCATCCTTCAGCGTCGCGGAGCCGCTGTGCACCGGGATCACTTCAGCGCCCATCAGACGCATACGGAATACGTTAGGTGACTGGCGCTCAACGTCTTTTGCGCCCATGTAAATGCGGCATTTCAGACCGAGAAGGGCGCTGGCAAGGGCTGATGCCACCCCGTGCTGGCCTGCGCCAGTTTCAGCGATGATTTCGGTTTTACCCATCCGTTTTGCAAGCAGCGCCTGACCCAACACCTGGTTGGTTTTATGCGCGCCGCCGTGCAGCAAATCTTCACGCTTAAGATACAGCGTGGTTTTGGTGCCTTCGGTCAGGTTACGGCATTTCGTCAGGGCCGTTGGACGGCCAGCGTAGTTTTTCAGCAGGTCGGTAAACTCAGCCTGAAACGCCGGATCTTTCTGCGCGCTCACGAACGCTTCTTCCAGCTGGCGCAGGGCGGGCATCAGGATTTGCGGGACGTACATCCCGCCGAACTCACCAAAATAGGGGTTTAGTAATGTCGTCATCTTCTCTTCCTTAATATGCACGCAGAGTTTTAAATACCGAGGCCAGCTTACTGGCATCTTTGATGCCCGGTTGCGACTCTACGCCTGAATTGAAATCGAGGCCCGCGCAGCCCGCTTTGGCGGCTTCCACGCAGTTATCCGGGCTAAGTCCACCCGCCAGCAAAACATTGTCCAGCACTTCGCCGTGCAACAGGGACCAGTCAAAACGCTGTCCCGTGCCGCCCTGGCCGTTATCGAGTACGTATTTATCAACATGATTCAGGTTACGCTCAGGCAACCTGTCGCCCACGCTCTGCGCTTTCCAGATTTGCACCTGAGGTGCCAGCGCGCTTCGCAGGGAATCGATATAGGCCTGATCTTCGTTGCCATGAAGCTGTACCGCACGCAGAGATAACGCTTCGGCTTTTGCTACCACGTCGGCGATATCCGCGTTGCGAAAGACCCCCACATAGCTGAGTGGCGCTGCCGTCATCACCTGACGCGCCTGCGCTTCGGTCACCACGCGCGGGGAAGAGGCGACAAAAATCAGCCCGCCGTAAATCGCACCTGCGTCATACGCAGCCAGGGCATCCTCTTCACGGGTTAAGCCGCACACTTTGTTTTCACCCAAGAGTACGCGGCGCACCGCGGCATTGAGATCGTCATGTTCCATCATTGCAGAACCAATCAGGAAACCGTTGGCGAAATGGCTCAGCTCGCGGACCTGAGCGTAGCTGTTAATACCGGATTCACTGATCACGGTGACGCCAGAGCCCAGACGCGGCGCCAGCTGGCGCGTGCGGTTCAGGTCAATCGACAGGTCACGCAGATCGCGGTTGTTGATGCCGACCACTTTGGCTTTCAGCGCAATGGCGCGTTCCATCTCCTCTTCGTTGCTCACTTCGGTCAGCACGCCCATGTTCAGACTGTGCGCGACCGCAGCGAGCTGGCGATACTGTTCGTCATCCAGCACTGAGAGCATCAGCAGGCAGGCATCGGCCTGGTAAAAGCGAGCCAGCCAGATCTGATACGGGTCGATAATAAAGTCTTTGCACAGGATCGGTTGTGGCGCGATCCCGCTGACAACGGGCAGGAAATCGAAGCTGCCCTGGAAATACTTCTCATCCGTCAGCACGGAGATAGCTGACGCATGATGTTTGTAGATACCGGCAATTCGCGCCGGATCGAAATCGTCACGGATAACGCCTTTCGACGGAGACGCTTTTTTGCACTCAAGAATAAACGCGGTGCGTGCGCCCTGCAGAGCATCATAGAAACGACGGCTGCTCGGGACAACGTCATTCTGGAAGCTGGCCAGCGGCTGCTGTGCTTTACGTGCTTCCACCCAGATGGCCTTATCGGCAACGATTTTCGCTAAAACGGTCTGCATTCTTTACCCTCTTGCCGCAAGTGCGGTAACGCGATCGTAAGCTGCACCTGAGCGCAGTACGTTCAGAACTTTTTGTGCGTTGGCTTTGAGATCTTCCTCGCCGTGTAAACGCATCAGCATCGCGACGTTGGCAGCGACGGCGGCCTCGTGGGCGACCTCACCTTTACCTTGTAATAAGCGCGTCAGAATGTCACGGTTTTCTTCAGGCGTGCCGCCCGCCAGCGCTTCCTGATGGTAAGGCGTTAAACCAAAGTCGCTCGCCTCCAGCTGATAGCTCAGGATTTCACCGTCGCGCAGTTCGGCCACCAGCGTTGGCGCATGCAGCGACACTTCATCCATTCCCCCGCTGTGAACCACCGCGGCACGTTGATAACCCAGCACGCGCAGGGTCTCCGCAATCGGCAGAACCAGCTCCGGGCTGTAGACGCCAATCAGCGCCAGCGGCGGATGGGCCGGGTTGATCAGCGGGCCGAGCACGTTAAACAGCGTGCGGGTTTTAAGCTGCTGGCGAACCGGCATCGCATGGCGGAAACCGGTGTGATATTTCGGCGCAAACAGGAAGCAGACGCCCAGGTCGTCCAGGGCTTCACGCGAACGTTCGGCGTTCATCTCGAGATTGATGCCGAATGCGGCCAGCAGGTCTGACGATCCCGACCGGCTGGAGACGCTGCGGTTACCGTGCTTCGCCACTTTCAAACCACAGGCAGCCGCCACGAAGGCGCTGGCGGTGGAGATATTGATGCTGTTGCTGCCGTCACCACCGGTACCGACGATATCCGCAAACATGTAGTCCGGGCGCGGGAACGGGGCGGCATTTTCCAGCAGCGCCGTTGCCGCACCGGCAATTTCCTGCGGGCTTTCACCGCGAACTTTCATGCTCACCAGCGCGGCCGCCAGTTGTTCAGGCTTCAGTTCACCGCGAACCACAGCGGAGAAGAGCTGGTGGCTCTCCTGCTGGCTCAGGGTCTGTGCCTGATACAATTTTTCCAGAACAGGTTGCAGGGTGTTGGTCTGTTCCAGTTTCTGCAGGGCCCAGTCCAGGGTCTGTTCCAGCAGACGCGCGCCGTGAGAGGTGAGGATTGACTCCGGATGGAACTGCATCCCACAGACACGATCGGTATCGTGCCGTACGGCCATCACCATGCCTTCGAACGAGGCGTTAATGGTCAGGCCTGCCGGGATGTTGCTGCCGACCAGCGAGTGGTAGCGCGCCACCGGCAGCGGATTCGGCAGCCCGGCAAACATCGCCTGACCGTCATGTTCAATGCTGGAGGCTTTACCGTGCAGGATTTCACCCGCCTGGCCGACGTATCCGCCATAGGCTTCAACAATCGCCTGATGCCCCAGGCAGATGCCGATAATAGGCAACTTGCCGCGCATACGGGTCAGCAGTTCAGGCATACAGCCCGCTTCACTGGGGGCACCGGGGCCAGGAGAGAGCATCAGCACCGGGTTTTGCATGGTTGCCAGACGCTCAATCAGGGTTTGCGCCGGCACGTGGTTACGATAGATAACGACGTTGTGACCATTCGCACGCAGCTGATCTGCCAGGTTATAGGTAAAGGAGTCGATGTTATCGAGCAGCAGAATGTCAGCCATCAGAAAATCTCCTGTGCATGGTGTGCGGTAGCGATGGCGCGCAATACCGCGCGAGCTTTATTGCGCGTTTCGTCAGCTTCAGACTGCGGAACAGAATCAAGAACCACCCCGGCGCCCGCCTGGACGGTGGCGATGCCGTCTTCAACATAGGCAGAGCGGATAACGATGCAGGTATCAAGGTCACCGTGCGCGGTGAAATAACCCACCGCACCGCCATAGCTGCCACGACGACGCCCTTCGGCGGCGGCGATAAGCTGCATCGCACGGACTTTCGGCGCACCGCTCAGGGTGCCCATATTCATGCAGGCACGATAGGCGTGCAGCACGTCGAGGTCGTTGCGCAGTTCACCCACCACGCGGGAGACCAGGTGCATCACGAAGGAGTAACGGTCGACTTTCGTTAAGTCAGCCACATAGCGGCTGCCGGGAGTACAAATACGGGCCAGATCGTTACGCGCCAGGTCAACCAGCATCAGGTGCTCGGAGAGCTCTTTGTGGTCGGTGCGCATTTCCAGTTCGATACGGCTGTCGAGATCGCGATCCAGAGATCCATCGGCGCGACGCCCGCGCGGACGTGTACCGGCAATCGGGTAGATCTCGATCTGGCGGCTGGTGGCGTCGTATTTCAGGGAGCTTTCCGGTGACGCACCAAACAGGGTGAACTCGTTGTCCTGCATAAAGAACATATACGGGCTTGGGTTGCTCTTTTTGAGCACGTCATAGGCCGCCAGCGGCGAGGGGCAGGGCAGTGAGAAACGACGGGACGGGACGACCTGGAAAATTTCCCCGGCGCGAATCGCCTTTTGCATCTGACGCACCACGGCACCGTACTGATCGTCGGTCTGGTTAACCTCACAGGTCATCTTCTCTACATGCTGAACCGGCAGTGCGGGTGGCGCTTCGGTCATTTGCTGTTGCAGCTGAGCAATGCGCTGCTCAAGACGTGTTTTCTCGGTCACGGATGGCGTGAACAGGCTCGCCTGAATACGGGTGTATTTTTTCTGATGGTCGATCACCAGCAGGGTTTCGGCCAGGTAGAAGCAGTAGTCAGGGCAGCGGTTGCCCTGTTCGGTTTCCGGCAGGTCTTCGAAACCGGCGACCAGATCGTAAGCAAACAGCCCGCCAAAGAACATCGCTTCGCGTTCATCTTCTGGTACCGAGACCAGGTTTTGCAGCAGGCGGAAGGCATCGAAGACTGACAAAGAACAGAGGCGTGCATCTTCGTCCAGCAGTTGGCTGACCGGCGGGAAATGCAGTACCCGCACTTCCGGGTGACGTTCATTCTCGATGCCCGCTGGGAGGGAGGCGTCCAGCAGTGGCAGCAGCGCGGCACCGTTCTCAGAGAGCGCCTTAATCGTGACAGTGTCACCCAGCGCGGTAATGCGCAATGCGCTGTCGACCAGCAGCAGGCTCTTAAGATCGTCTTTACTGTCAATATCTGCGGATTCCAGCAGCAACGTTGCCGGACGCGCACCGCAGACCTGATGAAACAGCGCGGTTGGGTTGTGGCGATAGACCGCCTCGCAGGTCAGCAATTCGAGGTGTGGTTTGGCTGTTTGCATTATGTTGTTCTCATTTATTCTGTTCAAAAAAAAGCCCGCTTAGTCGCGGGCTGGGTATCTGTTTGCATTTTGCAGACGTGTGACACTGCCCGATAATCAGGATGTGCGCCACCAACCGTGCAGAGTGAAATGTGCTGTCATTTTCAGATACCTTTCTCGTGTGAACTTGCGTACTAGTTAACTAGTTCGATGGCAAGTTGTCAACCCTTGATTTCAGAATTTCGCGCCAAGCCGTTATCATAGGGGTTTCGGATGTCTTTAACCTGCTATGGGAAGTGCTTTGAGCGATACCACCTACGCCGTAATTTATGATTTACACAGCCATACTCAGGCCTCTGATGGCCTGCTGACACCCGAATCCCTGGTTCATCGCGCCGTTGAAATGCGTGTCGGCACGCTGGCGATAACCGATCACGATACGACAGATGCTATTCCCGCGGCGCGCGCCGAAATTGCCCGCAGCGGACTGGCGCTGAATCTGGTGCCCGGCGTCGAAATTTCGACAGTCTGGGAAAATCACGAAATTCACATTGTTGGCCTCAATATCGATATTGAACATCCGGCAATGCGTGCGTTTTTGCAAGAACAAAAATCGCGCCGCAACGAACGCGCCGAAATGATTGGTGAGCGACTGGAAAAAGCGCATATTCCCGGAGCGCTGGAAGGTGCACAGAAACTGGCAAACGGTGGGGCGGTGACGCGCGGCCATTTTGCCCGTTTTCTGGTTGAGGCGGGCAAAGCCACGACGATGGCGGACGTGTTTAAAAAATATCTGGCACGCGGGAAAACCGGTTACGTTCCGCCACAGTGGTGTACAATAAAACAAGCTATTGATGTCATTCATCATTCTGGCGGTAAGGCCGTGCTCGCCCATCCGGGGCGGTATAATCTTTCTGCTAAGTGGCTGAAAAGACTGCTGGCACACTTTGCCGAATGTGGCGGTGAGGCGATGGAAGTCGCCCAGTGTCAGCAGGCGCCCAATGAGCGTGCACAGCTCGCGACCTACGCGCGTCAGTTCGGTCTGCTGGGTTCGCAGGGGTCGGATTTCCATCAGCCCTGTGCGTGGATCGAGCTGGGACGCAAGCTCTGGTTGCCCGCAGGCGTTGAGCCTGTCTGGCAGCTCTGGGAACAGCCGCAGAAAATTGAAGAGAGGGAAGTATGAGTCAGTTTTTCTATATTCATCCGGATAACCCGCAGCCACGCTTAATTAATCAGGCCGTGGAGATCGTTCGCAAAGGCGGCGTGATTGTCTACCCGACCGATTCTGGCTACGCGCTGGGCTGTAAAATTGAAGACAAAGGGGCGATGGAGCGCATTTGCCGCATTCGTCAGCTGCCGGACGGCCATAACTTTACCCTGATGTGCCGCGATCTTTCTGAACTGTCGACCTACGCGTATGTCGATAACGTGGCGTTTCGTCTGATCAAAAATAACACACCGGGCAACTACACCTTTATTCTTAAAGGAACCAAGGAAGTGCCGCGCCGACTGTTACAGGAAAAGCGTAAAACCATCGGGATGCGCGTACCGTCCAACCCGATTGCGCAGGCGCTGCTGGAAACCCTCGGCGAGCCGATGCTTTCGACCTCTTTAATGTTGCCTGGCAGCGAGTTCACCGAATCCGATCCCGAAGAGATTAAAGACCGTCTGGAAAAGGTGGTCGAGTTGATTATTCATGGCGGCTACCTTGGTCAGCAGCCAACCACCGTTGTTGACTTAACCGAAGATGCGCCAGAAGTGATTCGTGAAGGCGTGGGTGATGTTAAGCCTTTCTTGTAAGGGTGTAAGCAGATATACTACGCGGCCATCAAAGCAGGGCTGAGCCCTCTTTTGACCTGATTCGACGCCTGTGAAGGCGACACCTGAGGAAGCTCAATGAGCGAGAAGTTACAGAAAGTGCTGGCGCGTGCCGGCCACGGTTCACGCCGTGAAATCGAAGCCATTATTGAAGCGGGTCGCGTGAGTGTGGACGGTAAAATCGCCACGCTGGGTGACCGCGTAGAAATCGTACCGGGATTGAAGATCCGCATCGACGGTCATCTTATCTCCGTGAAAGAGTCCGCTGAGCAGATCTGCCGCGTGCTGGCGTATTACAAGCCAGAAGGCGAGCTGTGCACGCGCAACGACCCTGAAGGTCGCCCGACGGTGTTTGACCGTCTGCCTAAACTGCGCGGCGCTCGCTGGATTGCCGTGGGTCGTCTGGACGTGAATACCTGCGGCCTGCTGCTGTTTACCACTGATGGTGAACTGGCAAACCGTCTGATGCACCCTAGCCGTGAAGTGGAACGCGAATACGCCGTGCGTGTCTTCGGCCAGGTTGATGAGAATAAACTGCGCGATCTGTCACGCGGCGTTCAGCTGGAAGACGGTCCTGCGGCATTTAAAACCATCAAATTTACCGGTGGCGAAGGCATTAACCAGTGGTACAACGTTACCCTGACTGAAGGCCGTAACCGTGAAGTGCGTCGTCTTTGGGAAGCGGTAGGCGTTCAGGTGAGCCGTCTGATCCGTGTCCGTTATGGCGACATCCTGCTGCCAAAAGGTCTGCCACGGGGTGGTTATACCGAGCTGGATCTGACACAGACTAACTACCTGCGTGAACTGGTTGGCCTGACGCCAGAAACCACCTCTAAAGTGGCGGTGGAAAAAGATCGTCGTCGTATGAAGGCGAATCAGATCCGTCGTGCGGTGAAACGCCATAGCCAGGTGAGCAGCAACCGCCGCTCTGGCAGCCGTAACAACAACGGTTAACATAAAAGCCCGGTGAAGATCACCGGGCTTTTTTCTTAGTAATCAATACCGATTTGCGCTTTGATTCCCGCGTCAAATGCGTGTTTGACCGGACGCAGTTCGCTGACGGTATCCGCAAGCTCCAGTATTTCCCGATGACAGCCACGCCCCGTGACGATAACCGTCTGGTGCGCCGGGCGTTGTTGTAACGCCTCCAGTACCGCATCCAGCGGGAGATAGTCGTAGGCCACCATATAGGTTATCTCATCCAGCAGAACCATATTCAGGGCGGGGTCTGCCAGCATTCTTTTGGCGTGCTCCCAGACTGCAAGACAAGCTGCAGTATCGGTTTCCCGGTTCTGCGTATCCCATGTAAAACCTGTCGCCATCACCTGAAATTCAACGCCATGCGGTTCAAGCAGATTACGTTCGCCGTTGGGCCATTCGCCTTTGATGAATTGAATGACGCCCACTTTCTGCCCGTGACCGACAGCACGCGTGGCGGTGCCAAATGCCGCGGTAGTTTTACCTTTGCCGTTACCGGTAAAGACGATAATTATCCCGCGCTCGTCCTGTGCGGCCGCAACGCGCGCATCGACCTGTTCCTTCAGACGCTGCTGGCGTTGTTGATGACGTTCTTCACTCATTGCGAAATCCCTGGTTTACGGCCCGGCTGGGCATCGAAGGTCATCCCCGTTTTACGACGACTGTCGTCGCCCATCAGCCAGAGATAGAGCGGCATAATGTCTGCGGGTGTTTTCAGTTTCTGCGGGTCTTCCGACGGGAAGGCGCTGGCGCGCATTTTGGTGCGCGTTCCACCCGGGTTAATGCAATTTACGCGCAGATGGCGGCTTTGATACTCCTCCGCCAGCACCTGCATCATCCCTTCAGTCGCGAATTTCGAGACGGCATATGCCCCCCAGTTGGCTCGACCTTCGCGGCCTACGCTTGAGGAGGTAAAGACCAGCGAGCCGGACTCAGATTTAAGTAATAAAGGAAGCAATGCCTGCGTCAGGAAAAACGTGCCGTTGACGTTGACCTGCATCACCTGCTGCCAGATATCGGGATCCTGTTCATCCATAGGACGGACTTCTCCCAGCAAACCCGCATTGTGCAGGACACCGTCCAGCCGCGGGTAGTGGGCGCTAATACGGTGAGCAAGCTCCTGGCACACTGCTGGCGTGCAGGTGAGTAAATCGAGGGTATACCACGGGGCCGGAATGCCGCCTGCCGCTTCTATTTCCTGCGCGACGCTTTTCAGTTTCTCTTCGTTACGACCAATAAGAATAACGCTCGCGCCATAGTCAGCGTAGGTCAGGGCCGCCTCGCGACCAATTCCGTCACTGGCACCGGTGACCAGAATGATGCGATTTTGCAGCAGATTTTTTTGCGGTTGATAATGCACGGGGACTCCTCTGGCGCGCAGTGACGCAATGACGCCTTCTTTATGACTTTTCGGCTTTATGCCCGAATTAGCATGAGAATTCAATCAGTCTACAGGAGGCATTACTGTAAAATTAACAATTTGCAAATATTTAAACCCCCATGAGGGGATTCCTGAAGCAGGCTCGCAGAGGTAATGTCACGAGCGAGACGCATGGGCAGGGCTGTTGTACACTGCCGTGAAAGAATCGTGGTTAAACAAGGTGGAACGCGTGGAATTACTTTCTCAGTATGGGTTGTTTTTGGCCAAAATCGCAACGGTGGTGATTGCCATTGCGGTGATTGCCGTTCTGATTGTAAACCTGACGCAGCGTAAGCGTCAGCGTGGGGAGTTACGCATTACCCGCCTGAGTGAGCAGTATAAAGAGATGCAGGAAGATATGTCTCTGTCGCTGCTCGATAGCCATCAACAGAAGCAGTGGCTTAAAGCGCAGAAGAAAAAGCATAAACAGGAAGCCAAAGCGGCAAAAGCGAAAGCAAAGCTCAATGCACCGCAGGATGAGGCAAAGCCACGCGTCTATGTGCTCGACTTTAAAGGCAGCATGGATGCGCATGAAGTTTCTTCTCTGCGCGAAGAGGTCACTGCCGTTCTTGCCGTGGCAAAACCGCAGGATCAGGTGGTGGTGCGTCTTGAAAGCCCGGGCGGTGTGGTACACGGTTATGGACTGGCTGCGTCACAGCTGCAGCGCCTGCGTGAAAAACAGATCCCGCTGACCGTTGCGGTGGATAAAGTCGCAGCGAGCGGTGGCTACATGATGGCCTGCGTCGCGGATAAAATTGTGGCGGCACCGTTTTCTATTATTGGTTCAATCGGTGTGGTTGCGCAAATCCCTAACTTTAACCGCTTCCTCAAAAACAAAGAGATCGACATTGAACTGCACACGGCCGGGCAGTACAAACGCACTCTGACGCTGCTGGGGGAAAACACGGAAGAGGGGCGTCAGAAATTCCGTGAAGATCTCAATGAAACGCACCACCTCTTTAAAGACTTTGTGCACCGCATGCGCCCATCGCTCGATATTGAGCAGGTCGCGACGGGGGAGCACTGGTACGGGATCCAGGCCCAGGAGAAAGGACTGGTAGATGAAGTGGGCACCAGCGATGACCTGCTGCTGAACCTGATGGATGGCCGTGAGCTGGTGGGCGTGCGCTTTACGCAGCGCAAGCGTCTGCTCGATCGCTTTACCAACAGTGCGGCAGAAAGTGCCGATCGGCTGTTGCTCCGCTGGCTACAGCGCGGACAAAAACCGTTGCTGTAAACAAAAACGCGAGGCTCAGGCCTCGCGTTTTGCATTAATCAACCAGGTGATATTTCTCTGAAAGCGTATGCGCCAGGTATTTAAACATGTTAAACACGGCGGTGCTTTTCGGGGTAGGTAGCCCCTGTTCGTCAAGGAAGTATTCGCCGCTGAAAACCAGCACGCCATTACGCTGTTCTACGCCGGTGGCTTCAATGCCCGCCAGAGTATCTTCATGATCACGGATAAGCTTGTTTGCTTCGATAAGCAGAGAGACTCGGTCAATTGGTTGGGTCGTATTGTGCATAATCCACTCCTTAAACAGTGACAATAGTCTACGCCGAGGGCGCTTTGGGGGCAAATTTTCCCTGTAATCTGAGGGGATAAGGCGCAGGAGCCTGGCTGGCGTGATTTGCTTTTGCATGCTAATAAAGTTGCGTAACGGATTTTATCAGGTAGAGTGTGCGCTTTCGTCATTCTGGCAACAGAATTGCTTGACATTCGACCGGTAATTCGTCACGAATCATATGAGGCGTGAGAAAAATACCCGAAAACTCAATCACCTGGGCGTCATTTCTCTGACGTTCGGTAAGACAAAGGGGTTGATATCCCCTGACGCAGTCGCAATATCAATGACGCGTCGTCAGTGGAAGGGAAATCAACGTGCGGCGTATTCCTGGAAGAATTAAATTAGGTAAAGGTGAATATGGGTAAAGCTCTCGTCATCGTTGAGTCCCCGGCAAAAGCCAAAACGATCAATAAGTATCTGGGTAATGACTACGTGGTTAAGTCCAGCGTGGGTCATATCCGCGATTTGCCGACCAGTGGCTCAGCCAGCAAAAAGAGCGCAGACTCTACCTCCACCAAAGGGGCTAAAAAGCCTAAAAAGGATGAACGTAGCGCGCTTGTCAACCGCATGGGTGTTAACCCATGGCACAACTGGGATGCACAATACGAAGTGCTGCCCGGGAAAGAAAAAGTTGTTAATGAGCTGAAACAGCTTGCTGAAAAAGCAGACCACATCTATCTCGCAACCGACCTTGACCGCGAAGGGGAAGCCATTGCGTGGCACCTGCGGGAAGTGATCGGTGGTGATGACAAACGCTACAGCCGTGTAGTGTTTAACGAAATTACGAAGAATGCGATTCGCCAGGCGTTTGAAAAGCCGGGCGAACTGAACATTGACCGTGTAAACGCGCAGCAGGCACGTCGCTTTATGGACCGTGTTGTGGGCTACATGGTGTCTCCACTGCTGTGGAAAAAGATTGCCCGTGGTCTGTCCGCAGGCCGTGTGCAATCCGTTGCCGTGCGTCTTGTCGTTGAACGTGAACGCGAAATTAAAGCGTTTGTGCCAGAAGAGTTCTGGGAAGTCGACGCGAATGTCACCACGCCGGGCGGGGATGCTCTGCCGCTGCAGGTGAGCCATCAGAACGACAAGCCTTTCCGTCCTGAAAACCGTGACCAGACCATGGCCGCGGTGGCGTTGCTGGAAAAAGCACGCTATCAGGTTCTGGAGCGTGAAGACAAACCGACCAGCAGTAAGCCTGGCGCACCGTTTATTACCTCTACGCTGCAACAGGCCGCAAGCACGCGTCTGGGTTATGGCGTGAAGAAAACCATGATGATGGCCCAGCGCTTGTATGAAGCGGGTTACATCACCTACATGCGTACCGACTCGACTAACCTGAGTCAGGATGCGGTTAACATGGTGCGCGGCTATATCGGTGACAATTTCGGTAAGAAATACCTGCCGGAAAGCGCTAACCAGTACGCCAGCAAAGAGAACTCACAGGAAGCGCACGAAGCCATTCGTCCTTCTGACGTCTCTGTGTTAGCGGAATCGCTGAAGGATATGGAAGCCGACGCCCAGAAGCTGTACCAGCTTATCTGGCGCCAGTTCGTCGCGTGTCAAATGACACCCGCGCAGTACGATTCCACTACGCTTACCGTTGGTGCGGGTGATTTCCGTCTGAAAGCGCGTGGCCGTATCCTGCGTTTCGACGGCTGGACGAAAGTCATGCCTGCACTGCGTAAAGGCGACGAAGACCGAACGCTGCCGGCGGTGAACAAAGGGGATGAACTCTCTCTGGTTGACCTCGTGCCAGCTCAGCACTTTACCAAGCCGCCTGCGCGCTTTAGCGAAGCATCGCTGGTAAAAGAGCTGGAAAAACGCGGTATTGGTCGTCCGTCAACCTATGCGTCAATCATTTCGACCATTCAGGATCGTGGCTATGTGCGTGTTGAAAATCGCCGTTTCTACGCTGAAAAAATGGGTGAGATCGTAACCGACCGTCTGGAAGCTAACTTCCGCGAGTTGATGAACTACGACTTTACCGCACAGATGGAAGACAGCCTTGACCAGGTTGCCAGCCATCAGGCGGAATGGAAGAAAGTGCTCGACAGCTTCTTCAGCGACTTTACCAACCAGCTTGAAAAAGCGGAGAAAGATCCTGAAGAGGGCGGCATGCTGCCTAACCAGATGGTACTGACCAGCATCGATTGCCCAACCTGTGGCCGTAAGATGGGGATCCGTACTGCGACAACAGGCGTCTTTCTCGGTTGCTCCGGCTATGCGTTATCGCCGAAAGAGCGCTGCAAAACCACCATCAACCTGGTACCTGAGAACGAAGTTCTTAACGTGCTGGAGGGTGACGATGCAGAAACCAATGCCCTGCGTGCCAAACGTCGTTGTAAGAAATGTGGCACGGCGATGGACAGCTACCTGATCGATCCGAAACGCAAATTGCACGTTTGCGGGAATAACCCAACGTGTGATGGTTATGAGATCGAAGAGGGTGAGTTCCGCATCAAAGGCTATGACGGCCCTATCGTTGAGTGTGAGAAGTGTGGCTCGGAAATGCACCTGAAAATGGGGCGTTTCGGGAAATACATGGCGTGCACCAACGACGAGTGTAAGAACACCCGTAAGATTCTGCGTAACGGTGAAGTCGCGCCGCCGAAGGAAGATCCGGTTCCGCTGCCAGAATTGCCGTGTGAGAAGTCTGACGCCTATTTCGTGCTGCGTGACGGTGCTGCCGGGGTCTTCCTCGCGGCCAACACCTTCCCGAAATCGCGTGAAACCCGCGCGCCGCTGGTGGAAGAGCTGCATCGCTTCCGCGACCGTCTGCCTGAGAAATTGCGTTATCTGGCCGATGCGCCACAGCAGGATCCTGAAGGGAATAAAACGGTGGTACGTTTTAGCCGTAAAACAAAACAGCAGTACGTTGCGGCTGAGAAAGAGGGGAAAGCGACCGGCTGGTCCGCCTTCTTTGTCGACGGAAAATGGGTTGAAGGCAAGAAATAATCTTCCCTTACCGTAACTTACCTGTAAAAGGGCCGGACTTCCGGCCCTTTTTTATTACCTTGTTATTATTTTTTGTTCCGTACTATACAGTCAGGCTATAAATGATATAGTGGTTATAGTTAACCCTTTTCTTATTATCAAATCGTCTTAAGCGATTGACCGCGTGCGCTAAATCGGATGGTCTGGCATGAAATTACAGCAGCTTCGTTATATCGTTGAGGTGGTGAATCACAACCTTAACGTCTCTTCTACCGCTGAGGGGTTATATACCTCGCAACCGGGCATCAGCAAACAGGTTCGTATGCTGGAGGACGAATTAGGTATCCAGATTTTCGCTCGCAGCGGTAAGCACCTCACGCAGGTGACACCCGCCGGGCAGGAAATCATTCGTATTGCCCGGGAAGTCCTCTCCAAAGTTGACGCTATTAAGTCCGTGGCGGGTGAACATACCTGGCCGGATAAAGGCTCGCTTTATATTGCCACAACGCATACTCAGGCGCGTTATGCGCTGCCAGGCGTTATTAAGGGCTTTATAGAACGTTATCCGCGCGTCTCTTTGCATATGCATCAGGGCTCGCCCACGCAAATCGCTGAAGCGGTTTCAAAGGGCAACGCGGACTTTGCCATCGCGACAGAAGCGCTTCACCTGTATGACGATCTGGTTATGCTACCGTGCTACCACTGGAACCGTTCTATTGTAGTGACCCCGGATCATCCGCTGGCGGGGAAAGGGTCGGTGACTATTGAAGAGCTGGCGCAATATCCTTTAGTGACATACACCTTCGGCTTCACCGGACGCTCTGAGCTTGATACGGCCTTTAACCGGGCGGGATTAACGCCGCGCATTGTCTTTACCGCCACGGATGCTGATGTCATTAAAACCTATGTGCGGCTTGGCCTGGGCGTTGGGGTGATTGCCAGCATGGCCGTCGACCCGGTTTCAGACCCGGATTTGGTTCGTCTTGATGCGCACGATATTTTCAGCCACAGTACGACCAAAATTGGTTTCCGTCGCAGCACCTTCCTGCGCAGCTATATGTATGATTTTATTCAACGCTTTGCCCCGCATTTAACGCGTGACGTGGTCGATACGGCGGTTGCATTACGCTCAAATGAAGATATTGAAGAGATGTTTAAAGACATCAAACTTCCGGCAAAATAATCACTCCCGGTATCTTTCCCTCACGGAAAGATACCGAATTAACTCCTCAAAGCTAAATCATAATTATCATCATCTACATTTTCCCTGCCATATAATGTCATTACCCATTTAATCTGTATGGTTTTAATGTCGTGAATTGGCGACAAAAGTAGAAAGTAATTTACGGCTACGCAAATATTTCTTTTCAATTATTTATTTCTGGTCAAAAGATTGAATATTTCCCACCAATTGATGCGTAAATTCACTGGCTTTTCGGCTAAAGTTTCTTTAGGATTTATCTCAACAGATGATTAATTGTACCAATTGTTTGGTCCTAAATGATAAGCGATATCGATTGTATGAGGTTAGCAATGCCTTCAGGAAGTGAAGAACCGCAAAGGGATCCTGCGCTCAAGCGTAAAGCCTGGCTGGCGGTCTTTCTCGTCTCCGCCCTGTTTTGGGTAGTGGTTGCTCTCCTTGCCTGGAAATATTGGGGTTGAATATGGCAGTGACGGTACGTACAGAAACGGTAAAACAGATGTGTCAGCATCGTGACAGTGGTCACAAAGGACGCAAAGCACCTGCGACCGTTGTCCCCGCGTCCTGGAAACTGACGCCACAGCAGCAAGCCTTTATTGATGTGTTCGCAGAAGACGAACCCAAAAAACAATAATTTAGTTAATTGCGTAATGATGCAAATAGTCTGAATAAAGACTCTGCACCTTTGTACTCTTTAATAAATACACATCAGCAATATAGAACTGAGGGCAAACCTCGGAGCCTTTTTAAAAATAATGCCTGGTGTACCCTATGATGAATAACATGATGTCTCACAAATACTGGTCATGGCTCGGCGTTTTTTCTGTGTCGATCCTGTTCTGGTCTCAGCTCATCTGGCTGGCCTTCCTGTAAATCCAAAACCTCGCTGCGGCGGGGTTTTTTGTTTTCGCACTTCACTGGACCATTCCTAAATTTATCAATTCGGGTTGTTATCAAAACGTTACGACATCTTTGTGTTATCTTTAATTACAGCCCTGATGATTGTCAGGACATCTCTGTAATTAAGGAGGAGCTTATGTCGTTAACCCTACGCGAAGCCAGTAAGGACACATTACAGGCAGAAAACAAAACCTGGCATTACTATAGCCTGCCACTGGCTGCCAGAACGCTTGGGGACATTTCGCGTTTACCCAAGTCCTTGAAAGTTTTGCTGGAAAACCTCTTACGCTGGCAGGATGGCGATTCCGTCACCCTCGAGGATATCCAGGCGCTGGCGGGGTGGCTGAAGAGTGCCCATGCCGACAGAGAAATAGCCTATCGCCCGGCGAGGGTCCTGATGCAGGACTTTACCGGTGTTCCCGCCGTGGTTGATTTAGCCGCCATGCGCGAAGCCGTTAAGCGCCTCGGTGGCGATACGGCAAAAGTGAATCCGCTTTCTCCCGTTGACCTCGTGATTGACCACTCCGTGACCGTTGACCACTTCGGTGATGATGATGCTTTTGGCGAAAACGTACGTCTGGAGATGGAACGTAACCACGAGCGCTATGTCTTCCTGAAATGGGGGCAACAGGCGTTCAGCCGCTTTAGCGTGGTTCCGCCTGGAACCGGTATTTGCCATCAGGTTAACCTCGAATATCTGGGCAAAGCCGTCTGGAGTGAATTGCAGGATAAAGAGTGGGTGGCTTATCCGGATACGCTGGTCGGGACGGATTCACATACCACCATGATTAACGGCCTCGGTGTGCTGGGGTGGGGCGTCGGGGGTATTGAAGCGGAAGCGGCTATGCTTGGTCAGCCGGTGTCGATGCTCATTCCTGATGTGGTGGGCTTCAAACTCACCGGTAAGCTGTCGGAAGGCATTACCGCCACCGACCTGGTGTTGACCGTCACCCAGATGCTGCGTAAGCATGGCGTGGTGGGTAAATTTGTTGAATTCTACGGTGACGGGCTGGATTCGCTGCCGCTGGCCGATCGCGCCACGATCGCCAATATGGCGCCGGAATATGGCGCGACCTGTGGCTTCTTCCCCATCGATGACGTCACGCTGGAATATATGCGCCTGAGTGGTCGCAGTGAAGAGCAGGTCGCGCTGGTCGAGGCCTACACTAAAGCGCAGGGGATGTGGCGAAACCCGGGTGATGAGCCGGTATTTACCAGCACGCTTGAGCTGGATATGGGAAGCGTCGAGGCGAGCCTTGCCGGGCCAAAACGCCCGCAGGATCGGGTCGCGTTACCGGACGTGCCGAAAGCTTTTGCCGCCAGCAATGAACTGGAAGTCAATGTCGCGAAAAAAGATCACCGTCCAATAGACTATGTCCTGAACGGACATCAGTATCAACTTCCGGATGGCGCGGTGGTTATTGCCGCTATCACCTCCTGTACCAACACCTCGAACCCAAGCGTTTTGATGGCCGCGGGACTGTTGGCCAAAAAAGCCGTTGAGCTTGGACTGAAACCGCAGCCGTGGGTTAAGGCTTCGCTGGCCCCGGGCTCTAAAGTGGTTTCAGATTACCTGGCGCAGGCAAAACTCACCCCGTACCTTGACGAGCTGGGATTTAATCTCGTGGGTTACGGATGTACTACCTGTATCGGTAACTCCGGTCCGCTGCCTGAGCCGATTGAAACGGCGATCAAGCAGGGCGATCTTACCGTGGGTGCGGTTCTTTCCGGTAACCGCAACTTTGAAGGGCGCATTCATCCGCTGGTGAAAACCAACTGGCTGGCCTCGCCGCCGCTGGTTGTGGCTTACGCGCTGGCGGGAAACATGAACATCAATCTCACGATAGACCCGATTGGTCACGATCGCAAGAACGAGCCTGTTTACCTGAAAGATATCTGGCCGTCTTCACGCGACATCGCGCGAGCCGTTGAAAAGGTCTCAACCGAAATGTTCCGCAAAGAATATGCGGAAGTGTTTGAAGGCACGCCGGAATGGAAAACAATTAACGTCGTGGGCTCGGATACCTATGGCTGGCAGGATGATTCGACCTATATTCGTCTGTCACCGTTCTTCGATGACATGCTGGCTGAACCTGCTCCGCTTAAGGATATCCACGGGGCGCGTATTCTGGCGATGCTTGGCGATTCCGTTACCACGGACCACATCTCGCCGGCGGGCAGTATCAAAGCCGACAGCCCGGCAGGCCGCTATCTGCAAAGCCGTGGGGTGGAACGCCGGGACTTCAACTCCTACGGATCGCGTCGTGGTAACCACGAAGTGATGATGCGCGGGACGTTTGCCAACATCCGCATCCGCAACGAAATGGTTCCGGGCGTGGAAGGGGGCATGACGCGTCATTTACCTGGCACGGAAGTGGTTTCGATTTATGATGCCGCCGTTAAATACCAGCAGGAAGGCACGCCGCTGGCGGTGATTGCCGGTAAAGAGTACGGCTCCGGCTCCAGTCGAGACTGGGCAGCGAAAGGTCCGCGCCTGCTTGGGGTTCGCGTGGTGATTGCCGAATCTTTCGAGCGTATTCACCGTTCGAATCTTATCGGGATGGGGATCCTGCCGCTAGAGTTCCCGCAAGGCGTCACCCGCAAAACGCTGGGACTCACCGGGGAAGAGCAGATTGATATTAGTGGTCTGCAAAACCTGCAGCCGGGTAAAACGGTTCCGGTGACGTTAACGCGAGCAGACGGTAAAACGGAAGTGCTTGAATGCCGGTGTCGCATTGATACGGCAACCGAGCTGACCTACTACCAGAACGACGGCATATTACATTACGTGATTCGTAAAATGCTGGATTGACGCGCTCGCCCGGCTCGCGATGGCGATGCCGGGCATCTCGCGATCACTCGCTCAGGAGGTGACCCATTTTGGCGGCTTTGGTATCAAGATAGTGGGCATTTTTCGGGTTACGGCCGACAATCAGCGGAACACGTTCGACGATATTGATCCCCGCTTCGGTCAGGATTTCCACCTTTTTCGGGTTATTGGTCAGCAGACGGACCTCATCTACCCCCAGAAGCTTGAACATATCGGCGCACAGGGTAAAGTCGCGCTCATCGGCAGCAAACCCGAGCTGGTGGTTCGCTTCAACCGTATCGTATCCCTGATCCTGCAGCGCGTAGGCGCGGATTTTATTCAGCAGGCCAATATTACGACCTTCCTGACGGTGATACAGCAGCACCCCACGACCTTCTTCAGCGATGTGAGAAAGAGCTGCTTCAAGCTGGAAACCGCAATCACAGCGCAGGCTGAACAAGGCATCGCCAGTCAGACACTCCGAATGTACGCGAGAGAGTACCGGCGTCTGTCCTGAAATGTCACCGAACACCAGCGCGACATGATCCTGTCCGGTTGCCAGTTCTTCAAATCCCACCATCAGGAAATCGCCCCATGGGGTTGGCAGTTTGGCTTCTGCCACACGTTTAAGCTGCATGTGATTCTCCAGAGTAGGCTGACACGTTTCGTGCCTTTCGCCTGTTTGGCTTTCTGTATCTGTTCATTTTGCCACAAGCTCAGCACGTTCGCCTAATGGGCGCCATGCTATATGGACGTTAAACGCACGATCCGACATATCCACCCAACAGATGAATTTCAGTTATGATTGTGGTGCTTAGCGAAAAAGGAGAAGACATGCTTTCAATCGCCAGACGTACGGCAGCAGGTGCGGCCATTCTACTTATTATGCCGCTGGCCGTATGGGTCTCAGGCTGGATGTGGCAGCCTGGTCAGAACGCCACATGGCTGAAAACATTATACTGGATAACGGAGACGGTCACCCAGCCGTGGGGAATTATCACGCATGTGATCCTTTGCGCCTGGTTTCTGTGGTGTTTGCGCTTTCGTCTGCGTGCGGCGCTGATGCTCTTTGCGATACTGGGTGGGGCGATCCTCATCGGTCAGGGCGTGAAGTCCTGGGTTAAAGATCATGTCCAGGAGCCGCGTCCTTTTGTCGTCTGGCTGGAAAAAGCGCACCATGTTCCGGTGGATGAGTTCTACAATTTAAAACGTAAAGATCGTGGTGCGCTGGTCAAAGAACAGCTTGCGGAACAGCAGGATATCCCGAAGTTCTTACGTAAACACTGGCAAAAAGAGACCGGGTTTGCTTTTCCTTCCGGCCATACCATGTTTGCCGCCAGCTGGGCGTTACTGGGAGTAGGGCTGCTTTGGCCACGGCGACGTACGGTCACGATCGCGATTTTACTGGTCTGGGCCACAGGGGTGATGGGCAGTCGTTTGCTGCTGGGGATGCACTGGCCGCGGGATTTGGTGGTGGCTACGCTGATCTCATGGCTGCTTGTGACGCTGGCAACATGGCTTGCTGAACGCATCTGCGGTCCGTTAACGCCACCGCCTGTCGAGGAAGAAGAGATCGCCGAAAGGGACCAAAGCGACGCCTGACGGTTGATATTCCGTGTTTTGCCCATAAATCCATGACTGGCGCGTCACTTTTTCCGTTTCGCGCCCGTCACTAAAATGGTAGTTTATAAGGCTGATTGCGGTGAGTTGAACACACTTTATTCGCTTGAACCACATAACGGGAAGTAATGTGAAATATTTACTCATTTTCTTACTGGTATTGGCGATTTTTGTCATTTCAGTCACATTGGGTGCACAAAACGATCAACAGGTGACGTTTAACTATCTGCTGGCGCAGGGCGAGTATCGTGTATCGAGCCTTCTGGCGGTTTTATTCGCCGCGGGCTTTGCGATTGGCTGGCTGGTATGCGGTCTTTTCTGGTTGAAAGTTCGTGTTTCACTTGCGCGCGCTGAACGTAAAATTAAACGACTCGAACATCAAATTGCGCCTGCGTCCGACATTCCGGAAAGCTCTGGTGTACCGGTCGTCAAGGAATAATCGACTATGCTGGAGTTGTTGTTTCTGCTTTTGCCTGTAGCCGCAGCCTATGGCTGGTATATGGGCCGCAGAAGTGCGCAACAAACAAAACAGGATGAGGCTAACCGACTCTCCCGCGACTACGTTGCTGGGGTGAACTTCCTCCTGAGCAATCAACAGGACAAAGCAGTAGACCTGTTCCTCGATATGCTCAAAGAGGATACGGGCACCGTTGAAGCGCATCTCACCCTGGGAAACCTGTTCCGCTCGCGCGGCGAGGTTGACCGCGCCATTCGTATTCACCAGACCCTTATGGAAAGCGCCTCGTTGACCTACGATCAACGCCTGCTGGCGGTACAACAGCTGGGCCGTGATTACATGGCGGCGGGGCTGTACGACCGTGCAGAAGACATGTTCTCGCAGCTGGTGGATGAAACGGATTTCCGCGTCAGTGCCTTGCAGCAACTGCTGCAGATTTATCAGGCCACCAGTGACTGGCAGAAAGCCATTGATACGGCCGAGCGTCTGGTGAAGCTGGGCAAAGATAAGCAGCGAGTTGAGATAGCCCACTTCTACTGTGAACTGGCCCTTCAGCAAATGGGCAACGACGACATGGACAAAGCCATGGCGTTGCTTAAAAAGGGTGCCGCCGCTGACCGTAACAGCGCGCGTATCTCCATCATGATGGGGCGCGTCTTTATGGCGAACGGCGACTATGCCAAAGCTGTAGAGAGCCTGTTGCGGGTTATCGACCAGGATAAAGAGCTGGTCAGTGAAACCCTCGACATGCTGCAAACCTGCTATCAACAACTGGATAAGCAGGATGAATGGGTAGCCTTCCTGCGTCGTTGCGTGGAAGAGAACACTGGCGCGACTGCCGAACTGATGCTCTCGGACGTGGTTGAACAGTATGAGGGCAGTGATACCGCGCAGGTCTATATTACGCGTCAGCTGCAGCGTCATCCGACCATGCGAGTATTCCATAAGCTGATGGACTACCACCTCAACGATGCAGAGGAAGGGCGCGCCAAAGAGAGCCTGATGGTACTGCGCGACATGGTAGGCGAGCAGGTACGAAGCAAACCGCGCTATCGTTGCCAGAAGTGTGGGTTTACGGCGTATACGCTGTACTGGCACTGTCCTTCATGCCGGGCATGGTCGACCATCAAGCCAATCCGAGGCCTTGATGGGCAGTAATTTTTAAAAACGATCTATTTTAGTTACAACATACTGATGGGTTTTTAGAACCCGTTGAGCCCGTGCGGTTTGCCGGCCACGCAGGAGAGTAAATCGATCCTGTCAATTTGCAGCGCTGGCAGGTAGAATGCTCGCCGTTTATCTGTTCCGCGCCGCTGCGCGCCCATAGACGAAAAGGGCTGGTCATGACGTCTGTTACTTCCTCCGCTTCCCGCGTAATTACTGATTCTCCTGTTGTTGTTGCGCTTGATTACAATAAACGTGACGCGGCACTGGCCTTTGTCGACGGTATAGACCCTCGCGACTGCCGTCTGAAAGTTGGCAAAGAGATGTTCACGCTGTTTGGACCGCAAATCGTACGCGACCTGCAACAGCGCGGTTTTGACGTTTTCCTCGACCTTAAATTCCATGATATCCCGAATACCACCGCGCACGCCGTGGCTGCTGCTGCAGAACTGGGGGTGTGGATGGTCAATGTGCATGCATCGGGTGGGGCAAGAATGATGACCGCGGCCCGTGAAGCGCTCCTGCCGTTCGGCAGCGACGCACCGTTGCTGATTGCGGTTACCGTGCTGACCAGTATGGATGAGAGTGATTTACGCGATCTCGGCGTGACGTTGTCACCTGCTCAGCATGCAGAGCGTCTCGCGCGCCTGACGCAAAATTGCGGGCTTGATGGTGTCGTCTGTTCCGCGCAGGAAGCCGTGCGTTTCAAATCAGAACTGGGCCAGGCTTTCAAACTTGTTACCCCAGGTATCCGCCCGGCCGGCAGCGAGGCAGGCGATCAGCGTCGTATTATGACGCCTGAACAGGCGCTGGCGGCAGGGGTAGACTATATGGTCATCGGGCGTCCTGTGACGCAGTCTGCTAACCCGTCAGAGACGCTCAAGGCGATCAACGCATCACTGAAAAAGGGGGCATAATGACTGATTCAAACAGTCGTCTGGTCTACTCAACAGAAAGTGGGCGTATAGACGAACCAAAAGCGAAAGCCGAGCGCCCGAAGGGGGACGGTATTGTTCGTATCCAGCGTCAAACCAGTGGACGCAAAGGTAAGGGCGTATGCCTTATCTCCGGCATTGATCTTGACGACGCGGAACTGGTTAAGCTGGCCGCCGATCTGAAAAAGAAATGTGGTTGCGGTGGTGCCGTGAAAGACGGCATTATCGAAATCCAGGGCGATAAACGTGATTTAATTAAATCCCTGCTCGAAGCCAAAGGCATGAAAGTGAAACTGGCGGGCGGCTAAAATAGATGAGCCACGGCATTTGCCGTGGCTCTTTTTTTACGTGCGTAAGTCAGACCTGAAATGCGTTCTAATATCGCAGTACCGGTGGAGGCTTATTTAATAATTATTTGCCGACCTGGTGACCGATAATACCACCGACAGCAGCGCCACCTAATGTACCCAGCGTACTACCATCTGTTAATACCGCACCGCCCAGAGCACCAGCACCGGCACCAATTGCGGTGTTGCGGTCACGTTTAGACCAGTTAGAGCAAGCGCTCAGGGACATTGCTACAGTGATTGCCAGAACAGCGGCGGCTAATTTTTTGCTGGTTAAGGTCATAATACTTTCTCCTGAATTATCGATTCACGGAAAGAGCTACGCTTTAAGTATAGACGAATTGAATACTTAAAAACTGTTTTCCGTGAAAGCTGGTCGCGCAGGCGTTACGTAATCACGCAGGTGATAGTCACTTCCTGTTATATCGCTAACATTAATTTTACGACTTTAAGGCGGGTTAAACAGGTAAAAACTCTTAAAGGAGGGTTAGGAATCATCTCAGACAGTAGGGACATAGGCGCCCGGCATTCGGGCGCTTAAAGGACTCAGGGCGACTTTTTAATAATATTGACGATAAGACCGTCATCTTCCAGTTTAATACGATGCTCATCGCTCAAACGTTCGTCGGTAATTACACGGCTAAAGCGAGAGACTGGCCCCATGGTATAAGGGTGAACGGCGCCAAATTTTGAGCTATCAGTCAGCACAATGGCCTCACACTCTTTTTCCAGCACCGCATTCACCACATCAGAACGCATCATATCGCGGCCGGTGAAGCCCGTTTCTGGCTGCCAGCCATCAATACCAATAAAGGCCTTACTGAAATGGACCTGCTGAACATACTGGCGGGTCAGGGGGCCAACCATGCTTTCGCTTTTTTTCTGGTAAATGCCGCCCAGCAGGATCACCTCGCAGCGGGTCTCTTTGAGCAGATGCGCGATATAGCTACTGACCGTGATGATAGTAACGTCTTTCTGTTCGGCAAGCGTGCGCGCCAGTAAGGCATTGCTACTGCCGTTTTCGATAAACACCGTCTCACCATTGTTGACTAAAGACGCGGCAAACTCCGCCAGCTCACGCTTCAGGGCGTAGTTGTTCATCATGCGCGTCTCAACGTCCTCGCTATCGAGCGGGACCGCATACCCATGCGCACGACGCAGGTAGCTCTGTTTCTCCAGCAGGTTAAGATCCTGGCGGATGGTGACTTCTGAAACGCCGGTGGTTTTAGCGAGATCGACTACGCTGACGCGTCCCTGGTCAATGACCATCTGCAAAATGATTTGTTGTCGGGAATTCATAGCATCCAATTAATAAAGCGAAACAGGTTCGAAAACAGCAGGATCAAACTTCCCACGGCGCTTTTGGCTGTCCGTTCTCAGGCGCGTTTTCAGCACCCTTCTGAGCAAGAAGTTCAGACTTCAGGATCTCAAGATTACGGATCGCCGAGTGATAATCGCCTGCCACCAGGATATCCAGCACGGTATCAATACGTTGTGCTACAGCTTGTGCATCAATAGTAGACATAATCTCACCCCAGGTGTGAAAAGGTAATATTTTCAATGATGCAGAAAATGGGATCAAAAGAGAAGGGAAAAAATGCAATAACTAAATCACATAAATGAGTGTGATAAATTTATTCCCCCACATGCTGCGGGCTTAATGAGTGGATTAGTCTAAAACTGCGCGCAAGGCGCTTTTTCTGTGAGGAATTAGACTATGACAGTTATCAACCAGCCTACCTGCACCCTGTTTACCGATACTGAACGTTTCACACAGTTGTCAGCCTACTACGAGGAAGAGCGGCACACCATCTGGATGATGCTGCGGGCGCAACCTCGTCCTTGTTTTAATCATGCGTTAATTGAGGAGATCATGAACCTCTCCTGGCTGGTTCGCCAGTCCGGGTATCTTGTCGATTTTTGGGTAACCGGGTCACTGGTTCCTGAAATGTATAATGCGGGAGGCGATTTACAGTTCTTCGTAGAGTGCATTCAAAATGGACGGCGTGAAGCGTTACGCGCGTATGCACGTGCCTGCGTCGACTGTGTCCACGCAGCGTCGCGGGGGTTTGATACGGGCGCGGTCTCTCTGGCGATGGTTGAAGGCAGCGCGCTAGGCGGTGGGTTTGAGGCTGCGCTGGCACACCATTTTGTTCTCTCTCAGCGCGATGCCCGTCTGGGCTTCCCGGAAATTGCCTTCAACCTGTTCCCGGGCATGGGGGCATATTCGCTGGTCGCACGTCGGGCAGGGATGAAACTGGCGGAAGAACTCATCTACAAGGGGGAGTCGCATACGGCAGAATGGTACGAACAGCATGGATTGGTCGATGTGCTGTTTGAGCCCGGGCAGAGCTACGTCTCCGTCAGAACCTTCATCGACACGCTGCGGCCGAAGCTGAACGGGGTAAGGGCGATGTTGCGCGCCCGAACCCGGGTACTGCAACTGCCGCGCAGTGAACTGATGGATATCACGGAAGACTGGGTTGATGCGGCGTTCTGCCTCGAGCCAAAAGATATCGCCTATATGGAGCGTCTGGTGATGCTGCAAAACCGCCATCATGGGGCGTTACGCAAAGCCAGTTAACGTTGTTTTCGCGACTGATATCGCTTTAGCCATCGCTCGAATGCGGCAGCGGGCATCGGCTTAGCGAAGAGAAAGCCCTGCCGTTCGTTGACGCCGTTCTTGGTCAGAAAGGCGTCTTCTTTCGCGCTCTCGACCCCTTCAGCAATGACCTGCAGGTTTAAGGCCTGTGCCACCGCGACGATGGCCCGCACCAGAGACTGGGAGATCGATTGTTTATGAATATCCCTGACGAAGGATTGATCGAGTTTAATGGCGTCGATAGGGAACCGCGCCAGCTGCGACAGAGACGAGTAGCCGGTGCCGAAATCATCAAGATGAATTTGCGCGCCAAGTTTGCTGAACTGCTGGATCACAGAGAGCGCCAGCTCTTCGTTTTCGATAAGGCAGCTTTCCGTGAGTTCAACGTCGATAGGGCAGTATTCAAAATCCAGATCCTTCAGCGCCTGCTTTAAATCGCTGAAAATGGTCTGGTCGGCCAGCTGACGTGCAGAGACGTTGACCGCCACGCGCAGGTTAATCCCCTTATCGCGCCATTTAGCCACCTGGCGCACCACATCAAGCATCACCCAGCGGCCCAGCGGGACAATCAATCCCGACTCCTCGGCATAAGAGATAAACTCCAGTGGAGGGATTAAACCACGCTCCGGCGACTGCCAGCGCACCAGCGCTTCCAGACTTCGGATTTCCCCCCGCCAGGTAATTTTAGGCTGGTAGTGAATCAGAAGCTGATCGTTATCCAGCGCTTTACGCAGGTTGGTATCCAGCCAGAGATATTCAAATACGCGCTGGTTCATCTCGGGTGAGAAGACGCAGAACTTGCCCCGGCCATTCTCTTTCGCCGTGTACATGGCGGTATCGGCATTACGGATGACGCTTTCCCTGTCGTTACCGTGCTGCGGGGCGAGGGCGATACCGAGCGAGCAACCGGTGTAGATTTCTATCAGGCCGATTCTGAACGGCTGGCGCAGACGGGTTAAGATCCGCGACGCCATCGCTTCCAGAGCGCCCTGAGAGGTATCTGTGGCCATGACAATAAACTCATCACCGCCAAGTCGCGCCAGCACCTGACCGTCATCCAGACAGCTCAGAATGGCCAGAGCGACAGCCTGCAATAGCTGGTCGCCAAACATATGCCCGTAGGCATCGTTGACCTTTTTAAAGTTATCCAGATCGAGATACACCACGCCTACCTGCGTTTCACCGCGGCTGGCGATGGCATCAGAAATCAGTTCGTGGATCGCGTTACGGTTTGGCAAACCGGTAATGGTGTCGGTATTGGCCAGCACGCGCAGACGCTCCTGGGCGCGACGCTCCTCGGTAATGTCGGTGCCGGAACAGATAAGGAAAATTTCATTTTTGCCGCTGCCGCTATGAACAAACTTGTTTCTGAACAAAAACAGCCGTTGCCCTTTACGCGTTTTGATCCAGCGTTCGACCTCGTAGGAGCTGCCGTTGCGAAAAAAACCGGTGATATTGCGCTTTGAAGCTGCCGCTTCGCTGCGGCTCATAAACAGCTTGAACACGTTCTGGCCAATAACTTCTTGTTCTTTCAGACCGGTATATTCTTCACTCAGCCGGTTAAAACGCTGAATATTGCCGTTATGATCGAGAATAACGATGACGGAGTTGGCTTCAGAGACAACCTGTTCAGCAAAAGAGAGGCCCTGAGCCAGGTCACGAGCCACGGAGGGCGTATCGTTCCACGCTGACGCGGTGCCGGCCCATTCATTTCGGGTTATTTTGCGCCCCACAAGATGAACCGGGACATCTTCGCCGTACAACGAGAGCGTCATGGAGATGCTGGAGGTAATGACGGTTAACTGGCGGATGAGTTCGGCTTGTTCATCATCCAGCGCCACCACCTCAGTCACATCGGCATTTTCGCTGGCGGCAAGGTGCAGAGCATTGCTGTCAGCTGTCATTCGCCACCAGGGGCTATGCGTACCCATGTAACGAAACAGCAAATTCTGCTCCAGATCGTCCATCATGTTTTCTCCCGCAGCTGCTCATTAGCGCACAAATTATTCATTTGCCGTCGACTTTTCCGTTGTGAAACAGCGGCAACCCCAAAATGAACGTCGTGTTTTTTCCCGGTTTTCTTATAAAAAACGCGTCTGGCGAAAAAGGCTATTTATTGTATAAAAATTCACGTAACCGAATATAACGGCACTCTTTTACTGTAGATAATTATGGCAATTTTGGGCGGGAAGACGCTGAAAATAGTACGAAAAAATAATGATTTTGCGGCGGGGGTTCAAAAGAAAAATTGTCGGCGCTTCCCGAAGGGAAACGGCCGACAATTTAAGCGGTTATCAGGCGACCGGGCGCGCGATAACGCTGCGGGTTTCCATGCGAACTTCAGCGATGTTTACGTCAATCACGTCTGTGACTTTGTAAACTGTTTCACCTTTGATTTGCACAGTACCATTTTCCTGGCTGCAGACCAGTTCGTCACGGACGGCATGCAGGAACGGGGCAGGGATAAAGGCGACGGCACCGTTATCCACCAGGCGAACGCGCATACCGCCCCGGCTGATATCAATGATTTCTGCGGCGAAGCGAGTATCTGTACCCGCTTTATCCTGCAGGTAGCGTGCGTACAGCCAGTCTCCCACGTCACGTTCCGCCATACGGTTCAGGCGACGTCGTTCGGCCATCTGCAGGGTGGTGTCATTTTGCGGACGCGCAATGGACTCACCCTTAATGATCGCCTTCAGCAGACGGTGGTTGACCATGTCGCCATACTTACGAATAGGTGACGTCCAGGTCGCGTAGGCTTCCAGGCCGAGGCCAAAGTGTGGACCCGGCTCGGTACTGATTTCAGCAAAGGACTGGAAACGACGAATACGGCTGTCGAGGAAACCGGATGGCTGTGCATCCAGCTCGCGGCGCAGCTTACAGAAGCCCTGCAGCGTCAGCACTTCTTCAGGGTCAACGTGCACATCGTGGTTCTTCAGCAGGGCCGCCAGCGCTTCGGTATTGGCCGGATCAAAACCGGTGTGGACGTTGTAAATACCAAAGCCCAGCTTGTCACGCAGGACGCGAGCGGCACAAATGTTGGCAGAAATCATCGCTTCTTCAACAATGCGGTTCGCAATGCGACGCGGTTCGGCCACGATATTCAGCACTTCGCCTTTTTCACCCAGCACAAAGCGATAGTCCGGACGATCCTTAAAGACAAGCGCATGGGTTTTACGCCACTCGCCGCGGTTCAGACAAATGCGGTGCAGCAGGCGGATCTGTGCGGCAATCGCGTCTGATTCTGGTTTCCAGGTGCCGGTATTCTCAAGCCAATCGGAAACATTGTCGTAGGCCAGCTTGGCTTTCGATTCGATGGTTGCGGCAAAAAATTCAATATCGTCTTCGATCGCGCCATCGGCGGCGATGGTCATGCGGCAGGCAAGGACCGGACGCACTTCATTTGGACGCAGTGAGCAGAGGTCATCTGACAGTTCGCGCGGCAACATGGGGATGTTGAAGCCCGGCAGGTAGTTAGTGAACGATCGGACTTTTGCCATATCGTCCAGCTTGCTGCCTTCAACGATCCATGCGGTGGGATCGGCAATGGCGACGGTCAAATGCACTTTGCCATCAGCGCTCTCTTCCGCATACAGCGCATCATCCATATCTTCTGTGCTGGCGCTGTCGATAGTGACAAACTCCAGGGCAGTGAGGTCGCGACGCGTCAGGTCTTCGTCCTGCATTTCAGTCGCTACGCCGTCTGGCGCTTCTTTCTCAAGATTATGGCGTGCAAGCGTCACCCACCATGGCACGAAATGGTCGTCGCCAAAGGTGATGAACTGGGTCAGTTCAGCATAAAAGCCACGATCGCCTTTCAGAGGATGACGGCGCATTTCTGCTACGGCCCAGTCACCTTCTTTGAAATCATGCTCAACACCACGGGCGGCGCGGCAAGGAATGGCATCTTTCAGCAGGGGATGATCCGGCACGATAGAAAGACGATCGTCTTTTCGCTGGACCTTACCCACGAAGCGGGTCAGGAACGGTTCGATCAGTTCTTCCGGCTCGGCGGACTCACGTTCCTTTTCGGTATGAATGACGGCCGTAATGCGGTCGCCATGCATCACTTTCTTCATCTGCGGTGGCGGAATGAAGTAGCTTTTCTGCGCATCAACTTCAAGGAAGCCAAAGCCCTTTTCCGTGGCTTTTACGACCCCTTCTGCACGCGGCGTCTGGGAATGCAGTTGCTGTTTAAGCTGCGCTAGCAGCGGGTTGTCCTGAAACATAATGTTCTATTTTCGTAGCCATTGAGCGGCTGACAGTTTTACGCGATTCTCACTGTCACAGCAAGCGGTCTTTGGGTAATTAGTATGGTTATTCCCCTTTGCCAAACGCGACTTTCAGGCGTTCAAGCCAGCCATCCATCGCGCTCCGGGTGAGCAGTTTTATCGCCCGTACCGCAGGCAGTCCTTGTTCAGTGAGCGGGGTGAACTGTGCGGCACTGAAGCGGTCCGGAGAACGCGTCAACAAGTCGATTGCCGCCGAAAGCGCCGGCGAATCAAGAGAAATATCATCATGGCTGTTTACCAGGATCTCACCCGTCAGGTCGAGCAGGATGGGCTCATGGCTGAGTACCGGCGTCAGCGCTTCAAGGGCGGGTTCGGCCTGCCAGCGGGAAAGCGATTCAAGCTGATGCGCGCTGGCATAACGCAGTTCAACGACAGGTAAAAGCGCCACCCAGGACTCAGGAGCGGCTGGCAGCGTGTGCGGCTGAATATGGTGGCCGGGTAGCCAGCGTACAGGATGCCCCAGCAGGGCCTGAAAGACGGCCACCACGCGTGCCTGAAAACCGATAAAGCCGATAATCTGATTAATAAGCACCATGTCGTAGGTTGTCAGGCCCACCTCATCAAGCTGCTGCTGTGCTTTATCATCGATGACATCAGGTGAGCTGGCGAGCTGACGGGCGTACTGGGTGATTTGTGCCAGGCGGCGGTTACTTTCGCGTGAGGAGTCAGGGCCGGGAAGCGGGGCGAGGAGGGCGGCATAGTGGTTACACAACCGTTGGACGCCACAGGCCTGCGCGACCGTTAATGCAGTACTCAATCTGTCGTAGGCGCTGAGCGTATGCAGCCGGTTAACGGAGATTGAGAGCGGAAACAACAGGTGGCATAAGGTTCTGGCAGGGGTGAGCCAGCCAGTACAGGCGGCGACAATCTCGTCAGGCAGGGCTAAATCGAGCAAAAAACGATCGTCGACGTTAGCGGCTTCGGGCACCAGAGGCAGAACATCCGTCTGCGCGTGGTTTGACTGGGTTTCGTGGTACCAGTGGCCTTTGCCGGAAAAACGGCGTTGTTCCATGGGCGTTCCTTGATCTCAAAATGGCGATCAATATCCTGGCGTAAGGCAGATGTGGGGAAAAATATTGTTAGGTGATAACAAATAGCTGAACGGAATAACGACGGGGTCGGGCGGAGGAAGGAAAACTCTCTTCCCGTGAGGGAAGAGAGTCACAGCTTATTTAATTTCCAGCTCGTTCATTGCAGCGATGTTGAAGCCGCCGTCAACGTGAACCACTTCGCCGGAGATACCCGCGGAAAGGTCAGAGCACAGGAACGCTGCAGAGTTACCCACATCTTCAATGGTAACGGTACGACGAATCGGCGTAACCGCTTCGCAGTGCGCCAGCATTTTACGGAAATCTTTGATACCGGAAGCTGCCAGGGTACGGATTGGACCCGCGGAGATAGCGTTCACACGCACACCTTCTGGACCCATCGCGTTCGCCATGTAGCGGACGTTTGCTTCCAGAGACGCTTTAGCCAGACCCATAACGTTGTAGTTAGGGATAGCACGTTCTGCGCCCAGATAGGACAGGGTCAGCAGAGCTGCGCCTGGGTTCAGCATCGCACGGCAAGATTTAGCCATTGCCACGAAGCTGTAGGAGCTGATGTCGTGAGCGATTTTGAAGCCATCACGGGTTACCGCGTTCACGTAGTCGCCGTCCAGCTGATCGCCAGGAGCGAAGCCGATGGAGTGAACGAAACCGTCGAATTTCGGCCATGCTTTTGCCAGTTCAGCAAACATGCCATCGATGCTTTCGTCTTGTGCAACGTCGCATTCCAGAACAAGGCTGGAACCCAGCTGCGCGGCAAACTCTTCTACACGGCCTTTCAGCTTGTCGTTCTGGTAGGTGAACGCCAGCTCAGCGCCTTCGCGATGCATAGCCTGTGCGATGCCGTATGCGATGGACAGTTTGCTGGCAACGCCAGTTACCAGAATGCGCTTACCGGAAAGAAAACCCATAGATTTAATCCTTATATTCATTGCTTATTTTTTGCCTTGTAAATCATAGCATTACAGGCAACATTTCAAAGTCATTCGAAATTAGCTCGAAATTATATCCCACTCAGTGCCCCTTGTGTCACGCTATTTCTCGCTCAAAGCCCGTGACGTATGTCATGGAAGGGGGTGAGCGAACGCGTTATCACGCTGTTTCACAGGCATCCGTCCATTATATCACTGCGCGGCCGGTTCGCCTCATCCAACCAGAGGCGGGCGTTTTTGCGCAAAATGATCCGTTCAGTGGATTTTACGTATTACAATCCAGTTAGAGTCAAAACATGAAAGAAATCATTAACAAAGACGCTATAGACTGGGTTGAAGATAATATTTTATCTCTGGAGCATATCGATCGGCTGGTCGTAAAAACGGGTTACAGCAGAAGGACGCTCGAAATCTGGTTTAAACACCAATTCCACCAGTCGCTGGGTGAGTATATGCTCAGGAGACGAATGAGCTATGCCGCGTCTTTATTAAGGATGACGTCGCTGCCGGTCACCGAAATCGCTCACATTTTTCAGTATCATAGTGGACAGGGTTTTGCCCGCGCGTTTAAGAAATTGACCGGGAAAACACCGTCTCAATATCGAAGCGATGAAATATGGGACTTCCAGCGTTACCATCCTTCACTGTTATTAGAAGGGCTCCGTAAACCTGACGTGAAGATATGTCGGCTGGCGCGGACGTTTTCCTATAACGATACCCTGACGGAATATGATCATATTTTTAATCCTGCGATACAGGATGTGACCAAAAGACTGAGAAAACTTTTGCTTGATCATCGTGGGGAGGTAAAAGAAATCGCCATCAGGGGACGGCGTCCAGAAGGCCTGGATAAAAGCCGGGAAAACATGGCTGAAGTCATAATTGATTATCTGTCACCGGATAATACGTCGCACCAAAAACAGGAATATCATTTTTCCGGTAAATATGCCGTTATGCGGTATGACGGTAGCTGGTGCGCCTACGGTAAGCTCAGCAAAAAGAACTATTTTTATAACCGCTATAGACACCAGAATCTCGCCGTTCCTGCCTCTCATGTGGCAGGCCAGACGGAGCTGGCAACGAGCCTTGCGCTTTCGGAATCGGTTTATCAGACGTTTCAGAACAATAAGCGGCTGTATGTAGACTTCAATAGCCACGGCGATGTGGTGAATGTCAGCACATGGCGCTAGCGTTGCCTCTGGCCTTGCCGGTAAGGGTGATCTCACTGGTGAGTAAAGCGCAGTAGGGAATATCCCGGTTCGGTACGACATCGACCGGGATAATCCACTTCAACAGACTGAGGTCGGTTAACTGAAGCATCTGAAAAGAGGGTGGCAAGCCTGACCGGTTTGCCCCTCGATGTTAAGCAGAGAATGGTGTAAATCGCTCTGCCGTTTCACGTCTTTTATTTATGCGGTATTAATGAACATGAATAACATTACGTTGGCTGAGAAAATGATCGTGCTGTCCGGTGCGCTGCTGTTTGCACTGATGATCGCGGTGAACTCCTTTTTTGTTAATGATAATCCAGGTTTCAGGGTACCCATGACAACCTATTTGATCGTCATGATTGCGCTATTTTTTCTGGATACCATTATCTCTATTTTTATCCAGATGCAGTATGCGTCTGACCGATCTCATTTATCCCTGTTAATCCTGAGCATGGCGTTTCTGAGCGGTCTCATCTATTTCATAGAAACGATTATCGTCATTCAGCTTCCTGAAGACGCAGGGTTAACCCATACGCTAAAAACTAACGATACGGCGGTATTTTATTTTTTCCGCCAGTTAAGTTTTATTTTTTTGCTGGGGCTTGCTGTATGGGTGGAGAAACACACGGCACGGCGACGGTTCACATTACGGAATAAGGTCTGGCTGGCGCTAATATCGTTAATCCCCCTGGTTATGTTCCCGGTGCTGGCCCATGCTTTGAGCAGCTACAATCCAACCTGGACATTAACGATAGCCGCGTATCGCCCCGATCAGTATCATCCTGTCTGGGATGTCCGCTACGTTAACGCTCTGATAGTGCTCTGGTCGGCCCTGGCCTGCTACATGACTTACGTGACACGCTTTTCATCTGGCGTCTGGAACAGCATCATCGTGGTATGCCTTTCTGCAATCACCTATAACTTTTTCCTGCTCTTACTCGATACGTATAACCTGTCGCTCTGGTATATCAGCCGGGCGGTAGAAGTGTTCAGTAAACTATTTGTTATCTGTACCTTATTGTTACATGTCTTCAGCTTGCTGAGATTTTTTGGCGATCGGGTTAACCGCGATCCCCTTACGCAGATCTTCAACCGCAAGTATTTTTTTGAGGCACTTCAGCGGCTCCGCATGCTCAGAACAGAAAAGGGCACCAGCATTATGATGCTGGATATCGATAACTTTAAGACCATTAATGACACCTGGGGTCATCCTGTGGGGGACCGCGTCATTCTGGCGGTCGTGGATATTATTAAAGACAGTATTCGTGATAACGACGTCTTTGCCAGACTGGGAGGTGAGGAGTTTGGTCTGCTGTTGCCCGACACGGACAGGAGTATGGCCGTAGCCGTCGCAGAACGTATTCGTCAGAATGTTGAGCAACGCACCGGGCAGGGTAACCTGTACGCGGTGCCCCTGACGGTAACGTTAAGTATTGGCGTGTGCTCAGCCATTCAGGAAAACGTCAACAGTAGCGATATCATTCGTGATGTGGATGAAGCACTGTATGAGGCCAAGCACGGTGGTAAAAACAGAACCGTGTGCAGACAGGCCGCAGGGTCGGTCTGAACCGGCGTTGCGCGCCTCCCGCGGTGTGATTTACGCGCAAGAAAAAACGGGGTTATAACACAGGGATGTAAATATCAAAGTTAACGCGCTCATCGCTGCAGGCGTTAAAACGCATTAAATGAATGCCATCGCGCAACGTCAGGCGGTTCGTCACCATTGCCTTAACAAACGCAATTTTGTTATAGGCGCTATAACATTCCCAGCTGCCTTCAAAGGACATTTTTGCATATTTTCCGGTAAGTAAAAGTGTGTCTTTCTTTGTTGTTTTAGTGCTGTCTAAACAATATGAAATTAAGACTTCTACCAGATAGGAACGGCTTTTACCCAGACGTTCTGGTCGGCGCGGCACTATGGCAAGCTGTTGGATCCGATCGCGATTCTCAAGCAGGAGTTTTTTGATTTTTTTAGTGACATCGTGCACCGCAGTATCAAAAAGATGATCGTGCTCTATAATCTCATGGGTATACGGAAAAATCTCATTGAGTTCACAGAGTGTTATTTCGGGTGTTTTAAGATCGTCTAATAAAAATGAGGGCTGAAGGATATCAAAATCCCACTCTTTTGCATTTCTGTATTCAGAAGGGGTGAGTCCCGACATCTTTTTAAAGGCTCTTGAAAACCCCTGGCTGCTTTGGTAGTGAAATAAATAAGCAATGTCCGTAACGGGAAGCGACGTCATTCTGAGCATGATGGCTGCAAGGCTCAGCCTTCTCCTTAGGATGTACTCACCTAAAGAGAGGTGATATTTCTCTTTAAACCATGTTTCGATGGTTCTTCTGCTATACCCGGTATCTTTAACCAGTTGATCAATATGTAAAATAGAAAAATTATTTTCCTCTACCCAGGTGAGAATATATTTACTAATACTTTCTTTCATTCGATATCTACAGCGTGTGGCGTCATGACGTAATTAATAAATTGCCGGTGGGGTCTATGCCAAATATTTGCTTTATTGCGGTGGGATTCTGGCAATGACCTTAATTTCAAAATCAAAGCCCGCAAGCCAGTTTACCCCCACGGCCGTCCAGTTTGGATAAGGGGGGCGGGGGAACGCTAATTTTTTGGCTTCCATGATGGTTGAAAACTGATTTTCTGGATCGGTATGAAACGTCGTCACGTCGATCACATCATCAAACGTACATCCCGCGGCAGAAAGCGTAGCCTGGAGATTATCAAAAGCCAGTTGTACCTGAGCGCCGAAATCCGTTTCAGGTGTGCCGTCGCTGCGGCTTCCAACCTGGCCTGAGACAAATAACAGATCGCCAGAGCGAATGGCAGCAGAATAGCCATGTTCTTCATAGAGGGCATGACGATTAGCGGGAAATACAGGTTCACGTGGGTGCATGGCATTTCCTTTTCGATTGGGGGTATTGTTGAGATCACGCGGTCGTATTAACATACGCGGCGTATGTCAAAATCTAAACCACATACGCCACGTATGTCAAACGTAAAAACACAACGTAACCAAGGACGTCTTATGGCTGCAAAAAGCCGTGCCGAAACGGCCCAGGAAAATCGCGAAAAAATGATTCAGGCAGGGCGCAAAGCTTTTGCCGAGAAAGGCTATGCCGCAGCCTCCATGGATGAGTTGACCGCAAGCGTGGGGTTAACACGTGGAGCGCTATACCATAATTTCACTGACAAGAAAGGCTTGCTGGCTGCGGTGGTCGCCCAGATAGACAGCGAAATGGCACGAAAGGCGAAGGAAATTGCCGCCAGCGCCGAGAATGACTGGGAGCGACTGCTGGCGGAAGGCGTCGCTTACATCAAAATGGCGCTCGATCCGGAAGTGCAGCGTATTGTACTGCGTGATGGTCCGGCTGTTCTGGGTGACCCGGCCCACTGGCCCAGCCAGAATAGCTGCCTGGAATCTACCCGTCAGACCATAGAAAAAATGATTGAACGCAAGGTCCTGAAAGACATGGATGCAAACGTCGCTGCACAGCTGTTAAATGGCGCTGCGCTCAATGCTGCACTGTTGATAGCCGCCAGTGACGATCCACAGAAGACGTTGCCACATGCGATTGAGGTGTTTGTCCTGCTTGCAAGCGGGTTACGCCATCAGTGAAAGGAAAGGGTTAACGCGCGCGAGCTGCCATTTAACCCTTAAAGGAATGGGTGTGCCGGGGGCATTTTTGTCGGATAAGGGGCGTTAAAACGCCGCGAGGATTTCGCGTGTGGTGAGCGTTGTTAATCCGCCCCTTGCACCAACGCGCTAGCGATCTTTTCTCCACGCGTCCGCGGTTAATGCTTCACCGAAATGGCCGGCAATCAATCGCTTAGTCAGTTCATGAAGCGGAGAGGCCATAACATCTGCGGTACTGCCACGTTCAACAACCTCACCCTGATGCATGACCATCACCTGGTCGCTGATGTGTTTCATCATCCCCAGATGTTGGGTCACGTAGATATACGAGATACCCTGTTTTTCCTGTAATTCGAGCATCAGGTTAATTAACTGCGACCGCATCGACATATCCAGCGAGGCGAGCGCTTCGTCGGCGATGATCACTTTCGGGCGCAATATCAGCGCGCGCGCGAGCCCAAGACGCTGTTTCTGGCCGGGGGCGAGCATGTGCGGGTAATAGCTCTCGTGATCGGGCAGCAGCCCAACCATCCGCAGGGTTTCAAAAACGCGTTTGCGTCGCGCTTCTGGCTCGAGATCGGTATTCAGACGCAGCGGAAAATCGAGGATTTGCGAAATACGCTGACGCGGGTTGAGCGATGTCGACGGATCCTGGAAGATCATGCGGATACGCTGGCTGCGGAAAGAGTAATCGCCGAATTCCAGCGGATGGTCATCTATCAGCACTTCGCCGCCGGAGGGTTCAACCATGCCTGCCAGCATCTTCGCCAGCGTGGATTTACCGGAACCGTTCTCACCGATGATCGCCAGCGTCTGTTTTTCGCGCAGGGTAAAGCTGAGCGGCTTCACGGCTTCAACGGTCTGACGATGGAACAGCCCGGTACGGTAGCGAAAGGTCTTACTCAGGTTACGGACTTCCAGTAAGGTTTCGACCATTTCACTCTCTCTCCATGTTCAGCGGGAAATGACAGGCATATAGATGATTTTTAGCCCCTGTCAGGCGTGGCGTCTCAATACATTTACGCTGCGCATACGGGCACCGCGGCCCCAGACGACAGCCAATCGGCAAGGACTCCAGCAGCGGGATAGCCCCGGGCAGGGTATTCAGGCGACTCTTGTGCGGCATGGCGCTGCCAAAATCTGGAATGGCGCGGATCAGCGCCTGCGTATACGGATGATGCGGCGCGGTGATGAGGTCTTCACTCGGGGCGGTTTCGACCGTCTGCCCGCAGTACATCACATCAATCTTATCAGCCCATTTGCTGAGCATTTGCAGGTCGTGACTGATCAACAAAATGGTGGTGTTGTTGTTCTGATTCAGACGCGTCAGCAGGCGGAAAATCTGCGCCTGCGTGGTCGGTTCCATCGCGTTGGTCGGTTCATCCGCAATCAGCAGACGCGGCTGATTGGCCAGCGCGATGGCAATCATCACTTTCTGACACTCACCGTCGGTCAGTTCGTACGGAAAACTGCGCATGGCATCTTTATGATCTTTGATCCCGACGCGGTGCAACAGCTCAATAGCACGACGCTTACGCCAGCCAAACCGTTGCCACCAGCGGCCTTTATAGGTCCACCCGGGAATGTTCTGCATCAGCTGTTTGCCCACGCGCTCGGACGGGTCAAGACAGGATTGCGGCTCCTGGAAAATCATTGATACGTTATGGCCGACCAGCTTGCGACGCTCGCGAGGAGAAAGGCGTTGCAGGTCGATATCATCAAAACGCATACGGTCAGCGGTAACGCGCCAGTTATCCTTCGCCACACCACAGATGGCTTTGGCGATCAGGCTTTTCCCTGAACCGGATTCACCCACCAGCCCACGAATTTCACCCTCAGCAAGGGTGATACTGATGCGATCGACGGCTTTCACCCAGCCTTCACCGGTTTTGAACTCGATGGTCAGGTTGCGAATATCAAGAAGCGGCATTATTGCACCCCCGCATTAATTGCACGGCGTATACCATCGCCCAGCAGGTTGACAAGCAGCACACTCACCATAATGGCTGCGCCCGGTAACATGACCGTCCACGGCGCAACGTAGATAAGCTCGAGCGCGTCACCAAGCATCGCGCCCCATTCAGGCGACGGCAGCTGCGCGCCGAGATCGAGAAAACCAAGCGCCGCGATGTCCAGAATCGCCATCGACAGGGCGCGGGTGATCTCCGTGACCAGCCCGGCAGCGATGTTCGGCAGTACGGCAAACCAGAGGATGTTTAAGGTTGTTGCACCGTCCAGGCGAGCAGCGACGACATACTCTTTTTCCAGCTCGTCATGCACCATGCTGTATACCGAACGCACGATGCGGGGGAGGATCGCCAGCCAGACCGCGAACATGGCATGCGACAGATGTGGCCCGACAAACGCCACCACAATGATGGCCAGCAGCAGGGACGGAATAGAGAGCAGGGTGTCGAGAATGTGGTTCAGTGCCGCCGAGCGCAGGCCATGCGTCGACCCGGCAAAGATGCCGAGCGCCAGACCGCAGATGGTGGCAGCAAACGTCACCACAAATGCACCGCCGACCGTCGGCGCCGCGCCGCTCAACAGGCGGCTCAATACGTCACGCCCCAGGTCGTCCGTACCGAGGAAGAAAGAGACCTCACCGTAGCGCGACCAGGATGGGGGCAGCAGCTGATAGCCAAGGAACTGCTGATCAATACCGTAGGGCGCAAACCAGGAGCCAAAAACGCAGAGCAACACCAGCCCGGCGAAGCCATAAAGGCCAATCATTGCCGTGGTGTCACCATAGAATTTACGCCACACGGTACGCAGCGCACCGGGCGTGCGCTTTTCACTGTATACGTTATCGTAGGGCATACCATTCCTTATGCTTCAACGGGTTGGCCATAGCACCCAAAATATCGGAAATCACGTTAACAATAATCACCAGAGAGCCAATCACCATGACGCCCGCCGAAATGGCGGCGTAGTCCTGCTGGCGGATAGCGTTGATCAACCATCGTCCCAGTCCCGGCCAGCTGAAGACCATTTCGGTAATCATCGCCAGGGTGAGCATGGTGGAAAACTGGAGCCCCAGTCGCGGGATAACAGGCGGCAGGGCGTTATGCAGCACATTACGGCGCAAGATAGTCAGGCGCGATAAGCCGCGCGTGGCGGCCGCTTTGACATAGTTTTGATCGAACACCTCGATGGTACTCAGGCGCATCAGGCGGATCACTTCGGTTGTCGGTGCCACCGCCAGCGTCAGTACCGGTAAGACCATATGGCGTACGGCGCTGACGATCATCTCATGTCGCCAGGCTGAATCAGACAGCCAGGCGTCAACGATAGCAAACCCGGTCACCGTTTTTACCGTATACAACAGGTCAAAACGGCCAGAAACCGGCAGCCAGCCCAGGTTGAGGGAGAAGAAAAGCGTCAGCAGCAGCGCCAGCCAGAAGATCGGGATCGAGAAGCCGAGCAGGGCGAGGGCGCTGATAAATTTATCCTGCCATTTGTTGCGATAAATCCCTGCCAGCATCCCTACCGGAATACCAACCATTAAGGCAAAACCGAACGCCAGAATGCACAGCTCCATTGTCGCCGGGAAAACCTCTTTCAGCTGCTCAGAGATGAGCTGTCCGTTGATGCTTGAAACACCGAAATCCCAGTGCAGCAGACCGTTAAACCAGAAGAGCCACGCATCCCACAGCGACGACCCCTGAAGCGGGGCGTGCGGGGTGAAATAGCTCAGACTGAAACCAACAAAGGTCAGGAAAAAGAGCGTCACCAACAGCAGCAGAAGGCGGCGCAAGGTAAAAATGATCATGGTTTTTTCACCTCTTGTTCTTTTTCGCGAGATACGCCGGCGAAGGAGGCGTTGCCGAATGGACTCAACACCAGACCTTTAATATCATAGCGATAGGCCTGCAGGCGCAGGGACGAGGCCAGCGGCAGCACGGGCAGCTCTTCGGCAAGGATCTTCTGCGCTTCATCATAGGCGTCTATGCGTGACGCCAGCTGTTGGGACGCCAGCGCTTTTTGCAGCACGCCGTCAAATTCCCGGTTGCACCAGTGGGCGTAGTTGGTCTGGGAGTTAATCGCCGCACAGCTCAGCAACGGACGGAAGAAGCTGTCCGGATCATTACTGTCGGTCGCCCAGCCTGTCAGGGTTAAATCATGGTTCATGTCCATCAGGCGCGCCTCCTGGAAACGACCCTCAACCGGCACGATGATCACTTTCACCCCCACCTGCGCCATATCTGCCTGCAACAGCTCGGCGGTCTTCAGCGGGCTTGGGTTCCAGGCCTGAGAGCTGGTCGGTACCCAGAGTTGCAGCGTCAGGTTTTCCGCCCCCAGCGCTTTCAGCTGTTCACGCGCTTTTGCCGGGTTGTATTCCGTAATTTTAGCTTCACTGTCATAGGCCCACGAGGCTCGCGGCAAAATAGAGGCGGCGGTTTCTGCCGTACCGTAATAGATCGACTGCATCAGACGCTGGTTGTTAATGGCCAGCGCCAGCGCGTGGCGTACGGCAGGGTTGTTCAGTGGCGGCTTATCGGTATTAAACGCCAGATAGGCGATGTTCATGCCGGGGCGTAACGTCAGGCGCAAACGCGGATCGTCGCGCAAAATGGTGAGCTGGCTGGCAGCAGGCCACGCCAGCACGTCGCACTCCCCGGTCAGCAGTTTTGATAAACGCCCCGTCCCGCCAGAGCCAAGATCGACCACTACCTGTGGCATCAGCGGCGTGCCGCGCCAGAAATGCGCATGGCGCTGCAGGCGGATATATTGTCCGGAGCGATATTCGGCCAGCTGGAACGGACCGGTGCCGACTGGCTGACGATCGATTAACTCCTGACGATCGATTTTGCTCAGGTTCGCGGCGTACTCAGCAGACATAACGGACGCATAGTGGGTGGCCAGGTGCCAGAGGAAAGAGGCATCCGGGCGCTTCAGCGAAAACTCCACCGTGCGGTTATCCAGCTTGCGAACGCTTTTAACGGTATCGGCAAACTGCAGGCTGTCGAAGTAGGGGAAGTTGCTGCCGTTAACGTTATGCCACGGGTGATTACGGTTAAAGATACGCTGGAACGTAAAGACCACATCATCTGCGTTCAGTTTGCGCGTTGGGGTAAACCATGGCGTGTGCTGAAATGTGACATCATCGCGCAGGTGGAAACGGTAGGTCGCACCGTTATCCAGGACTTCCCAGCTTTCAGCAAGCTCTGGCACCAGACGGTAGGTGTAGGGATCCACATCAAGCAGACGGTCATAGAGTTGCGCGGCAAGGGTATCCACAATCAGGCCGCTGCCCGCTTTTTGCGGGTTAAATGTATCAACCTGACCGCTTACGCAATAGACGAAGCCGCTGTCGCGAATATCAGGTTGCGTAGCGGGGTCGGGCGCAGCAAACGCCAGGCTGCTGAACAGACCAAGTGCAAAGAAGGACGATAAAACCAGACGCATAATTTTTAAGGTTTTTAGGTTCGATCTGCAAAGTGTATCGCACTTACGCCTGCTTCGTAAAAATGTCTGCGGGTAAGTGCTGATATTGTCAGCGCATTTGATGCTTTTTGAGCAATGCCCTTAATTGATGGTAGGTCAGACCCAGGAGTTCAGCCGCCCGTTTCTGGTTATATTTCGCCACCTTCAGGCTCTGCTCAAGCAGCTGTTGTTCCTGTTCATGCTGGAACTGCCGCAAATCCAGGGGAAGTGCAGGGGAAGCCCCGGACACGGGCGGGGCGGAAGCTGGCTGCGGGCTACGCTGAAAAGGATCGAGAATAATGTTATCCAGCTCGGTCTCACTGCTGCCGTGGCGATAGACAGAACGCTCCACGACGTTTTTTAACTCACGGATATTTCCCGGCCAGTGGTAAGCGAGGAGTGTCTCCTTTGCATACTCGCTGAACCCCGGAAAAAGCGGCAGGCCGAGTTCGCGACACATCTGAATCGCAAACTGCTCTGCCAGCAGCATGATGTCACTTCTTCGCTCGCGCAGCGGCGGGAGCTGAACGACGTCAAAGGCCAGCCGGTCGAGCAGGTCGGCACGGAATTTATCCTCTGCCACCATTTGCGGGAGGTTGGCATTGGTCGCGCACACCAGACGCACGTTGACCTGCAGCGGCTGGCTACCGCCGACGCGCTCCAGCTCGCCATACTCAATCACGCGCAGCAGCTTTTCCTGTACCAGCATGGGCGCGGTGGCCAGTTCATCAAGAAACAGCGTGCCGCCATCTGCGCGTTCAAAACGACCCGGATGGCGTTTTTGGGCACCGGTAAAAGCACCGGCTTCATGACCGAAAAGCTCCGTGTCGAGCAGATTTTCATTCAACGCCGCGCAGTTAAGCGAAATGAAGGGGCCATCCCAGCGTCCGGATAAATAATGTAGACGGTTAGCAATCAGTTCCTTACCCGTGCCGCGCTCACCGATAATAAGCACCGGCTTGTTGAGCGGCGCGAGACGGGAGACCTGTTCGAGGACTTCCAGGAAACTGTTGGCTTCGCCGAGTAAATTGTCTTTGTATCCAGCCATGATGAAATTAACCACTCCTTAGTGATATTCACCAGGTGAGCATAGTGTGCCGATGCCTGGAAATCAACCACATCAAGTAAAATCAACAAGATAAAAACTTGGCACGGTATTTGTATTAGCTATGTAGCAGGGCATCGCCCGATAACAGAACTAAGAGGATCACATTATGGGTATTTTTTCTCGTTTCGCCGACATCGTGAACGCCAATATCAACTCACTGCTTGAGAAAGCGGAAGATCCGCAGAAGCTGGTGCGCCTGATGATTCAGGAAATGGAAGATACGCTGGTTGAAGTGCGTTCTACCTCCGCCCGTGCGCTGGCTGAGAAAAAACAGTTAACGCGCCGCATTGAGCAGGCGACCGCTCAGCTTAACGAATGGCAGGAAAAAGCAGAACTTGCGCTGCGTAAAGATAAAGAAGACCTGGCCCGCGCCGCGCTGATTGAAAAACAGAAGCTGGCAGACATGGTCGCGACGCTCGAGCATGAAGTCACACTGGTCGATGATACGCTTTCGCGTATGAAGAAAGAGATTGGTGAGCTTGAGAATAAACTGAACGAAACGCGTGCGCGTCAGCAGGCGCTGGCATTGCGCCACCAGGCGGCAAGCTCATCCCGCGATGTACGTCGCCAGCTGGATAGCGGTAAGCTGGATGAAGCAATGGCACGTTTTGAGTCGTTTGAACGCCGTATCGACCATATGGAAGCGGAAGCGGAAAGTCACAGCATTGGTAAACAAAAGTCACTGGATCAGCAGTTCGCTGACCTGAAAGCGGACGATGAAATCAGCGAGCAACTTGCTGCGCTGAAAGCCAAAATGAAGCAAGACAACCAATAATAATTTGTGCGGCACCTGAGCGTGCCGCCACGCATCGTAAGACAAGGAGTACACATGAGCGCGCTTTTTCTGGCTATTCCCCTGACCATTTTCGTGCTGTTTGTTCTGCCGATTTGGTTATGGCTGCACTACAGCAACCGTTCTTCACGTGGTGAACTTTCCCAGAGTGAACAACAGCGTCTCGTACAGCTGACCGAACAGGCGAATAAAACGCGCGAACGCATTCAGGCGCTGGAAGATATCCTCGATGCAGAACATCCAAACTGGAGGGACCGTTAATGGCCGGACTGAACCTGAACAAAAAATTGTGGCGCATTCCGCAGCAGGGAATGGTACGCGGCGTCTGTGCCGGACTGGCTCATTATCTTGATGTCCCGGTCAAACTGGTTCGCGTGGTAACGGTGCTGTCGATCTTCTTCGGTCTGGCGTTTATCACCCTGGTGGCGTACATCGTGCTGTCATTTGTACTCGACCCGATGCCGGAAGGTGAACTGGCCGCAGAAGGCGCACCGACCAGCAACGATCTTCTCAACGCGGTTGACGATCAACTCGCCGCTGGGGAGAAGCGGTTACGTGAGATGGAGCGCTATGTCACATCTGACACCTTCACGCTGAGAAGCCGTTTTCGTCAGCTTTAAGAGAGAATATACATGAAGCAAAACTGGCAACAGGCCGGTCAGAAGGTAAAACCCGGCCTGAAAATCGCAGGTAAACTGGTCCTGCTGACGGCATTACGTTTCGGCCCGGCAGGTGTGGCGGGTTGGGCGATAAAATCTGTTGCCCGCAAGCCGGTAAGAATGTTGCTGGCTGTGGCGCTCGAACCTCTGCTGCAAAAAGTGGCAAAACGGCTTTCACGCCGCTACTTTCCCCAATAATTCCTGCGTACGTTAGCCTTTCTCGTTTTCGGGGCAGGCTAGCGATACTTCTTCGCTTTCCCTTTCTTTCTTTGCGGCAGCTCACAATACTGCGTTGAGCTGCTTTGCAATCGCCTTTTTCTGCGTCCCGGTCCGTTGACAGATATTTTTCATGGGAGTAGATTGCGTTCCGTGGGACCGCTACCATGGAAAATAAAATGCAGGCTAAAATTAAAGAAATCATTAATCTTGTATACGGGGAATCATTTTCCGATACCCATTTTTCGGTGTTGCTGGAAAAGATTGATAACGCGATTTCTGTTATTACAGATAAGCGTAAGGTGGGGTGGGATGAAAAAGATGTTGTCCTGATTACGTATGCCGATCAGTTTTCGGCAGAAGGGGAGAAAGCCCTGCCGGTTTTCACACGGTTTTATAATAAGTGGCTCTCTCACTCCTTTTCACATGTTCATCTTTTACCTTTTTATCCGTGGTCTTCTGACGACGGTTTTTCTGTTATTGATTACCGCGACGTCGCACCAGAAACAGGAACGTGGCAGGACATCGCCGAATTAAAACAATCAGCCAGTTTGATGTTTGATTTCGTCTGCAATCACATGTCGGCGCAAAGTCAATGGTTCGCGAATTACCTTAAGCAAATGCCGGGGTATAACGATTTCTTCATTTCTGTTGACCCTGAAACGGATCTGTCGGCCGTCACGCGACCGCGTGCTTTGCCCCTCCTCACGCCGTTTACGCTTCACGATGGCAGCGTACGCCACCTGTGGACCACCTTCAGCAGCGACCAGGTCGATCTCAATTTTGCCTCTCCTCAGGTTCTGATTGCGATGGTAGACGTGCTGCTGCACTACCTGACTGAAGGGGCGCGCTACATTCGTCTGGATGCCGTTGGGTTTATGTGGAAGATACCCGGAACGAGCTGTATCCATCTGGAACAAACCCATCAGCTTATCCAGCTTTTCCGTGCCATTACCGAGGCTGTCGCGCCGGGTACGGTGATAATCACTGAGACCAATGTCCCGCATAAAGACAACGTTGCCTACTTTGGTGACGGCAACAATGAAGCGCAGATGGTGTATCAGTTCTCCTTGCCGCCGCTTGTGCTGCATGCGCTACACCGTCAGGATGTCCGGGCGCTGTGTCAGTGGGCGTCGTCGTTGACGCTTCCTTCCACGAAAACCACCTGGTTTAACTTTTTGGCCTCGCATGACGGGATTGGCCTCAATCCGTTACGCGGAATTTTACCCGAGTCTGAGATCCTCTCGCTGGTAGAGAAACTTCAGGCCGAGGGGGCGCTGGTCAACTGGAAAAACAATCCGGATGGAACGCGAAGCCCGTATGAAATCAATGTCACTTATCTTGATGCGTTAAGCACAAGGGACTGCGATGACAATCACCGTATTGCCCGGTTTATTCTGGCTCATGCTGTACTCCTGAGTTTCCCCGGCGTGCCTGCCGTCTATATTCAAAGTATTCTTGGCTCGCGTAATGATTATGAGGGCGTGGAGCGCCTGGGATATAATCGTGCGATTAACCGCAAAAAATATCTCGCCGGTGAAATCGACAGTGAGCTTGAGAACGAAAATAGCCTGCGGCAGAAAGTCTATTATAGATTGCGTGAATTAATCGCCCTAAGGCGTGCAGAAAAAGCATTCCATCCTGACAGTCAGGCTTGTTTTAGTACGGCAGGCGAGCATGTATTAAAAATAATGCGTATTGCGCAAAGTGGCGAAAAAGTTACCGCGTTATTTAATTTCAGCGATCGCGTTCAAACGCTTGAGTCGAATATTCCATCCGGCAGGGAATTGATCGCCGGGAAAGATATTACTGGTACGACTCTGACCCTTAATCCATGGCAGGTGTTGTGGGTTAAAGAAAACTAAAAAAGGACCTTAAACATGAATATGCCCAAAATTGTGCTGATATCAGCACTGGTTTCGTGCGCCTTGTTGTCAGGCTGTAAGGATGACAAACCCTCTGCTGTCACCATTGAGTTTATGCACTCCTCAGTTGAACAGGAGCGTCAGGCGGTAATTACAAAACTGATTGAAAAATTCGAGAAAGAGAACCCGACGATTACGGTGAAACAGGTACCGGTAGAAGAGGATGCCTACAACACCAAAGTGATTACGTTGGCCCGCACCGGTGCGCTGCCTGAGGTCATTGAGGTCAGCCATGACTACGCAAAAGTCATGGATAAAGAGCAGCTGCTGGACCGGGATGCGATCAACGCCGCCATCAAAGCGGTGGGCGAAAACACCTTCTATGACGGAATCTTACGTGTCGTTCGCACGGAAGACGGCTCAGCCTGGACGGGGGTGCCAATCAGCGCCTGGCTGTCCGGCGTCTGGTATCACAAAGATGTGCTTGCTGCGGCGGGTATTGAGGAGCCGCATAACTGGGAACAGTTGCTGAAAGCCAGCCAACGCCTCAACGATCCGGCTAAAAAACGCTATGGCATTGCGCTACCCACGGCGGAAAGCGTGATGACCGAGCAGGCGTTTTCTCAGTTTGCGCTTTCCGGTGGCGCGAACGTTTTTGACGCCAACGGGAAAATCAACATTGATACCCCGGAAATGGTGAACGCGCTGGCGTTCTATAAAGCACTGGCCGCGACCACCATGCCGGGCTCGAACGATGTCATGGAGATTAAAGATGCCTTTATGAATGGTTCGGCGCCGATGGCGGTGTATTCCACCTATATCCTGCCGGCGGTCTATAAAGACGGCAACCCAGCCAACCTGGGCTTTGTCGTTCCGACTGAAACGTCTTCAGCGGTCTACGGCATGGTCACATCGCTGACGATCACCTCCGGTCAAACCGAAGATGAAACACAGGCTGCACAGAAGTTTGTCACCTGGATGGAGCAGGCACAGAACGCGTCTGACTGGGTGATGATGTCCCCGGGTGCCGCGCTGCCGGTGAACAAACTGGTTGTCGGCACGGACTCCTGGAAAGACAACGAGGTCATTAAAGCGTTTGGTCAACTTCCCTATGAGCTTATCGCCCAGTTCCCGAATGTGCAGGTATTTGGCGCCGTGGGCGACAAAAACTTTACCCGCATGGGTGATGTAACGGGGTCCGGCATCATCAGTTCCATGGTGCATAACGTCACAGTAGGTCAACAGGATCTCACTGCAACGTTAAGCAACAGCCAGAAGCGACTGACTGACCTGATTTCACAACGATAGGAGCGCTCTGCGGAAGGAAATTATGAAGACGTTGTTTTCTGGTCGTTCAGATATGCCTTTCGCCATGCTGCTGTTGGCCCCCAGCCTGATTTTGCTGGGGGGCCTGGTGGCCTGGCCGATGATTTCCAATATTGAAATCAGCTTTTTACGTTTGCCGCTTAACCCGCGCATTAGCGCCGTGTTTGTCGGGCTGGATAACTATGTTCGTATCCTCAGCGATGGCGCATTCTGGCACTCCCTGTGGATGACGTTCTGGTACACCGCCCTGGTGGTGATGGGCAGCACGGCGCTGGGGCTGGCCGTTGCCCTCTTTTTTAACCGGGAATTTCGCCTGCGGAAAACGGCGCGTTCACTGGTGATTTTGTCCTACGTCACACCATCCATCTCGCTGGTGTTTGCATGGAAATACATGTTCAACAACGGCTACGGCATTGTGAACTATCTGGGTGTCGATCTGTTGCACCTGTATGACCAGGCGCCGCTGTGGTTCGACAACCCGGGCAGCAGTTTTGTGCTGGTGGTGCTGTTCGCCATCTGGCGTTACTTCCCCTACGCGTTTATCTCGTTCCTCGCGATATTGCAGACCATTGATAAATCGCTGTACGAAGCCGCGGAAATGGATGGGGCAAATGCCTGGCAGCGTTTTCGTATCGTCACGCTGCCCGCCATTATGCCGGTGCTGGCCACGGTGATTACACTGCGAACCATCTGGATGTTCTATATGTTCGCTGATGTTTATCTCCTGACCACCAAGGTCGATATTTTGGGCGTCTATCTCTACAAGACCGCATTTGCCTTCAATGACCTCGGGAAAGCCGCTGCCATCTCCGTGGTGCTGTTCGTGATCATCTTCGCCGTCATTCTGCTGACCAGAAAAAGGGTAAACCTCAATGGCAACAAATAAACGCGTACTGAGCCGTCTCGGTTTTTATCTGGGGCTGGCGGTGTTTCTGATCATCACGCTGTTCCCGTTCTTTGTGATGTTAATGACCTCGCTTAAGAGCGCGAAAGAGGCGATATCGCTCCATCCGACCATCCTGCCGCAGGCGTGGACGCTGCAGCATTACATCGACATCTTTAATCCGCTGATTTTCCCGTTTGTGGATTACTTCAGAAACAGCATGGTGGTCTCGCTGACCTCGTCGATAATTGCCGTTTTTCTCGGCACGCTGGGGGCTTACGCGTTATCCAAACTGCGTTTTAAAGGACGCACGACGATCAATGCGAGTTTTTACACCGTCTATATGTTCTCGGGGATTTTGCTGGTGGTGCCGCTGTTCAAAATCATCACCGCGCTGGGGATCTATGACACGGAACTGGCGCTGATTATCACCATGGTGACCCAGACGCTGCCGACAGCCGTCTTTATGCTGCGCAGCTATTTCGACACCATTCCGGATGAAATAGAAGAAGCCGCGATGATGGACGGGCTTAACCGCCTGCAAATTATCTTCCGCATTACCGTTCCGCTGGCGATTTCCGGCCTCGTGTCGGTGTTCGTCTACTGCTTCATGGTGGCATGGAACGACTACCTGTTTGCATCCATTTTCCTGTCCAGCGCCAGCAATTTCACCTTGCCGGTTGGGCTGAACACCCTCTTTAGCACGCCAGATTATATCTGGGGTCGGATGATGGCGGCATCGCTGGTGACAGCGCTTCCGGTGGTCATCATGTACGCACTGTCTGAACGTTTTATCAAAAGTGGTTTGACCGCCGGTGGCGTTAAAGGCTGAGGCGGCCAGTTTTAACTAGGAGTCAGTCATGAAAAAGTTAGTTGCGACAGCGCCTCGTGTAGCGGCGCTGGTGGAATATGAAGATCGTCCTGTTGCCGTCCATGAAGTGAAAATTCGTGCGCGCTTCGGTGCGCCAAAACACGGCACCGAAGTGGTAGATTTCCGGGCGGCAAGTCCCTTCATTGATGAGGAGTTTAACGCGGAGTGGCAGATGTTTACCCCGCGTGAAGAGGGCGCGGCGCGGGGCATTGAGTTTGGTAAGTTCCAGCTGGGCAACATGATCGTTGGCGACATTATCGAATGCGGCGATGACGTGACGGAGTACCAGACGGGCGACCGTGTCTGCTGTTATGGGCCGCTGCAGGAGACGGTCATCGTGAATGCCGTTAATAACTACAAGCTGCGCAAAATGCCGCAAGGGTCTTCCTGGAAAAATGCCGTCTGTTACGACCCTGCGCAGTTCGCCATGAGCGGCGTGCGTGATGCTAACGTGCGGGTGGGGGATTTTGTCGTTGTAGTCGGACTGGGTGCCATTGGGCAGATTGCGATTCAGCTGGCGAAAAAAGCCGGTGCATCCATCGTCATCGGTGTCGATCCTATCGAACATCGCTGCGAAATTGCCCGCCGTCACGGGGCCGATTACTGCCTCAATCCGTTTGGTACCGATGTCGGTCTGGAGATTAAAAAACTGACCGGAAAGCAGGGCGCTGACGTGATTATCGAAACCAGCGGTTTTGCCGATGCATTGCAGTCTGCGCTGCGCGGGCTCGCCTACGGTGGAACGATCGCCTACGTGGCTTTCGCGAAACCGTTCGCAGAAGGGTTCAATCTGGGGCGTGAAGCCCACTTCAATAACGCGAAAATCGTTTTCTCGCGCGCCTGCAGCGAACCCAACCCGGATTACCCGCGCTGGAGCCGCAAGCGTATTGAAGAGACCTGCTGGGAACTGCTGATGAACGGTTATCTGAACTGCGAAGATCTGATTGACCCGGTTGTCACCTTTACCACCAGCGCTGAGAGCTACATGAAGTATGTCGATCAGCATCCGGAACTGAGCATCAAGATGGGCGTCACTTTTTAAGCTAAGGAGAGCATCAATGAAAATCGCAACGCAAAACCAGGCCTTTTTCCCGACTTCTATTCTGGAGAAATTCCAGTACATCAAAGCGATGGGTTTTGATGGCTTTGAAATTGACGGCAAACTGCTGGTGGATAATCTCGATGAAGTGAAAGCCGCAATCACCGCCACGGGCCTGCCGGTGACCACCGCCTGCGGGGGGTATGACGGCTGGATTGGTGACTTCATTGAAGAACGTCGTCTGAACGGATTAAAACAGATCGAACGCATCCTGGAAGCACTGGCTGAAGTGGGTGGAAAGGGGATTATTGTGCCCGCCGCCTGGGGAATGTTTACCTTCCGCTTGCCGCCGATGACCTCTCCACGCAGCCTGGCGGGTGACCGCGAAGCGGTGAGTGCTTCGCTGCGTTATCTGGATGAGGTGGCGGCGCGTACCGGGACCACCGTTTACCTTGAGCCGCTCAACCGCTACCAGGATCACATGATCAACACGCTCGCGGATGCGCGTCGCTATATCGAAGAAAACGCGCTCAGACATGTGCAGATCATCGGCGACTTTTACCACATGAATATCGAAGAAGATTCGCTAACAGAGGCGCTGCATCGCAACCGGGATCTGCTGGGTCATGTGCATATCGCCGATAACCATCGCTATCAGCCTGGCAGCGGGACGCTGGATTTTGCCACGTTGTTCGGGCAGCTTCGTGCGGACAACTATCAGGGCTACGTGGTGTATGAGTGCCGTGTCCGCGCCGACGATCCGGCCCAGGCTTACCAGGATTCACTCACGTATCTGCGTGAATGCTAAGGATGACGAGCGTGATGAGTGCTTCAACACCTTCGCTTCTGCGCGTCGCCATTATTGGCGCCGGGCAGGTCGCGGACAAAGTGCATGCCTCGTATTACGCCACACGCAGTGATGTTCAAATGGTCGCTGTCATGGACAGCGGCCTTGAACAGGCACAGGCGTTTGCGGAACGTCATGCAATTCCTTCGGTCTGGCAGAATGCATCTGAAATGCTGCAGGCGGTAAAACCTGATGTGGTCAGCGTCTGCTCACCAAACCGGTTCCATTTTGAACATGTCATGGCGGCACTGGAGGCCGGATGTCATGTGATGTGCGAAAAACCGCCTGCCATGACGCCGCAACAGGCTGACCAGATGCGCATGGCGGCCCGTAAAGCGGGAAAAGTACTGGCGTATGATTTTCACCATCGGTTTGCGCTCGACACGCAGCTGCTACGTGACGCTGTCACAAACGGGGCATTAGGTGAGATCTACTTTACGTCGGCGCAGGCGCTGCGTCGTTGCGGCGTGCCGGGCTGGGGCGTCTTTACGAACAAATCGCTACAGGGCGGCGGACCGCTTATCGATATCGGTATTCATATGCTGGATGCCGCGATGTATGTGCTGGGTTTCCCGGCGGTAAAAAGGGTGACCGCCCACAGCTTCCAGAAGCTGGGGAACCGTAAAAACAGTGGACAGTTTGGCGAGTGGGATCCCGCCCGGTTTACCGTTGAAGATGCTTTGTTTGGCACAATTGAATTCTGCAATGGCGGCGTTCTGCGCCTGGATACCTCGTTTGCGCTGAATATCCGCGAGCAGTCGATCATGAATGTTTCATTCTGTGGCGAAAAGGCGGGGGCCACGCTCTTCCCGGCTCACATTTACCACGATGAGGCGGGCGTTTTACAGACCCTCATGCAGCGTGATGAGGCAGACGACCAGCGTCACCTGCGCAGCATGGAGGCGTTTGTACGCCATGTGCTGGGAGAGCCGGTTATGATCGCAGATGCGGAACAGGGGCTGGTTATCCAGCAACTTGTTGCCGCGCTTTATGAATCGGCGGATACAGGGGAAAGCGTGACGTTATGCTGAATGTGTCTGTTTTAACCGAACCGGGCTTCTCTCCCCACAGTCTGAATAAATACGCCTCCATCATGGCTTGCGGCAATGGCTACATGGGCATTCGCGCGGCACACGAAGAGGATTACACCCAGCAAACCAGGGGCATGTATCTCGCCGGGCTTTATCATCGCGCAGGTCGCAATGAGACCACGGAGTTAATCAACCTGCCGGATATTACCGGTATTGAGGTTGAACTGGATGGTGTGAATTTTACCCTGCTTTCCGGGGCGCTTCTTGAGTGGCAGCGCGAGCTGGCGTTTGCCAATGGTGAACTGCGTCGCAGCGTGCTCTGGCGCTCGCCCGACGGGAAACGCTACCGCCTGGAGAGCCGTCGTTTCGTTTCTCTCGCTCAGCTGCCGTTAGTGGCAATGCAACTCGCCATCACTCCCCTTGATGGGCCCTCGCAGGTGGTGTTGAAAACCGGAATCGATGCGACGCAAACCAACAGCGGCAGGCAGCATCTGGATGAGATTTCAGTCCGGGTATTCGACCAGAACTGTATGCAGGGCGTGTATGAAACGCAGGACCGAGTCTCTGACGTCGTTATATCCGCGTTCTGCCGGCTTTCAGCGGGTAGCGAAAGCTGCTTTACCGCTAAAAATCGTCGCATCAGTGCGCATTACGACCTGAACGTTTCGCAGGGTGACACTGTCACGCTTGAAAAGATCGTCTGGGTCGCCCACCGCAGTGACAAAGCCCTTTCGCAGGCGTCGTTTGCGCGTAACGCACTGGCCGAACTCAAGGTGTGCGCAGCACGAGGCTACGCATCGTTGCTGGAGAGCTCTGCCTGCGCCTGGGAAGACGTCTGGCGAGATGCGCGGGTGGCGGTAACGTCTGCGGAACCGCAGGATCAGCTCGCGCTGGATTATACCGTCTGGCATTTGACCGCCATGACGCCTGCCGACAATGAGCGCTGCAGTATCGCCGCGAAAGGATTGACCGGCGAAGGGTATAAAGGCCACGTCTTCTGGGATACCGAAATTTTCTTGCTGCCTTTCCATCTCTTTACGCGTCCGCATGTCGCCCGCAGTCTGCTGCGTTATCGCTGGCTCAACCTGGCCGGGGCTCGTGAAAAAGCGCGTCGCAACGGCTGGCCTGGCGCACTTTTCCCCTGGGAGAGTGCCGCGAGCGGTCAGGAGGAAACGCCGGAATATGCAGCAATCAACATCCGCACGGGCACGCGCCAGAAAGTGGCCTCTGCGCTGGCAGAACATCACATTGTGGCGGACATTGCCTGGGCTGTCGTGGCCTACTGGCAGGCGACACATGATGACGCTTTTATGCGTAACGAAGGGCTGACGCTACTGATAGAGACGGCAACGTTCTGGATGGGGCGGGCGACGGAAGTCAATGATCGCCTGGAAATCCACGATGTGATCGGGCCGGATGAGTACACGGAGCACGTCAATAACAATGCCTACACCAACTATCTGGCCTGGCACAATGTCGCCTGTGCGCGCCAGTTTATGGCGATGTTCAATCGTGAAGATGCCGGCTTCATGGAGAATGCCAGCCGGTTTATGTCCCGTTTGTGGTTACCGCAAGCCAACGCAGAAGGGGTCCTTCCTCAGGATGACACCTTCATGGCGAAACCGGCAATCGATCTGAGCCGCTATAAGGCGAAAGCGGGTAAACAGACCATTCTGCTCGATTACTCCCGCGCGGAAGTGAACGAGATGCAGATTCTTAAACAGGCCGACGTGGTGATGCTCAACTACCTGCTGCCGGAACGGTTTACCCCGCAGCAGTGTGTTGCCAACCTGGCGTACTACGAGCCGCGTACCATACACGACTCTTCGCTGAGCAAAGCGATTCATGGAATTGTTGCTGCCCGGTGTGGCGATACGGAAAGGGCCTACGCCTTCTGGCGCGAGGGTATCGCCATCGATCTGGGCGACGATCCGCACAGCTGCGATGACGGGATTCATGCTGCCGCCACCGGGGCTATCTGGTCCGGCGTTATTCAGGGATTTGCCGGCATGCAGATCGTCCAGGGGGAATTGCATCTTGCCCCGAAGCTGCCTGCCCACTGGCGAAAACTGGCTTTCCCGCTGCGATGGAGAAACGCGCGCATGCACTTCACGTTTGAAAATGATGTTTTAACGATTGAAACCACTGCACCGGTGACCTTAACGCTGTGGGGTAAAACCCTGTGCATAACGGATCGGCAGGTCTGTTCTTTCAGGGATTTTTTTACATCTACTTATGGGACCGCTACCACGGGAGCAAATCATGATGCCTGAGGCCGTTGTCTTTGATCTTGATGGTGTGATCACCGATACCGCGCATCTGCATTTTCTGGCCTGGCGTGCCGTGGCGCAGGAAATTGGCATCTCGCTCGACGTGGCGTTCAACGACGAGCTGAAAGGGATAAGCCGTATGGAATCGCTACAACGGATCCTGCGCCATGGCGGAAAAGAGGGGGAGTTTAACGACCAGCAGCGGCAGGCGCTCGCGGATAAAAAGAACGCGCGCTACGTCGGGTCTCTGGCGTCGTTGACGCAGGATTCTCTGCTTCCGGGCATCCGCGAGGTGCTGGCGGAAATTCGTGCGGCGAACGTCAAAATCGGGCTGGCCTCTGTGTCCCTTAACGCCCCCGGTATTTTGCAGGCGCTGGGCATTGAGAGGGCTTTTGATTTCTGCGCCGATGCCTCGCGCATTGCCCGCTCAAAACCGGACCCGGAGATCTTTCTTGCGGCCTGCACCGGGCTGAACGTGCGCCCCGAGCAGGCTATCGGAATAGAAGATGCTGCAGCCGGCGTTGAGGCAATCAACGCGGCGGGAATGCTCTCGGTCGGGATTGGGCCTGGCCTGAACCATGCGGGATTACAACTTCATTCAACGCAGGAACTGACCTGGAAATGCCTGACGGATTTCTGGGCATCCCGAACGGTAATGATAAGGAATTAAAAATGGCTCAACTGTCTCTGAAACATATTCAGAAAATCTACGATAACCAGGTCCATGTGGTTAAGGATTTTAACCTCGAAATTGAGGACAAGGAGTTTATCGTCTTTGTGGGTCCCTCGGGGTGCGGTAAATCGACGACGCTTCGTATGATTGCCGGGCTGGAGGAGATCTCCGCCGGTGAGCTGGTGATTGACGGCGTCTGTATGAACGATGTGCCCGCCAAGTCCCGCGACATTGCGATGGTTTTCCAGAACTATGCGCTTTATCCGCATATGACGGTTTACGACAACATGGCGTTTGGCCTGAAGATGCAGAAAATTGCCCCTGCGGTCATTGAAGAGCGCGTGAACTGGGCGGCACAAATCCTGGGGTTGCGTGATTACCTCACGCGTAAACCTGGCGCATTGTCGGGTGGCCAACGTCAGCGCGTGGCGTTAGGAAGGGCGATTGTGCGCGAAGCCGGCGTCTTCCTGATGGATGAACCGCTTTCTAACCTCGACGCCAAGCTGCGTGTGCAAATGCGCGCTGAAATCAGCAAGCTGCACCAGAAGCTCAACACCACAATGATTTACGTGACCCACGATCAGACGGAAGCGATGACGATGGCGACCCGCATTGTGATCCTCAAGGATGGCGTTATTCAGCAGGTGGGGGCACCTAAGCAGGTCTACAACGAACCGGCGAATATGTTTGTGGCGGGCTTCATCGGATCACCGGCAATGAATTTTATTCGGGGCGCGATAGACGATCGCTATTTCGTGACGGAAACGCTGCGTCTGGAGATACCTGAAGACACGCTGGCGGCGGTGAATGCCGCCGGATATCAGCGTAAAGCCGTGGTCTTTGGGATCCGGCCGGAAGATATTCTGACGCTGCAAAGCCGTGGGGATGATATTACGGCAAAAGTCAGCGTGGCCGAACTGACCGGGGCTGAGTTCATGCTCTATGCCACCGTGGGCGGGCATGAGCTGGTCGTTCGTGCAGGAGCGGTAAATGATTATGCGGCCGGGGATAGTATCGGCATCCAGTTCGATATGAATAAATGTCATTTCTTCGACGCTGATACTGAAGTGGCTATTAGATAAGAAAGGCGTTCGCCGGAAATGCAAATTTCCGGTTTTTTTTGAGTTAATTATAAAGGGAACATTTAAATGAGTACTCTACTAAGACGTGCTGCGCTCGTTCTGTGCGCAGGGGTTAGCTGCGCGCACGCAACGGAATCAGCAAAACACTGGGAATTTAATATCGGTGCCATGTATGAAATTGAAAACGTCGAAGGTCAGGGCGACGATAAAGATGGATTATATGAACCCTCTGTATGGTTTAATGCCACGTGGGATGCCTGGACCCTTTCGCTGGCAATGTATCAGGAAGGACCGGTTGATTACAGCAGCATGACCCGTGGGACCTATTTTGACCGTCCGGAATTTGAATTACGCTATCGCTTTATTGGCACCGATGATTTTACACTCGGGTTGACCGGCGGTTTCCGTAATTACGGTTATCATTTTAAAGATGAACACGGTGCCAAAGACGGTAGCGCAAATATGCAGCGCTACAAAATTCAGCCGGACTGGGATATTAAATTGTCCGACGACTGGCGTTTTGGTGGCTGGTTTGCCATGTATCAGTTTGCAAATGACCTGGAAAAAACCGGTTATGCCGACAGCCGTGTAGAAACGGAAACGGGTTTTACCTGGACCATTAATGAAACCTTCTCTGCTAAAGTGAACTATTATCTTGAGCGCGGTTTCAATATGGACAGTTCACGTAATAACGGCGAATTTTCAACGCAGGAAATTCGCGCGTATCTGCCTGTTTCATTAGGCCAGACGACGCTCACGCCATATACCCGTCTGGGGCTGGATCGCTGGTCGAACTGGGACTGGCAGGACGATCCCGATCGTGAAGGACACGATTTCAACCGACTGGGTTTACTGTACGCGTATGACTTCAACAATGGATTATCCATGACGCTGGAATACGCCTACGAATGGGAAAACCATGACGAAGGCGACAGCGACCGTTTCCACTACGCGGGTGTTGGCGTTAATTACGCGTTCTGACAGACCGGATGCCAGGGGCTTTCAGCCCCTGGTTTTAGCGAAGAGAGGGCGCTAACGTAAAGCGGGTATCGACAAGCACTTTTTGTGGCGCAGGCTGACCGGCGATACGCCTGAAAAGAAGATTGCAGCTCTCTTCACCCAGCTTGCGGGTTGGGATATCAAAGCCCCCGGGTGCTGGCGTTAAAATGAGGGAGAGCATCGGGTCACTGTATCCTGCAATCACCACCTGCTCGGGGATCCTCAGATCCAGAGTATCCGCCGCGCGATAAAGGCTGAGTAACTTCATGCTGTCGGTGGCAAATACCGCATCAGGTGGCGTGGCCGAGGAGAGCAATTCTGTGGCCGCGGCAAGCGCGCTTTCATGGGTATATCCGCCGTCGATGATCCACGCCGGGTTAATGGCGATGCCGTGCTTTTCCAGGCTGGCTTTATAACCGGCAAGACGATCAATCGAAACATGATAATTGAGCGGCGCATGCAGACAGGCAATGTTACGTCGGCCATTTTTAATAAAGGTTTCTGTTAGCGTGGCGCTGTCGTGAAAATTATCCGTGTCGACCGAGTAAATATTCTGAAAATCACCTTCGACTTTCCCGATGACGACCACCGGTACGCCATAAGCATCCAGCGTTGTGAAAAAGGATTCATTTGCCGGTGAGCTCAGCATGATGATCCCTTTAATCATTTTTTGTTTTATTTTACTTTCGCATTTCAGCAGATCGTCTTCACTGCTTTTCGAGGTTTGCAAAATAACATCAAAACCTTCCTCTTCAGCTTTGGCTGTAATGGCATGCAGAACATCAGAGAAAAAAGGGTTGCCGGCGGTGGTTTTCGTCGAGCGTGTCGAAATAACCATAATGGCGTCGAAGCCAGAAGAGGTCAGGGCGCGGGCGAGTTTATTGGGTTGATAATTTAATTCGTCAATCGCCTTCAACACTTTTTCACGCGCTTCAGGAGAAATATTCGTTTGTTTATTCAGAACGCGGGAGACGGTTGATTTCGAAACGCCGGCAACCCGTGCGATATCATAGATGGTGGGTGACATACACCTTACTCACTCCTGACTAACAGCAATGTCGTTCATCTTACTGGAGAGAAAACGGCAATAGCAATAAATAAGAATTGATAATCAACGATCTGCCCCCATTTATTGTATTCTGAAGCAATGTATTTGAGGCTTCCGGGCAATGAAGGACGGCGATGAAGCGACTTAAGAACGAACTCAATTCACTGGTGAACCGCGGCGTTGACCGTCATCTGCGTCTGGCGGTGACGGGGCTGAGCCGCAGCGGCAAGACGGCGTTTATCACCGCGATGGTGAACCAGCTGCTTAACCTGCACAGTGGGGCGCGGCTGCCGCTGCTGAGCGCCGTGCGGGAAGAGCGCCTGCTGGGGGTTAAACGTGTGCCTCAGCGCGATTTTGGCATCCCCCGCTTTACCTATGATGAAGGGCTGGCTCAGCTTTATGGTGAACCGCCCGCCTGGCCGACGCCGACGCGCGGGGTGAGTGAAATTCGCCTTGCGCTGCGTTTTCGCTCTAATGAATCCCTGATGCGCCACTTCAAGGATACCTCCACCCTGTATCTGGAAATTGTGGATTACCCCGGTGAGTGGTTGCTCGATTTACCTATGCTGGCACAGGACTATCTCAACTGGTCACGACAGATGACGGGGCTGTTGCAGGGCAACCGCGCCGAGTGGTCGACGAAATGGCGAAAACTGTGCGAAGGCCTGGATCCGCTGGCGCCTGCCGATGAAAACCGGCTGGCGGCGATTGCCGAGGCCTGGACGGAGTATCTGCATCAGTGTAAGCAGGAAGGGCTGCATTTCATCCAGCCGGGCCGTTTTGTTCTGCCGGGAGATTTGGCGGGCGCACCTGCGCTGCAGTTTTTCCCGTGGCCGGACGTGGATGGCATCGGGGAGTCAAAACTGGCCCAGGCGGACAAACACACTAATGCCGGAATGCTGCGCGAGCGTTACAATTACTACTGTGAAAAAGTGGTGAAAGATTTTTATAAAAACCACTTTTTACGTTTTGATCGCCAGATTGTGCTGGTGGATTGCCTGCAACCGCTGAACAGCGGGCCGCAGGCCTTCAACGATATGCGCCTGGCGCTGACACAGTTAATGCAAAGTTTTCACTACGGGCAGCGCACGCTGTTTCGCCGTCTCTTCTCACCCGTTATCGACAAGCTGCTGTTTGCGGCCACAAAAGCCGATCACGTGACGGTCGATCAGCATGCCAATATGGTGTCGCTGCTGCAGCAACTGGTGCAGGACGCCTGGCAGAATGCCGCGTTCGAAGGGATCAGCATGGATTGCCTTGGACTGGCTTCCGTACAGGCGACACAGAGTGGGTTGATTGACCTTAATGGCGAGAAAATACCGGCATTGCGCGGGAACCGTCTCAGCGACGGCGAACCGCTTACTGTCTATCCGGGCGAAGTGCCCGCACGCCTTCCGGGGCCGGCCTTCTGGCAGAACCAGGGCTTCCAGTTTGAAGCCTTCCGCCCGCAGGCCATGACGGTCGATCAGCCGTTACCGCATATCCGTCTGGATGCGGCGCTGGAGTTTTTGATTGGAGATAAATTGCGATGACGGAACCGTTAAAACCGCGCATTGATTTTACCGGAACGCTTGAGCAAGAGCACCCGGAGGCGTTTAAAACTGCGCAGACGTTTAATGGCCCGCAGGCAGATAATTTTGCCCCGGCGCTGACCGAAGAGCTGCTTGTTGAAGAGGGGCCGGCTGAAGCGGTCGTGGAAGCCGCGCTACGCCCAAAACGCAGCCTATGGCGAAAGATGGTGACTGCCGGGCTGGCATTGTTTGGCGTCAGCGTGGTTGGGCAAGGCGTCCAGTGGGCGGTCAACGCCTGGCAAACCCAGGACTGGGTCGCGTTGGGCGGCTGCGCTGCCGGTGCTCTGATTGTGGGGGCGGGTGTCGGGTCTGTTGCGACCGAGTGGCGTCGCCTGTGGCGCCTGCGACAGCGCGCCCATGAGCGTGATGAAGCGCGGGATCTGCTCCACAGTCACGGAACCGGCAAAGGCCGCGCGTTTTGTGAAAAGCTGGCCAGTCAGGCGGGTATTGACCAGTCGCACCCGGCGCTTCAGCGCTGGTATGCCGCTATCCATGAAACCCAGAACGATCGTGAAGTGGTGACGCTGTATTCCCACATGGTGCAGCCGGTGCTGGATGCCCAGGCGCGGCGCGAAATCAGCCGCTCTGCTGCGGAATCAACCCTGATGATTGCTGTCAGCCCGCTGGCGCTGGTGGATATGGCGTTTATCGCCTGGCGTAACCTGCGTCTGATTAACCGGATTGCTGCTTTATACGGTATTGAGCTGGGGTACTACAGCCGCCTTCGCTTGTTCCGTCTGGTATTGCTCAACATCGCCTTTGCCGGAGCAAGCGAGCTGGTGCGGGAAGTGGGGATGGACTGGATGTCGCAGGATCTGGCGGCGCGTCTCTCTGCCCGTGCCGCACAGGGTATTGGCGCCGGTTTGTTGACCGCCCGTCTGGGTATCAAAGCGATGGAAGTGTGCCGTCCACTGCCGTGGATTGATGGCGATAAGCCGCGATTGGGGGATTTCCGACGTGAGTTAATCGGTCAGCTCAAAGAGACGCTCAATAAAAAACCGGTTCAGTAGCCGGTTTGGTCATTAATCGTGCTGGCTGTCAATATTTGTTGACAGCCATCTTCCCGATCACCGTGTTCTGACATATCATTTTAATGTTATTGGCTTAAAACGGTGAATTTCCCATGCGTCTTGAAGTCTTCTGTGAAGACCGTCTCGGTCTGACCCGCGAATTACTCGATCTTCTTGTTTTACGTAGCATTGATTTACGTGGCATTGAGATCGATCCTGTCGGGCGAATTTACCTCAATTTTGCCGAAATTGAATTTAATACGTTCAGTAGCCTGATGGCAGAAATACGCCGTATCGCTGGCGTTACGGATGTACGCACCATCCCCTGGATGCCGTCGGAGCGTGAGCATCTGGCATTGAGCGCATTGCTTGAAGCTATGCCAGAGCCTTTCCTCTCCCTGGATTTAAAAAGTAAGGTTGAGCGTGTTAACCATGCCAGCTGCCAGCTGTTCGCGCAGAGTCAGGAAAAACTCAGCAACCACAACGCAGCACAGTTGATTCCCGGCTTTAACTTCCAGCGCTGGCTGGACAGCAACCCGCAGAACACCCACAGCGAGCATGTGGTTATCCACGGACAGAATTTCTTAATGGAGATAACGCCGGTCTATCTGAAAGGCGAGGCCGACACGCGCGTTCTGACCGGCGCCGTGATCATGCTGCGTTCTACCGTGCGCATGGGCCGTCAGCTGCAAAATATCTCCAGTCAGGATGTGGGGGCATTCAGCCAGATTATTGCCGTCAGCCCGAAAATGCGGCATGTGGTAGACCAGGCGCGCAAACTCGCGAGTCTGACCGCGCCACTGCTGATTACCGGCGATACCGGTACCGGGAAGGACCTGCTGGCGCACGCTGTGCACCTGGCCAGCCCGCGAGCGGCAAAACCGTATCTGGCCCTCAACTGCGCCTCGATTCCGGAAGATGCCGTCGAAAGCGAATTATTTGGTCACGCGCCGGAAGGTAAGAAAGGGTTCTTCGAGCAGGCTAACGGCGGCTCCGTGCTGCTGGACGAGATTGGTGAAATGTCGCCACGCATGCAGGCTAAGCTGCTGCGCTTCCTCAATGATGGCACGTTCCGCCGTGTAGGCGAGGATCACGAAGTTCATGTGGATGTGCGTGTGATTTGTGCGACGCAGAAAAACCTGGTCGAACTGGTGCAAAAAGGGGTATTCCGCGAGGATCTCTACTACCGCCTGAATGTCCTGACCCTGAATATCCCACCGCTGCGCGATTGCCCGCAGGATATCATGCCGCTGACCGAACTCTTTGTGGCGCGCTTTGCCGACGAGCAGGGGGTACCGCGTCCGAAGCTTTCAGCCGATCTCGGCACGGTGCTCATGCGCTACGGCTGGCCGGGCAACATTCGCCAGCTCAAGAACGCCGTTTACCGCGCACTGACGCAGCTGGAAGGTTATGAACTGCGTCCGCAGGATATTCTGTTACCGGATTACGATGCCGGGACGGTGTCAGTAGGTGAAGAGGCGATGGAAGGTTCGCTGGATGACATTACCAGCCGTTTTGAGCGCTCCGTGCTGACGCAACTATACCGTAGCTATCCAAGCACCCGTAAGCTGGCAAAACGCCTTGGCGTTTCACACACGGCGATTGCCAATAAGTTGCGAGAGTATGGTTTGAATCAGAAGAAGGGTGACGAATAACGGTAAAAAGCCTCTGTAAAGAGGCTTTTTTTTACTCATTCTTTTGCGATAGGGGTGCTATTAATGTCGACCTTTGTCTCTCCCTGAAGCGATTCAATTCGGTTCTCCACGTCTTTCACCTGTTGCGGGTTATGGAGCAAGGTATAGGTCAGATCAAACTGTGTGCTGGCTCCCGGTTGCAGTTGCTTAACGCGTTTTTGTTCGCGCTCAATGGTGACCGGGTAGGCGTAGCTGGTACCCGGCTCAATGCCGGTGACATAACCTTGCTTCAGGGTGTCGGTATTTTTCCATAAGGTCAGCACCGGCAACTGGCGGGTATCAAACTGAATGGACGCCCCTTTATCACCGGCTTTATTCACCACGGCCGCGAGGGTTTCGTGGTTGTTATCCGCAAGCGGTTTGAGGTTAAACACCATCTCATCAAAGCCTTTCGTTGGCCCGGCATAGGTATGCCAGTCGTTGACACCGGCTTTTGCGTAGTCATTGAATGGACTGACGCTCGCGACCGGGGCAAGGAAGCGTGCACCTTCTTCGAGGATCGGGGTACCAAAGTTACTGTGGTAGATGATTTGATAATCATGCGGGTAATCGGCATGGTTTGTCAGGACATCATGCAAACTGAACTGGTTGGTTCCTGGGACGTAACGCAGTTCGGTCATGGTCTGCAAATCTGCTTTTTTGAACGTGCTCTCTTTGATCAAACCGCGAATTCGAATTTCATGGGGGGCAGCGTCAGCCACCTCAACTTCAACCTGCGAGACAGGCGTATTGCCCGCCTTGCCGTGAAGCGTGTAGATTTGGCCGTCAGCCGTGACCGGATGCCCCGTCCACTCATAGCCACAGCGCACCATCATCTCGTTGAAACCTTCCAGCCAGCCAAGCCCGTTGCGACTTTCCAGATTAATATATGCCGGGTTCACGACCTCTTTTACCGGGGAATCCCAGCCCATTCTGGTGCCGAAGCCTTCCACATGGAGCAGGTTCATGCCGCGAGAAGGGCTTAAGGTAATGGTCAGGCCACTTTTACTGCTGATAACAAGGATTTTGCTGCCTTCCTGTTTGCCACCGTGCAACACTTTTTGTTCAATGCTGAACGCCTGATCTTTTACCTTCAGCTCATCGCTCGTTATTTTCCAGTTTCCTTTCTCCACGCCGCTTTCAGCGCTTGTCAGCACCCAGGTTTTCGCCGCAGCATGACCCGAAATCAAAGCTGCAAGGAGCGTAATAGCCAGTTTAATTTTCATATCCCTTCCTTTTTGCTGAAACGATTATTTGCTTTCGTCAGCAAATCTAATGTTTTGACCTGAAGGGAAATGTGATGTGCTTCACTGGGGAAGAAAATATGAATATTTAAGGTCTAATATGAGAATAAGATCGCAATTAAGTTAACTTCAATACAATTATTTGCACAGTAAATGTGAACGGTGAAGGGTTTAGCTTTAACGATTCAGCTTGAAGGGAATAAAAAACCCCGCCAGTGCGAGGTTTGTCATGTGTCGTCTTCCAGAGCCTGCAAAGAGAAATAAACCCTGTTATTTCATTAGATTGCTAAGCTATATAGAATGCTAAGCATTCATTATGCTTTCAACACGTCCAACGCGGCAGTGTAATCCGGCTCGGTGGTGATTTCGTTAACCAGTTCGCTGAACACGACGTTGTCATTTTCATCGATAACCAGTACAGCGCGCGCTGCCAGGCCTTTCAGTGGGCCTTCCGCGATGCTCACGCCGTAGTTTTCCAGGAAATCCGGGCTGCGCAGGGTGGAGAGGGTAATGACGTTGCTCAGACCTTCAGCACCGCAGAAACGGGACTGGGCGAACGGCAGATCGGCAGAAATACACAGCACAACGGTGTTGTCCATTTCCGTCGCCAGCTGGTTGAATTTGCGCACGGATGCAGCACAGACGCCGGTGTCGATGCTTGGGAAAATGTTCAGGACTTTGCGTTTGCCAGCAAACTGAGACAGTGTGACGTCAGACAGATCTTTAGCCACCAGAGTAAAAGCCTGTGCTTTGCTGCCAGCCTGTGGAATGGAACCTGCAACAGCAACCGGGTTGCCCTGGAAATGAACGAGTTGTGACATAGATATCTTCCTGTTTACATATAGTTAACGTCGGGGCTAGTGTATGCCATCAGCGGATAACACGGCAAACCAATTTTTTCGCCTTTCCGGGCCGCAAGGAGTCAGTGATGAGAAGCGTTAAGGTCTATGAAGAAGCCTGGCCATTGCATACCCCGTTTGTGATCTCCCGCGGCAGTCGAAGCGAAGCCAGTGTGGTCGTGGTGGAGATAGAAGAGGACGGCATTAAGGGCGTCGGCGAATGCACGCCGTACCCGCGCTATGGCGAAAGTCTGGCGTCGGTAATGGCACTTATCATGACGCTCGTTCCCGATCTGGAAAAAGGGCTCACCCGCGAGGCGTTACAGCAGCGTATACCCGCCGGCGCGGCACGTAATGCGATTGACTGCGCACTCTGGAGCCTGGAGGCTGCCAAACAGCAAACCTCGCTGACGACGCTGCTAGGCGTCACGTTGCCGACATCGGTTGTCACGGCGCAAACGGTGGTGATTGGCGAGCCTGAACACATGGCCGCCAGCGCAAAAGCACTCTTTGATGCGGGGGCGACGCTGTTAAAGGTGAAGCTTGACGATCGTCTGATCAGCGAGCGTATGGTCGCTATCCGCTCGGCAGTCCCGACAGCCACGTTAATTGTGGATGCGAATGAGTCATGGCATCCCGAAGGCCTTGCCGCACGATGTCAGCTGCTGGCCGACCTGGGCGTGGCCATGCTGGAACAGCCTCTGCCGGCACAGGATGATGCGGCGCTGAAGAATTTTATCCACCCGCTGCCCATCTGCGCGGATGAAAGCTGCCATACGTGCGATAGCCTGGTTGAACTGCAGGGCCGTTACGAGATGGTCAATATCAAACTCGACAAGACCGGCGGGCTAACAGAGGCGCTGGCGCTGGCAGAACAGGCGCAAGCTCAGGGGTTTTCAATCATGCTGGGATGCATGCTCTGTACATCCCGGGCGATCAACGCGGCGCTGCCGCTGGTAAATCATGTCAGTTTTGCCGATCTTGATGGCCCGACATGGCTGGCGGTTGACGTTTCACCGGCACTCACGTTTACCAGCGGCGTCCTTCATTTTTGAGGCTGCCAGCGCAGAAGCTCCACCATGGCCTTTAAATATTTTTCGCTGGCTTCGTCTGACGATATCGGCGGGAATTCCGCGGTGATGCAAGGTAATCCCAGGTCGGCACACCAGCTGCCGAATGAGCCAGGGGTTTCATAGCCCACGCTGGAAACAAGCGGCAGGGCGAAAGCATTCGCCAGCCATTCACCCAGCTCGGTGTGCCGCGGATCTTCGATGCAGGCCAGCGGATCGTGGAAGGTGACAACCCAGGCCGGGTGGATCTTATGGATTAACTGGCACAGCGCCTGTGTTTCCGGCTCCGAGCCCGGCGTGTCGCCGGTCAGTAAGACAACGTCACGCTCTTCGGCGGAGCTGTTCCAGCGATAAACCGTTTCACCGGCGCGCCAGTTTGCTGCAGGGAAATTACGGTTTAAATCGATGCCCCGCGCATTGGCGCGCAACCCAAGCTGACACCCATCCGGGTTGACGGCCAGAATCACGTGATGACGTCGTAAGCTGGGCGTCAACGTGCGCAGCGCGCACGAGAGCGTGACGACAGAAGAGTTCTCGTCGCCGTGCGTGCCGGCAATGATCAAACCGCTGTTGCGATCGGCATCGGGGGCCGGAAACCAAATCAGCGATGCGCCTAAAAATGAACGGCCATACTGTTCTGCACCTGGCGGGAAGGCGCCGCGTTCCGCTCTGGGTCGGGTGATTGCCATAGGAAATCCTGATAAAGAAGTCTCTACTGGCAGTGTTGTGCAAAACTCGCGGTTAATCAAATAGTTTCCGTATGGCGGGAAAATTGCCGGATATCAACTTTCCGGAGGAAGGTATTTGCAATTCTCATTGTCGAAACAAATAATTACGCATCTGCTTATTACCTGAATTCATAAAAGGGGATCTTATGAAGCATCCTGTTTCGCGTCTCTGTGCTGCACTGTTGCTGTGCGGACTCTCTTCACTTTCGTACGCCGCTGATGTGCCACAGGGCACGGTACTGGCGCAAAAACAGGAGCTGGTCAGACACATTAAAGATGAGCCGGCTTCCCTTGATCCGGCAAAAGCCGTGGGATTACCCGAGATACAGGTCATTCGCGACCTTTTTGAAGGACTGGTTAATCAGAATGAGAAAGGTGAACTGACCCCAGGCGTGGCGACGCGCTGGCAGAGTAATGATAACCGTATCTGGACCTTCTCCTTACGTGATAACGCGAAATGGTCTGACGGTTCTCCAGTTACCGCTCAGGATTTTGTCTACAGCTGGCAGCGTCTGGTTGATCCGAAAACCACGTCTCCGTTTGCCTGGTTTGCTGCGCTGGCGGGTATCCATAACGCACAGGCGATAATTGATGGTAAAGCCGCGCCAGATACGCTGGGCGTGACGGCCGTAGATGCAAAAACCTTACGTGTGCAGCTGGATAAACCGCTGCCGTGGTTTAGCAATCTGACGGCAAACTTTGCCTTCTATCCGGTGCAAAAGGCCAATGTGGAGAGCGGCAAAGAGTGGACGCGTCCGGGGGCTCTGGTCGGAAATGGCGCCTACGTTCTGAAAGATCGCGTGGTGAATGAAAAACTGGTTGTGGTGCCAAATACACACTACTGGGATAACGCCAAAACCGTCCTGCAAAAAGTGACGTTCATACCGATTAACCAGGAATCCTCGGCCACTAAACGCTATCTGGCGGATGATATTGATATCACCGAATCGTTCCCGAAAAACATGTATCAGAAGCTGCTCAAGGACATTCCGGGACAGGTGTATACACCGCCTCAGCTGGGCACCTATTACTATGCGTTTAATACGCAAAAAGGACCCACGGCCGATGCCCGTGTACGTCTCGCCCTGAGCATGACCATCGATCGCCGCATCATGGCGGACAAAGTGTTAGGAACCGGTGAGAAGCCCGCCTGGCATTTCACGCCAGACGTGACGGCAGGGTTTACGCCAGAAACCTCGCCGTTTGAGCAGATGTCACAGCAGGAACTTAATGCCCAGGCGAAAACGCTGCTTCAGGCCGCGGGCTATGGCCCTCAGCGCCCGCTGAAGCTGAACCTGTTGTACAACACGTCAGAAAACCATCAGAAAATCGCGATTGCGGTGGCCTCGATGTGGAAGAAAAACCTCGGCGTTGACGTCAAACTGCAGAACCAGGAGTGGAAAACCTACATCGATAGCCGCAATACCGGTAATTTCGATGTGATCCGCGCGTCATGGGTCGGGGATTACAATGAGCCATCGACCTTCCTGTCGTTATTGACCTCAACCCACAGCGGCAATATCTCGCGTTTCAACGATCCGGCGTACGATAAAATTATCCATCAGGCGACGCTCGAAAACACGGCGAAAGCGCGTAACGCAGACTACAACATGGCGGAGAAAATCCTCACGGAAAAAGCGCCAATCGCACCTATTTACCAGTACACCAACGGCCGCCTGATCAAACCATGGGTGAAAGGTTACCCCATTAATAACCCGGAAGACGTGGCTTATAGCCGGACGATGTATATTGAGAAACACTGACGAGCCGGGAACCGCCGGTCTTCGTTGTGAACGTTAAATTCAGAGCTGGCGCATTTGCGCCAGTTTTTCTTTATTGAACGAGGGATGTTTGTTCCGTGAGTCAAAGGGGAGGTAAATGATGACGGATGAAAAGAAAGAGAAAGCGTCTTTCCCGGCAGGGTTAGGGATTATGGATAAAATCTGGGAATGGCAATGGATTATCCGCTTCATCTATATTGTCCTTTTCGCCGATCTGGCGCTGCTGGTATACAGCGGGCAAGGAATGTTGACCTGGCCTGTTCAGACACTTAACTGGACCGAACATCTGGGTTTTTTCTGCGTGGCGCTCGCTGCCTTAGGTTTGATTGCCACCACCCTGATGCCTTTTATAGCCAATATCGTCAGGCTATTACTTAATGAGCTCATCTACAGCAGAATCTTCCCGGATTTCTTGCGCGCGCAGAGTGATTATCAGAAGAGGTCGGGTGAAGTTCCTTCAGGCGAAGTACTTGATTTAGCGTTGAAGGAAAACAACCAGTTCCTGCTGAATTATTATGAAAAACATAATGCAAACTGGCGCACGAAATTTCATGAGCGATTTAAAGTCGGGGATTTACTCTTTGGGATCCTGTTTTTCATGATGCTTGATGACCATCCGCAGTGGTTTAGCGACGCGCAGCATTCGCTGGTCATCGATCTGTTCAGCCACGGCGGTGAAAGCGGAACCGTCCTGTTTTATACCGTGCTTATACTCATCTTTAGTACGCTGATGAGTCTCTGGTTCGGTAAATGGGACTGGGGGAACATCTACTATCCGCCACTGTATCGTGAAAAAGAGGAAGCCCGCAGAAAAGCGCGTGAGCGGGAAGCGCAGTGGGAGCGGCAGGATCGCTAAATCGCCGGGCGACACATTATTCCCCGCGGATTGCTCCCGCCAGGCGCTGCTGGCGGGAGCAGGGCAACGTTATTCTAGCAATGCACTGAATTTCGCCAGCCATTGCGGATGCGCAGGCCAGGCGGGAGCAGTGACCAGATTACCGTCTACGTGCGCCTGATCGATACCGATATTGGCATAGTGCCCGCCGCCGAGGCGGACTTCAGGCGCACAGGCGGGATAGGCGCTACAGGTTCGTCCTTTTAATATGCCGGCAGCAGCGAGCAGTTGCGGTCCGTGGCAAACCGCAGCAATCGGTTTGCGCGCGGCGTCGAAGGCCTGCACCAGTTTCAGCACGTCATCATTTAGCCGGAGATATTCAGGGGCTCGTCCGCCCGGGATTAGCAGCGCGTCATAATCCTGCTCTTTTACGGCGGAAAAATCGGCATTGAGGATAAAACGGTGGCCCGGCTTTTCACTGTAGGTCTGGGCACCGTCGAAATCATGGATCGCCGTCATGATGTAGTCGCCACGGGATTTGTCCGGGCAGACAGCGTCCACCTGATGGCCAATCATCTGTAAAGCCTGAAAGGGCACCATTGTTTCATAATCTTCGGCGTAATCGCCGACCAACATCAGGATTTTCTTGCTCATCATTTCTCACCTTTAGGTTTAACGATGTTTAAGATATAGCCTGGCACAGCTGAATTGCCGGAAATAAAAAAAGCCCGTCAGAGAACGGGCGAAATAAGCAAATGATTTAATGATTCGTTATCAACTTGTTGGAGGATAACGTTGCGTATTTTACGCACCTCTTACCGGTGCTGATACCTGACAAATTCGGTAGGTGAAACAAGGAATTAAACATGCGTCATAGCGCATCGAAGGTGGGGTAGATACTGTTCTCAAGGTATTCCACCAGAAACCAGATCTCACCGCTGAAAATAAACCAGAAGCCAAATATAATAACGAATAAAATAATTATGGTGAGTATTATTTCTGTTTTTCCCATTGCACATCTACCCACCTGTGGTCCATTTATTCGAGAGGGGCATTGTAACGGGGCTGACGAAGATACACCAGTTTCATGCCGCCAGGACTTTATTGCGCCCATCACTTTTGGCGCGATAAAGCGCATCGTCCACACGTTTAAACAGCTCATCCATACTCTCGCCCGGATTATGTCGCGCCACGCCAATGCTGACGGTGAAACGAGGTAAACCCGGGATCGTGATGCGGGCGACCGCATCGCGCACAGTTTCGGCGATTTGCAGGGCGGTGTCGAGCGGGGTGCGCGGCAGCAGGATGACGAACTCCTCACCGCCCCAGCGGAAGACCAGGTCCTCTTTGCGGCTACAGGCTTCCAGCGTGCGCGAGAGCGAGATCAGTACCTCATCACCTTTCAGGTGGCCGAAGAGGTCGTTGATATTTTTGAAGTGATCGGTATCCACCAGCAGCAGGCTAAATTGCTGCTGCGCGGGAAGATGATGGGTATTGGCCTGGTCGGTGATGATATAGAACTGACGCCGGTTGAGCAGGCCCGTCATGGAATCACGCAGTGCCGCGTGTTCCAGCTCCTGCTCCAGCCTTTTTTGCTCGGTGATATCGTGGATAATGCACAACATCAATTTGTCGCCGTAAATTTCAATCGGCCCGGCATAGGTCTGAACATGGCGGGTGGAGCCATCGGCCAGACGGTGGATAAAGTTGAGGGGCTTATGGCCGCCTGGCAACGCGGCAATCTCCGTCATCACGGGGATCACATCCCGCCCCAGGGTATTGATTTCCCAGGTATGTTTTCTGCACATTTCATCATGCGCATAACCGTAAAAAGTCAGCGCCGCCAGATTGGCATCCACAATCTGGCCATCCCGGGACGGATCGATAAGCAGCATTGGCGCGCTGTTGGTCAGGAAAAAGCGCGCGTAAAATCCCTGTTTTTTGCGCTGGTAGGTCGCGGAGCGGCTGGCCTTAAGCCCGGAGAGAACCTGCTGCGTCAGCCCTTCAAAAACAATAACATTCCCCTGGGGCACGAAATGGGCAAGTGAAAGACGGCAGCTCAACGCGGCTTCATGTCCATCGCGGGAGATGGTCCAGATTTCGACGATCTCCTGCTCATTCTTCAGTTCAGGCACATACATCGACAGCACGTGATGCGCATTGGCGGAATAGGTACCTTTGCGTAGGTCATCCAGGGTTTTATCGCCCATGATCTGAGCGGCGGCCGCATTTGCAAAAATGATCTGTTCTGAAGCAGGAGAAATGAGCCACACGGGGGTTTTAATTAAATTCAGCGCATCAAAACAATTTTGCGACATAGCGTATTCCTGTACATCGGCACAATGTGCCTGAGGATCATGACAGAATTAACGGGAGTGGACTCCTTTGAAACATACTCTACTTAACCCGGTCAGGCATGATTTTTTTGTGAAATATATGCGGGTTCCGCGTGAATTTTACCAATGGGTATAATTTGTTTGTCTGAGTTTTTTTGCAGCAGCAGCCAGGGAACCTGTTCGGCAGGTAAAGGACGGGAGAAAAGGAACCCCTGCAGGTAATCACAGCCGAGGTCCGTCAGCACCACCTGTTGTTCTTGCGTCTCGATCCCTTCTGCAACCACATTCATTTCCATGGTCCTGGCGATATTAATAATGGTTTCCACCAGCTTGCGGCTTTTTTCATTTACCAGCATCGAGTGCACAAAGCTCTTGTCGATTTTTAGCTCTTTAGCGGGCAGAACGCTCAACATCAACAGGTTGGAATAGCCGGTGCCAAAATCATCAATCGAGACGGTAATCCCGGCTTGATTGAACGCATTGAGTAATTCAATACTGCGGTCGAGATTTTTCAGTGCGGTACTTTCCGTCACCTCAAGGATAAGCCGGGAGGGCGACAGATTATATTTATGCAACATCGACGAAATGATGTGGAAGATATCCGGCTGTTCGAACTGGACGGGGGAGAGGTTAAAGGACAATGTCCACTGGCTGAAACCTTGTTCTGTCCAGAAATGAAGCTGACGGCATGCCGCTTCAATCGCCCAGTTCCCCACCGGGATGATCAGCCCCGTTTGTTCCAGCGACGGTAAAAACAGATTAGGTAGCAACACCCCTTGCTCAGGGTGCCGCCAGCGCAGAAGGGCTTCAAAACCGTGAATAGTGGTGTCTTTTGCATGCCAGGTCGGCTGATACCACAGTTCAAACTGATCGCGTTCCAGCGCCTGAGTTAACTCCTGCAGGAAGCCGGGGTTGGCCGGAATGGCCGTTGACATCTCGTTCCGGTAGACGGCCCAGCCGTTTCGTCCATCCTCTTTGACGCGATTCAGGGCCGCATCGGCTTTTAGCTTCAGCTCATGCAGCGTCTCGCCATCCTGCGGGTAGAGGCTGACACCCGCGCTGATTGTTGTGCTCAGCGTGTGCCCACAAAGTGAAAACGGGCGGCGCATATCCTCCAGCAATGTCGTGAGCAGCGCGTTGAGTTTATCGTCGTCACACTCGGGAACCAGCAGGATAAAGGCGTCGCCGCCAAGCCTGGCGAGGGTCATCTCGCGGGTAAGGCGGGCGGTAATGCGCTGCGCGAGAGAGATTAACAACTCATCCCCGGTGTTGTGGCCCCAGGTATCGTTGATGCGTTTGAAATGATCGACGTTGAGGAAAATCACGGCGAATGGCTTCTTGCTGAGCAATGCGCTGCGCAGGCAATCCTGCATCCGAATGTCCATCTGGTGGCGATTAGCGAGACCGGTGAGCGCATCAAACCGCGCCTGCAGTTCAAGCTGACGATTAAGCTGGCGTAGGTTGTCGGTCAGTCGGTTCGTCCGCCGGTGCGAGTCGATGAGCGAAATCATTAACATACCGCCGAGCAGGCACAGTGTGGTGACAGAAACCCAGACCGATAACCCCAGCTCGCTGATACCACCGGGCAGAGAATGCGTCATTTCCTGAAAATGGGCGGCATGCATGCCGGTGTAGTGCATCGCGCAGATGGCGACACCCAGCACGCAGGCCGCGAGAATACGATTGATAAACACCCCTTTGCGCATATCCCGCAGGCGGAATGCCAGCCACAGCGCCGCGCCGGAGGCCATAACGGCAATCAACACGGACACGGCAACAATGCGTCGATCCCAGAGAATATGGCTGTCCAGCATCAGTGCGGCCATACCGATAAAGTGCATACAGACCACGCCAGCACTCAGGAGCACCGTGGCAACGATCAATCGAAAAGGGGAAAGGGTTTTACCCGTTACGGCAATATTGATGGCGACCGTGGATGCTACCACCGCCACGCCCAGTGAGGCGAGGGTTAACCAGAGGTTATAGCTCATTATCATCGGCATTTGCATCGACAGCATGCCGATGAAGTGCATTGACCAGATCCCGATCCCAAGCGTGACGCCTCCGGCGATACGCCAGAACATCGCCGTTTTACGGCTGGAAAGCGGGATTTTTCCGGCGCTGTCCAGGGCCACAAATGAGGCGATAAAGGCCACCAGATACGAGAGGGCTATTAACACAGGGTCCCACGATATATTGAGCATTATGCAATCCCACGCCAAAGAGGGTTACCGATTTCGCCTGCCGGGCACGTCTGTAACTGGCAACGTACGTGCGCATTCAAATAATATGAGTTAGGTATCGTGCAAAACGACCGGTCATATTAAAATGTTAAGGCTGGCGGTGAATATAAAATATATTCTTTCCGGCACTTATTAAGCATTGCTAAACAAAGGCGAATAATTGCAGCAAAGCCCCTTAAATATGAGCGCGGCCATATTGTCTCATCGCAGGCGATGGTATCGCTTAAAGTGGCAGGAAACCAGTATCACAGGATGCTGCATATAACATTTTCACTAATACCCTGTTTTTATCTGACTTAAGTTAAATCTCAGGTGGCTAACGGCGAAAGGTGAAACCAGCGTTGTTCATCAGGACAAACAACAACACGAATGCTATAAATCTTAATGCCGACCTAAATATAAAATCGTGGATATAATTATGCTAAGAAATATTAGTGTCAGAACCTTCATTGCCGGGTTCCTTTTATGTCTTTTCCTGGTTGATGCAGGTGTCGTTGTTCTATTTTCCAGCAAATCCTCTCTCTTTATTTCACTTAATATCATCAATTTCGTTGCGCTATTTTTGCTCTGGGGCTACATGACTAAGTATCTTGTGACGCCGATCAATACTGTGAAAAAAAGTATTGAAGAAGTGACTGCAGGCAATCTTGGCGTGATTATCCCTGAATTTGGCAATAACTGTGCAGGGCGTTTAATCCCCGGGATTAACAGCCTCTCCAGCAACATCGCGACCCTGGTACGCGAGATCAGGGCCTCGTCGCAAACCGCCATGACCTTGTCCGATCAACTCTCCGCGCGTAGCGCGCAGCTTTCGGTGAAAACAGAGCAGCAGTCTGCATCGCTGGTGCAAACGGCTGCCAGCATGGAGCAGATGGCAGCAAGTACCCGAAATAATGCCGATAACACCCGACTGGCCAGCGAGCAGGCAAACAGGGCAACACTGCAGGCGCGCAAAGGTGGCGAGTTGATGGGGCAGGTGGCCACCAATATGCAATCCATTACCGAATGTGCACAGCAAATGACGGAGATTATCTCAATGATCGACGGCATTGCCTTCCAGACGAATATCCTGGCGCTAAACGCGGCCGTTGAGGCGGCCAGAGCCGGTGACCACGGAAAAGGGTTTTCGGTGGTGGCAGAAGAGGTGCGAAACCTGGCCCACCGCAGTGCGGATGCCGCCAAAAACATCAAAACGCTGATTGAAGTGACCAGCAATAACGTCACTCAGGGCGTGACCGTTGTGTCCGAGGCTGAAAAGAATATGCAAGAAATTGTGACCGGCTCCGGCAATGTCAGCCAGTTGATGGATGACATTTTCACCTCGACGTCAGAGCAGGAGAAAGGCATTTCCCAGATTACGCTGGCCTTGTCTGAGCTGGAACGGGTCACGCAAAGTAACGTTACGATGGCAGAAGAACTCAACGGATCCTCTGATGTACTGCGTAATCAGGTAAGTGAACTGCAGGCGCGGACGCGTAACTTCCGGCTCGAAAAGGGGTATCAGGCTGAATCCACGCCTTCTCATGCTGGCCCGCTGTCATTCCACTCGCGTCCCGGTCACTCCCTCTGATGCACGAAAAGAGCCTGGTCAACCGGGCTCTTTTATCTCGACTTCTCGCCGCTGAATGACCCTCCCGTGCGGTCTGAAAAGGCGCCTGGCGGAATACGGTTATTTCCTGAGCGAATTCAGCGCGATGCGAAACATAGTTGTTGCTTAACCCCTGATGAAAGCTAGACTGACAACGAAAGAGCTGAAAAGGGGGAGGCGCGGTGGAGAGTATAAAAGGATCAGAACTAAACGTTCCTGATGCAGTTTTTGCCTGGGTGCTGGATGGTCGTGGCGGTGCCCGACCGCTGGAAGACAACGATGTCATTGATAATGAGCATCCCTGCTGGCTACACCTTAACTATACCCATCCGGACAGTGCCGACTGGCTGGCCACGACGCCGCTCCTGCCGAACAACGTGCGTGATGCGCTGGCGGGTGAAAGCCTGCGGCCACGCGTGAGCAGAATGGGGGACGGCACGCTCATCACTTTGCGTTGCATTAACGGCAGCACCGATGAGCGTCCTGACCAGCTGGTCGCGATGCGTGTTTATATGGACGATGGTCTGATTGTCTCCACCCGTCAGCGTAAAGTTCTGGCGCTGGATGATATCGTGAACGATCTGAAAGAGGGCACCGGGCCGACCGATTGTGGAAGCTGGCTGGTGGATGTCTGCGACGCACTGACTGACCATGCGAGTGAGTTTATCGAAGAGCTGCACGATAAAATCATCGACCTCGAAGATAACCTGCTCGATCAGCAGATCCCGCCGCGCGGTTTTCTGGCGCTCCTGCGTAAGCAGTTAATTGTTATGCGCCGCTATATGACGCCACAGCGGGACGTATACGCGCGTCTGTCCAGCGAAAGGCTCAACTGGATGAATGACGATCAGCGACGCCGAATGCAGGATATTGCCGACAGGCTGGGGCGCGGACTTGATGAAATCGATTCCTGTATTGCCCGCACGGGCGTCATGGCGGATGAGATCGCGCAGGTGATGCAGGAGTCGCTGGCAAGAAGAACATATACAATGTCGCTGATGGCAATGGTCTTTCTGCCGAGCACATTCCTGACGGGATTGTTTGGCGTGAACCTGGGCGGAATTCCCGGCGGCGCGGCCCATTATGGCTTTACCGCATTTTGCGTCATGTTAGTTGTTTTGATCGGTGGTGTTGCATGGTGGTTGCATCGTAGTAAATGGCTGTAAATTTACGCTTTTTTCAGCTTTTACGGAGATCAAAACGCTCTTTTAATTGAGCGAAGTCAATAAACAATGACCCCGTAAGGTGCAATATTACTCCCGCAGGTGAATGCAACGTCAAGCGATGGGCGTTGCGCTCCATATTGTCTTACTTCCTTTTTTGAATTACTGCATAGCACAATTGATTCGTACGACGCCGACTTAACTAGTCGGCTTTTTTTTGCCTCCTGTTCCCCAGCGTCTACCCTAAAAGGGACGTCAGTAAAACCTGGAGGGAATGATGAGCATCTTACTCGCTCTGCAACTGCAGTATTCACGTCAGTCCGATCCGACACCGATGCCCGATCCTGTTCCGCGTCCGCAACCCATGCCTGACCCGCCGCCCGATGAAGAACCGATTAAATTGTCGCATCGAACCCCGAGATCTGCGAGGATACGCGCCATCTGACCGCAAAGATGACCACGAGAGACTATTGTGACCGCTTTTTCAACCCTGAATGTACTGCCCGCCGCCCAACTCGATAACCTCAACGAGTTGGGATACCTCACCATGACGCCTGTTCAGGCGGCCGCATTGCCCGCCATTCTTGAGGGGCGTGATGTACGCGTTCAGGCTAAAACAGGGAGCGGAAAAACGGCGGCTTTCGGTCTGGGTCTGCTACAGCATATTGATGCTGCGCTGTTTCAGACGCAGTCTCTGGTGCTGTGCCCAACCCGCGAACTGGCGGACCAGGTCGCGGGCGAGCTGCGTCGTCTGGCGCGATTCCTGCCTAATACCAAGATTTTAACCCTCTGTGGCGGACAACCGTTTGGCGCACAGCGTGATTCGCTTCAGCATCCACCACACATCATTGTGGCGACGCCTGGCCGACTGCTCGATCACCTGCAAAAAGGTACGGTCTCGCTGGATGCATTACACACGCTGGTCATGGATGAGGCAGACCGGATGCTGGATATGGGCTTCAGCGATGCTATCGATGAAGTGATCCGTTTCGCGCCTGCAGACCGTCAGACGCTGTTATTTTCGGCGACCTGGCCTGAAGCGATCGCCGCAATCAGTGGCCGCGTGCAGAAAAATCCGCTCACCATCGAAATTGACAGTGTTGATGCGCTGCCTGCTATCGAGCAGCAGTTTTATGAAACGTCCCAGCACGGAAAAATCGCGCTCCTGCAGAAGGTGCTCAGTCAGCATCAGCCCGCTTCCTGCGTGGTGTTCTGTAACACCAAAAAAGATTGTCAGGCGGTCTGTGACGCCCTGAACGCCGCAGGGCAGAGCGCGTTATCGTTGCATGGCGATCTGGAACAGCGCGATCGCGATCAGACGCTGGTCCGTTTCGCCAACGGCAGCGCCCGCGTGCTGGTTGCCACCGACGTGGCGGCGCGCGGTCTGGATATTAAATCGCTTGAGCTGGTCGTGAACTACGAGCTGGCATGGGATCCTGAAGTACACGTTCACCGTATCGGCCGTACTGCGCGTGCCGGAAACAGCGGTCTGGCCATCAGCTTCTGCGCACCGGAAGAGGCGCAGCGCGCCAATATTCTGTCTGAAATGCTGCAGATTAAGCTTAACTGGGTGAATGCACCGGGCAACGTCAGTCTCGTTCCGCTGGAAGCAGAAATGGCAACGCTGTGTATTGATGGCGGTAAAAAAGCCAAGATGCGTCCGGGTGATGTGCTTGGTGCGCTGACCGGAGACGTGGGGCTGGATGGGGTGGATATCGGCAAGATTGCGGTACATCCTGCACATGTTTATGTTGCTGTTCGCCAGTCGGTTGCCCATAAGGCCTGGAAACAGCTGCAGAACGGGAAAATCAAGGGTAAAACCTGTCGCGTTCGTCTGCTGAAATAAGGTTTAAACGCGTCTCAGACGGTGGTCTGAGACGCGTTTGCGTTATTTCACTATTTCACTTCTACGACATTCAGGCGCAGTTCTTCAAGCTGATTGTCATCTTCTTCTGGCTGCCAGCCAGCAGGTTTCACGGGGAGCTCTTCCCGGTCAAACGCCAGATCGCCGCCATTCACCACTTCCGACTCATGGTTGATGCCTTTGAAATCGAAAAGCTCAACGTCCGCGAGGTGAGAAGGCACCACGTTCTGCATCGCGCTGAACATGGTTTCGATACGACCCGGATAGCGTTTATCCCAGTCACGCAGCATGTCACCAATCACCTGACGCTGCAGGTTCGGCTGAGAGCCGCACAGGTTACATGGAATGATCGGGAACCCTTTGGCCTGAGAGAACCGTTCGATATCTTTCTCGCGGCAGTAGGCAAGCGGGCGGATCACAATGTGTTTGCCGTCATCGCTCATCAGTTTTGGCGGCATGCCTTTCATCTTGCCGCCGTAGAACATGTTCAGGAACAGCGTCTGCAGAATATCGTCGCGGTGATGGCCGAGTGCGATTTTGGTTGCACCCAGTTCTGTCGCGGTACGGTACAGGATGCCGCGGCGAAGACGAGAGCAGAGTGAGCAGGTGGTTTTGCCTTCCGGGATCTTCTCTTTCACAATCCCGTAGGTATTTTCTTCTACGATTTTGTACTCAACGCCCAGTTTTTCCAGGTATTCCGGCAGAATGTGTTCCGGGAAACCAGGCTGCTTTTGATCGAGGTTAACCGCCACCAGGGAAAACTTCACCGGCGCGCTTTGCTGAAGATTACGCAGGATCTCCAGCATGGTGTAACTGTCTTTACCCCCTGACAGGCAGACCATAATGCGGTCGCCTTCTTCAATCATATTGAAGTCTGCAATGGCTTCACCAACGTTACGGCGCAGACGCTTTTGCAGTTTGTTCAGGTTGTATTGCTCTTTCTTATTAATATCTTGATTTTGTTGCATTTAATCTGTACTCAAATTTCAAATGGGGCACCAGTGGGGCAAACGGTTTAGAGGGGCAGCTTCTTTCCGCATTGCCCTCTCTTTGCTGTTCATCTCTTCACTCTATGAAGCTTAGATTTCAAACACCCTCTGCGCATTTTAGTGCCCCATCTGACTGGCAATAAAAGACGGGTCAGCGCCTGCGGTTAACCACCAGCATGCGAAAGTGTGCCGTGTATGGTACGGATTGTTGCGCCGAATGCCAGCACGTTTTACAGGATTTTGAATTGTGGACGGCAGCAACCTTGCTTTGTGATATCGCATATAATGCGGCTTCGACATACTCTGAACATTCCAGTGGCTTATGCTATGACCCTCAATCGCTTTTGTTATTTGCTTCTGTTGATCGCCGCAATCGGAAGTCTATTCACCTCGTATCCGTTTATCCTGTGGCTCCTGCTTATCAACGTACTGACGTTAGCGACGTATGGCGCCGACAAAATGGCGGCGCGAAGGGCCATGCGCAGAGTGCCGGAAGCCACATTGCTGGTATTTGGCCTTATCGGCGGATGGCCCGGGGCGATTATAGGTCAGCAACTGTTTCGCCATAAAACGCAAAAGCAGCCCTTCAAAACCTACTTCATTGTCAGTGTCATCGTCAGTATTTCAGCGATGGTGGCGGTGTACCAACTCTTTCCTGTTTTAACGTACTGAGCGTGTACAAACGGAATGCAATAACGCGCTGACCAAGGTAGATAACTAAAAACGACTGCCAATAGTAGTAGGAATATTCTTAAGGTGTTGCTGTTTTTTGCACGATCTGAATAATATGTGCAACGACACGGATGACAACATCTCATGAAAATTCAAACTATTACACTGGCAATGCTGGTGGTCGTTTCTGCGCCTTCGAGGTCAGCTTTTCAGGAGCGGGAATATAATACCTGGTATATAAAAAATGCTGTTCTTTACGATATGACCCAGACCTCAGACGGTTTCCCGGTCATGTTGAGCATCTCTCAGCCTGAGCGGAAATCAGCAAATTTGCTGGTCTCCTATATCACCGAAGGGCGCTGTGGCGGGACCCGACAAGAACTTAACGTGAATGGCAAAGTGCTTCCGGCCACGTATTATTGTGTTCAGGTCGGGCAGAACCGGATAGAGCATTTTTCGGTGAAAGATGCGCAGAGCGTTAACGGCATGGTTAACCATCTGAAATCGGATTTCACCTTACTTCTTCAAAACGACATCAAGGTCTGGGCCGCGAACATTAATGCGCCCAAATACGGCCTCGCGCCGCGATTCTGACACGTACACCTCGACCTCATCACCTGTTAGCTAAGGGGTTACGCCCTGTATCACAGAATAAATAGCATCCGTGACAACGCCACGTTTTACCACAATCCTGCTACGCTTTTTGTGTTGTACAAGGGAGCACAAACATGAAGAACAAAGATGAACAAACGGGATTAGTGGGACTGGCAATTGGCGCCGCCGTTATCGGTCTTGTTTCAGCACAGCAACCCATCCATCGCGACAGTATTGTGAGTGAACTGGTCAGACTCGGCAGACAGAAAGGCGATGGCGTTGAAGATGAGGTTTTCGTTAAGGCTGCCGAGCTCGTGAGAAAGGGGGTGTAACCGATGGCTGATATTCGTCATGCACAGTGCCATTGTGGCGCGGTGACGTTTACCGTTGAACTCTCAGACGGATTAAATACCGCCCGGCGCTGCAGCTGCTCTTTTTGCCGGATGCGGGGCGCCGTGGTGGTCTCGGCACCGCTGTCGGGCATTACCGTAACAAAAGGGGCGGATAAGCTCACGGAATATCGTTTTAACACAGGAACAGCCCGCCATTTCTTCTGCTCGGTCTGCGGGATTTATACCTTCCATCAGCGGCGTTCAAATCCCAACGAATACGGCGTGAATGTGGCCTGTTTTGAAAATGTGACCCCCTTTGATTTTGCCGAAGTGGCGGTGATGGACGGCGTTAATCATCCCGCGGATGGCGACAGCGGGGTTTTCGGCTACCTCTCTTTTCGTCAAAAAGAAGCATAACTGCCGCCTGGCCAGATTTTAACAATGCGGCCTATAGTGGGGAGTGGGTATCCGAAACAGGAGAGAAATATGCTGTATGTTGAGAAAGACGATCCGCGTGAGGCGCCTGAGTCAGGTGATAAAAAGCCTCAGCCGGTCAAAAAATAGTCCGTTGATACGTTTCCCGCCACCGGCCCTGCTGGTGGCGTATTGTTTGGGGGAAACCTTAACTGCCATCCAGATGGTTCAACAGCGCGCCGAGATGCCCAACGACACCACCAAAATCAAAAATTAACGCCATCCATATAATCGCCAGAAGGGTAAGTACGGCAACTGATACACGACCAAACAATGCAGTTATCCTTAATGAAGCAAAGTCTATCATGTGAGTGTACACGGGTTTCTTTAAACTTACCCTTAACGACACCGCCATAAATTTTCCTTTTGAGATGATTCACACATTCACTGAGCCGACAGGCGCGAAGAGAGGGAAATATGATGGGAGAGAAGAGGAGGGCTGGCTTCAGGCGTCGCAACGAAAATAACGAGCCCGCATCACGATGCGGGCTCTTGGGATCAGAACTGGTAAACCAGACCTAATGCAACGACATCATCCGTGCTAATGCCGTTATTTTTGTAGAAACTGTCATCTTCATCCAACAGGTTGATTTTATAATCAACGTAGGTGGACATGTTTTTGTTGAAGTAGTAGGTTGCGCCTACGTCAGCATATTTAACCAGATCCTGATCGCCCTGACCGTTGGCCAGGTCTTTACCTTTAGACTGCAGATAAGAAATTGCCGGGCGCAGGCCGAAGTCGAACTGATATTGCGCGGTCACTTCAACGTTTTGCGTTTTATTGGCCACGGCATCCGTATTATCGCCATAAGGGGTCATATTGCGGGTTTCAGAATACATTGCCGCCAGATAAATATTGTTGGCGTCATATTTCAGGCCTGCAGTCCAGGCATCCGCTTTATCGCCACCGGCAGTGGTATTCATCACCTGCTCGTTGGTACGGTCAGAAGAGGTATAGGCAGCACCCGCGCTGATACCCATGCCAAAGTCATAGGTGGTGGAGATACCGAAGCCGTCACCGTTCTCATGGCGCGTGTCGCGACCATTGTTGGTGCCTTCCTGGTTGTTGCTGGCATCTTCGTTTTTACCCTGATACTGCAGGGCAAAGTTCAGACCCTGTACCAGACCATAGAAGTCAGTGTTACGGTAGGTTGCGACCCCGTTGGCACGGCCAGTCATAAAGTTGTCTGCATTGGTGTAAGAGTCACCACCGAATTCAGGCAACATATCGGTCCAGCCTTCCACGTCGTACAGAACGCCATAGTTACGACCGTAATCGAAGGAGCCATAGTCACCGACTTTAACACCGGCGAAGGCCAGACGCGTCCATGACTGGTTATTAGACCCTTCAGTGTTATTGGCCTGGATGTTGTATTCCCACTGGGCGTAACCGGTCATCATGTTGTTGATCTGGGTTTCACCCTTGAAGCCCAGACGCATGTAAGTTTGATCGCCATCTTTAGAGGCATCGTCGGAGAAGTAATGCAGACCATCTACTTTTCCGTACAGATCTAATTTGTTGCCGTCTTTATTATAAATTTCTGCAGCATGCGCAGCGCCAGCCATTAACAGCGCTGGAATCATCAGGGCCAGTACTTTTCTTTGCATTTTGGAATTCCTTTGCAGTTGTTTTTATTTAATTACGTATTGAACTTTCCGCACGAGAAAGCTGTCTCATGCTAAATCACTCCTGACCAAGAACAATAAAATATAATTGTTACGAGTTAAGTTAATTCTTAACCGGATTATGCGGCGGAAATAGTCATTGGTTTTATGAATGATTTAAAGCTAATCATATTAAATAAAAATTATTAATTGCCCATTAAATCAGATAATCTCAGCGGCGTTATATGCCTTTAAGATTTTTCATCCATAATTTATGTGAATGTCATTTAGTGATTTAACGTGGTATCCATTAATTATCTGGACTCGCCCGGTGTGAATACATCGGGCTTTTTTTATGGCAAAAAAAAGCCCGGACAAGCCGGGCAGAAGGAGAGTCAGTCGCGGGTGGGTTTTTCCGCTTTTCCGGCCATTTGCGCCAGGAAATCATACCGTTTTTGCAGATCGGCGGCGGCATCTTTCCACAACTGCTCGGCCACCTCTGGTTGTTGCGCGTTGAGGCGACGGAAGCGCTGTTCCTGCATTAACGTTTCGGCCAGCGCATCGGAAGGCGGACGTGAATCCAGCGCCAGAGGCAATTTACCTTCATCGGCGCGGCGCGGGTCGAACCGGTAGAGCGGCCAGAAACCGGTTGCGGTCAGCTGGCGCATCTGATCGTGGCTGAGTGCCAGGTCGTAGCCATGCTCTTCACACGGGCTGTAGGCAATGATCAGCGACGGACCCGGGTAGGCTTCCGCTTCCTGAATGGCTTTCACCGTCTGGTTCAGCTGCGCGCCCAGCGAGATTTGCGCGACATACACGTGGCCGTACATCATCATGCTGACGCCGAGATCTTTACGCGCCTTGCGCTTGCCGTGTTCACCAAACTTAGTTACTGCACCAAGCGGGGTAGCTTTTGACGCCTGGCCACCGGTGTTGGAATAGCACTGCGTATCCAGAACCAGAATGTTGACGTTTTCGGTGAGGCTTAACACGTGATCCAGCCCGCCAAAGCCGATGTCATACGCCCAGCCGTCACCGCCAATCAGCCATATTGATTTTTCCACCAGCGCGTCAGCGTCGGTCAACAGTTGCCCGGCACCTTCCACGTCCTGCAGAGCGTTGCGCAGTTCCGCAACCTGCTCACGACGACGTTCTGGCGTTGCATCAGCGTGCAACGCCTCATTCAGCTCCGCCGGGATGTGGTCAGCAAACTGTTCCAGTAACCGCATCACGCGTGCGCGGTGCTGGTCAACGGTCAGACGGAAGCCCAGACCAAACTCGGCGTTATCCTCAAACAACGAGTTCGCCCATGCCGGACCGCGGCCATGGGCGTCGGTGGTGTACGGCGTGGAAGGCAGATTACCGCCATAGATTGATGAACAGCCCGTGGCGTTAGCGATCAACATTCTGTCGCCGTACAGTTGCGTGAGCAGCTTGATATACGGCGTTTCACCGCAGCCGGAGCAGGCGCCTGAATATTCGAACAGCGGAGTAATGAGCTGCGAGGTACGAATATCAATACGCTCCAGCGTGCTGCGGTCGATCTCCGGCAGGTTCAGGAAGAAGTCATAATTTACCTTCTCTTCTTCGACATGCTCGAGGCGCGACATCATATTGATGGCTTTGATGTCCGGATCCTGACGATCTTTCGCCGGACAGACCTCAACGCACAGATTACATCCGGTGCAATCTTCCGGAGCGACCTGCAGAACATACTTCTGTCCGCGCATATCACGGGATTTCACATCAAGTGAATGCAGGCTGGCCGGGGCGTCTTCCATCGCTTCCGGGGAGACCACTTTGGCACGAATGGCCGAGTGCGGGCAGGCTGCTACGCAGTGGTTGCACTGGGTACACAGCTCCTCTTTCCAGATGGGGATTTCTTCGGCGATGTTGCGTTTTTCCCAGCGCGTGGTGCCCATCGGCCAGGTGCCATCGGGTGGCAGTGCGGAGACGGGAAGGGCATCACCCAGCCCGGCCAGCATGGCTGCCGTCACGGTTTTCACGAAATCCGGTGCCGCGTCAGAAACCACCGGTGGACGGTTCGGGCTGGACGGATCAACCGCTTGCAGCGGTACTTCAAATAAAGACTCGCGCGCCAGCGCCAGCGCCTGCCAGTTACGCTCGACCAGCTCCTGACCTTTACTGCTGTAGCTTTTGGCAATCGCTCCCTGCAGTTCCATCAGCGCGCTGTCTCCCGGCAGGATCTGTGTCAGGTGGAAGAAGGCCATTTGCATCACGGTGTTGATTCGCGCGGCAAGGCCACACTCGCGGGCAATTTTTGCAGCGTTAATGACGTAGAAGCGGGCTTTTTTCTGGTTCAGCACCGCCTGCACTTCCTGCGGCAGCCGCGACCAGACTTCATCCACGCTGTATGGCGTATTGAGCAGGAAAATACCGCCCGGTTTCAGGCGCTCTGCCATCTGGTACTTATCGATGAACTGCAGCTGGTGACAGCCCACAAAATCAGCCTGCGAGATAAGGTACGCCGAGCGGATAGGGTGCTCGCTGACACGCAGGTGGGAAACGGTCAGCCCGCCTGCTTTTTTGGAGTCGTAGACAAAATACCCCTGGGCATACCACGACGTGGAGTTCCCGATAATCTTAATGTTGTTCTTGGTCGCGGAGACGCTACCGTCGCTGCCCAGTCCATAAAACAGCGCCTCAAGTTTTGCGGTGGAAGGCAGCGTGTTTTCCGGCAGGGGCAGAGAGAGGTTGGTCACGTCATCATAAATACCGACGGTAAAGCGCGGTTTTGGTTTAGCCTCGCTCAGCTCATTAAACACCGCCAGCACACAGTCCGGGCCAAACTCTTTGGAGGACAACCCATAGCGACCCCCGATCACGCGCGGCAGTGTTTCGCGCTCACCGCAATTAAACGCTTCAGCCAGCGCGGACATGACGTCCAGATACAGAGGTTCTGCGTGGGCGCCAGGCTCTTTAGTGCGATCGAGCACCGCCACGGTGCGCGCGCTTTCCGGCAGGGCGGAGAGCAAATGTCGCGCGGAAAACGGTCGGTAGAGCCGCACTTTGAGCACGCCGATTTTTTCACCACGGGTCAGCAGTTCATCCACCACCTCTTCACAGGTGCCAATGGCTGACCCCATGAGCACAATGACCCGTTCCGCCTGCGGATGACCGTAGTATTCAAACGGTTTGTATTGCCGTCCGGTGGCCGCGGCAAAATCATCCATCGCCTGCTCAACGTGATCATAAACGGCGTTGTACCACGGGTTCGTTGCTTCCCGGGACTGGAAATAGGTATCCGGGTTGGCCGATGTTCCGCGGATCACCGGGTGTTCCGGGTTCAGCGCACGGGCGCGATGCGCGTCGATCTCCGCCTGCGGCAGAAGATTGAGGAGGGTGTCGTCAGCCAGCGGAACGATTTTATTGATTTCGTGAGAGGTACGAAAACCATCAAAGAAATGAATAAAGGGCACGCGACTCTTCAGCGTCGCCATGTGCGAAATTAACGCGAAGTCCTGTGCTTCCTGAACGCTGCTGGCGCACAGCATGGCGCAACCGGTCTGGCGGACGGCCATTACGTCTGAGTGATCGCCAAAGATGGAGAGGGCGTGTGTCGCAACGGTTCGTGCGGCAACGTGAAGCACAAACGGGGTAAGTTGTCCTGCCAGTTTATAGAGCGTCGGGATCATCAACAATAATCCCTGCGACGACGTGAATGACGTCGACAGAGCACCGGTCTGCAGCGCCCCGTGGACGGTCGCGATAGCGCCAGCCTCAGACTGCATTTCCACGACTCTTGGGACGTCGCCCCAGACGTTTTTCAGTCCGTTGCCCGCCCAGGCATCGGCCTGTTCGGCCATCGTAGAACTTGGCGTAATTGGGTAGATGGCGATAACTTCACTGGTGCGAAACGCGACGGACGCGACTGCACCATTACCGTCAATAGTTTGCATAGGACAACACCCTTACATTGCGCAAAAAAAGGAGCCCGAAAAAAACACAACGGGCTTTGAATATTATTCCCTTAGTTTAGCAAAGGTCGGATTTTACGATTTTCGCTTTTGTGTCCTCGGTATTCTCGACATCAATGAGTAGATCAATCTTTTGGCGAAAAAATTGCGAGAAATTGTTTCAGGAGCGCATAAATACGCACTTTCGCTCTCGACGACACGGCATGTGATGCCTATTATGCATAGGTTTCGCATTATTAATGGGGGAGAGAGAGCATGCGTTCAGCATTTTGGGTCGGGTGTGCCGCGTTATTATTATCGGCATGCAGCAGTGAACCTGTTCAGCAGGCAACGGCGGCACACGTAACGCCGGGAATGAAAGCGGCGATGTCCAGCTCCGGACAAGCCAACTGCGCGATGATTGGCGGCTCGCTGTCTGTTGCCCGCCAGCTTGACGGCTCAGCTATCGGGATGTGCGCATTGCCAAACGGCAAACGCTGCAGTGAACAGTCGCTTGCCGTAGGATCCTGCGGAAACTACTGATTACTCCGCACGCTTAAACATCAGCGTTTTATCGGCTGTCGCCAGCGTTAACTGGTCTTCAGTCAGGTCGACCTGCGCCCCTTTGCGCAGCATGTCGCCAATGGCCTGATCCAGTTCGTTCAACTGTGGTTCGGTACAGAGCTTGCGCGTCATGGCGAGCGTTTTGACCTTGAGCTCACCTTCGGACAATTTCCCCTGTCCGTTAAACGTGTTACACATCACGCCGGAAACGCTAATGTTATTAACCAGACTGATATCAGACAGGGCTTTGAAGCTGATCTCTGGTTGCGTTGTCGTGGCCTTAACGGCTTTCCCGTCCACATTCTCCAGCACAAAACGGTGGCTCTTAAGTTGGTCCGGCTGAACGGAGGCTTTACCAGGATTAACGCACCCGGTGAGGACAAGACTGATAACACTTAACGCAATGAGCTTTTTCATTTTTCTTCTCAGACGATAGATACTGTGAATCTTTTTTCAGTGTAACGATACTCTGCCGTGCGTTAATGGGGTTTATCTGAAAGTGCGGGCGGGTACCGGGCAACGTTGGCGTTGCCCGCAATACGATCAGTGCGACTTAAACCCTGCGGCCGTCATTAACATGCGAAAGAGCATACTGACCGCCGCCAGTGCCAGTACGCTGCCGCCCCAGATAATGGCCAGCCACATGACTCTTTTCCAGAAAGGTTGTTGCATCAGTGATAACCCTCTCCATGCTGTACTTTTCCGCGAAACACGTAGTAACTCCAGAAGGTGTAGACCAGAATCACGGGAATGATCAACAACGCGCCCACCAGCATAAAGCCCTGACTTTGTGTCGGAGCCGCCGCCTGCCAGAGCGTGATTGACGGGGGAATAATGTGCGGCCAGATGCTGATCCCAAGTCCGCTAAAGCCGAGAAAAATCAGCCCTAACGTCAGGATAAACGGCAGATGATGGCTCTCTGGGTTATTCAGGCAACGCCACTGACACAGGCTCAGGATCACCACCAGCACCGGCACGGGCAGCAGGAAGAAGAGATTCGGCAGGGTAAACCAGCGCGCGGCGATGGCCGGCTGCGCCAGTGGGGTCCAGAGGCTGATTACTGCAATGAATACCAGAAGCAGGATCAGGAGCGTTCTGGATACCCGTCGCATTCGCTGTTGCAGCGCGTTTTCGCTTTTCATCACCAGCCATGTCGAGCCTAACAGCGCGTAGGCCACCACCAGACCTGCGCCGCAGAACAGGTTAAAAACGGTCAGCCAGTCGAACGGTCCGCCACTGTAGGCACGCCCGGTGACGCTAAAGCCGTTGATCACCGCACCCACCGTCATGCCCTGGGTAAAGGTCGCCAGGATCGAACCGCCAATAAACGCTTTGTCCCAGAAAGGGCGGTGTGCCGGCGTGGCTTTAAAACGAAACTCAAATGCCACGCCCCGGAAAATAAGTCCGATCAGCATTAACGTCAGCGGAATAGTGAGGGCATCAATAATGACCGCATAGGCCAGCGGAAACGCGCCAAACAGCGCCGCACCGCCGAGCACCAGCCAGGTTTCATTGCCGTCCCAGACCGGCGCAACGCTGTTCACCATCACATCGCGATCGTCGGCATCAGGCGTAGCCGGGAACAGGATACCTATCCCCAGATCAAAACCATCCATCACGATATACATCAGCGTGGCAAAGACTATGATAACAAACCAGATAATGGAAAGATCGATACCCATTATGGTTGCTCCTTATGTTCAGTAGTAACGGCAGAAAGCGGGCGTGCGGGACGTCCATCGGACTCGGTGGCAAACGATTCATGAGGCTGAGGTCCTTTTTTAATCAGGCGGACCATATAGCTGTAACCCACGCCAAATACGGAGGTGTAGACGACGAAGAAGGCCAGCAGACTCACGCTCATATGCAAGTCACCATGCGCAGAAACCGCATCCTTTGTTCGCTGAAGCCCGTAGACGACCCACGGCTGGCGGCCCACTTCGGTAGTGACCCATCCGGCCAGGATGGCAATCAGCCCGGAGGGTCCCATCAGGAGGGCAAACCACAGGAAGGGACGCGAAGCGTACACGCGCTTTTTATAACGTAACCAGAGCGCCGTTACCCCAAGCAACAGCATCAGCATGCCTAAGCCCGCCATAATGCGGAATGACCAGAAGACGATGGTGGAATTTGGCCGGTCTTCCTTTGGAAATTCTTTCAGTGCCGGAACCTGTTTGTCGAAGCTGTGCGTCAGAATAAGGCTGCCAAGCGTCGGGATCTCCAGCCCAAAGCGGGTGCGCTCCTGTTCCATATCCGGCCAGCCAAACAGCAGCAACGGGGTGGGTTCACCCGGTGGGTTCTCCCAGTGGCCTTCAATGGCTGCTATTTTAGCGGGCTGGTGCTTCAGGGTGTTCAACCCGTGCATATCACCCACCATCGCCTGAAGGGGAGCCACAATCAGGGTCATCCACAGCGCCATGGAAAACATCGCGCGGATGGCGGGGGTGTTGTTTCCGCGCAGCAAATGCCAGGCTGCGGATGCGCCGACAAACAGGGCGCTACTCAGGAAGGCCGCTATCGACATATGCAGCAGGCGATACGGGAAGGAGGGGTTAAACACCACGGCAAACCAGTCTACCGGCACCACCTGTCCGTTGACGATTTCAAAGCCCTGTGGCGTCTGCATCCAGCTGTTTGATGAGAGGATCCAGAAGGTTGAGATAATGGTCCCCAGTGCCACCATACAGGTTGCAAAGAAATGCAGACCCGGCCCGACTTTATTCCAGCCGAACAGCATAACGCCGAGGAATCCTGCCTCGAGGAAGAAGGCAGTAAGCACTTCGTAGGTCAGGAGCGGGCCGGTAATACTGCCGGCAAATTGTGAAAACCCACTCCAGTTGGTCCCAAACTGGTAGGCCATGACCAGCCCGGAGACCACGCCCATACCGAAGTTAACGGCAAAAATCTTCGACCAGAAATGGTACAGCGAACGCCAGACCGGGTTTTTGGTTTTCAGCCACAGGCCTTCTAGCACAGCGAGATAACTCGCCAGACCGATGGTAATAGCCGGGAAAATAATGTGGAAGGATACGGTAAAGGCAAACTGTATTCGTGCGAGATGAAAAGCATCTAAACCAAACATGCACAACCTCAATGTCAAACGGTGTGCTGTTATGGTATAGGGGCGAAATAACGAGTATCAGACGCAGAAAAGCGAAATTTACCTATAACAGTTCATGAAAACATCACGCTTTGCACATCTGATATAGCTTGCGTGAAAGAATAAAAAAATTATTTTTATGAAATTTATGCATTAAACAGCTTGCCTTGTTATCAACAACATGCGTTAATGGCCCTCTGGGTTTGAGTCCAAATAAACATCTGACGTAGTTTTATAAAGCAGTTCTCATCACGTTGTGCCTCTCCGCAGCCTCTCTTGGGTCTTTTTCTACACTCCGATTAGTTTTTGTTTCAAACCACTATCGCCTGAAGGGCCCATTAAGCAATTAACGTTTTTACGTTTACAGGAGAATCCTATGACTTCTTATATCCATTTCCGCTGCCCATGCTGCCATGGTTCGCAGTACCGTACCTCAGCTTTTGATGTGTCTGAGAAAAACCCGTTCGGTGCAAAATGCATTTTTTGCAAATCGTCGATGATTACCCTCGATCATCTGGCCGCTGCCCGCCACGCTCAGCGTAACGTCACCGAACTGCGTAAGTAATGCATCTGGCTAACTATAACAGTTAGCAAAATCTTCTCTTTTTCTCCTGCTGATATACACTGTCGGTCATAAGGAGAATCTGATGAAAAAATACCAGCGTCTGGCGCAACAAATTATCTCGCAGATCGAGCTTGGCGTATGGTTGCCGGGCGATAAGCTGCCTTCTCTGCGAGAGCAGGTCGCGAGCAGCGGCATGAGTTTTATGACCGTTGGCCACGCGTATCAGATGCTGGAAAGCCAGGGGCGTATCGTCGCCAGGCCGCAGTCGGGCTATTACGTTGCCTCGCGCCCGACCGCACACCAACCTGCGCCGCCTGCCCAGGTGATGCGGGACGAAGTGGTAGATATCAATACCTATATCTTCGACGTATTACAGGCCAGCCGCGACCCGTCGGTGGTTCCTTTCGCTTCTGCCTTCCCCGACCCCCGGCTTTTCCCGCTGCAGCAACTTAACCGTTCGCTGGCCAATGTCAGTAAAACCGCCACAGCAATGAGCGTAATTGAAAACCTGCCTCCGGGTAACGTTGACCTTCGCCACGCCATTGCCCGCCGCTATGCGCAGCAGGGAATGAATATCTCACCGGATGAGATTGTCATTACCGCAGGGGCACTCGAAGCCCTGAATCTTAGCCTGCAGGCCGTTACCGAGCCTGGTGACTGGGTGATTGTCGAAAACCCCTGTTTCTATGGTGCACTGCAGGCGCTTGAACGCCTGAAACTTAAAGCGCTGTCGGTGGCGACGGACGTCCGCGAAGGGATCGATCTGAATGCGCTTGAGCAGGCGCTCAATGAGTATCCGGTCAAAGCCTGCTGGCTCATGACCAACAGTCAAAATCCCCTCGGCTTCACGCTCAGCGCAGAGAAAAAAGCGCACCTGGTCGCGCTTCTCGCCAGGCACAACGTCACCCTGATCGAAGATGATGTCTACAGCGAACTCTATTTTGGCCGGGAGAAACCTCTGCCAGCGAAAGCCTGGGATCGTGACGATATGACGCTGCACTGCTCGTCCTTCTCGAAATGTCTGGTGGCGGGGTTTCGCATCGGCTGGGTGGCGGCAGGTAAACATGCGCGACGCATTCAGCAGCTACAGCTGATGAGCACCTTATCGACCAGTTCACCCATGCAGCTGGCGCTGGTGGATTACCTGGCGACAAAACGCTATGACGCCCATCTTCGCCGCCTGCGCCGCACGCTGGCCGAACGCAAACAGCAGGCGTGGCAGTCGCTTTTGCGCCATATGCCGGCAGGCGTCAAAATTCATCACAACGACAGCGGCTATTTTTTGTGGCTGGAACTCCCGGCGCAGCTGGACGCCGGGCTGCTGAGTGAGAGAGCGCTAATGCACCACATTAGTATTGCCCCCGGTAAGATGTTTTCGACCTCTGACGCCTGGACACCGTTCTTCCGGTTTAATACCTCCTGGGCGTGGGGGGAGCGGGAAGAACAGGCTGTGATTCAGTTAGGGAAATTAATTAGCAGCATGCTCGAATAATAATCTCCGCACCTTTCTAAAATAATCATTCCTTATCCTGATGGCGGTACGGCGAATATTCCGCAGTACCGCATCATAGGAAATCTGCATACCGCCTCTCAACGCTAACTCCTTGTCTATAATCCAGTTAACGGGGAATGCGCCCTCGGTCACACCTTGATGAAATTTCTTTAAGCCGCACGGTGCGGCGCATTTGCGCGGTCTACGTTTAATAAGGGAGATATTTTTACGGCACGGCTGCCGCTAAATTTCATTGCGACAGGAGTAATTCTTATGAGCAAAAAATTTGCCCGCAGCAGCCTGTGCGCGCTCGGCATGACCCTCATGACAGCGCACGCCGCAGAGCCACCGAAGGCAATCGGCGACGGGGAAGGACGACTGGATATTATTGCCTGGCCCGGGTACATCGAACGGGGACAAACCGATAAAAATTATGACTGGGTCACGCAGTTCGAAAAAGAGACTGGCTGCGCGGTGAACGTTAAAACCGCGGCCACCTCGGATGAAATGGTTAGCCTGATGGCGAAAGGCGGATACGATCTGGTCACTGCCTCGGGCGATGCCTCACTGCGCCTGATCATGGGGAAACGCGTTCAGCCGATTAACCCCGACCTTATCCCAAACTGGAAAACTCTCGACCCGCGGATCGTCAAAGGTGAATGGTTTAACGTCGGCGGCAACGTCTACGGCACGCCGTATCAGTGGGGGCCAAACCTGCTGATGTACAACAGCAAAACGTTCCCGACGCCGCCGGACAGCTGGAGCGTCGTCTTTACGAAACAGAATTTACCTGACGGTAAAACCAATCAGGGCCGCGTGCAGGCCTATGATGGCCCGATTTACATCGCCGATGCGGCGCTGTTTGTCAAAGCCACGCAGCCGCAACTGGGTATCACTGACCCGTACCAGCTAACAGAAAAACAGTATGCCGCCGTACTGAAGGTATTGCGTGACCAGCATGCGCTGATCCACCGCTACTGGCATGACACCACCGTTCAGATGAGCGACTTTAAAAATGAAGGCGTAGTGGCCTCCAGCGCCTGGCCCTATCAGGCCAATGCCCTGAAAGCGGAGAACCAGCCTGTCGCCACTGTTTTCCCGAAAGAAGGGGTAACCGGCTGGGCGGACACCACCATGCTGCACGCGCAGGCCAAGCACCCAATGTGCGCCTACAAATGGATGAACTGGTCGCTGACGCCTAAAGTGCAGGGCGATCTGGCGGCCTGGTTTGGCTCGCTGCCCGTAGTGCCGGAAGGGTGTAAAGCCAGCACATTGCTCGGCGATAAAGGCTGCGAAACGAACGGCTACAACTATTTCGACAAAATCATGTTCTGGAAAACCCCGATTGCAGAAGGCGGCAAATTCGTTCCTTACAGCCGCTGGACACAGGATTACATCGCCATCATGGGCGGCCGTTAATCGCAGGAGCAGAACATGACGTACGCAGTAGAGTTTAATGACGTTTCCCGTCTGTACGGTGACGTGCGGGCGGTGGATGGGGTCACCATTGCTATTCATGACGGAGAGTTTTTCTCCATGCTGGGGCCTTCGGGCTCCGGCAAAACTACCTGCCTGCGTCTGATAGCCGGTTTTGAGCAGCTGTCAGGCGGCGCAATCAAAATCTTCGGTAAAGAGGCGAGCGCACTTCCCCCCTGGGAACGCGATGTGAATACCGTGTTCCAGGATTATGCGTTGTTCCCGCATATGTCGATCCTCGATAACGTCGCGTACGGGCTCATGGTCAAAGGTATCGACAAGAAAACGCGCCATGCGCAGGCGCGTCAAGCGCTGGAAAAAGTGGGGCTAAGCTTTGCTGTCACGCGTAAGCCTTCGCAGCTTTCCGGCGGGCAACGTCAACGTGTCGCCATCGCGCGGGCGCTGGTCAATGAACCCCGGGTATTACTGCTGGATGAACCGCTCGGCGCGCTCGATCTTAAACTGCGTGAGCAGATGCAGTTCGAGCTGAAAAAGCTGCAACAGGAGCTCGGCATCACCTTTATTTTCGTCACTCACGATCAGGGGGAAGCCCTGTCGATGTCTGACCGGGTCGCGGTTTTCAATAATGGCCGCATTGAGCAAGTCGACACCCCGCGCGATCTCTATATGCGTCCAGGAACGCCATTCGTGGCGAGCTTTGTCGGGACCTCGAACGTGTTTGACGCCGGTATGGCACACAACGTGTGCGGGATGGAAGGCATCTATTCTTTACGGCCGGAACATATTCGCCTCAATGAGAGCGGTGAGGTTCAGGTTGAGGGCGTGGTGCAGGCAGTACAGTATCAGGGGGCGGCAACGCGTCTTGAGCTAAAACTCGCTGACGGTGCAAAACTGCTGGTCAGCCAGGCCAATTTTAGCGATGCCGCAACGCTGAGCGGCGTGACGCCGGGGCAGGCGGTGATGGCGTCGTGGTCACGTGATGCCATGGTTCGCCTGCAAGAGGAGAGGTGACATGAACACGCATGTCGCGCCGCCTCCCGCCCACCGTAGCCGCATGAGCCGCCTTACCGCACTGTTCTGGCGTAAGCCATCGCTTGGGCTGTTCCTGCTGCTGCTCGCGCCGCTAATGTGGTTTGGCATCGTTTATCTGGGATCGCTTCTCACCCTTTTATGGCAAGGGTTTTATACCTTTGACGATTTCACCATGGCGGTCACGCCGGACCTGACGTTTGCCAATATCCTGGCGCTTTTTAATCCGGCAAACTATGACATCATCCTGCGTACGCTGATGATGGCCATTGCGGTGACCATCGCCAGCGCTATCCTCGCGTTTCCGATGGCGTGGTACATGGCACGTTACACCCGCGGCAAGTGGAAGGCGTTCTTCTATATCGCCGTGATGCTGCCAATGTGGGCCAGCTATATTGTTAAAGCCTATGCCTGGACGCTGCTGCTGGCGAAAGACGGGGTAGCTCAGTGGTTTCTGAGCCACCTGGGGCTGGAGCCGATCCTGACCGCGATCCTTACGCTTCCGGCCATTGGCGGAAACACGCTTTCCACCTCCGGGCTGGGGCGTTTTCTGGTGTTCGTCTATATCTGGCTGCCGTTTATGATCCTGCCGGTACAGGCGGCGCTGGAGCGACTGCCCGCGTCGTTACTGCAGGCTTCAGCCGATCTCGGCGCGCGACCACGCCAGACTTTTCGTTACGTCGTTTTGCCGCTGGCAATCCCGGGCATTGCCGCAGGGTCAATCTTCACTTTTTCCCTGACGCTGGGCGATTTCATTGTTCCACAGCTGGTGGGGCCGCCGGGGTACTTTATTGGCAATATGGTCTATTCCCAGCAGGGCGCTATCGGCAATATGCCCATGGCCGCGGCCTTCACCCTGGTACCAATTGTCCTCATCTCGCTTTATCTGGCGTTCGTGAAACGTCTGGGAGCATTCGATGCACTCTGAACGCGCACCGTTGTTCCTGAAAGTGGCAGCCTGGGGAGGCGTTATCTTCCTTCATTTCCCGCTGCTGATTATTGCGACCTACGCCTTTAACACCGAAGACGCCGCGTTCAGTTTTCCGCCACAGGGGTTGACCTTGAAGTGGTTCACCGTGGCAGCAGGGCGTGGCGATATCATTGAATCAGTGACGTTGTCACTTCAAATCGCTGCGCTGTCGACGGCTATCGCGCTGGTGCTTGGCACGCTTGCTGCAGCAGCGCTGTGGCGAAGCGCGTTTTTTGGCAAAAATGCGATCTCGCTGTTGCTGCTGTTGCCGATTGCGTTACCGGGGATTATCACCGGTCTGGCGCTGTTGACGGCATTTAAAACCATTGACCTTGAGCCGGGTTTTTTCACCATCGTGGTCGGTCACGCCACGTTCTGCGTGGTGGTGGTGTTTAACAACGTGATTGCCCGTTTCAGACGCACCTCCTGGAGTCTGGTCGAGGCGTCAATGGATTTGGGGGCCGACGGCTGGCAAACCTTCCGTTACGTGGTCCTGCCGAATCTCGGTTCGGCGTTGCTGGCCGGGGGGATGCTGGCGTTTGCACTCTCGTTTGACGAAATCATCGTCACAACATTTACCGCGGGACACGAGCGCACGTTACCGCTGTGGTTGCTTAATCAGCTCGGGCGTCCGCGCGACGTGCCGGTCACCAACGTCGTTGCACTGCTGGTGATGCTGGTCACAACCCTACCCATTCTGGGAGCCTGGTGGCTAACCCGCGACGGCGAAAACAGTGCCGGAAGCGGGAAATAACATTGATTTCAACAGGACAATGCTATGCAAACACAACTGCTGATAAATGGTGAACTGGTCGCCGGGGACGGGGAAAAACAGCCGGTCTATAACCCTGCCACCGGAGAGGTACTTCTGGAGATTGCTGAAGCGTCAGAAGCGCAGGTCGACGCGGCGGTCCAGGCCGCCGATCGCGCATTCATTGAATGGGGACAAACCACGCCTAAAACGCGTGCCGAGTGTCTGCTGAAGCTGGCTGACGTGATTGAAGCCCACGGCGAAGAATTTGCCCGTCTCGAATCGCTCAATTGCGGTAAGCCACTGCACTGTGCGTTGGGAGATGAAATTCCGGCTGTGGTCGACGTTTTCCGCTTCTTTGCCGGCGCCGCCCGCTGCCTGAACGGGCTGGCCGCCGGCGAATATCTTGACGGTCACACATCGATGATACGCCGCGATCCGGTGGGCGTGGTCGCCTCCATTGCGCCATGGAACTATCCGCTGATGATGGCGGCATGGAAGCTGGCACCCGCGCTGGCCGCGGGTAACTGTGTGGTGATCAAACCTTCGGAGATTACCCCACTGACGGCCCTCAAGCTGGCGGAACTGGCGAAAAACATCTTCCCGGCAGGCGTTCTGAACGTTCTGTTTGGCCGCGGAAAAACGGTCGGCGATCCGCTGACCGGCCACGAAAAGGTGCGTATGGTGTCGCTCACCGGTTCTATTGCCACCGGCGAACATATTATTGGACACACGGCGTCCTCGATTAAACGCACCCATATGGAGCTGGGCGGCAAAGCCCCGGTTATCGTTTTCGACGACGCCGATCTTGATGCGGTTGTTGAAGGGGTACGTACTTTCGGTTTCTACAATGCGGGGCAGGATTGTACGGCAGCCTGTCGTATTTATGCGCAGAAAGGCGTTTATGCCGCGCTGGTGGAAAAACTGGGTGCCGCGGTGGCGAGCCTGAAGATGGGCGCGCCGGAGGAGGAAACCACCGAGCTGGGCCCGCTCAGTTCCGAAGCCCATCTTTCACGCGTCTGTAAGGCGGTTGATGAGGCTAAAGCCCTGAGCCATATTCGCGTGGTGACCGGCGGCAGCAAAAAAGAGGGGGCAGGCTACTATTTCCAGCCAACCCTTCTGGCAGGGGCAAAACAGGACGATGCTATCGTTCAGCGTGAAGTGTTTGGCCCGGTTGTAAGTGTCACCGAGTTTGATGACGAAGCGCAGGTGCTGGCATGGGCGAACGATTCGCAGTACGGCCTGGCGTCATCGGTCTGGACCCGCGATGTAGGGCGTGCCCACCGGATGAGCGCGCGTCTGCAGTACGGCTGCACCTGGGTTAATACCCATTTTATGCTGGTGAGCGAAATGCCGCACGGCGGGATGAAGTTATCCGGCTACGGCAAAGATATGTCGGTGTACGGCCTTGAAGATTATACCGTTGTTCGCCACGTGATGATAAAGCACTAAGCCCCCATGCCCGGTCGCATTCAGCGCCGGGCATTCTCTCCTTTCAGTACATTATCCATAGTATTCAAATGGTTATTCTGTAACGAAAAAACTTGATCTGTATCAACATATGACGCATATTGCGTGCGGTTATTTTTTCGGCTCTGGTAAACAGAATGACGTTGTATCAAAAGATGTTGGTTTTTTACGCAATCATGGCTTCTGTCTGTGCATTAATTACCTGGTTCCTCTCTAAAGACCGCAAACGTATCCGACTGCTCAGTGCTTTTCTGGTGGGGTCAACCTGGCCAATGAGCTTTCCCGTTGCGCTGTTGATCTCGCTTTTCTGAAGCACGCTTCCCGTTTTAAAAGATGAACATAGCATTCCAGACACGAAGACTGTATAAATACACAGTAAATCGTTAAAGGAGTGCTTATGAACAGTTTTTACTCGCAGCAGGCCGGCTGCGTTGTGCGCTGGCACGATCTTCCCGGCTCTGGCGATCCTGTGGTGTTTATTCACGGGTTAGGCTGCGCCTCTTCTTATGAATATCCTCGTATCGTTTCTGACGCCCGGTTTGGTGCGCGCAGAGCCATTCTTATCGATCTCCCCGGCAGCGGTTACAGCGACAAACCCGTGCAGTATCGTTATCGCACCAGCGAGCAGGCGCGAGTGGTGGCTGAACTGTTGGACCATCTCAAACTCAATAGCTTCTGGCTATATGGTCATAGTATGGGTGGCAGCATTGCTATCGAGGCAGCAGGACTGATGGCGCCACGCGTAAAAGGGTTGATGGTGTCGGAACCCAATTTTCACGCCGGAGGTGGCATGTTCAGCCGCTCTATTGCTGCACAGACGGAACAACAGTTCCTGGCGCAGGGGTATGATGCGCTGCTCAGTGCAGAAACCTCACCCTGGGCGGGCAGTCTGCAAAGCAATGCGCCGTATGCCGTGTGGCGTGGCGCGTCCAGCCTGGTGGAAGGGGTAGAGCCGGAATGGGAGGTTCAGTTTTTGTCTCTGCGCTGCCCGGTGACGTTGATTTTCGGCGAGTGGTCCCTGCCTGATGATGATGCGGACTCTCTGCAAAAGCGGGGCGTTGAGGTGAAAATCATCCCAGCGGCCGGACACTCCATGTCCTGGGAAAATCCGTCGGCACTGGCGCAGACGTTAGCAGAGTGTATGACCACGACCTGAAAGGATAGCCCGCATCTCTGCGGGCCAGGAGCGCTAACGTAACAGGGCTTGTAAGGCCTGGCGTGCGGCAGGCTGTACATCGTGCGGGTGGCGGAAATCGATGTTCTCTATTGCCCGGCTATAGAGGGCGACCAGCCAGTCATAGACATACACCGTTGCCGCATGTACGGGTTGTTCTCCCAGACGCGTCAGGCGCGGCTCGGTACTGTTGACCACCGGCGTGACAAAGATTGCCTGGCCTTTACGGATGCGGCTCGCCGGGCGTGCCTCTGCGGGTGTCCGATCGTAGCCCAGCCAGCCAATGAAGTTGCCCATTACGGCATGCAGTTGGGCTGCGCTGCACTTGTCGGTTTCAACGATGTTCTGCAGCTGCTGCGGCAGGTTCAGTCGGTAGCTGGCCACCACCAGAACGTCAGCAATTTGCTGCAAAACAGCGGGTTCCAGCCCAAGGCGCGCGGCAGTGGCATCGTTGCGGCTCCACTGGCGCAGATGGTTTATCCAGACTTTATGCGCCAGGCGAGCTTTGTCTTTGGTCTGGAATGGACTGGCGTTCTCCTGGGCATGCTCGGCAAACAGGTCAATGGTATCCGTAAACAGTCCGTTCACCTGCTCCTCGCGGGGCTGCTGAACGGCCAGCAGGGTTTCAAAGGCTTTAAGCGGCGGCAGAAGACCTTCAAGCAGTTCACCGTGGCGGGCGGCGGAGCTTTGCAGAACGCGCACCATGTTTTCGGCCTGAGTTCGTCTGGCGCCGGGTTCCTCAACCAGCGGTGCCAGATACCCCTTCATCAGGGCCGAGAGTTCCTGGCGCAGCATTGCTTTCAGCGTGCTAAGACGCTTCTGCCGCTGAGCGGGTAACGTGGCCTGAGACAACCACTCGATCACGCGCTGCATGCTGTGGCTGTCCAGCGCCTGCAGTGTCCCCCAGCGCACACCCGGTTTGCCCAACAGGTGCTGTACCGTTTCATCGAGGTTCTGACGGGTGGTAAAACGTGCGTCGTGAGGCGTAATCGCCCACACCAGCCCCGGCAGGGCGGATTCTTCAACCGGCTGAGTCTCTTTGACCCAGTTCATCAGCACCCGGGCTTTTTTAGCCGTTTGCTCGTGCTGGGCTGTCGCATTGCAGATAACAAGCACGTCCGGTTGCAGCTGCTGGCGATAATGCTCCAGCAACCACTGGCATTTAGCCTGGTTCAGTGTATCGGCGCTGTTATCTGAAAAGACAGGAATATCAATAATATCGACATTATCCAGGGCGCTGCTTTCGACCGGCAAGACCAGCTCACGCGTCAGGAAGGCGAGCGTATCGACAGGGATACTGATGGCGTTAAGCATCTCGCCGTTGTTCAGCGGATGAAGCAGCGTCTCCTGGGCCTCCGGAAGGGTAAAGGTGCCGTGAGTCAGGAACCCTTCGCCCGGCAGCCCGAAGTTATCGACCAGCAGGCTGAGCGGGGTGGCGAGTGCTCCGGCATGGCTGGTCTGATGCAGGACATGAGCGAGCTTTAACCACTGCTGGGTCAACTCCTGTTGCTCACCCCACAGCAGCGACCAGACGCTGGCTCGCGTGCTGAGATCGAGCGAAGGGACCAGCTGTGCAAACTGATGCCACAGGGCATCATCAATTTGCTGTTTCGCGGCAGGTACTGAGCTTTGCCAGAAGCGGGCGATGGCACCCACGTCCTGAGCTGTAATACCAGGAACGCCCTGCGGCTGGCGCAGGCCACGCCACTTCTCCAGGCGCGTCTCAATGACCGCTTTATCCACGGCGCGGATGTCCGGCTGCAGCGTGGTGCGGGCGATAAACAGCTGCACCAGCTCTGCCTCTGTCACCAGGCTCAGGCGCAGCGGGAACGCCTCATCCATCACCTCTGTATTTCCGCGGGTGAACCGCACGGCCATGTTGGTCAGGGCATGTCCCGGATTAATGTGCGAAAAATAGTCAAATGTACGCTGGCCTGGCGTAACGTTCAGGCGGCCATTACCGCTGCCGCACAGCGATAAAAGCAGATGCGCTTTTGCACTCTGAGAATGACCGTAAAGTCCAATACTGCCCGGGCGTGACAGGGCGCGGTCAATGGCCTGCTCCCGTGCCTGCGTCGCGTTGATGCGCGCAAGAAGGGCATCGGCCTCGTTATCCAGCACAGGGGCGTTCAGGCGCGTCTCATTTATCCACCCGATTAAGGCCTGAGTGGTGGTCATCGTCGCAGTCATTTCAGGTATACGCTCCCGCTGTCGATCCAGTAGTGGCTGCCGCTATGACGGCGATCGGCCAGAGTATTCAGTTTGAAGGTTAAAGCATCAGGCGGAACCGGCGTCCCGTCCTGCAACCAGGCATCGCTCAGCGCGAAGGATTCAGGCCCTTCATGCTTATTGCCGCCACAAAGTTTGAGCCGCACGTTCAGCACGCCGTCACCCGCAATCGCTTTGGCCAGTTCGGCCGAGTTGATGCTAAGCGTATAGAGCGGCGTTGCCGGCCAGCGCGCGTTCGCCAGCTGGCGGAAACCGAGCGTCACATTTCCGCGCAGCGGGAAGTGCAGACGAGCGTCGAGTTTCGCACCCGGTTTATCCAGGTCGATATCCTGATACCAGACGTTTTCTTCACGCAGGGTGTTTACGGTGTTATCCAGTACGCCCAGATAGCGAACCGTTGAATATGCACCGATATCCGCGGCTTTAAAGTTAAAGCGCGGCAGTCGCAGGTCAAGCGCCAGGCTGCAAAGCATCGCGCCGACGGCGGCGGTCGATTTTGGATTACCAATGCGTCCTTGCTGGCTGAACGGGTACCATTCATGAACCTGGTATTTATCCAGCCAGACGATGCGATTAACCGGCACCGGCTGCAGGTGGCGAATAAGCGCCTGAACGCCAGGCAGGCAGCCCGGACGCCCCGTGATCAGCAGAATATCGCAGCTGTAATGTGAAATGGCCTCGCACACCGCATGCAGGGGTGACGCCAGCGTGAACTGGCCTGCCAGCATCGCATCCTGCATTTCACGGAAATTCACGTGCAGCGGAACGGCAAACAGATCGAAGGCGTCTGAACCTGCCGGCAAGGCATGATCGACGGCCTGTTGCAGATAATTCATCACGTTGCGGGTCGGTTTCTGCGACAGCAGATCGCCAAAGGTGGCATGCAAGCCTGCCAGCGGATCGTCGATGTCGCTGGATTCCCACGCGGCAAGGATGGCGTGACCAATCGGCATAAAGAGCTGAAGCGCCGTTTGCTGGCGCAATACCGCCTGAGTATCGATACGTCCTGAGTCACCAAACAGCGAGGCCATCAGCAGAGAGGCATCGGCGATGCCGGACTTCTGCAGCTGGGTTTGCAGGGCGGGTAACACATAGCGCTGGATGACGTCCAGCAGGGTGTCGTCACCGGCCACTTTAAACCCTTCACGGAACAGCAGCTGCGGCGTGATTTTGACGTTGTTACCGGAGCCGTCATCCAGCTGATAATGGGTGATCGCCATGTCGGTTGTGCCACCGCCAATGTCGATAGAGGCGACACGCAGCGAGCGCCCCGGCTGAACGCCTGGTTCAGGTTCACGATCCGGGCGGGCGAGGGAGGCGAAGAACGCTTCCGTCTGACCACCAAAATGTGAGATCGCTTCGTTGTACAGCCACACCAGTTGACCACAGCTGGCCTCGTCCCACTCCATCTGGATTGCAGGTACCGGCACCACGCTTTTTTCCTGGTGCTTACGGGTGGCAAAATCGTCGTCCTGCGGGTGCCAGCCCATCGCTTTCCAGACGATAGCGATCGCTTCGAACATGCGGCGACGGAAGATCTCGCGTTCCTGCTTCGGCATCGCCGAGGGCAGGGTCAGGATCAGCGTACGCAGCTGGCGTGGCGAGGCCGGAAAGCCCAGACGCAGGCGCGTGGCAACGCTGTTGATCTGCCCCAGCGCCTGTGCCAGCAGTTCGCACAGCATATGCGTCATCAGCGTGCTGCGGCTGTACTGCGGGGAGAAAACCGGCAGTCGCTCGTCCTGCGGCAGCGTAAAGAGCGGTTCACCGTCATCGTTCATCAGGTTCATCAGCGGGAACGCGGTCGCCAGCGGTTCGCGCTGGGTTTTGCTGTTCATCTGGCTAAAGCGCCAGTCCTGGACCACCGGGGTTTCATCCCACAGGTAGCGACGCGGGCTGGAGATACCGCTGTTACCTTCCGTGCCCAGACGGCGCGTAGCCAGTTTGCGGGCTTCGTCGCCCACGCGGACAATAGACGGCCAGACAAAGGCATCTTCACGCCCACTTTCCACCGAGAAGTGCTGCTTGCCAAAACGCGCTTCTGAAAACTCCAGACGACTGGTAAACAGCGGCTCATTGAGGAACTGTGGTTCGCTTAACGAGCGCACCTGCAGTTCGGCCGTCTGGCGCAGACCGTCGTTCGCATCACCGTGATCTTCAATAATAACGCCGCAGGTATGGGTATTCCCGACGTCGAGGATCAGGTCGACCGGAATAGCCGGCGTACTGAGGGTATGGGTGACAAATTTCACTTCCGGTACGGTAAGCTGTTCACCGAGCATGGACAGCAGGTTGAGCCAGTGTGCCTGGTACTCAAAGCTGCGCATTGCCTGTTGCAGGTCGCGTTCCGCGCGGTTTTCAACGTCGGTCGCATAGTGGGTAAACGCCTCGCGCAGCCAGCCATCAATCCAGGTCTGGTCGAGGAAGCTTTCCACCTCATCGTCACGCCATGCCAGTCCGAAACGGGTGCCGTTGAGAATGTCATTTTCAACCGGGGACAGCGCGGCAGTAGCATGCGCTGCAATCTGGCTGTCGAGAGCGAGCGTGACGCGGTGTGTATTACCTGCCGTATCAGGCGTTTCAAGTTTACGCACCTGGACACGCGCCCAGTTATCCGGCCCGTCAACAAAGGTACGTGGCGGATTGAAGCGCAGGAAGGGAATGGGGAGCCAGACACCATCCAGCACCGTCAGGGACTGATGCAGTGGGATCGTGGTTTCCGGTTTCACCACTTCAGGCTGTCCGCCGTTCAATCCCGGCAGCGTGTAACGCCCGTTGACGAGATCGAAATCGAGACGCAGAAGCGGACCGTTGGCGGTTTTACGTACGAAGCGCCCGTTGCTGGCGGTGTCCTGCGGAGTCAGGCCAAAATCGAGGAATTGCACGCCGCTGTTGGCAATAAGCGTGACGCTCTGTTTATAGTCGCAAAGATTTACCAGCATAGGGTCAGGCACCTGCTTTCTTGAACGTCAGTGGAACGACGGTTTTGGCATCATAACGGGCATTACATTCAGCGACATCGCTGGTACCTGCTTTACAGGCAACTTCCGGCATCGGGTAGCGTGAACCGTCTGTGCAGCGGGCATTACCGCGACTCTTAATCATCAGTTCGCCATTGCTGTGCAGCCCGGAGAAAACCTCCACGCGGCAGACAACATTGTCACCGTGAACAACACGAGCGAAGCCTTTATTGTTCTGGATCTGATAGCGCAGCGACGGTGGTTTGCCGGTAATCGGATCTTTCACGTCGAGGATCGCACGCCATGTTCCGTTCAGAAAACGCGTCGACCCCGCTTTCACCTGGTTTGCTTCCATGACCATGGCGTCTTTCGGGATCGCCGCAATCACAACCGGCGCAGGCGCTGGGGTAGCAACGGGAGCCGGCTCTTTTTCTTTGCTTGCGACCACCTCTGCCTGATGCAGCGGTAATTTCATCGGCAGTGGCTCAACGGCTTTAATCGGCTTTGGCGCAATGGCGACAGGTTCAGGGGCAACGACAGCCACTGGCTCGGCAGAAGGGGCCTGTTTTGGCCACAGCAACGGGGTGGCAATCGCGGCAACGATCACGGCGGCAACCGGAAGCGTCCACAGGGGAACGCGGCGTTTTTTGGCTACGATCGCAGGCTCTGGCTCGGGTTCTTCCACAGGCGGCACAATGACCGGCGCAGGCTCAGGCGTATACAGTTCGTCCGGCGTGATGCGCACCACCGTGGCCGGGGCGATCAGCGGCTCATCGGCCTGTTCAAAGGTCAGGACTGGGGTCGGTTCCGGCTCGGGTTCAGGGTCTTCAATGACAATCGGGGCTGGCTCAGGGATCAGCGATTCACGTAAACAGTCGAGTACGTCGTCACGCGCATTCTCATTGAGGTTTACAAACCCCCAGAAGCTTATGACCGGCTTTCCATCAACCAGGAAAAGGAAATTTTCGCCGGGAAACTGAAATGCTTTCGACAGCAGGGAGCCGAAAAGCTGTTGCGCTGTTTTTGGCGACTGCAGGCACTTCTTACTGAGCGATTCAACGCTGGCCAGCGTATTTTCCAGATAGCGAAGGGCGCGATAACGATCGTCTTCGTTCGCCGCTTTCCAGCTGGTTACACTACCGTCGACCGGCGAATACCAGTCGACACGGTCGCCACCATCATTGACCTGCGGAATAGCCAGACAGTCGACAATCGCCTGTTGTTTGCGTAACCGGAGCGCTTCCCGGATTTGTAACGCTGATTCAAAAACGGCTTGTCCGCCGCCGCCAACGGCCTGAAAGTCATCCAGATTACCGCTGCGTAAAAGAGTTTTTGCCACGATTTGATCCCATATACTTCTTCACACCGTTACTTTAACGAAATCGGGAAGCAACCAAACGGAGGAAGAGACGCCAAAAGGGACGATTTCTTGTGGCATAGAAAGGTGCGGTTGTGCTTGACGAATAATGGCACTTAAGGCAAATCAACCTCTGGCGCACTGGCTGTAAAACCAGCGGAAAACGTTGCTTTAGAATAACCTGATAGTGATTCGTTATTTGCCAGGTTATAGCGGCTGTGCTGTTATTACAGTCCAATATAATAAAACTGCCAGGGTTATAACCATGTCTACAGGGAAAACGCTGCTCGCCCTCGCGCTGAGCACTCTCTTACCAGCAGGTGCCGCATGGGCGGCGAATAATGACACCATCATTTATTGCTCTGAAGCATCACCCGAGTCTTTCAACCCGCAGATCGCCAGCTCAGGCCCGTCATTCGTGGCCAGTTCTCAGGTCCTGTATAACCGCCTGATCAATTTCGACCCGGTGAAAAACACCCCGGTACCGTCGCTGGCAGAGTCCTGGACAATTTCCCCGGACGGTAAGACTTATACCTTTACGCTGCGTAAAGGGGTCAAGTTCAACAGCAATAAATACTTCAAGCCGACCCGTGATTTTAATGCGGATGACGTTATTTTTTCCGTCATGCGTCAGAAAGACCCTAAGCATCCTTATCACAATGTCTCGCAGGGTAATTATGAATACTTTAATGACGTAGGTCTGGACAAGCTGATTCAGGACGTCAAAAAGGTTGATGATTATCACGTGCAGTTTACGCTGAGCGAACCAAACGCCGCATTCCTTGCTGACTGGGGGATGGATTTCGCCTCTATTCTTTCCGCTGAATACGCTGACGCGATGCTGAAAAAAGGGACGCCTGAGAATGTCGATACCTGGCCGATTGGTACCGGGCCGTACGTTCTGCAGCAGTACAAAGTGGATTCGCTGATCCGCTACGTCGCTAACCCGAACTACTGGGAAGGTGCGGTTCCGACGAAACACCTTATTTTCTCCATCACGCCAAACGTAGAAACGCGTCTGGCGAAGCTGCAGACCAACGAATGCCAGATTATTCCTGCGCCGTCACCGGTTCAGTTTGATGTTATTAACAAAAATAAAGACCTGAAGCTGCACGCCGTGGAGGCGTTGAACGTGGGGTATCTGGCGTTCAATACCGAGAAAAAACCGTTTGATAACGTGCTGGTGCGTCAGGCCCTGAACTATGCGACGGACAAAAAAGCCATCGTGAATGCGGTCTTTATGGGTTCCGGTACGGTGGCGAAATCACCCATTCCGCCGAATATGCTGGGCTTTAATAACGATCTGAAGGACTACAGCTACGATCCTGAAAAAGCGAAAGCTTTGTTGAAACAGGCCGGTCTGGAGAAGGGCGCGGACGTGACGCTGTGGTCAATGCCTGTGCAGCGTCCGTATAACCCTAACTCGAAGCGTATTGCGGAGATGATCCAGAGCGACTGGGCAAAAGTCGGCGTGAAGGCCAAAATTGTCTCTTACGAGTGGGGCGAGTATCTCTCCGGTATGCGTAAAGGGGAGCATGATTCCGCGCTGTTTGGCTGGATGTCCGATAACGGCGACCCGGATAACTTTGCTGATGTACTGCTGGGATGCGACAGCATCAAAACCGGATCGAACGCCGCGCGCTGGTGCGATAAGGGGTATGATGATCTGGTCAAGAAAGCCAAACTGACCAGCAACCCGGGTGAGCGTGCGAAACTCTACAGCCAGGCGCAGGAGATCTTCTATGCTCAGGCACCGTGGATTGCGCTGGCGAACGGCAAAACGTTCTACGCCACCCGCAGCAACGTAACGGGGTACAGCGTGAGCCTGATGGGCAGCGATTTCTCCAAAGCGAAACTGAACTGACATTTTTCCCGGCAGGCACCGCGCCTGCCGAGCATCTGGCAAGGAGTGACAATGTCACATTTAAATGAAGTTATCGCCCGTGTCGATACCGCCATCGAAGCGGGAGTGATTAGCCGAATGAATGAACTGCTGATCGAACTGAGCGATGACGCAGCGTTAAGTCGTGAAGATCGCTACAGTCAGCAGCAGCGTCTGCGTACCGCGATTGCACATCACGGTAAGCAACATAAAGAAGAGATGGACGCCCGTCAGGAATTGCTGACCAAAGGCGGTACGATTCTGTAGCGGTGAGCCGGGGGTCAGAACTGGCGTCTCGCAACCAGCCACGCCCCGACCACCAGCATTACGGCACCGCACACCGGGCCAATCAGCGCGCGCAAGGGGATGCCATTGCTTCTGAGTACATCCATTACCAGCCCGCCAATCAACTGGCTTGCCACCAGCACGGCGATGGTTGTCGCTGCGCCAACATTTTGATAGCCGCTGATACTGGCAAAAACAAAAAACGACCCTAACAGCCCCGGGATCAACGTCCACCAGCGGATCGTTGAAGCCAACTCGCTAAATCCGGCGAAGCCCTGTTTTAGCAGCAGAATGCTGACAAACAGCACAATGCCAACCAGAGAATTCAGCAGCATCGCGATAAGAATGGTCGAGGAGGACTGAGTGATGCGCACCATTAAGGTGTTTTGCACCACCAGGCCAATTCCCGCCGCTACCAGAAAAGCCAGCGTCAGAGACTGATTCATGAGATAGCGTCCGGATCGCTGCGCTCATCAAGCTGCAACTGCATAAAGGTCAGATCCAGCCAGCGGCCAAACTTCGTGCCCACCTGCGGCATCTGACCGGTGGTCACAAAACCGAGCGTCTCATGAAGATGAATAGAGGCCTGGTTTTGCGCCTCAATGCCCGCCACCATGACGTGTTTGCCGAGGGTCCGCGCTTCAATAATCAGCGCGTTCATCAGCGTGCGGCCAATACCTTTGCCCTGATGATCCGGATGAACGTAGACAGAATGCTCTACCGTATGCCGGAAACCGTCAAAGGCGCGCCAGTCGCCAAACGAGGCGTAGCCGGTGATAACGCCATTCTCTTCACTCACCAGCACCGGGTAGCCTGCGAGGGCACGCGCCTCAAACCAGGCAATGCGGTTATCCGTATCGACGGTTTTATCATTCCAGATCGCGGCAGTATGCAGCACCGCGTGGTTGTAAATCTCCCCAATAGCGGCGCAGTCTTCTTTGCAGGCATGACGAACGATCATGTTTGAACCTCTGAGTGTGTTGTTCACTATAGTGTTACGTTGTGAGTACGATATTACACAACTGTACAGACGGATGGCTATGACATAAGCCAGATTTTTTTGTTATCAAAACCGCGTTGAAATGCCGTTCATACACTATAGTATGACGTCATGAATACTATGACAGACACAATGAATCAAAGGATTAGCGCGCGAATTCGCCTTGAACGCGAGTCGCGAGGATGGTCATTAAGCGAGCTTGCTGACCGGGCCGGCGTCTCGCGCGCCATGATCCACAAGATAGAGCGCGGGGACAGCAGCCCGACGGCGACCTTGCTCGCGCGGTTATCCGGCGCGTTTGGCATCAGCATGTCAACGCTGATCGCCAGGGCCGAAATGCAGGAAGGAAAGCTGCTGCGTCTGGAAAACCAGCCCGTCTGGCGTGACCCTCAGACACACTACCTCCGCCGCCACGTTTCACCCCGCACCGATCTGCCCATCGATCTTGTTCAGGTTGAGCTGCCGGCGGGAAGCGATGTCCCTATGCCCGCTTCGTCGTATGCGCTGGCGCGCCAGCTTATCTGGCTGCAGTCTGGCGAACTGGTTTTCCAGGAGGGCGATACCCGTCATGAAATGCACGCCGGTGATTGCCTGGAACTGGGGCCGCCTAACGACTGCCGGTTCATTAATGAGACGAATGAAACCTGTATCTATCTGGTTGTGCGGCATAACCAGTCTGGCTCGTAAAGTTAAAGCGTTTACGCCGATCATGAGCCAGGCTCTAATGACATTTGTACCAGAAGGAGTTCCTGATGAATCAATCTGTTTCGCAAAATCGCCGCTGGGTTCTGGCTTCTCGTCCGCACGGTGCGCCGGTCGCGGAGAATTTTCGTCTGGAAGAGCAGCCTGTTCCTGAACCTCAGGCAGGACAGCTTTTGCTGCGCACGGTCTGGCTGTCGCTTGATCCTTACATGCGTGGCCGCATGAGTGATGCACCTTCCTATTCACCGCCAGTGGAAATTGGGGCGGTCATGGTGGGGGGAACGGTCAGCCGCGTGGAGCAGTCAAACCATCCGGACTATACGCCGGGTGAGTGGGTGCTGGGCTACAGCGGCTGGCAGGAGTATGAAATTTCAGACGGCAGCGGCCTGGTGAAACTGGGCGATAATATTTCTCACCCCTCGTGGGCGCTGGGCATTCTGGGTATGCCAGGGTTTACCGCCTATATGGGGCTACTGGACATCGGCCAGCCTAAAGCCGGTGAAACGCTGGTGGTTGCGGCGGCGACGGGGCCGGTTGGTGCGACGGTCGGGCAGATCGGTAAAATCAAAGGTTGCCGGGTGATCGGCGTTGCCGGTGGTGCAGAAAAATGCCGCCATGCCGTCGAGGTGCTCGGGTTTGACCAGTGCCTGGATCATCATGCCGATGACTTCGCGGCCCAGCTGGAAAAGGCCTGCCCGAAAGGGATTGATGTCTATTATGAAAACGTCGGCGGGAAAGTCTTTGACGCCGTGTTGCCCTTACTGAACACCTCGGCGCGCGTACCGGTATGTGGTCTGGTGAGCGGTTACAATGCGACGGGTCTGCCGGAAGGGCCGGATCGTTTGCCGTTATTGATGGCGACGATTCTGAAGAAACGTATTCGTATGCAGGGGTTTATCATCGCTCAGGACTACGGCCATCGCATCAAGGAGTTCCAGGATGAGATGGGGCGCTGGGTGCAGGAAGGCAAAATTCACTACCGTGAGCAGGTTACAGAGGGCCTGGAGAATGCGCCTGAGGCGCTGATTGGCCTTCTTGAAGGAAAAAACTTCGGCAAAGTCGTGATTCGCGTCGCGGGTGACAATAAATAATCTAAAATATGGCGGGGTTTCCCGCCATATTTATTTGTGAAGATACGATATATTGTCTTTAATTAACTGGACATGGCTTTTCGCGCCTTCCGTTCAGATGAGCACGAAAACGAAAAAAATAAATTTTGCATTTCTTGACATTTTTACAGATTTCCCATCACCAGGCATGACGATACAGGATATATCGGAACAGCGTCGTTTATAAAAAACGGCGTTTAAAAATAGCATTAAGTATTAGCTACAGGAATTGAACATGCTTGATTTGGACCATTTAGAAAAAGCGCAAAGGATCAGTCTTACCATGCAAGTCGAACTCAGTTTGAAAGGCGCGTTAATTACAGGCTCACTGAAACCTGGCGCTCGACTGATTACCAAAGAAATTGCTGATAAATTAGGAACCAGTATTACCCCGGTTCGCGAGGCGCTTTTGCGTCTGGTGTCGTCTGGGGCATTGCACGCCACGCCGGCCCAGGCGTTTCTGGTTCCTGAGGTCACGCTTGAGCGTTATAACGAGATTAACGCCATCAGAAAACAGCTTGAGCCTATGGCGGTAGCTGCCGCCTGTCAGCATATGACGGAAAATAAGCTGGAGGTGTTGCGCAAGCTATCAGAGACATTCCATGAAGCCATGCGCAACGGGCACGTTCAGCAGGCGCTGCATGCTAACCGCATCTTTCGGTTTACGCTTTATCAGTACGCGGAAATGCCGACACTCAGCGCCTTAATTGAGCAGCTATGGGTGCGTATTGGACCTTGCATGAACTATCTGCATCAGGAGCTTAACGACATCAAGGTGTCGACTTATCACTACGCCGAGCTCCTGTCCGCGCTTGAGCGAAGAGATGTTGATGGCAGTCAGAAGGCGATAGAGACGTTGATTGACGAAGCGAACACGCTTTTACAGCGACAATATTTTAACTGAGAGATTATTTAGCAGAGCGACTATATCCTGCCGCGAATTATATTCCTGGTTAAATACTCCTGATGGCTTATTGCCATCAGGAGCGTTATTCCATTTATAAAAATAATATTCAGCAAAAAAGAATGCTTTTTGCTTACTCGAAGCGATAAGAGACCGACAGACCTACGCCGTAGTTACGGCCCGGTGCAGGTTCGTAATAACGCCCGTTGGATTCATTCACGATAACCGATCCGACATACTCTTTATCGAACAGGTTATCGACGCGACCAAAGACGTCCATTCCCCAGTTACCGTAGTTGAATTTATACCCGGTATTCAGCCCAACCACCGTGTAGGACGGGGCTTTCGCCGTGTTCTCGTCATCCGCCATGATATCGCTCATGTAGCGCACATCCGATCCCGCATACCAGCCTTCTTCCGGCTGCCAGCCAAACGAGGCATAACCCATGTTGCGGGCAATGCCCGGCATACGGTTGCCGTTACAGTCGCCGGTGCTGCACACGTTGGTTCGATAGGTGGCGTCCAGATAGGTCCACGCCATTTTCAGCTTCCAGTTCTCAGCAAACTGCTGATCCAGGGAAACTTCAACCCCCTGACGACGGGTTTTACCGGCGTTTTTATAGCTGGTACGACCACCAGCGCTGGCATCGACGACAATCTCATCATCCGTATCGGTGCGGAACAGCGCTGCCGTCAGCAGACCATTACCGATACGGGTTTTGCTGCCCACTTCATAGGTATTGTTCGTGGAAGGTTTCAGGCCAATGTTGAGGCCGCCCTGGTTATCCGCACGATAAGAGAGCTCATTGATGGTTGGCGTTTCAAACCCGCGACCTGCCGCAGCATAGAGATTCCACGCATCGGTCACGGCATATTTCACCGAACCGGCCGGGAGCCACTTATGATAGCTTGCGTCACCGCTGTCGTCTCCGTTGCCCGGGGTCACGTAATGGTCGTTGGAGTCAAACCAGACCGAGCTGTAACGGACGCCGGCATCCACGGAGAGTTTCTGCGTTAACTGCCAGCTGGTTTGCAGGTACGGGTCGACGTTCCACATCAGGTTACGTTCGTTACGACGTTTGTCGCCCTTGACGCCGTACTCCGGCACGCCGTTGTTCATGACGAAGTTCTCGTATCCGCGACGATCTTCGCTCATGTTTTCGTAGTTCAGACCGGTGGTAAAGGTGACCGGAACCAGCAGTTCGCCACGGTGCGTCCAGCGGGTATCAATCCCCTGGTAATGGCGCTGCATATCAATCACGCCGCCGGAGTGGGAAGGTCTCAGCTGAGGCTGATAAGGAATTGACTGGTACTGCGTCATTTCACGTTCGCCGGCGTACATCATGACGCTGAGATCGTCCTGGGTGCTGAGCTGACGATCGTAGCGCAGGCCAGCCTGGGTCTGCTTGATGGTCTTGCGCGTATTGTATTGATCGCCACGCGGAGACTGGCGAGGGTTGTCATGCCACTCCTGGGCACTCAGTCCACCCGGATCGTTGGCTTTCATGTCCACGCTGTTGAAAATCAGCGTCAGCTTGCTCACGTCATCAATACGAACACCCAGTTTAGCGTTGGCGAGATTCTTCCGCGCGCCGCTGTGGTCGCGATAACCTTTAGTCGTGAAACGGGTAGTGGACACGGTGTAGTCCACATCCCCGGCATGCGTCCCGTCACCCATCGCGCCGGTGGCTTTCATTCCATAGCGCCAGGTACCGTAACTGCCGTAATAGCTGCTGGCCTCGATGGTCGGCGGTTGCTGCCCGGTCTGGGTCTTCATGTTGATCACGCCGCCAGAGGCGTTGCCATAAAGGGCAGAGAAGGGGCCGCGCAGCACTTCTACGCTGTCCACGCTGGAGAGATCGATATTGGAGGTTTGTCCCTGTCCATCCGGCATGGTTGCCGGAATACCGTCGACATACATACGGATACCGCGCACGCCGAAGGTTGAGCGGGCACCAAACCCACGCATCGAAAGCTGGAGATCCTGAGCGTAATTCTGGCGGTTCTGGATCTGCAGTCCCGGCACGCTGCCAAGAGATTCAGACAGGTTAATGCGTGGCGCAGCATGACGCATATCATCGCCATTCACGACGCTGACCGCCGCCGGGGTATCGAGCTCCGAGACGGTTTGCGGCGTGGCGCTGACGATCATGGTCTGTTCATCAGCACTCATCGCAGTGAGAGGCGCAGAGATAACAGGAACCAGCAGCAGTGGAAGCGTTGCCTTACGGGCAGAAATGATTTTCATGAAATAGACCGGTTATGGAAAAAACGTACCAAATGGAACATGTCCATATATGTTAAATCTTTTGTAAATCTTTTGAAAACTATAACCGCACATTGCGTTAATGAAAGGCCAGGGAGGAAAGAAAAACTCCACATTTAACTCATAAATGATTACTATTCTCATTATCAAGACGGCAATGCCATGACGTTGCCTGCCGGAAGTGATGTCAGCAGTAAACCCAGTGTTCAAAAAAGGAATTGTTATGTCTTTACGTCATCTGTGCTCGCCGCGCCTGAGTATGTCTCTGCTGTCAGGGGCGTTACTGTTTGCCGGAACCTTCCAGGTTCATGCTGCCGAAGAGATGTTGCGCAAAGCGGTCGGGAAAGGCGCATATGAAATGGCCGTGAGCCAGCAGGAGAATGCGCTGTGGGTCGCGACATCGCAGAGCCGCAAAACGGACAAAGGCGGGATTGTCTATCGCCTTGACCCGGTCACGCTGGACGTGACGCAGGTCATTCATAACGATCTCAAACCGTTCGGTGCCACCCTTGATAATGCCACACAGACACTGTGGTTTGGTAACACCATCAACGGCGCGGTAACCGCGATTGATGCCAAAACAGGTGACGTGAAAGGGCGACTGGTGCTGGATAACCGTCAGCGCAGTGAAACCGTCAAACCGCTGCAGCCGCGCCAGCTGGTGGCCGATGACAGCACAAACACGGTTTACATCACCGGCGTAGGCCAGGAGAGCGCGATTTGGGTGGTGGATGGTGCAACGCTGAAGCTGAAAGAGACCATCGGCAGTACCGGTAAATTCAGCACCGGCCTGGCGCTGGATGCGAAGGCAAAACGTCTTTACACCACCAATGCTGATGGCGAACTGGTGACGATTGATACGGCAACCCACAAAATCCTCAGCCGTAAAAAAGTGCAGGACGACGGTAAGGAGCACTTCTACCTGAATCTGAGCCTGGATACCGCCGGACAGCGTGCGTTCTTAACCGACTCAAAGCAGCCGGAAGTGCTGGTGGTGAATCTGAAGGACGGCAGCGTCATCAAGAAAATTGCCGTGCCTGAATCGCTGGCCGTTCTGTTTAACCCGGCGCGCAACGAAGCGTATGTGACGCACCGTGAAGCGGGTAAGGTGAGCGTAATCGACGCGAAAACCTACAACGTTACCAAAACCTTCGACACCCCGGTCTACCCGAACAGTCTGGCGCTCTCAGCGGATGGCAAAACCCTGTATGTGACGGTAAAACAAAAATCGACCCGTCAGCAGGAAGCCACCCAGCCTGATGACGTGATTCGTATCACGCTCTAAGTTTCGCTCCTCAACACAAAGAAAAAGGGAAGGCGCAATGCCTTCCCTTTGTATTAACCAGCAGGTCGATATTAACGCGACGTCTCTTCAACCAGCGGGGCGTCGTGTTTGGCATCATCAGGATGAACCGGCGCCGTGCTGTGAATTTCTTGTACGCGTTTACGCACGCCAAACCAGCCGGCAATCAGCAATACGGCCAGCAGAGGAATGGTGGCGATCGTGTAGGTACCGTTCGGGTAATCAAACGCCATCAGCACCAGCACGCTGAACAGGAACAGCAGAGTGAGCCAGGAGGTCACCGGTGCGCCCGGCAGCTTAAAGCTGACTTCAGCGGCTTTGCCTTCTTTGATCGCTTTGCGCAGACGCATCTGGCAGACCACGATAAAGGCCCAGGAGGCGATGATGCCGAGCGCGGCAACGTTCAGCACGATTTCGAATACCTGAGACGGTACCAGGTAGTTCAGGAACACGCCGAAGACATATACCACCAGCGTCGCCAGAATGCCCGCGTAAGGCACATGCTGACGGCTCATCTTCGACATGAATTTCGGCGCCGAGCCGCCCATCGACATGGAGCGCAGGATACGACCGGTGGAGTAAAGACCCGAGTTCAGACTGGAGAGTGCTGCCGTCAGCACCACGATATTCATGATGCTGCCAACATAAGGCACGCCCAGTTTAGAGAAGAAGGTCACAAACGGGCTTTGACCCGCCTGATAGGCGTTCCACGGCAGCAGCAGAACCAGCAGCACCACGGAACCAACATAAAAGAGACCGATACGCCAGATAACGCTGTTAATGGCTTTAGGGACCATGGTCTGTGGGTCTTTACATTCACCCGCCGCGGTGCCGACCAGCTCAATGGACGCGAACGCGAACACCACACCCTGAACCAGCACCAGCGCAGGCAGCAGGCCATGCGGGAAGAAACCGCCGTTATCAGTGATCAGGTGGAAACCGGTGGCATTGCCATCAAGCGGTTTACCGCTACCGAGGAACACCGTACCTACGACCAGGAACACCACGATGGCCAGCACTTTTACCAGCGCGAACCAGAACTCCATCTCCGCGAACCACTTCACGCCGATCATGTTCATGGTGCCGACAATGGCCAGTGCGCCCAGCGCAAACACCCATTGTGGCACATCACCAAACGCGCCCCAGTAGTGCATGTAAAGCGCGACGGCGGTGATATCGACAATACCGGTCATTGCCCAGTTGACGAAGTACATCCATCCAGCAACGTAGGCCGCTTTTTCACCGAGGAATTCACGGGCGTAAGAGACAAAACTGCCGCTGGAAGGGCGATGCAGTACCAGTTCGCCCAATGCACGAAGAATGAAGAAAGAGAAGATCCCGCACACCAGATAGACCAGGGCGAGAGCCGGGCCAGCCATCTGCAGACGAGCGCCAGCACCTAAAAACAGACCCGTTCCGATAGCGCCGCCGATGGCGATCATTTGAACCTGACGGTTGCCCATCGCTTTGTGGTAGCCCTCTTCATGGGAGTTTAACCAGCGACGTTTAGCAGCGTGATGATCGGCTGCGCTTTTATTGCTTGTTTTCATTGAGTTACCTGTTTGCCTGTCTGAACCATTATCGTGATAGTCCTGCCTGGCAGAGTGCAATACAAACGATTGCTTCTGCGCAAACACATGTTGCCTTCCCAGTCATTCTGCGTATGGATAAGGCGAAACATGGCGAGGCATCCTACCTGCAATTCATAAGCGACGCAAAATATAACCGTGCCGAAAGTGATGCACGTCGAAGGAAATCGTGTGGTCAGAGCAGACGGGGATCACAACACGCTGAATAGCGGTGAGTTTTTAGACAAATCCATTAATGAAGTGGTGCTTTAATCATCAGTTTCGCTTAATGATTGCGCAAAGCAACCAGCGCATAACGGCGCCTTTGCTCAACCGCCAAAAACGGCAATCGCCTGTTGCAGGCGGGTCGTGCGCTGCGTCAGATGGTGTGCGGCGTCCGTCACGTTATCCACCATACCGGTATTGTTTTGGGTCATTGTACCGATGCGGGAGATGGACGCGTTAATCAGGGTCAGCGCCTGTGTTTGCTCCTGCGTGGCGTGGCCTATCTCCTTAATCAGAGAAGACATCTCCATGACATTGCCAATCATCACCGTGAGCTGCGATTCAGTTTGCTCGACCTTCTCCACGCCGGCGTTCACGCTGGAAACGTTTTTCTCTATAAGCGTTTTGATCTCTTTGGCCGCGGTGGCAGAGTGCTGGGCAAGGTTGCGGACTTCGGCCGCCACGACCGCAAAACCGCGTCCGGCATCACCCGCACGCGCCGCTTCAACGGCCGCGTTCAGCGCCAGAATATTGGTCTGGAAGGCGATACGATCGATGACGCTGATGATGTCGACGATCTGGCTGTTATCCTGCGACACGGACTGCATCATGCCGATAGTCTCTTTCATCATTGCTTCACCGCGGTGAGCGCTGGTGCGGGTGCGATCTGCCATCAGGATCGCGTCTTTCGCCGTTTCAGCCGTCTGCTGAACCGCGCTGGCAATTTCTTCCACGGCTGAGGCCGTTTGCTGCAGAAAGTCTGCGGTTTCTTCGGTACGCGTTTGTAATGCCATACCTTCTTTCGCCACCTGCTGGCTGATTGTACTTATACCGCTGATTTGCGCACCGACATCGTCCACCAGCGAATGGAGGTTCAGACCCGACTGATTCACCATGCGCATCATCAGGCCGATTTCATCGACGCGGTCAAAATGGTAATAGTCCGCTTTACGTCCTGAAACCACCCGCTGCATTTGCTGGACAATGGATTTAACCGGCTTCGCAATTTGCGCATGAAGATATACGGCCAGGGCAATAAATAGCAGAGCCAGACCTACAGACTCAACAATACGATCGGCAAATATAAACAGCTGCAGGCAGGCGAACAGGGCGGTTATCGCAATACCAAGATGGATCCTTTTACTGGTGCTGAGGCGTTTAAACAGCGACGCAAAAGAGAACAGACCGTGGCGAACAAACAGGCCTTTATAAAAGCGATGATGTTTTAATTCATTATTGCGCACTTTCTCATACCGTTTTTCACTGACAGCAATCTCTTCACGCGAAGGAATATTCCGCACAGAAATATAGCCGGTTAACGTTTCATTCTGATAAACCGGGGTGACGTTGGCGCGCACCCAGTAGTGATCGCCGTTCTGGCGGCGGTTCTTGACCAGCCCCGTCCAGGTCTCACCCTGTTGCAGGGTAAACCACATGTCGCCAAACGCCTCGGCAGGCATGTCGGGGTGGCGAATAAGATTATGCGGCTCACCGAGAAGACTCTCTTCTTTATAGCCGCTGGCGTCAATAAAGGCAGAGTTCGCATAGGTAATATGGCTGTGCGTATTGGTGGTCGACATAAGCGTCGAACCTTCGTTAAGTAAATACTCGTTTTGTGTAACGGGAGTGTTATTCCGCATCAGTAACCCCATGGTCATATATCAATAAAAAAAGAGCCCGTTAAACATTCAGGCAAGTTTGTAAGGTTTGTTTTTATTTTTACTGTCGGCATATTCTCTACGAAAGTTATGCGTTCCGGAATACCCTGTATTTAGTATTTTTTATTTTTAAAATGCGACCGATGTAATAAAAATGAAAATATTTATCGGTGCGTTTTTGTAGCGCCCTGCAAATAAACGCCATAAGGCAAATTAAAAGCGGGAGATCACTCTTCGACGTAAACTGACCCGCCGAAATAGCGTTTCGTTAACAAGATGAGAACGCTATGCTTTAAGGGTTTTTCTTCAACAGGGGGCAGCAGGGTGAAAGTAAATGTGATTGGCACCAGCGGGAGTGGAAAAAGCACTCTGGCGAAGCGTATCGCCGCAGAACTGGATATTCCTTACATTGAAATGGACCGACTTTACTGGTGTCCGGACTGGCAGGGCACCCCGGACGCTATCTTGCTGGAAAAACTGGAGACGACGCTAAAGGCGTCAGCGGAGTGGGTGCTTGATGGCAACTATAACCGTACGCGTCCTGTGAAATGGCGAGACGTGGATCGGGTGGTGTGGGTGGATTATGGGTTCGCCCGAACCCTGTATCAGGCTGTCACCCGAGCGTTCAGGCGCGCCTGGCACAAACAGGAACTGTGGCCCGGTACGGGAAACTGTGAGAGTTTTCGTCGCTCATTCTTGAGCCGTGAGTCCATTATTATCTGGACAATCAAAACCTGGCGCAGCAACCGCGCACGTTATGCACGCGATATGGTAGACCCGCAATACGCCCATATTCATTTTGTCCGCATTACCCGCCGCAGTGAGGTGGAAAACTTCATTTCATCGCTTAAGTCACACGCGTAGCATGGATTTATATATCTGATTTCCGGCAAACCAAATGTAAATTAATTGTTTCTCAGAGGTGAAATACGCCTTTAATAATGACGACATGTTAAGTCAAACGAGAACGCAACATGTCCTGGCGAATCAGTATTCTGGATAAAAGCCCCATCGCTGAAAACGAAACGGCTGCCGATGCACTGGCGCGAACCCTGGCGCTGGCACAGCAGGCAGAAAATCTGGGCTATCACCGTTTCTGGATTGCCGAACACCACAACACGCCCCAGCTGGCCAGCCCTTCACCCGAACTGTTAATCGCCTGGATCCTCGGGCAAACACGGCGTATCCGCGTGGGCTCTGGTGGCGTCATGCTCCAGCACTACAGCCCTTACAAAGTCGCAGAAAATTTCAACCTCCTGGCCGCGCTTGCTCCCGGGCGCGTGGATCTGGGCGTTGGGAAAGCCCCAGGCGGCCTGCCGCTCTCCACCCGGGCACTGCAGCAGGGCCTCGATCAACAGCAAAAAGGCAGTTTTGCCGAACAGCTGACACAGCTTCATCACTGGATCCAGCCGGAAAATCAGTCGGTGGACGAGGCCGTTCGCGCGACGCCGCTGCCGCCGGTTCCGGCGCTGGGGTTCCTGCTGGGGGCCAGTACCGAAAGCGCGCTGCTGGCCGCGAAACTTGACTGGCATTTTGTCTTTGCTGCTCACCTGAACGGGGATCCGGCGCTGCTGCGTGAAGTCATCACCACCTGGCGTAACCACAGCGCCCGGGATGCGATTGTGGCGGTGCAGGTCATCGTCGCCCAGTCGCAGGCGGAGGCGGAGGCACTGGCACAACAGGTTGAAGTCTGGGGCGTCGAACTGGCAAATGGGCAGCGCGTCACCGTGGCCAGCGAAGAGCAGGCCTATGCCTTTGCCCGACAGGCGGGCAGCGAGCCGGTGCGCATTGCCCGTCGGGCACAGTCGCTGCTGGCGGGAACAGCTGAATCGGTGCTGGAACAGTTGAACGCCCTGCACGAAAAATGGGGCATTGATGAATTCATTATTGATACCCCCGTTGCGGATGGCGTAACGCGAATACAGTCCCTGCGTCTGCTGGCGCAGGCGAAGCTTAACAAGGAGGTCGCCGTATGCGTTTTGACGAACAACTGATTGCCTGGCGCCGGGAGCTGCACCAGAACCCGGAGCTGTCCGGCCAGGAGGTCGAAACGACCGCTCGCCTGCGTCAGTGGCTGACGACGGCTGGTATTACGCCGCTGCCTTATGCGCTTCAGACCGGCGTGGTGGCCGAAATTGGCACGGGAAAAAAGCTGATTGCGCTGCGGGCCGATATTGATGCCTTGCCCATTGAAGAGCGCAGCGGCGTGCCGTTTAGTTCACAGCGTGCGGGTGTGATGCATGCCTGCGGACACGATATTCATACCAGTGTGATCCTCGGGGCGGCGTTAAAACTTAAAGAGCGTGAAGCGTCTTTAAACGGGCGTGTGCGGATCCTTTTTCAGCCGGCTGAAGAGAACTTTGGCGGCGCGAAAAGTATGGTGCGGGCCGGTGCCTTACGTGATGTCAGTGCCATTTTCGGGATGCATAACGAGCCGGGGCTGCCGGTCGGGGAATTTGCCACCCGCGGTGGGCCGTTCTACGCCAACGTCGACCGGTTTGTTATCCGAATTACCGGTAAAGGCGCGCATGCTGCACGTCCGCATGAAGGTAACGACGCCATCGTGCTGGCGAGCCAGCTGGTAACGGCGTTGCAGAGCGTTGCCAGCCGCAACGTCAACACGCTTGATTCCGTGGTGCTTAGCGTCACGCGCATTACCGGGGGCAATACCTGGAACGTCCTGCCGGAAAGCGTTGAACTGGAAGGCACGCTTCGCACCCACCGCGTGGAAGTGCAGCAGAATGTGAAAGCACGCGTCGGCGAAATTGCCGCCGGGTTTGCCAGCGCGTTTAGCGCGCAGATCGACATCACCTGGTACGCCGGGCCTACCGCGTTGGTCAATGACGCGCACTGGGCCGAATTTGCCACCGCCGTTGCAAGAGAATCTGGGTATGAAACGCAGCACGCCGAGCTGCATATGGGCGGGGAAGATTTCGCGGTGTATCTGCAGCAGATCCCCGGGGCGTTTGTCAGCATCGGTAGCGCCAGTCCGTTCGGTTTACATCACCCGGCCTTCAACCCGGATGAAGCATTAATTGAGCCCGCTGCCCGCTATTTTGCACAGCTTGCGGAAAAAGCCCTGCAACACGTTTAATTCTGAAGAGGTGAATATGTCTGCAACCCGACAATTGCGGCTGGGAACCATTTTGCATGGTGCTTCCGGAAATATGTCTGCCTGGCGCCATCCGGCGGCGGTCGCCGATGCCAGCATTAATTTTGATTTTGTAAAAGCCACGGCGTTAAAAGCCGAAGAGGGGAAGCTTGATTTTTTATTCGTCGCCGACGGCCTCTATATTAACGAGAAATCCATTGCGCATTTCTTAAACCGGTTTGAGCCGTTAACGGTCTTGTCCGCACTGGCAAGTCTGACGTCGCGCCTCGGTCTGGTCGGTACCTTATCGACCTCCTACAGCGAACCGTTTACCGTGGCGCGCCAGTTTGCCAGCCTCGATCATTTGAGCAACGGACGTGCAGGCTGGAACGTGGTGACCTCACCGCTGGAGGGGTCGGCGAAAAACTTCTCGCGCGAGAAACACCCTGAACATGCGCTGCGCTACCGGATAGCGGATGAATACCTCGACGTGGTGAAAGGACTCTGGGATTCCTGGGAGGGGGATGCCTTTGTGCGCAACAAAGAGAGCGGGCAGTTCTTTGACCCGGCAAAACTGCATACGCTTGATCACCACGGCGATTTCTTCCAGGTGGCCGGTCCGCTCAATATTGGCCGCACGCCGCAGGGACGCCCGATTGTTTTTCAGGCAGGTGCATCGGATGACGGAAAAAAACTGGCTGCGAAACATGCTGACGCCATTTTTACCCATCATGAAACGTTAGAGGAAGCCAAAGCGTTTTATCGCGACGTGAAACACCAGCTTGAATCCAATGGCCGCAGGGCATCGGACTTACATATTTTTCAGGGCGTCAGCGTAATTGTTGGCAAAGACGCGGAGGACGTGGAGAACCAGTATCAGACAACCGCGGCTCTGGTGTCGATTAACGATGCCCTGAATTACCTCGGCCGTTATTTCGAACATCACGATTTCAGCCAGTATCCGCTTGACGAGCCGTTCCCGGACATCGGTGAATTAGGTAAAAACAGTTTTCGCAGCACGACCGATGAAATTAAGCGTAATGCTCGCGAACGCAACTTAACTCTGCGTCAGGTTGCACTCGAAGCGGCATCCCCGCGCCCGCGCTTTTCCGGTACGCCGGAGCAGGTGGCAGACGGTCTGCAGGGCTGGTTTGAGGCATTCGCCGCGGACGGCTTCATCATTCAGGGTGGAACGCCGGACACGTTCCCGCGTTTTGTTGACCAGGTTGTCCCGGTGTTACAGGCCCGCGGGTTATTCCGCACCGACTATCCCGGCACTACGCTGCGCGACAGTCTGGGTTTAGACGAACCGCAAAACCAGTTCACACAACAATAATAGAGAACCTCGCTATGCAGAAATCATCGCTTATTCTGGCGCTTGCGCTGGCCTTTTCCCCTGCCGTCTGGGCAGAGAATGTGAACATTAATGGCACTGGCGTGAGCCTGGAAGCCAACAAAACGCCCGTCAACACCGCCAAAAACAGCGACGCCATCGCGCAACTGCCGAAAGATTATCGCTTCGCCGTGCCGGGCAAATTCACCGTGGCGGTTGCCGCGCTTAACTCACCGCCGCTGACCGTTTTTTCCGACGACAATAAAACGCTGCTCGGAAGCGAGGTGGACGTTGCCCGTCTGGTGGCCGACAGCCTTGGGCTGGAGCTCAACGTGGTGCCAACCTCCTGGGAGGACTGGCCTCTCGGCGTCGTCTCCGGGAAATACGATGCGGCGATCAGCAACATCACCGTGACCAGAGAGCGCAAAGAGAAGTTTGATTTTGCCACTTACCGTAAAGATTCCCTCGGTTTCTATGTGAAATCGACCAGTCCGATAACCTCGCTGCAGAAGGCGGAGGACATCGCCGGGCTGCGCATCATCGTAGGTTCCGGGACCAACCAGGAGGCTATCCTGCTGGCGTGGAATGCGCAGAACGTGAAGAAAGGCCTGAAGCCGTTTACCCCGATCTACACCAAAGACGATGCATCACAAACCCTGTCTCTCCAGTCAGGGCGCGCAGATGCGTTCTTTGGCCCGAACGTGACTGGCGCATGGAAAGCGGCGCTGACCGGGAAAACGAAACGGGTTGGGATTGTCGACGGCGGCTGGCCGAAGGCGGCGCACATTGCGGTGACGCTGAAAAAAGGCAGCGGCCTGGTCGAGCCGGTACAGACCGCACTTAACGGGGTCATCAAAAACGGCGATTACGACAAAGTGCTGAACCGCTGGGGGGAAGGGGTAGAACGTATCCCTCAATCAGAAGTGAACCCGGCAGGACTGGGTGACTAAGGAGGCGCTATGCGCGAGCAATTTCGGGACGTGTCACCGGAAGACGCCGATCTTCAGCCCATCATCGACGGATTATTCGGTGAATATGCCGCCCGCTATGGCGACTACTTCTCTAAAGACGCGGAAGTGGAGCTCACGGAGTGGTACCTGGCCCCGCAGGGGCTGTTTATTGTCCTTGAGCGTGACGGCGACATCATCGCCACCGGCGCGTATAAACCGTTTGATGAACGCACCGCTGAAATCAAACGAATCTGGACGCACAAGGCGCTGCGTCAACAGGGGCTGGCGGCCCGCGTCGTCCAGGAGCTGGAGCGTCGGGCGGTACAGGCCGGTTACAGCCAGATCTACCTCACCACCGGTTTTCGTCAGCCCGAAGCGGTCAGGCTCTATATCAGCCAGGGCTATCAGCCGCAGTTCGATCTGAACCGCGATCCGGAAGAGTACAGCCAGCCGCCGTTTGATGGTCGGCTGCGTTTCACCAAAACGCTGATCAGTGAAGCGTTCAGTAAAACAGCATGAGGGATGACAATGAGCAACGTTGAAACCATTAAGGTGGTCCCGGCGCGTTATCCGCTGCGGACTGTCGGTGCCGTGGTGGCGCTGTTTGTGCTTGCGGTGGTCATTCAGTCCGTGGCCTTTAACCCGCGCTGGGAGTGGTCTGTCTTTGCCCGCTGGTTCTTTGATCCGGTTATCCTCGAAGGCGTAGGGCAGACATTGCTGTTGACCCTGATCGGCACTGCGCTGAGCGTGGTCATCGGCGGCCTGCTGGCGCTGGCGAGGCTCTCTTCATCCTGGCTGCTGAGCAGCCTGGCCTGGGGGTATATCTGGCTGTTTCGTTCGTTGCCGCTGATTGTGGTTCTGATCATTCTCTATAACTTTTCCTATCTCTACGACACGCTCTCGCTCGGCGTACCCTTCACCGCCATTACCTGGGGTCGCTTTGAAACCATCAACGTGCTGGGACAGTTTTCCACCGCCGTGGTGGGGCTGACGCTGGTTCAGAGCGCGTATACCGCCGAGATCATTCGCGGCGGTTTTCTGGGGGTGGATCATGGTCAGTATGAAGCGGCGGCGGCACTCGGTCTGCCAGCCTGGCGTCGCACGGTGCGTATCATTTTGCCGCAGGCGCTGCGCACGATTCTGCCGTCCGGATTTAATGAAATTATCAGTCTCGCGAAAGGCACGGCGATGGTGTATGTCCTGGCGATGCCGGAACTCTTCTATACCATTCAGATGATCTATAACCGCACGCAGGAGGTGATCCCGCTGCTGATGGTCGGTGCGGTCTGGTATCTGGTGATTACCACCGTGTTGTCTGCCATTCAGCATGTTGTGGAGCGCGGGCTTGCCCGCAGCGAACGTCGTTCAGCCGTTAATCAAAACCGGGTAGCCAGTCGCGTCCGTTCCGTATCCACCGCATCAGTACAGGAGCCCGTCCATGCAAACCTCTCCTGAAGGGCATATTTCGATTACCGGCGTCAGTAAGTTTTTTGGCCGCCATAAAGCGCTTGATAACGTCTCGCTGGAGATCCCGCCCGGATCGGTAACGGTGATCCTCGGGCCTTCCGGATCGGGTAAATCGACGCTTCTGCGCACCATTAACCATCTGGAGCGCGTCGACGAAGGGTTTATCCAGATTGACGGTGATTACATCGGTTATCGCCGTCAGGGTGACAAACTCTACGAGCTGAAAGAGAAAGAGATCCTCAAACAGCGCGTCAATGTGGGCTATGTCTTCCAGAACTTTAATCTCTTTCCGCATCTCACGGTGCTGGAAAACCTGATTGAAGCGCCCATCGCCCATAAAAAGCTGAGTAAGAAAGAAGCCGTTGAAAGGGCATACAGCCTGCTGGATGTGGTCGGGCTGCGCGATAAAGCCGACGCCTGGTCGCGCCATCTCTCCGGGGGTCAGCAGCAGCGTATTGCCATTGCCCGCGCACTGGCGTTACGTCCCCGGGTAATGCTGTTTGATGAGCCCACTTCAGCGCTCGACCCGGAACTGGTTGGCGAAGTGCTGGATGTGATTAAAAAGCTCGCCCGCTCGGGTACCACGCTGGTGGTCGTCACCCACGAGATCGGCTTTGCCCGGGAAGTGGCGGATCAGGTGGTCTTTATGGTCGACGGCAAAATTGTGGAGCAGGGCAGCAGTGACGACGTATTAACCCGTCCGTCGCACCCGCGAACGCGCCAGTTCCTGTCAAAAGTGCTGTAAGGAGTGCAGATGAAATATGCTTTTCTGGCCGGTCTGGCTTTTACGACCGCGAGCCATGCGGGTATCGATTTACACGCCAACGAGCAGCCGCTGCCGGTGACGGTAGATCGGCAGGCCGTCGCGAAGATCCCCGCGAACTATAAATTTGTTGAGCCGGGCACGCTCACGGTAGCGATCTCAGCGCTCAACTCTCCACCGCTGGCGCTGCTTGCCAGCGATAACAGGACGCGGATTGGCAGCGATCCGGATATTGCCCGCTTGCTGGCGGGCAGTCTGGGGTTAAAGCTGAAGCTGGTTCCCACGGCCTGGGAAGACTGGCCGCTGGGGATCAGCTCCGGACGCTATGACGTGGCGCTGGTGAATATTGCGGTGACCGAACAGCGAAAAGAGAAATTTGATTTTGCGACCTATCGCGTCGACTCACTGGCGTTTTCCGTGAAATCCACCAGCGCGGTCCAGGCGATTAACAGCGCAAAAGATCTGGCAGGCAAAAAGGTGATTGTCGGTTCCGGGACCAATCAGGAGCGCATTCTGCTGGGCTGGAATGAAGAGAACAAAAAAGCCGGTCGTGAGCCTGCGCTGCCGGTCTATCTGACCGATGATGCTTCCGGCAACCTCTATATTCAGTCCGGCAGGGCGGATGTGTTCTTCGGACCTCAATCCGTATCCGCCTATAAAGCGGCGTTGACCGGCAAAACGCGCGTAGTGGGTCTCGGGCCGAAGAGAGCCTATGTCGCCACGACGACCAAAAAAGGCAATGGGCTGGTTTATGCTTTGCAGGCTGCGCTGGAGGGCGCTATTACGCGTGGAGAGTACCAGCGGGTGCTGGCACGCTGGGGAGAAGAGGGCGAAGCGGTGACGCAATCCGACGTGAACCCGACTGGGATAACCTATTAGTCGTGTCTACACTTAGGGTTTTCATCCCGGAGGGGGCAACATGATTAAACTCTATGGCGTACCCGGCTGGGGATCGGCAATCAGTGAAGTGATGCTGACTCTGGCAGACATCCCTTATCAATTTATCAACGTGGACGGGTTCGACCAGCCCGGCCCGCAGCGTGAGTTGCTGAAAGCACGCAATCCGCTGTGTCAGGTACCCACGCTGGAACTGGAAAACGGGGCGATCATGACCGAAACGGCGGCGATAGCCCTGATGGTGCTGGACAGATGTCCCGATCTTGCGCCTGCCGTCGGCCAGGCTGAGCGGCAGCAGTTTCAGCGGTTGCTCATCTGGTTTGTTGCGAACGTTTATCCCACCTTTACCTACGCTGACTACCCCGAACGCTGGGTGCCGGATGCGCCAGAGCAGTTGAAAAACAGCTGTATTGAATACCGAAAATCACTCTATCTGTGGTTTGACAGCCAGCTCAGTGCCACCCCTTTTGCACTCGGGGAACGGCTGACGCTGCTTGACGTCTACATCACGGTTGCACGCACCTGGGGGCCTCGCCATGCATGGTTTGCGGCGAATACGCCAAAGATAACGGCGATTGCGGATACGGTGTGCCAGCTGCCGGAACTGCACAAGGTGTTAAAGGCAAACGAGATAATCTGATAACGTGGAACTCACATTCATAACTGGAAGCCTGCATATGCCACACGTAGATATCAAATGTTTTCCCCGTGATTTGAACGACGACCAAAAAACCGCGCTGGCGGCGGATATTGCTGAGGTGATTACCCGTCATCTGAACAGTAAAGATCGCTCTATTTCGGTCGCCCTGAATGAAGTGCAGGAAGCCGACTGGAAAGCGCAGGTCTGGGATACCGAAATTGAACCCAACCTGGATCACTTAATTAAGAAACCCGGCTATTCAATGTGAGAGAGGGTCGGGCGGCGCGGAGTCGCCCGACACGACACACGCGTTACTTCGTCTGCAGCAATATTGCCATCAGCCCCGGAAAGCGGGCATCAAGATCGTCTCTGCGCAGTGAAATCATATTTTCTCGCCCCTGCGGGCGCTGCCAAATCACGCCGCTGTCGCGCAAGACGCGCCAGTGATGGGTCATCGTCGATTTCACCACCTCGTCCGGGCGCAGCGCGTTACAGCTCAGTTCGCTGCCATCGGCCAGCCTGCGGATAATCGACAGCCGGAGCGGGTTACCGAGGGCAAAAAGCACATTTTCCAGCAGTATTTGTTCAGTTTCAGGGTGGTTCGGGATCATCGTTTTCCTGCGTCTGGTGTCAGATTGAGCTATATCAACAATAGGTCAACCGTAAAAAAATAGTTCGATAATACTCGTACAATAGGACTATTATAGCAAACGAACGAACACGCGACCATCCCGGTCGTCACAACGCAGTCTTAATGACTAAGGAAATATTATGCCCCGACCCATCCCTCTCGAACGTTATCGCAACATCGGTATCTCCGCGCATATCGATGCCGGTAAAACGACCACCACCGAGCGCATCCTGTTTTATACCGGTATGAGCCACAAACTGGGTGAAGTACACGATGGCGCGGCAACTACCGACTGGATGGCACAGGAGCAAGAGCGCGGGATAACCATTACCTCTGCGGCAGTCAGCTGTTTCTGGCCAGGTATGGACCGGGGCTTTGAACCGCACCGGATCAACATTATCGACACCCCGGGCCACGTGGATTTCACCATTGAGGTGGAACGTTCCATGCGTGTACTCGACGGCGCTGTCATGGTGTATGACTCCGTCGGTGGCGTGCAGCCGCAGTCGGAAACCGTCTGGCGTCAGGCGAATAAATATCATGTCCCGCGGCTGGCCTTCGTCAACAAAATGGACCGCCCGGGGGCGGACTTCTTCCGCGTCGTGCGAATGATGCAGGAGCGTCTGAAAGCGAATCCGGTCCCGATTGTTATTCCGGTGGGGGCAGAAGAACACTTCACCGGCGTGGTGGATCTCATCAAAATGCGTACCATTTTGTGGGACGATGCCACCCAGGGCATGGTGTTTACCTATGCTCCTGTGCCGGATGACGTAGTGAGTACTGCGCAGGAATGGCGGGAAAAAATGGTCTCTGCGGCGGCGGAAGCCAGCGATGAGCTGATGGATAAATACCTGGAAACGGGTGATTTAGAGGAAGCGGAAATCATCAGGGGGCTGCGTATGCGGACCATCTCCGGTGAAATCCAGCCGATGCTGTGCGGCAGCGCGTTTAAAAATAAAGGCGTGCAACGCATGCTTGATGCGGTCATTGAACTGATGCCGTCGCCTCTGGACGTGCCCGCCATTGATGGTGTGGATGAGAATGGGCAGCATGCCGAGCGTCATCCAGACGACAACGAGCCGTTCTCTGCGCTGGCCTTTAAACTGATGAGCGACCCGTACGTCGGACAGCTGACCTTTATCCGCGTTTACTCTGGCGTGCTGCGCAAAGGCGACGCGGTGTACAACCCGGTGAAAGGGAAGAAAGAGCGCATTGGGCGCATCGTACTGATGCATGCTAACGATCGCCACGAAGTGGATGAACTGCGCGCGGGCGATATCGCGGCCTGCGTTGGGTTGAAAGATGTGACAACCGGTGACACGCTCACCGACCCGAATGCCGTCATCACGCTGGAACGGATGGAGTTTCCGGACCCGGTTATCTCGCTTGCGATAGAGCCGAAAACCAAAGGCGATCAGGAGAAAATGGGCATTGCATTGCAGCGCCTGGCAGCGGAAGACCCTTCGTTTCGTCTGCACACCGATGAAGAGTCCGGCCAGACAATTATCTCCGGGATGGGTGAGTTACATCTTGAGATTATCGTTGACCGCATGAGGCGTGAGTTCGGCGTTGAGGCGAACATTGGTCGCCCACAGGTCACGTACCGTGAAACCCTGCGTAAAGCGGTGAAGGATATCGAAGGGAAATTTGTCCGACAGTCCGGCGGTAAAGGGCAGTACGGCCATGTGGTGCTCAGTCTGGCGCCGTTAGAGCCCGGCAGTGGTTTTGTATTTGAAGATGCCACCAAGGGCGGCGTTGTCCCGCGCGAGTATATTCCGTCTGTGGAGAAAGGCCTGCGCGAAGCCATGAACAGCGGTGTCCTGGCGGGGTATCCGGTTGTCGATGTGAAAGCGACCCTGACGTTTGGCTCCTATCACGAGGTCGACTCCTCGGAAATGGCGTTCCGCATGGCGGCGATCCTCGGCTTTAAAGAGGGCGCTCGTAAAGCGGACCCGGTGATTCTTGAACCGGTCATGCATGTCGAGGTGGAAACACCGGAAGAGTACGCCGGCAACATCATGGGCGATCTCTCTTCCCGCCGCGGCATGGTGCAGGGAATGGAAGAGCAGTACGGTAGTCAGATTATTCGCGCGGATGTGCCGCTGGCGGAGATGTTTGGCTATGCCACGACGCTGCGTTCGATGTCGCAAGGCCGCGCGACCTACACGATGGAATTCCATCATTTCGCGGAAGCACCGCGTAATGTTGCGGATGAAATTATTGCACGGCGCGCGAAGTAATTTAAAAGCCCTTTCCCTCGCGGAGAGGGCTTTTTTTATAGGCTATTTTTCCAGCGCCTTTACCATTTTCCCACTGGTCACAAACGTCCCGGCCCCCAGATGATGCAGGGTGTTCAGCTTATCGCCGTCAAACTGCCAGCGTCCGGCGACAAACGCGCGTTCATCTGCGGCTGCCGAAACAACCTCACCAAACAGCGTATCGTATTTTTCTGCAGCTGCGGTAACCGGGAGTAAACGACACTCCATCCACGCCAGGCATTTCTCTTCAATCACCGGCAGGCCGAGTACCGGACCTTGCACAACCGGGATCCCGTAGCAGTTGAACTTGTCTTCGTCGCGCCCGCTCACGCTGCCGACGGCATAAGCCCAGTTAGCCGCTGCCACGCCGGGGATGACGATGCCGAACTTTCCGCTGCGCTCAATCAGTTCGCGCGACCAGGTGCTTTTGTCCACCACAATTGCGATACGCGGTGGCTCAAACTCCACCGGCATCGACCAGGCCGCAGCCATGACGTTACGACGGTCGATAGACTCATCGCGGCTGGTAATCAGCACCGTAGGGCCATGGTTCAGCAGACGGCTGGCATGCTTTAATTCAACGGGACGAAACGCGCTCATGAACATTCCTCTCAGCAGGTATTCTGGCATTAAACGTCTGATGGGGAGCCGAAATCAAGATGCACCCGCAAAAAGCACTTTTGCGCATATGGAGGCCGGAAAATAGTTTATAAACAGGGAACATCACATCATGGAAGCGAATCATGTCCCCATTTCTGAGTGCTTATTTTGCCCGTACGGGCTGGCAACAGCCTGTTCAGGTTGACATCGACACCCTGCGGGCGCTGCATCTACACCACAACTGCGCGATCCCTTTCGAGAATATTGACGTCGTGATGCCGCGCGAAATCCATCTGGAAGATCAGTGCCTGGTCGACAAACTGGTGACGGCGCGTCGTGGAGGCTATTGCTTTGAGCAGAACGGCCTCTTTGAACGCGTTTTGCGTGAAGTGGGCTTTACGGTTCGCAGCGTGCTGGGCCGCGTGGTCTTAGCCAGTCCGCCACAGATGCCGCCGCGTACGCATCGTCTGCTGCTGGTTGAACTCAACGGCGAGCGCTGGATTGCCGACGTCGGTTTTGGCGGACAGACGCTGACGGCGCCGATTCGTTTGCTCGCCAACGAGGAGCAGGAGACACCGCACGGGCTGTACCGTTTGCTGAGCGAGGGCAACGACTGGATCCTGCAGTTCAGCCACCACGATCACTGGCAGTCGATGTACCATTTTGATCTGACAACACAGTATTTCAGCGATTACGTGATGGGCAACTTCTGGTCGGCGCACTGGCCGCAATCCCATTTTCGCCACCATCTGTTGATGTGTCGCCATCTGCCTGACGGCGGAAAGCTGACCCTGACCAACTTTAACTTTACCCACTGGCAGAAGGGGCATGCGGAAGAGCAGGTCCATCTTCCCGACGCGAACGCGCTGTATCAGGTGATGCAGTCACGGTTTGGACTGGGCGTTGACGATCCCAAACACGGGTTTTCGCTGGACGCGCTGACGGCGGTGATGGCCGGGTTTGATACACATCCTCAGGCCGGGAAATAGACCGGTGGCGCTGCGCTCAGGCGTAGCGCCACCCGGCAACACTCAGCGGCGCGATCTCACCACCTGATACCTGCGTGTTAAATACTCCACCGGTGCGCTCCAGACGTGCACCAGTCGGGTGAAGGGGAAGATCAGGAAAATGGTCATGCCCAGCACCAGATGGACACGGAAGATAAACGCCACGCCCGCCAGATGTTCGGACGAGCCACCGCGGAAGGTCACTACCGACTGCGCCCAGTCCACCAGCTTGAGCATCTCGCTGCCGTCGGGATATTTCGCGGAGAACGGAATGGTGGTGAGCCCAAGAATACACTGCACCAGCAAAATGCAGAGGATCAGGATATCAGCCGTGGAGGAGGTTGCCCGGATACGCGGGTTCGTCAGCCGGCGAATCAATAATCCCGCACCGCCCACCAGCGTGAGCACGCCGCAAACGCCGCCCAGAATCATCGCCATCAGCTGTTTCTGCGACATCGGCAGAAACCACGAATAAACCCAGTGCGGCGTCAGCATCCCGAAAAGATGTCCGAAGAAGATCCCCAGGATCCCGATATGGAACAGATTTGACCACAGCACCATGCCGCGCTTATCCAGCATCTGGCTGGAGGAGGCGCGCCAGGTATACTGCCCGTAGTCGTAACGCAGCCAGCTTCCCACCAGAAAAACCGTGCCGCACAGGTAGGGGTAAATATCGTAGAAAAAGACGTTCAGAAACTGGATCATTTTGGGCCTCCCGCACTGACGTCGACATACTGCGGGGCAACGTCCTGGCTAAAGCGTCGTTGATATTGCTGCATCGGTGAGGTATCACACGATGTGGCGTTGTCCTCGATAAACTTGACCTGTTCCTCTTCCCAGACGGCGTCCAGCGCCTGGCGGGTATCATCCCGTTTCTCGGTGGAAACCTGTTTCGCCACGCTGTCGCTGGTCAGACGCGTGCCTGCGAGCGTCAGGAGCGCATCGAACAGCTGATAATGCGCCACGCCGCGCTGCTTCAGGCGACCGCCAATCAGCGCCAGGATCGGCGCAACGTTTTGTAGCCCTTCGCGGGCCTCGTCGTCGGTGACGAGGCTGAGATACTCCAGGTAGAGCGGCAGATAGTCCGGCAGCTCGCGACAGTCCAGCTGCAGGCCGGCTTTTTCGTACTGGCTCATCAGGTCGACCATCGCCTGGCCGCGATCGCGGGATTCAGCATGAACGTGCTCAAACAGCAGCAGCGAGGTCGCACGACCCCGCTCAAACACCTCGCACCATTCGGCCTGCTTATCCAGCAGCGCGGCATCCAGATGCTGGCGGGCAAAGGGCAGTAACGCAGGGAGATCCTGTTCTATCAGGGAAAGTGCTTCCTCGCGATTTTCCCATAATGTTTCATCGGGATACTCAATCAGCAGGGCGATGATTTTGAGGATCTGCATCACTCTCCCTCCCCGTGGTCGCGCACTTCGGTGATGTTGATGGCATCAATGCGGCTGCTGTTAAAGAGGTTGAATTTGGTGTCGGAACCGTGGCACCCGTCGCCAAAGGAGAAGCCGCAGCCGTTGCGTTCCGGGAAGGCGTCGCGCGCCATTTCGCGGTGGCTGGTGGGGATCACGAAACGATCTTCGTAGTTGGCAATCGCCAGATAGCGGTACATCTCTTCGACCTGCTCGACGCTAAGGCCCACTTCTTCGATGGCGCGCGTATCGGTCACGCCTTCAACGGTCTGAGAGCGTTTGTAATGACGCATGGCCATCATGCGTTTGAGGGCGCGTAGCACCGGACCAGGATCGCCCGCGCTGAGCATGTTGGCCAGATACTGCACCGGTATGCGCAGGCTTTCGACCGCCGGTAACACGCCGTCGTTGAGCGGCAGGCCACCCGCGTCTGCGTAAGACTGGATCGGTGACAGCGGCGGAACGTACCAGACCATCGGCAGGGTGCGGTATTCCGGATGCAGCGGCAGCGCCAGCTTCCAGTCCATCGCCATCTTGTAAACCGGGGAACGCTGGGCGGCGTCAATCACGTTCTGCGGAATACCTTGCTTGAAGGCTTCTTCAATGACCGCCGGGTCATGCGGATCAAGGAACACGTCACACTGGCGTTCATAGAGGTCGGTTTCATGTTCGGTGCTGGCTGCTTCTTCAATGCGATCCGCGTCATACAGCAGCACGCCCAGATAGCGAATACGCCCGACGCAGGTCTCAGAACAGACGGTTGGCTGGCCAGACTCAATGCGTGGGTAGCAGAAGATGCATTTCTCCGACTTTCCGCTTTTCCAGTTGAAGTAGATTTTCTTGTACGGGCAACCGCTGATGCACATGCGCCAGCCACGGCATTTGTCCTGGTCAATCAGCACAATGCCGTCTTCTTCACGCTTGTAGATGGCACCGCTCGGGCAGGTGGCCACGCAGCTCGGGTTCAGGCAGTGTTCACACAGGCGCGGCAGGTACATCATGAAGGTGTTTTCAAACTGGCCGTACATCTCCTTCTGGATCTTGTCGAAGTTGCGGTCGCGGGCGCGTTTTTCGAACTCGCCGCCAAGCAGTTCTTCCCAGTTCGGGCCGCCAACAATTTTGTCCATCCGTTTGCCGCTAATCAGCGACCGCGGGCGGGCCGTCGGGAGGTGATCGCCTTGTGGTGCACGGTGCAGATCCTGGTAATCAAACGTGAAGGGCTCGTAGTAATCATCAATGCCGGGCAGGGACGGGTTGGCAAAGATTTTTGACAGCACGCCCACGCGCCCGCCGAGACGCGGTGTCAGCTTGCCGGTGATCCCGCGTACCCAGCCGCCTTGCCACTCCTCCTGATCTTCCCAGTTTTTCGGGTAGCCAATCCCCGGTTTGGTTTCAACGTTGTTGAACCACGCATATTCCATACCTTCACGCCCGGTCCAGACGTTTTTACAGGTGACCGAGCAGGTGTGACAGCCAATGCATTTGTCGAGATTCAGCACCATTCCAACCTGTGAGCGTATTTTCATTTTTTCGCCTCCTGTACCTGATCCCGACCTTCGCCATCCAGCCAGTTAATGTTTTTCATTTTGCGGATCATGATGAACTCGTCGCGGTTAGAGCCGACGGTGCCGTAATAGTTGAAGCTGTACGCCAGCTGGGCGTAGCCGCCAATCATGTGTGTCGGTTTGGGACAGACGCGCGTCACCGAGTTATGGATCCCGCCGCGACGGCCGGTGACTTCTGAACCCGGAATATTCAGGATACGTTCCTGCGCGTGGTACATCATGGTCATGCCCGGCGGGACGCGCTGGCTCACCACTGCCCGGGCGGTCAGGGCACCGTTGGCGTTGAAGGCTTCGATCCAGTCGTTGTCTTCAATGCCTAACTCTCTGGCATCGGTTTCGCTGATCCAGACGATAGGCCCCCCGCGTGACAGCGTCTGCATCAGCAGGTTTTCACTGTAGGTCGAGTGAATGCCCCATTTCTGGTGTGGCGTCAGGAAGTTCAGCGCCTTCTCCGGGAAACCGTTCGGCGGGATTTCGCGCATATGGCTAACGCTTCGGGTATCAATCGGTGGGCGATAGGCCACCAGACTCTCCCCGAACGCGCGCATCCACGGATGGTCCTGATACAGCTGCTGACGACCGGAAAGGGTGCGCCAGGGAATAAGCTCGTGAACGTTGGTATAACCGGCGTTATAGGAGACATGCTCACTCTCAAGGCCCGACCAGGTGGGGCTGGAGATAATTTTCCGCGGCTGGGCCTGAATATCGCGGAAGCGGATTTTCTCATCTTCTTTGTTCAGCGCCAGATGGGTGTGATCGCGACCGGTCAGTTCGCCCAGCGCTTGCCAGGCTCGCACTGCCACCTGGCCATTCGTTTCAGGGGCGAGGGCGAGAATCACTTCAGAGGCGTCAATCGCCGTTTCAATACGCGGGCGTCCTTTTGCCGGGCCATCGAGCTTGACGTAGTTCAGCTTGCCAAGGAAATCGACCTCGCTCTGGGTATTCCATGAAATGCCTTTCCCGCCGTTGCCGAGTTTGTCCATCAGCGGGCCGAGTGAAGTAAAGCGCTCGTAGGTTTCCGGATAATGCCGTTCGACCACCGCAATCGTCGGCGCCGTTTTACCCGGAATGAGATCGCATTCGCCTTTGCGCCAGTCCTGAATATCAAACGGCTGTGACAGTTCCCCCGGGGAGTCGTGCTGCAGCGGCTGCAGTACCACGTCCGTTTCGGTGCCAAGATGGCCGATGCACACCTCTGAGAAAACGCTGGCAATACCTTTGTAGATCTCCCAGTCGCTGCGGGATTCCCAGGCCGGGTCGACGGCAGCTGAAAGCGGATGAATAAACGGATGCATATCCGACGTATTCATGTCGTCTTTTTCATACCATGTCGCAGTGGGCAGCACGATATCGGAGAACAGGCAGGTGCTGGACATGCGGAAATCGAGCGTCACCAGCAGGTCAAGCTTGCCCTCAATGGCCTGAGTTTGCCACTCCACCTCTTCGGGCTTAACGTCATCCGTCGACCCTAAATCCTCGCCCTGGATGCCGCTTTCGGTACCGAGCAGGTATTTGAGCATGTACTCGTGACCTTTCCCCGAAGAACCAAGCAGGTTAGACCGCCAGACAAACAGATTGCGCGGGTGGTTTTTACCGTTGTCAGGCTGTTCGCAGGCGAAACGTATATCGCCCGATTTTAATGCCTGCACGGTGTACTCCTGCGGGGTCATGCCGGCGGCGTCGGCCCTGGCTTTAATGTGCAACGGATTGAGGTTTAACTGCGGTGCCGAGGGCAGCCAGCCCATACGCTCTGCCCGGACGTTAAAATCGATCAGGTGACCGGTGAATTTTGTCGCGTCCGCCAGCGGAGAGAGTAACTCCTGCGCGGTCAGCTTCTCATAACGCCACTGGCAGGCGTGGTTGTAGAAGTACGACGTACTGTTCATCTGGCGCGGGGGACGGTTCCAGTCCAGCGCAAACGCCAGCGGCAGCCAGCCGGTTTGCGGACGCAACTTCTCCTGACCCACATAGTGTGACCAGCCGCCGCCGCTTTGACCCACGCAGCCGCAGAACACCAGCATGTTGATCATCCCACGGTAGTTCATGTCCATGTGGTACCAGTGGTTCACCCCGGCACCGAGGATAATCATCGACCGGCCGTGCGTTTTGTGCGCCGTGTCGGCAAACTCACGGGCAATTTTCTCTATCAGGTAAGCCGGGACGCCGGTGATCTGTTCGCCCCAGGCGGGAGTGTAAGCTTTGATCTGGTCATAGCTGCCCGCCGCGTTGCTGTCTTCCAGACCACGATCGAGGCCGTAGTTAGCGAGAATCAGATCGTAGACGCTGACCACCTGTTTCTGGCTGCCATCGGCCAGCGTCAGCGTTTTACTCGGTACACGGCGCGTCAGGACCGGCTCCTGCTTGACGCTACGGAAGTGTGGATTTTCATTGCCGCCAAAATAGGGGAATGCCACCTCTGCCACGCTGTCGTGGGTAATCAGCAGCGAGAGGGTGAGCTCAGTTTCATGATCTGCCGCCAGCGGCGCCAGGTTCCATTTGCCTTTTTCGCCCCAGCGGAAACCAATGGACCCGTTCGGCACCACCAGATCGCCGGCGATATCAAAGGCGACGGTTTTCCACTCAGCATTATTGGCTTCTCCCAGCCCATCCGTGAGATCAGAGGCCCGCAGCATCCGCCCCGGCACCACGCGGCCATCGGCCTGTTCGTCCAGCAGTACCAGCATCGGCATGTCGGTGTAGCGGCGACAGTAGTTGAGGAAGTACTCGCTGGGGTTGTCGAGATGGAACTCTTTAAGGATCACGTGACCCATTGCCATCGCCAGCGCGCTGTCGGTGCCTTGCTTGGGTGCCAGCCACTGATCGCTCAGTTTGGCGACCTCGGAGAAGTCCGGGGTGATGGCCACGGTTTTGGTGCCTTTGTAGCGGACCTCGGTAAAGAAGTGGGCATCTGGCGTACGCGTCTGCGGAACGTTAGACCCCCAGGCAATGATATAGCTGGAGTTGTACCAGTCTGCGGATTCCGGCACGTCGGTCTGCTCGCCCCACGTCATGGGCGAGGCGGGCGGCAAATCACAATACCAGTCATAAAAGCTGAGACAGGTGCCGCCCAGCAGAGAGAGATAACGCGTCCCGGCGGCATACGAGACCATCGACATCGCCGGAATCGGTGAAAAACCGGCCACGCGATCGGGGCCGTAGTGTTTAATGGTCCAGACGTTGGCGGCAGCAATCAGCTGGTTCAGCTCTTTCCAGCTGGAGCGGATAAATCCGCCGTGTCCGCGTGCCTGCTTGTAGCTCCGGCTCTTCTGCGGATCGTTCTGAATGGCATCCCAGGCCAGCACCGGATCGCTGTGTTGCGCCAGCGCGTCACGCCACAGTTCGATCAGCGTGCGGCGCACCAGCGGGTATTTCAGCCGGTTGGCGCTGTATAGGTACCAGGAATAACTTGCACCACGCGGGCAGCCGCGCGGCTCGTGGTTAGGCAGGTCGGGGCGGGTACGCGGGTAGTCGGTCTGCTGGGTTTCCCAGGTAACCAGGCCGTTTTTGACGTAGATTTTCCAGCTACAGGAGCCCGTGCAGTTCACGCCATGGGTGGACCGCACAATCTTGTCGAACTGCCATCGCTGTCGGTAGCTGTCCTCCCAGTCACGGTTGGTGTTGTACACCTGCCCGTGTCCATTGGCGAAGCTGTCGCCTTTTTGTTTGAAATAGCGAAAGCGATCCAACAGTTTACTCATGACATTTCTCCTGCTTCGATAGCCTTTTCGGAGAGGGCTGCCCACTCTCAGGCGAATGTGTAATTGTTATTGTTGTGAAGATTTGCGGCCATAAACCAGCCAGGTCACCAGGACGCAGACGATGTAAAACACGAGGAAAACTTTCATGGCACCCACAGGCGAGCCGGTCATGGCCAGCGACGTGCCGAAGGCTTTCGGAATGAAGAACCCGCCGACGGCACCGATGGCGGAGATAAAGCCCAGCGCTGCCGCGGTTTCGGTCACTGCTTCATGCTGCGCCTGCTCGTCACTTCCCCCTTGTTGCTTCACGCGGGTGAGGGTGATTTGGCGGAAAATGATGGCAATCATCTGAAACGTTGATCCGCTGCCCAGTCCGGCGGTGAGGAACAGGCCCATAAAGACCAGATAGAAGGCGAGAAAACTGCCCGACCCGGAACCGGGAAGCGTCAGGAAAAGCAGGGCGCTGAAAAGCGCCATAAAGACGAAGTTAATCAGGGTGACGCGTACGCCGCCAAGTTTGTCTGAGATCATCCCGCCCGCAGAACGGGCCAGCGCGCCAATCAGTGGGCCAAAGAAAGCCAGATGGAGGATATTGACGTCAGGAAACTGGGTTTTCGACAGCATGGCGAAGCCTGCTGAAAAACCGATAAACGAACCGAAGGTTGCCAGGTAGAGGAGGCTCAGGAGCCACAGGTGAAAACGTTTTAACACCGGTAGCTGGCTGGCAATCGTGGCCTTAGAGCTCGCGATGTCATTCATGCCGAAAAGCGCCGCAATCGTGGCCAGCAGGAGAAGGGGCGCCCAAATCCACGCGGCATTGGCCAGCCACATCGTTGAGCCGTCATCCTGCGGCACGCCGTTTACGCCGAGAAAGGTGAACATGGGCAGGAAGATCACCAGCGGCGCGACCAGCTGCATTACGCTCACGCCCAGGTTCCCCAGCCCGCCGTTAATCCCCAGGGCGCTACCCTGTTTCGTTTTCGGGAAGAAGAAGCTGATATTGCCCATGCTGGAGGCGAAGTTAGCGCCGGCAAAACCACACAGCAGCGCGATGACGATAAAGATCCAGTAGGGAGTGGCAGTGTCCTGAATCGCGATCCCCAACCAGACGCAGGGAATAATCAGGATCACCGTGCTTAACACCGTCCAGTAGCGTCCACCAAAGAGAGGAACCATAAACGAATAGGGGACGCGCAATATCGCACCGGACAGGGAGGGTAAGGCAGTTAGCATAAAAAGCTGGTCGGTGGAAAAATTAAATCCAACTTTATTCAGATTGACCGCAATGGCACTAAATAACATCCATACGCAAAACGCTAATAACAGGCAAGCCACAGAAATTAAAAGATTTCTTCGGGCAATATGTTTTCCTTTATTCTCCCAGAATTGCGTGTTTTCGGGTTTCCAGTTGCTCAGCAGATAAGGATTATTCTTCTCACTTTGTTGTGACATGTCGCCCTCTTGCTTAACCATAAAAAGAAAAAATGGAATAAAAACAGGTGGATGTCTGACAGTGTGTTTCTGGAATTATTGGATGGTTTGGGATACATCTGAAAGGATAGATAAAAAAGCGAATCCCTGAGTCGGGAGGGGAAATAAGGGTTCGCTTAATGTGTTACGAATTGTAAGTGAGGGCTGTTAATACTCATAAGTGAGTATTAACACAATTCCAGAGAGATTAATTTATCAAGATGGTTATTAAAGGCAGCGTCGTCCATCTCTGGGATATCTAATATATAAATGCCGTCCAGGCCACACACCAGACCAATTAAACGCCAGGCAATATTTTCTGGCCGATCGCCCGGGGTAAAATCTCCCGCATCAGTGCCTGCTTTGATAAGGGCGACGGTCTCCTGGTGCCACATCTCCATGGTCAGTACATATGCACCCCTGATGTCCGTATCCCGGCTTGCCAGGATCTGCGCCTCACGCCACAGGCGAATATAGGGCTCAAACCGGCCATCATCGCTGCCGAGCATGGCATGCAGTTGCTGTCGCCAGCTGGCCTGCTTGCCGACCACATCCGCATCCAGCAGTTCACGGATTAACCGGACAAAAGCCAGCGATTTTAGCTCCCCGCCAGAGGTGAAATGGTGGTGGACCTGTCCGGTGGCGACGCCGGCTTCGGCGGCAATTCGCCGTACCGTCATTGCGGAAAGTCCGTCAGAGAGCGCCACGCGCATAGCGGCCTGTAAAATCTCTTCCCGCCTTTCATCCTTGCTCAGATATCGCATTTTCACTCACTCTTAATGGGACTGAAACAAGTGTAACAAAAAGCTGGACACTCGTTCAACTTTACGTAGGATCGCAAGCTGGACATGTGTCCATGATTTAAAAGAAAAGGAAATTTATGTTTCGTCAGTGGTTAGCGTTAGTCATTATCGTGCTGGTGTATATCCCGGTGGCGATCGACGCGACGGTACTGCACGTAGCGGCGCCGACGTTGAGTATGACGCTGGGTGCCAGCGGTAACGAATTATTGTGGATCATCGATATATACTCGCTGGTGATGGCGGGGATGGTGCTGCCGATGGGCGCGCTGGGTGACCGCATTGGTTTTAAACGGTTGTTGATAATTGGCAGTACGCTGTTTGGCTTGTCATCGCTGGCAGCTGCATTTGCGCCTTCAGCAGGATGGCTGATTGCTGCCCGCGCCTCGCTGGCGATTGGGGCGGCGATGATCATCCCGGCCACGCTTGCGGGGATCCGCACGTTGTTCGTTAATGCGCGCGATCGCAACATCGCGCTTGGGGTCTGGGCCGCCGTCGGTTCAGGCGGTGCGGCGTTTGGTCCGTTGATTGGCGGTATGTTGCTGGAGCATTTTTACTGGGGATCGGTCTTTTTGATCAACGTGCCGATCGTGGTCATCGTTGTTTCCCTTGCCGCGCGTCTGGTGCCTCGTCAACAGGGACGCCCGGAACAGCCGCTGAATATTGCCCATGCAGTCATGCTGATTGTGGCGATATTGCTGCTGGTCTACAGCGCGAAAACCGCGCTCAAAGGGGTGCTTTCTCCGTGGCTGGTGGCAATGACGCTGCTCACCGGAGCGGTGATGCTGATGATCTTTGTGCGGATCCAGCTTCGCGCCCGCGTGCCGATGATCGACATGCGTCTGTTCTGTCATCGCATTATTTTAAGCGGTGTCGTGATGGCGATGACCGCCATGATCGCGCTGGTGGGGTTTGAGCTGTTGATGGCCCAGGAGCTGCAGTTTGTGCATGGCTTTACGCCATTTGAAGCGGGGATGTTTATGCTGCCGCTGATGGTTGCCAGCGGGTTTAGCGGGCCGATTGCCGGTGTGCTGGTCGGTCGTCTGGGGCTGCGGCTGGTGGCGGCAGGCGGAATGGGGCTGAGTGCCGTCAGCTTTATCGGTCTGTCGATGCTCGACTTCAGCACGCAGCACTGGCAGGCATGGAGTCTGATGGTGCTGCTGGGCTTCAGTGCCGCCAGTGCGCTGCTGGCCTCAACCTCGGCAATTATGGCGGCTGCGCCAAAAGAGAAAGCGGCTGCCGCAGGGGCGATTGAAACCATGTCCTATGAGCTGGGCGCAGGGTTGGGCATTGCCATTTTTGGTCTGCTGCTAACCCGCAGCTTCTCGGCGTCAATTGTCCTGCCGCAGGGACTGAGCGCGACGCTGGCCGATAAGGCCTCGTCATCGATTGGCGAAGCGGTAAACGTGGCGCAGAGCCTGACTCCAGGGCTGGCGGAGTCGTTAATTGCGGCGGCAAAAACGGCCTTTATCACGTCACACAGCGTGGCGTTAGGCAGTGCTGGCGCAATGTTACTGGTGCTGGCGGTCGGGATTTGGTTTAGCCTGGCAAACGTACCGAAACAGTAAAAAACAGGCCCGGTGGCGCGATGCTTACCGGGCAACCCTCAGTGTGCGTCATGGGGAGTCAGCAGGCAGCGCTTGTCGTGTGCTTCAATTTCGGTGCCGCTAAAGCGCGCGTATTGCCCGGTCAGGCCAAAGAATGCGGGTTGCGTTTCAGTATAGATTTCAGCGGCAAGTATCAGACGGCGACGTTCGTCTTCGCTCATCTCAAGCTGCGTCCAGGGAATGAAATAGCGCGTCGTTGAGCGTGCGGTCAGCGTGAACCACAGCGGGCAACCACATCCGGGACAAAACCAGCGTTCGCCGCGCGCAGATGACGTGAAATGAGAAGGGGCTATCGACTCTTCTTCCACAAGCGGTTGACCCTGCGCTTCCAGATACATGGCCATTCCCCCCGACCATTTCTGGCACTGGGTACAGTGGCAGGCATAGACGTCGAAATTGTTGAGGGAAACGCTGAATTGGCTCATCCCACACAGGCAGCGTCCTTTGAAAATATGCATGGCGTGCTCCTTTATTACGCCAGTCAAACCGAATAAAAAAAGCCAGCCACGAAGGCTGGCTTTTTTATACTAACAAATCTTAGAACTGGTAGGTCAGACCAACAGCAACGATGTTGTCGGTAGAAACGCCAGCTGCTTTAGTGAAGCTGCTGTCGTCAACCAGGTTGATTTTGTAATCAACGTAGGTAGACATGTTTTTGTTGAAGTAGTAGCTCGCGCCAACGTCAACGTATTCAACCAGATCCTGGTCGCCGTAAGTACCAATGTCTTTACCTTTGGATTTCAGGTAAGCAATGGATGGACGCAGACCGAAGTCGAACTGGTACTGAGCAACCACTTCGAAGTTCTGCGCTTTGTTAGCGATGAAACCGCTACCGAAGTTGGTCATGTTACGGGTTTCAGAGTAGGTGGTTGCCAGGTAGATGTTGTTGGCATCGTACTTCAGACCCGCAGCCCATACTTCCGCGTTTTCGCCGCCTGCATTCAGATTGCTTGCAGCAGCAACCTGACGGTCAGTACGGTCAGATTTCGCGTAGGTAGCACCTACACCGAAGCCTTCGAATTCATAAGTAGAAGACAGACCCCAGCCGTCACCGTTCGCTTCGGTGATGTCGTTACGGTCGTTTTTACCCTGGTACTGAGCAGCCACGTTCAGGCCATCAACCAGACCGAAGAAGTCGGTGTTACGGTAAGTTGCAACGCCAGTCGTACGGCCAGTCATAAAGCCATCAGTCTGAGTCCAGGTATCACCACCGAATTCTGGCAGAACGTCAGTCCATGCGCCGATGTCGTAAGCAACACCGTAGTTACGACCGTAGTCGAAAGAACCGAATTCGTTGAATTTCAGGCCCGCGAATGCCAGACGGGTTTTGTTGCCGTCAGAACCCTGAGATTCAGAGCGGTTGCCTTTGAACTCGTATTCCCACTGGCCGTAACCGGTCATCTGGTCGTTGATCTGAGTTTCACCTTTGAAGCCCAGACGAACATAGGTTTTGTCGCCGTCGTTGCCAGCGTCATCAGAGAAATAGTGCAGACCTGTTACTTTGCCGTACAGATCCAGTTTGTTACCGTCTTTGTTAAAAACTTCAGCCGCGTTTACAACGCCTGCTGCCAACATGGAAGTCACTGCCACTGCAACTAATTTAAGTTTCATCTTAAATATTCCTTATAATTTTCTTCAGTATTTCCTGAGCCACTTTGAACGATTTCTAAACGAGGCTAATCATCAATGGCATGCTATTTTTAAGAATCTTGTAGTAGGGTTTCAATAATAAGTTTCAAAATATTAGCAATAATTTCAATTAGTGTGATCCGGATCGGATAAATTGCGGATGTAAGGAATGAGATGGTGGGGATTTGTGCATTTTTTGATTAATTATTCAACAAAACCATTGGCCGCAATATAGTTTTCGGCCGTTTTAGTTTCTTTTGTTAATTGTCGGTATTTTCTGTCTTTTTGCTCGTTTGATATAAATTCCAGTTGTTTAAAATCAATGGGTTAACTATTCAATTGTACGGGATAATCGTTGTTGGACATGAAACACACAGAAACACACTATTGCACTTTGTGCTATATACATTGTTAATATTCGCAAGGGATTAATAACGTAACGGTGTCAAGTTATGTCAATAAAAGACGACGGGGATTTACGAAAGGGCGGTAATATAAACAGAATCTAAACGGCTTTTCTAATGCGCCGATCATTATTTTGACGCGCGATCACATATTAAATTTATGTTAATTCCCGCCGGGCGATTATGGACCCGGCAGAAGATAGCGATATTATTTTCGCGTGGCGTACCAGCACAACAATGACCCGGCACAAACCATTAATGCGCCTTGCCAGAAAGAAAACGAGAGGGGGGAATTCAGCAATACGGCAGCGAGTGCTGCTGAGAGTACAGGCGTGAAATAGGATACCGCTGCGAGTACCGTGACGTTGCCATGAAGAATACCGATATTCCATGCCGCATAGCCAAACCCTAGTGCGACGCTGCACATGATGAGCTTTACGACCACCGGGAGAGTAAACACCATTTGCGGCTGTTCGCTGAACGCATATTTCACCCACAGACTGAGCGCGGTGAGCAGCACGAAAAGCGTTATCCCGTTTTGCCCGTTGGCAAACTTACTGGTGACGGTGCAGTAAGCCGCCCAGATAAAAGCCCCGGCGAACGCCAGCGCGTAGCTGAGCGGGCTTGAGATGACATTACGCATGATGTCATCAAGATGTAGCCCTTGCTCTCCGCCTAATACCCAACAGACGCCCAACAATGAGACGGCTAAGCCCGGGATCACCCACAGGGTGGACCGTTGGCCGTTAAATAAAATGGCAAACACTATCGTCAGGCTTGGCCAGAGATAATTGACCATTCCCACTTCGATAGCCTGGGAGCGCGTTGCGGCATAGCCTAACGACAGGGCGAGGCAAATTTCATAGCTGACAAACAGCACGCTGCCGGCAATAAGATACCGGGGTGAAAACCGTCTGATATCAGGAAATCCTACCGTCACCAGGCACAGTAATCCGCTGAGGGTGTATATCATTGCGGCGCCTCCCACCGGTCCCAGCCCCTCACTGACGCTACGAATGAGGCCAACCATGGTGCTCCACAACAGTATCGCCGCCAGTCCCGTGAGCGTTGCTCTCTTTCTGTCCATAACCCTGCCACCGCTATAAAAATCAAAGGAAAAATTTATAGCATTAATCCTCCTGCCATCGCGAATTATTCTCTTAAGTCTTTAATCAAAAAGAGGTATTCAAATTCCCTGGGGGTGACTATTAAGGGGGTGAAGACAAGTGACCTTGATTTGACGCAAAAAAATCAGGGGCTTTACTGCTAGTTTGCGGCGCGAAGTCTTATATGAAAACGAGGACAACAATGGACGTCAGCCGCAGACAATTTTTTAAAATCTGCGCGGGCGGTATGGCCGGAACAACAGCCGCAATGCTGGGATTTGCACCCAAAATGGCGCTGGCTCAGGCACGCAACTATAAACTGCTGCGCGCTAAAGAGATCCGTAACACCTGCACATACTGTTCCGTAGGTTGTGGGCTTTTAATGTATAGCCTGGGCGATGGCGCGAAGAACGCCAAAGAAGCGATTTATCATATTGAAGGGGACCCGGATCATCCGGTGAGCCGTGGCGCACTTTGTCCGAAAGGGGCGGGTCTGCTGGATTATGTCCACAGCGAAAACCGTCTGCGCTATCCGGAATACCGTGCGCCAGGATCTGACAAATGGCAGCGTATCTCCTGGGATGAGGCGTTTTCCCGAATCGCAAAACTGATGAAAGCTGACCGCGACGCCAACTTTATCGAAAAGAACGCGCAGGGCGTTACGGTGAACCGCTGGCTGTCGACCGGCATGCTGTGCGCGTCCGCGGCAAGTAATGAAACCGGCATGCTGACGCAAAAATTTGTGCGCTCCCTCGGCATGCTGGCGGTAGATAACCAGGCGCGCGTCTGACACGGACCAACGGTAGCAAGTCTTGCTCCAACATTTGGTCGCGGTGCGATGACCAACCACTGGGTTGATATCAAAAACGCCAACGTCGTGATGGTGATGGGCGGTAATGCCGCTGAAGCCCATCCGGTGGGTTTCCGCTGGGCGATGGAAGCGAAAAACAATAACGATGCGACGCTGATCGTTGTCGATCCGCGCTTTACGCGTACGGCATCGGTGGCGGATATCTATGCGCCTATTCGCTCCGGTACGGACATTACGTTCCTCTCGGGCGTTCTGCTGTACCTGATTGAAAACAATAAAATTAACGCTGAATACGTTAAGCATTACACCAATGCCAGCCTCCTGGTACGGGATGATTTTGCCTTTGAAGAGGGGTTGTTCAGCGGTTATGACGCGGAAAAACGGCAGTACGATAAATCGTCCTGGAACTACCAGTTCGATGAAAACGGCTACGCCAGACGCGATGAGACCCTGAGCCATCCGCGCTGCGTATGGAATTTGCTGAAACAGCATGTTTCCCGCTATACGCCGGACGTCGTGGAGAATATCTGCGGTACGCCAAAAGCAGATTTCCTCAAGGTGTGTGATGTACTGGCCTCTACCAGCGCCGCCGACAGAACCACGACGTTCCTGTATGCACTTGGCTGGACGCAGCATACCGTCGGTGCGCAAAACATCCGCACCATGGCAATGATCCAGCTGTTGCTCGGAAACATGGGCATGGCCGGCGGCGGCGTGAACGCCCTGCGCGGACACTCCAACATTCAGGGCTTGACCGATCTGGGCCTGCTGTCGACCAGCCTGTCAGGCTATCTGACGCTGCCGTCTGAAAAGCAGACTGATTTGCACAGCTATCTGGCGGTCAACACGCCAAAAGCGACGCGTGCCGATCAGGTGAACTACTGGAGTAACTATCCGAAGTTCTTCGTCAGCCTGATGAAGTCGTTCTATGGCGATGCCGCGCAGAAGGAAAACGACTGGGGCTTCGAGTGGTTGCCGAAATGGGACCAGGCCTACGACGTCATTAAGTATTTCAACATGATGGATAAGGGCAACGTTACGGGCTACATCTGCCAGGGCTTTAACCCGGTGGCGTCTTTCCCGGACAAAAACAAGGTCGTTCGCAGCCTGAGCAAACTGAAATACATGGTGGTTATCGATCCGCTGGTGACCGAGACCTCCAACTTCTGGCAGAACCACGGCGAGATGAACGACGTCGATCCTGCATCGATTCAGACCGAGGTGTTCCGCCTGCCATCCACCTGTTTTGCAGAAGAAGACGGGTCGATTGCCAACTCCGGCCGCTGGCTGCAGTGGCACTGGAAAGGCCAGGATGCACCAGGTGAAGCGCGTAATGACGGCGAAATCCTGGCCGGGATTTACCATCGTCTGCGTGAAATGTATCGCACCGAAGGGGGGAAAGGCGCTGAACCGCTGCTGAGGATGAGCTGGAATTACAAACAGCCGGACCATCCTGAATCAGAAGAGGTCGCCAAAGAGAATAACGGCGTTGCGCTGGCGGATCTGTATGACGCGAACGGCACGCTGCTGGCGAAGAAAGGTCAGTTGCTCAACAGCTTCGCGCTGCTGCGGGATGACGGCACGACCGCGTCGTCATGCTGGATCTACACCGGCTGCTGGACGGAACAGGGTAACCAGATGGCGAACCGCGATAACGCTGACCCGTCAGGGCTGGGCAATACGCTGGGCTGGGCGTGGGCATGGCCACTGAACCGTCGCGTGCTGTACAACCGTGCTTCTGCGGATATCAACGGCAAACCGTGGGATCCGAAACGGATGCTGATCGAATGGAACGGCAGCAAATGGACGGGTAACGATATTCCGGACTTCAGCACCGCCGCACCGGGCACTGAGACCGGGCCGTTTATCATGCAGCCGGAAGGGCTGGGACGTCTGTTTGCCCTCGATAAGCTGGCGGAGGGGCCATTCCCGGAACACTACGAGCCAATGGAAACGCCGCTCGGAACCAACCCGCTGCACCCGAACGTCATATCCAGTCCGGTGGTGCGTATCTATGAAGAGGACGTCCTGCGTTTAGGCAAGAAGGACAGGTTCCCGTATGTCGGGACTACCTACCGCCTGACCGAGCATTTCCATACCTGGACCAAGCATGCACGGCTTAACGCCATTGCCCAGCCGGAACAGTTTGTTGAGATCAGCGAAACGCTGGCGAAAGCGAAGGGTATTGCCAACGGTGACCGCGTGAAGGTGAGCAGCAAGCGCGGCTTTATTCGCGCGGTTGCGGTGGTTACGCGTCGTCTGCAGGCACTGAACGTGCATGGTCAGCAGGTGGAAACCATCGGTATTCCGCTGCACTGGGGCTTTGAAGGGGTGGCGCAAAAAGGCTACCTCGCCAATACCCTGACGCCAAACGTCGGCGATTCCAACTCGCAAACGCCGGAGTACAAAGCGTTTCTGGTCAACATCGAGAAAGCGTAAGGAGCGACTACATGGCAATGGAAACACAGGACATTATTAAACGCTCCGCGACCAACTCCATCACCCCCGCGCCTCGTGCGCGGGATGATAAGGCAGAAGTCGCCAAGCTTATCGATGTCACTTCCTGCGTGGGTTGTAAAGCCTGCCAGGTGGCCTGCTCGGAGTGGAACGATATCCGCGATGAAGTGGGACACTGCGTCGGCGTTTACGATAATCCGGCGGATCTGAGTGCCAAATCCTGGACGGTAATGCGTTTTAGCGAAACCGATCAGAACGGCAAGCTGGAGTGGCTGATCCGTAAAGACGGCTGTATGCACTGCGAAGATCCGGGGTGCCTGAAGGCCTGTCCGTCAGCCGGGGCCATCGTCCAGTACGCCAACGGAATTGTCGATTTCCAGCAGGATAACTGCATCGGCTGCGGCTACTGCATTGCGGGATGTCCGTTTAATATTCCGCGCCTCAGTAAAGAGGATAACCGGGTCTACAAATGCACCCTGTGTGTCGATCGCGTGAGCGTCGGGCAGGAGCCTGCCTGCGTGAAAACCTGCCCGACCGGGGCTATCCACTTCGGGACAAAAAGAGAGATGCTGGAGGTAGCCCAGCAGCGCGTGGACAAACTGAAAGCGCGCGGTTACGCCAGTGCGGGCATTTATAACCCGCAGGGTGTGGGGGGAACGCACGTGATGTATGTTCTGCACCATAACGACCAGCCGGAGCTGTACCACAATCTGCCGAAAGATCCTGCGATCGATACCTCGATCAATCTGTGGAAAGGGGCGCTCAAACCGCTCTCTGCGGCGGGCTTTATCGCTACTTTCGCCGGGTTGATTTATCACTACATCGGTATCGGACCCAACAAAGAGGTGGATGACGACGAGGAGGAACCTCATGAGTAAGTCATGGATTGTGCGCACGAAGTTTGTCGACCGTGCCTGTCACTGGACGGTAGTGATCTGCTTCTTCCTGGTGGCGGTCTCGGGGATCTCCTTCTTCTTCCCGACGCTGCAGTGGCTGACGGAAACCTTCGGGACGCCACAGATGGGGCGTATTTTGCATCCGTTCTTCGGCGTGCTGATTTTCGTGGTGCTGATGTTTATGTTTGCGCGCTTCGTACATCACAATATTCCGGATAAGCATGACATTCCATGGCTGAAGGGGATTATTGAGGTTCTGAAGGGCAATGAGCATAAGGTTGCGAAGGTCGGGAAATACAACGCCGGGCAGAAGATGATGTTCTGGACCATCATGAGCATGATTTTTGTTCTGCTGGTCACCGGCGTCATTATCTGGCGGCCGTACTTTGCGCACTACTTCCCCATTCAGGTGATTCGCTACGCATTGCTTATTCACGCGACGTCAGCCATCATTCTGATCCACGCCATCCTGATCCACATGTATATGGCCTTCTGGGTCAAAGGGTCGATTAAAGGCATGATTGAAGGGAAGGTGAGCCGCCGCTGGGCGCAGAAACACCACCCGCGCTGGTACCGTGACGTTGAGCGGCTGGAAGCGAAACAGGACAGTACGAAAGGGATGCCGTAAGTCCCGCGCTCGCGGGTCATTCTCTGACCCGCGAGCGCTTAAGTCAAAAACGCTCTTCAACATACCGGAACGGGTATTGGGTCGGCTTCACTTTACCAATCTTACGCTTCGGCAAACTCACCGCTTCGATGTGAATGGCTTTGTACGGGATTTGCGCCAGCAGGTGCGAAATAATGTTCAGGCGCACGCGTTTTTTATCTTCCGAACGGGCGACAAACCACGGCGCCCAGGCGGTGTCGGTGGCAGCAAACATCGCATCTCGCGCCACGGTATATTCATCCCACAAATTAAAAGACTTAATGTCCATTGGAGATAATTTCCAGGTCTTTCGCCCGTCGTTAATACGATCGCGCAGACGACGCTCCTGTTCTTTCGGCGTGACCTCCAGCCAGTATTTGAGCAGGATGATCCCGGCATCCACCATTGCTTTTTCCATCACCGGCGTGCCATCAAGAAACTTCTCGACCTGCTCCGGTGTGCAGAATCCCATCACCCGTTCAACGCCCGCGCGGTTGTACCAGCTGCGGTCAAAAATGACAATTTCGCCGGCGGCTGGCAGGTGGGGGACATAACGCTGGAAATAGAGCTGGGTCTTCTCTTTTTCCGTCGGCGCGGGGAGCGCAACAACCCGGAAGACGCGTGGGCTAACGCGTTCAGTGATGGCTTTAATGGTTCCGCCTTTACCGGCACCGTCGCGCCCTTCAAAGACAATACAGACCTTTAAACCCTTTGCGACGACCCACTGCTGGAGCTTAACCAGTTCAACGTGGAGGCGACGAAGCTCTTTTTCATACTCTTTCGTTTTTAACGGCTCATGCTTTATGACATCAACTGCGACACTGGTTTTCTTCTTGCTTCCCATGATTGTCATCCTCAGGTTGTCCGGCGCGGGAAAAAGCGGGGCCGCACTATGAAGTGTAATCCACCTGAATTAATGGATTAACGTGTCAGCCAGCTGATTTGAACTGGCTCACCATACAAGATTGTTCAATAATGCCCGTCGCGCGTTGTTAACCAGTGGTTGTGGTATGAAAAAGACAATTTTTTCGTTGGCACTTGGCACGTTTGGCCTGGGAATGGCTGAATTTGGCATTATGGGCGTATTAACTGAACTGGCCCATGACACCGGAATTTCAATTCCCGCAGCCGGGAATATGATTTCGTTTTACGCCTTTGGTGTGGTGATTGGTGCCCCGATTGTGGCGTTGTTCTCAGGCAAGTTCTCGTTAAAATCCACGCTGTTGTTTCTGGTGGTGTTGTGTGCCGTCGGAAATGCAATTTTTACCTTTTCAACGTCGTATGCCTGGCTGGCTATAGGGCGGCTGATTTCCGGTTTTCCGCACGGCGCCATTTTTGGCGTCGGGGCGATTATTCTCTCGAGAATTGCGCCTCCGGGGAAGGTGACGGTCGCCGTGGCGGGCATGATAGCCGGCATGACGATTGCCAATCTGGTGGGCGTACCGCTGGGCACCTGGCTGGGTCATGAATTCAGCTGGCGCTATACCTTTTTCCTGATTGCCCTGTTTGATGCTCTGGTGATCATCTCGGTACTGGTCTGGGTGCCGCACATCCATGATCGCTCCGAAATCAAATTGACCGCGCAATTTTCCTTTCTGAAAAAACCGGAGCCGTGGCTGATTTTTGCCGCCACCATGTTTGGTAATGCTGGTGTGTTTGCGTGGTTCAGCTTCGTCAAACCGTTTATGGTCAACGTCTCTGGCTTCTCCGAAGGCGTCATGACGGTCATCATGATGCTGATGGGGCTGGGTATGGTGTTAGGTAATCTCCTGAGCGGGAAATTATCGGGTCGCTTCAGTCCGCTGCGTATTGCCGCCACCACCGACATGGTCATTGTCGCGTCACTGCTGTTGCTATTCGCCTTTGGGGAACATAAAACGGCGTCGCTGGTGATGGGCTTTATCTGCTGCGCCGGGCTGTTTGCACTCTCTGCGCCGCTGCAAATTCTTCTCCTGCAAAATGCGAAGGGCGGTGAGATGCTGGGTGCCGCAGGCGGACAGATGGCATTTAACCTCGGCAGTGCGATAGGGGCGTATTTTGGCGGGATGATGATCACGCTTGGCTTTAGCTGGAGCTATGTCACGCTGCCAGCGGCTGTGCTCTCTTTCTCAGCCATGAGTTCACTGCTGATCTACGCGCACCTTCGGGCCAGAAAGGCAGACGCCGGTTCGCTCGCTTCCGCACGTTGAACCGCGCCGGTAAGGCGCGGTAGAAGGGCGCTAGACAAATTTCGCCAACGGATCGGCAGCGGCAAACGCCACGGCTTTGTCCGCTGCTGGCGGGTAGATAAGTTCATTGGTGATGGCGATTTTGATTTTCTTTGCGTCATCACGCACCGATTTGACGGCCTGGTCCCACCCTTCAGTGTAAACGGCACCCCAGGCACCCAGGTCCAGACAGGTCACGTAGTTAACCTGGCGGTAAGGATAAGGCGTGCGATTCAACAGGCTGGCTGCCGCGTTGTGGCCGGCAAATTTACCCAACTGGATCGCGTGCTGGCAGGTCATTAGCGCCGTGTTCCCCATCTCGTCCGTTCTGGCGTAGGCCATATCTCCCGTCGCGTACACGTCCGGATGAGCCGGAACCTGCAGCGTTTCTGTCACTTTCAGACGCCCCTGGTTATCGCGTTCGCCGTTAATCTGTTGTCCAAGCGGGTTTGCTTCAACGCCTGCCGTCCAGACTACGGTTGCAGCGGGGATACGTTCGCCGTTTTTCAGCGTTACGCCGTTCGCATCGATGGCCTCAATTTCACTGTTCAGACGCCACTCAATCCCCAGTTCCTGGCTCGCGTCTTCAATGGTGTTACGCAATGCTTCACTGTATCGTCCGCCAATGACATGACCCCTTTCAACTACGATAACTCTTGTCGCCGTATCATCACCGAAGCGAGCGCGCAGTCGGGCAGGAAGCTCGGTTGCCAGTTCAATGCCGGTAAAACCGCCGCCACAGATAACCACGGTATTGCGCGCAGCGGTGGAAGGGCGCGAGACCAGGGAGTCAAGATGCTGCTCAAAGGTCTGTGCGGATTCAAGCTGATCGATATCAAAGGCGTACTCAGCCAGCCCGGCAATCGGTGGACGCTTGCTCTGACTGCCGGTGGCCAGCACTAACCGCTCGTAACTCACTGCGGCAGTTACGCCATTCGCATCACGATAGGAAACACTTTTCCCTTTTATATCAATGAATTCTGCTTTACCGGCGATAAAATCAATACCCAGTTCAGCGAACAGTCCGGTCAGCGGCGAGACCAGCGACGTCACGTTCTCTTCATAGAAGCGCGGGCGAACACGCAACTCGGGGGCGGGTGCCAGCACGGCGATCTTCAGGCTGTTATTGCCCTCCAGCGCATTCAGACGCGCGGCACTGACTGCAGCCCACATGCCGGAAAAACCACTGCCCACAATTAAAATCTGCTTCTTCATCTTCGATCCTTTTGATCATCACGCTGTATACCTGACATAACTGCAACTATACTTGTCGCAGTTAACTGAGACAACTTCTTTCTGAGTTAAATTTTAATGCTGCATAAAATCAGCATGTTAATGAAAAAGGGGAGGGTAGTTGTGATTGTGGGCAATAACGCCGTTATAATGACCCAGATAAATAACTTCGGAGTTAACCATGGCGTTTTACAGTTCCGGTGTGGAATACGGCATTCACAGCCTGATGTGCATGGTGGATGCAAAAGGCAATGAGCGTGAGATGAGCGTCCGGGAAATGGCCGCCCTGCAGGGTGTGCCGTATGATTACCTGGGAAAAATCTTCACCCGTTTGTCACGTGCCGGGCTGGTGAGCAGCACGGAAGGTAAGGGCGGCGGGTTTAAACTGGCGCGCCCGGCGGAGTTGATCACCGTACTGGATGTGGCGCACGCCATTGACGGTGAGAAGAACATGTTTGAGTGTCGCGAGGTGCGTCAGCGGCTGGCGGTGTTTAATGAAACGCCTCCTGCCTGGGTGTGCAATGGCCCGTGTGGCGTACGTTCGGTCATGGACAGCGCACAGCAACGGATGGAAGAGGAGTTAGCGCGACATACCATTCTCGATCTGGCGCGCAAGATGTACCGCAAAGCGCCGGATACCTTTCAGATTGAGGTTCAGGAGTGGATTTCTGACCGGCGATCGTCGTAGTGAAATGCCGGGTAAGGCAAAACCGCCCCCCGGCAACCGGCGATTAAGAGCGTAAATCAATCACCATACGACCGCGGATTTGACCCTGCTCCATCTCTTTAAAGATGGCATTGATATCTTCCAGCGGACGCATTGTCACTTTTGGCACCACTTTGCCCTCTGCCGCAAACTGGAATGCCTCCATCAGGTCCTGACGGGTTCCCACCAGCGAACCGACGACCTGAATGCCGTCCAGAACCAGGCGTGGAATATCCAGGCTCATCGCTTCCGGCGGCAGGCCCACGGCGACCACGCGGCCACCCGCACGCACGGCATCCACCGCTGAGTTGAAGGCTGCTTTTGCCACGGCAGTTACCACCGCGGCATGTGCGCCTCCGGTTTTCTCCTGAACAATTTTCGCTGCATCTTCGCTGCGAGAGTTAATGGTTAAATCTGCCCCCATGCTCGCGGCCAGTTTCAGCTGTTCATCGTTCACATCAATGGCGATGACCTTGGCGTTGAATACGTTTTTAGCGTACTGCAGCGCAAGGTTACCCAGACCACCAAGACCGTAAATCGCAATCCACTGGCCCGGCTTAATGTGGGACACTTTTACCGCTTTGTAGGTGGTGACCCCCGCGCAAGTGATGCTGCTCGCCGCTGCGGAATCCAGACCGTCCGGCACTTTTACCGCATAATCGGCGGTCACGATGCACTCTTCAGCCATCCCACCGTCAACGGAATAACCCGCGTTTTTCACATCCCGGCACAGGGTTTCGTTGCCGGTATTACAGTATTCGCAGTGTCCACAGCCTTCAAAAAACCATGCCACGCTCGCACGGTCGCCAATTTTCAGCGAGTTGACGCCTGGGCCAATCTCTTTAACGATCCCTATTCCTTCGTGACCCAGGATCACCCCGGTCTTATCACCGAAATCACCGTTCTTCACGTGAAGATCGGTATGACATACGCCGCAGCATTCCATCTTCAGCAGGGCTTCTCCATGCTTAAGCGGACGTAATGATTTTTCGGTGACATTGACCTGATGATCCTGAGTGACAACAGCAGCCTTCATATGTTTCTCCTTGTTCATGATGAGATTCTGCATAGCAGGTGTACTACTTCTTAAGGATTAATACTTAGGCGCGTTAATGCAAGGTGGCAGCAACATAATGTCATCATTTGATTCGATTTCGGATTAAGAATACAGCGATCCTCTAATAATCAGGGGGGCGTTCAGGGGGAGAGCGGCCCGGCGAGACACTCGCCGGGCGCGGACTTACAGTTTTGCTTCTATCGCCTCAATCTCCTGGCGCCATTGCGCCTGCAACTGCGGCTTCTGGTGCTTCGGTTTGCGGGCCAGGTCTTCCTCCAGCAATGTCTCCAGCGCGATCAGCCGTTCAAGCAGGTCGTCAAACTGCGAAGGGCGATCGTGCTGTTGTTTCGGTGAACACGGCGATGTTATCAGGCCTGCACTTTCACGCAGCCGTTCAAAGACCGCTTCGGCGTCATGCCATTCACTCAGCCTGCCGTCCTCAATCAGCCAGAAACGGTTGCAGCTTTGGCTGATTAATTGACGATCATGGCTGACCAGCAGCACGCCACCTTCAAATTGCTGCAGGGTTTCTGTCAGCGCCTCTTTGCCTTCCATGTCCAGATGGTTGGTCGGTTCATCCAGCATCAGCAGGCTATAGCGCGCTAACGTCAGGCCAACAAACAGCAGGCGAGAGCGTTCTCCACCGCTGATCGTACTGACTTTCTGACCGTGACGTGGCCACGCAAAGCCGGCACCGATCAGGGCCATCTTGCGATTCTGCGGATCGGGTGCAAACGGCTCCAGTGCGTCAAACAGCGATGCATCGTCCGGGAGCTGGTTCAGCGTCTGGTCATAATAGCCAGGCGATACGCGTGGGTGGAGTTTCAGCCCATCGTCAGCCTGCTCGCCGCGAAAATGCCGCCAGATCAGCTTCATCAGGGATGATTTACCGCAGCCGTTACGTCCAACGATGGCCACGCGATCGCCGCTTTTGAGACGCGCGATGTCAATGTTAAACAGCGCAGGCAGCCCGGGAGCCGGCGGCACCGCGAGGTTTTCCAGCTCCAGCAGACGGTCGGCCCGTAGCGCGTCGCCGCGCAGGGTTAATGTCCACTGACTTCCCGCCGTGACCTCCGTCTGGCTCTCTTTCAGCCGTTCAACCTGCTTTTCCATCTGTTTCGCTTTGCGGGCCAGGTCTTCGTTGTCATAGACTTTGCCCCAGGTCGCCAGTCTTTTTGCGCTGGCCGCGACGCGGTCGATCTCCTTTTGTTCTGCCTTGTGGCGCTGCGCATCACTTTCGTCTTTCGCATCCAGCGCTTTGCGTGCGGCGGTGCAGGGAAGGGCAAAGTAATGCAGCATCTTATCGCGCAGGATCCAGCTGCCGTTGGTTACGGCATCCAGCAGCTGCCTGTCATGTGAAACCAGCACAAAGCTGCCTGACCAGGCCTGTAAAAACTGCTCCAGCCAGAGCATGGTGGGTAAATCGAGGTGGTTACTCGGTTCATCCAGCAGCAGCAGGTCCGGCGCATTAATCAAAGCCCGCGCCAGCAGCAGACGCGTATGTTGCCCGCCGCTCAATGTTGCCGAGGTTAATGTCCAGTCCTGCGGCGTAAAGCCCATACTCGCCAGCAGCGTTTCCGCTTTCCAGCGCAGGCTCTCGCGTTCAGCTGCAGGCAGTTGTGCCAGCACGGCATCCAGCATGCTCAGGGGGTAAATCCCGTCCGGCAGATGTTGTTCTACGCGCGCCATGATGCAGTGCCCGGCCAGCGCGACCGTTCCGGCGGCAGGCGTGTCCGTACCGTCCAGCACCTTCAGCAACGTACTTTTACCGCAGCCGTTGTCGCCCAGCAGACCGATGCGATCGCCTTTTTTCAGCGTAAAGGAGAGCGAGTCGAAGAGCGTACCAAACGCCGTATCAACACGTAGAGATTGTGCAGTGAGTAAAGTGCTCATTGTTGCTTACCCAAGAGTTACAGGCATGTTTATGCCTCGTCAAACATCGCTGACGATAACTCAGTAAGCCCGAGAGAAGGGATTTAGGGGTTGGTGTCTTCGCTCAAGCAGAAGTTATCGCAGCACGATACCGATAACGCTTGAGCTGGTGCGATCACCAAATGTATGTGAAACATTGAAAATTTCACAGTACAGCATAATTGGCCTCCTTATATATTCAGTAGGTTAATGGATGAAGGCAGTGTAGCGGGGATTTTACGGCCCGGCAAGCGCGGGCAGAATGGCAGGCCGGGAGGCATGATTGCCTGACCCGGCCTGTTCTTTAGATAGACGTTCTGCGATAGCTGCGGTATTCCGGCATCCAGAAGTTGTCGTCAATGGCCTGCTGCAGCGCATCGGCGGAGGTTTTCACCGCCACGCCTTGCTGCTGTGCCATTTTTCCTACTGCGAAAGCGATCGCGCGGGACACCTTATGAATGTCTTTCAGCTCTGGTAACACCAGGCCTTCACCGTTATTCACCAGCGGTGAGTGTTTCGCCAGGGTTTCGCTGGCGGACATCAGCATTTCATCGGTAATGCGTGACGCACCGGACGCGATAACCCCCAGACCAATCCCCGGGAAGATGTAGGAGTTGTTGCACTGCGCGATCGGATAGGTTTTATCCTTCCACACCACCGGGTCGAATGGACTGCCGGTTGCCACCAGTGCGTTACCTTCGGTCCAGGCGATGATGTCCTGCGGTGTTGCTTCTACACGGGAAGTCGGGTTAGAGAGCGGCATCACAATAGGGCGTTCGCAGTGCTTGTGCATTTCGCGAATAATCTCTTCGGTGAAGAGACCGGTTTGCCCGGAAACGCCGATAAGAATGTCCGGCTTCACGTTGCGCACCACGTCCAGCAGGGAGAGCACCTCGTTGTCGGTATCCCAGTTTTTCAGGTTTTCGCGTTTCTGAACCAGTCGGGTCTGGAACGGCAGGAGGTTAGGCATACCGTCGGTCAGCAGGCCGAAACGGTCAACCATATAGACGCGGGAACGGGCCAGTTCTTCACTCAAGCCCTCGCGCTGCGTCTGAGCAATAATCTGCTCGGCAATACCGCAGCCCGCAGATCCTGCCCCCAGGAAGACGATTTTCTGGTAGCTCAACTGGCTGCCTGCCGCACGGCTGGCGGCGATCAGCGTCCCAACGGTCACGGCGGCGGTGCCCTGAATGTCGTCGTTGAATGAACAGATGTCATCGCGGTAGCGGTTCAGCAGCGGCATGGCGTTCTTCTGAGCAAAGTCTTCAAACTGCAGCAGCACGTTCGGCCAGCGTGCCTTAACGGCCTGGATAAAATCATCAACAAACTGATAATACTCATCGTCGGTAATGCGCGGATGACGCCAGCCCATGTACAGCGGATCGTTGAGCAGCTGCTGGTTGTTGGTACCCACATCCAGCACTACCGGCAGGGTGTACGCCGGGCTGATACCCCCACAGGCGGTGTACAGCGAGAGCTTACCGATTGGGATCCCCATTCCGCCAATGCCCTGATCCCCGAGGCCGAGAATACGTTCCCCGTCAGTCACAACAATGACCTTGATGTTGTGGTTCGGCACGTTCTGCAGAATATCGTCCATATTGTGACGGTTCTGATAAGAGATGAATACGCCGCGGGAGCGACGGTAGATCTCAGAGAAACGTTCACAGGCCGCACCCACCGTTGGGGTGTAGATCACCGGCATCATCTCTTCGAGGTGGTTCTGAACCAGGCGATAGAAGAGGGTTTCATTGGTGTCCTGAATGTTACGCAGGTAGATGTGCTTGTCGATTTCAGTCTTGAAACCCTGATACTGGATCCACGCACGTTCAGCCTGTTCTTCAATGGTTTCCACCACTTCGGGCAGCAGACCAAGCAGGTTGAAGTTGCTGCGCTCTTCCATGCTGAAGGCGCTGCCTTTGTTGAGCAGGGGGAATTCCAGTAAAACCGGACCGGCATAAGGGATATATAAGGAACGATGTTTTTTCAGTTTGTTGTCCATGTCACTCACTCTTTTTTTGAAGATCCGTCCCTGACACTGCTGTTTGTCATCTTTCTGGCCTGTGCGGTGGGGTGCGGTCAGGCGGTATTATAAAGGAGCTAAATGTTAATTACCGCAACACATAAACAAAAACACCATCGGTTTTGCCGATGGTGTTCAGGATCTCTTACTGGAACTTACTTGCCAGCGTGGCGTTTTCTGCCGGTGGCATGGGTGACTTGCGTTTCACTGTCGCCCTCAATCACCACTTTACGTTGGTTAGAAAGCTTGTAGTTCAGTCCCAGAATATGGCGTGCCTGACGGTTCGATTTCATCTTTACTCCTCAATCCTGTTGATAGTTTTAAGGACAAGTTTGCTTACGCAAACGAAATGTAACCCCTTAGGTTGCAGATCCAGCTTAGCAGGTTTTTACAAAGAGGCATTCTGTCCACTGACCACGTAGTTAATGGTCTGTTGGTAGATGTCACTGAGGATGTCATTGTCTGTGGATTCCACCCATTTGGTCAGTTCCATCAAAATGTCATCTTCAGTCACAGCACCGTGTTCGGCGTGAAGACCCTGTGCGATCGCGTTAACGAGTTCAGGTTGTGCTGCTGCAGTATTTGCCGGGTAATAAGTAAACATGCTGCCTCCGTGTCGTTGTCTGTGTAATGGTACGGCTCGCAAAAAATGTAATTCACAAACAGAATGGCAAATATTTTCCTTGCTGTGTCTAAGATTCATCTTAGAAATAAAAATGACATAAGTGCATGCTTTTAGACACTTTTAGAAATGGAGGAATAATGACAGGGGACGAGGGGGAATATTTTGATGCTGCTCCTGCTATCCGAGAAAATAGCAGGAGCAGAGATTAATTTACCATTTCATTTCGCCGGTATTCACTTTCGCACTTAATTCCAGCGAGCTCTCTTCGGCCAGGCCCGGATACGCTTTTTTCATGGCGCTAATGACGCCAGCAGAATCTTTGTGATTAGCCAGCGTCTGCTCGAACCGCTGCAGATATTCACGGGTAAAATCGATAGCGCCGGTACCTGACGGTGGCGTCCCCAGATAGTGACCCGGGATCACGCGCTCAGGTTTGTGCGCCGCCATGTTTTCCAGCGTGTCCTGCCACTGCTGGCGACGTGCGCGGGTCTGGGTATCGGCCGTCCACAGATGGATGCCCCATGAAACGCCCGTGCCGCCAAGAATCGTCTTCGCTGATGGGATCCAGACATAGGCCGCGTAGCTGTCTGGCTGTTCAATATCGATTTTCTCACCATCAACCATAAACGTGGTGGAGGTCAGCACCTGGGGAACGATCAGCGTTGTTGGCGCGCCGTCTTTCATCTGTGGGCCCCAGAAGGCCAGCTTGGCATCTTTGGTGGCCTTGATATGGTCAACCACCTGCTGAGTCGCCACGACTTTCGCATTCGGGAACGCTTTAACCAGCGGCTGCAGACCAAAGTAGAAGTCCGGATCGCCGGAGGTGATCACAATCTTGTTCAGGGTTTTACCGCTGCGGCGAATTTTCTCCACCAGTGCTTCACCGTCTTTCACGCTGAACTGCGCGTCAAACAGGACGGCCTCTTTCGGGCCAGACACCAGCGTCGACGAGACCGCAAAGATGCCTTTCTCCTGCGGGTTCCAGGTATCAATGGTCAACGGTGCGGCGAAGACCGCCGGCGTGAAGAGGGTGCATAGCAGTGCAAGGCGAGTGAGCTTCATCATCATGTCTCTTTTTATCAGGAAAGACCCTATTGTACCGAACTCTCCATTTGCCAGAATTCCTGAAACAAGACATGCTTAGTTTCATAAATCGAGCAAATGGAGCGTTATATGGATCGCGTTATTGCCGCACAGGTCTATAACCGGATTTGCGAGCTGGGAAGTTTGAGTGCCGCAGCCCGTGCGCTGGGCATTTCCCGGCCCATGGTAAGCCGTTATCTTGAGCAGATGGAGAAGTGGGCGGGGACCCGGCTGGTGAACCGCTCAACGCGCAAGCTGACGCTGACCGCAGCAGGGGAAAAGGTACTGCAGAAAACGCGTACCCTTTCGCAACTGTCGCAGGAGATTGAAGGCCAGTCGGAGAAAGATTTACCTTCCGGCACCTTACGGGTAGCCTGCGCGCACTTTACCGCCATGCACATGATTGCGCCGGTACTGCCCGGGCTGCTGGCGCGTTATCCGCAGCTCAGAATTGAACTGGATGTGAATAACCATCCCGTGAGTCTGGTGGGCGAGCGTATTGACGTAGCCGTGCGTATTACCGATAACCCGGAGCCGGGCATGATTGCCCGCAGGCTGGGCGAGTGCCGTTCGGTGCTTTGCGCCTCGCCGGACTATCTTGCGCAGCACGGCACGCCCGTGACGCCTGAGGATTTGGCGCAGCACAATTGTCTGCATTACATCTTCTTCGCGGGTCAGTCGTGGCATTTTGTGACGCTGGAAGGCGAAAGCGTGAGCGTCGCGGTGAGCGGCAATCTTAGCGCCAGCATCTCGTCGTTGTTGATGGACGCGGCGGTTAAACATTGCGGTATTGCAATGCTGCCCGAGCACGAAGCGCAAGGGGCGCTCGAGCAAGGACTGCTGGTCCCGGTGCTCACAGACTTAGTGCCTAAGCCGCTCGCCATTCACGGGATTTACCAGTCGCGGGAATATCAGCCTGCGGCCCTGCGCGTCTTTCTTGATGAAATTGCAGGGCATCTGAACTGATGCCCGCGCAGTGAACCTGTGGCTTATTTCGTCGTCAGCCAGGGCGACGTCGTGCTCCAGAAAATAATATCTGCGCCGAGATACGCTTCTGCGAACTGAACAAATTCATCTTTGGTGAAGGGCTTGCCGGTAGCCGGGTTTCTATAGGTAAGCGTGGGCTCCTGAACGGCCATGGCGACCAGCGGCAGTTTGTTTTTATACTGGTTAAAGAACGGATAGGCGTTTTTCATTTGCGCCTTGCGGTTGGGAACAATATCCGGTCCGCCAAGCCCGATATTATGGGCACTGGCGTATTCAAACAGCCGCCCCATGTAATTATGATCATTGTTCCATTCACACGGCCAGAAGTTCACATATTGTACGACATGGGATTGCGTGAAAACCTTTCGCGCAAAGGCGAGGTTTTCCATTTCTCCGGCAAAATAGTTGTCGCACGAAAATCCTGTCGGCGGCTTTTTCTCATCAAGGTCAATGGCGGTTTCAGGTAAGTTCACACCGTAAACCTGGCCATCAAAACGCTTCGCCAGGGCTGCCAGTAAGGCCTGATACCGTTCACGCACGGCAGGATCCCACTGACGGGCTACCCAGCCTGAACCTGTAGGTTTCCCTTCACCAGGGTTGTCAAACTGCGGAGAAATACCGCCGCTGTACTTTGTGTCTGCCATCAGATAATCAGGGACATACCGGGCATCTTTTTCGAAGAAGCGATCCTGGATTTGAATAAACAGCTTTTTATCGCTGGCCTTCAGGCGCGCCAGGTCTCGCTCTATGGGTGAGAAGTCATATCTGTCTTTCTCAGGCTCCAGTGCACGCCAGTTATAAACAATCTGCGCGCCACCGATATCACGACGGGCGATAAACGCGGCGGCGGCATCAAGGTCGCCCGAGCTGGTATAGATAAAATTCTCCGGCGTGCTGGCAAAGAGGGGGAGCGTCACGGCGAGCGTGGTCAGTGCCACGACAAGCCTGGTGTTTAGCATCATAGGCCTTTCCCTTTTGATGGTTCGAAGTGAGGTATCGCATCAACGCCAACCAGAATACTCTGTGTTCCAGGACGCGTCAGATCTCTGGTCTATACTTAACCCTTTGTAAGCCAAAAGGAGAGCAAGAATGACAATTCATAAGCACGGTTCAGCACACTGGTCTGGCGATATTAAACGCGGAAAAGGAACTGTTTCTACCGAGAGCGGCGTTCTCAATCAACAGCCTTACGGCTTCAACACCCGTTTTGAAGGCGAAAAAGGGACCAACCCGGAAGAACTGATTGGTGCCGCACACGCAGCCTGTTTTTCAATGGCACTGTCGCTGATGCTGGGTGAAGCAGGCTACACCGCCGATTCCATTGATACTACCGCAGACGTGTCACTGGATAAAAAAGAGGGCGGTTTCGCCATTACGAAGGTCGCACTGCAGAGCAAGGTTACTGTACCCGGCATTGACCCTCAGCAGTTCGATGGCGTTATTCAGAAAGCGAAAGCCGGCTGCCCGGTTTCCCAGCTGCTGAACGCGGAAATCACGCTGGATTACACGCTCAATTAAACCAAAGCTCATGAAAAGCCCTCATGCGCGCAGCTGTGCGCATGAGGATAGGTGTATTTGTGGGTAGCAAAAGGAATCTTAACGCGTGCCGGTTGCGTTAAGGCTGATAATGGGCATGATGGCCACATTACCTGCGTAAAAGAGATCTGAATTCGTAAACGAATAAACACGCCCGGTGAGGTTTACATTGACGTGAGAGCCGTAGCCAGAGATTTTGGCGTCGCCAGTGTCAGCTACCATAAAGGGTGAGCGTTTCTTCAGGTGCTCCAACAGATTATCCTGCACTTTTGTATCCAGGTAATAGCGATAAACATCTGAAACCGTCGCCCCCCCGCCTTTGTACTTTGTAACGTACAAATAGACCTCGGGTGTAATTTGTTGTTGTGAGTAAAGGTCATCATCCGGTGGCTGGTTTGCAAAATACTGAAACCCTACAAAAACCAGCAGCGCGGCAGTTAGCGCTCTGTGCAGCCACTTAATAACCGTGCTGTTTGGCATAATCTATTCCCTGTTTAATCCAAAACTGGTCATGAGGGTCATCCCCGTAAGGTAACTCACCGTACCATGTTCCCCATTGCGGCTTCGACGTTCCCGCCCGGCTTTGTGCAAAACCCGCGCCCATATACAAGGTTGCTTCTGGTATCCCTGCTGCAAACCCGGTGGCCCCATAATTAAAATTACCAAAATTAGCCAGGTCACGGCGTTGCTATTTGTAATCCCACGGGCCACGATTTTTGACCTGTTGATAGAACCAGTAATAGGTTTGCGGTAGCGCCATATTCCGCCCTGCGCCATGCGTGCTAGCTTCACGCATATTGCTATCAATTAACCTTGTGCCTCCACTCGGCATTTGTGGCAATACAGCCATAACGTCATCCTTAAAGTTTGATTTTTGGGTAGATATCAACCCATTATCCGCACCAGGTCAATAAAAAACGCTGAATTAAAGGATAGAAATAAATGCATTAGCACCGGATTTTCATGGATTATAAAGTTTATCCGTATTTTGCTCCGGCTATCCCTTCAGCGCGGCAGGAAACACTTCTGCCAGCCAGGCGATAAACACTCTCAGTCGATGTGTCAGATGCCGGTTCTGCGGATAAACCACATGAAACGGATAAGCGTCAGGTCGCCAGTCACTAAGAATTTCAGTTAACGTCCCCGCCTGTAAATGCCTTTTTGTCGAATACTGAAACGTCTGAATAATGCCTAAACCTGCCACCGCCGCCGCCAGATGAGCATTGCTTTCATTGACCCCAAGGAAGTGCGGAATACTTATCTCCAGCCTTTCTCCCTTTTCCCTGAAGCGAAACGGAAAGGCCCGACCGGTGACGGGAGAAAGGTAGCTAATCAGCTTATGGCCATTGCACAGTTCCCGCGGATAGGCTGGTACGCCATGATATTTTAAATAATCAGACGTCGCGCAGGTGACCATTTCAGCGTCACCCAGATGACGGGCAATAAGGGAGGAGTCGTCCAGAGGGCCGCCGCGGATCACGCAGTCAACGTTACCGCTGATCAAATCTACGGGCCGGTCGGCCACGCCAAGATCGATGCGTATTTCCGGATAACGCTGCATAAAATCCGGGAGCAGGGGGATCAGCACGTCGCGCGCGGTTGAACCGCCCACATCCACGCGCAGATGGCCTTTCGGCGTCGCGCGAGAAACGCGAAACGACGTATCGATATCTTCAATATCAATCAGCACCCTGAGCGCTTTTTCATAGTACCCGGCACCTTCCGGTGTGGTGACTACCCGTCGTGTCGTGCGATGTAAAAGCCGGATCTCCAGGTGCGCTTCGAGCGATTTCACCAGCTTGCTCAGGGTGGCGATAGGCATATTCAGAGAATCAGCCGCACGCGTAAAACTTCCGGTTTCCACCACCCGTGTAAATGCGCGCATTGCCATGAGCTGGTCCATTCGTACTCCGGATTATTTCCACCTGTGAATAGTGATTTTCATTTTTGCCCGTTTTTCATTAATCCTGCAACCGATAGAGTTTATTCAACGCAAGCGAAAACCTCTTCAACCGTTTTTGCGGGCATCCTGAAAACATGATTAAAGGTGAATAATATGAATACGTCTCTCGCAGGTAAAATTGCCCTGGTTACGGGCGGCAGCACAGGTATCGGTCTCGCCACCGCGCAGGAACTGGCGGCTCAGGGCGCGAAGGTTTACATCACCGGACGTCGTCAGGCAGAGCTGGACGCAGCCGTCGCACAAATTGCCACCGCGGCGGTCGGCATTCGTGCAGACGTCTCTCAACTTTCCGACCTCGATAAAGTCTATGCGCAGATTGCAAAAGACGAAGGGCGTCTGGATATTCTGTTCGCCAATGCGGGGGGTGGCGACATGCTGCCGTTAGGCGCTATCACTGAAGAGCAGTTTGATCGCATCTTTGCAACCAACGTTCGCGGTGTACTGTTCACCGTGCAAAAAGCGTTACCGCTGTTATCTGCCGGATCGTCGATCATTCTGACCGGATCCACGGTATCCATTAAAGGAACCGCAAACTTTAGCGTATACAGTGCCAGTAAAGCCGCCGTGCGCAACTTTGCCCGTTCGTGGGCGCTGGATTTGCAGGGGCGCGGTATTCGCGTCAACGTGGTGAGCCCGGGGCCCATCAAAACCCCAGGGCTGGGTGACCTGGTGGCGGAAGAACATCGTCAGGGGCTGTATGACGCGCTGGCCGCCCAGGTGCCGCTGGGGCGCTTAGGCGCGCCGGGGGAAGTGGGTAAAGCGGTGGCGTTTCTGGCCTCAGATGCAGCAAGCTTTATCAACGCCACCGAACTGTTTGTCGACGGTGGAATGGCGCAAATTTAAACGTGAAACAGCGCCACCCTGCGTGGCTACTCGCTCAGATTGCGCCAGCAACGCACGCTACAGCCCTCAACTGAAGGCTGTAGCGACTGCGGGCGCTCGCACCCTTGCGCTGCCTGCGGACAGCGGTCCCGGAAATAACAGCCGGTGGGTAGGTGGCGATTGCCAGGAAGCTCTGTTTTACGCAGCGCCAGGTTTTCATCCAGCGGTTCACCGGTTCTGGGGACGGAATCAAGTAGCAGCCGGGTGTAGGGATGGCGTGGCCTGACAAGCACCTGATCGGTGGTTCCCAGTTCCACGATCTGGCCCAGATACATCACCGCCACACGATCGCTCATGTGTCTGACTACCGAGACGTTATGTGAGATCAACACATAGGTGAGGTTCCGTTCCTGCTGCAGTTTTACCAGCAGGTTGAGGATTTGCGCCTGCACGGAAATATCCAGCGCGCTGGTGGGTTCGTCGAGCACGATGATGTCTGGATTGGACGACAGCGCCCGGGCGATAGCAATGCGCTGGCGCTGCCCGCCTGAAAAGGCATGCGGTAGCCGGTCAAGATATTCCGCACGAATACCCACCTGCATCGCCAGCGTCTCTGCCAGCTGGCGCCGTTCGCGTTCACTGCTGCGTTTTTGCACCCACACCGGCTCGGTGATGATGCGCCACACCGGCAGACGCGGGTCGAGGGAGGAGAGCGGGTCCTGAAAAACCATCTGCATGCCGCCCGCGTGATGCGTCCGCTGATAGTCGCCGGTGCTGGGCCTGAGCATGCCCATCAATAGCTGTGCCAGCGTGCTTTTCCCGCAGCCGGATTCCCCTACAATGCCCAGCGTTTCGCCGCGACGGATCTGCAGGTCCAGTCCATTGAGGGCATGCACCTGTTCCGTGACGCGGCCCAGCCAGTTTTTGCGTGCGGGAAAGTTGACATGCACGCTATCCAGTTCAAGCAAAATGTCAGACATGGTGTTTCTCCCGTTGCGGGTACCAGCAGGCAACCATCTGGCCCTCTGCACCATTAGGAAGCAAGCGCGGTGCCTCACCGCATTTCGTCCCGGCGGCAAAGCAGCGCTCGCGGAACGCGCAGCCTTGTGGAAGCTGGCTGAGATTAGGAACCGTGCCGGGAATGGCCGGAAGCAACTCGCGCGGCGCACCGTTTTCAGGTGCACATTGCAACAGGCCGATGGAGTAGGGATGAACGGGATGGTGGATCAGCGTTTGCGTGGCACCGCTCTCAATTACGCTTCCCGCGTACATCACATACATCCGGTCACAGAGCTGGGAAACCACGGCCATATCGTGGCTGATAAACAGCACCGAGGTTCCGCTGGCCCGCGCCTTGTGCTTCAGCAGACGCAGTACCTGCAGCTGCACGGTCACATCCAGCGCCGTGGTCGGCTCGTCGGCGATGATAAGTTCAGGCTCGCAGGAGAAGGCAAGGGCGATCATCACTCGCTGACGCATGCCGCCGGAGAGTTCAAACGGATAACGCGCCATCACCGCTTTTGCGTCCGGGATTTGCATCTCCTCCAGCAGGGCAATCGCTTTTTGCTGCGCCGCGCGACGGTCGAGCGGCTGATGTTGGCGGATCACCTCCACCATTTGCTTACCAATCCGTCGCGTTGGGTTCAGGGCGGTCATGGGCTCCTGAAAAATCATCGCCACTTTTGCCCCACGCCACTGGCGAAGCTGTTTTTCCGATGCGGTCAGAACATCCTCTCCCAGCAATGTTACCTGACCGTGATGAATTCGGTAGCAGCCTTCCGGCAACAGGCGCATGGCGAGCATGGCGGTAACCGACTTCCCCGACCCCGACTCGCCCACTACGCCGACAATCTCACCCCGTTTAATCTCCAGCGAGACGTGGTTCAGCGCATGAACCTCACCGCGGTATATCGGGAAACTCAGATGTAAATCCTCGATGGTTAAAACAGAGTCGGTCATGACTGTTTCCCTCCTGATTTCGGATCCAGCAGGTCGCGGATGCCGTCACCAAAAAGATTAAAGCCCACGGCGGTAATCAAAATGGCCGCGCCAGGAAAAGCGCAATACCACCACTGGTCAAGTACATAGTTGCGCCCTACGGCAACCATCGCGCCCCATTCGGCGGTGGGTTGCTGTGCGCCCAGACCGATAAAGCCCAGCGTGGCGGCCATCAGAATGGCGCTGCCAATATCCAGCGAAGCCTGCACAATCAGCGGCGGCAGGGCGTTGCGCAGAATATGCCAGCTGATTAAATGCCAGCGTGATGCGCCGAAGGTGCGGGCCGCCTGAACATAGGTAAACTGGCGCACGACAAGGGTTTGCCCGCGAGCCAGACGCACGTAAAACGGAATACGTACAATCGCGATGGCGAGCATTGCGTTAAACAGGCTCGGCCCCAGCGCCGCTGCCAGTGCCATGGTCAGCACCAGCGAGGGAATGGAGAGCATCACGTCCATAATGCGCATAATAAGGGCGTCGCCGCGCCCGCCCATTACGCCAGACAAACAGCCCAGCAGCGAGCCAATACCGCCCGCAATCACCACGACGGCCAGCCCCGCGCTGATCGACTGCTGGCTGCCGGCGAGCACCCGGCTGAACAGATCGCGGCCAACCTCATCGGTGCCAAACCAGTGTTCGGTAGACGGAGCCTGCAGACGCGCGGTCAAATCCAGCGCATTGGGGTCATGCGGCACAATCCACGGCGATGTCACCATCAGCAGGAGCATCAGGATCATGATCGCGGCGCCAATCAGCGTGAGGGGGCTTTTACGCAGCATCCAGAACAGTTTTGCCCAGTTGATGCCTGCTTTCGCTGTTTTAACCGGGACGGGCGTTTCCTGAGTCAACATCATTCGGCACCTCCGCGCCCGATTCGCGGGTCAACCCACAGATAGAGCAGATCGACCACCAGATTAACCAGCACATAGGCCAGTGAGACCACTACCGCGAAGCCCATGACGGCAGGGAAATCGAGTGCCTGAATAGAGGTGACGACCCAGGCGCCCATTCCCGGCCAGGCAAAGACGGTTTCGGTGAGGACTGCGCCATACAGCAGATCGCCCAGTGCCAGTCCAAGCACGGTAATTGACGGGATCATCGCATTGGGCAGGGCATAGCGCAGCACGATGTACCAGCCGGGCAATCCGCTGGCGCGTGCGGTTCGTATGTAATCTTCACTGAGCTGCTCCAGCATGGCCGAGCGAACCTGACGCGCCACAATGCCGAGATGAACAAATGCCAGCGTCATCGAAGGTAAAATCAGATGCTGCAGGGCATTGAAAAAGACCTCCCCGTTGCCTTCCAGCAGCGCATCCACCAGATAAAAGCCGGTAACGCGCGTCGGCGGATCGAGCCAGTCGTCAAGCCTTCCACCGCCCGGCAGAAGTTGCAGATGCCCGTAGAAGAGGACAATCACTCCCAACCCAAGCCAGAATGCGGGCGTTGAAATGCCCGTCATCGCCATTAAGCGCACCAGATGATCCAGCCAGCGGTCACGGTAGACCGCCGATAAAATCCCCAGCGGCACGCCGATAACCAGCGCCAGCAGCAGGGAACAAAAAGCCAGCTCCAGGGTGGCCGGGAAAAAGGCCTTCAAATCTTCCGCAACCGGTCGCCCGGTGCGGATAGAGGTGCCTAAATCGCCATGGGCCAGCGCATCCACATAGCGACCAAACTGGATATACAACGGTTGATCCAGCCCCAGCTGCTGGCGGATACCTTGCACAATGTCGTCGCTGGCGCGGTCTCCGGCCAACAGGCGGGCCGGATCGCCGGGGATCAGGTGTGAAATAATAAAGGTGATGATACAGACACCGGCCACCACCAGGATTAACCCCCAGCAGCGCTGGCGCACAATGCTCCAGAACGTCATACACTTTCCCCCGGCGAGAACCGTTATTTACTCATGGTGGCAATGTTAAAGACCTGCTCCAGCATTGGATTAAAGGTGAAGCCTTTCACCTCTTTGTTCATCGCCAGCTGGTAGTTCTTCTGGAACAGATACACGTAGGCCGCCTCGTCGATCACCACCTTCTGCGCCTGCTGGTAATCGTGGGTACGCACCGCCTGATCGGTGGTTTTCAGGGCCGCCTTCAGCAGGGCGTCGACCTCTTTGTTCTCGTAAAACGAGCGGTTACCCGGCAACCCTTTTTTGTCCGACTCAAACCAGTAGTTCATGAACATGTACGGGTCGGCAAAGTCCGGGCTCCAGTTGCCAATAGCGATGTCATAGTCACCTTTCCCGACACGATCGCGCATGGTGGCGTTAGCCAGTTTTTCCAGCTTCACGTTGATGCCGATCTTGCCGAGGCTCGCCTGCGTGGACAGGGCGATCGGCTCCCAGTTGGGGTCGTTGTCTGAATAGAGGAATGTCAGGCTTGCCGGCTTGTCTTTGACTTTCTCCAGCGCGGCTTTGGCTTTGGCCTCGTCAAAGCTGTACTGCATTGCCGTGGCGTCAAACCCCCACATGCCGTCCGGTATCGGGCCGCGCATCTGTTTACCATTGCCGCTCAGGATGCCTTTCACCATCCCCTGATAATCCGTTGCCCAGGAGACGGCCCGACGTAAATCCACCTGATTGAGCGGGGCTTTGCTGTTATTCAGATAAAGATAGGTCACGCGCAGGGACGGATATTCCGCCACCGCCACTTTGCCTTCTTGCTTAAGGGCTGAAAGCTGATCGACGGGCAGTGAATCGGCGATATCCAGATCGCCACGGGAAAGCTGCAGGCGGCGTGAAGCGCTTTCACCAATAATTTTCACCGAAACGCGCTTGAAGTGCGGCTTCTCACCCGCCCAGTGTGGGTTCGGAACGAGCACCAGCTGCTGACCTTTCTGCCAGCTTTTCAGCATGAATGGTCCGGACCCGGCGGTGTTTTGCGCTAAATAACCGCGTGCATCATCGGCAGCGTTCGCTTTTAACACCGCCGGGTTAACGATCGACGCACCGTCGTTGGCCAGGGTGTAGAGGAACGGGGCAAACGGCTGGCTGAGGGTGAATTTCACCGTGTGCGGATCGACCGCATCAATTTTGAGATCTTTCGGGAACGCTTCAGACGGCCCCTGGCTAAGCTTCAGCAGACGTTCAAAGGAGAGTTTTACCGCCTCGGCAGTAACCGGCGTGCCATCGGCGAATTTTGCGTTATCGGTAAGGGTAAAGGTCCACTCTTTCTGATCCTCTGACGCTTTCCAGCCCGTTGACAGGTCGCCCTCCACCTCGGTAGAGCCTGGCTTGTACTTCACCAGACGCTGATAGGCGGGATAAGTCACCGTCCAGTCGTTGTTATCAATGGTCACCGCCGGGTCGAGCGTTTGCGGGTCGGCCGCTTTCCCGATCACCAGCATATCTTTCGGGACGGCAGCCAGCGCAACCGGGGCGCTGAGTGCCAGCGAGGCGGCGATCAGGGTAGTAAGAAGCGTTGTTTTCATGGCAGTGCTCCAGTTTTAAAGAGGGGTGTGCGTCAACGGGAAACAGGCAAAACGGTCGTCAAGCAGGGGATAGCTGGCCGCGTTCGGCAGCTCGAAGTGCCACCATTCGCTGCTGATCCCCACAAAACCGCCACCGGACATGATGGCGTTAAGCAGCAGGCGATTGCGCTGCGCGTGCGGCGGCACGGACGGGTGCCAGGCGTGCGAGCGGTCGTGCATTTCGTCAAAACCGGCCCCCATATCCAGCACGGTGTTCTGTTCGTCCATCAGCGTAACGTCGATGGCCGTCCCGCGGCTGTGGTTGGAACCAATCGCCACATCAACCACGTATTCCGGGTTCGGGCAGGCATCCCACAACTGAGCCTGCGCTTCCTGCGGGCGATAAGCGTCGTAGACCACCAGCTTCAGCCCGGCCAGTGCGGCGATGCTGATGGCTTTCGCCAGCGCGGTGGCCGCATCGGTATGCAGCAGGCACAGCGCCTCCTGATAAATCGGACGGCCCGTGATGTTGTCGGCTGTGGCGTATTTCAGATCGATATGCAGCGCAGGAAAGGTCTTCGCCACATCAATCAGTTCACTCTCTGGGGGCATAGCTCCGCTCCTTTAGCGTTCGAATTGACCAAACTCTTGTTGTAATTGCCGGTTTACCGCCAGCCGCTGTGGAAGGGCATCACCCAGCGCTTCCACGACACCTGACAGCAGCAGGTTGAACAGACAGCTCACAGGTGCCAGCGAATCCCAGAAATGGCCGGTTTCGGTTTTCACCTGCAGTAAATCAAGCGGGTAATCCCGCGCCCACGGGCACCAGATATCGGTGATCAGGGCCAGCGAAATACCTTTTTCGCTCGCGACCCGACAGTACTGACGCGCAATGGTGGAATAGGTGCGGGTATCGGTCAGCACCACGTAGGGGTGGGCGAAACCGGAGTTCAGGGATTCAACCCAGCTGCCGGACGCACCTTCGGCGTAGCTGACGCGCGGACGAAGGTACTCAAGATGACTGAAGAAGGCGTTGGCTATCCCACGTGTCGACTGGATCCCCAGCACAAAAACCGCATCCGCGTGGGCAAGCTGATGAACCACCTGGCGAAATGCGTCGGTGTGCGCCAGCTGATAAACCTGAGTGATGGCATCCACCTCCAGCGACAGAGAGTGCTGAAGGCGGTTGGGCAGAGGGGACTGCTGCTGCCAGGAGTCCAGCCGCTCGTTCATACCCCAGGGCTGATGCGGGTCGCGCAGGCTCTTTTTGGCATCTTCCAGATTGCGATAGCCGAGTTTTCGCAGAAAGCGTCCCACGGTAATGCCGCTGGTGCCGGTCGCCAGACCCACGCTTTCAGCCGTTTCAAACGGGATCTGTGCGGCATGCGCCAGCAACCAGCTCGCCACCCGCTTCTCGCTGGGGGTCAGCTGGCTGAACGTGGCTTCAATACGGCTCAACACCTCGGGTTTCGTCGTCATACCGCCTCGCTGTTAACAGGCTGTCAGTCATCAGGTTTGTGTTATTTGATTAACAATGCATGACGCGTGCCATGTCCACAGAGCGACGGGACGCCGCTGTGCTGCAAACTTCATGCAATATTTAGTTAACCAATGATCAACATTTGTGCAGCGTAGTTCACTTTTGGTGCACTGGCTGAGTGGGGAGGTATGAATTTCGTGAATACGTCAGCGTCTTCACATTTTTGATAAGATAGAGACAACGTAAATATGAAAGGGATCCCGGCATGGCGAACTTGCCCTGGCGTATCAGCGTGCGCCTGATGGCGCTCGCAAAGAAAATGGCGATAATCGCAGGAGTGGTACTGATCGTCCTACTCGCGGTTCGGGTTTATCTCTCGCAGCAGGGGCCGGAACTGCATCTCTGGCATACCTGGCGGGCAGATGAGATGTCCGTACGCGAGATCGATAAGGCGAATTTTGCCCAGTATGTCGCCCGGGAAAACGCCATTTTCACCGATCTGGATAACGCGGTAACGCGCAAAACCCAGGGTGAGGAGCGCACGCCGTTAAACCGTTACTACCGTCAGAGCCTGGTTTGGCCCGGTAAATTTTCACCCGATGCCAACCGCTCCTTTGTGCTGATGCCTGCCGGAACGCCACGCGGCGCGGTGGTGTTGCTGCACGGGCTAACAGATTCGCCTTACAGTGTCCGGCATCTTGCCCGTAATTATCAGCAGCACGGCTTTGTGGCGGTGGTCCCACGCCTGCCCGGACACGGCACCGCGCCCGGCGCGCTGACCGACGTTGACTGGGAGATGTGGCTGGCGGCGACGCGCCTTGCCGTGCGCGAAGCCACGCGGCTGGCGGGAGACAATGTTCCCCTGCATCTGGTGGGTTACTCCAACGGTGGGGCGCTGGCGATGAAATATGCTCTTGATGCGCTGGACACGCCTGCGCTTCGCAAACCGCAACAGCTCATCCTGCTCTCGCCAATGATTGGCGTCACGGCGTTCGCCCGGTTTGCAGGATTGGCCGGATTGCCGGCGATGTTACCGCCGTTTGCCAAAGCGGCATGGTTAAACATCTCGCCGGAATATAACCCGTATAAATACAACTCCTTCCCGGTCAATGCGGCGCGCCAGTCATGGCTCTTGACCCAGGCCCTGCAGGAGCAGATGGGGCGGGATGCCCGGGAGCACAGGCTGGATCAGCTGCCGCCGGTACTCGCATTCCAGTCGGTGATGGATTCAACGGTCAGCACTCGCGCCGTGGTCACCGGGTTATTTGACCAGCTTCCGGCGAACGGCAGCGAGCTGGTTGTATTTGATATCAATCAGGCCGCCAGCTTCCGTCCTCTCTTTAAACCGTCGTCGTGGGCGGCGACCTCTGAGTTACTGCCTGTGGCGAAAAGGCGTTACGGTGTCACGATTATTACCAATGCCAGCGCGGACAGTTTTGCCGCGGTGGCGAAAATAACCCCTGCGGGACGCACCGATGAGACCGCGGTACCGCTGGCGATGTCCTGGCCGCAGGAGGTCTATTCACTGTCGCATGTCGCCGTGCCGTTCCCGCCTGATGACGATCTTTATGGCCGACATCCTGCGGAGAAAAACCGGTATGGCATTAGCCTCGGCACGATTGCGCTGTGGGGGGAAACCTCCGTGCTGAGCGTAGGCAAAGACGCGTTAATGCGGGTGACCTCGAACCCGTTTTATGCCTACATGCAGGAGAGGATTGACAGACGCATCGGGGATGAGAAAAAGTAGCCTCTCCCGCAAGGGGTTAATCTGTTAGGTCGCGCAGATGAAGTATGTTAAACAGTAATGTCCAACGCATACCTCTTATCGGAACACGTTTTTGTGCTGACTACTCTTATTTACCGCAGCCAGTTGAATTTATCCTGCCGATCCGCCGAACTCCAGACGCTGGTTGAACAGGCAAGGACGCGCAATGCCGGGTTGAATATTACCGGCGTTCTTCTTTCAAAAGGCGATGATGTCCTGCAACTCCTCGAAGGCTCGGAAGAGAGTGTGGTTAGGCTGTTTCAGAAGATCCGTGAGGATAAGCGGCACAGCGGCGTGGTTGAGCTTATGCGTGATTATGGCCCCCGCAGACGTTTTGAGAATGTCGGTATGCTGCTGTTTGACCTGCAGAACCAGTCGCCGAAAGACGTTCTGCAGTCGGTACTGCACTACAGCAAACTGGACAGTTATCTGACATCTGATGATCGGGTGTTCAAATTTATTCAGACGTTTATTACCGGCAAACGACCGGCCCCGTCGGGGGCGCGTTTTGCCCCGGAGAAATGGACGCTCTCGCCTGAGAAATCGCCGTTTGGCGAGAGTCTGGGTCTGCTGGACAAACAAACCTGCCAGTTCGCCCTCCAGCCCATCGTCGAACCGCTGGAAGGGAAAATCAGTTCGCTTGAGGCCCTTATCCGCGGTAATGACGGGGGAAGCCCGGAGCATTTTTTCAGCCGCCTCGATCAGGACAAAATCTATGAAGTCGATCTCCAGACCAAGGCCTGGGCTTTTGCGCTGGCCGACAAACTGGGGATCGGGAGCCATAAAATCGCGGTGAATCTTCTCCCGATGTCGCTGGTGAAAGTGCCTGGCGCCGTGGAGTTTCTGGTTGAACAGATTAAACAACATGGGCTTCAGCCGGAGCAGGTGGTCATTGAAGTGACCGAAAACGAGATGATTTCCGGGTTCAACAAGTTCAATAGCGCCATTAAACACCTGCGCGCTGAAGGTATTGGCCTGGCGATCGATGATTTCGGTTCCGGATACGCCGGGCTTTCACTGCTGACCCGATTCCAGCCGGATAAAATTAAAATTGACCGCGAAATTGTCAGCAATATCCATCTCAGTGGGCCAAAACAGGCGATTGTGCGCTCGATAGTCAGCTGCTGCACCGACCTTGAAATCACCCTGGTGGCGGAAGGCATCGAGAAGCTGGAAGAGTGGTGCTGGCTTGAATCTGCCGGGATCAGACGCTTTCAGGGCTTTCTGTTTGCCCGTCCAGCGCTGAATGGCGTAGGCGATATTAGCTGGCCACACCTGGTGCGTTAAGCCAATTTTCCTTCCGTATTATTTCCCCTTCGTCCTGCCTGTGTTTAAATAGCTAAAACGGTTTAATATTGTTTAGCTGAGAGGATCACATGCAAAAAATCTGGGTACTTGGCGATGCGGTAGTGGATTTATTACCGGAGGGAGAAGGCCGGTTGCTGCAATGCCCTGGTGGCGCGCCGGCGAACGTGGCGGTCGGTATTGCCCGTCTGGGCGGGAAAAGCGCCTTTATCGGCAGGGTCGGCGACGATCCTTTCGGTCGCTTTATGCATAAAACGCTGGCTGACGAGCAGGTTGACGTAAAGTGGATGCACCTCGACCCGGCACACCGCACGTCAACCGTAGTCGTGGATCTGGACGAACAGGGCGAACGCTCTTTCACCTTTATGGTTCGCCCGAGCGCCGATCTGTTTCTGGCATCAGCCGACCTGCCGCCCTTTAGCGCAGGAGAGTGGCTGCATGTTTGTTCCATTGCCCTGAGCGCTGAACCGAGCCGTTCTGCAACGTTTCAGGCCATGAACGCGGTCAGGGAAGCGGGGGGTTATGTCAGTTTCGACCCCAATATCCGCCCGGATCTCTGGCCGGATGAGGACGACCTGCGCCGCTGCCTCGAACAGGCGCTGCAATGCGCTGACGTCGTCAAACTCTCCGTCGAAGAACTGGCTTTTTTAACCGCTGACCTTGGGGTCACGGAAGGGCTGGCCGCGCTGATGCGCCGCTGTCCGGCCCGGCTGGTGCTGGTCACTCAGGGCAAAGATGGGGTCATCGCCTGGCATGACGGAACGATGAAGCATTATCCGGCAACCCCCGTTGAATGCGTGGACACCACCGGCGCAGGTGATGCCTTCGTGGCGGGACTGCTTTATGGACTGGCTTCCGCTGGGCGTATCGACAGCCACGATCTTCCACGCGTGATCGCATTAGCCCAGCGCTGCGGCGCGTTAGCCACCACGGCTAAAGGGGCGATGACCGCGCTGCCTTATCACCCGCAGCTGTAATTCCTCCCGCAACGGGCCGTCTGTCGACGGCCTGAATTGTCGCCTCGATCACACTTACTAAATCGGTTTAGCAAAAAAGATTGCCGATCCAAAATTGGCAGGTTTAGTATCATCAACCTAAACCGGTTTAGCAATTTAGCACTTTCAATGACTTCTTTTAGGGATGCGACAAAATGTATAAAAAACGCAGACTTGCCGTGATGATAGGCATGCTGGCCGGGAGTACCTCTGTTTTTGCCCAAACGGATATGACGAGTATCGAAGCGCGTCTTGCTGCTCTGGAGCAGCGTCTTCAGGCTGCGGAAACCCGCGCGCAGGTTGCGGAGAAACGCGCCACCGACGCAGAACAAAAAACGCAGCAGTTGGTGACTGCCCAGCAGCAGGCGCAAACAACAACCCAGCAAGTGGCGCAGCGTACCGCCGCCCTGGAGAAGAAAGCCGATCAGAGCAGTGGGTTTGAGTTTCATGGCTATGCCCGTTCTGGCCTGCTGATGAACGATGCGGCGTCGAGCAGCAAAAGCGGCCCTTATCTGACGCCAGCCGGGGAAACCGGTGGCGCGGTCGGGCGTCTGGGGAATGAAGCCGATACCTACGTTGAGCTGAATGTGGAACACAAACAGACCCTGGATAACGGGGCGACCACGCGCTTCAAGGCCATGCTGGCGGATGGTCAGAAAACCTATAACGACTGGTCCGCTGACACCAGCGATCTCAATATTCGTCAGGCGTTTGCTGAACTGGGCAATTTGCCTGATTTTACCGGCGCGCTGAAGGGCAGTACCTTCTGGGCCGGCAAACGCTTCGATCGGGATAACTTTGATATTCACTGGCTGGATTCCGATGTGGTGTTCCTGGCCGGTACCGGTGGTGGCGTGTATGACGTGAAATGGAATGAATCGCTGCGCAGCAACTTCTCTCTTTACGGGCGTAACTTCGGCAGCGAAGAGCAAATCGACAATAACGTTCAGAACTACATCCTCAGCATGAACCACTTCGCCGGGCCGTTCCAGCTGATGGTGAGCGGCCTGCGGGCAAAAGACAACGACGACCGCAAAGACAGCAATGGCGATCTGATAAAAACCGACGCCGCCAACAATGGCGTTCATGCCCTGGTCGGATTGCACAATGAAAGTTTCTACGGCCTGCGTGAAGGCTCAGCCAAAACGGCGCTGCTGTACGGCCACGGGCTGGGGGCAGAGGTGAAGAGCATCGGTTCCGATGGCGCATTGCTGTCTGAAGCCGATACCTGGCGCTTTGCAAGTTACGGTGTCACGCCCCTTGGTGGCGGCTGGCATATCGCGCCTGCTGTACTGGCCCAGAGCAGTAAAGACCGCTATGTCAAAGGCGACAGCTATGAGTGGGTCACACTCAATACCCGCCTGATTAAAGAGGTCACGCAGAATTTCGCCCTGGCGTTTGAGGGCAGCTATCAGTACATGGATTTAAATCCGGAAGGGTATAAAGACCGAAACGCCGTCAACGGAAGTTTCTACAAGCTGACCTTTGCCCCAACGTTAAAAGCGGGCAAGATCGGCGATTTCTTCAGCCGTCCTGAGTTGCGTCTGTTCGCCACCTGGATGGACTGGAGCAGCAAACTGGATAATTACGCCAGCGATGATGCCTTTGGCAGCAGCGGTTTCAACGCCGGCGGGGAATGGAATTTTGGGGTACAGATGGAAACCTGGTTTTAACCTTTTACGCTCCCGCAATGCGGGGGCGTTTTTCACATCATAAAAATACAGTCAGGCAGAGGTATCTATGGATTTTGATAATATCGCCCGCGCGCTCATTCCGCTGCTCGGTGGCAAAGAGAACATCGCCAGTGCGGCGCACTGCGCAACGCGTCTTCGACTGGTGCTGGTCGATGACACGCTTGCCGATCAGCAGGCCATCGGCAAGGTTGACGGCGTTAAAGGCTGTTTTCGCAACGCCGGGCAGATGCAGGTGATTTTTGGTACGGGGGTGGTTAACAAGGTCTACGCCGCGTTTATCCAGGCGGCAGGGATTAGCGAATCCAGCAAGTCCGAAGCGGCCGACATGGCGGCACGCAAGCTGAACCCGTTCCAGCGCATTGCCCGACTGCTCTCGAACATCTTTGTGCCGATCATTCCTGCGATTGTGGCCTCCGGTTTACTGATGGGCCTGCTCGGGATGGTCAAAACCTACGGCTGGGTCAATGCCGATAACGCACTCTATATCATGCTGGATATGTGCAGCTCAGCGGCGTTTATCATTCTGCCGATCCTGATTGGCTTCACGGCCGCGCGTGAATTTGGCGGTAACCCATATCTGGGGGCGACCCTCGGCGGCATTCTGACGCACCCGGCGCTGACAAACGCCTGGGGCGTGGCGTCTGGCTTCCACACCATGAACTTCTTCGGCCTTGAGATTGCCATGATTGGCTATCAGGGAACGGTGTTCCCGGTGCTGCTGGCCGTCTGGTTTATGAGTATCGTGGAGAAAAACCTGCGCCGTATTATTCCGGATGCGTTAGATCTGATCCTGACGCCGTTCCTCACCGTTATTCTCTCCGGCTTTATTGCCTTGCTGATCATTGGCCCGGCCGGGCGTGCGTTAGGGGATGGCATCTCCTTTGTTCTGAGCACCCTGATCGCCCATGCGGGCTGGCTGGCCGGGCTGTTATTTGGCGGGCTTTACTCGGTTATCGTTATCACCGGTATTCACCACAGTTTCCATGCCATTGAAGCCGGGTTGCTGGGGAATCCGTCGATTGGCGTTAACTTCCTGCTGCCTATCTGGGCGATGGCTAACGTGGCGCAGGGGGGAGCCTGTCTGGCGGTCTGGTTTAAAACCAAAGATGCAAAAATTAAAGCCATTACGTTACCGTCTGCGTTTTCGGCCATGCTGGGCATTACCGAAGCGGCAATATTTGGTATCAACCTGCGTTTCGTGAAACCGTTTATCGCCGCGCTGATTGGCGGTGCGGCAGGCGGGGCGTGGGTGGTCTCGGTGCATGTTTATATGACCGCCGTCGGGCTGACTGCCATCCCAGGCATGGCGATCGTGCAGGCAAGCTCGCTGCTTAACTATATTATCGGCATGGTGATTGCCTTCGGCGTGGCGTTTACCGTCTCGCTGCTGCTGAAATATAAAACGGATTCTGAATAATGACGTTACCTTCCCGCTGGCCTGCAATCCTGCAGGCCGTCATGAAAGGCCAGCCGCGTGCGTACGCCGACAGCCATTATCCGCAATGGCATCCGGCACCGGTGACGGGGCTGATGAACGATCCTAACGGGTTTATCTGGTTTGCCGGGCGCTACCACCTGTTCTATCAGTGGAATCCGCTGGATTGCGACCATCGCTATAAGTGCTGGGGGCACTGGAGCTCCGCAGACCTGGTCCACTGGCAGCATGAACCGATGGCGCTGATGCCCGATGAGGAGTATGACCGCAACGGCTGCTATTCCGGCAGCGCCGTCGATAACAACGGTGTCCTGACGCTGTGTTATACCGGCAACGTGAAATTTGATGATGGCAGCCGCACCGCCTGGCAGTGCCTTGCCACGCAACAGGCTGACGGTACGTTCAAGAAACTTGGTCCGGTTCTTGCGCTGCCGGAAGGCTACACCGGCCACGTGCGTGACCCGAAAGTGTGGCAGCACGACGGGGTGTGGTACATGGTACTGGGGGCGCAGGATCTGCAAAAACGCGGCAAGGTGCTGCTGTTCACATCTGCCGATTTGCACCACTGGGCGTCTTGCGGAGAGATTGCCGGTCATGGCGTGAACGGCCTGACCGAGGCGGGATACATGTGGGAGTGCCCGGACCTGTTTGCCCTCGACGGGACACACGTACTGATCTGCTGCCCGCAGGGGCTGGCGCGCGAACCGCATCGCTATCTCAATACTTATCCGGCCACGTGGATGAGCGGGGCGTTCGACCATACCCGCGCTACGTTTAAACATGGCGAGTTGCACGAGCTGGACGCCGGTTTCGAGTTCTACGCTCCCCAAACCACGGTGGCGGAAGACGGACGGCGGATCCTGATTGGCTGGATGGGCGTGCCGGACGGAGAAGAGATGCTTCAGCCCACACGGGCGCAGGGGTGGATCCATCAGATGACCTGTCCGCGAGAATTACACTTCCGTGACGGCAAACTGTGGCAGACGCCGGTGCGCGAACTGCACGCACTGCGTGAAGAGGAATGTCGCTGGCAGGGTAACGCCAGCGATGCCCCGGCTCTTGATGCGACGCGCCTTGAGTTCGAACTCACCTCATCTTCAGTAACCGTGGATTTCGCCGGTGCGTTGCGCCTTATCGTCGAGGACAGCGGATTGCGTCTGGAACGCGCCAGCCTGAAAACCGGGGAGACATTGACCCGTTACTGGCGGGGCGACGTTCATCATTTACGCGTTCTGTGTGACAGCTCCAGCGTTGAAATTTTCATCAATCATGGCGAAGGGGTGATGAGCAGCCGCTATTTTCCTGACCATCCGGCACGGGTGCGATTCGAAGGTGGGTCCGACATCACATTACGCTACTGGTCGCTGCGCGGCTGCATGGTAGAATAAGGGTTTTGGCAGCCGGATCTAAGTCGTTGTGAGAAAAACAAAACGCGTCACAATTAAAGACATCGCGGAACTGGCGGGGGTTTCAAAAGCCACCGCCAGCCTGGTACTGAACGGGCGCAGCAAAGAGCTTCGCGTGGCGGAAGAGACGCGTGAGCGCGTGCTGGCGATTGCGAAAGAGCATCACTACCAGCCCAGCATTCACGCGCGCTCGCTGCGTGATAACCGTAGCCACACCATCGGTCTGGTGGTGCCGGAGATCACTAACTACGGCTTTGCGGTGTTTTCTCACGAACTGGAGACGCTGTGCCGTGAGGCAGGCGTTCAACTGCTCATCTCCTGCAGTGATGAAAACCCGGGGCAGGAGACGGTGGTGGTTAATAACATGGTGGCGCGTCAGGTGGACGGGCTGATTGTGGCCTCCAGTATGCTCAATGATGCCGACTACCAGAAGCTGAGCGAACAGCTGCCGGTCGTCCTTTTTGACCGCCATATGAACGACAGCACATTGCCGCTGGTGATCACCGATTCCATTACCCCGACGGCGGAACTGGTGGCCGACATTGCGCGCCAGCATCCTGATGAAATTTACTTCCTTGGCGGGCAGCCGCGGCTTTCCCCGACGCGCGATCGTCTGGAAGGGTTTAAGCAAGGGCTGCAAGAGGCCAATGTGGCGCTGCGTCCGGAGTGGATCATTCACGGCAACTATCACCCGAGCTCCGGCTACGAGATGTTCGCCGAGCTGTGCGCCCGCCTGGGACGCCCGCCAAAAGCCTTGTTCACTGCCGCCTGTGGTCTGCTGGAAGGGGTATTGCGCTATATGGGGCAGCATAACCTGATGCAAAGTGATATCCGGTTAGCCAGCTTTGACGATCACTACCTTTACGACTCGCTCACCATTCCGGTTGATACCATTCGCCAGGATAACCGCCAGCTGGCGTGGCACTGCTTTGATCTGATTGGCAAACTGATCGACGGCGAAACGCCACAACCGTTACAGCGAAAACTGGATGCCACCCTGCAGCGACGCTATAAAGCGAAGGCATAGCCCTGGCTGCTGAAGGGAAACGTTAATAACTTTAATTAATTTAAGTTTTGGATCGGCCGATAACGATAGGGAATGTTTATTCTTGAGGTATCGGTCCATGTCGTTAAAAAAATCATCCCTGATTGTCCTTTTTGCTCTGCTTTTCTTCTTTGTCGTCAGCACCATTACCAGCGTTGGCCTCATCATTAAAAGTAATAATTCCCTGGATAATGTGAACAAAGAAATCCAGGTTGTGCTGTCGATCATTGACCCCATCAACCACAGCCGTACCTTGCGTGTCAGGGTGATGGAGTACGTGAAGATGGTGGAAGCGGGGAACTCGGCTGACGAGTCAGCGAAACTTTCCGCGGTTAAAGAGGCCCTCACAAAAGCGGATCATGCCTTTGCGGCTTTTATGGCGTCTCCGCGCCTGTCGGATGAAGCGCCGCTGGTGAGCGCGTATCAGGATGCCTGGCAAAACTACCGTAACCAGGGGCTGGCACCGTTGATTGACGCCGCTGCTGCGCACGATGTCGCGAAGTTTAATGCGCTTATCCCGGAGGTGTCCCGCCTCGACCGTCAGTATGAAATCGTTCTCGACCAGGTACTTGCCGTTCACCAGAAATATGCCAAAACCCTGAACGAGGATGCGAGCAGTAATTTCATCTCCGGTCTGGCGATCATTGCGGCGATTGCTTTCCTGTTTGTAATCGTGATTGTTGCCGTCAGCCTGCTGATGAAGCGCTTTGTTTTCGCACCGGTCAACCTGGCACGCGAGCACTGCAGCCAAATTGCCGCCGGTAAACTGGACATTCCAGTGCCGGTAAAAGGCACCTCCGGCAATGAAATCGATCACCTGATGGGCTCAATGGAGCAGATGCGCCAGGCGCTTCTGTCGACTATCGCACAGGTGCGTGACGCGAGCCATACCGTCACCCACGCCGCGCAGGAAATTGCTTCCGGGAATATCGATCTGGCTTCACGCACCGAGCAGCAGGCCTCCGCGTTAACCCAGACGGCGGCCAGCATGGAAGAGCTGAGCGCGACCGTGGCGAATAACACCGATAACGTTCACCAGGCAGGAAAACTGGTGCAGGACGCGGTGAACAATGCGCACACCGGTGAGGCCGTGACCCGCGAAGTGATCGAAACGATGAATACCATCGCGGCGAACTCTAAGCGCATCGAGGACATCACCAGCGTCATCAATAGCATTGCTTTCCAGACCAACATTCTGGCACTCAACGCCGCGGTTGAAGCAGCACGCGCCGGCACACAAGGACGCGGCTTCGCCGTGGTGGCCAGCGAAGTGCGCACCCTTGCGCAGAAAAGCGCGGTTGCCGCGAAAGACATTGAAAGTCTGATTGCCCAGTCGGTTTCCAGCGTCAAAAACGGTGCTGAACTGGTTAACCGCTCAGGCGAGGTCATTGATTCTATTATCAGTTCCGTGAATAAAGTGAATACGTTGATGGAGCAGATCTCCGTGGCCTCTGAAGAGCAGAGCCGTGGGATCAGCCAGGTCGGTCAGGCGGTGACAGAGATGGATGGCGTGACCCAGCAGAACGCCGCGCTGGTTCAGCAATCTGCCGCAGCCGCCGCTTCCCTGGAAGAGCAGGCGCAGCAGCTCTCCAGGAGTATTTCGAGCTTTAGTTTGCCGGCGCAGGCGTGATTGATAATGAGAGGCTCCTGAGGGAGCCTTTTAATTTCTGGCGTAGCTGGAAAGCCGTGCCAGACAAGGCTTCACGTTTTACAACTAGCAGTCAAAAGGCATAAAAAGTGTTAAGCATTATGATGATCATTCTGCATACTTCAATTTCGTGATTTGATAGCAAAAAATCACGGTGCATTTACTAGACAGATTTCCAGATGGACTTGAACGGCACGGAAAATATTGATATCAGCAATAAGCCTGTAGCACATCAAGTTCATACTCATCAAAGTGTAAAACGGCTAGCTGATGAGTCTGCGGGCTGAGGTACATGAAGGCCATTTACTTGAACTCATTAATGGTGATGAGGTCTTAGCGCAAGAGTTACTTTAAAAAGCATTTGTTTATGGTTGCAATTATAAACTTTCGAGCTGAAGTTAAGATTCCTTAAATCGTTTTGAGTGGCTTCAAACTTTGATAAATTCCTTTTATAAAAAAGTGACAAAATTGGTAGGTGGACTTGACATGGGAATGGCTGGGAAGTATATCTGCTAGTAGCATTCCTTGACCATAAACTGTTGCGCAGCTTATCAATTGTAATGATTGGTGGTATGGTTTATATGACAATTAAAACAACACTTTATTAGGAGTTGGCATGGCTGAGTTGACAAATTCTCAAACAATTATGGAGAAAATAATTCGAGAGGAGGCCGCGGAGCAAAATATTAATTATCCAGAGTATTTTGAAGTTTATACTGCCGCTCAAATCTTAAAAGATTACGATGTTACTTACTCAGATATAGAATATAGTGTGGTTGGAGATGGAGGAGATGGTGGGATTGATTCCATTTACACCTTCCTTAACGGTGAGCTCATAAAGGAAGATACAGACTACTCTAAGGGAGGGAAGCATAATAATATTGAACTTGTTATCATACAGTCAAAGACCTCTAAAAGTTTTAATGAAGATGCGGTTGTAAAATTTAACGAAGTGGCACGTGATCTATTTAATATCTCTACGGATATTACAACTGATGAAATCACCCGGAGGTACAATAAAGACCTTCGTGATAAAGTTTCCATCTTTCGGAATGTATATAGTGATTTAATGAAAGGATTTCCGGATCTGACATTTTCTTACTATTATTCAACTCTTGGTGAGGAAGTGCACTCGAATGTTCGTGATAAAGGCATTCCTTTAAAAGATACCATTTCAAGAATGTTTACCGGTTCAAAATTCTCTCTCGACTTCGTTGGAGCTAGCAAACTAGTCGAATTGAACCGTAAGGTTAAAAGTACGTCAAGGATGATGGAATTAGCTGAATCACCTATTGCTACAGTTAACGGAAGTTATCTTTGCTTAGTTAATTTAAAAAAATACCATGAGTTTATTTCTGATAATGATTCAATCTCGAGAAGTATCTTTGAATCCAATGTAAGAGACCACAACGGAGATGTAGTAGTCAATGTTGCAATTCAAGACACATTAAATAATGGCAAAGAAGACTTCTGGTTTTTAAATAACGGAGTCACTGTTATTACTTCAAAGGCAGTTTTATCTGGAAAAACTCTTACTATAGAAAACCCTCAGGTAGTTAATGGCCTTCAAACTTCACATGAAATATATAATCATTTTGCTAATGTGGGTGAAGAAGTTGCTGAAACAAGAAATGTTTTGGTTAGGGTAATTTGCGAAAGCAACCCAGAGTCTCGAGACAAAATAATCAGAGCGACGAATAGTCAAACTAGCATTCCCCCAGCATCACTTAGAAGTGCTGATGTTATTCATCGCGATATAGAAGATTTTTTCAAGGCAAATGGTTATTTTTATGATAGACGCAAGAATTTTTATAAGAATGAAGGTAAGCCTGCCTCACGAATTGTATCTATTCCATATCTGTCTCAATGCGTTATGACAGTGGTACTATTAGAACCGAATAATGCTCGCGCCAGACCTTCTACACTTATTAGTGATAATGCTAGATATGAACAAATTTTCAATAAAAAACATCAGTTATCTCTTTATTTGAACTCTTATCTGATCTTGAAAAAATGTTCTGAGCTATTGAAAGAATATGAATTTGAGAGTAAACGCGATTTCAATAACGTAATATATCATATTTCTATGGCGGTTGTCCTGAAAGTGGCGGGGGCTGAAGTGGGGAAAAGGAATATGCCTGGGTTTGTAAGTGGCTTTGAGTTGAAGGAAATAACTAAGGAATTATTTGACGAAGTGTTTCAAGTTGTCTGGGGTGAATATGCTCGACTTGGCGGTGATGATAATGTTGCAAAGGGTATTGTTTTTGTTGAAAACATTATTAAATTAATTAAGTGATTTATCAACAAATCCTTATCTCCACATTCTAAAGCCCTGAGAGGGGTTTTAGAGTTGGATGTTCGTTACCACGGAACCGGTCGATCGCTTTATCACCTCACTTGCAATGGTAGCGCCATCGCATCAAAAAAATATCATTACCTTATTATCATTGATCATGATTAATAAAGAGCAAGAACAAAAATGGGAAAGCGCAAGAGGCTCTGATTTATGTACTCACTGTCATCATTTTTTACTCATTATCCCTGAGATCGTTCTGCGTGTTTGCACGTCTGAGCAACTGGGATGTATCAGCACTTCCCCCGTTTAGGCGGCATGCTAAACCCGCTATTATCCTCACTCATCTTCCTTACGTTGTTGTCAATCATCCTGGCCGTTATCGCCACCGCATTAGTTAAACGAATGTTTCGTACGAGATGATATGTCGGGAGGCGACGCATAGCGCCCACCCGTCGCGAGCGATATGCGTTAAAATCCGTAAGCACAAAAAATTTTATATTCTCTCCAGCAATATTTCCCTGCCTCATCCGTCTACCTCATCACAAGCCATACTCAATCACTGTAAATGAGGTCAACACCATGAGAGATTTCGATATGCACGGAAGAGGGCACGGACGCGGGTTTGGCCGCCACCGTATGGGTAAAGGGCTGGTGATAGGCGCGGTAATCGTCCTTGTGCTGGGACTGGTGGTCATGACCCTGTGGAATGCCTTACTCCCGGCCATTCTTGGCGTGAAAGCCATCGGTTTCTGGCAGGCGCTGGGGATTCTGGTATTAAGCCGGATCCTGTTCGGCGGGCTGGGTTTCCGCCCGGGGATGTTCGGCGCGCACCGGCGTATGCACGAACGCTGGATGAACATGACCCCCGAACAGCGTGAGGCGTTTATTCAGCAGCGTCGCGAAGGCTTTGGTCGCCATGGTCGCGGGCATTGCGGCTGGCACGGTCATCGCGAAGATAAACGCGACGACAGCGCGCCGAAAACGCCGGAAGCAGAGTGAGCGAGATGAAAACCGGGCTGGCGGGAGAGTCATTGCTGATGTCGGCGCTTAATGCCTGCCGCGCCCGGCTGAAAGCCTTTATCCGCGTACGAACGTCCGTGCGCGATGATGCCGACGATATTTTGCAGGAAGTCACCTATCAGCTGATGAAAGTGGAGCAGCCGGTCGAAAACGTCGCCGCCTGGCTGTTTCGCGCGGCGCGTAATGAGATGACCGACCGGGCACGGAAAAAACGTGAGATCTCTCTTTCAGGATATTTTACCGGGGATGATGATGAGGACTTCCCCGAAGATGAACTGGCGGAAACCCTGTTCGGTGTCCCGCATACGCCGGAGGAGGAGTACCTCAAAACGCTGCTGTGGGAAGAACTGGGCCAGGCGCTGTCTGAACTTCCGCCGCCTCAGCGCGAGGTTTTTGAAAAAACGGAGCTCCAGGGCTACAGCATTAAAATGCTGGCAGAGGAAACCGGGGCCAGCGAGCAGGCGCTGTTATCGCGTAAGCACAAGGCGGTGCTTTTCCTGCGCACGCGACTGCGGGACGTCTATGATGCGTTGACCGGTGACTAACGCCGACAGACAAAACCTTACATTGTCAGGACTTGTAGATTCATCACTATCGTTTATGATCGGGGCGTCTGGTAAATTTGGAACGTTATGCGCAACCGTCAGCTTCTGGGAAAATGGCTTTTGATAATCACATGTCTGGCGATGGCTATTTGCCTGGTGCAGCGTGCGGTTTATCTCAACCATTTTTTGCAGGGACTGGATCCGCAAACGACCCTGATTGCTGATGCCCCGGCTCAAACCAACGACGCTGAGCCGTCCGGGCCATCGCCGTGTCAGTTAGGCGCACACTCGCTGCTTTGTGCTCAGCCACTGTTCTTTGATGGTGCGCTACCGGCGATTATCATCTTCTTCGCGCTACTTCAGTTGTTTACGCAAGGGCGGGCATGCGTTCCGAGAGAACAGCCCGTTCAGGTACCGCCTCCCCGAATACACCTCAAAAACTGCGTTTTCCGTGAATGAAAAGCATCGTCACCACACGATAATTTTCACTATTCACGGAGTAAAACATGTTTAACCTCTTCAGGGGATTCGTCTTCCTGTGGCTGTCCTGCATCGGCATTGTCCATGCGGCGGATACAGGCTGGCTGGTTTCCCCGCAAAACGATCATGCCCGGATCCGCGTTCAGGCGGAAAGGGAGCAAAACCGCATCCTCGCGTTGCTCACCGTTGAGCTGCAGCCCGGCTGGAAAACCTACTGGCGTTCACCCGGCGAGGGCGGCGTAGCCCCGAAAATCACCTGGCCTGCTGGCGTAACGGATGACTGGCACTGGCCGGTGCCTTCGCGCTTTGATATCTCCGGGATGACCACCCAGGGCTATCACGATAAGGTCATCATCCCCATCACCCTCGACGGTGCGGCGGGAGATGCGCTCGACGGAACGCTTACCCTTTCCACGTGCAGTAATGTCTGTCTGCTGACGGACTATAAGCTGCATCTTGATTTTAATCAGCCGGTGGATGAGGGATTCAGCCACGCGTTTGAACGCGCGATGCAGGCCATTCCCGCGACATCTGGCGTGTCCGCAGATCTGTCGGCCTGGTTATCAGATGACAAGTTGATCATTACGGGAACCACACAAGGGCAATGGGACAAGCCGGGGATCTATTTTGACCCGCTGGAAGGCGACATTCTTCCCGGTGAACCGACCCTCAAAGCCGACGGCAATCAGCTTCGGGTAACGGTGCCCGTGACCGATGAGTGGGGAGATAAACCCACTTCACTGCAGGGAAAAGCGCTGTCGTTTGTGCTCACCAATGGCGATAAAGCGCAGCAAACCGTGATGACCGTCGGGGCAACGCCCGCGGAACTGTCAGCGGCGGGCGTGTCTGAGGGAACCGGCAAAATGGTGCTCTTTGCGCTACTGGGCGGGTTGATCCTGAACCTGATGCCTTGCGTGCTGCCGGTGATGGGCATGAAGCTCAACAGTGTGCTCCATGCGGGTTCAGACAGACGGATGATCAGGCTCCGTTTTCTGGCAACCAGTGCCGGGATCCTGGTCTCCTTTATGCTGCTGGCCGCAATGGTAACCGCGCTTAAGCTGACCGGTGCCTCGCTGGGCTGGGGTATTCAGTTCCAGAATCCGTGGTTTATTGGCCTGATGGTCGCGGTGACCTTCCTCTTCGCACTCAATCTGTTCGGGGCGTTTGAGATGCTGCTGCCTTCTGCCGCCGCAGGACGGCTGGCAACGGCAGGGGGAACAGGGATTGCCGGCAGTTTCTGCGAGGGGATGTTTGCCACGCTGCTGGCCACACCATGTTCTGCGCCGTTCCTCGGCACGGCGGTGGCCTTTGCCCTTGGCGCACCGCTGCATTCCCTGTGGCTTATCTTCCTGATGCTCGGCGTGGGGATGAGTTTGCCGTGGTTGTTCGTTGCGCTGCTTCCAAAAACCGCCATGCTGCTGCCAAAACCCGGTCGCTGGATGAACGGCCTGAAAATTATTCTCGGCCTGATGATGCTGGCTTCCAGCCTGTGGCTGGTGACGTTGCTTAACCCGCATCTGGGTGAGGCGGTGAGCCAGAGCGTGATGTTAGTGCTTATCGTCGTCGCTATCGCACTGCTTGCGATGACCGGGCAGAAAACCTCGCCGCTGTTCTGGTGCGTGGTGATCGCGCTGTCAGCCTGTGGCGGATACCAGCTGCGCGGGTTGCTTACCTCACCGCCTGTAACCCCCACCGCAAACGTCGCTCAGGCAATCCCGTGGCAACCGCTAAGTGAAGACGCTATTCAGGGGGCCCTTGCGCAGGGCAAACGGGTCTTCGTGGATATCTCCGCGGACTGGTGTGTTACCTGCAAGGTAAACGAGCATCGGGTGTTGAATCAGCCTGACGTTATTGCCGCGCTTAGCCAGCCGGACGTGGTGGCGCTGCGTGGCGACTGGAGCAAGCCTTCAGCGTTTATCGCCGAATTCCTTGAAAAGCGAAACCGTTACGCCATCCCGTTTAACGAGGTGTACGGCCCGGGCTTCCCTGAGGGGGAGATGCTTTCGCCGCTGCTGGATAAAGACACGCTTATTGCCACCCTGAACAACGCTAAAGGCTAAATGTATTATGAAAAGAATCCTTATTACGCTTCTGCTACTGTTGACCTCAGCGCAGGTGATGGCGGCGCAGACCATGACGCCGGAACAGGAGCAACGTGCACAGAAGATGGTTTATGACTTTCTGTTTAACGACCCGGACTCGCCGCGCATTGGCGCCAAGGATCCGAAGCTCACCCTGGTGGTCTTTACGGATTACAACTGCCCGTACTGCAAGAAATTCGATCCTTACCTGGAAAAGATTGTCGAAAAACACCCGGATGTGGCGGTGGTATTTAAGTTTTTGCCTTTTCGGTCGGAAAGTTCACTGACCTCAGCACGCGATGCCTTAACCGTCTGGCGCGCGCATCCTGAGCAATTTATGAAATTTAACCATACCCTGATGGCCAAAAAGGGATATCACGATGACGCCAGCATTCAGGAGGCGCAAAAACGGGCCGGGGTGAACGTCACAACGCCTGATGATGAGAGCCTGGTGACGATCAAACGCAGCCTGATCATCGCCGAAAAGATGGGTATCCAGGGAACACCGGCCACGCTGATTGGCGAAGGGTTACTCCCGGGCTGGGTTCCTTTTGAACAGTTCGATGAAATGGTCAGTGACGCACTGAAAAATCGTTAACGTGAAGGGGGCGGTTCGCCCCCAATAATCCCGGAGCGGAAAATGAAAAAATTACTGTTACTGTCGGTGCTGGCAACGTCAGGGCTGGCACAGGCCGCTGAAGCGATACCGGATGTGGTGAAGCTCTTCAGCGAGCAGCAGAATATCAAAATCATTAAGAAAATTGATGCACCAGGGGGCGCGCCGGCCTGGCTGGGGCAGTATCAGGATATGGGCGTTACGCTGTTTTTAACCCCTGACGGCAAGCACGTAATTTCTGGCTATCTGTACGATGAAAAGGGAAAAAACCTGAGTGAAGGCTATTTCCAGAAAGAGATCTACGCCCCGATGGGACGCGAAATGTGGAAGCAACTGAACGCGGCGCATCCCCTGAAAGAGGGGGCGGATAACGCTCCGCGCAAAGTCTTCGTCTTTGCCGATCCGTTCTGCCCGTACTGTAAGCAATTCTGGTCCGAGGCGCAGCCTTGGGTGAAGGCGGGCAAGGTGCAGCTTAATACGCTGCTGGTGGCGTTTCTCAACCCCAACAGTGGGCGTAATGCCTCCGCTATCCTGAATGCGAAAGATCCCGTTTCGGCCTGGCGTGATTACGAGCTTTCAGGCGGGAAAAAATTGCCAAAACCGCAGGGCACTGCATCCCGTGAAACCGTCAACATACTGCAAAAACACCAGACGTTAATGGACAACCTGGGCGCGAACGCTACGCCCGCCATTTATTATCTGAATGCCGATAATGAGCTTCAGCAGGTGGTCGGCATGCCGGATGAGAAACAGCTTGAGGCGATGTTTGGGCCGAAGCCGTAGTAAAAAACAGGCAGAAACAGGGTGTTTCTGCCTGATGTTGACCGGTCAGCTACCCCAGCGTCCGCGCAGGTAGCTGACGGCTTCCTGCGTCTGCGGCTGATTAAGATAATCTTCGCGGAACAGGATCGTGCCATTCACGTTGGGCAGTGAATCGTTGAGATCGAGCTGTTTTTTCAGCTCCGGCACGCCGCCCTGAACCGTCCAGTCCGGCTCATTTTTCGACGGTTCACCTACCTTGTAGAACGCAATGCCGATATACAGGCGGGTATGCGTCGGTTTCACCACCTCTGCCCACCATTTCGTCAGCACGTCATAGCGCGCCGCATCCCGGGAGAAAGGCCAGTAAATTTGTGGCGCGATATAGTCCAGCAGACCCTGCTGCACCCACTGACGCGTGTCGGCATAGGATTCATCGTAGGCTGCGGCACCGCGCGTGTCTGAGCCTGCCGGGTCGAATGAGCGGTTACGCCATACGCCAGCCGGGCTGACACCAAACTCCACGCCCGGTTTCGTCTGCTTAATGGCCCGGGAGACCTGCACAATCAGCTGCTGTGTATTGTGGCGGCGCCAGTCTGCTTTAGAGGCAAATCCCTGACCGTATTGTCTGAAAGTCTGCGCGTCATTGAGCGCGGATCCCGGTGATTCAGTATAGAAATAGTCGTCAAACTGCACGCCATCAATGGGATAGTGCGCAACCACTTCGGTGACCACCTGCGTTATCCAGTCACGCACTTGCGGAATGCCGGGGTCGAGCACAAAACGATCGCCGGCAATACGAATCCATTCCGGGTGCTGGACATAAACGCTGGAAGGGTGCAATGACGACGTGCGGTTCAGTGCGGCAATGGTCGACGGTTTGGTATTGGTTGAAACACGGTAAGGGTTGAACCAGGCATGGACTTTCATGCCGCGCTTGTGCGCTTCATCGAGCATAAACTGCAGCGGATCGTATCCCGGGTACTCGCCGATATTGCCGGTGAGCATATCTGACCACGGCAGAATTTTAGACGACCAGAGCGCCGTGCTGTCCGGTTTGACCTGGAAAAACACGGTATTGATACCGAGGTGCTTAAGCTTATCGAGCTTGTTCGTCAGGGCCTGTTTTTGCATCGCGATACGGTCTTGCGCATCGCGGCCATTCACTGAGGCCACCGGGGGCCAGTCCAGGCGTGAGACGGTTGCCAGCCAGATCCCACGCATCGGCTCGTTAGCCTGCTGGGTCGGTTTACTCGCGGTCGGGAGAGGCGTTACCAGTGATTTTGGTGGTTTTGAGGAGCAACTAACAAGTAAAAGTGCGCAGGCAGTCAGCGCACCAATCCGTTTTACATGTCGCGTCATTTGCGTTTTAGCTCTTGGTTATCCGACTGTTAGCCCAGGGGTTAAAGGCGGGTTCGTCCGGTTCTGCGATCCCCTCATCATTCAGGGAATCAAGATACAGGGCTTCAACTTCTGCGCGAGCCCAGGGTGTGCGGCGCAGAAATTTCAGGCTCGATTTAACGCTTGGGTCTTTTCTGAAACAGTTAATTTTGATTCGATCGCCCAACTCACTCCAGCCATATCGTGCAACCAGGGCATTGACCTGCATCTCCAGCGTTACGCCATGTAAAGGGTCTTTAGAAAGGTGTGCAGTCATAAGCGTCCGGATGTCTCAGTTCTTGTGGGGTTGGGGTTAACGACGAAAGGGTACAAGAAAGCAGGGGAAGCGGCAATTTCCCTTTTTACCTGCGATGAAAAACAGAAGAGCGAATGAACCGAAAGCCATACGCTCTTCTGTATCGCGAACGCGCTAGTCGTGTTTTGTGTCAAACAAATCTGGTGCCCACGGACGTGGGTCAACCTCCATAAACGGCGCGCGTTCGAAGCGGTCCTTCAGCGCCCACGGTACCGTGCAATCGAAGATGGTCTTACAGGAAATGCCATTTCCGCGAATCGACGTGCTGTAATCCGGCGACTGCGACGGATCCAACTGGTGGCCGCGGATCCCCGGAATAGTGGTGATGCTGACATCTCCCTGCATGCGGGTGGTCATCGCCCACAGGATGTCGTCGCTGTCGAAAATATCCACGTCTTCGTCGACAAGAATGATGTTTTTCAGCTCGGAATAGGTCGCGAGTGCGATAAGCGCCGCCTGTCCCTGACGTCCTTCATCGGATGGCTGGCGTTTTTTCACCTGCAGAATGCCGAGGAACTTACCGCCGCCCGCGGTATGCGCATAGACATTTTGCAGGAAGCCCGGAATTGCCTCTTCAACGGCATTGCGGATGCTGGCCTCCGTTGGCAGGCCAGCGAGCGTGGTGTGCTCTTCACCTGGCCCCACCAGCGTTTGCAGGATTGCCTGGTGACGCAGGGTAACGGCTTTCACTTTGATGACGGGCAAAGAAGGGTTTGCCTCGCCGCAGTAGCCCGGAAATTCCGGCATCGCATGGCCACTGTTGGTGTGCTGGTCTTCTCTAACGCGCACGCCTGGCAGCAGTTCGCCTTCGATAATGATTTCAGCCCGCGCGATCGCTTTCTCTTTTACCGCCACGCCCTGCACCAGTTCGACCGGTTTCTGACGCAGCGCCCCGGCAACGCCCAGTTCGTTATAACCAAATGGCGTCGTGGGCGCTTCAAAGCAGGCGCCGATATAAATCGCCGGGTCGAGCCCCATGTTGATCGTCACCGGCAGCGGTTTTCCGGCTGCTTCAGCCTTTTTACGAAAGACCTCAATGTGGCGCCCCGCGGCCAGGAACATGGAAAGCTCATCGCGCTCCTGAACGCAGAGACGGTGAATCGTGACGTCAGTCAGCGAACTGTCTTCCGGATCGCTTGCCAGTACCAGCCCCAGACAGAAGAACGGGCCAGCATCAATCGGCGTGTTGGTCGGGGCCGGAAGCAGTTTACGCAGATCAAAATCAGGATCGTCAGCGTAGAATACCTGCTCCTGGCAAGGGGCCTGCGATGCCGGGACAACAACCGGCGCGATCGGGTTTTTCACGGCCTGACCGACGTGCTGCGCGAGCGTCGAGGGTTCACATCCCAGAAGGAGTGCCGCTCTTTCCCGGCTGGCGTGCATGCCCACCAGGATACGCGAATCCGGATAACCTTTAACGTTATTGAACATCATGGCCGGGCCCGTTCGGGTAGGGCGTTTCACCGTGCCGCCCGCACCAATGTGTCGATAAACACCCGCCAGCTCCGCGTTGGGATCCACCGGATGATCCGTTTCAATATATTGTCCTTCGTGGCGTTGCAGTAACGCGATGGCACTTCTGAGATCGTTGACTGGGCTTTCCATTTTTTCCTCCCGTGTTTGCATGCCTCCATTTTTATGGCAATAGCCCATAGCATCAATTGCATCATTACTGCTATTTTGATAAGAAATTTATTATCAAAAAATCCGGGTAAGCGTTATGCAATTTCGTCAGATGCGTAATTTCATTGTCGTTGCGGAAGAGCTTCACATGCACCGGGCTGCGGAGCGCCTGAACATGGCACAACCCGCGCTGAGTCAGCAGATTAAAACGTTAGAGGAACGGTTAGGCGTTACGCTCTTCAGCCGGGCGAACCGCCGTTTAACCCTGACGCCGGCCGGTGAAGCTTTCCTGGAGAAAGCCAGGCTGGCGATCGCCCTGACGGAACAGGCGGTACTGGACGCCAGGCAAACGGCGAGGGGGGAGCAAGGGGTGTTGAATCTCGGGTGCGTATCGAGCGCCATGTTTGACACCAGGCTGCCTGCCGCGCTGCGCCAGATGCACAGTCGGTGGCCTGCCATCACCATGTCGCTAATGACGGGGAATGTGCAGACGCTCTATACCGCCGTGCAAAGCAACCAGCTGGATGTGGCCATCATCCGGGCACCGCTGCCGTCTCTGCCAGACGACCTGCAAAGCCGCCCGTTTACGTCCGAGAAAACGGTGCTGGCGCTCTCTTCACAGCACCCTCTGGCAAAATCGTCCGCGCTTACGCTCGCCTCGGTGAAAGACGAAAAATGGATCTCCCTGCGCGACCCGGAGGGAATGGGCCTCGAACAGTACTTCTATGACGTTTGTTACGGCGCAGGTTTCCAGCCTGAGGTGGTACAAAACGCCACCGACGTACCTACTGTCATCAGCCTGGTCTCTGCGGGGTTTGGCATGGCGCTATTGCCGGCCTCGGCCAGGGCAGTCAGCGTGGAGAATGTCGTGTACGTCGACATCATTGACAGGCTCAGGGAAAGCGAGCTGAAGCTGGTGTGCCACCGGATCATTCGCTCAGAGGTGTTAAAGAAATTTCTGCACACCCTCGATCACATCTGACGTCCCGCGGTCAGCAGCAGTTGCTCGCGCAGCCAGAGGCTTGCCGGATCCTGACTGTTTTTCGGGTGCCAGTACATGCTGATGGTAATCGGCTGCAGCGGCAGCGGCGGGGGAAAGATATCCAGCGTCGAGGCAAAGCGTTGCAGCATACGTTCCGGTAAGGTGCAGAGCAGGTCCGTGCTGGCGACAAGCGGAGGTGCCATGGCGTAGCTCTGCGTGGACATCACCACGTTGCGCTGATACCCCAGTCCGCCCAGGGTTTGATCCACAAAGCCGGTAAACGGGTCACCCTCTGAAGAGACCACCAGATGAGAGAGTGCGCAATAGTGCTCCAGATCCAGTGGCCCAACACCGCGGGGGTGGCCTTTTCGCTGGGCTGTTGCAAACTGGTCATCGAAAAGTTTGCGTCTGACCCAGCCGTCGTGCGCGCCGGCGCTCACACCGATATAGACATCCACATCACCCTTTTCCAGCTGCTGTGGCAGGGTTGCCATTTCTGGCAGCGCGAACCGCAAGCGGATCCCCGGGGCATGGGCCCGGAACTGATTAAGCAGTTCCGCACCCAGCATCAGGGCCGGATTTTCATGCAGGGCAATCACAAATGTCCGCTGGCTGGTTTGCGCATCAAAGGTGGTGGGGGCAAACATCGCGTTAATGCCCCGCAATACGGTCATGACCTGCGGCCTCAGCGCCTCCGCTCTGGGCGTGGGCAACACCCCACGTCCATGTGGGGAAGGGATAAACAACGGTTCGCCAAAGAGCGAGCGCAGGCGCGCCAGACGGGCAGACATCGCGGGCTGGCTGATGCCGAGCCGCGCGGCCGCATGGGTGATGTTCTGATCCTGGAGCAATGCATCCAGCGTCAGGATCAGGTCGATATCCATCTCAGCAACGGGCGTCATCGTGTTATCCGTTTTACTTTGCGCTGTGGCTGTCACGATTGGTATAGGTGACGGGCACCCAGGCGTAACCGCCGTGCTCGCCTTTCGTGACATAACCGATACCCGGGAACGGCAGGTGGGGGGCTGCGACAAGGTCTCTGTTTTTCACAAAATCAGCAAAAGCATCCTGGCGGACACGTGCCGCACCGTCCTGATCCTGGTCGTAGGCGATGGTCACGGCGGGCTGCGGGAACTGTACCGCCGCGACGTGGATAATATCGCCGACAAAGGTGATTTTCTCGCCTTTACTTTCCAGCGTATAGAAGGCCGAACCAGGCGTATGGCCCGGGTGAACCGTGCCGGTTATCCCGGGCAGAATCTGCGAGGTTCCGGAAAAAGGAACCACCTTGCCGGCATCACGATACGGTTTTAAGGTTTTCTGCGCGACATCGAAGTAGTTCTGGTCGTAGCCGGTTTTTTTCTGATTATCGTTGTTAAAGAAAAAGTCGATGTCAGGTTTGCCGACAAAAACGCGCGCATTGGTAAACACCGCCTTGCCATCTTTGACCAGGCCACCGGCATGGTCGGAGTGTGCATGGGTCAGTAAAATCTCGGTGATGTCCTGCGGCGCGATCCCCTGCGTTGCCAGACTCTCAATCAGTCGCCCGCCGTTAGCGGGGCCAAAAAGCTGGCCTGAGCCGGTATCCACCAGAATCTTGTGGCCGGGTAGCGCAATCAGAAAAGCGTTAATGGACGCCTCTACCGGGTTGGTCTGGAAATTTTGTGTGAGCAACGCATCGGTTTTCTGCGGGGTCGTCCGACGAAGTAATTTGTGCAGGTCTTGCGCCACGGTACCGTCGGTAAACGAGGTCACCATAATATCGCCAACCTGCACACTGTACCCCCCGGCAGGCTGTTTAACCACGTGCTGGGGCGTTTCTGCCGAAGCCTGAAGCGCAGGGTAGAACAATAACGAACTGGAAATCAGCGTTGTCAGGGCTAGTTTTTTTACGGTCAGCATAAGGGTCTCCTTCAGAAAGAGCTCATCTTACTTCTCCGTAAAATTATATGAACCCGCCTGATAATGATAGGACCTATAAACGGGATGAATAGGTCGGATCAAATGTCGGGTGGCTGCAATGTGCCACCCGGCAAGCCAGACGTTATTGCTTCAGCGGGGCTTTCCAGCCTTCAAGCGTGGCTTTTGACCACGAGCCATACGCGGCATTGGGCAGCACAATCCAGTCACTGCCAAAGCGATCGGCACTGGCCTCAACGAGTTCACGCTGCGCTTCGCTCGGCTTTTTGTTTTTAAATTGCGCGGCGAAATCAGGCAGGCTGTCACCGAAGAGCATGATTATCTGCTGTTTCTTCAGGATGCTCTGGCGGCGGGCTTCTTTACTGACCGTATCGAGCAGAACGCTATCCTCTGAAACCTGCGGTAAGCCAAGGGATTTTAACGTATTGAGCGTATCTGCTTTGTTTTCCTGCATGCGGTCAGATACATAATAAATACGGACCTTACTTTGATTCACGCGATCAAGAAACGCCTTCGCGCCAGGAATTAATCCCGGTTTTCCCTGCTTTTCCCAGTCACTCCAGGTGTCCCATTTCGTGTAGTCGTGGCACTGTTCGGCATCACGCGCCAGTAAGGGGGTGTTATCCAGCACCGTTTCATCAAGATCCATCACAACGGCATAGTTCTCAGGTGCAGTCAGCCCTTTTATTTTTTCGTTAAAACGCTCGGTGGCGAAACGATAGGTCTGCAGCTGAAGTGCCATGATTTCTGCCGATTTCTGTTGATAGCGCAGCGCCATCTCATACGCTTTCGGCTCACAGATATCGTGGTCGGCTGCCGTGGCGGTCGCGCTCAAAACAGGTAATGCCAGCAGTAATGCCTTAGCCATTGAATTCACTCTTCTTTCCTTAACGTCATTGTCAAAATCATGTAAGCGTATTGAAATTAAGTGACAGAAAAATGAAGGGAGGCAGGTGAGTCATATTCTGACGCACATTCCCTTGCGCGCCGGGTGGATAATTTTCAGACTAATCGCTTTCGTCCGCCAATATCCGTTAGAGCCAGGGTCAGATCAGCATGTAATACCAGAACAGGGCGATTTCGTCTTTTTCCGGTAATGCGTTGTAGAGGAAACGATCGTATCCGCCTAACGTAAAGCCATAATGACGGTAGAACAGGCAGGCAGAAACATTCACATTCTGGGTTTCGAGCCTTAATCCAGCCGCGTTGACGCTGCGCGCCCACACGTGTGCGGCCGCCATCAATTTTTGCGCCGCGCCAGCCCTGCGTTTCGTGCGCTCAACGGCAATATAGTCAACGGCGATAAATTTATTCCAGCTCATTGACGCGGTGATAAAACCGGCAATTTCTCCCTCATCTGTTTCGGCCACAAGAAATATGGCATCCGGATTAACGCAATGATTTTCAAGGGTCTGCATATCGAGCTCATACGTTTTACGATAAGGCACGGCGACAGCGTCGATATGCAAATCACAATGTATAAAAGGCTCCCGCGCAACGTGACTGACGGTGAATGAAAAGTCACAGCATTCAAGACGTGCGAGGTCGGTATTTAATCCTTTTCGAATCTGCATGGTATTCCTTGTGGCGAATATTTTTATAAATAATAGATGAAGTCATTAAAACCGCTGGCGTAACACTCTTTTGATCCTGAACTAAGCTTGTACTTCATTCCGCGTAAAATGTGGGTCATTCGAGGACAATGAATGGAATTCAGGACATTTCAAAAACACTGGGGTGCTGAGTTTATTTCCAATGACGTTGTACGTTTTCGCGTCTGGGCAGAAGGGCAGAAAGAACTTACGCTACGTCTGGCAGAAAACGACTTGCCAATGACGGCGGTCGGCAATGGCTGGTTCCAGATTGAAGTCCCCGGCGTCACGCACGGCACAGAGTATCAGTATGTTTTGCAGGACGGCATGGCCGTTCCCGATCCGGCGTCGCGCGCCCAGGCTGGGGATGTTAACGGTCCCTCGGTTGTTATCGATGCCAGACGGTATCCGCCCGGCAACCGCGAGTGGGCAGGGCGTCCGTGGGAAGACACGGTGATTTACGAGCTGCACATCGGCACCTTTACCCCGGAGGGCACCTTCCGGGCCGCCATTGAAAAACTGCCTTACCTGGCTGAACTTGGCATTACCCAGATTGAAGTCATGCCCGTCTCACAGTTTGGCGGATCGCGCGGCTGGGGATATGACGGGGTATTGCTGTATGCACCGCACGCTGCCTATGGCACGCCAGAAGACTTCCACGCCTTTATCGATGCTGCGCATGGGCTTGGGCTTTCTGTCGTGCTGGATATTGTGCTTAACCACTTCGGCCCGGAAGGCAATTATCTGCCTGTGCTGTCACCCGCGTTTTTCGACGCGGAACGGATGACGCCCTGGGGCAACGGGATTGCTTACGAGGCTGAGCCGGTCAGGCAATACATTACCGAAGCCCCGCTGTTCTGGCTGACGGAATACCATCTTGATGGATTACGGTTTGATGCTATCGACCAGATTGAAGACGCGTCGGATAAACATATCCTGCAGGAGATTGCCGAACACATTCGCGAGGCTATTCCCGGGCGGCAGATCCATCTCACCACCGAAGACAGCCGTAACGTTATCTTCCTGCATCCGCGTGACGCACACGGTGCGACCCCGCTTTTTACCGCGGAGTGGAACGATGACTTTCACAATGCCGCGCATGTCTTTGCCACCGGCGAAACGCATGCGTACTACCAGGATTTTGCCTTTGAACCGGAGAAAAAACTCGCCCGTGCTCTGACGGAAGGTTTTGTCTATCAGGGCGAGGTTTCTCTCCAGACCGGCAAATCGCGCGGCGTGGAATGTCACACGCAGCCGCCACAGTTTTTTGTCGATTTTATTCAAAACCACGATCAAACCGGCAACCGCGCTCAGGGAGAGAGACTGATCGCCCTCGCGGGGGCCGATAAAACACGGGTGTTGCTTGCTGCACTGCTGCTTTCGCCCCATATTCCGCTGCTGTTTATGGGGGAAGAGTTTGGTGAAACCAATCCGTTTTTGTTCTTTACCGATTTTCACGGTGAGCTTGCTAAAGCAGTGCGAGAAGGGCGCGCAAAAGAGTTTACCGGCCATGCCGGGCACGATGCGTCCGTCCCCGACCCGAATGACGTGAAGACCTTTGTTCGCTCCAAAATTGACTGGAATAAGGTCGCCACCGATGACGGTAAAACGTGGCTTCGCTTCACGCGAACGCTGCTGACGTTGCGCCATCGTCATATCGTTCCGTTACTGCGAAAGGGCGTCACGGTGGAGAGCAAAGTCATCAGAACGGCACCCGGCATGATTGCAGTGAGCTGGCGATTCCCGACCGGAACGTTGTCTCTGGCGTTCAATACCGGCAATAAGGCTGTTGATGTGCCTGCACTGGCAGGAGAAACGCTCTTTAGCTGGCCGGAGGTGAACGAGGTGTTACCGCCGAACAGTATTGTTGTTCGCTTTGCTGATGGAGAAGCATCGTTATGATCCCTTCCGCGACCTACCGTATTCAGTTCCGTAACGGCATGACGTTTGACCGTGTCGTGGAACTGGTGCCGTATATGAAAGATCTCGGCATCAGCCATCTTTACGCCTCACCTGTGTTCACCGCCACGACCGGCTCTACGCACGGCTATGACGTGACCGACCCGAATGAAATCGACCCCGCCATTGGCGGACGAGAAGGATTCGACCGTATGGCGGCCGCGCTCAGGCAGGCGGGAATGGGCTTGATACTGGATATTGTGCCTAACCACATGTCGACCTCGCTGGAGAATCACTGGTGGCGAGACGTGATTGAGCATGGCAAACAGAGCCGCTACGCACGCTATTTCGATATTGACTGGTCACGGCCGCTTACGCTGCCGTTTCTGGGCGACACCTTTGAGGCGGAGCTTGAGAAGGGCGCCATCACTGTAAAACGTGACCCTGTCACGGGCAAAGCCGCGCTGGTCTACTACGACACCGCCTATCCTCTTAACCCGGGTACCTTTGTGGAGGGTAAAAGCATTGCGGCGCTGCACGAGGCCCAGAGCTGGAGGCTGATGTCCTGGCGTGAAGCCCCGAAACAGCTCTCGTGGCGGCGTTTCTTCGAAATCACCGGCCTGGTGGGCGTGCGGGTTGAAGACGCGTCGGTATTTAGTGATACACACCGATTGATCCTTGAACTGGTTCATTCTGGCGTCGTTGACGGTCTGCGAATTGACCATATCGACGGTCTGGCCGATCCGCTGGGCTATCTGCAGCGTCTGCGCCAGGCAACCGGACCGGCCTGTTACATCACGGTTGAAAAAATTCTCGCCAAAGGGGAACAGCTGCCCGTCGAATGGCCAGTCTCTGGCACCACGGGGTACGAGTTTATTGCCTCGCTGGCGGAAGTTCTGGTGGACGACAGCCGCCTTGACCGCCTGGAGAAAATCCATGACGACACGCTCGGGGAAACCGTTGATCGGTTTGCAGCGTTACGGGATGCCAAAGGGCTAATGACCGATCGCAATTTTGAGGGCGAATTCACTACCCTGTTAACTATCGCCACCGATCTTGCCCGACGCAATGCGGTTGAACTGCAACCCGACGAGATCCACCATGCGTTGCGCGAGTTGCTGATCGCGTTTCCGGTGTATCGGACCTACGGCACCCGTGAAGGATTAACCGCCTCTGACGTGGCGCTGCTCAATCGCGTTGTCGCAAGCGTTAACACCTCTGAAGCGGCCCTGAGCCTGATCGTGTGCATTCTCACCGGCGATCTTCCTGAAAATTGCCACGACGACGCGGCTCGTTTCAGAACCCGCTTCCAGCAGCTCACCGGGCCACTGATGGCGAAATCCGTGGAAGATACGCTGTTCTTTCGCCATAACCTGGAGCTGGCGCTTAACGAAGTGGGGGCAGACCCGACGCCGCGCGCCTTTTCGCTATCGCGTTTTCATCAGGAAATGCGCATCCGTCTTGCCCGTCAGCCTGACGCCTTACTCGGGACATCCACCCATGACACGAAGCGCGGTGAAGATGCCCGGGCACGCCTCTATACCCTGACGGAAGCGCCGGAACAATGGGGCGAAAATCTGGCCCGCTGGCGGCAGATGAATCAAACCCACGTGCGTTTTCTGAGCGACGGTACCGCGCCGAACGCTGCCGATACCTGGATGATTTATCAGGCTCTGGCCGGCGTCTGGCCCGCCACGCTGTCACCTGACGATGTCGACGGGCTGAAATCACTCGAAGAGCGCTTCCTCGGCTTCCTGGAGAAAGCGCTGCGCGAAGCCAAACAACGCACAGACTGGATAGACAGCAACGAAAGCTATGAGAGCGTGGTGCTGAGCTATGCCCGGCATCTGCTTTCACCGGACAACACGCTGTTCCTGAAGGATTTCAGTGAGGCGATGCAGCCTTTTATCCGTGCAGGGCTGATGAACAGCCTCAGCCAGACGGTGATCAAACTTACCGCACCCGGGGTACCGGACATCTATCAGGGCTGCGAAGCGCTTAACTTTAGCCTTGTCGACCCGGATAACCGACGGGAACCGGATTTCCCCGCGCTGGTGCACCACCTCAGCACGGCGGATGCCGGGGTATTTGCCCGCCCGGAATGCTGGCGAGACGGAAGCGTTAAGCAATATGTCACCGCCACGCTGTTACGGCTTCGTCCACATTATGCCGCGCTATTCCATTACGGTGACTGGCTGCCACTGAAGGTGAGCGGCGAGCGGGCGGAGAACCTGATTGTTTACGCACGCGTGAAAGACGAGGAGGCGCTGATTGTTGCCGTGCCGCGGCTGGTCTTCGACGTGACAACCCATGAAGCACTGTGGGCCAATACCACTATTGCTATACCCGATGCGCTGGCAGGAAAACGCTACCGGGATCTGTTCACCGGTGAAAGCCGGGTTCTGCAAGAGACGCTGGATGTAACGTCTGAAACGGGATGCTTAATGGTTCTGCTTACCTGCGAATGATCGTGGAGAACAAAAAATGCCAAAGGATAATACGTTTGAAATTCGGGCCGGTCATGGCCAGCAGCAAGGCGCAAATTATGACGGGAAGGGGGTCAACTTTGCGCTGTTTTCAGCACATGCGGAGCGAGTTGAGCTCTGTCTGTTTGACCCTTCAGGAAAAACCGAAATCGCCCGGCTGGAGCTGCCGGAATATACCCATGAAGTGTGGCACGGCTATGTGCCGGATCTGAAGCCTGGCGCGCTGTACGGCTATCGTGTCTACGGCCCCTATGACCCGGAAAACGGGCATCGCTTCAACCCCAATAAACTGCTTATCGATCCGTATGCCCGTGAACTGGTGGGCGATATCGACTGGAACGACGCCCATTTCGGCTATGAGCTGGGTCATGACGATCTCGACCTCAGTTTTGATACCCGCGACAGCGCGCCGTTCACGCCAAAATGCAAGGTCATCGACCCCAATGCTTTTGACTGGCAGGATGATAACCGGCCAACCATTCCGTGGCCGAATACCGTTGTGTATGAGAGCCACGTGAAGGGCTTTACCCAGCTTAACCCGGCGATCCCGCCTGAACTTCGCGGTACGTTTGAAGGGATGGGACACAAAGCCTCGGTCGATTACATCAAAAGCCTTGGCATCACCTCGGTTGAACTGCTTCCGGTTCACTGGTTCCCGGACGATCAACACCTGCTCGACAGGGGGCTGAAAAACTTCTGGGGCTACAACACGCTCGGCTTCTTTGCGCCGGCGTCACGCTATTACGGTCCGGCGGGGATCCAGGGTTTTCGCGATATGGTGCGCGCCTATCATGACGCAGGCATCGAGGTGATCCTTGATGTTGTCTATAACCACACGGCAGAAGGCAATGAGCTCGGCCCAACGCTGTCGTTTAAGGGCATCGATAACTTCAGCTATTACCGCACCTTACCCGATCAACACCGGTATTACATTAACGACACCGGCACGGGGAATACGGTGAATACCTCCCACCCGAGAGTGCTGCAGATGGTGATGGATTCACTGCGCTACTGGGCCGAATCGATGCATATTGACGGTTTCCGTTTCGACCTCGGGACAATTCTGGGCCGTGAGCCCGAAGGCTTTGATCCGCGCGGTGGCTTTTTCGATGCCGTCACGCAGGATCCGGTGTTATCCCGTCTGAAGCTGATTGGTGAGCCCTGGGATATCGGCCCCGGCGGTTATCAGGTCGGCGGCTTCCCGCCAGGCTGGGGGGAGTGGAACGACAAATACCGCGATACCGTACGTGAGTACTGGAAGGGCGATAACGTGTCTAACGACTTCGCCGCGCGCCTGCTCGGTTCCGGTGACTTGTACGACCTGCGCGGACGCCGTCCGTGGGCCAGCATCAACTTTATTACCGCCCACGACGGCTTTACGTTGAACGACCTGGTGTCTTACAACGAAAAGCATAATGCCGACAATGGTGAAGACAATAACGACGGGCACAACGATAACCGGTCGTATAACTACGGAGAGGAAGGGCCGACAGAGAATCCGGATATTATCGCTACCCGGGAGCGGCAGAAGCGTAATTTCCTCACCACGCTGTTGTTCTCTCACGGCACGCCAATGCTGCTGGCCGGGGACGAGTTTGGCCGTACGCAAAAGGGGAACAATAACGGGTATTGCCAGGACAGCGAGATCTCCTGGATCGACTGGAAGGGGTTATCGGAAAACGACACCGCCCTGCGCGACTTTACCCGCCATCTGATTGCCCTTCGCGCGAAACAGCCATTGCTGCGGCGAGAAAGCTGGCGCGACGGACTTGAGATCCGCTGGTTTAACGCCGGCGGCGGCCCGCAGCAGGATGAGCAGTGGGATGAAGGTTCAACCCTCGGCGTATCCATCAGCAGACCGGACCTCAGACAGGAGCCGGGCCTCTGGCACGATGTGCTGATGCTGTTTAACCCGTTTGAAGGCACCGTGCCGTTCCAGATCCCCCAGTTTGGCGAAGGAGGCTGGGTACTGGAACTCTCCACGGCGGATGACGTTGTCCCCGGGACGGTCATCACCAAAGCCGTGGAATACCATCTGGCCGGACGAAGTATTTCGCTTTTCAGACGCCCTTAACTACAGCGATGCCGCCGCCCGCGCGGCGGTGTCATACAGGGAAGATATGGTCCGGAGCAACTGCGCGGTGTCACCAATAGACGCTCCGGAAATCCCGCTCTCCGCATGGATATTGATCAGGCACGCTTCCCGCACGTCGCGGTATTTCATGCATAGCGCTTTCCCTTCCTCCGTCGTTGAGAAATAGAGCTCTTTTCCGGCTTTTTCACTCGTCACGTAGCCCGCCTTGACCAGCTTCTTCAGTGCATACGTCACCACATGGGTATCTTCCACGTTCAGGACAAAACAGATGTCGGCCAGCTTTTTCTTGCGATCGCGGTGGTTCACGTGATGCAGAAGCGAGACATCAAAAGCGCCCATATCTGGCTCACCGGCTGCGGTCATGCAGCGCACCATCCATTTGTTAAACGCGTTGCTGGTCATGATCAACGCGTACTCCAGCTCTGATAATTCCGCGCAACGTTCCGATACCAGATGGCGAGAGGACACGATACGGCCATCGGTTATATCGTCGTGATTTGATGATCCAGCACTCTTCTTTGCAGTCATAACGTTCCTTACGGGGGGTGACGTTGGCCCGGAAATGTAAACTCATCGATAAAATAAGAACATTTTATTGATAAATTGTTTACATGTTTTTGTGGTTCAGATATAGCTTTTTAGTGCAGGTTCTGCGGAGCCTGACGCAAAACACAACATCGCGCGCCGCACTGCATCCCGCTTCGCCATGATGCGAAGTATTAAAAAAATAGCCGCCGGCGCGCAACGCTCACTTTGGATAGGGTAAACGTTTATGGACGGTTCGACACTGTTGCCGCTCATCGGTATACCGGTGGTGGTTATTGGTTTTGCTCTGCGTTTCAACCCGCTACTGGTGGTTGTGGTGGCGGGGCTGGCTACCGGACTGCTGGTTGGCATGGATTTTGGGATGTTGCTGGAGACCTTTGGCGAGAAGTTCGTCAACAGTCGTTCCCTGGCAACCTTTATTCTGATCCTGCCGGTTATTGGCCTGCTGGAATATTACGGGTTGAAAGAGCGGGCGCAGGCGTGGGTGGCAAAGATTGCCAGCGCCACCTCGGCACGTATTCTGATGCTCTATTTTGTGGCGCGTGAAGGGACGGCCGCGCTGGGATTGATGTCGCTGGGTGGGCATGCTCAGACCGTTCGTCCTCTGCTGGCACCGATGGCCGAAGGCGCAGCGCTCAATGAGTATGGCGAACTGCCGCAACATATCCGGGACAAGATCAAAGCGCATGCCGCGGCGTGCGATAACATCGCGGTTTTCTTTGGCGAAGATATTTTTATCGCGTTTGGCGCGGTGCTGCTGATCGACGCTTTCCTGAAAGAGAATGGGATACAGGGCATTGAACCATTGCATATCGGTCTGTGGGCCATTCCGACCGCCATCGCGGCATTGATTATTCATATGACGCGCCTGTTGCGTCTGGATGCCAGCATCCGTCGTGACGTTATGTCCTGGCGCGCTGAGCAGGGTACACAGGAGATCGCGCCATGATGACCCTGATCACCATTAACCGCGTGTATTACCTGATCGGCTTTGTCGTGATGCTGCTGGTCGTGATGACCCTGCGCGATCGCGCGAATCCTAAACGTTTTACCACCGCGCTGTTCTGGTTCCTGTTCGGCGGGATCTTCCTGTTTGGTGACCTGATGGTGCAGGAGCTGGGCAAATCCCTTGCTTATCGAATTATCGGCGGCTGCGTCATTGTGATTGCTCTGCTGGCGGGCTTTGGTCTGGTCGGGAAGGGGCATTATAAAATGGCTACCGATGCCGAGCGCGAAGCCTCGTCAACGCGGCTGAAAAACTGGCTTTTCCTGCCTGCGCTGATGATCCCGGTGGTTACGGTGATCGGGACATTATTCCTGAAAGGGGTGTCGATAGGGGGCGTATTCCTTCTTGACCAGAAACAGCTCACGCTGGCGGCACTGTGCGTCGCCTGTGTGGCGGCGATCCTGACCGGCTGGTGGCTGACCAAAGGCACGCCATTGCAGGCTATTCGCCAGTCCCGACGCCTGGTCGACACCATTGGCTGGGCGGTGATTTTGCCACAGATGCTGGCCATGCTGGGCGGGGTATTTGTGGTGGCGAACACCGGCGAGTCAGTCCAGAAGGTCGTAAGCCTGTTTGTGAACCCCGATAGCCGGTTCATGCTGGTGGTGATTTACTGCGTGGGCATGGCGCTTTTCACTATGATCATGGGCAACGCCTTCGCGGCATTCCCGGTGCTCAGCGCCGGTATCGCCTTGCCGTTCCTGATTAACGTTCACCATGGTAACCCGGCACCGCTGCTGGCGATTGGCATGTACGCGGGCTATTGCGGCACGCTGATGACGCCGATGGCGGCCAACTTTAATATCGTTCCGGCCGCGCTGCTGGAGCTTAAAGATAAGTACCAGGTGATCAAGATCCAGATCCCAACGGCGTTAACCCTGCTGGTGGTCAACGTGTTCTTAATGTATTTCCTCGTTTTTCGCTAAGCGCGGCAACGATCTAAGGAGCTGATATGGAATTAACGCAACACCAGGCCGACGCGTTTGCCCGCATGCCTTTGACCTATTTACGCCAGGAATATCCGAACCACATTATGCACCTGCTTAATGATGACGGTGATGTCCTGCCACCTCGCGAACTGCACCCCATTTTTTATGGCTGCTTCGACTGGCACTCGGCGGTGCACGGCTACTGGCTGCTGCTGCGCTGCGTGCGGCTTTACCCTGAACTGTCGTGCCGGGATGAAATTGTTGCCCTGTTTGATGAACACATCACGCAGGAGAAGGTGGCGAAAGAGCTGGCCTATTTCAATGCACCGTTTCGCGCCTCGTTCGAGCGCCCTTATGGCTACGGCTGGCTTCTGGCGCTGGCGCAGGAGCTGAAGCAATCCGCGTTACCTCAGGCCGCCAGCTGGTATCAGACACTGCAGCCGTTAACGCAGGACATTCGCGACAGACTGGTGGATTACCTCAGCAAGCTCACCTATCCGATCCGTGTCGGTACGCATTACAACACCGCTTTTGCCCTGGCGCTGGGGATTGATTACGCCCGTGAAGTGCAGGATAACGCCCTTGAACAGGCTATTCTGACGGCGGCGACGCGCTTTTATCTGGCTGACACGCATTACCCGGCCCACTATGAACCGGGTGGTGATGAGTACATTTCCGGCGCGCTGACGGAAGCGCTGTTGATGAGTAAGGTGGCGGAGCATTTCCCGGCGTGGTTTGACGCCTTTCTTCCTGATGTGGGGTCTGTTTCGGCCCTGATGCACCCGGCAGAAGTGAGCGATCGTACCGACCCGAAAATTGCCCATCTGGATGGGTTAAACCTCAGCCGCGCCTGGTGCATGAAGCATATTGCCCGCGCGCTGCCGGATAACCATCCGGGACAACAGGCGCTGCGCGAGGCAGTCAACCGACATCTGGCGGCAAGCGTCGAGCATGTGGTGGGAAGCCACTACAGCGGTGGACACTGGCTGGCGAGTTTTGCGCTGCTGGCGCTGGAGTAAATCACAGGTGCAGCGCGTAGTGCGCTGCACCGTGTTTATGCCGTAGCCTGACGCGTGGCGCGCAGCCGGCTCACGCTAAACACGACAGAAACCGCCGAAGCAATGACCGCAATCCACAGTGAATAATGAACGGCCCGATCGTCAAAAGCCGGCTGATTCTGCGTTGTGGCCAGCAGAACGCCGACCACGGCAGCCCCCAGGCATTGTCCAAACGTCCGCACGATAGCCAGTACACCGGATGCGTAGCTGGCATACTCCCGTACCACGTTAGAGAGCATTTCCCGGTTATTGGGACTCTGGAAACAGCCAAAACCGATCCCGCACACCAGGCTTCTCAGGCAGATATTCCATGCGGAAGGGCTGGCGGGCAGTGTCGCGAGCAGGATCAACCCCACCACAAACACGATAAGCCCAAGGGTAGATATCAGCGGGGCTGAAATTGTGTCTGCCCAGCGGCCCGCATGCGGTGCGATCAGTACGATGCCTATCGGCCAGGGCGTGAACAGCAGCGCGGAGACCACCGGACTGTAGCCGTACACGCTCTGAAACAGGAACGGCAGGGCGATAAAGGTGATGCCCTGGCTCACAAACGAGGCCAGCGACGTGAGCGCGGCGAGCGTAAAGCGTCCATTGTGAAAAATAACGGGAGGCAGTATGGGGCTTCGGGCGCGGCGAATATGCCAGACAAAGGTGATGGCGCTAATCGTGGCGAGCAGCGCCCAGCTGATAGCCTCGTGGCTGATGTGGTGCGAAGCACGCTGGAAACTGTTGGCCGTCATGATCATTGCCCCCAACAGGACCGCGGAGAGCAGTGCCCCCGGGGCATCGAACGGAGAAGGATCTAAAGCCGGCTGTCGTGGTAAGGCCTTCCAGGCCAACAGCAGGGCAATCGTTCCGGGAACAAGGTTAATGGCGAATAACCACTGCCAGCGCAGTACGTCCAGGATCGTCCCGCCCAGTACGGGTGCAATGGCCGTGCTGGAGGCGATCAGCAGGGCGTGCAGTCCCAGAATGCGGCCAAGCAGTCGACCGGGAAAGACGGCGCGCAGTATCGCTGGGGCAATACTCAGTGTGGCCGCCCCGCCAATCCCCTGCAAAATCCGCATCCCGATCAGCATGTCCGGGGTGCGGGCCAGCGCGCAGCCGAGCGAGGTGAGTGTAAAGACGGCAAGTCCGGTCAGAAACACCGGGCGGTAGCCAACCCGGGCCGCCAGGGCAGCGAAGATGGCCAGAGTCATGGCCGCGGACAACAGATACCCATTGGCGAACCAGACGGCCACATTCGCGGGCACCTGCATCGCGCTTGCCATCGAAGGCAAGGCGATGTTGATCATGGTGCCATCAAAAACGCCCATCAGCGTGGTGGTCATTACCGCGGCCATCACCCGGGCGCGTTCATGGCCGGGCAATCCTTCGTCGCCGGGCTGGTTTGAAAATAGCGTCATCGTCGTAACTCCGGAAAGAATGTTGATGACGAAACTATAATCATGGGATATACAAGGCGGAAGACGCAGCAGTTGCACTGTTCAGTTGCATACAACGCCCTATCTGAGGATGCATCATGTCCGATCCGGATTTTAATTTGCTTGTCGCCCTCGACGTCCTGCTGGCCGAAGCCAGCGTGGCGGGCGCGGCGCGGCGTTTAAACCTGAGTACGTCAGCCATGAGCCGTACCCTGAGCCGGTTGCGAGAGGTGACCGGCGACCCGATCCTGGTGCGGGCAGGGCGTAATATGGTGCTGACGCCCTGGGCCGAGGCCACCCGGGAGCGAGCCCGAGGCGCCGTGTATGAGGCTAGAGCCGTACTGCAGCCCTCCACTGAAACGCTGAAGGTGGAAAACCTCGAGCGGCTGTTCACCATCAGAGCCAATGATGGTTTTGTGGTTGCATTTGGCCCATTGCTGATTGCCGCCGTGGCCGAAGCTGCGCCCGATGTGTGTATTCGGTTCTCGCCGAAGCCCGAGAAAACGTCACGCTATCTACGGGAAGGGCTGGTTGACCTGGAAATTGGCGTGCAGAGCAACATGGGACCTGAAATACGCCTGCAGCGATTATTTCAGGATCGGTTCATTGCCGCGGTGCGTAAGGGACATCCGCTGGCGGCACACCCCACGGTCAGCCTTCACGATTATGTTTCCTGGGGCCACGTGGTTGCCGCGCCCGACGGGTCGCTACACGGCTTTGTCGACGATGCGCTGGCAGAAGTGGGGATGAAGCGCAAAATTGCCAGCGTCGTGCCCGGTTTCCCGACGGCGTTATCCGTGGCGCTGGCGTCCGATCTGATCGCCATGGTTCCGGCATTGTATCTGCTGAACCAGCCGATGGCGCAGAGTGTGCATGTCTTTGAACTGCCGTTTAAAACCCGAACCATTACGGTATCGCAGATGTGGCACCCGCGAATGGAAAGGGATCCGGGGCACCGCTGGCTGAGAGAGAAAGTGCTGGACGTGTGTCGGGCTGTGCAGCAACCACTCAGTACTGGGTAACCCGCTTAGGCACGGACAAGATAAAGCGCGTCGACTGAGCATCCGATTCGACGCGGACTTTGCCATGATGCGCGGTGACAATTGACTTCACAATGGCAAGACCAATCCCGCTGCCTTCGCCTTTTCGCTGCCTGGAAGGATCCACCCGGTAAAAACGGTCAAACAGCCTGGGTAGATGTTCTTGCGGGACAGGTTTCCCGGGGTTGGCAATCATCAGCTCAAAATCGTTTTCCCGTTCGGCGATTGAGACGGTTACCGTCTTGCCTTCCGGCGTATAGCGCAGGGCATTGGATAACAGGTTGTTGATTGCGCGTCTGAACATCTGCGGATCGCCTTCGATCAGACAGGGCATCCCGTGAAACGTCAGCGTGATATGACGTTCTTCCGCCCAGGCCTCGAAGAAATCAAAGACTTTAATGACCTCCGCGCTTAAATCAAACATCACCCTGTCCGGGATCAGCTGATTGTTATCCGCCTGCGCCAGGAACAGCATATCGCTGACCATCCGGGTCATCCGGTTATACTCTTCAAGGCTGGAGTAGAGGATATCTTCCAGCTCTTTCGGCGTCCGGTTCTGGCTGAGTGCGATTTCAGTCTGGGTCACCAGATTGGTGATGGGGGTTCTGATTTCGTGGGCGATATCGGCAGAAAAATTCGCCTGGCGGGTGAACACATCTTCAATCTTTTCAATCATATGATTGAACGATATCACCAGTTGCTCCAGTTCAACCGGAACGCGCGACGGTTCCAGCCTCGCATCGAGATTTTCAGAGGTGATATTTTTAATGGCATTGCTGACGTTACGCAGCGGCAGGTGTCCCTGACGGACCGCGATTCGAATGATAAGAATAATCAGCAGGCTGATCACCACGGCAATCGCAATCAGGTTCTTTTTCAGCGCATCGAGGTAATGGAGATGGAAATTAATAGAAAGCCCGATCAGCATAACGTAATTCTGCGCTTTTCCCTGCAGCGTTGCCGTGCCTGACGAGGCGATAATCCGGTACGTGTCACTTTTCATCTCAGCGCCGGAATGACTCTGCAGGGTGGGGGCATCTACCGTCCAGAGAAACACATCCCGTGCCCGGCTGTGCGTGCTGAATGCCGCCGTGTTCACGGCAGGGCGTAACGCTGCCCCCTGCGCCGTACTGAACAACACCTCTCCACGCGCGTCGAGAAGCAGAACCGCAACGTTACGATAGCTGGCAATTGACTCTTTGATTTTACTGATTTTCTTCTCGTCCGGATCTGCCGGGGACTGCAGGATACGGTGCATCGCGGTACTGATTTGCTGCAGATCGTTGATATCCTGCTCGGCAAAATGCTTTTCAACGGAGTGCAGCATAAACCAGGTGAAGGCGAAAAATGCCAGTATCGTGGAGAGGCTGATAAAAAACGTCAGCCTCAGGGCTAATGAAAAAGGGCGTCTGGGTAATTTAACGCGCATCCGGTGCCTCCAGCATGTACCCCACGCCGCGGACCGTCTGGATCAACTTCGGCTCATAATCATTGTCTATTTTCGCGCGAAGCCGTTTGACGGCGACATCAATCGCGTTGGTGTCGCTGTCAAAATTCATGTCCCAGACCTGGGATGCAATCAGGGAGCGGGGCAGCACTTCCCCCTGGTGTCGCATAAAAAACTCCAGCAGGCTGAACTCTTTACTGGTCAGCAGGATGCGGTTTCCCGCGCGGCTCACCTTTCTGGACACGAGATCAATCATCAGATCAGCCACCTGAAACTGGCTTTCCGTGATCACCGTATTGCCCCGTCGCAGAAGCGTCCTGACGCGGGCGAGAAGCTCCGCAAAGGCAAAGGGTTTGATCAGGTAATCATCCGCGCCCAGTTCAAGACCCTTCACCCGGTGTTCAATAGTGCCAAGGGCTGAGAGTAACAGAACCGGCATTCCCTTCCCGGCGGAACGTAGCATGCGGATGATATCCCAGCCGTTCACGTCGGGAAGCATGATATCCAGAATCAGGAGGTCATACTCGGCGGTCATGGCGAGATGATATCCGGTCAGGCCATTGTCAGCGTGGTCCACCACAAACCCCGCCTCAGTCAGCCCCTTGCTGAGGTACTCCCCGGTTTTTATCTCGTCTTCAACGATCAGTATTTTCATCTTACTCCCCTGACTGGCTGCTCTGGACATTCTAGAGAGCCTCAAACCGTTATCAATGACTTACGTTAAGAATGACAACATTGTCATTATCCTGTCACCAGGCAAACAGGAAGCACGCTGTAGAGTAACCCTGGTAATACTCTGGACTTCATTTGAAACATTTACCAGGTCTGCCTGGACGAGAAGCGTGATGTGCACATTAAAACGACTTAGCATTAGCACAATATTTTTCCTGGCAGGCTGCGTCTCGCTGGCACCAGAATATGCGCGTCCGCCAGCACCGGTTCCGCAGCAGTTCTCGTTATCCCGAAATAGCCTCACGCCGGTGGTGGCGGGGTATCACGACAGCGGATGGCGTAGCTTTTTTACCGATCCTCAGGTCGCAGCACTGATCGCCGAAGCCCTGAATAACAACCGTGATTTAAAAATGGCCGCCCTCAAGGTTGAAGAGGCGCGTGCGCAGTTCAACGTGACGGATGCCGACCGGTATCCGCAGGTGAATGCCTCGTCAGGTGTGACCTACAGCGGCGGGCTGAAAACGGACAAGCCGACCACACAGCAGTACGACGCAGGGTTGAACCTCAGTTACGAACTCGATTTCTTCGGCAAACTCAGGAATATGAGTGATGCTGACAGACAGAACTATTTTGCCAGCGAGGAGGCTCGCCGTGCCGTGCATATCCTGCTCGTCTCCAGCGTGTCGCAGAGCTATTTCAGCCAGCAGCTGGCCTACAAACAACGTCGTATTGCCCGCGATACGCTAAAAAACTATCAACAATCCTGGGCTTTTGTTGAACAACAGCTGGTAACGGGCAGCACCAACGTTCTGGCACTTGAACAGGCCCGGGGGCAGATTGAAAGTACCCGTGCAGACATAGCGAAAAGAGAAGGCGAGCTGGCTCAGGCCAATAATGCCCTGCAGCAGGTTCTGGGAACCTATCGCGCGCTGCCGGCAGAGAAAGGAGGCAGCGTCGATGAGATTTCACCCGTCAAACTGCCGCCTCGTCTGCCGTCAGAAATATTGCTTCAGCGCCCGGACATTATGGAAGCGGAGTATCAGTTGAAAGCGGCTGATGCCAATATTGGCGCGGCGCGCGCCGCCTTTTTCCCGTCCATTACGCTAACCAGCGGGCTTTCAGCAAGCAGTACGGAATTATCCAGCCTCTTCACCGCAGGAAGCGGGATGTGGAATTTTATTCCGAAAATTGACATTCCTGTTTTTAATGCCGGAAGGAATAAAGCCAACCTCAAACTGGCTGAAATTCGCCAGCAGCAGTCAATCGTCAATTACGAACAAAAAATTCAGGCGGCTTTTAAACAGGTCGCCGACGCGCTCGCATTGCGGGACAGCATCAGTCAGCAACTCGACGCCCAGCAGCGTTATCTTGATTCGCTACATATCACCCTGCAGCGAGCCAGAGGTTTATATTCCAGTGGCGCGGTCAGTTACATTGAAGTGCTCGATGCTGAACGTTCTCTTTTTGCAACACAACAAACCATTCTCGACCTTATCTATTCCCGACAGGTGAATGAAATTAACTTATTCACCGCGCTGGGTGGCGGTTGGGTTGAGTAATTCCTTTTAATTACTCCATCAGGAAATCAAAAAATGAACAGTTTATTTAACGCGGTCGTACTGGGTGCACTCTCCGTTATATTTTCTGCAGGCCTGCATGCTGAAACACATCAGCACGGGGAGATGAGCACAGCAACACAAGCCACGCCAGAGCAGGTTATCGCGGGAACCGGCGTGGTGAAAGCGGTTGATCTGAGCACTAAAAAAATCACTATCGCGCATGATGCTATTCCAGCGATTGGCTGGCCCGCCATGACCATGCGTTTCACCTTTGTCCAGGCAGACGAAACTATTCTCGCCTTAAAAGCCGGCAGCCACGTTAATTTTACGTTTGTTCAGCAGGGCAATATCTCTTTACTCAAGAGCATTAAATAGCGAGAAAAAGCATGGCCTCTTTAAGAATAAAGTTTGCTGCCGTCATCATCGGCAGCCTTATTGCAGGAGGGCTGATTTCAGTTATCGCCTGGCAGTCGGTGTATCCCGCAGAAAAAACAGAACAGACCACGACGGAGAGAAAAGTTCTTTTCTGGTATGACCCGATGAAGCCGGATACCCGGTTTGATAAACCCGGCAAATCTCCGTTTATGGATATGGATCTGGTGCCGAAATATGCCGATGAAAATGACGAAAAAAGCAGTGAGGGTATTCGTATTGACCCGACGCAGGTTCAGAACCTGGGACTCAAAACGCAGAAAGTGACGCGGGGATCGCTGAATTACGCCCAGACCATACCGGCCAACGTCAGTTATAACGAATATCAGTTTGTCATTGTGCAGGCGCGTTCTGAGGGTTTCGTTGAGAGAGTGTACCCACTGACCGTGGGCGATCATGTTAAAAAAGGGACGCCGCTTATCGATATCACCATTCCGGAATGGGTAGAAGCGCAAAGCGAGTTCCTGTTGTTATCGGGTACCGGCGGAACCCCTACCCAGATAAAAGGTGTTCTGGAGCGACTACGTCTTGCCGGCATGCCGGAAGAGGATGTTCAACGACTGCGTGCGACCCGGAGTATCCAGACCCGTTTTACTATCAAGGCCCCCATAGATGGCGTGATTACGGCGTTTAACCTGCGCGCGGGCATGAACATTACCAAAGATAATGTGGTGGCACAAATTCAGGGGATGGATCCGGTCTGGATCAGTGCGGCCGTGCCGGAATCCATTGCGTATCTTCTCAAAGACAGCTCGCAATTTGAAATTTCAGTGCCCGCGTACCCGGATAAATCGTTTGCCGTTGAAAAATGGAACATTCTCCCCAGCGTGGATCAAACTACCCGCACGCTGCAGGTCCGTCTGCAGGTCTCCAACCAAGACGAAAGCCTGAAACCCGGCATGAACGCCTACCTGAAACTGAACGCCAGGAGCCAGGAGATGCTGCTGATCCCATCCCAGGCCGTGATTGATACGGGCAAAGAACAGCGGGTGATTGTGGTCGATGCGGAAGGGCGTTTTGTGCCAAAAAACATTCATGTTCTGCATGAATCTCAGCAACAGTCCGCGATTGGCAGCGGACTGAGCGAAGGCGATTCTGTCGTGGTCAGCGGTCTGTTCCTGATTGACTCCGAAGCCAATATTAGCGGTGCGCTGGAGCGCATGCGTCATCCTGAAAAAACTGACGACGCGCATTCGGGCCATTAAGGAGACGATGATGATTGAATGGATTATCCGGCGCTCCGTCGCCAACCGTTTCCTGGTGATGATGGGCGCTTTGTTTCTCAGCGTCTGGGGAACATGGACTATCATCAATACCCCTGTGGATGCATTGCCCGATCTGTCTGATGTGCAGGTGATCATTAAAACCAGCTATCCCGGTCAGGCTCCGCAGATTGTTGAAAATCAGGTCACGTATCCGCTCACGACAACCATGCTGTCGGTACCCGGCGCAAAGACCGTGCGTGGTTTTTCCCAGTTTGGTGACTCCTATGTGTACGTCATTTTTGAAGACGGTACTGACCTCTACTGGGCTCGCTCGCGCGTTCTGGAATACCTGAACCAGGTTCAGGGCAAATTGCCTGCCGGTGTAAGCTCAGAAATAGGACCAGATGCCACCGGTGTCGGCTGGATATTTGAATATGCCCTGGTGGATCACAGCGGAAAACACGATCTTGCAGAACTGCGTTCCCTTCAGGACTGGTTCCTGAAATTCGAACTGAAAACCATCCCTAACGTCGCGGAGGTTGCGTCAGTAGGCGGCGTGGTTAAGCAGTATCAGATTCAGGTTAACCCGTTGAAGCTGGCGCAGTACGGTGTCACGCTGCCCGACGTTAAACAGGCTCTCGAATCATCTAACCAGGAAGCAGGGGGATCATCCATTGAAATGGCGGAAGCGGAGTACATGGTCCGCGCCAGCGGTTACCTTCAGTCCATTGATGATTTCAATAATATCGTCCTGAAAACGGGCGAGAACGGCGTGCCGGTTTATCTGCGCGATGTGGCCCGCGTGCAAACGGGCCCGGAAATGCGGCGTGGCATTGCAGAACTTAACGGCCAGGGCGAAGTTGCTGGTGGCGTCGTGATCCTGCGCTCGGGGAAAAACGCACGTGAAGTTATTACCGCAGTGAAAGACAAACTGGAGACGCTGAAAGCCAGCCTGCCAGAGGGTGTCGAGGTGGTGACTACCTACGATCGCAGCCAGTTAATTGACCGCGCCATTGATAACCTGAGTAACAAACTCCTTGAAGAGTTTATCGTGGTGGCCATCGTCTGTGCGCTGTTCCTCTGGCATATCCGCTCTGCGCTGGTGGCGATCGTTTCTCTGCCGCTTGGCCTGTGCATTGCCTTTATCGTCATGCATTTCCAGGGGCTAAACGCCAATATTATGTCTCTGGGCGGGATTGCCATTGCCGTGGGGGCGATGGTGGATGCCGCCATTGTGATGATTGAAAATGCGCATAAACGACTGGAAGAGTGGGATCATCAACACCCTGGGGAGCAGATAGACAACGCAACCCGCTGGAAGGTCATTACCGATGCGTCCGTTGAAGTGGGCCCGGCGCTCTTTATCAGCCTGCTGATCATCACCTTGTCGTTCATCCCCATTTTCACGCTTGAGGGACAGGAAGGGCGCCTGTTTGGGCCGCTGGCCTTCACGAAGACGTATGCCATGGCGGGCGCGGCCGCGCTGGCAATCATCGTCATTCCTATACTGATGGGGTTCTGGATCAGAGGGAAAATCCCCGCGGAGACCAGCAACCCGCTGAACCGACTGCTGATTAATGCCTATCACCCGTTATTGCTTCGCGTGCTCCACTGGCCGAAAACGACCTTGCTGGTTGCGGCGTTAACAATTTTTACGGTCATATGGCCGCTGAGTCAGGTCGGGGGGGAGTTTCTGCCAAAGATCAATGAGGGCGACCTGCTGTACATGCCTTCAACGTTACCTGGCGTATCGCCGGCGGAGGCTGCCGCGCTCTTGCAGACGACAGACAAATTAATCAAAACCGTCCCTGAAGTGGCGTCCGTATTTGGTAAGACCGGTAAGGCCGAAACGGCGACCGACTCCGCGCCACTGGAAATGGTCGAAACCACCCTTCAGCTCAAACCTGAAGATCAGTGGCGACCAGGAATGACGATTGACAAGATCGTTGATGAGCTGGATAAGACCGTGCGTTTGCCCGGCCTGGCTAACCTCTGGGTACCGCCGATCCGTAACCGTATAGATATGCTCTCCACCGGCATTAAAAGCCCAATCGGTATCAAGGTGTCTGGCACCGTTTTGTCTGATATTGATGTCACGGCACAACGTATCGAAGCGGTGGCCAAAACCGTGCCGGGCGTGGTTTCAGCACTGGCAGAACGTCTGGAAGGCGGACGCTACATCGACGTGGATATCAACCGCGAGAAAGCATCCCGATACGGAATGACGGTGGGTGATGTGCAGCTGTTTGTCTCATCAGCCATCGGTGGCGCAACAACCGGCGAGACGGTTGAGGGCGTAGCCCGTTACCCGATCAATATCCGCTACCCTCAGGATTACCGAAACAGCCCACAGGCACTGAAACAGATGCCCATTCTGACGCCCATGAAACAGCAAATTACCCTGGGCGATGTCGCTGATATTCGTGTCGTTTCCGGACCTACCATGCTGAAAACGGAAAATGCCCGTCCTGCCAGCTGGATTTATATTGATGCCCGTGGCAGGGATATGGTGTCGGTTGTAAACGACATTAAAACCGCTATCAGCCAGCACGTAAAATTAAGACCGGGCACCAGTGTCTCTTTCTCCGGACAGTTTGAATTGCTGGAACACGCCAATAAAAAACTGAAAATGATGGTGCCGATGACGGTAATGATCATATTCATTTTGTTATATCTGGCATTCCGTCGTGTTGATGAGGCACTGCTTATTCTGATGAGTCTGCCATTCGCCCTTGTCGGCGGAATTTGGTTCCTGTACTGGCAGGGCTTCCATATGTCCGTGGCGACCGGAACCGGCTTTATTGCCCTGGCCGGGGTGGCAGCAGAGTTTGGCGTGGTGATGCTGATGTACTTGCGTCATGCCATTGAAGCCCATCCGGCGCTAGCCCAGCGGGAAACCTTTACCGCGGAAGGGCTCGATGAAGCCCTTTATCAGGGGGCGGTACTCCGCGTGAGACCGAAAGCGATGACCGTAGCGGTTATCATTGCCGGTCTGTTGCCCATCCTCTGGGGAACCGGTGCGGGCTCAGAAGTCATGAGCCGGATAGCCGCGCCGATGATTGGAGGAATGATTACGGCTCCGCTGTTATCCCTGTTCATTATTCCGGCCGCCTACAAATTAATCTGGCTGCGAAGACATAAATAAACGCGCGACGATATTAAAAGGACACGCTGGAGTGTCCTTTTTTATGCGTATGGGGCAGGGCGTTATTCCCCGTATGGCCCAGTGACAGAAATGTCATCAGCCCGTCACGGGATAAACAGAGGTCGGTTTTTATAATCAATGATAATTCAGACGCCGATGCATTTATCTCTGACTTTTCATTCAGCGATATTGCAGAGCATGTAAACTTAGGAGATTCGACCATGAAAAAGATCCTGTTATCCATTGTCACCATTATGGCTGTCACCTCATCTGGCTGGGCAGCAGAAACGATCAACATGCACGACCAGGTTAATAACGCTCAGGCAACTGCGCATCAAACCATGGCTGAGATGCACAAGAAAATGCTCAAAGCTGGCCCCTGTAATACTACTCCCGAATCGGCAAAGTCTTTCTCTGCGATGAATGAGCATGAGAAGGCCGCCGTTGTGCATGAAACGGCGAACAATGGGCAGTCTTCTGCTATTCACCAGCAACAGGCAGAGAAACATCGCCGTATGAATCAGGCGAATTAACTGGCGCGTGGTGGATGTCACGGCTATACGCCCCTCGAGTGAGGGGCGTTTTCAGCATCTTTTAGAAGTTCTTCTAAAGATGCAGCCACCGCTGAGCAGTATCATGCCGATACGGAGAAGCGTTGCAGTTGGTTTGCAGACATGACCTGGCGAGGTTACAGCGCGCGAGAATGTTCTTCTCTCTGGTTATCGTTTTTCGCCATATCCATTAATAGTGCGATACCAATATAGTTACTCCAGTTAAATGCATTTTGAAGCACGACTACCGCATTGCCTTTTTGTTTATCGAAACCGATAAAGCTTGAGTAGCCGCCAATATAGCCTACCTGATAAGTAATTTTTTCCAGACCGATAAAGTCGGTGGTCCAGGCAATACCCTGTACACCGTCGGAGCGTTGAATATCGGTATTACTGACTTCAGCAAAGACGCTATCCAATAAGCGATTGTCGGTTGTCGCCACATGATAGCGGGCATACGCGGCCAGATCTTCGGCGTTACTGTACAAACTCGCTGCCGCTACCATGTTGTTGGAAAAATGCCAGTCGGGCGTCAGCTGACCGCGCGGGATGAATTTGGGCTGATCGCCAGCGTGGCCAAGCGCACGCTGCGGGTATCCCTTTAACGTCTGGGGAGTAAAACTACTGTTAGCCATTTGCAGCGGTTGAAAAATATAGCGCGAGGCTAAACTCTGAATATCTTCGCCGGTTTTGTGTTTCAGGATATAGCCAATCAGGGCATAGCCGGTATTAGAGTATTGCGGCATTTTATGCTGTGGTGCATGCCAGTTGGCTAAATAGCGCAATACGTTATCGCTATCCAGTTCGCCATAAAAGTTATCGCCACTGCTTAAATAGCTGATGAATTTTCCCAGCATCGGAACATCCATATTCTGACGGGGCAGGCCAGAGGTGTGGGTCACCAGTTCCAGTAGAGTAATTTTTTGTGCATCTGCGCTTAAGGGCGTACCCGGTGGCAGCAATGTCGACAGGTTATCGTCCCAACTCAGCCTTCCTTCGTTCACCAGACAAGCCACCACTTCCGCCGTAATCCCTTTGCTGAGCGAACCGAGGGCAAACAAGGTATTGGACCCGATCGGGTAGCGATTGGCCGCATCGGTTACGCCCCAACTGTAAAACTGCGGAGAACCGTAATTATGGATCACCGCAACCGTCATCCCGGGAACGGATTTTTGCGCCATATAGTGACGGACCACGCTATCAACGTCGCCGTCCAGCGATTTATGGGTGAGGAGTTCCTGTGTTCCTGCCGGGGAGGACATTTGCGAGAGGGTGCCACAACCGCTCAGTGACGGGATAACAAGCAGAAGCCAGCGAAAATGTTGAGTTATGTTCTGCATACCTGTCATGTGTGGTGGTCATTAGAGCGCCCGGAATGTATCACACCTGGCCTGCGTAAACGCCATTTTTCTACGCTTTAGCCGCCAGGGACGATATCTGCGGTTATCCCGCCTTTATTACGCAGAAATAGTGGTTTGACAGGAATAGACGTTTTAAGGGTACTCATGTGCGCCGTTTGCTTTAGATAATCCCTAAAGTGCGGCGTCTGTCTGTGGAGTTGATAATCTTCCTCACTGGCGTAAATCTCATAGAAATACCAGCGGTGGGGATCATCTACGTCTGTCGCGGCATACATGGCAAGCACGCCTTTTTCTATGTTGAGCGACTGAGCCATTTCAGGAAGGACAATGTTTTTGAATTCAGTCTGATATTCCGGCTTCACCTCGACTACCACCAGATTATTGATGGTCCGCTCATCGGGTATGATGTGTTTGTCCCCTGTAAATTGCGGCACCAGTGTGATTTTCAGCTTCCGATCAATCATATCAGGTGCTTGAGTAACAAACGCTTTGTACGGAGAGGCATCCAGATGTTTGCGGTAGGCCAACTCGCTTGCATAAAGCTCAACCATATATGCCTGACGCGCATTGTCACTGCGTTTCAGCGCGTACATCGCCAGCGTGCCCACTTCATGATCAACCGAAGCGGTGATTGTTTGCCTGGCAACCTCATCAAAATGCCTGTCCCGATCGGGCGTGATGCTTATCTCAACGATATTCATCACGGGCGTATCCTGTATGCCCTGACTTTTTGTAAAGGCAGGGCTGCTTATTAGCAGGCAAGTTAAAAACATGAGACTCTTTTTCATGATGATCCTTTTTCTAAACCAGAGACAGGCTACCGCGTCCAGACCTGCTTAACGTCTTTGGTATGCGGCGTATTTTGCGCCATAACCCCCGTCAGAAAGTGGGGCTGATAGCATTCTTCCAGATAGCGGATCGCCTCCGGACTCAGCTGCAGGCTCACGGCGTTTACTGCACCTTCGACATGACGTTTTTGCGTGGCACCGACAATAGGTGAGGTGACCCTGGTCAGTAGCCAGGCGAGAGATATTTCCGTCATGGATACCTGATACTGTTCGGCAAGCTCGGCAACGCGTTCGATAATGATCCGATCTTGTTCTGCCGTCCGGTCATACTTCCCGCGGGCGTAGTCATCCTCGACGGCTCGCCGCGTGTGGCCTTCTTTACGGGAGAGACGGCCGCTTGCCAGCGCACTATAGGGCGTCAACGCGATCCCATCCTCAGCGCATAAACCGAAGAGTTCACGTTCATCTTCACGCATAATCAGGTTGTAGTGACTCTGCATGGAAACAAAGGGCGTCAGCCCTTCGCGTTCTGCAAGCGCGTTCGCCTTAGCCAGCTGCCAGGCGTAGCAGTTTGAGATCCCTATAGCGCGCACCTTGCCGGCAGTAACGGCGGCATGCAGCGCTTCAAGCACCTCGAGAACGGGCGTGTTGTAATCCCAGATGTGGTAAATGTAGAGGTCTATGTAGTCCATACCCAGATTTTGCAGACTCAGATCCAGCGAGCGGGCTATTGCCTGTTTTCCGCTGATCCCCTCGGCAATTTGCGCGGGCGTCCGCGGCAGAAACTTTGTAGCCAGCACCACATCATCGCGCTTCGCCATATCACGCAACGCCCGGCCAACAAACCGTTCACTCGAACCGTTCTGGTAGGCGATGGCGGTATCGTAAAAATTGATGCCCTGTTCAAGGCCGTAGCGAATGATGTGCCGGCTTTCCGTTTCGTCCAGCGTCCAGCGATGCTGGCCTGTCAACGGATCGCCAAACCCCATGCATCCCATGCAGATGCGAGAGACAAGTAAGTCACTTTTACCGAGCCGGGTATACTGCATCGTTATTCTCCTTCCGAATTATTCACCAATAGCGTTAAGCAGGTCGACAAGCCTTGACGCGTGCTCCCGGGCAAGCGTTTTTTGCTGGGCGATTTTCTCGGCATCCCTGTCGGCGTAGCTGATACCGCAGGTATAAACCGGTGCCAGCATCTCAAGATTGCACAGCCTTGCCGTCGTCTCGAACGCAATGAGATACTCCTCAATGGTATGGCCAAAGAAACCGTCAGCGGTGTAAAGCGCTTGCGGTGCCCCCGTTGTGAAGGAGAGAACCAGCTTTTTACCACCCAGTTTCGCCGTTGAACCATGCGCGAAACCGTGAACAAAAACTTCATCCAGCCACTGTTTCATGAGTCCCGGGAGTCCGTACCAGGAAAAAGGGAACTGCCAGACAATCACATCGGCCCTGAGCAGGCTTTCCTGCTCCGCACCGATATTGAATTTGCCGTCCGGATAGAGCCAGTCCAGACGACGAATTTCAGCGTCGGGCAGGGCTGTCGCCACCTCGTCAAGGATGGTGGCGTTGGCGATAGAATGGTTAAGCTCTGGATGTCCGGAAACGATAAGGATATTTTTCATTTCAATCAGTTATGCAGAATTGATGAATGTTTAACTCAGGCGTGTTTTCAGATGCAGCGTCTTAAAAAGACGGGACGTCAGCCACGCCGTGCTTTTAGTTTTTAAATTCTTCTGAGAAGAGATTTTCCCAGTTAATAAAGGAGCCAAGAGGAATGCACTCGAAGCTTAATAAGCCTGCTTTCGCCAGAGGGAATTCGGCCATTACGTTCATCGCTTCCTCGACAGCGTCACATTCAAGGAAAATAGCGACGCCGGGTCTGTCCTGACGAAAGTAGATGTCGCGGATGACGCCGGATTTATACAGTCCCCAGGCGTGCAATGCTTCAGCAGTAAGGTGCGGTGCATATTTTTCCGGCGATGCACCCGCGGCGGGAATATCCAGACATAAAATTCGCATCAGTCGCTCCAGTAATCAGTTTTCAGTGAGAAGAGCAGAAAGTATAAGAGCCTCAATGTATGAAGATAAGGCGAGCATTGACTTAAGCATCTTTAGTCTGTACTTAATAATCAGGCGGTAATTGCTTAAGGAAAATGCTATGAATAACGCTCTTTATAATCAGATCCGCATCTTTCAGAGCATTGCGCGTGAAGGAAATATCTCGGCAGCCGCGAGGAAACTTGAAATCACGCCGCCCTCCGTCAGCAATGCGCTTAAGTTGCTGGAAGAGCATATTGGTCATCCGCTTTTTGTGCGCACGACCCGGCGTATTGAGCTGACCGAAACCGGGCAACAGTTGCTGGAACAAACGGCCGCCGCGGTGGATTCGCTGGAAAAATCGCTGGAAAGCATTCGCGATCGGAATCAGGAACCCTCTGGCGTGGTAAGAATTACGCTCTCGCGTTTCGCCTATCTGTTAATTCTCAAGCCTGCAATGGCCGCGTTCTGTCAGCAATACCCAAGGATTCAACTGGAAATTTCGGTCTTCGACGGTACCGTGAATATTATCGAGGAGCGCTTTGACCTGGGGATTCGTTTTGGCGATATTCTGGAGGGTGGGGTGGTAGCACGGCCGTTAATGAAACCGTTTCGTGAAGGGTTATACGCATCCTCTGCCTATCTCGCTGAACAGGGTATGCCTGAGGTGCCGGCAGATCTCAGTCATCACCGATTGATTGGTTACCGTTTTATCACTAACAACCGCATCCTTCCGTTGATCCTGAACGATCGCGGAGAACAGTTAACCGTTGAGATGCCCGAACAGTTAATCAGCAACGATATTGACGTTATGGCAGACGGAATTCGTAACGGGCTGGGAATTGGGCGCTTGTTCGAACCCATCTGGCGGTTACAGCCAGATCGGGAACAATTTGTACCTGTGATGGAGAGCTTCTGGAAAACCTATCCGCCAGTGTATCTCTATTACCCGAAAAACGCGGGGAAAACGAAAAGGGTGAAAGCCCTGATTGATTTTCTGATCTCCGCGACCGAGCGATAAGGTTGCGCAGGCACAGGGCGAAGTCCCGCCAGTAGTGGCGGGAATGTGTTTAACGCTGCATGTTATTGCGTGTCTGGCGGATTTGCTGGCGCCAGGCGCGGTTATGAAGGGTAAATAGCAGCATCTTATAGAAGGAAGGAGATCGTATACAGAAACCGCTGAGCAGCAACATGACAACACTCACCAGTGCGGCTGTTAAATTGACGCCTGGCCAGATGGTGCCGCTCAGCGCCGCAATCAGATAAACGACCGTCAGCAGAAGGCTTATGAATGCCAGAGAAAGATGTACCCGCACGGCGCGAATACTGCCTTTACCCATCATAAACATCGTCAGACCGTTGATGCCGGCGAACAGAAGGGCAATCAGCACTACCCACACAAATACCTTTTCTGCCGGCTGATTGAGTGCGGCGAATACGCCGTAGCCCAACCATAGCTGCGGAATAGCAAAACTGACAATCACCCCGAGGGTGCTGATTGCCGCAGGGATGCCCATCGTATGTAGCCCCACGGGCTTACCCATCTGCTGGGCCAACTGCGTTTTCAGTTCTTGCAGCTGCGAATCGTTGGCATTGTTTATACGTACAGCTATGTCGTTACAGTGTTGTAGACGACGGGATAGCTCTTTAAGCATTTGAATACTCTAGGCTTAACGCTTAATTAATGATTTCGATGATAGCAGTGTTAAAACGTTGAGCCAATATCCTGTGGCCAGCCAGAATGGCCTGGAATTAGAAAGGGTAGGATTGCGTAATGAGTGTTGCCCATGGATGGATCATAATAGTCAATTTAACATAATATACATTATGCGCACTTACATAGATTAAGGCAGAATCTGGCTTTTTATGGTCATCCTTGTTCTGGTGTTTGACAGCCTCAAATGCACCTTATCTGCTCCGAACCCTCCAAACCTGCATAGCCATCTTCACTCACGCTGTTTATTCTCTGGCTTCTCTGCCGGCGCTGCATACCAGTTATCTTCCGTCACGACGACCGCGCCTTCTGGTTGCATCACAAAGTTTGGCGACATAATTTGTACACAGAAAACAAACAGTGCCAGCAGCCCTGCGGCCGTTTTGCCTGCCGATAATGCCAACCACCCGGCGTCATATTGATCGCGAAGCGCCGTACGTTGTGCCTCCATTCGGGTCAGCACACGTTGAGCAGCTTCATCAAGCGTCAGGTCGTCACCCTCATCGAGATCGGCTTGTGCCAGTAACATCACCGGCTTGCCGTTCATCACAATCAGTCTTCCCGGTTGGTTGTAACGGGTAACCGGAATAATTTTCAGGGGCTCCCGAACATCCTGTTGAGAGAAATTGCGCAGCGTATTACGAATGCGCAAAACTCGCTCTTCAGGCGTGGTCAGACCGAATTTTGCCTGCAGCATAACAATCGGCTGATGGAAAATATAAACCGTTCTGGCGCGCTCCCGATCTGTCGGCTCCTGGCGCGGCTCTGCGGCTACGCTGAGAAAGGAGATTACCGAGAGCAAGCATGACAATGTAACGAGCAGGATCCTCTTCATTCCCCCCCCCCTGAAACGCAAGATTATTGTTATTTTTCAATACGCCCAGAGAATGGCTGATCTCTGCTTTTTGAGCATAGACCAGCTCGACTCTTCTGCAACTGTCTTAAAAAAACCATAATGCACAATATTGCTTGAAATTGCACGAAATTGGCGATTAATATGAAGCCAGAAACAAAAGACGCACAAACGTGCAAACTCATGCATTTTTACTTACTGAGGTTGATATGACACAACAGTTGATTTTAATCGCCGGCCCCTATCGTAGCGGCACCGATGGCGTGCAGGCGCGCATTGATGAAAACCTTGATCGTCTTGAAAATGCGGCGTTAGCCGTTTATCAACGTGGCCATGTTCCGGTTATTGGTGAATGGCTGGCCTTACCGCTGGCAAAAGCGGCTGGCTCGAAATCGATGGGTGATGAAATCAGTGAAGCAATGCTGTATCCCGTCGCGCACCGACTCATTGCGAAATGTGATGCTATCTACCGGATTGCCGGCGCGTCCAAAGGGGCCGATATGGACATAGAGGTGGCGCAAACGCTGGGGCTTAAGATTTACACTGCGCTTGAGGATATCCCTCAGGTTTGATGTGACCTGCCGGCCTGTCGACTTACTGACAGGCCGGATCATAAAAGCTTTTCGCGTGGGTTATGCCTTTTCCGGTTCAGAGGTCATCACCACGGAAACCCCCTTTTCTTTTACCGCGTTAATCCAGGCGCTATCGGTATCGTCTTCAACGACAATCGTGTTCACCAGCGACAGATCGCCAATCACAAAAGATGACGCGGTATTGATTTTTTCGGGGGAAGCCAGCACAACCGTTTCGGCGGCTCTGCCGGAAAATGCACGTTTGATACTCGCCTCTTCAAAATCACCGGTCGTCAGGCCCGCATCAGGATGGATGCCAGTTACTCCCATAAAGAACAGGTCCGCATGGATTTTTTCGATGCCTTCGATAGCAGCCGCGCCAACCGCAACAATAGAGTGTTTATACAGACGGCCACCGATCAGGATAACCTCAATGGAGGGATGTTCGACAAGTCCCAGCGCAATGCCTGGGCTATGCGTGACCACGGTTATCTTCAAATCAGGAGGCAGAAACGTAATCAGCTCTGACGTGGTCGTGCCGCCGTCAATGATCACCACCTGGCCGTCAGAAATCAGCTGCGCACCTTTACGGGCGACATTTTTCTTGGCATCCATCTTTACCGATTTACGCTCAGCAAACGGGGCAATGGCCGAGGATGACGGCAGCGCCCCGCCGTGAACACGCTGTAAACGCCCTTCTGCCGCCAGCTCGCGTAAATCACGCCGAATGGTATCTTCAGACACCGCGAAAAGCGTGCTGAGCGCTTTCGACTGGACCTGACCTTCAGCCTCGAGCTTTTCAAGGATCAATTGTTTTCGCTGCGTTGTGAGCATAAGGAATTCCTGATATTGCACGTTTAATCTTGAAACTGCACGACAATGCTGTTTATGATAATTACTCTACGTAAGGAGGAACAAACGTGCAATCAAAACGTGCAGATGTACGCATCATAGAAAGTGAAACACTGTCTGATAACTGGTACATCCTGAAAAAATATACCTTTGATCTGCAGCGACGCGATGGTGAATGGCAGCGGCAAAATCGCGAAGTTTACGACCGGGGAAACGGAGCCACCATCCTGCTTTATAACCGGGATAAAAAGACGGTGATCCTGACCCGCCAGTTCCGCTTCCCTGTCTTTATTAACGGGCACGAAGATGACCTTATTGAAGCTGCTGCGGGCTTGCTCGATAACATGGATCCGGAAAGCCGGATTAAAGCAGAAGCGGAAGAAGAGACCGGCTATAGCGTTTCCCGCGTTGAGAAAATTTTTGAAGCTTACATGAGCCCGGGCTCCGTCACTGAAAAACTCTATTTTTATCTCGCCGAATACCAGCCGAAAGACAGAACCAGTGAAGGCGGTGGACTCAAAGCGGAGGGTGAGGATATCGACGTACTGGAAATGACGCTGGAAGAGGCACTGCGCGGCATTGAAACGGGCAGGATTGTCGACGGGAAAACCATCATGCTGCTTTATCATGTTGCCCTGAAAGGCATTCTGTAATTGCCGCAGGACAGACACCTGCCGCAGTGCAGGTGTCTGCGTGTGCTATTCTTGCTGAAGCATGCACAACGGAGATGCAAAGATGGCCGACTGGAACCCTTCCCTGTACCTGCGATACGGAGCCGAACGTACGCGCCCCGCCGCTGAATTGCTCGCCAGAATTCCCCTGGATGACGTGTCATCCATCGTCGATCTGGGCTGCGGGCCTGGAAACAGTACGGCGCTGTTAAAACATCGCTGGCCTTCAGCGCACGTCACAGGGGTCGATAACTCACCTGCGATGCTCGACGAAGCCCGCAGCGCCTTACCGGATTGCCACTTTGTTGAGGCCGATATCCGCCAGTTTAAGCCCGGCCAGCCGCTGAGCCTGATTTACGCCAATGCCTCGTTGCAGTGGGTGCCCGACCACTACGATCTCCTGCCGCACCTGGTCTCTCTGCTCACGTTAAATGGCGTACTGGCCATTCAGATGCCTGACAACTGGCTTGAGCCCACTCATGTGGCGATGCGTGAAGTTGCCTGGGAACAAGGCTATCCCGACCGGGGGCGTGAAGCCTTACCCGGCGTGCATGCCTATTACGACATTCTGACAGACGCCGGTTGTGATGTGGATATCTGGCGGACAACCTATTTCCATAAAATGAGCTCACACCAGGCCATTATTGACTGGGTAAGCGCAACCGGTTTACGTCCGTGGCTGCAGGAGCTTAATGAGAGCGAGCAGAAACGTTTTCTCAAACGCTACCATGAAATGCTGGAAGAGCAGTATCCGCTCCAGGAAAACGGGCAGATACTGCTGGCTTTTCCACGGTTGTTTATCATTGCTCAACGTCAGCCCTGAGCAACGTTATGAGCGGGCCTCTTTAAGCAGCTGCTGGATAACTTTTTCCTGTTCTTCATAGTTACCTTCGCCAAAAGAGGTATAACGTAACTGCCCTTTGGCATCGAAATAGTAATGTGCCGGCCAGTACTGGTTCCCGAAGGCGTTCCAGATCTGGTAGTTATTATCCGTCACGACCCGATACGGCAGTTGCCATTTGTTCACCGCGTTTTTCACCGACGAGAGCGGTTTTTCCCACGGATATTCAGGCGTATGCACGCCGATGACCACCAGACCCTGGGACTGATATCGTGTGGCCCAGTCGCGGACATGCGGGAGCGTATGCTGGCAGTTGATGCAGTCCCAGGTCCAGAAATCAATCAGGACGACTTTACCTCGCAATGATTCAGACGTGACAGGGTCACCATTAATCCACCCGGTTCCGCCACTTAACGAAGGCAACTGACTGCTGGGTTCGGTCATGACGACCGGCTGCAGTTTTACTGGCGCAGTGGCGGGCTTCGCCAAGGTTAACAGCGTCGTTTCAAGACGGTCTGCCACCCCATTTGCACCTTTCAGCACCGAGTTCATCCCCGTGGCGTTGAACGCCACAGCCGCTAACATCACCACGCCCGCCCCCTTGCGCACCCTTTTCATCAGCGCTGATTTGGCCCGCAGCGGTGCCATCAGTTTCCGACCGCCGGCCATAAGCAGGCCCAGCATAAGCGCACATCCGCTGCCATACGCCGCCAACAGCGCGCCGGTGGTGATGGCCGAATGACCCGCAATATTGATACTGAAAATAGCCCCAAGGATCGGTCCGGCACAGGGAGACCAGAGCAGACCGACGGCCAGTCCGGCCAGGAAAGCGGAAAACATTCCGCGCGTTTGTCCGCTGCGGGTATTGAGGATATTGCCCGCGCTGACCGCAGGCCCGGCTATACGCTGGGCGAAGGACGGGAAAATCAAGGCCAGCGCGGCTGTAGCCAGAATAATGAGTGCCAGCCAGCGCCCTATTATCGTGGCATCCGTGATCCATTCACTGGCAACCGTGACAACCATCGCCACCACGGTAAACATCACGATCATCCCTGCCAGCAGAGCCAGGATATGTCTTCGCTGCCCCTGAAAACCGGCAAACAGAAGAGGTATCACCGGGAGCGTACATGGACTGAGCAGGCTTATCATCCCGCCCAGAAACGCGATTATCAAAAACATAAAAACCTCACATTACAGATGGCCTGCGACGCTGCAGTGAGGGTATTTCATCGTACGGATGTGTTTGGGATGTGTGCAAAACGGGACGATTTGTCTGCTCTCGTATCGGGCACGCAACCGGATACAAAACCGTACAATTAGCGACGCGGCAGCGTTACCGTGACCTTCAGCCCGCCTTCAGGAAGGTTTGCCAGCCGCAGTTTCCCGTCAAGCTGCGCGGTCAGCTGTGCAGCAATCGCCAGCCCCAGGCCGGTACCGCCGGTATCACGGTTACGCGATGTTTCTACCCGATAAAAAGGCTGTAATACCGCGTCGAGTTCAGCCTCGGGTATCCCCGGCCCGCCGTCCAGAATATGGATAGCAATGTGTCCGGCAGAAGAATCATCAATCTCAATAACGGCATAGCCACCAAACTTAAGCGCGTTATCCAGAAGGTTGGTCATCACCCGGCGAAGTGCCTGCGGCCGAGTCACTATCGGCAGGCGGGCGTCGTTTGCCTGAAACTGCACGTTTTTACCAATGTCCTGATAATCACAGGCAATGCTGTTTACCCAGGCATTGAGCTCCAGCTTTAGCGAGGTCTCTTCCAGAGATTCTGATGACCGGGCATAGGCAATCCCCTCCCGCACCAGACGGGTCATGTTATCGAGGTCGTTCAATAATTTGTCGCGTAACTCGGGTTGATCGGCCATCTCGACGCGCAATTTCATGCGCGTGATGGGCGTCTGCAGGTCGTGAGAAATGGATGCCAGGATCTGCGCGCGTTCGCGAAGATAGGATTGAATGCGCGCCTGCATCGCGTTAAAGGCATGCGCGGCTCTTTGCACTTCTACCGGCCCCTTCTCCGTCATTGGTGTGTTCGCAGCCGGGTCCAGCGCGTCAACTGCACGGGTAAACTGTGAAAAAGGCCGAATCACCTGACGCACGGCGATCCAGGCACAGGCCGCAAGCAGCAGCAGCTGCAATACCAGCACGACAGGTAACCAGCTGGCGACCGGTGGCATGCGTGGCGTCAGATCGATGGTCAACGGTGCCCCATCACGTAAGGTGAGATGCGCCTGAATATGGGAAATGGGACCGGGAACGGCGGTAAACGTGAGCGGGTAGTCAGCCGTAAGGGTCTCTTTTAGCGTTCGAATGGCATCGCGTGAACGCTTATCCTCAGGCGGTGCGCCCGGTTCTCCAGGCCCAAGAATATAGCGATAGTTACCGCGCTCCAGCCGCGGCAGCCAGGCCGCCCGCTCCTGGGCGGGAAGCCGGTCAAGAATGGCCACGCTAGTGGCTACATCGTTTTCCAGATTACCCAGCATTACGGTGCGGGCGCTGTGCATACGTTCAACCATCACCAGCGTCAGGCTGAGGGTATTGGCCAGTAAGAGTCCAGCCAGCACGATGACCAACAGCCGGGACAGCAACGAGCGTGGCCAAAGCGTCATTCATTGGCCTCTTTTATGGTCACCGGCATTGTAAAGACATAACCTTCACTGCGCACGGTCTTGATATAGGCCGGCGTGCGGGCGTCTTCATTCAGACGCTGACGCACCCGGCTCACCAGCAGATCAATCGATCGTTCAAAAAGCTCGGCATCGCGCCCCTGGGTCAGATTTAGCAGTTGATCCCGGGTCAGGACACGCTGAGGGTGATCGAGGAACACGCGCAGCAGACGATATTCCGCTCCGCTGAGCGCCACTACCATCCCTTCACTGTCGATTAAATGACGGGCCACGGTGTCCAGTTGCCATTCTCCGAACGTGACCAGTCGCCCGGCTTCCGTCACCTGTAAATTGGGGGGCATTGTGCGGAAACGACGTAAAATGGCTTTGATCCGCGCGAGTAACTCGCGTGCAACAAAAGGCTTCACGACATAATCGTCTGCCCCCATCTCCAGCCCCAGGATCCGGTCTGTTTCCTCGTTACGCGCCGTGAGCATCAGAATGGGCAAGTCTTTATGTTTACCGCTTCGGAGCTGACGACACAGCGTTAATCCGTCATCGCCGGGCATCATGACATCCAGCACCACAAGATCGATATGCTGTTTATCAAGCACAACTCGCATCTCTTTGCCATTTGCCGCGCCAGAGGCGCGATATCCGGACTTAACGAGGTAATCGACAATCAGCTCACGAATATCCCTGTCGTCATCGACGACAAGGATATGATCAATATGCTCCACAGAAATCTCCAGACTGAAGGGTAACGTATTGAAAATAGCACATTTCAGAGTTTATCTGCGTCCACAACTGCGTTGACGAAATCCTGCGGATCTTCCTGCGGAGGATTGTGACCTACAGTTTTGCCAAAGGTACGGTGTTCATACTTACCGGTGAATTTCCCGGCGTAGGCCTGTGGAGCAGGATGCGGTGCCCCGTTGTTTCCGCCTTCGATGGTGATCGTCGGGACGGTAATATTCGGAAGCGTTGCCAGTTTTTGCTCATAACTGTCGTATTTGCGCTCCCCTTTTTCCAGCCCTAAACGCCAGCGATAGTTACTGAGCGTCACCGCGACATGGTCCGGGTTATCAAGGGATTTGGCACTGGCGTTAAACGTTGCATCGCTAAATTTCCAGTCAGGTGATGCCTGTGACCAGATCAAACGGGCGAAGTCATGGGTGTTTTTGGCGTAGCCTTCAGCGCCACGTTCGGTGGCGAAATAGAACTGATACCACCACTGAACTTCTGCTTTCGGCGGTAAGGGTTGTTTGCCAATCTGCTGGCTGCTGATCAGGTATCCACTGACGGAGACCAGCGATTTAACGCGTTCTGGCCACAGCGCCGCGACGATGTCCGCCGTACGGGCACCCCAGTCGTATCCTGCAAAAACGGCCTGCTTGATGTTCAGGGCATCCATCAGGTTCACAACGTCTTTCGCCATGGCCGAAGGCTGGCCGTTACGCGGCGTTTTGTCTGAGAGGAAACGGGTAGTTCCGTAGCCACGCAGAGAAGGCACAATCACCCGATATCCTTTGGCAGCCAGCGCGGGAGCAACTTGCGCATAACTATGAATATCGTAGGGCCAGCCGTGTAATAAAATGATCGGTTGACCATTTTTCGGGCCGATGTCGACATAACCGACGTTAAGGTCGCCGGCATTAATCTGTTGAGGATGATCAAACGCCGTCGCGAAATCAGTACCGGTTGCTTCGGCCTGACAGGACATGACGGTACCAAGAGAAACGGTTAACGCCAGAGTTGAGTATGCGAGTTTGCTGAACATGTTGTTATCTCCGATTGAGTACGATTCACGGGGATATAACAACATCGGTTTGTATAGCAGATATGTGCGAATGGGCCTTTATTGCAAGCCTGTGTATGTATCAGCGGCGTTGATACAATGTGATACAAACACAGGTCATTGCGTCTTAAAGCGAGACGCGATAACGAACGTAATCGTCGGCTTCGCCATATTGGTCGTAGAGTTTACGTGCCGGGTTGTTCTGCCGCGTGACCCAGTAAAGTTTTGACCACCCTTCGCGCTTGCCTTCGTCCATCAGGGCATCAATGAGCGCTTTTCCAGTCCCTGCTCCCCGTTGGCTGGCAGCAACAAACAGATCTTCCAGATAACAAACGGGCGCTGTCGACCAGGTTCCTTCGTGCAAAATACACATGGCGAAGCCGATGACGTTGCCGTCGCTTTCCGCAACCCGGCAAAACATCGATGATCGCTCGTCGAGCGCCCTTTGCCATGTCGCGGCGGTCACGGACTCATCGAGGACACAGTCATAAAAATGGGTGTAGCCGTCCCACAGCGGACGCCACTGGGAATAATCTTCTGCGCGTAAAGCTCTTACCGTAACAGCCATATATTCCTCATATTACAAATCGAAAGCCTTTTAAAAGCAGTTATTGGTAGTAAAGAAGTCCAGCACACCGAAAAAGAATGTGATAGAGATGAAAATACCAGAAGGTGAACAAAAACATAACGCTTAAACAGGGAGAACCACGGATGACAATACCGACGCTAACGACAGACCGCCTGTTACTCATTCCCCTGGTCGCGGAAGATGCCGTCCAGATACAGCGGCTTTATCCACGCTGGGAAATCGTTCGCTATATGGTCTCCTCAGTGCCCTGGCCCTACCCGGATAACGGCGCGGAGTATTATGTTAATAACGTTGCGCTGCCGGATATGGAAAAAGGCATTGCCTGGTTCTGGAGTATTCGACGTCGCGAGGCGCCGGATGAGCTGATGGGGATTATCTGCCTGTACGATGTTGAAGATAATAACCGTGGGTTCTGGCTGGCGCCGGAGTTTCAGGGTAAGGGATACATGCGTGAGGCCAGTATTGCGGCGACGGATTATTGGTTTAACACCCTGAACAAGCCGGTATTGCGTGCGCCAAAAGCGGCTGCTAACAGCCGCTCCCGTCGTATTTCAGACAGTAGCGGCATGCGGCTTATCAGGACAGAAAAGAAAGCGTACGTCAGCGGCATGCTGGATTCCGAACTGTGGGAAATCACCCGTGACGAATGGAATGCCCGTCAGGTCAGTTGATAATACTTATCCGGTAACAGTCTTTCGGGGATCTCTTCTTCATCGTTCATCTGCAACAGGTCACGTTCCATCATGTTGCAGATGGCGTCCAGCGGCAGGTCGTTATCTTCGGTACCAAACGGGTCTTCCAGCTCTTCCGCCAGCGTATCCAGCGAGATAAAGGTGTAAGAAATCAGCGCCGATACAAAAGGCGTCATGTAGTGCAGATCGACAACCAGCGCGAACGGCAGCATGATGCAGAACAGATACACCGTACGATGAAGGATCAGCGTGTAAGCAAACGGTACAGGTGTCGTCAAAATACGCTCGCAACCCGACAGGACGATGGACATGTCGTTCAGCCGGTTGTTGAGACTGTGGAACAGGATATCTGAGAGCTCGCCATTGCGGCGCCTGACGGCAAGCCACTCCCCCATGATCAGTAAAATACGGTTCGCCGGCGAGTTGGCGTTCATCACCTTGCGTAAATCATCTTCCGTAAGATAACGGGAAAGTTGTTCGGCGTTCGTTTCCCGGCGCAGGGTCATGCGCAAACAGTTGGCAAAGGCAATCTGCAGTCGAACAAACTCGCCGAGATGTTTATCGTCCGGCAGGGTGTTTTTTACCTCGCGAAACAGAGAGCGTGCCGCTATCATCAGTTGCCCCCAAAGCTGGCGCGCCTCAACGTAGCGTGAATAACAGGCGTTGTTTCGGAAACCGAGAAAGATAGCGATCGCCACACCGAGAATGCTAAATGGCGCAACGGTAAATTTGATGCCAAGGGACGTGTACCACGGCAGCATCAGGATCACGGCGATAGAAAGCAGGAAGTTGAGTAGCAAGCGGGTATAGATTTTTGGCAGTACCGAGCCATGCCAGACAAAGATGAGTTGTAACCAGTGCTGTTTAGGACGAACAATCATAGTGAGTTTCAGGAAAGAAAAAGAGCGTGGCTATTAAACGTGATCCCCCTCACGGTTGCAAGCATGTTAATAAAACATTGAATTTTCTGACCTGGCTAGCCTAAACCGCACGGTGCCAGAGGTGTTTTTTAAAAACAGAGCAAATAGTATGTTGTAACTAATAAGTTTCCCATTAAAACCCGGCCGAAGCCGGGCAACGGTGTTAGCAGAGCGGTTTAACGGCCGCACGCATTCCTTGAAGCAGAATAGCATCCAGATCCCGCGTAACCTGCTCGACCAGGCCGTTAACCTGCGTAAGATCTTGCTCCCAGTGTTCACTCACGCTCAGTACCGATTTTACCAGTTGGCGGGTAGTGATCTGGCGATCGTGATGCTGTGTCCACAGCTGCTGGAAACGCGCCAGCCAGTGCGCGTCGTCCTGTACCGGGTAACTTTCCCCGTTACGCTCCCCGCGATAAAACGCAATCAGTGCCGCTAAAGCAAACGTCAGTCGCGCAGGCAATGACCCGGTTGCTTTCTGCCCTGCCAGCAGCTGCGGCAGAATGCGGGTGCGGAACTTGGTCATCCCGTTGAGGGCAATCGACAGCAGCTGATGCCGGATGTAAGGGTTACGGAAACGGCCCGTTACCGCACTGGCGAATGATTCCAGCTCATCACGCGGCAAATCCAGTACCGGAATAATTTCCTCATAGATAGCTTTTTCGACAAAAGCGCACACGTCAGCATCGTTCATCGCCTCGCCTACCGTGTCCAGCCCGGCCTGGAAAGCTACCGGTACCAGCGCCGTGTGCGCACCGTTCAGAATGGCGACTTTACGCTCTTTGTAGGGCCGGATGTCATCCACGATCAATACGTTGAGCGGGAACTTATCAAGACGCAGTTCGCTGGCAAGGGAGTCAGGGCCCTGAATCACAAACAGATAGAAGTGTTCGGCGGTATCCAGGAACCCGTCCTGATAACCCAGTTCAGCCTGCAGGGCGGCCACTTCGTCACGCGGGTAACCCGTTACAATGCGGTCAACCAGGGTCGAGCAGAAGCAGTTGGCATCGTTCAACCATTCAGTAAAGGCCGTCGGCAGCGCCCACTCCTGCGCGTAGCGCAGCACCAGTTCCCGCAGCGCATCCCCGTTGTAGTCAATCAGTTCACACGGAATGATGACCCAGCCTTTGTCTGGCGCACCGTTAAAATGACTGAAACGCTCGAAGAGCAATCGCGTCAGTTTCGCCGGGTAGCTGACGGCAGGCGCATCTTCAAAGGTGTCGCCCGCGTGATAACCGATCCCCGCTTCCGTGGTATTCGAGAACACAAAGCGCATCTCCGGGTTATGAGCCAGCCTGAGGAACGCATCGTATTCGTTATAAACGTTGATTTCGCGGTTAACGGAACGGATAAGACGTGCATCGCTCACCGCGTCGCCCTTTTCGTTCAGGCCGCGAATGATCGTGGTATACAGTCCATCCTGCGTATTCAGCGACGGCGGAAAATCACTTTGAATGGGACGAACGACCACCACACCGGCGTTAAGATCGGTATGTTCGTTTAACAGGTCGATTTGCCAGTCGATAAACGCCCGCAGGAAATTGCCTTCACCAAACTGAATGATACGTTCCGGATAGTGTGGACCGGGAAAATCATGACGGTTAAGTGTGTTCACAATGGGTTCCTTTTATAATTAGTCATACAGCCTGATAAGATTGGTACGATAACTTATCAAAACTTTACGACCGGGAACCCTGTTTTGATCAATTCATGATGGAGTTGTGAAAAATAATTATAAGAATTTATAGAACACGGAGGTGGCGGTCATCGCGCCATCCGGCATCAATGCATAGCGCGGGATCTCCCCCACTTTTTGCCAGCCAGCACGCTGGTAGAACGTCTCGGCACCGCTGCCGGTGGACGTATCCAGTACCAGGACCGAAATGCCTCTGGCTCTGGCCTGTACTTCAAGTTCTTCCATCAGGGCCATTGCCGCCCCTTTACGGCGCGCTTTTTCATGGACCAGCAGTTTTGCCACATCCGCGCGATGCGGCTGATTCTCCGGCTGATCGGTGATCAACTGTACCGTGCCGATAACACCGTCCTGCGGATCGATACTGGCCAGCACAAGACGTTCATTGCGTCCCACGCTCTCAGCAATACCGCGCCAGAAAGCACGTGCTTTTTCCGGGCTAAAGGGCAACATAAAACTGACGGATGCGCCGCCGTTAACGCAGTTTTCGAGGATCGCGGACAACGCATCGAGGTGGGTGAGGATCTCTTCCCGGGTGAGGTTTTTGATGTGCAGTGAGGTATTCATTGTTTTTCCTTACGTTGAATACCGTCACTGTGCAATTAACATCTTATTAACGCAAACGGATCGATCATAGGCTTTTGTTATGTCATCTTTCGCGATGGCGCTGCTGCTTCATGGCATACATCTTTTCATCGGCCTCTTTTAGCCACTGTTGCAGGTCATGGCCATTGTGGTCGAATTCACTGAGGCCCCACGAGAACAGAAGCGACCACGGATGCAGTTTGCGGGCATTATAATTTTCGACCTGCTCGGCCAGATACTGCATCGCAATCCAGGCCCCCTGCTCATCCGTATCGGCGAACAGCACGGCAAACTCATCCCCGCCAAAGCGAACCAGCAGATCCGCCTCACGGAAGGAGGAACGCATCAGTTGCGCCATCACCTTCAGCGCCTTATCCCCTTCCTCGTGACCGTAGCGATCGTTTATCTCCTTAAAACGATCCAGATCCAGCCAGCCGAGGGTTAACGGCTCTGCACGGCGTCGGGCGACGGACAGGGTAAACCGGACGAGCTGATTAAAGCCCCGACGGTTGAATAAGCCGGTGAGTTCATCGGTAGTCGCCGCACTGACGGCGGCAAATTCATCTTCTGCCAGCGCGCCCAGGTCTCCCAGCACGGCAAGATCGGCCGCCGTAAACTCGCGCGGAGAATAATCAATCAGGCAAAGCGATCCGACGCTCGCGCCGTCGCGCAGACGCAGCGGGAAACCAGCGTAGAAACGAACGCCTGGCTCACCGGCCACCAGCGGATTATCGGCAAAGCGGTCATCCTGACGCATGTCCCCCACCACCAGCGGCGCTTCGCTGAGGATCGTATGGCCACAAAATGAGATATTGCGCGGGACAGAGTCCGGTGCCTGGCCATCCGCTGACTTCACGATCAGCGAATGCTCATCGATAAGATTGACCATCGCCAGCGGCACCTGGAAAAAGCGTTTTGCCAGACGCGTCAGGCGGTCAAAGGCCGGCGAACTGTCGATTTCAAGCAGGCCTGATTCGCGCAGCGAGTTCAGACGTTCCGTTTCGTTTTCAGGGGTTGCAGGTGTTTTCATAACGTCTCCTGACGCAAGCTTTACTAAAAGCGTAGCTTAAACAGAGACATTGTCAGTGTACGAATATCCTGTTCAGACGCTATTTGTTAACGTCACTGGCTCATGACGACTAATGCAGTGATGTTTCGCTGCCGGACGTTGCAGTAACCTGCTCATCCGACAGCCGGGCGCTGGTCCGATTTCGCCCCGCTTTCTTTGAACGATAGAGATGATCGTCCGCTTCAGCCATCAGCTTATTAAAGACCTCCGTCAACTGCCATGACTCAGATTTACCGCTGCCCAGGCCAATGCTGACGGTCAGATACAGCGTCTGCTGGCGCCAGGTAAACGGATGATGTGCGACGGTGGTTCGAATGCGTTCAGCCAGTTCAAAACCGTGCTGCGCATCCCCGGAGTTCACGACCACCGCGAACTCTTCTCCGCCCATTCGCGCCACCATACCGTCCTCACCGACAACCTGCTGAACCTGCCGGGCAAAGGCCGCCAGTATGCGATCACCGCACTCGTGACCGTAGTTATCATTGATGCTTTTGAAGTAATCGATATCCAGCAGCATGACGGTTAAAAAACGCGAATGCCGGTGCGCCTCTTCTTGCTTTAACGCTTCATAAAGCCCGGAGCGGGAATAGACATGCGTCAGAAAATCATAATCTGCCCGCAGTGATACCTGACGAATCAGTGAATTAATGGCCGCCACGCTGACGGAGACCATCACCGGACAAATAGCCATGGTGGCAATGCCCAGCCGGGCTGAGAACATCATCGGGGTCGAAAGCGGTGTCGCGACGGCAATATTGATAATGGAGTTGGCAACCAGAATAATCTCAACGGCGCCCGTGAGAAACGTCAGTAAACAGGTGACGGGCAGCGGGTAGCGTACCGCACACCAGATAAGCGCCGGCAGCGGGAAACAGAGGCTCCCCGCGCCGCCAATCACCACCGACGCGACCACCGAGACAATCAGCGCCATAACCGGGAACAGCTGCTCCAGGCGTAACTGAATATCACGTACGGGCAGGCTAATCGTCAGCATACACGGCACAATCAGCACCCCCGTTGAAAACTGCTCGCTAAACCAGTCGGCAAACAGCGGCCAGAAGGTGTGACTGTCGATACCGACCGACCCCACCGCGCCAAGCAAGGCACACAGCAGCGCGGCAATCAGGCAGTAGTTAAACAGACGCAGCGCATTAAGCGGATCGGGGGTTTTCATCAGCCGTTTATCACGCAGAACCAGTATGGCGACCACGACGATAAAAATCATATTCGACAGGTTAATCACCAGCGAGGCCATTCCCCAGTTGGTGGTGACCGCGTCGTACATCAGCATGGCAACATACGCGACCGCGTAGTTATGCAGACGATTCAGATAAGCATAACGGGCGAATACTCCCGCCATAACGCCATTCAGTGGCCAGAACAGCGACAACGCTTCAACCAGACGCAATTCAGCACCCACAAAATAGAATAAGGTGGTGAGAATAAAGATCCACGACGCATTACGCAGCGGAGTATCGGGTTGAAAAAACCTGAAGGCAGAGAGAGCAGAACGCATTAAATATCATTCCGTATAATAACTTATGGCGATTATGTCGATCGTCAGCAGGATCTGAACTAACTTAACCTGCATCTATAACACAAATACAACAGGAGCATAACTCGTCAAATTTAGGCGTTCATCTGCAGCACCAGCCAGTGGTGGATCACGCTGACAATATAATGCTGTTGCTGCGCGCTGAGCTGAACACTCTGCGGAATGTTATGCCACTTTGCCAGACAGCCACGACAACAGGTGGCGGTGGCATGCTGAGCGATAAACACCGGATGACCGCGCATGGGCGTCTGTTTCCCGTCATTGGTGGGATGGGCCGGTGCAAGGCGCCGGGCAATAAAATCGGCGGCGTGCTGGTCAATGGTTTCGGCACCTTTGTCCCAGCAGTACTGCCGTTCCTTCGTGCCTAAGCGAAAGCGCGAACGAAAAGGCGATCGCGCCAGGCGGGCAAAAAGCGGATCCAGGGTCGACATCAGTATACGGAACGTCCCAGACGTTGGGTCAGTTTCTCCAGAACTGCCACACCGGCAAGTGAATTTCCCGTTTCATCCAGCTCCGGGCTCCAGACGGCAATCGCCATTTCGTGAGGCACGATTGCCACCACCCCGCCGCCGACACCCGATTTAGCCGGAAGACCGACGCGCCAGGCAAACTCTCCGGCGTTCTGATACATCCCGCTGGTCGCCATCAGGGCATTCACCTGACGCGCCTGCATGGGCGAGACAACATCTTGCGCGAGGTGCGGCGCATGCCCCTGATGGGCGAGGAACAAGAATGTCTGTGCCAGTTCAACACAGCTCATTTCCAGCGCGCAGTAATGAAAATAGTTTTGCAGCACGGTGGCGACATCGTTATGGAAGTTACCAAACGATTTCATGAGCCAGGCGATAGCCGCGTTACGGGCGGAGTGTTCAAACTCCGAGCGCGCCACCACCGCATTGTAGGCAATATCCGCGACGCCCGAGAGCTGACGGACAATTTCAAGCATGCGCTGGCGAGGGGCGCTGAGACGGCTTTGCAGCATATCGCAAACCACCAGCGCACCGGCATTGATAAACGGGTTACGCGGCTTACCCTGTTCAATTTCGAGCTGAAGCAGTGAGTTGAAAGGCTGCCCGGACGGATCTTTCCCCACGCGGTGCCAGATTTCGTCTTCCTCATACTGACGCATGGCCGCAACCAGACTGAGTACTTTTGAAATCGACTGAATTGAAAAACGCTCGGTGGCGTCACCGGCCTGGTAACGCTGCCCGTCTACCGTACAAATGGCAATACCCAGCTTATTCCCGCTGACCGAGGCAAGGGCCGGAATATAGTCGGCAACCTTCCCTTTTCCAATTAACGGACGAACCTGCGACAGAATCTCGTCCAACATCTCATTATGGATGACCGCAGCCACACTTTGCTCCTTGCCCTCAGGCTAAAACGGGCTGCGAGTATAACAGAGGCTTATATGTTGCGTCAGGCGCTAAGACGAAAACGCGAAACCGCCTGCAATAAAAGATCGGATTGCTTATGCAGCCGTTCAGAGGCATCCGACGCGTCAGACACCAGCATGTCGGTCTGACGGGAAACCTGATTCAACGCCTGAAGCTGCCGCGTCATCTGATGAATGCTCTCCCCCTGGCTCAGGGTCGCGACCGAGATCTCATTCAGCAGACTGCTTAAATTAGCCACCAGCCCGATCACCTGCTGCAGATTATCTTCCAGCAGGTTAACGGCCCGGGAACCGTCTTCGATGCCCTGCAAAGAGTGATTGATCAGCGCCTGAATAGTCTGCGTCGAGTGGCTGCTCTTTCTGGCCAGCAGCCCCACTTCCCGGGCGACAACGGCGAAACCGCGCCCGTGGTTCCCCGCATGGGCGGCCTCGATGGCCGCATTCAGTGCCAGAATGTTGGTCTGAAACGCCACGCTGTCGATCATCGCCACGATCCCGCGCATCTCTGACGATCGGTCAACGATCGCCTGCATGGAGGCATTGACGGTTGTCATCATCCGATCGCCGCCCGCGGCTACCTGGCGCGCCTCGTCCGCCCTGGAGCTGGCGAGCTTTGCATAACCTGTATTCCCTTCCACGTGGTTTTCCAGCGCGGCAATGTGTGTCGTCACATCCTCAAGCTCTTTCGCCTGACGAGCCGACTGCAGATACAGCTTCTGGTTGCCCTGCGCCAGCGAGCCTATATTTTCAACCATTGCGTGGGTGGCATTGCTGACCTGGGTCACCAGTTCCTGCAGTCCGTGCTGCAGGGTGGAAACACTGTCGCTTAACTGTCCGATCTCCTTGTTAAAGCGCAGTACGCCCGGCGGTGTACCGGACAGGTCTCCTGCCGCCAGCTGGTTAATGTGAGCAATCAACCGTCGCAGCGGCGTAATGACCCAGCGGGACATGCCGAACCACACCAGAATGGCGATGGCAAGTAGCAGAACCGGCGCTATCAGAAAAAGCGTTTGCAGGCCAGAGAGTTGCGCCATCAGACTCTGGCGGCCCTGCATCGCCTGCTTCTCGCTGGCCTGCTGATAGCGGGCATAGTTTTCGTTGAAGTCAGTCTGAAAAGCCTGGGCAGGTACGGCAAAAAAGGCGTCAATCGTGTTGGTCTTGATGAGCCCTTCCGCCTGCTCCTTGATGGCACCGTAGAAAAGCTGGTAGCTGGTGATCAGGGCGTCATCTTTTGGCGGATTGAGCGCCAGCCAGGCGTTCCAGGCCTGCTGAGAAACCGTCAGCGACGCCTGAGCTTCGTCCATCAGGCTGTGCCAGCTTCCTTCAGAGCCGGTCTCTTTATCCTGCATAAACCAGACGCCGGAGCGGTTAAGCAGATCGCTTGCTGCCAGCAGAGACACGCGGGCCAGATCCAGTTTGCTCTGTTGCTGGTACGCCAGCAGATTTTGCTGCTCGTTGCGCTGAGCGTCCTTCAGGGAAGCATTGAGCAAAAATGAAGAGGAGAGTTGCAGTGCGGAGAAAAGACCAATAATACAGAAAATACCGGTCAGCAGGCCAAACTGACGAGGGATGAGGCGCTGCGCAATACGGCGAAAAATTTGCGTTAGGTTCATAATTTTCTTCAGTAACAAGACGTTAGACGCGTGCGAGTCTACGAAACGAAAATGACAGAACCATTGCAGGAAAATGACAACGGCCTTCGTGCTGAAGGCCGTTATCGGAGAGCAAACTAGACTCTGTTCTTCCATACCGTCTGCACGTTACAGAACTCGTGCAGACCGAAGTGGGAAAGCTCACGACCAAAACCGCTCTTCTTCACGCCGCCAAAGGCCACGCGTGCATCGCTGGCGCTGAAACCATTGATGAACACCCCACCGCACTCCAGCTCACGGGAGAATTTCTCCGCCAGCGTATCGTTCGCGGTAAAGACGGTTGCGGACAGACCAAAGTCGCTGTCGTTAGCCAGCTGCAGCGCGTGCTCCGCGTCTTTCGCAACGCTAACCGCCGCAACCGGACCAAACAGCTCCTGACGAAATGCCGTCATGCTGGCAGTGACATTCCCCAGCACGGTCGGTGCATAGTAGTTACCTTCACCGGCGACTTTCTCCCCGCCAAGCAGCAGCGTGGCGCCTTCGGCCAGCGTGGCCTGCACCTGCTGATGCAGTTCATCGCGCAGGTCAAATCGCGCCATCGGGCCAATAAAGTTTTCTTCGCTATCCGGCGTCCCCATCTTCAGGGCCGCCGTCGCCTCGACAAAACGCTGGGTGAAAGCATCAGCGATGCCCTCTTCCACAATAAAGCGCTTAGCGGCGGCGCAAACCTGTCCGGTATTCTGATAACGTCCGGCCACGGCTGCTTTCACCGCCAGATCCAAATCAGCATCATTGAGCACAATAAACGGATCTGAACCGCCCAGCTCCAGGACGCATTTCTTGAGTGCTGCCCCCGCCTGCGCACCAATCGCCGCCCCCGCGCGCACGCTGCCGGTTACGGTTACGGCAGCAATACGACGGTCGTTGATCGCCTGGCTCACGCCCTCATTCGTGGCATTCACCCAGCCAAAGACACCCTGCGGAAAACCGGCGTCAGCAAATACCTGCGCAATAAGGTCAGCCGAGCCGAGTACGTTTGGCGCGTGCTTGAGCAGATAGCTGTTCCCGGCCAGCAGGATGGGTACCGCGCCACGCAGTACCTGCCAGAGCGGGAAGTTCCACGGCATGACGGCAAGAACAGGTCCCAGCGGCCGGTATTCAATCACCGCGTTCTGGTTTTCTACCAGGGTCGGTTCAGGCTGCAGCATTGCCGGGCCGTGTTCCGCATACCAGTCGCAGAGGCTGGCGGATTTTGCCACTTCAGCACGCGCCTGCAAAATGGGTTTGCCCATCTCACGGGAGATCATTCGGGCCATCTCGTCTGCACGGTTTCGCAGCGCGCTGGCGAGATCGCGCAGCTTCTGCGCCCGGTCTGAAACGCTTACGCGTCTCCACTGACGAAAACCGGCATCAGCCTGCGCAATTGCGCGTTCAACGTCGTCGGTGCTCGCCCACGGATACGCCGCGAGCGTCTCGCCGGTGGCTGGGTTAACAGAGAGGGCATGTGTAGCAGAGGAATAAGTCATGATGATCTCCACGTAATAACGGTTGATTCATTGTGGCGCACTCTGCTATTTCTTAAAAATGAATAATACTAACCACCTTGTTCACGAATCGAGAATGGTATGGACTTAACTCAGCTTGAAATGTTTAACGCCGTGGCGCTCACCGGCAGCATCACCCAGGCGGCGCAAAAGGTGCATCGCGTTCCATCGAACCTGACCACCCGCATCCGCCAGCTGGAGGCCGATCTTGGCGTTGAGCTGTTTATTCGTGAGAACCAGCGTTTACGTTTATCTCCCGCCGGGCATAGCTTCCTGCGCTACAGCAAGCAGATCCTGGCGCTGGTCGATGAGGCACGAATGGTCGTCGCCGGTGATGAACCGCAGGGATTATTTGCGCTTGGCGCGCTGGAGAGTACCGCCGCCGTGCGTATTCCGGAAAGCCTGGCGCAGTTTAACCAGCGCTATCCACGTATCCAGTTTGCCCTCTCTACCGGGCCGTCCGGCACAATGATTGACGGCGTACTGGAGGGAACCTTAAGCGCCGCGTTTGTCGATGGCCCCCTTTCGCATCCGGAACTGGAAGGCATGCCGGTTTACCGGGAAGAGATGATGCTGGTCACGCCCGCCGGGCATGCAGAAGTGGCACGCGCCACGCAGGTAAGCGGCAGTGACGTCTACGCCTTTCGCGCAAACTGTTCGTATCGCCGACATCTGGAAAGCTGGTTTCACGCCGACAGAGCCACGCCCGGGCGTATTCATGAGATGGAGTCTTATCACGGCATGCTCGCCTGCGTCATCGCGGGCGCCGGTATCGCGCTGATGCCTCGTTCGATGCTGGAAAGTATGCCAGGCCACCATCAGGTGGAAGCCTGGCCGCTGGAAGAAAACTGGCGCTGGCTCACCACCTGGCTGGTCTGGCGCCGCGGGGCTATGACCCGCCCACTGGAGGCTTTTATAGCGCTGCTAAACGAACGTCAACCACCAGTGCCTTCTCCATAAACAGGCTCAGCGGGTCATCAACATATGGCGGAAACGCCGGACGTTGCTCATAGCCGCACTGCTCATACAGACGGACGGCGGCATGTTGCCGGATGCCCGTTTCCAGGCGAAGCGTGTGGCAGTGACGGCTCAGGGCTTCATCTTCCAGCGCCGCCAGCAGCATCTCGCCGAGATGTTGCCCGCGATGAGCCGGATCGATATACACCCGTTTCATTTCACCGGTCCCGTCGCCGTTGAGCACCACGGCACCACACCCGACGGCATGAAGCTGCCGGTCCCGAATAATCATCAGGATCAGCGAGGCTGTCGGCAGTTCGGTCAGATCGAGCAGGTGGTTACTTTCAGCGGGATAGAGTTCGCTCTGATAGCGGTCAAGCGCGGCAATCAGATGCAAAATATCAGGGTGATGTGCAGATTCAGCGGTAATGGAATACATGGCGGGCTCCTTGTTGTTTTTATTTCAACATAGCGCAGCCCTGCACACGTACTTCATACCGTTAACTTATATCAGCATTGCGGTTCAGGCTGACGAGGGTATCTCTTAGCCAGCGGTGTCCTGCGTGGTTATGGCTGCGTTCATGCCAGATAAGACTGACGTCAAACGTCTCTTTCAGCCAGGGGAGTTCCACCACGGTGAGCGGGTTAATGGTTCCCATAATTAATCGTCGGGGCACCAGTGCTACCAGATGGCTCATCTGCACCATGCCGGGAACAAACAGAAATGATGCCGCAGACACCGCAACCTTACGTTGCAACCCTGACTCCGCCAGCATGACATCAAGCGGCGTGGTAAAACCGCCTCCCGAGGGGGACACGATAATATGCTCAAGTTTTGCGAACGCTTCCATTGTCAGTTGGTCGTTCAGTTCAGGATGCTGAGGGCGCCCGATAAGCACGTACGATTCGTCATAAAGATGTTGCGTTCTGAGCTGCGCCTGCGCAGGGTCTGGCGTAGCAATGGCAGCATCAACATCGCCTGAGCTCAGTTGATGGGCTAGCTGATGCGGATCGTAATTCCTGACAGCAATACGCACGCCGGGGGCAATCTCTTGCAGGGTGACAATCAGCGGCATAATGACCGCGGCCTGCACGTAATCAGTACAGGCCAGAGAGACCGTTAGCGAATCGTGCAGCGGATCAAAGTCCTCATGTGATTGCAGCGTATCCCGTATTTTTGCCAGCGCCCCGCCAAGCGTCGCCATCAGCTCAAGAGCTTTGGGAGTTGGCGTCATCCCCCTGCGCCCCGGGATCAATAACGGATCGTTAAACATCCCCCTCAGCCGGTTAAGCTGCGCGCTGACGGCAGGCTGGCTAAGACAAAGCCGGCTGGCGGCCCTGGTGACATTTTGCTCCGCGACCAGCGCTTCCAGAGTCAGCAGCAGGTTTACGTCAGGCTTTTTGGTATTCATAGGATGGATATCATGTAAGAAATAAATCGATTTCACGCTCGCCGCCCGCATTCCGATAATGCACTACCGCAACAACACAGAGCGAGAATGAAATGTCGTATGATAAAAAACCACTCATAACAGTTTTTGGTGCCACCAGTAAACAAGGACGTAGCGTAACCACAACCTTGCTGCAAAGTGGGCGCTATCGGGTGCGCGCCTTAACGCAAAACACGGACTCTCCTGCGGCGAAACAGCTGGCGGAACGGGGTGCTGAACTGAGACAAATCACCCTTAAGACGGGCAATGATGCGCATCTGATCGGGGCGTTTGCCGAGTCAGACGGAGCGTTTCTGATGACACCAGGTTTCATCCCCGTATCGACGCAGATGCCAACGGGTGAAACGGCGCTGGGTTACAGGCTTGCAGATGCCGCCGTCAACGCCGGGGTAAAACACCTTGTCTTCAGCAGTCTGGAAAACGTCGAGAGAATAACGGCCGGAACTCTATGGGCTCCTCATTTCAGCGATAAGGGCCGAATTGAGGAGTACATCCGCACACTCCCCGTCAGCGCGTCGTTTATTCAACTGGCGTTCTTTTACACCAATCTGGCCGAATATTATCCGCCGCGTAAAGAAGGCGACGAGCTGATCTTTCCCCTCTATCTCCCGGAAGACGTTCGGGCGCCCTTTGTCGACCCGCTCACGGCGACCGGCCCTGCGGTGCTTGAGATGTTCGATAACCCTGAACACTACAACGGCATGACGTTACCCGTTGTCGGTGAGTGTCTTTCGCCGCGTGAGATGGTGGAAACCTTCACGGAGGTCACCGGCATAAAAGCCCGGTATCGCTCAGCCTACACGCGAGAAGCACTCCTTCACCACTTCCCCGATTTCGCAGACAACGCGGCACTGGTCAGTGAAATTACCGGCATGACGGAATATGCCGTGAACTACGGCTATTACGGAAAAGACCGGGATCTTACCTGGAGCAGAACCATAAACCCTGCCACCTTAACGTGGCGTGAATTTCTGATTACGTCTGGCTGGCAGGGGGAAAAACGAACGTTTGATTAACGCAAGCCACCGTCATTCCCGATGATGAAATGACGGTGGCCCATTCCTGGCTTACATCGCCTGGCGTAAATAGATATGCCCTTTCAGATACAGGGTGGCCTGACCGCCGATTAACACCCGGTCCCCCGCCAGTTCACAGCGTAAATCCCCGCCCCGTCGCGAGACCTGGCGCGCGTTCAGCACGGTTTTGCCCAGTTTTTCGCTCCAGTAGGGAATCAACATGCTGTGAGTGGATCCCGTGACCGGATCTTCCGGCACCCCTTCTCCCGGACAGAAGAAGCGGCTGACGAAGTCATATTCATCGCCCGGTGCCGTGACGCAGACCATCTTATCCAGCGGAATCATTGCTGAGATATCCGGCGTGAGGGCCTCTACCTGCTGCTGGTTCTCCAGCACCACCATGTAGTCGCGCCCGAGACGCACCTCTTTTGCCCGCTCAATACCCAGCGCGCTCAACAGCAGCGCTGGCGGATTATCGACGACCGCCGTCGGCCAGGCCGGGAAGTTGAGCGTCAGCCAGTCACCGCTGCGTTTTACCGTCAGCTCGCCGACGAAACGGGTGGTGAAGGTGATTTCCGTGTGTGGGTAATCAAGGTATTCGAAAATGACATGCGATGCCGCCAGTGTGGCATGTCCACACAGGTTAATTTCGTCAAGGGTAGTGAACCAGCGCAACTCGAATCCGCCGTCAGTGCGTACGAAAAAGGCCGTCTCAGACTGATTGTGCTGTTGCGCCATGTTGAGCAGCGTCTCGTCCGGCAGCCACTCTTCCAGGGGGCAAACCGCCGCTGCGTTGCCGCCAAACGCCCTGTCGCTGAAGGCATCGACCAGATAGAAATCAATTTCCTGCATTGTCTCTTCCTCTTTTGTTATGGTTATTTAGCGCAGAAAGACGGTGCCTTTCAGATACAGCGAGGCCTGCCCGCTCATCAGCACGCGTGAACCTTTCAGTTCGCAGCGCATATCACCGCCACGAGCCGACACCTGGCGGGCAAACATCGCTGTTTTACCCAGTTTTTCACTCCAGTAGGGAATAAGCATTGTATGCGCGGATCCGGTGACCGGATCTTCCCAGACGGCAACTCCCGGTGAGAAAAAGCGGCTCACAAAATCATAATCCCCCTCTCCCCGCGCCGTCACGCTGACCTTATGTTCGCCAGGCGTCATTGCCGAGATATTCGGCGCAAGCGCCTCAACCTGCTGGCGGTTTTCCAGAACCACCACCCAGGCTCGCCCCTTACGGGCTTCTACGTAATGGCCGATCCCCAGCGCCGCAAGCATCGCCGGCGGGGGCGTCTCTTCCTGCGTCGGGCATGCCGGGAAGTCCAGCGTCATCCAGTCCCCTTCCCGGCTAACCGTCAGCTGGCCAGAGGCGGTATCAAAGTGGATACGCGGGTCAGGATAGTTGAGTTCATTAAACAGGACGTACGCGGCTGCCAGTGTGGCATGTCCGCAAAGGTTGACTTCGGTAAGGGTGGTAAACCAGCGTAACTCAATTCCCGCTTTACTGCAGACGAAAAACGCCGTTTCCGACTGATTATGCTGCTGTGCCATTCTGAGCAGTGTCTCATCAGGCAACCATGCGTCTAACGGGCACACGGCCGCCGGATTTCCACCAAAAGAGGCATTGCTGAACGCATCTACCAGATAAAAATCAATCTCCTGCATTGTCTTACCGCCTGTTTTTGTTGTGATGTTCTTTTATATTCAATGAAAACCATGCCCCCGGCTACCGCTTTTACCAGGTGAATTTTGAGATCTGCATCACATAATGGTTGAGTTTTCGCCGGTTGACGTTTTAAGATCGTCTCCTCTTCTTTTCAGCAACGAATCTCCGACATCGCTATGACAACGAACACAGTTACCCGCAGAGTCGCGTGGCTACGCGTGGTCACGCTGGCAATTGCCGCGTTTATTTTTAATACCACAGAATTTGTTCCGGTTGGGCTGTTGTCTGACATCGCTGAAAGTTTCCAGATGGAAACCGCGCAGGTGGGCATTATGTTGACCATCTATGCCTGGGTGGTGGCACTGATGTCACTGCCGTTTATGCTGCTGACCAGCCAGATGGAACGGCGAAAGCTGCTGATCGGGCTGTTTGCCCTGTTTATCGTCAGCCACGTCCTGTCGTTTCTGGCGTGGAACTTTACGGTGCTGGTCATCAGCCGCGTCGGTATCGCCTTTGCCCATGCCGTATTCTGGTCGATCACCGCGTCACTGGCCATCCGCCTGGCACCTGCGGGAAAACGCGCGCAGGCGCTGAGCCTAATCGCCACCGGCACGGCACTGGCTATGGTCCTGGGCCTGCCGATTGGCCGTATCGTTGGGCAATACTTTGGCTGGCGAACCACGTTCTTCACTATCGGCATGGGGGCAATGATCACCCTGGTCTGCCTGATTAAACTGCTGCCGAAGCTGCCAAGCGAACACTCCGGCTCGCTGAAAAGCCTGCCGCTGTTAATGCGTCGTCCGGCATTGCTGAGTATCTATCTGCTGACGGTCATTGTGGTCACGGCGCATTACACCGCCTACAGCTATATTGAGCCGTTCGTTCAGGTCGTGGCCGGCTTTAGCGCCAACTTTGCCACCGTTCTGCTGTTGATCCTGGGGGGCGCGGGCATTATTGGCAGTATTCTGTTTGGTAAGCTCGGCAATCAGCACGCGTCGGCGCTGGTCAGTAGCGCCATTGGTTTACTGCTGGCGTGCCTGGTGTTACTCATGCCAGCGGCGGGCAGCGAGGGTCATCTGGCCGTCCTGAGCCTGTTCTGGGGAGTGGCGATCATGATTATCGGTCTGGGAATGCAGGTGAAGGTGCTGGCCCTCGCCCCGGACGCAACGGATGTGGCGATGTCACTGTTCTCGGGGATTTTCAATCTCGGTATTGGCGCGGGCGCGCTGCTGGGAAATCAGATTAGCCTTCACGTGTCGATGTCGGCGATTGGCTATCTGGGTGCCATTCCGGCACTGGTGGCGCTCATCTGGTCCCTGCTCATCTTCCGTAAATGGCCGGTCGCACTGGAAGAACAGGCCCATCACGGGTAGACCGCAGTCAACGTAAAACGGCAACCGAGGTTGCCGTTTTGCATTACCGGGCGGGTGATTAATGGTACGTCTTAATAATCTCCAGCACGCCGTTGATAATAAACTGCACGCCCATACACACCAGTAAGAAGCCCATCAGGCGGGAAATCGCCTCAATACCGCCCTTGCCGACCCAGCGCATGATCGCGCCAGAACTGCGCAAGGATGCCCATACGATGATACCAATCAGTGCAAAAATCAGCGGGGGCGCAACCGTGATGACCCAGTCCGGAAAGGTCGCGCCATCCCGCACCGTTGACGCGGAGCTGATGATCATCGCAATTGTTCCTGGTCCCGCCGTACTTGGCATCGCCAGCGGGACAAAAGCAATATTCGCGCTGGGCTCGGTTTCCAGCTCTTCGGATTTGCTTTTGGCCTCAGGTGACTCATGCGCTTTCTGCGCAGGGAACAGCATACGGAACCCGATGAAGGCGACAATCAGTCCGCCAGCAATACGCAGACCCGGGATGGAGATTCCGAAGGTGTTCATCACCAGCTGTCCGGCGTAGTAAGCCACCATCATGATGGCAAACACATAGACCGATGCCATCATCGACTGATGGTTACGCTCGGCGCTGTTCATGTTCCCTGCCAGCCCCAGGAAGAGCGCAACCGTCGTTAGCGGGTTAGCCAACGGCAGCAATACCACCAGCCCCAGACCAATTGCTTTAATCAAATCCAACATAGTGCGTCGTTGTCCTTATCCATGTTTATCACCGCAATTATAGGGTGAAAGTGTGACGTTCAGCCATTCGCTCAACGTAACGATTATTTACGGTCATTAACGATAACCCTTCGTTATCTATTTGAATTGAAAGCATGCAAAAAAAGTTCATGAAACGTTTTAGCAATTCGTGGCATCCGCTGATCCATTCAGTTGACTTATACTTGCCTGAGCAATAATATCTGCCGTGACTAAACTACTTGCCAGGGCAACCATTGTGAAAAGCACCAGTGATCTCTTTAACGACATTATTCCGCTGGGTCGTCTTATTCATATGGTTAACCAGAAAAAAGATCGCCTGCTCAATGACTATCTGTCACCGCTGGATATCACCGCCACGCAGTTCAAAGTGCTGTGCTCCATTCGCTGCGAAGTGTGTATCACGCCGGTTGAGCTGAAAAAGGTGCTCTCTGTCGATCTGGGTGCGCTAACCCGCATGCTCGATCGTCTCGTTTGCAAAGGATGGATAGAACGAAGCCCTAACCCGAATGACAAACGCGGCGTCCTGGTGAAACTCACCAGCGATGGCGCGGCTATGTGCGAGCAATGTCATCAACTAGTAGGACAAACACTGCATCAGGAACTAACAAAAAACTTAACGGCAGATGAAGTGGCAACGCTTGAGCTTTTGCTTAAGAAAATACTGCCGTAAACAGAAAAAGAGGTATGACGATGTCCAGACGCAATACTGACGCTATTACTATTCATAGCATTTTGGACTGGATCGAAGATAACCTGGAATCGCCGCTCTCCCTTGAAAAAGTGTCAGAGCGTTCAGGTTACTCCAAATGGCACCTGCAACGGATGTTCAAAAAAGAGACCGGCCATTCATTAGGTCAATATATTCGCAGCCGCAAACTGACGGAAATTGCCCAGAAGCTGAAAGAAAGCAATGAGCCGATCCTTTATCTGGCGGAACGTTACGGTTTTGAATCACAGCAAACCCTGACGCGTACGTTTAAGAACTACTTCGACGTGCCGCCTCACAAATACCGTATTACCAGCGTGCCGGGTGAATCCCGATACCTGTATCCACTAAAACATTGTAGTTAATCATCGCCTGTAAAGACGTAACCGAGGAAATCATGAAAGTTACAGCCTCCGCCGCCCTCGCCTTGCTGGTGCTGTTTTCCAGCCAGACCTTCGCGGAGCAAACCCCTCGTGCAACGCAGCAAAATAATCGTGACACGATGATTTTGCCGTCAGCACATGACCAGTCACCTTATGACTTCAACCACATGGGTGCTGGTAGTGACAAATCCGACGAGTTAGGCGTGCCTTATTATAATCAGCACAGCTTCTGATTCGTTTTTGCCCCGCGGATGCGGGGCTTTTTTTATGCCTATCCTCTTGCCCGCGTTACCCGACGCACGCGCAAACCAAACACGTTGATGTACAGCCCGGCCATGATCAGCACGGCCCCCAGCAGCTGCAGCGCACTCAGCTTTTCATCGAGCAACAGCGCGGCGCTGGCCAACCCTACCACCGGAACCAGCAGGGATAACGGCGCCACGCGCCAGGTTTCGTAGCGACCCAGCAGCGATCCCCAGATCCCATAACCAATAATGGTGGCCACAAATGCCAGGTAGATCAGCGATAAAATGGTGGTGAGATCGATTTCCACCAGGCTTTTCAGCATCACGTCCGACCCATCAAAAATGAGCGCCGCAACCATAAACGGAACAATGGGGATCAGTGCGCTCCAGACCACCAGCGACATCACCTTCGGGCGCGCCTCATGCTGCATAATCAGCTTGTTGAAGATATTCCCGCAGGCCCAGCTCAGCCCCGCCGCCAGCGTTAACATAAAGCCCAGTAACGCCACGTGCTGCCCGTTCAGGCTGGCTTCTATCAGCACCAGCACGCCGAACACCGCAAGGGTGATCCCCGCCAGCTGTTTACCCTGCAGACGCTCGCCAAAGACAAACGCCCCGAGAATGATGGTAAAGAACGCCTGAGCCTGTAACACCAGAGAAGCCAGACCGGCGGGCATCCCGAACTTAATGGCGCAGAACAGAAACGCGAACTGGCCAAAGCTGATGGTCAGGCCGTATCCCAGTAAGAGTCTGAACGGAATTTTCGGGCGCGCAACAAAGAAGAGCGCCGGGAAGGCCACCAGCAGAAAACGCAAACCGGCCAGCATGAGTGGGGGCATGTTATGCAACCCAAGCTTGATGACCACAAAATTAAGACCCCATACGATGACCACCAGCAACGCCAGCAGCCCGTCTTTTCGCGTCATACTCTGCCCCTGAATGATTAAATTTTTGTAAACACTTCAAGGTAACGAAAAAAACATGCCACGAGAAGATCATTATTTCTGGCAGTCAACTGAAGCACTTACGGATAAATTAGGCGCTATACAAGCCCCTTATGTCGTGATACTCCTGATATATACCTAAAATAATACACGTTGCAGGATGGCGGCGAGCAAGCGCGGCCAGAATCTCTGCGGCTCAAAAAAAACAAACGCAATTGTCAGGCAGGAATATGAAACCATCACTCAGGCGCTCAACCGCAGCGCTGCTGGCGTCGTCGTTATTATTAACCATTGGTCGTGGGGCAACGCTGCCGTTTATGACCATCTATCTCACGCGCGTATTTAATATGAGCGTTGAGAATATTGGTTATGCCCTGACCATTGCGCTTACCGTCGGTGTGGTATTCAGTATGGGGTTTGGCATCCTCGCCGATAAGTTTGATAAAAAGCGCTACATGCTGATGTCAATCGTCGCCTTTATTGCCGGGTTTGTTGCTATCCCGCTGGTGGATAACGTCACGCTGGTGGTGCTCTTCTTTTCCCTGATTAACTGCGCCTATTCGGTATTTTCAACGGTGCTGAAGGCCTGGTTTGCCGATGTGCTAACCTCGAGCCAAAAAGCGCGCGTTTTCTCGCTAAACTATAGCTTCCTGAACATTGGCTGGACGATCGGGCCGCCGGTGGGCACCTTACTGGTGATGTACAGCCTGCAGCTGCCGTTCTGGCTGGCCGCTTTTTGTGCCGCACTGCCGCTCGGTTTTATCCATTTCTTTGTGCAAAAAAGCGTTGCGCTCGATGCCACCGAAGAGAAAATGCCGTGGCAACCGTCAGTACTGCTTAAAGACCGCGCCCTCTTCTGGTACACCCTTTCCGGCCTGCTGGCGTCGTATGTGGGCGGGTCATTCGCCAGCTGTATTTCGCAGTACGTGCTGGCTGCGAATGCCGACAGCAACTTTGCGCAAAACGTGGTTGCCGTGGTGCTGCCGGTGAATGCTGCGGTGGTCGTCACCCTGCAATACGTTATCGGTCGCAAGATCTCCGCCACCAATATACGTCCGCTGATGACGGTGGGAACACTCTTCTTCGTCCTGGGTCTGGGCGGTTTTATGCTCTCCGGGGAAAACCTGGTCTACTGGGGCATTGCGGCAGCGGTGTTTACGCTGGGTGAGATTATCTATGCACCGGGCGAATATATGCTGATCGACAATATTGCCCCGCCGGGTATGAAAGCGAGTTACTTCTCTGCACAGGCGCTGGGCTGGCTTGGGGCGGCGGCAAACCCGATGATCACCGGTATTATCCTTACCAACCTGCCGCACTGGTCATTGTTTGCGATCATGATGGTTGCCATCGTGATTGCCTGGCTGATGATTTTGCGTGGAATGAGCGTGAAGGCGTGGTGCGAAATGCCGAAAGTGGCTTAAGTCCTCGACGCCGGGCGGCATGACGCCCACCCGGCATCGGGCAGGCCATTAATGGTGCAGCATCTCGTCGACCACCTGCTGTTTGTACATTTCGTTCGGGTAGTACGTCGGCCAGTTATCCATCTCTTTTAGCAGCGCCTCGTGGGAGGTGTTGCCCATAAAGATATGGAAATGGGAAGAGGCTTTTGGGGCGATGGTATGGTCGCTGAACTGGACAAACTTCGGCGCCTTGCTGTCCGGATCTTTACACTCGAACAGATAGCGAACCCCTTTCTTACCTGATGCATAAGTCAGGATCTTATAGCCGCTGTAATCATACTGGCAGCGAGTGATAGCCTTACCTTTGTGGAATTCCATCACGTTGTTTTCGATGCCGATAGCCTCAACGTCCGTCGCATACCCTGTGCGGTAGTAAGCTTTCACCTCGTCGAAGGATTTTTTATCCTTCTGCGCTTTCTGTTTAAAAACCGGATCCAGCGCGCCATCGAGCAAAAACGGATAGACGGATTGCCATGTCCCATCCCAGTCAGACAGCTTTCTGTCTTTGACGTCTTTATCCTCAAAGACGCCGCTCGCCGCCTTCTGTTCCGCTTCCGTCATCTGATGTCCATGCGAATGGGCAAACAGCTGACCGCTTACCAGCAGCGCCCCCAGAGTCATTGCAAATTTGCCAATATGTGCAGCCAAAACAAACTCCTCACTCCGTTTTATAAGAATGAGGATGTTATAATATAACATTTCAAATCGCAACCAGTCCGCGAACGCCCTCTTGTTCCATTGTATCGCCCCGTCCACGCTGAATGATGGTCCCGCGCGACATCAGCAGATAGCTGTCGGCAAGTTCAGCGGCGAAATCGTAAAACTGCTCTACGAGCAGGATTGCCATATCCCCTCTGTCCGCCAGCTTGCGGATCACCAGGCCTATCTCTTTGATCACCGACGGCTGAATACCTTCCGTGGGTTCATCGAGGATTAACAGCTGTGGCCGGCTCGCCAGGGCGCGACCAATCGCCAGCTGTTGCTGCTGACCGCCGGAGAGATCGCCTCCACGACGATGCTTCATCTCTTTAAGCACCGGGAACAACTGCCAGATATCCTCCGGGACGCGCTTTGCGTCGCGGGCGGGGAAGCGTGACAGCCCGAGCAACAGATTCTCCTCGACCGTTAAGCGTGGAAAAATCTCACGCCCCTGCGGAACATAGGCCACACCCGACTGCACGCGCTGGTGCGGCTTGCTGTGGGTGATTTTTTTTCCCTGCCAGATAATGTCTCCTGTTTTTACCGGGATCAGGCCCATCAGACACTTGAGCAGCGTGGTTTTCCCCACCCCGTTGCGCCCCAGCAGACAGGTCACTTCACCGGTCGCCGCTTCAAAACTGACCCCGCGCAGAATATGACTGCCGCCGTAATACTGATTCAGTTCGTTCACCTGTAACATGACGGCTCCTTAGCGTCCCAGATAGACTTCTATGACCTGCTCATTGGCCTGCACCTGGCGAAGTGACCCCTCCGCCAGCACGCGTCCCTGGTGCAGCACCGTCACGTGGTCGGCAATGGTTTCGACAAAGCCCATATCGTGCTCGACCACCATCAGGGAGTGTTTGCCCGCAAGGGTTCTGAACAGCTCAGCCGTATAGTCGGTCTCCGCGTCGGTCATTCCGGCCGCCGGTTCATCCAGCAACAGCAGATGCGGGTCCTGCACCAGCAGCATGCCAATCTCCAGAAACTGCTTTTGCCCGTGCGAAAGCAGCCCGGCGCGGCGATCGCGCTCACCGCCAAGCCGCAGCAAGAGCAGCATCTCGTCAATACGGTCCCGCTGCTCGCCGTTGAGTCTGGCCCGCAGGCTCGCCCAGACGGATTTGTCAGTTTTCATCGCAATCTCAAGGTTTTCCCACACCGTGAGCGCTTCAAAGACCGTGGGCTTCTGGAACTTACGTCCGATGCCCTGGCGGGCAATCTCGGCGGGTTCAAGCGCCGTCAGGTCGATGGACTGATCGTACAGCGCTCTGCCGCTTTTAGGCCGCGTTTTGCCGGTAATCACGTCCATTAATGTCGTTTTTCCCGCACCGTTGGGGCCAATCACGCAGCGCAATTCACCCACGCCAATGTTCAGTGAGAGGTCCGTCAGCGCCTGAAAACCATCGAAATTCACGTTGATGGCTTCAAGCTGCAGTACCGGATCGGTCTGGTCGCGATAGCGATCCCCGGGTAACTGGCGGGTAAATAATCCTTCGGCTGGCTGCATTAGTGTTCTCCCTTACGAAACAGACCGTAGACACCGCGCGGTAAAAACAGCGTCACGGCAATGAAAATCAGCCCCAGAAACAGCTGCCAGTATTCCGGCAGGGCGACGGTAAAGACGCTCTTCGCACCGTTTACCAGCGCCGCGCCTATCACCGGGCCGACCAGCGTGCCGCGCCCCCCCAGCGCGACCCAGATGGCCGCTTCAATTGAGTTGGTTGGCGACATTTCACCCGGGTTGATAATGCCCACCTGCGGCACATACAGTGCACCGGCCAGACCGCAGAGTACGGCTGAAAGTGTCCACACCAGCAGCTTGAAACCACGGGGATCGTACCCGCAAAACGTCAGGCGGTTTTCGGCGTCACGCACCGCGGTCAGAATGCGACCGAACTTACTTTTCGCCAGCGCGAAGCCTGTGCCCAGCGCTATCAGCAACAGCATCACGGTAGCCAGAAACAGCGCAATACGGGTGGTAGTCGCGGTAACGGAGAACCCGAGCAGCGTGGTAAAACCGGTAAAGCCGTTATTTCCGCCAAAGCCGGTTTCATTGCGAAAGAACAGCAACATCCCCGCGTACGTCAGCGCTTGGGTCATGATCGAAAAATAGACCCCTTTGATTTTTGAGCGAAAGGCAAACCAGCCAAACACCAGCGCCAGCATCCCCGGCACCATCACAATTAATACCAGTGCCCAGACAAAGTGCTGCGTCCCCCACCAGAACCACGGCAGTTCACTCCAGGAGAGAAACGACATAAACGCGGGCAGCCCGTCACCCGCCGCCTGGCGCATCAGGTACATGCCCATCGCATAGCCGCCCAGCGCGAAGAAGATACCGTGCCCCAGGGAGAGCATTCCGGCATAGCCCCACACCAGATCGAGCGCCACGGCGACGATGGCATAACAGAGGATCTTACCCGTGAGCGTGAGCATCCAGGTCGAGATCGCCAGCGGATGCGTCGCGGGCAGTAAGGCGAAAAACGGTAAAACCAGCAGGCAGGCCACGATCAGGCTACCGGCTATCTGCGTCGTGCGTGGCGCTTTGCGCGCCAGCGTTAAGGTAAGCGGCTGGCTCATCAGTCAGTAACCCTCCCTTTCAGTGCGAATAACCCCTGCGGACGTTTCTGAATAAACAGAATAATCGCCACCAGGATCAGGATTTTGCCCAATACTGCCCCCATTTGCGGTTCGAGAATTTTATTAAAGATCCCCAGCCCAAACGCCGCGGCCACGCTACCTGCCAGTTGACCCACCCCGCCAAGCACCACCACGAGGAACGAGTCGATGATATAACCCTGGCCCAGTTCTGGCCCAACGTTGCCTAACTGCGATAACGCCACGCCCCCCAGACCCGCAATCCCCGAGCCAAGCCCAAAGGCCAGCATATCGACGCGACCTGTCGGTACCCCGCAGCAGGCCGCCATACTGCGATTTTGCGTTACTGCGCGCACGTTCAGACCAAGACGGGTTTTGTTCAGAATGAGCCACGTGAAGAACAGCACCAGCAGCACAAAACCCAGTACCACAATGCGGTTCCACGGCAGCGTCAGATTGGCAAACACCTGCACGCCACCGGACAGCCATGGCGGGTTTGCCACCTCCAGGTTCTGGGCGCCAAACGTCATGCGTACCAGCTGAATAATCATCAGGCTAATACCCCATGTCGCCAGCAGCGTTTCCAGCGGTCGGCCATACAAATGACGAATAACGGTACGCTCAAGCACCATCCCGATGCTGGCGGTCACAATAAACGCCACCGGCAGTGCAACGATCGGGTAGAGCGCCAGCCACTGTGGGGCGAAGCCGGCCATCACCTGCTGAACCATCCAGGTGGCGTACGCGCCCAGCATCAGCATCTCCCCGTGGGCCATGTTAATCACCCCCAGCAGGCCGTAGGTAATTGCCAGCCCCAGCGCGGCGAGCAACAGTACCGACCCCAGCGAGAGCCCCATAAACGCCTGACCAAGCAGATCGCCCCACATCAGGCGATGCTCAATCTGTTTCAGACTTTCGGCAGCGGCAGCACGCACGCCGGCATCCGGCTCCGATGCTGCCTGCGTATACGGCGTCAGCCGGGACTGAACGTCCGGATCGTCTGATTGCCCTAACAGCACCACAGCGTTCAGGCGCACCGCAGCCTGCGGACTTGCCAGCTGGAGGTTCGCCAGCGCCAGCATCAGCGACTGACGGGCCACATCATCCGTTTCGCTGCTCACCCGTTTTTGCAGGAAATCGAGCATTTCAGGCTGTGCATCCCGCTGGAGTTGACGAGCTGCCGCACGCCTTTCCGTGACACTGTCACTCACAAGTTGATGGGTTGCCATTGCCGTCGCCACCAGATTGCGCAGCCGGTTGGTCAGACGCACGGCTTTGGTTTGGCCTGCTGCGGCTTTTGTTTCACCCAGGGGAACCATTGCCCCCTGGCGTTGTGCAAACGCATGTTTCTGGCTGTCGGTATAGAGACTTTCACTTTGTAGCGCCTGGAGCAGCGGCAACCGTGCCGCCTCCGGTGCGGTTGCCCACTGCGTCAACAGTTCTGCCTGCTGGCTGCGACTGGCGGCCACGAATTGGTCGGCATCCGATGCCTGCACCATCCCTGGCAGCAGTCCGGTAAGCCACACAATAGCGATGATCGTGCGTATGGCGTTCATGACTTTTCTCCCTGCGGTGATAACTTAGTTGCTGGCGGTTTTCATCGGCTGATCGGGCTTTTTGTCATTACCGGCAATGAAGGGACTCCACGGCTGAGCACGCACCGGCTGTTCCGTCTGCCAGACCACATTAAACTGGCCGTTACCTTCAATTTCGCCAATCATGACCGGCTTATGCAGATGGTGGTTGGTGGCATCCATGGTGAGCGTAAAGCCTGAAGGGGCCTTGAAGGACTGACCGGCCATTGCCGCCCGAACTTTATCGACGTCGGTGGTACCTGCTTTTTCAACCGCCTGCGCCCACATGTGGATCCCGACGTAGGTGGCTTCCATCGGGTCGTTGGTGACCACGGTGTCGGCGTTCGGCAATTTGTGTGCCCTGGCATACGCTTTGTAATCCGCCACAAACGCCTGGTTGGTCGGGTTATCAACGGACTCAAAGTAGTTCCACGCCGCCAGGTTGCCCACCAGCGGTTTGGTGTCAATCCCGCGCAGCTCCTCTTCTCCCACGGAGAAGGCCACAACCGGAACATCGGTAGCTTTCAGGCCCTGGTTAGCCAGCTCTTTATAGAACGGAACGTTGGAGTCGCCGTTGATGGTGGAAACCACCGCGGTTTTCCCTCCGGCAGAGAATTTTTTGATACTGGAAACGATTGTCTGGTAATCGCTGTGACCAAACGGGGTGTATACCTCTTCAATGTCTTTGTCTTCCACCCCTTTCGAATGCAGGAAAGCACGCAAGATTTTGTTCGTGGTGCGGGGATAAACGTAATCGGTGCCTAACAGGAAGAAGCGTTTCGCGCTGCCTCCGTCTTCACTCATCAGGTACTCCACCGCCGGGATCGCCTGCTGGTTTGGCGCGGCGCCGGTATAGAAGACGTTAGGTGACATCTCTTCACCCTCATACTGCACCGGGTAGAACAGCAGTCCGTTCAGCTCCTCAAACACCGGCAGCACCGATTTACGCGACACCGACGTCCAGCAACCAAACACCACCGCTACTTTGTCCTGGCTCAGCAGCTGGCGCGCTTTTTCAGCAAACAGCGGCCAGTTCGAGGCCGGGTCAACCACTACCGGTTCCAGCTTCTTACCCAGCACGCCCCCTTTGGCGTTGATCTCATCGATGGTCATCAGCGCAACATCTTTAAGCGGCGTTTCGGAAATCGCCATCGTGCCGGAAAGGGAATGCATGATCCCCACCTTGATGGTATCGGCCGCCTGAGCGCCAAAACTCATCCCCATAGCTACGACAGACGCGGACAATGCGAAGGCTTTTAATAAGGTACGACGGTGCATATTTTCACTCCTGAAAAAGAAAGCTGTGCAAAGGCGTCCGTTACGGCGTGGACGCAGAAAATAAAAACGTCAGCTTAGAGAGAGCAAAAAGGATGCCAGGATGGATAAAGCGCTATGACAGGAGAAGTAACGAAGGATGTAAAAAGAACGACTCAGAATGGTACAGCGCTGCACTTTTATAATGCAGCGCTGTGGCGGAGGGTTTACCAGACTTCGCTGGCGATCTGCGTCACCAGGCGGACTTTGTCCCACTGCTGGGTTTCGCTCAGGCTGTTGCCCTCTTCGGTAGAGGCAAATCCGCACTGCGGGCTCAGGCAAATCTGCTCTTTAGCCACGTATTTCGCCGCCTCTTCCAGACGCGCCTTCACCCCTTCCGGGTTCTCCAGCTCGCCATTTTTGGTGGTAATAAGGCCGAGCACCACCTGCTGCTTGCCCGGGCGAACAAAACGCAGTGGTGCAAAATCACCGCTCCGGTCATTGTCGTACTCAAGGAAAAAGGCATCCACGTTGACCGTCCCGAACAGCACTTCAGCCACCGGCTCATAGCCCCCTTCGGAAATCCAGGTTGAACGGAAGTTTCCGCGACAGACATGCAGCCCGATGGTGAGATCGTCCGGCTTGCCCTCCAGTGCCTTATTCAGAACGCGGGCATATATACGCGCCAGCTCGTCGGCATCGTCACCACGCTCGCGGATCTGACGACGTTGATCGTCCGAACAGAGATAGGCCCAGACAGTGTCATCCAGCTGCAGATAACGGCAGCCCGCGTCGTAAAACGCCCGAATCGCGTCCCGCCAGGTGGTCGCCAGATCGTCAAAATAGTCCTTCAGATCCGGGTAGACCGTCGCATCAATGTCTTTGCGCCCACCGCGGAAATGCAGCACGCTCGGGCTGGGAATGGTCATCTTCGGCTGAGCATTCCCGCTAATGCTTTTCAGGTAGCGGAAATCCTCCAGCATCGGGTGATCGCCAAAGCCCAGTTTGCCGGTCACGCGCACGCCGTGGGCTTTGGTCTGTACACCGTTGAACTGAATACCCTGCTGAGAATCGTAACGCTCAACACCCTGCAGACCGTCGAAGAAATCAAAGTGCCACCAGGCACGACGAAATTCACCGTCGGTCACCACATGCAAGCCACAGGCGCACTGCTGCTCGACAACATGGCGGATCGCCTCATCCTCAACCGCACGAAGCTGCCCGGCATCAATTTCGCCGCTGGCGTATTTCAGGCGAGCCTGTTTGATGGCATCCGGACGTAAAAAGCTGCCAACTACATCGGCGCGGTATGGGGCATGGTGTCGTTGCATGGAAATCTCCTTTATCTGCCGACAATAATTGCCCGCAGTGATAATTCATTATTTGAATCTTTAGACTTCTGGATGTCTAAATGTCCAAAAAAAGATGTCATACCTGCCGCCAGCCGGCAAACGAGAAAATTTCACGGGTGTTGAAAAAAATTCATCTTCACAGTGCGGAGAGCGATTCCTGGCTCGCAAACTCAAACTTTTCATCTTCCCAGCCGGTGATCCCGCCGAGCATAATTTTCACCGGCAGCCCCAGACGCGCCAGCTTCAGCGCGGCTCTGTCCGCACCGTTGCAGTGAGGCCCGGCGCAATAGACCACAAACAGCGTGCCGTCAGGCCACTGGGCCATGCGTTCGGCGGTAATCTGACTCCACGGCATATGTAGCGCACCGGGAACGTGACGGCGGGCGAACTGCTGCGGGCTCCCGACGACGTGCAGCAGGACGAAATCCTGTTCATGATTCATGATGGCATGATGCACATCGGCGCAATCGGTCTCGACGCTCAGGCGGCGCAGAAAATGGGTAACGGCTTCCTGGGGTTCAGCAGCCGGAAATTCAGTAACATAACTCATGATCCTTCCTCATCTTTGGCGTTTGTGTTAACACTACTCTATCCACAAATTCAGCCCGTGAATGCGCTCGCTTATGCCAGAAAACAGCAAAAAGATGACAAACTTAAGACAGATTTCCCGCCCTCAGGTCATTGTGCTGGCGTATGACGGTTTGTGTACCTTTGAGTTTGGCGTGGCAGTGGAAATCTTTGGTCTGCCGCGTCCGGAACTGGGAGACGAATGGTATCGTTTTGCCGTGGCGGGCGTAGACAGCGGTGAACTTCGGGCGACCGGGGGGATTCGCCTCATCACCGACGGCGATTTAACCCTGCTTGAGACGGCCGACCTGATCGTTGTGCCCGGCTGGCGAGGACTGGATTCACCGGTTCCGCCCGCGCTCTGCGCGGCGTTACGTAAGGCCAATGCGCGGGGATGCCAGCTTTTGTCGATCTGTTCCGGCGTGTTTGTTCTTGCCGCTGCCGGGCTGCTGGATGGGCGTAAAGCCACAACGCACTGGCGCTATATTGAGGCGCTTAAGGCCCGTTACCCGGCCATCGAGGTGGTTGAAGATGTACTTTATCAGGACGACGGCGACATTCTCACCTCGGCGGGCAGCGCGGCAGGCATCGATTTATGCCTGCACGTGGTCCGGCGGGATTATGGGATGGAAATCGCCAACACCGTAGCGCGTCGTCTGGTCATTCCCCCGCACCGGGATGGCTCACTGCCGCAGCAGCTAAGCCGCCCGGTGGCGCAACTGCGCGAAAGTCAGCGTCTCGGTCAACTGTTTGATTTTCTGCACACCCATCTTGCCGTATCGCACAGCGTTGATTCACTGGCGCGTCGGGTCGGCATGAGTCAACGCACCTTTCTGCGCCGCTTTCAGGATGCGACCGGCACCACGCCCGCGCGCTGGCTGCTCAATGAGCGCCTGCTGAGGGCAAAAGATTATCTGGAAAGCAGTCGCTTAAGTATCGACAGCATCGCAGAGCAGACCGGATTCGGTCAGGCATCGACCCTGCGTCACCATTTTCGGCAGCAGTTCGCCCTTTCACCGGCCCAGTATCGCAAACACTATTCGCGTCCTGCCCGCTAGTGGCCGGATTGCAGACAAAAAAAACCGCCATAATATGGCGGTAAATGCTTGCATGGATAGATTTGTATTTTGGTCTCTACGTCCCGACACTCCATGGCCGGGCAGCGGATCTCTTACAAACTAACATCCATAGTCTCAATGAAAGGTAAACAGCCTGATTAACCCGCTTTGGTATTGATTTGCAAATAACGCATCAGACCCTGCTCCGCGCTCTGTTTTGCATCATCATTGATGGCTTCCAGATAAAACGAACGCGACACACCATACGGTGCTTTTTCAGACGGATAAACCGCGAACTCGAATGTTTTACCTCTTGCCTGATTGGTGCAGCCTAATTGCCAGCGCTGGTCATCAATTCTGGTGCTATTACAGGCCACGCGTCCGTAATCGCTGGTTAAATATGACCCAACACGCGCTTTCGCGGACTGAATATATTCTGGTTCGTCATTACTAATAGAGTAAATACCTGCACCCGCCCCAACAGCAACCACCAGCAGCGCAAGCGCTATCATTTTTTTCATTTAACAAGACCCATTCCTTAGCCAGAGTTTAACCATTATATAGGATTTATCCTTAAAGCTAGTGGCTAATTACGTACCAGAATTGGCGGTTAACAAACTTGATGCTAATTTTAGGAAAAGTCTCATCACAGCTGTCGCCGCACAGAATTTGACACTCTCTTTGCGCTAATTTGAATTTTTGAATAATTTCCCGAAGAAATTATTGGCATGATAGTCCCGCGATGGCATTCAACGGTGAAATAATGATGAGAAAAGGGTTAACGCTGATATTGCTGGTGTGTGGGTTATTTTCAGGTCAGCTGATGGCAGGACATAAAGGCCATGAATATGTGTGGGTAAAGAATGTGGAACATCAGCTCCGCCATGAAGCGGATAGCGATGAATTACGCAGCGTTGCAGAAGAGTCAGCGGAAGGTTTGCGCGAACACCACCTGTGGCAGAAATCGCGCAAACCAGACACGCACTTTCGGTAATTAATTACCCTTACGCTTCGGCAGGGTTTTCATTAAATCGTCCGGGCTCACGGAGGCCACAACGCTACCCGGTGACGGCATTTTGAAAATATGATTTTTCATCTTGCCAATCACATGCATTTCGCACGGACGGCAGTCAAATTTCAGGGTCAGCACTTCGTCGCCATTCACCAGCTGCATCGGTGTGGCCTTCCAGCTTTTAATATTCCCTTTCGCCTGTTTCGGGCAGAGGTTGAAGGCGAAGCGCAGACAGTGCTTGGTGATCATCACCGGCACATCGCCCTTCTCTTCATGCGCTTCATAGGCTGCGTCAATCAGCTGTACGCCGTGACGGTGATAGAATTCACGCGCTTTGTGGTTATAGACGTTCGCCAGGAAGGACAAGTGCGTGTCAGGGTAAACCGGCGCAGGAACGGTTTCGGCCTTGCGGCTGCCGCGTGGATAGTTAGCCAGGCGGGCGGCATCCAGCATTTCTGCCGTCTCGCGGCGGAACTGATTCAGCTGGCTGTTCGGAACAAACAGGGCATCCGGCAGGTTAACGTCGATATGACGCGCGTAGTAAAGGGTCTGCCCCAGCTTCGCCACGCCATCCTTCAGGTTGTTAAGGGCTTTTTCCGCGTTGTTTGCCACCTCGAACAGACCATCAAGCGTATGCGTCACGCTGATACCGTCTTCACAGGTCATGGTCAGGATCAGTTGCTCTTCCCAGCCGCCCAGTTCAATGTCCACCGCGATACGACGTTCGCTCGAGGTTTTCAGCAGCGCCTGCTGCCAGTTGTGGTCAAGGTTACGGTTCAGTGCCGCGTTAGGGCGCGCTTTGTAGAGATCCGCAGGCATCTCGTTTGGCCATACGCGATAGCGATTTTCACCGGTTTTTTCCACCGTATTCGCACGGAAGCCCACCACTTCACGCTTGATCATCACGTTCAGGCCATCGCCGTTGGCCAGCGGCTCGGTCACTTCCACGTCGAGGTGATCTTTTGCCACTTTCAGCACTTCACCCACCGGTAAACCGATAAACTTCGGTGAATCAAACGCACCGATATCCCCTTTACGGGCATTCACAAAGTAGTCAGTGCTGCCGCGGTGGAAAGTTTTGTCCGTTGACGGAATAAAGAAATGCTCGGTACGACCGGCCGACGCACGCGCCAGGTCACCGCGATCTTCAATGATGGCATCCAGCATCTGACGATAGTGAGCGGTGATATTCTTCACGTAGCTCATGTCTTTATAACGCCCTTCAATTTTGAAGGAGCGCACGCCGGCGTCAATCAGCGCACCCAGGTTGGCGGTCTGATCGTTATCTTTCATCGAGAGCAGGTGTTTTTCGAACGCCACAACGCGGCCCTGATCGTCCTTCAGGGTATACGGCAGACGACATGCCTGAGAGCAGTCGCCGCGGTTGGCGCTGCGCCCCGTCTGGGCGTGGGAAATATTGCACTGACCAGAATAGGCGACGCACAGCGCGCCGTGGATAAAGAATTCAATGGTTGCGTCGGTCGCCTGGTGAATATCGCGGATCTGGTTCAGGTTCAGCTCACGCGCCAGCACGATCTGGGAAAAACCCACGTCAGAAAGAAACTTCGCCTTCTCTACCGTGCGGATATCGCACTGGGTACTGGCGTGCAGTTCAATGGGAGGAATATCCAGCTCCAGCACGCCCATATCCTGCACAATCAGGGCATCGACGCCGGTCTGGTAGAGGTCGGTAATTAAACGTTGCGCAGGCTCCAGCTCATCATCATGCAGAATGGTGTTCAGGGTCACGAACACTTTCGCCCCAAAGCGATGGGCGAACGGCACCAGTTCAGCAATATCGCTCAGGCTGTTGCTGGCGTTATGGCGGGCACCAAAGCCAGGTCCACCAATGTAGACGGCATCAGCACCATGAAGGATCGCTTCACGGGCGATGGAGGCGTCGCGGGCCGGGCTTAAGAGTTCGAGATGATGGGATTGCAGGCGCATACTTCGTCGTTATCCGTTATGGTCAAAATGGCGGCTATTGTAGTCAGAAGTATGCGGCAGCGAAACAGTTTTGCGTCGCTTCAGCGGGGATAATGGATCAGGGAGTGAAAATGCACCGGCCGGTCGCTGCTGTTGCGATAGGCGTGCGGTTTATCCCCGGCAAAACGCACCCCCGAATCGGCAGTAATGGTCTGCCACTCGCCATCGATGTTCATCTCCAGTTCGCCGCTGATCACCACCACGTGTTCAATCACGCCAGCCTCGTGGGGCGTGGATTCGCTCAGGGTGCCGGCAGCGAGGGTTATCGAAAAGTGGTCAAACTTTAGCGTCTCATCCCACGGGAATAACGGTTTCACCACCATCGCCTGCTGTTCCGGGTCGAATACCGCCTGCCTGTCAGCTGCCGGCGTGATGAAGGCAGAAAAAGGGATGTTCAGCCCCGTGGCGATTTTCCACAACGTGGATACCGTCGGGCTGGATTCATTGCGCTCGATTTGCCCGAGCATGGCCTTTGAAACGCCGGTCTCTTCCGCCAGTCTGGCGAGGCTCCAGCCACGCGCCTGACGCTCGGTTTTCAGTGTGTAAGCAAGATGTTGTGTGATGTCCATGTTCCCTCCTGATGCGACCGATCATACCACTTGTACGCTATAACGCACAGTGTTACCTTAGGGCGGACGTTATAACGCACAACGGAGTTTTTATGCGCCCTTCATCCTCACTCTTTTCTGCCGTTCTCGCCGGTTTTGTCGCCGTTCTGGTGGGATATGCCAGTTCCGCCGCCATTATCTGGCAAGCCGCCGCTGCCGCAGGAGCAAACGCGCAGCAGATCGCCGGCTGGATGACGGCCCTGGGGATAGGTATGGGGGTCAGCACGCTGGCGCTTTCCTGGTGGTATAAAGCCCCGGTACTCACCGCCTGGTCTACGCCCGGCGCGGCGCTGTTAGCCACCAGCCTGCACGGGGTAACGCTTGCCGAGACCATCGGGATTTTTATCTTTGCCAACGCGCTCATTCTGCTGTGCGGCGTAACCGGGTTGTTTGCTCGCCTGATGAAGCTTATCCCGCATTCCCTTGCCGCCGCTATGCTCGCCGGGGTGCTGCTCAGGTTTGGACTGCAGGCGTTCAGCAATCTTGAGGGGCATTTTTTACTGTGCGGCAGCATGCTGGCGGCATGGCTGTTCGCCAAAGCGCTGGCACCCCGCTACGCCATTGTCGCCACGTTGCTGGTGGGCAGTATGGTGGCCTGGGCGGGAGGTGACGTTGTCACAAAAGAGTTAACCCTTTCCGTGGTGATGCCCACGTTTATCGCGCCGACCTTTACGTTAACCAGTCTGATAAGCATTGGCGTGCCCTTCTTCCTGGTCACCATGGCGTCCCAGAATGCGCCGGGCTTCGCCACGATGCAGGCTTCCGGCTATCCTCTGGCCGTATCACCGCTGATGATCGTCACCGGAGGGTTGGCACTGGTGTTATCCCCGCTCGGCGTCTTTTCCATCTGTATCGCCGCGATCACCGCTGCGATTTGCCAGAGCCCGGATGCGCACCCGGATGCCAGCAAACGCTGGCTTGCCGCCATGGCCGCAGGAGGATTTTATCTGCTGGCGGGCATTTTTGGCGGATCCATTTCCGGGTTGATGGCCTCCCTTCCCCTGAGTTGGATCCAGATGCTCGCCGGCCTGGCGCTGCTGGGCACCATCAGCGGGAGCCTGTATCAGGCACTGAACAACGAAACGGAGCGCGACGCGGCAATTGTCACCTTTCTGATGACCGCCAGCGGCGTCACGATCCTGGGTATTGGCTCTGCGTTCTGGGGGCTGGTGCTGGGCGGCGTATGTTATACGGTCTTTTCACACCTTCGCCGCGCGTAGCTGCGAGGGCGTTATGCCCATCATGCTGCGAAAGCGGTTACTGAAATGGCTGGCGGAGTTAAACCCGCAGGCCAGCGCGATATCCGTGAGCGGTGTGGTTGTGTGCTGCACCAGCGCTTTGGCTTTCTCCATTCGACGCTGCATCACGTACTGATGCGGTGCCAGCCCCATGGACTGACGGAACATCCTGGCGAAATGATACTCGCTCAGCGCGGCCTGTTCGGCCAGTTCCGCCAGCGTTAGCGGCTGGGAAAGGTTCTCTTCGATAAACGCCAGCACGTTACGCAGCACAAACGGTGACAACCCGCCGGTCACCACCGGCAGTTTCCACTGCACGCTGGAGTAATTCTGTAACAGGTGGGTCATCAACAGCGTAGACGCGGTACTCAGGGTGAGCTGGTTAGCTTTTTGCTGCCAGTCGCAGCCGAGCAAAAACTGACGGTAAAGCGCGGTAATTTTCGGATCGCTGCCGAAAATCTTTTCATCCAGCGTCAGGGACAGCGGGCGCTTGTCCCAGATTTTTTCCCCGACATCACGCAAATGCTCATCGGTGCAGTAGAGATGGACAAACGACAGGTCATCGCGAATATCCCACGTCGATTCACTCTCTTTTGGCATCAGACAGAAACGGTCCGGGCCGCCGCCGTTTTTCCAGCCGCCCGGCGTTTTTTGATAGCTCTCATAACCGTCCGCCACGTACAGGCTGAGGGTATGGTGATTACTTTTTACGGTTATCGTGTCGTGCTTGTTGTACCAGGCTGCCAGTTGAATACCGGAATTCAGCGCAACGGTTTCCCGCAGCACGGCGTTCTGCTGGCGTAGCGTTTCAAAGGTATCGTAAGCGCGAGACATAGCTATTAACGGGTGAGTAATCAGACTCTCAGTCTATGAAGTGTTGCACCACGATGCCAGATCTGCAGCCACAAAAAAGCGCAAGAATATGCAAGTCCACCGCAAATCGGTGAAAGCAATGTCATGCCACTCGCGCCAGACTGCACTTTTCGCTGTGTGAGAAGAGAGCAACAATGAACGCATTACTCTATGGACTGGTGGTGGTGATATGGGGAACAACCTGGATTGCCATTTTCCTGCAACAGGGGCCAGTCGCAGCTCCGGTGTCAATTTTCTGGCGTTTTGCCGTGGCCTGCGCCACGATCATGATCGTCTTAATTGCCCTGCGTCGGCTTCGTAAGCTGGCCTTGCGGGATCATCTCTTTTGCATGCTGCAAGGATGCTGCGTTTTTTGCTTCAACTTCTGGTGTTTTTACACCGCCGCCGCGCACATCAATACCGGGCTGGAGTCGGTGATTTTCTCGATGGCCGTACTGTATAACGCCATCAACAGCTTTATTTTCTTCGGTCAGCGCCCACCCGCACGCTTCTGGACGGCGGCGGCCCTGGGGCTTATCGGGATCATCACCCTCTTCTGGGACGACCTGCTGGCGAGTGGCTGGAGTGCCTCCCTGCTGACGGGGATTGGCCTTTCAGCACTGGGGACCTACGGGTTCTCGCTGGGCAATATGATCAGCATGCGCCACCAGCGAAAAGGGCTGGAGACCATGACCACCAACGCCTGGGCGATGTTTTACGGTACGGTCATTATGGGCTGCATTGCCCTGTTCCGGGGTGACAGTTTTATCCCCGAATGGACGGTGAGTTACATTGGCGCGCTGCTTTATCTCGCCATTTTTGGTTCGGTCATCGCTTTTGGTGCCTACTTCACGCTGGTGGGACGCATTGGCCCGGGCAAAGCGGCATACAGTACGCTGCTCTTCCCGCTGGTGGCGCTGTCCATCTCCACGGTCTATGAAGGTTACGTGTGGCATCTCAACGGCATCATTGGATTACTGCTGATTCTGGGCGGGAATATGGTGATGTTTACGAAACCGGAAACCTGGTTCAGACGTTTGCGTATGGCATAAAAAAAGGCCTGCATTGCTGCAGGCCGTTTTGATTATTTCGCGGTTTTCTTAACATCAAACATGGTGGCATCCGTCGCCATGTCATCCACAACCTGTTTTAACGTTGCGAAGCCCATTGGCGTGTTTTCGTTCGCCAGCTCTTTACCTTCGCCTTTACGCACAACCTTCATGACCGGCTTATTCGTCGCCGAATCAATCAGCTCGCCTTCGAAGAAGAGGTGGGTATCCATGGTGCGGTGCCCCGTTGCCATCTGCGTACCTGCAACCACTAACGCGACGGGCACTACTTCATAGAACTGCAGACCTTCTTTCTGTGAACTCACACCGGTAATCGCACCGCGGAAGATCAGGCTGTGTTTACCTGGCGTTGTAACAACAGGTTTACGCTGGCTGATTGCCGCTTTCATTTTGGTGTTGGTATAAGCCAGAAGCTCATCAAGCGTTTTTTGACCAATTTGGGTCGTTGGTTTTGGCGCTGGATAATAGGTGATTGGCGTCCATAAAATACTGTCGTAATTTGCCTCGTTATACGACGGGTCGACCCAACGCAGCGTCGGTTTACCCGTTGCGGACGTTGTTTGCTGCAATCCAGAATAATCTTTTAAAAAGCCTGAATATTGTTCGGGGGCGGCGACTTTAGACGAACAGCCCGCTAACGCCAACAGACCAGAAAGCACTGCAACTTTAAAAAAAGTGTGAGTACGCATGATGGTATTCCATGTTATCTGCAAGTATGCATTTGAAGTTATAGCAAAAGTCTGGCGGGTTTGTTGTGACAAAAAATGATGTAAGCAGCACAAATTGCGAAAAGATTGCCCGACTGAACGCCGGGCAGAGAAAAACTACTGATTAATATCAACCTGCCAGAACAAATGCTTGCCAAACGGATCGATTTCATAGCCCGTGACTTCCTTGCGCACCGGTTCAAAAATCGTCGAATGGGCAATCATTACTGCCGGCATCTGGTCATGCATCATCTGCTGGGCCTCTTTATACAGCGCCACGCGTTTATCATGATCGGTTATCGATTTCGCTTCAGCGATAATTTTATCAAATGGTTTGTAGCACCATTTGGCGGAATTAGATCCACCGTTAGCCGAAGTACAGGTAAATAACGGACCAAAGAAGTTATCCGGGTCGCCGGTTGCGGTGGTCCAGCCCATCAGCGCGGCCTGATGTTCACCGCCCTTCACCCGCTTAAGATACTCGCCCCATTCATAGGTGACGATTTTGGTCTGGACGCCAACCTTCGCCCAGTCGGCCTGAATCATCTCCGCCATCCGTTTTGCGTTCGGATTGTAGGGGCGCTGAACCGGCATCGCCCATAAATCGATGCTGATGCCGTTTGCAAAACCAGCCTCCTTCAACAACGCTTTCGCTTTCTCCGGATCGTAGTCGTAATCCTTCAGTTCGCTGTCGGCGCTCCAGACGCCCGGTGGCAGCAGGTTTTTCGCCGCCGTACCGGTGCCATGGAATACCGCGTCAATGATGGCCGGCTTATTGATGGCCATTGCCAGCGCCTGGCGAACCTTCACGTTATCCAGCGGAGGTTTTTGCGTATTGAAGGCCAGAAAACCGGTATTCAGCCCGGCTTTACTCATCAGATTAATGTCTTTATTAGCCTTCATGCGCGGCAGGTCCGCCGGGTTTGGAAACGGCATCACCTGACATTCATTCTTCTCGATTTTGGCAAAACGCACCGAGGCATCGGGCGTGATGCTAAACACCAGTCGATCCAGCTTCGATTTGCCCTGCCAGTACTCCGGAAACGCAGTGAACAGGATGCGCGAATCTTTCTGGTACTGCGCCAGCTTAAACGGCCCGGTGCCAATCGGGTCCATATCCACCTTCTCCGGCGTGCCGGCTTTCAGCATCGCGTCGGCATACTCCGCCGACAGGATCGAGGCGAAATACCACGCCAGATCGGCGACAAACGGCGCTTCCGGATGGGCGAGCGTAAAGCGCACGGTGTGCTCATCGACTTTATCAATGGCCGTGATCAGGCTACCGAACTCAAGGCTCTCGAAATTGGAATAGCTGCCGTTAGAGACGTTGTGATAGGGATGGTTTACATCCTTCTGGCGCATAAATGAGAAAATCACGTCGTCGGCGTTAAAGTCGCGCGTCGGGCTGAACGATTTATTACTCTGGAATTTCACCCCTTTACGCAGATGGAAGGTATAAACCTTGCCGTCCTCGCTCACCTCCCAGCGTTCCGCCAGGCTCGGGACCAGTTCCGTTGTACCCGCCCTGAAATCGACCAGCCGGTTATAGACCGGCACGGCACTGGCATCCACGCTGGTTCCCGACGTGTATAACTGAGGATTAAAGTTTTCCGGCGATCCTTCAGAGCAATACACCAGCGTTTTTGCCGCAACGGTGGAACTGACCGTGAGCGCAGCAAGTGCCAGCGTTAACATTGTGAGTTTGCTTTTCATCATTTATTCCTGTCTTTTTAATTCGACGGCTAATTAATTCTTTTGCCATTTCATAAATATCATTAAAGTGATGTAGCAAACACCTGAAAAATAAATACAGAAGGAATCACTATGGGCTCGGCACTCTCCAGACAATTAACGCACCGCTTCTTCCGCTATCTCGCCATCACCAGCCAGAGCGATCCCAGAGTGAACACCCGTCCCTCTACGCCGGGCCAGCACGACATGGCGCGTGAGCTGGCCCAGGAGCTGGCGCAGCTGGGTTTAGACGACATTGTGATTGATGAATACGCGACGGTTACTGCGGTTAAAAAAGGTAATGTAGCCGGGGCGCCACGCATCGGTTTTATTACCCATATTGATACCGTCGATGTCGGTTTATCACCGGATATTCATCCGCAAATATTAAAATTTACGGGTGAAGACCTCTGTTTGAATAAAGAGAAATCAATCTGGTTACGCGTAAAAGAGCATCCGGAAATTCTGGCTTACCCGGGTGAAGAGATTATTTTCAGCGACGGGACCAGCGTATTAGGCGCAGATAATAAAGCCGCCGTCACCGTGGTCATGACGCTGCTGGAAAACCTGACGCCAGAACATCAGCATGGCGACATTGTGGTCGCGTTTGTGCCGGATGAGGAGATCGGCCTGTGTGGCGCGAAGGCGCTGGATCTAAAACGCTTTGACGTTGATTTTGCCTGGACCATCGACTGCTGTGAGCTGGGTGAGATTGTTTACGAGAACTTCAACGCCGCGGCGGCAGAGATTCGCTTTACCGGCGTAACGGCTCACCCCATGTCCGCCAAAGGCGTGCTGGTTAACCCACTGCTGATGGCGACAGACTTCATCAGCCATTTTGACCGCCAGCAAACCCCGGAATGCACCGAGGGGCGTGAAGGCTATATCTGGTTTAACGGCATTCAGGCGGGGCAAAACGAGGCCGTCTTAAAAGCGAATATCCGTGATTTCGATAAAGCACAGTTTGCCGCCCGCAAGCAGCAGATTGCCGATGTCGCGGCGTTGATTGCCGGGCAGCATCCTACGGCAAAGGTGGAGTATCGCATTGAAGATACCTACAGCAATATCAGCAATGCGATTGGTGAGGATCGTCGCGCTATCGACCTGATGTTTGAGGCCATGGAATCCCTTGGGATCACGCCCAAACCGACGCCAATGCGCGGCGGTACTGACGGCGCAGCGCTCTCGGCAAAAGGCCTGCTCACGCCAAACTTCTTCACCGGCGCGCATAACTTCCACTCGAAGTTTGAGTTTTTGCCGCTGTCGTCGTTTGAGGCCTCATACAACACGGCCCTGCAGCTCTGCCTGCTGGCCGCCCGTTAAGCGGGCTTGCGCGCCAGCAGCGTGGCAAAACGCAGTTTGATGCGGTTACCGTTCTCGTCGGTGCGGTGCAGTTCGCCCACCTCTTCGTTGTACTTGAGCAACGCCCAGCCCTCGTAGTAGTTGCTCAGTTCACCGCTTTTGAACGCAAACGGGAAGCCGACGGTGCACGGGTAATCCGCCGTGTCCATCGCGGCAACAATCAGGTTATAACCGCCGGGTCTGGTGCAGCGCTGCATATTGCCGATCAGGCCCGGAATGGTTTTCGCTTCCAGGAACATCAGCACCACGGTAGAGAGAATAAAATCGTATTCGCCCTCAAAGCTCAGGTTGTTCAGATCTTTGATTGCCGTCTGCAGGTTTACGATGCCTTCTTCCGCTTTGATACGCTCAATATTATCGATACTCAGGGGATTTTTATCCCACGCGGTCACGTCGTAACCGTTGGCTGCCAGATAGAGGCTGTTACGCCCGTTACCACAGCCCAGATCCAGCGTTTTACCCGGTTTCACAATGCCCGCGCTGTACAGCACTTCTGAGTGCGTACGGGTTAAGCCATATTTCTCTGTGAAGTAATTTTCATCAACAGCCATTATTTTTCCTCAGATTGCATAAGCAGCGCTTTATCAGTGCGCACCAGAAGTTTGCCCTGTATCAGCAAGATAAACGTTCGTACCAGCAGCATCCCGATGATGACATTGGTAAAGATAAACAGTGGGACGGCAATGGCGTGGAAAAAGCCCGACGGACTGCTCTGCCCAAGATGAAGCCCCGTGGTGGCCAGGGCCGACACGCCAAACGAGAAGCTCCAGAACGAGGCGTTAAACGGCTGGGACAAATACCATGGCATCAGCCGTAACATAAACAGCAGTTGCAACAGGCCGTAGCCGAACAGCATTTTGGCGAATGTATCCGCCTCACCGCCATTGACGCTAAACCAGGCGCTGCAGGCCACCAGCGCGGGAGCCAGCTGAATACCCAGCGAGGTTCGCAGCGCGGAAGGCAACTCCCCGGCGCTACGAAGTCGTTGCAAAATCACCGGCTCAAGGCTGAGCCAGGAAAAAACGCCCGCCCCGAGAAACACCAGTCCGGCATCGTTAAACCCCAGCGCGCCGCACGCCATGGCGCTGATAAAGTTGTTTGCCACCGTGGGCAGATATAACCCCGGCGTGGTGGCCTCTTGCGGATGGTTACCGCGCCATAATCCGGCGCTTTGCCAGGCAGCATAAGCCAGCTGTATGGCCACCCCGACGCCAAATAACACCAGTGACACCGGACGCAGCCAGGGTACAAAACCGATGGCGACCAGCATCGTTGTGGCGGGAAAAAGGCTGACAAAACTGCTCATCACCGGGTGGCGCATCTCGGCCAGCACACTTCGCGGGAAACGGATCGCCCGGGCGATAAACGCCACCGTCAGCAAAAACCAAATCACAATCGCAAGGGCCACCAGGCTCTCACCAGGCCAGCGCGTCACGGGCCAGAGCGTGCTGGCGTATCGCCAGGCGAAGCCCATCCCAATGATGCCAAGCACCATACCGAAGTAACCCGCGGGCAGGTTAAGCACTTGTTGAGCGTTGTTATTTTTATTCATTAATTTGAATTTTTAAAATGTATTTTAAATGCCATTTTAAGGGGTTTCCGCGACGGATGCCAGCACTACGAAACGCCGAAAGTTTGCTACGTTTAGTGGAGACGCTTACCCGAGACTCCGTGATGAAAAAGTACAGGCTCAGCGAGGACACCCGCCTCTGGCAATGGAAAAACGGCGAGACAACGCACACGACGTCGTTACGACAGATTATTGCCACGGCGAATTTTAACGACATCGTGAGCGGCACGAAAGGCGGCTGGGTTGAAGATGAGAGCGCCCTCGCGCACGAAGGCGACTGCTGGATCTACGATGAAAACAGCGTCGTCTTTGCCGGTGCGACGGTGTCCGGCAACGCGCGCCTTACCCTGCCTTGCATCGTCAGTCATGACGCGCAGATTGGCGATAACTGCTGGCTGGACGGCGCAGAGGTCAGTCACGGTGCGCGCATAAGTGACAATGTCACGATACAACAATCCTGCGTGCGCGGCGAATGCCATATTTTCGGCGAGGCGCGGGTGCTTCATAACAGCGTGGTGATTGCTGCCAAAGGGCTTACGCCGGACCATGAGCAGATCCTGAAAATTTATGACAAGGCGACGGTGAGCCAGTCCCGCATTGTGCATCAGGCGCAAATCTACGGCGAGGCAATGGTTAATTATGCCTTCGTTGAACACCGGGCGGAAGTTTTCGACAGCGCCATCCTCGAAGGCAACGATCTCAATAACGTCTGGGTATGTGACTGCGCAAAAGTGTACGGTAACGCCCGCGTCATTGCCGGTTTTGACGACGATGCCATCCCTACCGTCCGCTACAGCTCTCAGGTGGCTGAAAACGCGGTGGTGGAAGGAAATTGTGTCATTAAACACCACGTCCTGATTGGCGGTCAGGCCTGGCTGCGCGGCGGCCCTATCCTGCTGGACGATAAGGTCGTGATCCAGGGACGGGCGCGTATCAGCGGCGATGTGCTTATTGAGCATCGGGTTGAAATCACCGACGATGCGGTGATTGAGGCTTTTGCCGGTGAGAACATCCACCTGCGCGGCGAAAAGGTGATTAACGGCGACCAGCGCATCACCCGTACGCCTCTGTTAGGGGCGTTATAGCGGGTAAATTTTGCCGTAGAGATTCACATCGTCAAAACGGCCATTCAGGAACTCTGCTTCCCGCAGGCACCCCTCCAGCGTAAAACCGTTGCGCAGGGCAACGTTGTTGCTGTGTTTATTCGCCACCCGACACTTAATGACAAAACGGCGGATCTCGCCTCGCTCGACGTAATAGCGCATAAATGCCTGCAGCGCCTGCGACAAAATGCCCTGTCCCTGATGCGCCTCGTCCAGCCAGTAACCGATGTATCCGGCTTTGTTGGCGGGTTCAATCGCATTAAACGAGAGCACGCCGACCAGGTCCTCATCCTTGAAAATCAGAAACATTTTGGCGTAGCCGCGCTGGTGCAGCATCTGATTACTCAGCACATTACGACGGGTGTCATCTTCGGTGCCCACATGCTGCGCCCAGTCAAAGGCGGTTTGCAGCCAGGCTTTGTTTCTGATGACCATGTTGTGCAGATCGGCGGTATAGCGCTCTTCGACGGCGCGAAGCTCGAGATGGTCAGTCACCGGGATAATTTCAGATTCAGTGGCGGTCATGGTCCCTTCCCGTCACCCTCTCCCCGCCGGGGAGAGGGAATAAATGGTCAACGCATGATGCGATCGTCAACGTAGTTACGTTTGTCCGGCGCAGGCGGGAAATACTGATACAGCCAGGTCTCACTGATCGCATCCCCCTGGCAGCGCAGGAACATGCGCATGTCCACCGGTTCGGTCGAATCCGAGGTAGGATACCAGTCGAACAGAATGCGATAGCCGTCAAACGGCTCAACGTAGAGGATCTCAACCTGCTTCGCTTCACCGCTGGAGAGGGTAATGACCGGCTCAATGCCTTTTGGCGCGGCAGCTTTCAGATCGCCCCCGACGAAGTCGATAGCAAAGCGACGGGCCCACACTTTCGGGTAGTTTTCGCCCGGCGCCCAGCCTTCCGGGAACCCACCCATACCGGTACGGGTCGCGAAGACATTCGCCAGTGGGGAACGGACCGGCGGCATGGCGCTCCAGTAAAGACGGTATTTAAAGTCCAGCTCATCGCCCGCTTTCACCGGTTTTTCTGGCTGCCAGAAGCAGACCACGTTATCCAGTGTTTCACCCGTTGTCGGGATCTCCATCAGGCCAACCGCACCTTTACCCCAGTCGTTACGCGGCTCCACCCAGAGGCCTGGGCGTTTGTTATACCAGCCCATGACGTCCTGATAATGCGAGAAATCGCGATCGAGCTGGAGCAAGCCGAACCCTTTCGGGTTTTTGTCCACAAACGCATTAAACTGCAGCTTCTGCGGGTTGTTCAGCGGACGGCAAATCCACTCCCCGTTACCGCGCCACATGGCGAGACGGTCAGAGTCATGAATTTGCGGGTGGATGGTATCGCACATGCGGCGTTCGTTTGTACCGCAGCTGAACATACTGGTCATCGGCGCAATGCCGAGCTGTTTAATGTCTTTACGCGCATAGAGATGGTTTTCCACCTCCATGATCACCTGGCTCTTCTCGCAGTGGATCACGAACTTATACGCACCGGTGATGCTTGGGCTGTCCAGCAGCGTATAGACGGTGAAGGTAGTGTCGCCCGGTTTGACGGTTTCGAACCAGAACGCGGTGAAGTCAGGGAACTCTTCCGGCGTGTCGGTAAAGGTATCCACCGCCAGACCCCGCGCGGAAAGACCATACTGATAGGTATCATCAACCGCACGGAAATAGCTCGCCCCCAGGAATGAGACGATATCGCGACGCGCCAGTTCCGGTGCCTTGAAGGCGCGGAAACCGGCAAACCCAAGATCGCTTTGCCCTTCCAGCTGCTTCGTATCAACACCGGTTTCACCGTAGCTGAACAGCTCAGGACGGAAGTGGATTTCGCGCGCCTGTGACGTTGACTGATCCAGCGAGAACATGCGCACGCGGCGACGGAAACCCATGCCCATATGGAAGAACTGCACGTCCAGCTGACGGCCTTCAATGTTATTCCACAGTGACTGTTTTTCATCGTAACGGATGGCGTTATAGGCCTGCGGCGTCATGGTCGCCAGCGTGTCCGGTAACGGTCGCGGTGCTCCGCCCCACGGGGTTTTCGCCAGGTCATGGGCCATGGATTGCAGTACGGAGAAGTCAAAACGACGGCTCTGACCGTCAGCAATGTCAGAGTCAGCAGCGTAAGCCGCTTTGGAAAACAGGGAAGCAAGGCCAGTTGTGCCGCTCAGGGCTGCCATTGCCAGCGAGCCTTTTAGAAAACGTCTGCGATTCATGCCTGGAAAAACGTCCTTATGGTCGTGTGAATGTGTTTCGCACTCGGCGAAATGACGGCAAGAAAGAACGCACAGCCTAAACAAAAATGGTTAAGAATCCAATTGTTGGGCGGCGATTATCTGTACAAAGTGCGAAATATTTTCTGTCGACCAGAACGACCCGAAAAAGGTGTAAAGAAAGGTATAAAGACGTGTATAAAAATGCCCCGGCTGGACATCGTCAGTCGGGGCAAATGAGGCGGTTATTTTACGCTGACATCGATACCTGGGAAGTACTTATCAGCGAGTTTAGCGATCGTGCCATCGGCACGCACTTTATCAATTGCGGCATCAAGTTGCTTTTTGGTGGCCTCGTCCCCTTTACGCAACCCAAAGCCGATCCCACTGCCGAGGATAGTGTCGTCCGACACCGGTTTGCCGATAAAGCCAAACCCTTTCCCCTGCGGCTTGCTGAGGAAACCTGCCTGCCCGGCCGCGGACATGACCAGCGAGGCGTCGATACGGCCATTCAGCAGATCGCCCCAGGCCATATTCTGATCTTTATAAGACACCACGGTGACACCCTGCTTTTCCCAGTGCTCTTTCGCATAGGTTTCCTGAATAGAGCCCTGCAGGACACCGATGGTTTTGCCCTTAAGCCCCGCGGGCGTTGCCTCTACCGCGGTACCGGCCTTGCCGACGAGCTGCGACGGGATGCGGTAAATCGGCTGGGTAAAATCAATACTTTTACGTCGCTGTTCAGTGATGTTCATCGCCGAGTTAATGGCATCAAATTTCTTCGCCACCAGGCCCGGTATTAACGCATCAAAAGAGGTTTCAACCCAGGTGCATTTCAGCGCTGCGGCTTTGCAGATGGCATTGCCCAGCTCAACGTCAAACCCTTCCAGTTCGCCGGCAGCATTTCGGCTTTCAAACGGCGGATATTCCGCCTCCAGCCCGTACCGCAGTTCGGTAGCCGCGAATGACGAAAACGTACACAGCAATCCCATGCCGACAACTAACGCGCGTAATTTCATCTCCAACTCCTTAGCGTGGTTTAACCCGACACAGGGCCTGGGCACCTGCCCGTAACGTCGCCTCATCTTTCGCAAAAGAGAGACGAATCAATTTATTATCCGTACCATCCGCATAAAACGCCGACAGCGGAATGGTGGCCACTCCATACTCAACGATCAGCCGTTTCACCAGTTCACTGTCGCGCTCATCGCTAAACTGGCTGTAGTCGGCCAGCAGGAAAAACGAACCGGCGCTCGGCAAGAGTCTGAACGGTGATGCTTCCAGCAAACTTTGCAGCAGATCGCGTTTGCGCTGATAAAACGCCGCCAGCGACAGCCAGGTTTGCGGGTCAATCATGTGCTCTGCAAACGCATGCTGCATTGGCGTATCGGCAGAAAACATCAGAAATTGATGGACTTTACAAATCTCATCCATCAGTACCGCCGGAGCAACACAGTAACCCACGCGCCAGCCGGTCACGTGATAGGTTTTTCCGAAGGAAGAGATAATGACGCTCCGCTCCGCCAGCTGCGGATGTGTCGCCATACCGTGGTGCGGTTCACCATCAAAGACGACGTGTTCGTACACTTCGTCAGACAAAATAATGATATCGGTATTGCGGGTCACCGCCACCAGCTGCTGCAGGTCCTCTGCTGAAAAGACCTGCCCGCTCGGGTTATGCGGGGTATTGATGATAATCATGCGCGTACGCGGGGTGATCGCCGCACGGACTTCATCCCAGTTGACGGCAAAATCCGGCACCGTCAGTTTAATGGCAACCGGCGTGGCCCCCTGCAGGCGAACAATCGGGGCGTAACTGTCAAACGACGGTTCAAAGTAGATCACTTCGTCGCCCGGGTGCACCAGCCCGCTGATCGCCGAATAGAGTCCTTCACTGGCACTGGCGGTGACCAGCACTTCGCTGGCCGGGTCATAGTGCGTGCCGTAGAGGGTGGCAATTTTATCCGCAATACGCTCTTTAAGCGGCTGCAGGCCGGTCATTGCCGCGTACTGGTTGTGCCCTGCCTCCATCGCCCGGGTCACCCCGGCGACCAGTTTAGGATCGCAGGAAAAATTGGGTGCACCCTGAGAAAGATTGATGGCGTTATGCCGGGCGGAGAGCTGGCCGATAACGGTAAAAATCGTGGTCCCCACATCGGGTAATTTGGAACGGGTGTGCACCGGAGTGTGTAACGTCATCCTCTTTCCTTTCTCATGATGAATGCATAACTATTCAAACAACAAGTCAGTTGTCGGGACAATCGAATTGTTGTCATAATAGCCATGAGAAAAACGCATACCTGAGGTGTTTAATGTCGCGCCGTTCGCTCCCGCTTAATGCCATCGACGCCTTTTTAGTCACCGCGCGTCATCTGAATCTGACCCATGCCGCAACAGAACTCTGTCTGACGCAGGGAGCCGTAAGTCGCAAAATCGCCACCCTTGAAGCGTGGTTCGGCTTTCCGCTGTTCGAGCGCCATGCGCGCGGCCTGCGCCTCTCCCCACAGGGCAGCGCCCTGCTTCCGGAATTGCAATCCACTTTTGAAACGCTGCTGACCCTGGCCGATCGGGCCCGTACCCAGCAAACCGTGATCCGACTCAAAGCACCCACCTGCGCCATGCGCTGGCTGGTGCCTCGTCTGCTGGAGGTGGAGCGTGAGCAGCCGGATCTGCAGATCGCATTGACCACCACTACCGACCATAACGTCAATTTCAAAACGGAATCTTACGACGCGGCCATTGTATTTGGCACCCATATGAGCGCGGGCGATCTGCTGTTTGAAGAGGCGTTAACCCCGGTAATGAGCCCCCTGCGAGCAGGTTGCGAACTGGGTGCGTTAACCTTCCTTCACCCGACACGGGATAAGACAGACTGGTCATTGTGGCTGGCGAAGCAGGAAGGCCCTGGGGTTGTTATGCGCAAAAATCAACACTTCGACACGATGGACCTTGCCATCACGGCCGCCATTCAGGGGCTGGGGGTGGCCATTGCCGACGAAACGCTGGTGGAAGAAGATGTCCGCGCCGGAAGGCTGGCGCGGCCTTTTGAGAGCAGCATTAAAACGGGTGCGAGCTACAGACTGGTTCTGCGCGAATCGCCTGGCCAGGAAAATGGGCTGGCGGCGTTTCGCGCCTGCCTGCTCAGTCGAGGCTCACATGGTGTTTCATGACGCGCTTAAAGAGACTCATGCGCGCGCGCATAAAGCGGTTTTCAAGCCTGAAACCTGCATGTTTATTCACGCCGATACGTAGCAGCACGTCCCTTCCTTTTCGACAGGCCGGCCAGTGCGTCGGGCCAGGAAGACTTTCCCGGTGACCGGCGTCACGCGCAAAACTCACCCAATAATCTGCAACCTGCGCTGCGAATTGCCGGTCTCGCGCATTAACGTAGTGGCAGGAAGGCTCAATCTCACCAAGGGTGTCAAACACGTACGGCACCTCATTACCGTGCCAGGCACCGTTGATATAGGTTGCGTGCTCTGCTTCCGCCACATAGTCGAACCAGTAACGCCAGCACAAGCCGCCCACGCGCTGTTGGGCCTGCATCACCACATATCCCATGGTGGTAAAAGCCATATCCCGGCACACCTGCCTGCCAAGCTCCACATCCCCTTTCACACCTGGATAGAGCAGTTTGATCAGCCCCAGTCCAAAACGACGTTCACGGCGAAGCTTCTGGATCTGACCGGCGAGATCGATACCAAATACCGCCATCACGCTGGCTTCGTCACTGTTCGACCCAATCATCACCGGAACAGGATGCTGACGCGCGGCAAAGAACACATCGAGCATTGATTCCGGCAGAACACAGTCTCCGACGATGGGTGCCGGGGCGATGTTCAGCGGCGCGGCCAGCGGCCAGAACGCTTCGGGGGGAATGGCACGTAACTGTTCTGCTGACGCCTCCTCAAGGCCGAAATGCGCCGCCAGCGCTTCCCCTTTTTGCAGGGCCTGTTCCCGCGGCGTATCCGGCAGGGTGTATCCGCTTTGCACAATCGCCTTGTGGAAGAGTCCCTTCGCCAGCGGAGACGCCAGCAGCGACAGCACGCTGCGCGCGCCGGCGGATTCACCAAACAGGGTGACGTTGTCAGGATCGCCACCGAAAGCGGCAATATTCTCCCGAACCCATTCAAGGGCGGCAATCTGATCCAGCAGCGCAAAGTTATGCACCACCCGGTCTTCTTCTCCTTCCAGCGCGGGATGGGCAAAGAAGCCAAGGTGACCAAGACGGTAATTGATCGTCACAACCACCACGCCGCGCGTTGCCAGCGCCTTACCGTTATAGGGCGGCAGGCCACCCGCGCCAATGGTAAACCCCCCGCCGTGTAGCCAGACCATGACGGGAAGCGGCGCCGGGCGCTCGACGGGTGACCAGACGTTAAGATACAGACAATCTTCTGAGAACCGGCCGGGATCGCCGCCCCCTAACGCCTGGCAATACTCACTGTTCTGCCAGCTTGAAGGTGAAAAAGCGGTGGCCAGACGCAGCCCCTCCCAGCGTTCAGGCGGCCGTGGCGAACGCCAGCGCCAGTTGCCAACGGGAGGCGCCGCATAGGGAATACCACACCAGAGATGTACGTTTTCATCCGTTAAACCAGACAGTGCGCCCTGGCGCGTTTCAATCACAGGGGCGGAGGGATTTTGCATAACAACCTTCTGTTTCCATCACACCCCAGAAGAGTAACGATTTCAGAGCAAACCGCAACGCTGTTTGCTGCGGATTTCAGCCTCCTGATAGAGCATGAACTCATCGTACACCGGGCAACCCAGCGCCGCTTCGAACGCGTCGCGACTGGCGTTACCGTGGCTACGCGCCTGGGTTTCATTGCCCAGATTCGACTGGAAAATCCCTGCGGCACTGACCGGGAGGAAATCTTCATAGGTGATCGGCTGAGCGACAACCCATCCGCGCTCAATTAACGGCTGTGGATCGTCTCCCGGACGAAACGCATGTCGATGCGCTTCCCCGGATGGCGTCAGGCGATAGCGGAAATAGGCCAGCTCCTGACGGCGCATCAACAATTCGCTGTCCGGGAAGGCGCTGAAGATCTCGCGCAAATGGAGCTGGTGCGTCATGTTGTCTTTACCGGTACCGGCCTCTGCAAGCAGGCTGTCATAAAGCGCACGACCTTTTGGCGTCAGCGCCACGCCGCGCTGTTCAATTTCGCCAAAGCGCGCGGTATGCGTTCCTGTATGCTCCCCGGCAAACAGCACCGGCTCTTCCAGCGCTTTAAAGCTGGTCTGGCGCAGTAATACGGGAACCTCGCGACGCGGTGGTCCTTCAATCAGAATTTTGGGTTCAATCCCGTACTTCGGCATCAGCTCCTGCACCCGGTCAATATCCAGCGTACGTGGCGTGAGGTGGTTGATATGGCACCCCGGGAAACAGACCACATCCGCAATCAGTCGGTGCTCGTTATGCAATGCCAGATAGGTCTCCTGGTCGACCGTCGCATGACGATGCCAGCGGAAGGTTTCTAACGCCTCCTGTACAAACGCCTGCGCCTGCGCATCCGTAAAGTGCCCTTCTGCCTCATGCAGCGCGATAAGCTCCAGACAACGCGGGGTAAAGATATTGCGGTGAGACAGGATCTCCGCGGCACGCTCACGCAGGACGACATTGTCAATCAATTCGAGGCGCAGCAGCGAGGTAAAGATACGAAACGGATTTCGGCACAGCGCCGCATCATCGACCGGGCGAAACGCCGTGGAGTGGACGGGCACGCCCGCCTGAGAGAGGTCGTAATAGCTGACCGGGTACATCCCCATAATGGCAAACATACGACGCAAGGTCGAAAGCTCTTGCGCGGTACCCACGCGGATCGCCCCATGACGCTCCACATTCAGGCGCGCCAGTTCATCCGCGTTCGCCAGTTGTTCATGTAATAGTGGGTTATTTTCCAGAACCGCCAGGTTTACGTCCGCAACCAGGTCGAGCAAGGTGCCGTACTGCGGAACTTCCTGCTGGTACATCGCCGACATAGCCTGCGAAAAGTGTTCCCGAATATCATCAGCCGTGATGGTGTTCGCCATGATGTCATGCCTCCAGTGAATATTACCTGGAGTGTAGAGAAACCCGTTCCCTCTGGGGGGAAGAATTTCCGATTTGTGATCTTAAGACAGGAGTGGTTAAAGCGTGTGCTGGCCTGCCCTGACACCCATATGACCTGGCAGATTCACCTTCTCTAAATGTAGATTCACCTTCTCTAAATAAAGCGTTTTCTGATCAAACTGTATTATTAATAACCTCATCGCTTAACCATTAAGAGGTAATAAATAGCATTATCTTAAGAGGTAATATCTCATTAAAAACAAATATCAGTGGCATATATCTTATTTCGTTAACGCAACAAGCGGATTTCCAATATTTCTCCTTAAGATTAATCTGTAATTTTTAGACTGCCGCACGCGCTTCAGGCATAAACAATGCAAGAAAAACAGTTATCCCCTGCGGCTCGCGGATTAACCCCATGAAGACAGGCAGTTAACCGCAAGCCATCCAGGATATATTCATATTAAACGAAGCGTTAACCATCAGAAATATCTCAGCAACGAAGCGATGGTTTACAAAACATATTTGACGAATATGAAACACCGACTAAAGTTATTATTCGAACGACGAGTGATACGGAATATTTTCGTATCTTAACTGACATAACCAATATATGAGGTTTAATATGGCAGAGCATCGTGGTGGTTCCGGTAATTTCGCACAAGACCGTGAAAAAGCATCAGAAGCTGGACGTAAAGGTGGCCAGCACAGCGGCGGTAATTTTAAAAACGATCCGCAACGCGCATCTGAAGCAGGTAAGAAAGGAGGAGAAAACAGCCACGGTGGTGGCCGTAAAAACTCCTGATCTGATGTAAATCTCTTTTATTTAAAACAGAGAGCATGCTGCGGGCCTCCAGGCTCGCAGTACCCCTTCTTTTTTTTACCGGAGCGTAATGATGAATATGAAAAGTGTCGAAGATGTGTTTATTCACCTCCTGTCCGATACCTACAGCGCTGAGAAGCAGCTGACCCGCGCGCTCGGCAAACTGGCTCGTGCTGCCTCCAGTGAAAAACTGAGCGCAGCCTTTAGTGCACACCTTGAAGAGACGCAGGGACAGATTGAGCGTATCGACCAGATTATCGAGCAAGAATCTGGCCTTAAGCTCAAGCGTATGAAGTGCGTAGCAATGGAAGGCCTGATTGAAGAGGCCAATGAGGTCATCGAGAGCACCGAGAAAAATGAGGTGCGTGACGCCGCATTAATTGCCGCAGCACAAAAAGTGGAGCATTACGAAATTGCCAGTTACGGTACCCTCGCCACATTGGCAGAACAACTGGGCTATAAAAAAGCCGTTAAACTTCTGGCCGAAACGCTGGAAGAAGAGAAAGAAACCGATCTTAAACTTACCGACCTGGCCGTAGGCAATATTAACCAAAAAGCGCAAAAATGACGCTATAGCAAAGGTTAAATAAAATGAGCATCAGTCCCAGGACTATTAAACGGTGCCATTTAACGGCAGCAATAATATGGTTCATACTCGCTATCCCTTCCGTTTTATGGTGGAAGAGCAGCGTCCTATGGGTCATTATCATCAGTATCTACGCCAATATTGTCGGCCATTTATCTGGTTACAGTGCTGCGCGTGCCGATCAGGCTGCTGAGAGTGAGACCAAATAAGCGACACCATAATGAGGACATTATAATGAATCACGTAGAACACTACCATGACTGGCTACGCGATGCCCATGCGATGGAAAAGCAAGCCGAATCTATGCTGGAATCCATGGCCAGCCGTATCGATAATTATCCCGATGTTCGCGCCAGAATTGAGCAGCATATTAGTGAAACAAAGCGACAAATTACCTTACTGGAAGAGATCCTCGACCGTAATGATATTTCTCGTTCGGTTTTAAAAGATTCGATGAGTAAAATGGCGGCGCTCGGACAGTCCATTGGCGGGATGTTCCCCTCTGATGAGATCGTCAAAGGGTCTATCAGCGGCTATGTTTTCGAACAATTTGAAATAGCCTGCTACACCTCCCTGCTGGCCGCGGCCAAAAAAGCGGGCGACATGGCTTCCGTGCCCGCCATCGAAAGTATCCTGGCGGAAGAGCGCGAGATGGCCGACTGGCTGATTCGCCACATTCCACAGACCACCGAACAGTTCCTGCTGCGTTCAGACGCATCCGGTGTCGAAGCAAAAAAATAACCTCAGGAGAGAAGACATGTTTCGACACGTCAAACAATTACAATATACGGTTCGGGTTGCCGAACCGAATCCCGGTCTTGCCAATTTATTACTGGAACAATTCGGCGGTCCTCAGGGCGAGCTGGCCGCCGCCTGCCGTTACTTTACTCAGGGGTTGAGTGATGACGACCCGGGTCGTAAAGATATGCTAATGGATATCGCGACCGAAGAGTTAAGCCACCTTGAAATTATCGGTACCCTGGTGGGTATGCTTAATAAAGGGGCTAAAGGCGCACTGGCGGAGGGCGTGGAAAATGAAGCCGAGCTGTATCGGTCCATGACCGAAAACGGTAACGACAGCCATATTACCTCCCTGCTTTACGGTGGCGGTACTCCGTTGACCAACTCCGCCGGGGTGCCGTGGACGGCGGCTTATGTCGACACCATTGGCGAGCCGACCGCCGATCTGCGCTCAAATGTGGCTGCCGAGGCCCGAGCGAAGATCATTTATGAACGGCTGATTAACGTCACGGACGATCCGGGCGTGAAGGATGCGCTGGCGTTTCTGATGACGCGTGAGGCGGCGCATCAGCTCTCCTTTGAGAAGGCGCTTCAGTCCATTCGTAATAATTTCCCTCCGGGAAAACTGCCGCCAATCGAGGAATACACCAACAAGTACTACAATATGTCTGAAGGTGGAGAGGTTCGCGGAAGCTGGAACAGCGATAAACATTTCGACTACGTTGAATCCCCCCAACCTGCCGTTGACGGCGGTGACGGGAGTGCAAGCGTGACGCTGACGACCGAACAGGCCACGCTGGTCAAAGCGATGTCGGCCCGCACGAAGTCCGATCCACATTCCGACCCGCTGACCGGTGCCGAACTCGGTGCCGGGAAGAAAAAACCGTAACCGATTTTGCCAGGCAGCCCCGGACTGCCTGGCAATCCTCGTGCGCAACAGTTCCAGAGGTACGGACCATGTTCGAACTCGACGCATTTCATCTCGCCAGAATCCAGTTCGCTTTTACCGTCTCGTTCCATATTCTCTTCCCGGCTATCACCATCGGTCTTGCCAGCTATCTGGTGGTGCTCGAAGGGATGTGGCTTCGCACCAAAAATGAGGTGTGGCGCTCGCTGTACCATTTCTGGCTAAAGATATTTGCCGTTAACTTCGGTATGGGGGTCGTTTCCGGTCTGGTCATGGCCTATCAGTTCGGCACTAACTGGAGCGGATTCTCACAGTTTGCCGGCAGTATCACCGGCCCTCTCCTGACCTATGAAGTCTTAACCGCCTTCTTCCTCGAAGCCGGATTTCTTGGCGTGATGCTGTTCGGCTGGAACAAGGTCGGCCCGGGCCTGCACTTCTTCTCGACCTGTATGGTCGCGCTGGGTACGCTGATGTCCACCTTCTGGATCCTCGCCTCCAACAGCTGGATGCACACGCCCCAGGGGTTCAGTATTCAGAACGGTCAGGTCATTCCAGAGGACTGGCTGGCCATCATTTTTAACCCCTCCTTCCCTTACCGTCTCATTCACATGGCTATCGCCGCGTTCCTGAGCAGCGCGCTGTTTGTGGGGGCGTCGGGCGCATGGCATCTGCTGCGCGGCAACGACACGCCCGCGATACGCACTATGTTTTCCATGGCGATGTGGATGGCCCTGCTGGTCGCGCCCATTCAGGCCATCGTCGGTGATATGCATGGCCTGAATACCCTCGAACACCAGCCGGCCAAAATTGCCGCCATCGAAGGTCACTGGGAGAACCCGCCAGGCGAAGCGACACCGCTGCTGCTGTTTGGCCTGCCGGATATGGAGCAGGAGCGCACCCGCTACGCGCTGGAAATTCCTGCCCTTGGCAGTCTGATTCTGACCCACAGCCTGGATAAACAGGTCCCGGCACTGAAAGACTTCCCGAAAGAAGATCGCCCGAACTCACCGATTGTTTTCTGGTCATTCCGCATTATGGTCGGCATGGGTCTGCTGATGATCACGCTGGGTCTGGTCAGCGTCTGGCTACGCTATCGCCATCGACTCTACCAGTCGCGGCCCTTCCACTGGTTCGCGCTGTGCATGGGACCGGCGGGCCTACTGGCGCTGCTGGCCGGCTGGGTCACCACCGAAGTGGGTCGTCAGCCGTGGGTGGTGTATGGCTATCTGCGTACGATCGACGCGGTCTCGCTGCACAGTACGCTGCAGATGAGCATCAGCCTGCTGGCCTTCTTTGTGGTCTATTCGTCGGTGTTTGGCGTGGGCTACGTCTACCTGATTCGGCTTATCAAGAAAGGTCCGCAGCCCGTTGATACGTTGACGTCAAATACCTCGGGCACCCCTGCCCGTCCGCTGTCTGCCGCTGAGTCTGTTCCGGAACAGGAGAGAAACTGATGGGCGTCGATATCTCAGTTATCTGGTTTGCCATCATCGTGTTCGCCACGCTGATGTATATCATCATGGATGGCTTTGATTTGGGCATCGGGCTGCTTTTTAACTTCGTGGGCGATGCCAGAGAGCGTGACGTAATGGTCAACAGCGTGGCGCCGGTGTGGGACGGCAACGAGACCTGGCTGGTGCTCGGCGGTGCGGGGTTGTTCGGCGCGTTTCCGCTGGCCTATGCGGTGATTATTGATGCACTGACCATCCCTCTTACCGCCATGTTAATTGGCCTTATCTTTCGCGGCGTGGCTTTCGAGTTCCGCTTTAAGGCAACGCCTTCACACCGCAAGTTCTGGGACTACGCCTTCGCCGGCGGCTCTTTGCTTGCCACCTTCAGCCAGGGGGTGGTGGTGGGAGCAGTGATTAACGGCTTTGACGTTGAGGGCCGGCGTTTTGTCGGCTCCGCCCTTGACTGGTTAACGCCCTTCAATCTTTTCTGCGGCATCGGGCTGGTTGTGGCCTACACCCTGCTCGGTACCACGTGGCTTATCATGAAAAGTGAAGGTGCGTTGCAAAACCGCATGCGTGAACTGACCCGGCACGTGCTGCTGGCGCTGGTGGTGGTGATCGCGGTGGTGAGTATCTGGACGCCGCTCGGCTGGCAGTACGTTGCCGACCGCTGGTTTACCTTCCCCAACTTCATCTGGTTCCTGCCGGTTCCCCTGCTGGTCGGCGTGTTTAGCCTGTGGATCTGGCGACTAACACGCAACCCGGCCAGCCACTCGCGTCCCTTCCTGCTGACCCTTGGGCTGATCTTCCTCGGATTTAGCGGTCTGGGAATTAGCCTGTGGCCTAACATTATTCCGCCGCGCATTACCCTGTGGGAGGCTGCGGCACCACCGGCCAGCCAGCTGTTTATGCTGGTCGGAACGTTACTGATTATTCCGGTGATTCTGGTGTACACCGCCTGGAGCTACTACGTTTTCCGGGGCAAAGTTTCCGACACGGAAGGTTATCACTGAGGTGAACTATGGCAGACTGGCATACCCGAGCCATTATTTATCAGATTGATACTGCACTCTTTTATGATTTAAACGGCGATGGTTGCGGGGACATCGCCGGGATTGGCGCAAAGCTGCGCTACATTCGCCGCATGGGGGCGACGGTTATCTGGATCACCCCTTTCTACCTCACCCCGTTTCTGGATGAAGGCTACGACGTCAGCGACCATCTGCAGGTTGATCCTCGCTTCGGAAAGCTGGCCGACATTATCGCCTTTATTGAACAGGCCCGGGAGCTGGGTATGCAGGTCATTATTGAGCTGTTGATTCAGCACACCTCGGACGCCCATCCCTGGTTTCAGCAGGCGCGCCGCAACCCAACTTCACCTTTTCGTGACTACTATATCTGGTCGGATAATAACGAGGACGATACCTCCCCGATGTTTCCCGGCGTGGAAGAGAGCGTCTGGACATGGGATGACGAGGCCGGGCAATACTACCGACATATGTTCTATCACCACGAGCCCGACCTGAATCTGACCTGCCCCGCGCTGCTCAACGAGATCGAAAATATTATCCTCTTCTGGCTCAAGCTCGGGGTGTCGGGCTTTCGCCTTGATGCCGCAACGCACCTGACCGCGCAGGCAGGCGGCGGTGACGAGAAAAAGGGGTTATGGATCCTGGAGCATATGCGCCGCCTTATTGAAGCACGTAATCCGGAAGCGATCCTGCTCGGTGAGGTGGACGTCGACGTGGAGGCGTATAAAGACTATTTCGGCGAAAATAACCGTCTGAATCTGGTGCTGAATTTCTGGCTCAATAAGTATTTCTACGTCAGCCTTGCCAGGAAAAGCGCCCGACCGCTGCGCAATGCCATAAGGAAGATGATTGTCCCGCCTGACTCGTGCTGCTTTGCCAACTGGCTGCGCAACCACGATGAGTTAGATCTGGAAGGGATTGGTAAAAAAGAGAAACAGATTGTGGTCGACACCTTCGCCCCTGACGAAGAGATGAACGTCTACCAGCGCGGGATACGACGCCGTCTGGCACCGATGTTAAAGGGCGATCAAAAACGGCTGGCGTTCTGCCACGCGGTGCTCTTCTCACTCCCAGGCGTGCCGGTCATGCGCTACGGCGATGAGATTGGCATGGGTGATGATCTGACGCTGGAAGAGCGCTATGCCGTGCGTACGCCAATGCAGTGGGCGGGGTCAGAGGGCGGTGGCTTTTCAGCAGCGGATCCTGAGCGGTTTATCGCCCCGATCATCGATCGCGGTCCCTGGCGTTATCAGAAAATCAACGTGGCCGATTCCCTGCTGCACCGCAATTCCCTGCTGCACCGGATCATCGACATGGCCAATACGCGCTCTGAATTTCCGGAGATTGCTGTCGCACCGTTTCGTCTCATCAATATTGATGATGACGCGGTACTGGGCATTTATTACGAAGCCGAAGCGCGCAGTATCCTGACCTTCGTTAACTTTAGCGACAAGCCGGTCCAGTTTACCGCCCGCGGGATCCGTCACGCCACCTGGACCGCCTGCCTGGCGGATAAACGCTATGACGACACGCTGATCTGTGGCAAAACCGTCCAGCTTACCCTCAGCGGCTACGGCTATCGCTGGTTCTGGACTAACCGTAGCGCGCTGCGCTGATTACCTTTTACGCCGGGTCATGAGCCGCGTCAGCACAACGCCCGCCACCGCGAGGGAGCCTAACAGGACTTTCCCGGGCACACCTGACGTGATCGCCGTGGCGCGGTTTTTCGCTTCCGGGGTAAAACGCCCATGGATTTTGTGCAGGTCGTTGACCGGCTGGTCGAGATAATCCTGGCGATCCCGGTCATTCAGATCGTCAGTCATCTGACCTTCCCAGGCCTTCTTCACCATCAGCCGGTCCAGGAAACCCGGGAAGAGGAATTGTCCGACGATCGACTGAATGGTACTGCTGCCCACCCACAGTTCGCGCACCGGTTTTTGCGCGACCTTAAAAATCGCGCTCGCGGCAACTTCAGGCTCAAACACTGGCGGAACCGGACGCATAGCCCAGGCGAATTTGTTTCTTGCCCAGTCAAACTGCGGTGTATTCAGCCCCGGCATCTGCACCATTGAAAGCTGCACCCGGCTGTTCTCATGCATCAGTTCCGTGCGCACCGCATCGGTGAATCCCCGAATCGCCGCTTTGGCGCCGCAGTAGGCCGATTGCAATGGGATCGAGCGGTAGGCCAGCGCGGACCCGACCTGAATAATCACGCCGCGATCGCGTGGCACCATCAATTCCAGCGCGGCGCGGGTTCCGTTTACGAAGCCAAGATAGGTCACGTCAGTGACGCGGCGAAATTCATCCGGCGTCAGGGTACGAAACGGTGCCAGCACCGCACCCATCGCATTGTTAACCCACACATCAATCGCACCGAGGCGATATTCAATCTCGTTTGCCGCGTCCACCACCGCCTGGCTGTCGGCGACATCCGCCTGTACCGCACAGGCTTTGACGCCAAATCGCGTTAACTCCTCCTGGGTCGAGTGCAGGCTTGTCTCATCGCGGGCAATAATCCCCACATCGTAGCCTGCCTTTGCGAAGTGCAGCGCCGTTGCCTTTCCCACACCCGCCGTACCCCCGGTAATGACAATCACAGCCATAGAACCTCCGCGTAAATTTACTCGTTATCCCAGCCTGATAATCTGGTCACTAATTCAGACAATGAATACTGCACCGCCTTCTCAACCACATCCTGGCAGTCGCCGGAAAACAGGATGGTACGGGTTTCCGTGTGTCCGCGAAGGTTCCAGGCGAAGCAAACGGTCCCTGCCGCCGTGCCATCGTCGCCCCCTTCTGGCCCGGCATAACCACTGATAGCAATACTGACATCTGCCTGGGCAATCTCCAGGATCCGGGCGGCCATTTCGGTTACCGTCGGTTCACTCACGGCCGTATACCGTTCAAGGGTCTCAGGACGCACGCCCAGAATGCGCTCTTTTGCGCCGTCACTGAACACGACCAGGCCGACATCATAAAATTCGGCCGTGTTCTCTTCAGCACAAAGGGCGACGGAGAGTTTTCCGCCGGTGCAGGATTCTGCCGTGGTTAAGCGAAGCCCTAGATCTGTCAATTTGCTCGCCACTTTTTTGGTCAGTTCGGCGACGGTATAATTGTTATCATGGTGAAGGTTGCTCATTTCGTGGCCTCTTACTTCTCAAAAGGAATGATTGAAATATGACCATTGCGCTCAAGAATGGCATATTTAATTTCACTCAGCTGCGTAACACCATTATTCTGGCGTGCTGATACCAGAATATCATCACAGGAAACGTCGACTTTTTTGAGTTTATCTGCTAGCGGCACGCCGTTCTCAACCAATATCACCGGAGTGCCATCAAGAATATTTTCTACCGGTGAGAAATATTTTTTCATTACCCCAAAGATAATATCCACTACCACCAGCGTGGTAATGGTAATCATTGCGCCGGTGATCGAAAAATCTTCCCCGAGCAGCGCCTGTTGCGTCGCCTCACTGATAATTAACAGAAGAATCAGATCAAAGCTGGTCATCTGCAGCAAAGCACGCCGTCCGGCAACTTTAAATACCACGACGAGGAACAGGTAAATAGCCAGCGCACGAAAGACCATATCCATATCAGCCTCCTACGGGTAAATTAATTGCCAGAAAGGGATTTCCGGCTCGTTGTTTATGCGAACGACATTGTTCCATTTACCTGCGCGTGCAGGGGTCGTGAAAAGTAAGACAGAGAAGTTGTCGGACATTTTCAGGTTGTTATACACAAAAAAGAGCGTATTCCCGCGACTAAACATGCTGTCCGGTTGCGGCCAAACGCTTCCTGGCTCGTAAACATCGTTGCTCTCGCTGGTCACACTCAGGGTGTATTTCCCTTCTGTTCTGACCGGGAATGAAAGGTGGATCTTCGACTCCGTCTGGCGTCGGCCAAAGCGCTCGTAGTTGATGGTCAGCGACTTTGCCGAGTTTGTTCTTTGCGTATCACTCACCACTCCGCTTGAAAAGAAGCCCGCTATCGCCGCAACGATAATGATCAGCAGGACAATAAAACCCACCTGACGAAATCCATATTCAAACGTCAGCAATCGGTAATTCTCATCTATCCCAGGTAGCTTATCACTTTGACGCTTCATGGCGGCTATCACCGTTTCGCTTATTAACCGATATTTTTGATTTCAAAAGCGAATGTTTTTAAGACTTATCACATTTGCCACATAAAGGAATAGCAACAATACTTAATAAGTCAAGACACACAAAATGAAGGATATCAGATGAAATTATCGCTTATTTCCGCTTTTTTGATATTTCTGGTACCGGCCGCATGGGCAGATAATAACGGCGGGTTACAAAAAGGTGAAGCACCGCCACCGCCGCACGCACTGGATAGCGGTTATCGTGGAACCGATGATGCACGAATTATGACCATCGATCATGCAAAAGAAATGCATGATGGTGCGACTATTTCATTACGCGGAAACCTTATTGACGGTAGCGGCGATAAGTTTGTATTCCAGGATAAAACCGGAAAAATAGACGTTATTATTCCCCAGGCAGTATTCGACGGCAGAACAGTAAAACCCGATCAGATGATCAGTATCAACGGATCGCTTGATAAGAAATCATCGCCGCCTGTCGTGCGCGTCGATCATTTGCAGAAATAATTCAGCGAAGCGTTAACGCTGCAACTATCCATCAAATCTCACCCCTTGGCTTAAGGAGTCAGCTATGAGTGATACTACACAACGTCAGAACGCTTACCCGCAACCCCCTTTCCCGGAGCAACCGCAAACGCCGCCGGGACTGGCATCAGAAATGCAACCCGTACCCGACCACGGGGAAACGAGCTATAAAGGGCATGGCCGCCTTGCCGGCAAGAAAGCATTGATCACCGGAGGCGACTCCGGTATTGGTCGCGCAGTCGCGATCGCTTACGCCCGTGAAGGGGCTGACGTCGCAATTAACTATCTGCCTGAAGAAGAGAAAGACGCGGTTGACGTCATTGAGCTTATCAAAGCGGAAGGACGCATTGCCGTCGCGCTGCCGGGTGACATCCGTGATGAGACGTTCTGCCAGAATCTGGTAGAAGAGGCGGTGGCCAAACTGGGGGGACTGGACATTCTGGTGAATAACGCCGGTCGTCAGCAATACCGGGAATCCCTTGAAGAGCTCACCACGGAAGATTTTGACGCGACCTTCAAAACCAATGTCTATGCGCCTTTCTGGATAACCAAAGCGGCGCTGCGCCATCTGAAACCGTCGGCCTCTATCATTAATACCTCCTCGGTCCAGGCGGTTAAGCCCAGCCCTGTGCTGCTGGATTATGCCCAGACAAAAGCCTGTCTGGCGGTGTTCACCAAATCCTTAGCGAAACAGCTTGGTCCAAAAGGAATACGCGTCAATGCGGTTGCCCCGGGCCCTTACTGGACGGTGCTGCAATCCAGCGGCGGCCAGCCGATGGAAAAAGTGAAAGAGTTTGGTAGTGATACCCCGCTGGGGCGTCCGGGTCAACCTGTTGAAATCGCACCGCTCTATGTCACGCTGGCCTCGGATGAATGTTCATTTACCTCCGGTCAGGTATGGTGCTCTGACGGCGGTGATGGCGTGATTTAACCCGGCTATACACTGACGTAACGCTCTCAATATGCTCGAAAAGAACAGGGACGTTCTTCCTCTCCCCCCTGCCAAAAAACATGTTGTAACTCAAACAGATCAAATGTTAAAAATATTTTGCTATCAAGTTATCAAAATTAAACAACTTAGCTTGTCACCCGCATCGCTCTGTTTTTAACATCGCCTATGGAAAAAAATGGTCTGTTCAGTCAGCGCATACGCTTGCGCCATTTGCATACATTTGTGGCCGTCGCTCAACAGGGAACGCTGGGGCGAGCGGCTGAAACTCTCAACCTAAGCCAGCCTGCGCTCTCCAAAACGCTGAACGAGCTGGAACAACTCACCGGAACCCGTCTCTTCGACCGCGGTAGGCTGGGGGCACAACTCACCCTCGTGGGTGAACAATTCCTGACGCACGCCGTCAAGGTGCTCGATGCGCTGAATACTGCCGGACAGTCGCTCAACCGCAAAGAGGAGCACGCCACGGAGATTGTGCGCGTGGGTGCCCTGCCAACGGCGGCGCTCGGCATTCTGCCTCCGGTCATTGGGCAGTTCCACAAACATCAGCGGCATACCACTATTCAGGTTGCCACCATGAATAACACCATGCTGCTCGCCGGGCTAAAATCCGGCGAACTGGATCTCGGTATCGGGCGCATGTCCGACCCCGAGCTTATGGGCGGGCTTAACTACGAGCTGTTATTCCTGGAATCCCTGAAGCTGGTCGTGCGTCCCGGTCACCCCCTGCTGCAGGATACGGTGACGTTAAGCCGCGTAATGGAGTGGCCGGTGGTAGTATCCCCAAAAGGCACCGTTCCGCGTCAGAACGCCGAGACACTGCTGCAGATGCAGGGCTGCTCACTGCCTTCAGGTTGCATCGAAACGCTGTCGGCCTCGCTTTCGCGCCAGCTTACGGTGGATTATGACTACGTCTGGTTCGTTCCCTCCGGCGCGGTGAAAGATGATCTCCGCCAGGGCACGCTTACCGCACTGCCGGTGACGTCGCCAGGTGCGGGCGAACCTATCGGTATATTAACCCGCGTGGATACCCCGCTCTCCCCGGGTGCGCAGACGCTGCTCAGCGCCATCCGCAAATCCATGCCTGCCTGAGACGCCTTTACAACCTCAACCACTAACCCGTCCTGTCGACGGGTTTTTTGTTTCTGTGGTCAAAAAATGCGAAATCATCCATTAACAATTGCGTAAAACAATTTAACAGTTTTATCATAGCCGCGAATTCACCAAATGGTTCGCATGCTATTTGTTAAACAGGAATTCATCCGCACATGATGCGGATAAACCGTATAAAACCTCATCCCCCTCCGCGATTATTACCCAATTGGTACATATTCGGCACCGTTCCGCAACGCGGGGGATTTAAAGGAGACAGAAATGGCATTTGGCAGCGCGCCACGTGGGATACCCCGTATCCTGCAGTGGCTCCTTGCCGGACTGATGACGCTCATCGGTCTGGCTGTTGGCGGCTTAGGTTTAAAGCTTGTTACCGTAGGCGGAAGTGGGTACTTCCTGATCATGGGCGTGGCGATGGTGATTGCCGCCGTCCTGATTTTCATCAACCGCGCCAGCGGGATCGTCCTCTATGGCATCGCGTTTATCGCCTCGCTGTTCTGGGCCGTCAGCGATGCCGGATGGGATTTCTGGCCGCTCTTCTCGCGCCTCTTTACGTTTGCCGTGCTGGCCTTCCTCTGTGCCATCGTCTGGCCGTTTATGCGCGCAGCAAACCACAACGCCCCGAATAAAGCACCGGCGTTTGGCGTCGCGGCCGTTCTGGCGGTCGTGATGCTGGTGAGCCTCGGCTGGATGTTCAAGCCGCAAACGCTGGTGGCGGCGAATGAGCCGGTACCGGTAAAACCGGTCGCACCGGGTCAGGAGCAGAAAAACTGGGCGCACTGGGGCAATACCACCCACGGTGACCGCTTCGCCGCCCTCGATCAAATTAACAAACAAAACGTGAACGATCTGAAGGTGGCCTGGGTTGCCCACACGGGGGATATTCCTCAGAGCAACGGCTCCGGTGCGGAAGATCAGAACACCCCATTGCAAATTGGCGACACGCTGTATGTCTGTACGCCGTACAGTAAAGTCCTGGCGCTGGACGTCGACTCCGGTAAAGAAAAATGGCGTTACGACGCGAAAGCCTCGGCACCGAACTGGCAGCGTTGCCGCGGTCTGGGCTATTTTGAAGACCACAGCAGCGTGACAACGTCACAGGGAGATACACAACCTGCGGCATGCCCTCGTCGTCTGTTCCTGCCGACCACCGATGCGCGACTGATAGCCATCAATGCAGATAACGGCAAGGTCTGTGAAGACTTTGGCAATCGTGGCACCGTTGACCTGAGCATCGGGATGGGGGAAATCAAGCCGGGTTACTATCAGCAGACCTCCACGCCGCTGGTCGCGGGGAATGTGGTGGTGGTTGGCGGTCGTATCGCGGATAACTTCTCCACCGGCGAACCGCCGGGCGTCGTGCGTGCGTATGACGTTCATACCGGCAAGCTGGCATGGGCATGGGATCCAGGTAATCCGCAGCTGACCGGCCTTCCACCGGAAGGACAGACCTATACACGCGGCACGCCGAACGTCTGGTCTGCCATGTCTTACGATGCAAAACTGAACCTGATCTATCTGCCAACCGGCAACGCCACGCCAGATTTCTGGGCGGGTGAGCGTACGGCGCTGGATGACAAGTACAGCTCCTCCATCGTGGCGGTGGACGCCGCCACCGGCCAGGTGCGCTGGCATTTCCAGACCACCCACCACGACCTGTGGGACTTTGATCTCCCTTCCCAGCCGCTGCTGTACGATTTACCCGACGGTAAAGGTGGCACCACGCCGGTGCTGGTGCAGACCAGCAAGCAGGGCATGATCTTTATGCTCAACCGCGAAACCGGCAAGCCCGTGGCGAAAGTGGAAGAGCGCCCGGTACCGGCCGGTAACGTTGAAGGTGAACGTTACTCCCCGACCCAACCGTACTCTGTTGGCATGCCGATGATTGGCAACCAGACGCTGACCGAATCGGATATGTGGGGGGCGACGCCAGTAGACCTGCTGCTGTGCCGCATTCAGTTTAAAGAGATGCGTCACCAGGGCGTCTTCACCCCACCGGGTCTCGACCGTTCCCTGCAGTTCCCGGGCTCCCTTGGCGGGATGAACTGGGGCAGCGTCTCAATCGACCCGAACAACAGCCTGATGTTCGTTAACGATATGCGCCTGGGCCTGGCAAACTACATGGTACCGCGTGCCAACGTGGCGAAAAACGCAAGCGGCATTGAGATGGGTATTGTGCCAATGGACGGTACGCCGTTCGGGGCTATGCGTGAACGCTTCCTGTCGCCGTTGGGCATTCCGTGTCAGAAGCCACCGTTTGGCACCATGTCAGCCGTTGACCTGAAATCAGGCAAGCTGGTGTGGCAGGTTCCGGTCGGTACGGTGGAAGATACTGGCCCGCTTGGCATTCGCATGCATATGCCGATCCCAATCGGTATGCCAACCCTGGGCGCGTCCCTCGCTACCCAGTCCGGTCTGCTGTTCTTTGCCGGCACCCAGGATTTCTACCTGCGCGCGTTTGATACCGCCACCGGGAAAGAGATCTGGAAAGACCGTCTGCCGGTCGGTAGCCAGTCCGGACCGATGACCTATGTTTCACCGAAAACCGGTAAACAGTACATCATCATCAACGCGGGGGGTGCCCGTCAGTCGCCGGATCGCGGTGATTACGTGATTGCCTACGCGCTGCCGGATAAGCAGTAACGCAATAAAAAAGGGACCTGACGGTCCCTTTTTTTTCACCCGTTTACCCCGGACGACTCAGAACGTTTCCCAGTTATCACCCGACACCGCAGGCGCAGGACGTAAAGGTGCGTTTTTCACCGCTGGCGCAGACGAGACTGAACGGCCAGGCTTAGCGCCACTCAGACGAAATGCCCCGACTGCCTCGGTCAAGCGTGCGCCCTGTTCTTCCAGGGAGGCCGCCGCCGCAGAGGCTTCTTCCACCAGCGAGGCGTTCTGCTGCGTTACTTTGTCCATCTCCGAAATCGCCTGGCTGACCTGCTCGATACCGCGGCTCTGTTCGTCGGAGGCGGCGGCAATTTCCAGCATAATATCGGTGACGCGTTTCACCGCATCGACGATGTCGTTCATGGTGTTGCCCGCGGCGACCACTTCACCGGAACCCTGATCGATCAGGGAAACCGACTCGTTGATCAGGCTTTCAATCTCTTTCGCGGCATTTGCACTTCGGCTCGCCAGGGTGCGCACTTCGCTCGCCACCACCGCAAAGCCGCGTCCTTGTTCACCCGCACGCGCTGCTTCTACTGCCGCATTGAGCGCCAGGATATTGGTCTGGAACGCAATGCTGTTAATTACCGCAGTAATCTCAGAGATCTTCTTCGAACTGGTGGAGATATTGCTCATCGTTTTCACCACGCCGGAGACCATCTGGCCGCCACGACTGGCTTTACCGGAGGCATCTTCCGCCAGCTTGCTGGCATGGTGCGCGTTATCGGCATTCTGTTTCACCGTCGCGGTCAGCTGTTCCATACTTGCGGCAGTCTGCTCAATGGCGGCCGCCTGCTGTTCGGTACGGGATGAGAGATCGGTGTTGCCAGCCGAGATTTCACTGGTTCCACGATAGATCTCTTCCGCCCCCTGGCGTACGGTGCCAACCGTGGTCTCCAGCGAGTGCTGCATGGTTTGCAGGTCGCGCGTCAGCCGGCCAATTTCGCTGCGCCCGGCGACATCATCCGGCATCGTCAGGTCGCCTTTTGCAATGTTCTCGATTCGCGTAGCAGCACGCTGAAGCGGATTGATGACCGTGCGGCGCAGCACGATAAAGGTCAGCGCGGTCAACACCAGCGCCAGGGCAAACGCCCCGACCATAAACATCAGGCCCAGCTGCGTGCGGCTGTGCGCCTGCGCCGTCAGGGCATTGGCCCGGTCGGTACGGATCTTAATCGCCTTCAGCAGGACGGCGTTATAGGCGTCATCCAGCGGGCGCGCGGATTCGTTTTCATGGTTAATGATCGCTTCAAACATGCCGTTTTTGGCAAATTTAACCATCGGCTGAAGGCCCGCGATATAGGCGTCAAAGCGTGTTTTCAGTTCGGCATCCAGCGCTTCATCCTCCGCCGTACGAACGGGGCGGTTCATGTACGCATTAAAGCCATCCTGAGACTGCTTAATACGTTTTTCCGCCTCGCTGATGTTCTGCTTCATTGCATCCATCTCGGCGATACGGCTGGCCGCGCCAGCGTGGATCATATTGATACGCGCGGTGCGAAGATGGTTAGAACTGTTCGACAGCCCCATACGCACCTGAATTTCTGATGTGACATCCTGCTGATCGGCGTCTGCCTGCAGCAGGAAATAGCCCGCCAGACCTGAGCTCAAGGCGAACAGCAAAATAATGCCACCGAGAATGGAGGAAAACAGCGGAACCAGCCTGATATGATGCAAAAAGCTCAGCGTGCGCTGCGCCTGCATCGTTGTTGTGTTGTCCATGACCGTCGACTCTCTTGTAGGTAAGATGCGTAAAAACACGCCTGTAAAATAGTCATCGGCACGGCTGGAGATTAGCTTACGGCTAAAAGCGCAAGGCAGGTCACACTTTAGAGAAGATTATGCAGGAAACGCCAGCGGCAAAAAAACCGCTGGCAGAAGAGTTACTTGTCGCCGAAGTGAATCACGGTACGGATGGACTTACCTTCGTGCATCAAATCGAACGCGTCGTTGATTTGCTCCAGCGGCAGGCGATGGGTAATGAACGGGTCGAGCTGAATTTTCCCGACCATTGCATCTTCCACCATGCCCGGAAGCTGGGTGCGCCCTTTCACGCCGCCAAACGCTGAACCACGCCACACACGGCCGGTCACCAGCTGGAATGGACGGGTTTTGATCTCCTGGCCCGCACCGGCAACGCCAATGATGATGCTCTCACCCCAGCCTTTGTGGCAGCATTCAAGCGCGGAGCGCATCACGTTAACGTTACCGATACATTCGAAGCTGAAGTCAACGCCGCCATCGGTCATCTCAACGATCACATCCTGAACCGGCTTATCGTAGTCTTTCGGGTTCACGAAATCAGTGGCACCCATTTCGCCTGCCAGTGTGAATTTCTCCGGGTTAGTATCGACAGCGATAATACGACCCGCCTTCGCCTGCACCGCCCCCTGGATTACCGCCAGACCGATACCGCCCAGACCGAACACCGCAACGGTGTCGCCCTCTTTCACTTTTGCGGTGTTATGCACCGCGCCAATCCCGGTGGTTACGCCGCAGCCCAGCAGGCAAACTTTATCCAGCGGCGCCTGTGGGTTCACTTTCGCCAGCGAAATTTCCGCACACACGGTGTATTCGCTGAAGGTACTGGTGCCCATGTAGTGATAGATCGGCTCACCGTTATAGGAGAAGCGAGTGGTACCGTCTGGCATCAGACCTTTACCCTGAGTAGCGCGAACCGCCTGGCAGAGGTTAGTTTTGCCGGATTTACAGAACTTACACTCACCACATTCTGCCGTGTACAGCGGGATCACATGGTCACCCGGTTTCAGGCTGGTCACGCCCTCGCCAACTTCCACCACAATCCCGCCGCCTTCGTGGCCGAGTACCGCCGGGAACACGCCTTCAGGATCGTCACCCGAAAGGGTAAACGCATCGGTATGGCACACGCCGGTATGGGTAATTTTGATCAGGACTTCGCCTTTCTTCGGCGGAGCCACGTCGATTTCAACGATTTTGAGCGGCTGGCCGGGGCCAAATGCGACAGCAGCGCGAGATTTCATAATGTCTCTTCCCTTATTGTGAGGTCTGTGGGTTTATTTTAGATAAGAGCGCAGCAAATGGCCGACTTCTGCCATGCGAACGGCCCGCTGGTCCGGCGTTGTTTCCCCGGTCACCAGCTCATCTTTGAGGTGAATTTCAACCATTTCGCCCATCAGCCCATTCGCAGCACCGCGCACGGCGGCAATTTGCTGCAGGATGGCCAGACAGGGGTCGCCCGATTCCAGTGCACGCTCAAGAGCATCAACCTGCCCTCGAATGCGGCGGACGCGCGTCAGAATACGTTTTTTATCTGCGGGTGAATGCGGCATACGCCCTCCTGATACTATAGGGGGGTATTGTATATTTTAAAACAGGTTTATGTAAACATTAGGTTTGACGTGGTTATCGTGTAGTTAGCTGAGAGGGTCATCAGCCAGAATTGCTGCTCAGGGTTAGTTCATCTCCTGCGATTTGCTCATAACCACGACCAAAGGATGCAGAACGAATCGTGTGACTAAACTTCCCTTCCCTTTCTGCCCGTATCTGGGTTCACCAGGTTAATATATCTGTCGCCACGTTTCCTCCGGACGTAAAAAAACCCGCCTAAGCGGGTCATTTTTTTAGCTAAAAATCACGGGTATTTTTTCTTCAGTTCATCAAGCTTGTTACCGTCTTCCTCTGTAAACATTGTTGCATCAAACAACGCCCGCTTATCAGTACCGTCTACTCTCATGACTGTCACAGTGAAAACAGCGTCGCTTGGGGCATAAAGTTGACCCCATTCAGAATTTTTAGGCGGAGCCAGAGCCCATGTAGCTTCTTCATTCGGTTTAAGCCCGTCAGGAATATCGTAAAAGAACTTACTTTCCAACCAGGGATCTGAGTGTCCGCTGCTTGCTATCACTCCATGCAGGTAGGCTCTGGAAATAACGTTTTCACTCTTGTTTTTTACAACCAGTCTAATTACGGGTTGTGGCTCACCGTCTGCCTCAGGCTCCCTGGTAAATCTGGCTGATAAAACCTGGATTTTCTTCAGCTCCTCTTTAGCCATATCTGAGTCAGCTTTTTTCTTTTCTAGCGTTTTAATTTCCTGAATTGCCTGTTCTTTCTGCTTAAGCTCTCTCTCAGCTGTTACTTTCTGAGCATAAGAAATGACTTCCTCAGCAGTCTTTCCCGACAGGGGTTCGCGCATCTTTTTGCTGAGGTCTTCTTTGTCATTGTCTGATGAAGCATGCATGAGATCAGCCATGTTGATGTTACTGAATGCCACAACTTGCAGAGCGCTATCAAACTCCTCCCGCTTATTCTCCGGAAGTGACTCTCTGACTTTAGCTATAGACGATTTCATTGCATCATCAGTTGATGAGTCAATTTGTGGTTTATCGCAACCGGCAAGTAAGCAGGAAAGTAATATCACGCCAACAATTTTTTTCATGTCCCTATTCCATCAGTAAAAATTAGGAACAATCTTATCAGGAATTGGTGCATTGATAAAATAAGCATATAGAACATTAACTTGATTCAGTTGCATTCCACACGTCTGGTGATTATCAACGCCAGGCGCAGGGTCGTTTTCACCATGCCTTCTGCGTTTTGGCTGCGGCTATCACATCCCGCTCATTCATCACAATAAAAAAGGCCACCGAATGGCAGCCCTGGTCGCTAGGTATTTATCAATATCGTTTCATGGTGCCGACTGGCGTCCTTTCTGACCAATCAGGCCTCTCGCCAGCCATGATCGCACGCTGTTGGGATGGCGTCACAGACTGGGTTATCTCTGGCATAGCCTTGTATTCAGGTTTTTGAGGTGGGCTGAGAACCAGATCGGAACTACAACCTGTCAGCAAAAAAATCGCAAGAAGAGAGGAATTAAACTTGTGCACTCTATACCCTTCCAATGGGATAAAAAATTAAAGAAAGAATCGTGGTGTCGGGTGCATCCCAGTGACTCTCCCCTGGTAAGCAAAGATGCGTACATACCTGCGGACAGCAGTAGTCTGGAACGCACTCTCGTCAGAGAGGATTCACCACGGAAATAAATTATGTCGAATTTATTCCTTCGGTCAATGCATGATTGCTGCGAGTTGTCGCAGGATCAGGGGAATACGAGGTGACTTGATCGGAGCCATAGAAAAGAAACGTGGATGTTTATGTTCGCCGGGGTTTGCCCTGAACGTTCACTTTCTTCGGTTACGGGACTACAATTCAATAAATTTCATTCACATAGAGTTGATACGATGAGTACAACCCCCTTTATCCGCCCTCAACTTACCCTGCCAGACGGTGCCGACAAACTGCTGCTGCACTCCTGCTGCGTACCCTGCTCGGGAGAAGTGATGGAGGCCATCCAGGCCTCGGGAATTGATTACACCATATTTTTCTATAACCCCAATATTCATCCACAAAAGGAATACCTCATCCGTAAGGAGGAGAATATTCGCTTTGCGGAAAAACACGGCGTGCCGTTTGTCGATGCCGATTACGACACCGATAACTGGTTTGAACGCGCTAAGGGCATGGAATGGGAACCCGAGCGCGGCATCCGCTGCACCATGTGCTTCGATATGCGTTTCGAACGCACAGCGTTGTATGCTGCAGAAAATGGTTTTCGCGTCATCAGTAGTTCATTAGGGATCTCCCGCTGGAAGAATATGCAGCAGATAAATGACTGCGGCCAGCGTGCGGCAGCACGCTATCCGGGGATGGCCTACTGGGACTACAACTGGCGCAAACAGGGCGGTTCCTCGCGCATGATTGAGATAAGCAAGCGAGAACAGTTTTACCAGCAGGAATATTGCGGGTGCGTGTATTCGCTCAGGGACAGTAACCTGCACCGCAAGTCTCAGGGCCGCCCGCTTATCCGGATTGGGAAACTGTATTACGGTCAGGATGAGAATGAGAAATAAAGGGTTTGTGGCATAGAGATATATCCGAAAACAGGAGGATTTTGTGCCAAATTCCGCCCTGCATCCCTTAAAACGCAAAAGAGAGGCTATCCTTATACTATCAACACAAGGAGGCAAAAATGACTGATTTCAATACTGATAAAAATACACAGTTTGCAGAAGACAAAGCGAAAAATAAACTCGATGAACTGGCAGGCTCAGCCCAGCAGCAGTTTGGCGATTTCGTTGACTCCCCTAAGCATCAGGTTAAAGGTGCTGCCAAAAAATATGCCGCACAGGCCAGCGACGCCGTTTCCGATGTCACTGAAGCGGTGAGAAACAATCCCCTGACGGGTTTAATTGCTGCGGGGGCGGTAGGTATTGTTCTCGGCCTGTTACTGGGTCGAAAATAAATAAAGGCCCTTCGGGGCTTTATTTTTGCGCTTTAGCTAAACAATCTGACCATGCGATCTAATTCGTCTTCTTTCACGGCCCGCGACAGATAATAGCCCTGAAAACTTTTAACCCCAAGGGCAACTAACTTCTCAAACTTCTCTTCGCTATCCACCCCTTCAGCAATACAATCCGTGCCGGTCATATCGCTGTATATCTGTATCGCTTTAATAAGATTATAATCGTTGTCATTCGCCACAAAATGCTCGACGATATCCCGGTCAAGCTTTAATCCATCAAAATGCACCTGCCTTACCGGGAACATGGTTTGATGGTTGGAAAAGCAGTCATCGAGAAACAGTCGGCACCCGGTATTGCGTAAACGCCGCATGGTTTCTGGGATCGTCCTATCCTTGGTCACATCAATATCTTCCGCAAATTCAAAGACCAGTTTGTCGGCCCACTGCGGATTGAGCAGCATCGCCACAGCCTTTTTGGCCATGTCGGGAAGTGCATTCCCCGAGGCAAGTCGCGGGGGGATATTGACGGAAAAATAATATTTACCGTTATATTTATTAATACCTGACACCGCAGCATGAATCACTAACGCAGTAATTTTAAGCCATATCTCCTGATTTGAAATATCAGTAAGAAAATTAACTGGCTTGATAATTTTACCATTATTATTCCAGCGAATGAGTATCTCAAACCCCACTCCCTTCTTATAACGATCGGTTATGATCTGATACGCAGGGAATATTTCTCTTTTTAGCAATGCATTATACACCGCCGTCTCTTTGGCAGAGAGACTTTCTTTTTGCGTTAACCGTTCCGTGCTTCCTTCCATTCTTAAGGCATGCGGATCTTTCAGCCAGCGTCGGATCTGGTGTAATTTTTTCACCCCTTCCTTACGATGAGTATAAACCGTTTTATTAGACAGCCCCATTTTTTCACACTGCTCTTTCACTGACATTCCGCGATAAAAATTTAATAAAACGCTTACCTCTCTTTCGGTTAAACCTTTTACGTTTTCCTGATAAGACACCCCCCAGTATTGGTCACGCAAAGAACGTGAGTTATCCTTAAATACGTCATTATGCATACGAAAACAGGTCATAACATCAGGCACGCTGGCTATACGAATCAATGAAAGCTGGAAAGTATTATTTAAAAGATTCCCCAGAGTTCGATACAGCCAGCCATCCGGCATTTCCCCGTACAGGGTTACCTTTCGAATAACAGGAAGTTTATTTAGCACGCAAGCGAGTCGCTTCAGGCTCTCCAGCAGAGAGACCACACCTTTGCCGAGAAACACCGAGATTTGAGCGTTTTGACTGCTAAGGATATTTTCCAGATCCTGCCGGGAAGGTTCATCCCCCTCAAAACGAACGTGCGAAGCGTCTATACCGTACTGTTTGAGTAACAGACTGTACCCCTGAAATGTGAAATGGCAGGTTGAGATGACAAATTTTTGCTCATAAAAAGCAGCATTTCTGAAAGAAATATTATGGGTCATAACCTGCTCCTGGGCACAAAAACACATATCCCATTTGTGAATGTAACAAAATATAAAAACCCTGTTGTTGATAATAATTTTACAGTACACCATCAGGTTAAGAAACCGTTATCAACGTGACTCACGAGAACATCTTTGTGTTAATCACCGCCTGTATCCATATGCAGTATAAATATAAAATTCGCATCAAATAATAACGGTAAATATGTCAATCTCAAGGTATAATGAAAAATCCGAAAGAAGACTGGATACTTCATCTATCGGCTCATTCATATAAGAGACAAACGCTATGGATAATCATATCTCATCCAGGGCCTTGCTACATCGAAGGGATGTCATTAAAAACAATCCGCGATTCAGTGAGGCAATAACAGAGCACTACACCATTAATGACGCCATCTACAAAAAACAACCTTTGTTCTACAAAACGATGCTTCAGGAATCACGGTTCAACATTATTCTTTCCATGTGTTGTTTTATCTTTGGAAATCAGGCTGAGTCAGTATCAGAAATTAAAGAATTATGCTCACGTTATAAAATAGCCAGCCCCAACAGTGTGATTGCGATCATCACCTTGCTCAGAACCACCGGGCGCATCAAGACCTGGCGCTGCAGTGAAGACAGACGCAAAACGAGAATCGCACCGACTGAAAAGGGACTTAATGAACTTAAACGCTACATGTCCGGCGCATTTTTGCCGGTAAGTATTCTTTTCCCAAAGTTTAATATCAACGTTAATCTGCTGGATAACGACATCCTGCGAAATAACTTTTTCCGTCGCGCAGCGGAATACCTTTTCAGGGGATTAACGTTCAGGAAGGTTTTGCCTGAAGTGGGATTGTTTATTGATAAAGACGGAGGGCGGATGATAATGTTATATCTTTACCTGCAGGCCATAAAAAATAAAACCGCACATGGCGCAGTAATACCTTATTCAGCCAACTTACTGGCTAAAGAATTTTTTGTTTCACGGATCCACGTCAACCGTATTATTAAATCGGCGCAAGAGGCGGGTTATCTTAAAGATCAGGGTGATGGCCAGATGTCGATTTACCCGGCGTTTATAGAACTGGTCGAAAACTATGCCGGATTATACTTCGCCTATGTGACTCACTATATCAACGTTGTTCCTAAAGAACGACGCCACGTTGTTAACGTAACGTCGACGGTATAATGTTTCTGGCGTTCGGTTTCCCGAACGCCCTTTGTTTACCGTTCCCGCAGTGCCTCTTTCGCCTTATTAAGCGGTTTCAACAGATAATCCAGAATCGTTTTACTGCCTGTTTTAATATCAACGGTCGCAATCATCCCCGGAAACACCGGGAAGGCTTTGCCTTGTCTATTGGTCAGATGGTTACTGTCAGTGCGGATATAGACCCGATAGTAATACACATCCCTTTTCACCTCATCCTGAAGCGTATCCGGCGAAATCATGGTCACCTCGCCCTCCAGCCCACCGTAAATGGAGTAGTCATAGGCGGTCACTTTCACCAGTGCTTTTTGTCCCGGATGAATAAAGGCGACATCACGCGGCGAGATTTTCGCTTCAATTACCATCTGGTCATCAAGCGGAACCAGGCTCATCAGCTTGCCGTTTGGCGGAATCACCCCTCCCACGGTTGTCACGTCGATATCCTTAACGATCCCGCGCACCGGCGCATTGAAGGTCAGTCTGGTCAACGAATCTTCACGCCCTTTCATCACCGAACGTTGCGCTTCAATCTCCGCGTTCGCTTTCGCCAGCTCTTCACGGGCGCGAACGTAATACTGGTTTTTCATCTCGGTGATTTTGTTCTCAAGCTCATTTTTTTGACGCTCAAGACGTAACACCTCCACCTTACTGGCTGCCCCCTGCGTCACCAGCGGACGGGTCAGCGACAGCTCACGCTGCACCAGTTCGGCCCCCTGCCGTAACCCCGCCAGCCCTTTCTCAAGACTTTCGCGACGAGACTGATACAGCGCCGTTTCCTGTTTGACCAGCTCAACGTCATCATCCAGCTCTGCCGGAAAAGCCAGTGCCGTGTCGTTCACTTCGGCCTTCAGACGCGAGGCGGTTGCCAGCGCGGCATTCAGGCGCGATTCACTCTCCAGCACGCTTGATTCGGTTTTCGTCCGGTCAAGCTGTGCCAGCTGCTGACCACGCTCAACGATGTCGCCTTCGCGCACCAGCAAACTGTGAATAATGCCCCCCTCAAGGGACTGGATCACCTGCTCGTGCGAAGAGGGGATCACCTTGCCGCTACCGGTGGTGACCTCATCAAGGCTGAACAGGCTTGCCCAGGTGATAAATACCGCCAGCAGGGCGAACAGCGACCAGGCGACCCAGGTTGACCGCGGCAAGCGTGGCTCCTTCAGGCGGCTGTTGACGCGAGAGAAATCAGTCATGCTACGCCCTCCTCTGCTACTGGTGTCGGTTTCATGGTCACGGTACGCTGTGAGGCTTTTTGCGGCGCCATACCGTGCTGGCGAAGAATGGCGTCGCGCGGGCCATCCATGATCACCTTGCCGTTTTCCAGCACGATGATACGGTCAACCAGTTCCAGAATAGGCAGACGATGGGTCGCGACCACCAGCGTCCGGCGCTTGCCCAACCACGGTTTAAGGTGCTGGATAAACTGCTTCTCACTCATCTCGTCAAGCCAGGCGGTAGGTTCATCCAGCAACAAAATGTTCGGAGAGGTGATCAGGGCGCGAGCCAGTAATAACGCCTGACGCTGCCCGCCGGACAGGCCCGCGCCGCCTTCGTTGATAATGTAGTTGAGCCCCATTTTCTGTTTGCGGACAAACTCCAGCGCACCACTGTTCACCAGCGCCTGATGGATCTCATCGTCGGTGGCCAGCGGGTTGCCCATCAGAATGTTGTCCCGCACGGAGCCAAAGAACAGCCGCGCCTGCTGGCTCAGCAGCTGCATGTCGCGGCGCACGTCAGCCGGGTCCAGGTGGTTCAACGCGATATTATCCAGCAGAATGCTGCCCTGCTGAGGCTCCTGCATCCCTGCCAGCAGTTGCAGCAGCGTGCTTTTGCCGGAGCCATTGCGTCCGAGCACCGCCACCCGCTCACCGGCGCGAATCTGCAGTTTGCTGATATTCAGAACGGTGAGTTTTTCTTCATCGTCGTACCAGAACCCCACCTCTTCAAGCGCATAATCCCCCCGCAGATGGGCTTTATGCACCTTCTTGCCCTGCTGAGGATCGTCAATCGGGCGCTGCATCAGATCGTCGAGTCCTTTACGCGCCACTTTCGCCGACTGCCAGCGGGAGAGCACGCCTGAAATTTGCGACAGCGGCGCGATGGTCCGCGACGCGAGAATAGAGGTCCCCACCAGCGCACCGGTGGTCATGTCCCCGCTGATAACCAGGTAACACCCCACCAGCAGCACCACGGCATACACAATCGACTGCACCTCCTGCGTCCAGGTCAGCAACAGCCCGGTCAGCCAGCGCTGCTTCATGCCGACGTTAGCGGCAACATCATTGGTGTTATTCCACTGATTCTGGAAGCGCTGTTCAGCGCGCATCAGCTTGATGTCTTCAATGCCCTGAACCGCTTCCACCAGCGTGGCGTTACGAATGGCGGACTCGCGCATCCCTTCGCTGGACAGTTTGCCCAGCGGGCGCTGGACCAGCAGGCCCGGGATAAGCAGCAGCGGCACGGCAAGCAGGACAACCAGTACCAGCGGTCCGCCAATCATCCACAAAATGAACACAAACAGCAGGAAGAATGGCAGATCGGAGATGGCCGCAATGGTGGTGGACGTGATCAGTTCACGCACCGACTCCAGCTCGCGGATCTGGGCAATGAACGACCCGGTTGACTTAGAGCGGGCCCCGTTTTTAATCCTCAGCGCGTGTGCAAAAACGCGTTCAGAAATACGCAGGTCGGCGCGTTTACCCACCACATCCGAAATGTGCACGCGCAGCATGCGCATAATGAATTCGAAAACAATGGCGATCATTACGCCGCCAAACAGTACCCACAGCGTGGCTTCCGATTGCGAGGGCACTACCCTGTCATACACCTGCATGGAAAAGACCATGCCGGAAAGGGCCAGGACGTTAGCGACCAGCGCCACCAGCATAATATCGCTGTAGCGTCGCCAGTCCTTCAGGGCCAGCTGCCAGAACCAGTTTTTCTCATACGGTTTGATGTAATCATCTACCCGGGCATCCGGCGTGGACTCGAGCGGGCGCAGCACCAGCAGTCCTGTCAACCGTGAGCACAGCGCCTCACGCGTCAGCGTCGTCTCCAGGCCGCCGTCACCGCTGAACTGCAGGCTCACGTTGCCCTCGCTGTCCATGCGGTTAATGACCGCGATTTGTCCGCCGGTAAATTCCGCAAGCAGAGGTAAACGCCACGGGTCGAGGGAGACCGCGTCGGCCGCCACCATACGCATCCCTAACCCAAGCTGGCGTGCCATCTCTTCCAGCACCAACTGGCGTGGAGACTGGCTTTCATGGTTAATCGTGACCCGAACATGCTCTGCCGAGAAGTCCAGCCGATAGTGCTTCGCGATGATGAGCATGCCCTGCAACCAGGGTTCGTACTGTGGATGTGTCTTCATAATGTTGTGAAATCTTTTATCGCTCTTCGTTATAGCTACGCAAAAGGCCGCGAGGATCGCTCCTCGCGGCATAGTTTTACGCAATTAACAGTTGATGATTTGCCAGCAGCGTAGCCAGATCGGTCTGCACGCCGTTCAGCGTGACCAGCGTTGTGGGTGAGAACTGGCCGCCGCTACCGTCCAGGTCAACCTGGATTTCGGTATTGCTGCCGTTTTGCACCACGCGGATGTAATCGGTGATATTCCCCGCACTGCCGTCCAGCGTGGCGACCCCGTTCACATAGCTCGCTGAGCCCGTACCGGTGTAGCCGCTGCCTGAAAGCAGGTCGCGCAGGTCAATACGGTCCGTATCCGCCGTGCCTTCCCAGGTGCCTACCGTAAAGCCGTTCACCACATCACTGCCGTTACCGCCTGTGGCATTGGAGGCGTTGATCAACGTGTAGAGCAGCGTATCGTGACCGCCGCTGCCAATATTGAACGTGTCGTTACCGCCACGGCCTTCGAACTGGTTGTTACCGCTGTTACCGGTAATGACATCGTCAAAGTCCGAGCCGTTAATGCCCTCAATGTTCAGCAGGCGTGAGGTACCAAACCCGGTGTCCTGCGCGGTAGAAAGACGCAGGTCGACGGTCACGCCGGACGTCGCATTGCGGTAGTCCACCACGTCCATACCCCCGGTGTTGCTCCAGGTGTCGTGATCCGAGTGGGTCGTCCAGCCGCCGGAACCGTTATAGGTATACGTGCCGTCCTCGGCGATAAAGGTATCGTTATACCCGGTACCGGTAAGCGTCCCGCTGTGCCCTCCGGTTGCTGCTTCGGCAGTGAGGACGTAGCCCTCTTTACCGTTGCCGGCTTCCAGACCGCTCCAGGTGACGTTATCCGACACGCCATTGGTGATTTTCAGGATCTCGGCCGAGTAAGTTTCATTCGGATCCAGACCGTAGAAACTCACCAGTGCAGAGGTATCGTTCGAACCGATACCGGACTGGGCGTTGATGATCTGCGAGGCCACCAGTACGCCCGCCGCGTTATACAGATTGACCGTATTACCGTAGTAGGCGTTGATACCCTCACTGTCGACAATGTGCAGATGCATCGCCGTGCCGTCGGCAACGGTTTTGCTGTTTTGCACCAGCACCACTTTGCCGTTCTGCTGCGACACCAGCAGATCCTGCGCGCCGTCCCAGTTGTAATCCACGGCGGCCACACCGGTGACGTTCGCCAGTCCGGAAGCCAGCTGACTTGATGTCCAGCTTGAACCGTAACCGTTGTTGGTAAACAGGGTTGCGGTCTGCGATCCGCTGTAGGTACTGAGCTTGATGACGTCCATCTGGCCGTCAGCGTTCCAGTCCACCGCCACCGACAGATACCCTGCTGACGCGTTAGAGGCCTCAACCGCGCTCTTGGTGGTGGAGAGTTTCCCGGTACCGTCGTTGTAGTAGATCACCCCGCCGTTGTTGTTATAGCTGCTGCCCAGGTACAGATCCATGTAGCCATCGCCGTTGAAATCCGCCCACGTCATCGACGCCGCCGTGGTGGTATTCGCCACGTTTGCCACAAACACGTTAGTCAGGTTCTGACCGAGGGATAACGTCCCGTTACCGTTGTTGTTAATCACGGTAAGCGAGTACGCGCCGCTGCGGTTGGTGTGCTGAACCACATCCACGGTGCCGTCGTTATTCAGGTCAACGCCGGAGATTTCACGCATGGTGGTGAATTGTCCCCAGAATCCGGCGCCGCCATAGCTCCCATCCGGCGTGAGTACCCCCTTGTTGTTAATAAGGTAGGTAATGGAGTCCGCACCGGCATCGCCATACGCAAGGTCCAGATACCCGTCACCGGTTTTATCGTAGGCAATGACACCGCCGTACCAGATAGTGGTTCCCATACCCAGTTGGCTGGCGTTGTAAGTGCTGCCATCGTAGGTCCACATCACCTGTGTAGACCCGCCGTAGGTGGTTTCAGTCGCAAAGATGTCCTGCGTGCCGTTACGGTCAAAATCGGCAGCGGTCTGGCTAACGGCAGGGTAGCCACGCGTATTGGTCAGCGCGTTCGCCGCGTAGGTTGAATCATCACTGCTGGAATAGGACTGTCCGTTAGCAATGATATTCCACAGGCCGCTGCTGTTCATGCCGACGGTCATGGTCGAGTTTTCGCTGTTACCCGCCGTGGTGGCCCAACTGGTATTCACCGTGGTGGTGTCAATCACCAGGCTGCCGCTCGCCGTCCCGGTGGTATTGCCGTTACCCGCGCTGCTCTTCACCTGTGCCGTTACGTTATAGCTGGCAACGCTCAGTGCATCGCTGTCCGGGATCTGCAGATACCAGGTGTTGTGATCCGGGTCGACCACCACCGCGCCGCCCGTCTGCGAGGTGTAGGTTTTACCGTTCACATTCACCACCAGGTACTCGCCGTTCACCAGATCCGCGGAGACCGTTCCGCTGACAATCGGCGTGGTATCCGATGTTGTCTGCGCGGTAATTGCCGCCGTGGTGGTCGGGATACTGGTATCGACGTTCAGTACAAACCCGTCCGATTCCGTATAGTTACCGGCTTTATCGGTTACCCGCAGGATATACGTATGATTGCCATCGCTCAGGCCGTTATCCTGGAAGGACCAGCTTGCGCTACCGTTCATCGTGACCTGGCCCAGCAGGATCCCGTCACGATAAAGCTGCACAATCTCACCGTCATCCGGTGCGCGGTTCAGCGTTCCGTTGATCAGCGGCGAGCTGTCATCCGTCGCCATCGCGCTGCCAAAGGAGCCCAGACGCTCACCTTCGTCATCGGTATAGCTCACCACGGTTCCCACGGTGGTTGGCGGCGTGGTATCCACCGTCACCACCTGCGATGAGGTTGAGCCCACGTTGCCCGCCTGGTCGATAATCCGCACCTGATAGGTGTAATCACCGTCAGCCAGATCGCGGGTATCGGTGTAGCTCCAGCGCTGGTTGGTTACCGTTGCATCTGTCCAGGTATTCCCGCCGTCCAGGCTAATCTGCACGCGTTCATCATTGGCCAGCGCGCTGCCAAGCGAGCCGTTGAGCGTAAGCGTGGTGTCCATGGTGATGAAATCAGTGCCGGACTGCCCGGTATCTTCACTGATGCTGTCAATGGTGATGCCGTACTGAGGCGCGTGGGTATCAACCGTGACCGTCTGCGACGTGGTTGCCCCGACGTTACCGGCCAGATCGACCACCCGCACCTGATAGTTGTAGCTACCGTCGGCCAGGGTACGCGTGTCGTTATAGCTCCACTGTGTGCCATTCACCGTCGCGTTAACCCAGGTGGTGCCGCCATCCATACTGACCTGAACATACTCGCCCGCACCGGGTTGCGCCCCCAGCGTCCCGTTCAGGGTGTATGACGTTGAACTGGTCAGGAAGTCGTTGTGGTCGAAGCCGGTATCCACGGTGATGTTATCCACGGTCACCGTAATCGCCGCATCCGGGGCGACCGTATCGACAGTCACCTGCTGATGGGCACTGGATCCCACGTTACCTGCGGCATCCACCACGCGCACATAATAGTCATAGGTGGCATTACCCAGCGTGCGGCCGTCCACGTAGTACCAGCTGTTACCGGTGACAATCACGTTCTGCCAGGTCACGCCACCGTCGATGCTGATTTGCGCATATTCGCCGTCAGCCAGCGTCGCGCCGAGCGAGCCATGCAGCGTTAGCGAGGTATCATGGGTGATAAAGTCGCTGCTGCTCAGGCCAGTGTCATCGCTGATGCTGTCAATGGCGATGGTTTTACTGGCATCGGGTGCCACGGTATCAATGGTAACCACCTGGCTGGTGGTGGCGCTGATATTGCCCGCATCGTCAATCACGCGAAGCTGATAGTTATAATCGCCGTCCGCCAGCGTGCGGGTATCAACCCAGGTCCAGCTCAGTCCGCTGACGCTGACATCCGTCCAGGTTACGCCGCCGTCGAGGCTGATCTGCGCGTGATCGCCACTCCCCAGCGCCGCACCGAGCGTCCCTTTCAGGCTGATCTGGTTATCGCTGGTGATAAAGTCGCTGCCAGACAAACCGGTATCCTGACTGACGGAATCGACCGTAATGGTCGTCGCCGCAGGCGCGGTGAGATCCACCACCACGTTCTGGCTGTCCGTTGCCCCTACGTTACCCGCGTTATCAATCACGCGGACCTGGTACTGATACGTACCGTCCGTCAGGGTGCGGCCATCGGTGTAGCGCCAGGTGGTGCCCGTGACGGCCAGGTCAATCCAGCTCGCCCCGCCGTCCACGCTGATCTGCGCTTTCTCGTTATTGCCGAGCTGCGCGGTCAATGAACCGTTAACAATAATCTGGCTGTCGTTGGTGATGAAATCACTCGCGCTCAGCCCGGTATCGTTTTGCAGGGCGTCGATACTGATCCCCATTGACGGCGCGGTCAGATCCACGGTCACGGTGTGATCGTCGCTGGCAGTGTTACCGATGGTATTACTCACCTGGGCATGGATCACATACGATCCTCCGTCTGCCAGCGCGGTCACGTCTGCACTGCCTACGGTGTAGTTCCAGCTACCATCAGCCTGCACGGTTGTGGTGTAGGTTTTGCCGTTCAGGGTGATGGTCACCGTCTGGCCCGCAGGCGCGTCGGTGGTACCACTGACCACCAGAGGGATACCATGTTCAGCGGCGCTGACGATATCGTCCTGCGCAAAGGTGTGGATAGTTATGGTCGGGACATCACCGTTCAGCGTCACGTCGTGCGTCGCGCTGCCCGGGTTACCGGCCTTATCGTTCACCGTCGCCGTTAGGGTGTAATTCCCGTCGCTCAGGCCGAGGAAATCATGCCCCGGCACAAAGACCGACCACGAGCCGTCCGCCCCCACGGTCGCCTGATAGCGGTGATCGTTGAAGGAAACCGTCACCGTCTGGCCCTGTTCCGCCGTGGTGGTGCCGCTGATGGTCTGGCCTGCCAGCTGCTCAGCGTTATTGACAATATCGTCATCCGCCACAGTGCCGATGGTTACGGTTGGCGCCACGGTATCCACCGTCAGGGTGTGAGTGGTCTGTCCGCTGTTACCCGCTTTATCGTTGACTGAAGCGGTCAGCGTCAGCGCCCCTTCATTCAGGGCCGCCAGGTCGGCGGCCGGCACATTCAGCGTCCACGTACCATCGTTCGCCACCGTTGCGCTGTAGGTTTTACCCCCCAGCGTTACGGTAACGGTCTGCCCGGCTTCCGCGCTGGTAGAACCGTGCACGGTCAGCGGCTGCTGTGCTTCTGCTGCATTTAACACGTCGTCGCCAGAGAGCGTATTCACACCGATCACCGGCGCGGTGGTATCCACGCTGATGCTGTGCGTTGCCGACGCGCTGTTGCCCGCGCTGTCCTGGGCAGCAACGGAGACAGGATAATGTCCGCCATCGGTCAGTGCGCCCACATCAGCAGCCGGCACGGTAGTCGTCCAGGAGCCGTCACTCTGAATGGTGGCGGTGTAGCTTTTACCGTTCAGGGTTACCGTGACCTGCGTCCCGCTGGCAAACTGCGCGCTCGAGCCGTTAATCACCAGTGAGGAGCCTGCTTCTGCCGCGTTGATCACGTCGTCGCCGGCAATGGTATTCACGGTCAGCGCCACCGAGGCCGTGTTGACCACCACATCATGGGTCTTCGTGCTGCTGTTGCCCGCACTGTCGGTAATGGTTGCACTGAGGGTCGCGGTGCCGTCAGCCAGCGAGGAAATTACGCTGGCCGGTACGCCCACACTCCAGTTGCCGCTCGCATCCACGGTTGTCGTGTACTGATGAGACCCGACGGTAATCACCAGCCTGTCGCCGACGTTTGCACCGGTTGCACTACCGCTGACGATCTGCGCCTGCGCATGCTCCACGCTGTTGATCACATCATCAACGGCGACCGCGTTAAAGCTGATAACCGGTGGCGTGGTGTCAAGGGTAATGGCTTTAGCCGCACTGCCTGGGTTACCGGCCGCATCGCTCACGCTAACCTGTACGGTGTAGCCGTTGTCGGCCATCGCAGTCAGGTCGGCCCCGGGCACATTCACACTCCACGTGCCGCCTGCCTGAACCTGCGCGGTGTACTGCTTATCGCCGAGCGTTACGGTGACCGTCTGACCCGCTTCTGCCGTGGTGGTGCCGGTGATGGCCACACCTGCAGACGCTTCGCTGGCGTTGATCACATTGTCGCCGGCAACTGTATCAATTGTCACGCCAGGCGCGGTCGCATCGACGCTGTATTCGCGCCCTGCTGAGGCGCTGTTGCCGTTCACGTTGGTGACGCTCACCTGTACGCTGGCATCGCCCTCTTTCAGACCGGCCAGGTCAGCAGACGGTACCGTCGCCGTCCAGTTACCGCTGGCATCAACGGTGGCCGTGTAGTGCTTGCCGCCAAAGGTGATGCTGACGGTCTGGTTGGCTTCCACGTTGCTGGTGGTGCCGGAAAGCAGCAGATCTGCCCCTTTCTCCGCCGCGTTAATCACATCGTCAACGGCAATGGTATCAATGCTGATGGCGACGGCCGCCAGATCAACAGTGACGTCATGGCTGATGGTCACCGGATTGCCCGTGGTGCTTTGGCCTGCAACGGTAACGCTTACCGTTCCTGCCGGCAGCGCGCTTACATCCGTCGCCGGAATAGCCGCGTTCCAGGTCCCGTCAGCCAGTACGGACGCCGCATAGGTTTTGCCGTTCACCGTTACCGTAAGCATGGTCCCCGCTGCCAGCCCATCGCTGGAGCCGCTGACAATCAGGTTCTGACCATGCTCAATGCTGTTGATCACATCGTCGCCTGCCACGGTATCGACACGCAGCCCCGGCAGGCTGGCATCGATGAAGATATCACGCTCGCCGGAACCGGTATTGCCGTGCCCGTTGGTAACCGTTGCGGTGACGGTCAGGTCGCCATTACCCAGCGCGGTCAGCACGGACTGCGGGACATCAACCGACCAGCTCAGATCGCTCTGTACCGTTGTGGTGTAGGTATTGCCACCGACAGAGACCGTCACGGTGTTACCCGCTTCGGCGTTCACCACTTTCCCGCCGATCGTCTGGCCTGCCGCCACTTCCGCTGCATTGATGACGTTGTCACCGGCCACGGTGTTGATGGTGACGGTCGGCAGCGCGGTGTCGACCTGCAGGTTCGCCGTATTGCTGACGCTGTTCCCCACGGTGTTCGTCGCGGTTGCGCTCAGGGTGTAGTTCGCCTCACCCAGCGCGGCCAGATCCGCTGCCGGTACCGTCAGGCTCCAGCCGCCGTCCGCCGCGGTTGTTGCGGTGTATTGTTTGCCGTTCAGGGTCACGGTGACCAGGGTGCCTTCCGCAAGGTTAGCGCTGGTACCGCTGACGCTCAGATCCTGACCTTTCTCCACCGCGTTCAGCACATTGTCGCCGCTCAGGGTACTGAAGCCCACGGAAGGCAGTCCGGTATCGACGGTCACGTTATGGGTGCCAGATCCGGTATTGCCCGCGGCATCGGTGACGCTGACGCTGACCGTCACGGTGCCATCCTGCAGCGCGGAAATCACGTTCGCCGGAACGCCCACGCTCCAGTTGCCCGCGGCGTCCAGCACGGTGGTGTAGGTCTGGCTGCCAAGGGTCACGGTGACTTTATCGCCCGCCGCCGCGCCGGTGGCAGAGCCGCTGACGATCTGCGCCTGCGCATGCTCAGCCACGTTAATCACGTCGTCGCCCGCCACGGTGTTGATGGTCACGACCGGCACCGTCACGTCAACAGCCAGGTTATGATCCACCGAGACCGGGTTACCCGCCTTGTCACTGACGGCGGCCGTCACGGTCACGCTGCCGTCCGTGAGCGCCGCCAGGTCGGCTGCCGGAACGTCCAGCGCCCAGTTGCCGTCTGCGCCCACGGTAGTGGTGTAGTTCTTCCCGTTCAGGCTCACGGTGACCGTCTGACCCGCTTCGGCGGTGCTGGTACCGGACACCGTCAGGTCAGCTTTCGCTTCGGTCGCATTCAGGATGTCGTCAGCCGCCAGGGTGTTAATCGTTACGGACGGCGCGGTGGTATCCACTCTGTACTCGCGGCCCGCAGACGCGCTGTTGCCGTTGACGTTGGTGACGCTCACCTGCACGCTGGCATCGCCCTCTTTCAGACCGGTCAGGTCGGCAGACGGTACGGTATAAGTCCAGTTACCGCTGGCATCGACAGTGGTGGTATAGATTTTACCGCCCATGGCGAGGGTGACGGTCTGTCCGGCTTCCACGTTGGTGGTCGCACCTGACAGCACCAGATCGGTCCCTTTTTCCGCCGCGTTAATCACGTCGTCGGTAGCGATGGCGTTAATGCTGATCGCCACGGTCGCCAGATCCACCGTCACGTCGTGGCTGATGGTCATCGGGTTGCCTGTCGGGCTATCGCCGGTAACGGTAATTTTCACGGTGCCTTCCGGCCACGCGCTGACGTCTGCGGCCGGCACGGCTGCGTTCCAGGTCCCGTCCGCCAGTACGGACGCCGCATAGGTTTTGCCGTTCACGGTGACGGTCAGTGCCGTGCCCGCTGCCAGCCCATCGCTGGAGCCGCTGACAATCAGGTTCTGGCCATGCTCGATGCTGTTAATCACATCGTCGCCTGCCACGGTATCGACACGCAGGCCCGGCAGGCTGGCGTCAATGGTGATATCGCGTTCGCCGGAACCGGTATTGCCGTGTCCGTTGGTGACGGTGGCCGTCACGCTCAGTCCGCCGTTACCCAGCGCCGTCAGCACCTCTGAAGGCACGTTGACGGACCAGGTCAGGTCATCCTGCACCGTCGCCGTCCAGCTGTTACCGCCCATCGTAACGGTGACGGTATTGCCCGCTTCGGCGTGGGCAACGGTACCGCTCAGGGTTTGACCGGCAGCCACTTCCGCCGCATTGATCACGTTGTCACCGGCCACGGTGTTGATGATAACGGTCGGCAGCGCGGTATCGACCTGCAGGTTCGCCGTATTGCTGACGCTGTTCCCCACGGTGTTCGTCGCGGTTGCGCTCAGGGTGTAGTTCGCCTCACCCAGCGCGGCCAGATCCGCTGCCGGTACCGTCAGGCTCCAGCCGCCGTCCGCCGCGGTTGTTGCGGTGTACTGTTTACCGTTCAGGGTCACGGTGACCAGGGTGCCTTCCGCAAGGTTGGCGCTGGTACCGCTGACGCTCAGATCCTGACCTTTCTCCACCGCGTTCAGTACGTTGTCACCACTGAGGGTACTGAAGCCCACGGAAGGCAGACCGGTATCGACGGTCACGTTATGGGTGCCTGATCCGGTATTGCCCGCGGCATCGGTGACGCTGACGCTGACCGTCACGGTGCCGTCGCTGAGGCCAGAAATCACGTTCGCCGGAACGCCCACGCTCCAGTTACCCGCGGCGTCCAGCACGGTGGTGTAGGTCTGGCTGCCAAGGGTCACGGTGACTTTATCGCCCGCCGTCGCGCCGGTGGCGGAGCCGCTGACGATCTGCGCCTGCGCATGCTCAGCCACGTTAATCACGTCGTCGCCTGCCACGGTGTTGATGGTCACGACCGGCACCGTCACGTCGACCGTCAGGTTATGATCCACCGAGGCCGGGTTACCCGCCTTGTCACTGACGGCGGCCGTCACGGTCACGCTGCCGTCCGTGAGCGCCGCCAGGTCGGCTGCCGGAACGTCCAGCGCCCAGTTGCCGTCTGCGCCCACGGTAGTGGTGTAGTTCTTCCCGTTCAGGCTCACGGTGACCGTCTGACCCGCTTCGGCGGTGCTGGTACCGGACACCGTCAGGTCAGCTTTCGCTTCGGTCGCATTCAGGATGTCGTCAGCCGCCAGGGTGTTAATCGTTACGGACGGCGCGGTGGTATCCACGCTGTACTCGCGGCCCGCAGACGCGCTGTTGCCGTTGACGTTGGTGACGCTCACCTGCACGCTGGCATCGCCCTCTTTCAGACCGGCCAGGTCGGCAGACGGCACCGTCGCCGTCCATTTGCCGTCAGCATCCACCGACGCCGTATAGGTTTTACCGCCGAAGAGGATGCTGACGGTCTGATTCTCCTCCACGTTGGAGGTGGTGCCAGAGAGCACCAGGTCCGCGCCCTTCTCAGCCGCGTTAATCACATCATCCGTGGCAATGGCGTCAATCCCGATGGCGACCGCCGCAAGGTCCACCGTCACATTGTGGGTAATGGACACCGGCGTACCGGCGCTGTTCTGCCCCTCAACGGTGACAGCTACCGTGCCTGCCGCCAGCGCGCCAATATCGGCCGCCGGAATAGCCGCACTCCAGGTGCCGTCAGCCAGCACGGTGGCCGGATAGGTTTTATTATTTACCGTTACGGACAGAGCGGTCCCTGCCGCCAGTCCTTCGCTGGTGCCGGTCACGATCAGGTTCTGACCATGCTCGATGCTGTTGATCACATCGTCACCCGCCACGGTATCCACGCGCAGGCCCGGCAGGCTGGCGTCGATGGTGATATCGCGCTCGCCGGTGCCGCTGTTGCCCACGCCGTTAGTCACGCTGGCGGTGACGGTCAGTTCGCCGTTACCCAGTGCGGTTAACACGGACTGCGGGACGTTGACGGACCAGGTCAGGTCATCCTGCACCGTGGCGGTCAGGGTGTTACCGCCGAGGGTCACGGTGACGGTGTTGCCCGCTTCGGCATTCACCACGGTACCGCTGAGAGTCTGGCCGGTCGCCAGCTCCGCGGTATTGATAATATCGTCGCCAGCCACGGTGTTGATGGTGACACCCGGCAGGACAGACTCCACGTTCACGGTGTGAGTCACGCTGGTACTGTTGCCAACAGCATCGGTTGCAGACGCCGTGAGGGTGTAGATCGCTTCACCCAGTGCGCCGACCTGATCCGCCGGAACGGTAGCCGTCCACAGCCCGTTATCATCCACCGTTGCGCTGTAGGCTTTGCCGTTCAGCATCACGGTGACGATCGCGCCCGCCGCCAGACCTGACGCGGTGCCGGTGAGGGTGAGATCCTGCGTTTTCTCGGTGCTATTGATGACATCGTCGTCTGAAACGGTGTCAATGGTCAGCACCGGAGCGGTAAGGTTGACGGCCACGTCGTGCGTCGCACTGTTGCTGTTACCCGCTTTATCGGTCAGGGTCGCGGTGATGGTGTGATCCCCGGCGGCCAGAGCAGTGACGTCGGCCGCAGGCACTCCCACGCTCCAGTTGCCCGCGGCATCCAGCGTGGCGGTGTAAGATTTATTATTGATGGTGACGGTGACCACATCACCCGCTGCCGCGCCGGTGACAGACCCGGTGACAATCAACGCCTGCGCGTGCTCAACGCTGTTGATGACGTCGTCATCCGAAACGGTGTGAATGGTCAACTGCGGCACCGTGGTATCCACCAGCACGTCACGATCCACCGAGGCCGGGTTACCCGCTTTGTCGGATACCGCCGCGGTGATGGTGTAGTTTCCGTCGATAATGCCGCTCAGGTCGGTTGACGGTACGCTCAGGCTCCAGCTGCCATCCGCCTGCACGGTGGTGGTGTAATCCTTGCCGTTCAGCGTAACGGTCACGGTCTGACCCGCTTCCGCGTTCGTGATGCCGTTAACCACCAAATCCTGCTGCGCTTCAGACGCATTAATGATGTTGTTGTCGCTGACAATGTCGATAGTGACCGTCGGCGCGGTCGTATCCACGCTGTATTCACGGCCCGCTGACGCGCTGTTGCCGTTCACGTTGGTGACGCTCACCTGCACGCTGGCATCGCCCTCCTTCAGGCTGCCTAAATCAGCAGAAGGCACGGTAGCGGTCCAGTTACCGCTGGCATCCACGGTCGCGGTGTAAGACTTGCCGCCGAAGGTGATATACACGGTCTGGTTGGCTTCGACGTGGGTGGTGGTACCCGACAGGACCAGATCCGCGCCTTTTTCCGCCGCGTTGATCACGTCGTCGGTGGCAATCGCGTTGACGCTGATCGCCACCGCGGCCAGATCGACCGTGACGTCATGCGCAATCGTCACCGGGTTTCCTGCGGTGCTCTGACCCTCAACGGTTACCGTCACCTTGCCTGCGTTCAGCGCGCTGACGTCGGCGGCCGGGATCGCTGCCGCCCAGGTCCCGTCTGCCAGAACCGTCGCCGCATAGGTTTTACCATTGACGGTCACCGTCAACGCAGAGCCAGTTTTCAGCCCATCACTGGAGCCGCTAATAATCAGGTTTTGACCATGCTCGATGCTGTTAATCACATCGTCGCCCGCCACGGTATCGACCCGCAGACCCGGCAGGTTGGCATCAATGGTGATGTCGCGGCTGCCGGAGCCGGTATTGCCGTGACCGTTAGTGACGCTTGCCGTCACGGTCAAATCGCCGTTGCCAATGGCCTTTAAGACTTCAGGCGGCACATTGACCGACCAGCTCAGATCATCCTCAACGGTGGCGGTCCAGGTGTTGCCCCCCATTGAAATCGTGACAGTGTCACCACTTGCGGCACCGCTGACTTTTCCGCTCAGGGTCTGTCCCGCAGTCACTTCCGCCGCATTGATGACATCATCAATGGCGACAGCGTGAATGGTCACCACCGGTAGCGCACTGTCGACAAGTGCCTGATGGCTGGTGCTCGCGCTGTTGCCTGCGGTATCGGTCACGCTCGCGGTGACCGTGTAGTTCGCTTCGCCCAGCGTCGAGACGTTTGCTGCCGGTACCGTCACGCTCCAGTTGCCGCTGGCGTCAGTCGTGGCCGTGTAGTTAATGCCATTCAGGGTCACGACGATCGTGGTGCCGTCCGGCTGGTTGCTGGTGCCGGAGAGTTGCAGATCTTCGCCTTTCTCGATGGCATTGATCACATCATCGCCCGCAACGGTATTGATAGCGATAACCGGAGCGGTCAGGGAAACCGCAATCTCATGCGTCTGCGTGGTGCTGTTGCCCGCTTTGTCGGTGAGGGTCGCAGACATCGTATGGTCGCCATTGCCCAGCGCGCCCGCGTCAGCCGCCGGAATACCCATACTCCAGTTGCCGGACGCGTCCAGCATTGCGCTGTAATTTTTACCGTTCAGCGTCACGGTGATCACGTCGCCTGCCTGTGCCCCGGTGACTGTGCCAGAAACGATCAGCGCCTGACCGTGTTCAGCAATATTCAGAATGTCATCACCGGCAACGGTGTTGAAGGTGATCTGCGGCACGGTAGTGTCCACCAGCACAGACGCATCCGTGCTGGCCGGGTTACCGGCTTTATCCGACACGGCCGCCGTAACGACGGCAGTGCCGTCGGTGATACCGGCCAGATCGGCTGCCGGCACGTCAAGCGTCCAGCTGCCGTCAGCCTGTACCTGTGCGGTGTATTGATTGCCATTAAAGGTCACCGTGACCGTCTGCCCCGCTTCGGCAGTCGAGGTGCCGCTCAGGGTGAGATCCTGTGCCGCCTCTGCCGCATTGAGCATGTTGTCGTGACTGACCGTATTGATGGTGACCGTCGGCGCAGTGGTATCGACGCTGAATTCGTGTGACGAAGACGCCGGGTTGCCATTCACGTTGCTCACGCTCACCTGAACGCGGGCATCGCCCTCTTTCAGGCCGCTTACATCCGCAGCCGGAACGGTGTAAGCCCAGTTGCCATTCGCATCCACGGTGGTGGTGTAGTTTTTGCCACCAAAGGTGACCGTCACCGTCTGACCGGCTTCGACCCCAGACGTGGTGCCGGAGAGCGCCAGATCGTGTCCCTTCTCCGCCGCGTTCAGCACGTTATCAGGGGTCACGCTGTTAACGCTTATCGCGACCGGGGCGAGATCGACATCCACCACGGTCCCGATATTCACCGGGTTGGCGGAAGCATCCTGTGCGCGGGCTGTAATGTTGAGAGGACCGTCCGGCCACTGGCTGACATCCGCCGCAGGCACAGCCGCTTTCCAGGTTCCGTCGGCCAGGACCGTGGCGACGTACTCAATGTTGTTAATGGTCACGGTAACGGTGCTGCCCGCTGCCAGATCGGTGCTGGTACCGGAAACAATGAGATTCTGCCCGTGCTCGATGATATTGATAACATCGTCGCCCGCCACGGTATCAATACGCAGACCAGGCAACTGGGCGTCGATGGTGAAGTCCAGCGCGGCAGAACCGGTGTTTCCGTGCGCATTCGTCACGCTGGCCGTAACCGTCAACTCACCGTTACCGAGCGCGGTTAACTGGCTCTGGGTTAACGGCAGGCTCCAGGTAAGATCGTCCTGCACCGCAACGGTATACGTCTGGCCGCCCAGGGTAAGGGTGACAATGTCGCCTGCCGCCGCGTTGGCGACTTTCCCCGTCAGGGTCTGGCCTGCCGCCAGTTCCGCCGCGTTGATGATGTTATCGCCCGCCAGCGTGTTGAGCGTGACCACCGGCAGCGAGCTGTCTACCAGCACATCGTGCGTGGCCGACGCGCTGTTACCCACACTGTCCGTGACGCTCGCCGTCACCGTATAGTGCGCCTCGCCCAGCGCGCTTACTGCCGAGGCCGGTACGGTAACACGCCAGTTACCGCTGGCATCCGTAATGGCGGTGTAGTGAATGCCATTCAGGGCCACGGTGATCGAGGTGCCTTCTGGCTGGTTGCTGGTCCCGGAAAGCAGCAGATTTTCGCCTTTTTCGGTGGCGTTAATCACGTCGTCCGCCGCCAGAGTGTGAATACCTATCTGCGGCGTCACGGTATTAACCACCACCTCCAGCGTGCTGCTGCCGGTGTTGCCAGATTGATCGGTCACAGAGACCGTTATCGTCCAGGTTCCGTCCGCCAGGCCCTGTACCACAGACGCAGGCAGGCCGAGGCTCCAGTTGCCCGCCGCATCCACCACGGTGGTGTAATCCACGTTATTGATGGTCACCGTGACCCAATCACCCGCTGCCGCTCCGGTCACGGAGCCGCTGAGGACCTGCGCCTGGGTATGGGCAAGCTGGTTTATGGTATTGGTATCGGTGACAAAATCGTTAATGGTCACCTGCGGTACGGTGGCATCCACCAGCCCGACGCGATCCGTACTGCTGCTGTTACCTGCCACATCGCTCACGGTTGCCGTTACCGTGACGGTGCCATCGGCCAGTGCGCCGACGTCCGCAGCAGGTACTGTCAGTTGCCAGCTACCGTCATGTTGAACGGTAGTCTGGTAGGTTTTACCGTTCAGCGCGACGGTGACCGTCTGGCCCGCTTCCGCCGTGCTGCTACCGCTTAACACGATATCCTGCTGTGCTTCGGCGGCACTGATGATGTTGTCATCGGTCAGATTATTGATCGTGATGTCCGGAGGCAGCGTATCGACCGTCACCATGCGCGACGCATCGGCGCTGTTGCCGTTAACGTTCGTCACGCTGACGCTCACCTGCGCGCGGCCGTCAATCAACATTTCCATGGCGCTGGCCGGTACGGTCAGGCTCCAGGAGCCGTCCTGCTGCACCTGCGCGGTATAGGTCCGATCGGCGAATTTCACCACCACAGTCTGCCCGGCTTCCACGCCCTGCGTCTGGCCAGAGAGCGTGAGATCGCTGCCTTTTTCCGCCGCGTTCAGCCGGTCATCACCGGAGATGACATCAACAGTCACCGCCACGGCGTTCAGGTCGAGTTCGATCGGATGTTCAGCGGCAACGGCATTGCCCCACGCATCTTCTGCACTGACGTGCACCGCGATATGGCCCGGCGTCCAGGACTGGAGGTCGCTCGCCGGGACACCAATCTGCCAGCCACCGGTGGCGTTGACCACGGTGACATAGTCGACGTTATTGATGGTGACGGTGATCTGCGTGCCTGCGGCCAGATGGCTGCTGGAGCCGGTCACGGTAAGATCCTGATGCTGCTCAATGGCATTGATCACGTCATCACCGGAAAGGGTGTTAACGCGCAGACCCGGCAGCGCCGCGTTGATATTGATATCGCGCTCGCCGCTGCCCGTATTGCCGTGGCTGTTGGTGACTGACGCGGTAATGGTCAGGTCGCCGTCGCCGAATGCCTTGAGATCCGCAGACGGGATAGTGAGGTTCCAGGTCAGATCGCTACCCACGGTGGCGCTGTAATGCTTGCCGCCAACGGAAACAGACACCGTATCCCCTGCCGCTGCACCCGTGACACGACCGCTGATCGTTTGATCGGCGGCCACTTCGGCGTTATTCACCCGGTTGTCGCCGGCAAAGGTATTGATGACCACCTGTGGCAACACGGTATCAACCAGCAGTGTGGCCTCTGCTGAGCCGCTGTTGCCCACGCTGTCGGTACCGCTGACGCTGACGGTGTACAGCGTGTTCGCCAGTTGCAGGACGTCGGAAACCGGTACCTGAACTGACCAGCTCCCGTTCTCGACAACGGTTTGATAATTGACGTTGTTCAGCGTCACGGTGATGGCGCTGCCGTCTGGCAGCGTGCTGGTGCCGGTCAGGCTCAGCGGCTGCATAGCCTCCTGAGCATTGAGAACGTTATCCTGGCTGATGGCATGAACGGTAAATTCCGGTGGGTTACCGCTCAGCGTAATGCCGTGTGTGGCACTGCCGGTATTGCCCGCGGCATCGGTAACGGAAACCGTAATGTTGTGGTTTCCTTCTCCCAGCAAGCCCACCACGGACGCAGGCACACCCACGCTCCAGCTGCCGTCCGCCTGCACCACACCGGTGAAGGTCTGACCGCCAACGGTTACGCTCACGACATCCCCTGCTGCGGCGCCGCTCGCCGTACCGGAAATAATCTGCGCCTGGCCCTGCTCGCTGGTATTGAGGATATTGTCGTCAGCAACGGTGTTAATCGTCACGACCGGGGCGGCGGTGTCCACGGTGAAATCGACGGTTGTGGAAGATCCGTTCCCCGCTTTATCGCTGACGTTCACCGTTAGCGTATGGTCGCCATTCGCCAGCGATTGCACCTCGCTGGCGGGCAGCGTAACGGACCACGTGCCGTCGCTCCCTACCGTGGCGGTATGATTTTTCCCGTTGAGCGTTACCGTCACAATCTGGCCGGCTTCCGCATCGGTTTTACCGGTGAGCGTCAGCGCCTGGTTGTGCTCAGCCGCGTTGATGATGTTGTCCTGCGCAATCGTATCAACAGAAAGCGCTGGCGCGTTGGTATCCACACCTATCGTCTGGCTGCCGCTCACGGTATTGCCCGCGGCGTCTTTACCGCTGACGTTCACCGTCCAGGTGCCGTCACCCAGCGCCTGCGCATCCGCGGCAGGCACGTTCACGCTCCATGCGCCGCCGGCCCCCACTTCCGCCGTGTAGGTTTTGCCGTTCAGCGTGACGGTAAGCCCGGTTCCCTGCGCCAGATTTTTGCTGGTGCCGGACAGCGTAAAGCCAGCGGAGTGTTCGCTGGCATTGATCACGTTGTCACCGGCCGTTGTCCCCAGCGTGATGCTGGCGTCAGCGGTAGAGATTGTGACGGTAATGCTGCCCGCCTGCGTCGTTTTGCTCCCGTCGATTTGCACGACAGACCAGGTATGTTCGCCGTCAGCCTGAGTCGGGAGTTTTACGGTCCAGGTACCCTCTTTCCCGACCATGGTGCTGGCAATGGTGCTTCCGCTGCTGTCTTTAACCTGAATGGTCGCCCCCGGCTGCCCGGTACCGCTAAAGGTTGGGGTGTTGTCGTCCGTGATCGCTTTTCCACTCAGCACACCCTGCTTATCACCCGCGTTGTCCGTCAGCAAAAAGGTCGGCGTCGCGCTTTCAACATCTTTGGTGTTGTCGATGACTTTGGTTTTGGTTTCGCCGTCACCCCCGTGCGCCAGCAGTGCGCCAATGGCACCGCCGCCCAACGCAGCGCCTGCAATCCATCCCCATGGCGCGTCATTGAGAACGCTTCCCTGCTCAAGGAAAGGCTCAATGCTGGCAACCGGCGTAGCCTGCGCGGTTAACTCGGTAACAGCAACGCCAGACGCTTCCCCGGCATCGGCAAAAGAAATATGCGTCAGTTCCTGCTGATCGTTGAAGACCAGTTCTGATTGATTATGGGTCTGTGGATCTTCAACAAAATAGTTATTGCAGCGAATAACGCTGCCGTCTTTCATATAAATAAGCAGGTCTTTACCCTGGCGAACATAACGCACAACATCCTGAGCAGAACCCTGAATTTCAATCACACTCGGCGAAGAAATAGAAACCGACAAATTACCCTCTCCGGTTAATTTCGTTTTCTCGGCCGTTTTGCGAATGATGACATCAACAATTTTTACGTTACTCATTTTCCTCTCCTTGCAGGTGTCCGGATTCCTGTGGATATGTCCACCAAATGGATGTAGCTATCCCTGGGAAAAAGCACCCATTATTTTCTTACTTATTTCGCACAAAAAGACGCGTGTTTTTTAACTCAAATCAGGTAATTTTGCGGCAGCGTTTTTCTCTATTCCGATCAGCGGCATCAAATTATCAACGGCAGATGCGTAATTAATCGCCGAACTCCAGCCATCATATTCAGCCATTATTTTGGCTGAGGTGGCTTGCCAGACATCCTGTTCAACGCTGAGCAAATCGTTAATGCTCCGCTTGCTCAGGGTATATTCATTTCTGTAAACATCCCGGGCGCGTAATGCGCTTTCCAGCTGCAGCTTCCCTGCCTGCATTCTTCCCTGCGCGCCGGTCCAGTCAGCCTGCGCGACAGAGGCTTTTTGCAGGACATCGAACCGCGCCTGGTCAACCTGAGACGATGCCATGGCCCTTGCCCCTTCGGCCTGGCGAACGCGGGCTGAAACGGCGCCACCCTGGTATAGCGGTGCGTCAATATTGAGCTGAATCTGGTCATCCCAGTAAGAACGGTTGTCGGACTCGTAGCGGGTGCGGCCTCCTTTCAGGCTTAACGTCGGCCAGTGCTGAGACTTTGCCGTTGCCACGCCATACTGAGCTGAACGCTCCATATTCTGCGCGGCCATGACCGCGGGAATGGCCGAGTAATCAATGCGATTAAGCGAATCTTGCTCAACGGCAAGCTTCGCCGGTACAGGTGAATAGCGCTCGGCCTCCATGCCAGTCAACACCGCAAGCCGTGCGCGGGCGCTGTTTAACGCCGCGTTATACTGCTCGACCGTGGCCTGCATACCGGCAATGCGCGTGCGCGTCTGAAGCTCGTCAGAGGTTGAGCTGACGCCTGCGTCGGCGCGGAGTTTGGCCAGTTGTTCAACGTTTTTAAGCGCCTGAACGTTCTCTTTGGCGGCCTGTAACAGATCGGAATAGCGTTTGACTTCTACGTAGCTGAGCGCCGTTTTTTCCGCCACCGCAGACAAGGTGCTCATCAACTGGTAACGATAGCTATCGCGCTGCGCCGTGGACTGGTCGATGCTGTTGTTGGTCTTGCCAAAATCGTATACCAGCTGCGTCAGACTCAATCCCCAGGCCGCAGAATTGCGCAGCGAGCCGCTGGAATCGGTGGTCTGGCTATGGCCGGTGCTACCGTTTAACGATATTTGTGGCATCCAGCCGCTGCGTGCTTCATCTATTTGTGCCTGACCTATTCCCAGTTGCGCGGCCTGCTGGCTAATCGACGGATCGCGATCGATGGCAAAAAGAATACTCTCTTTTAATGTTGTCGCGGCAATCGGAGCAATCCCCACCTGGCGGCTATTCGCAGAGGCCGTATTAAAGGCTAGCGAAATTAATGCCAGGGCGACTGGAAATCTCAGCAACATATTATTTCGCATGATAGTCATTTTTATCTCCCTGACTCTGAATGACGCTTAAATATTTACCCCTAAAGGGGTATAAATAATTCGACAAATATCTTACCTGGGTCCGAATAAATATTGGACAAACGCTCCCCAACCCCATTTCCATTGGAGATGAGAGCCGACCATATTCTTATGACAATAAGAATTTACTTATTTCTTTAACTGGTTTGCAGCATAACAAAATGCGCTATAGGCAACTACACCCACAATGTTAATGTGGTGTTACAGATAAGAAAAAAGATGGGGTTTCTGGACAAAACCTTAAAAAGGGGCTTTCAAATGAAACAAATAAAGTCTTTGTTATTTAAGTAAAATTTTAGAATCGCCGGATGCACATTTTTGCGTTAATTTCAGCATGCGTCAGACACAAAGATTTTCAAAGAAATGTCAGTTTAAGTAACCATAATGCCATATACAACATTAATATCTGTGTATATAAATATACACAGAATTTATTGCTATTTATTAATTTCATTAAAGCATTAATGGTTGCATATTAGTATCACAATGGTTATATCCGCCAGTGTGTTTAATAAAACACAACAATAACATTGCTGTTAACATTTGGAATGAATCACTCACACCGTATTAATAACATTTTAATAATAACCAATGTGAACAATACCGGACATTGATACTCACTTTCGATCAACACCCTTCCCTCTGCGGTAAAATGCTGTAATATGCAACTTATTGCGACATTTTGCGGGATTCACCCATGCACAAAACGGCCAGACAAAAATATGTGCTTGATATCATTAGTGAGCACGGGCAGGCCAGCATTACGGAACTGGCGGACAAACTGCAGGTCTCAGCGGACACCATCCGCCGGGATCTGACCGATCTCGAGAAACAGGGGCTGGCGCAAAAGAACCACGGCGGGGCAATTGCCCTGAATCTGTCGGCCATGAATCGTCAGGGGCGCAATACACTGCTGCCGGAAACCAAACAACGTCTTGGTAAACAGGTGGCGCAGGCTGTTCCGCCAGGTTCGACGCTGTTTCTGGATGCGGGGAGCACGGTAATGGCTGTCGCCTCGTTCCTGAAGGGACCGCTGACAATCATCACCACCTCGCTGGATATCGCGTGGCACTTCAGCGACCGTGACGATATCGAACTGATCCTGCTCGGCGGAAAATGGGATCACAAGCAGCGACTGTTTGCCGGCAGCGCCACCCTCTCCCTGCTGTCACGCTACCGCGCGGATATCGCCATTCTGGGAGCCTGTGCTATCCATGCTGAACTCGGTCTGAGCGCCGGAAAAGAGGCCGATGCCGAGGTCAAACGGGCGATGCTCGCGGCCAGCCATGAGCGCTGGATTGTCGCCGACCATCTGAAACTAAACCGCTGTGAACCGTATCTGGTCAGCGGATTATCCAACATCCAGCACCTCTTTTTAGATCGTCCCTGGCCTGAGCTTGGGGACCCTGGCGCAATGCACATTACGGTTTGCGCGAAATAACGTGGAGAAGGTCATGAGTAAAGAGAAGACAATCAACATTGCGCTGATCGGGTATGGATTTGTAGGCAAGACCTTCCATGCCCCGCTGATCCAGTCCGTGGACGGCCTTAAGCTGGCGGTGGTTTCGTCTCGTGATGAAGAGAAGGTTAAACGCGATCTTCCTGATGTTCAGGTGGTGGCAACCCCGGAAGAGGCAATTCAGCATCCAGATGTCGATCTGGTGGTGATTGCCTCCCCTAACGCCACCCACGCGCCGCTGGCAACGCTTGCCCTGAATTCAGGCAAACATGTGGTCGTGGATAAACCGTTCACGCTCGACATGCAGGAAGCCCGCGACCTGATTGCCCTGGCGCAAGAGAAGCAACGGCTGCTCTCCGTCTTCCATAACCGCCGCTGGGACAGCGACTTCCTCGGCATTAAGCAGGTTATTGAGCAAGGAACCCTTGGCAGGGTCAAACACCTTGAGTCGCACATTGACCGTTTCCGCCCGGAAGTGCGCGTGCGCTGGAGAGAGCAAAACGTGCCCGGTAGCGGTCTGTGGTTTGATCTGGGGCCGCACCTTATTGACCAGACGCTGCAGCTCTTTGGACTGCCACAGTCGGTACAGGGTAATATCGCCACGCTGCGTGACGGCGCGGAAATTAACGACTGGGCACACGTGGTCTTAGATTATCCGCAACATAAAGTGATCCTGCACTGCAGCATGCTGGTGGCTGGCGGAACGGCACGTTTTACCGTTCACGGCGATAAAGGCAGCGTGGTGAAAGCCCGAATCGACCAACAGGAAGCGCAGTTGCTGGCGGGCGTGATCCCCGGCAGTGAGGGCTGGGGCGAGGACAGTGACAGCATGGTGTTCTTTGGTGTAAACGGTGAGCCGCAGACCGTTACCACGCCGAAAGGCGATCAGCGTCAGTACTACATCAACGTGCGTGATGCGCTACTCGGAAAAATCACCAATCCGGTTCATCCGGTCGAGGCGCTGGCGGTGATGGCGGTACTGGAAGCGGCCGTGAAATCCTCAGAGACGGGCACCACTCAGGCGCTGGAGTTAACCCCGGAAGAGCGCGCTCAACTGCAATAAAACGCAAAAAAAAGCCCTGCAGACTGCTGCAGGGCTCGCGGTTATGGATTACTGGCGTTTTTTTGGCATCATGCGCAGGAGGGTGTTGTCTTTCCAGAAATAGTGATGCATCAGCGCCGCCATCGCGTGCAGACCAATCACAACGTACCCCACGTTGGCCAGCGTCTCGTGCCACTCTTTCAGAACGTCGACCAGATCAAAATTCGATTCTGCCGCGTGCGGCATCACCAGACCAAAGGCTAACCAGTCAGTACCGCGGTTATACATCATGACAATACCAATCAGCGGCAACGCGATGAACAGCAGATACACCACCAGATGACCAAGATGGGACAGCCCGGTCACCATCGGTTTTGGCTTCGGTTCAATCGGCGGTGCGCGGAATTTAAGGCGAACCACTAAACGCGTCACCATCAACACCAGCACAGAGATGCCGCACGAAACGTGGATCATGTTGATTACCGGCCGGGCGGTGCGTGGGAAGAAGCCTTTGAACTCCATCGCGCAGTAGGCGACGATGATTAACAAAAACACCAGCCAGTGGATAGCAATTTGCAGGCTTGTATATTTAGTACGCATGAGATTTCCTGATAAATAACCGATATCGCGCCAACATAATCCCCTTTCCTTAAAAATTCATTAATTTTTCTGTATGGTTTTTCAAATACTTCCCCTCGCATGAAGCTTCTTCAATTGCCGCCCTGTCCGTGATGGTCTAAGCCTGGATGAGTTCAAACTGTCGCAAAGACGCGTTCACAGGAGTACACCATGAGTAAAATTGGCATTAACGGATTTGGACGCATAGGACGCCTTGTCCTGCGTCGCCTTCTTGAAACCCAGGACAGCAACACCGTCGTCGCCATCAACGATCTTACTTCTCCCAAAGTACTGGCTTATCTGCTCAGGCATGATTCCAACTACGGTGGCTTCCCGTGGAGCGTAGATTTCACCGAAGACGCCCTGATTGTTGATGGAAAAACTATCGCCGTGTACGCCGAAAAAGAGGCAAAACATATCCCGTGGAAAGCCGCGGGCGTCGATATCGTCGTGGAATGCACCGGCTTCTACACGTCGGCAGAAAAATCACAGGCACACCTCGAGGCCGGTGCCAAAAAAGTGCTGATCTCTGCCCCTGCCGGTGAGATGAAAACCATCGTGTATAACGTGAATGACGATACCATTGACGCCAGTGATACGATTATTTCCGTTGCTTCCTGTACCACCAACTGCCTCGCCCCACTGGCAAAAGCCCTGCACGATGCGTTTGAAATAAAAGTGGGCACCATGACAACCATTCACGCCTATACCGGCACGCAGGCGCTGGTGGATGGCCCGCGCGGGAAAGATCTTCGCGCCTCACGCGCCGCGGCGGAGAATATTATTCCGCACACCACCGGGGCGGCCAAAGCCATCGGTCTGGTGATTCCGGCCCTCAGCGGCAAGCTGAAAGGCCACGCCCAGCGCGTACCGGTGAAAACCGGTTCAGTGACCGAGCTGGTCTCGATTCTGGGTAAAAAGGTCACCGTTGAGGAGATCAACGCCGCGCTGAAAAAAGCGACGCAGGGGAATAAATCTTTTGGTTATACCGATGAAGAGATTGTTTCGTCTGATGTGATTGGCTCTCACTTTGGTTCTGTCTTTGACGCCACACAGACCGAAGTTTCAGAGGCTGGCGATCTGCAACTGGTGAAAACCGTCGCCTGGTATGACAACGAATACGGTTTCGTCACCCAGCTGGTGCGCACGCTGGACAAATTCGCCTCGCTGTAATGCCTGTCCCCTCTCCGCGGAGAGGGGAATACCGCGAACGGCCTCTGCTCAGAGAAGCGACCGGTGATTCAGGGCATCCGTAAGCACAGGATCCTGCTTTAACCGTGCCCACGCTGCAGTCACCTCGTCGGGGAATTCAACGTGTGCAATAAAATCACGCCCGGCCGGGCCATAGCCGTTCATGTCATCACAGAGTCGCGGAAGCTCGCCTAAAATGAGCGAGAGATAACGCTCTACCGGCCAGAGGCCAGCGCTCTCCCCGCTGAACACCAGCCCGTTTTCGCCATTTTTCAGCACCGGTGTATAGCCCGGGTGGCTGACCCACTGCGGCGAAGCAGACTCGTCACGGCACACGCGGGCAAAGGTTGCCATCGTGCGGCGTTGCATGGTCGGATCCTGCACGACCAGCACGCGCCCGGACGTCTGATGATGCTGTTTGAGCATGTTCCAGCTAAAACGCGCGTTTTCTCCGCAGTTGGTTGATTGATCGTCAACCCACACGTGCGCATCAGGGATCTGCCAGAACTGGCGGGCAATATCGGCCAGAATGCTTGCTTCCGCTCGCCCCGTTACCGGGACAGTGTGATAACGCGGATGCTGAGCGATGGCCGCATACAAAAACGCGGTCGAATGGCCAATCCCTCCGCTAATCAGTAACGGAACGTCGTGTTCAGCGGCAATACGGCAGGCAGCGTCGATGGTCGGCATCACCGCGTTTCCGGCCAGAATAACCCTGTCAACCGCCGCCACGTCGCGGGTATCGCCCAAATCATCCTGTGCCAGCCACTGGCCGACCGTGTTGATTGCCGCCAGGGTTGACTCCGGCAGAAGGGGAAAATGCGTCTGAACCATGGTGATGTCCTCAGTTGCTCTGGTTCAGATTAACGACTTCAGATCGACAAAACAACGGCCTTCCGGGCCGCTCTTTTTCCTTAACCTGTTCTTCAACATTTGATTAACCTGCGAAAATCATATTCACTTGAATTATCATTTGCGGCAAACGTAGAATCGTTAGCCCACTCATTATTCAATTTTTTCTAAGGTAAAAGACGTTATGCGCCTGCCCGAACGCGACCCTTATGCTCCTCGCGAGTGGCAGCCTCATGAGAAACCCGCCCTGTTGGGTTCGCCCTCCACGCCAGAACACAGCACGCCAAAACGGATTGCCTACGGGGTTGTCGGTCTGCTGGTGTGCCTGACGGGGGCGCTGGGTAATGCGGTGGTCACCGCCAATCTGCAAAATCTGCAGGGAACCTTCGGGGCCTGGTCGACAGAAATCGCCTGGCTCCCGGCGGTGTATGTGATGACCAACATCTCCATCAACCTGCTGCTGGTGAAATTCCGCCAGCAGTATGGTTTGCGCGCCTTCACGGAAGGTTTTCTGGTGCTGTATGTGCTGGTCACCTTTTTCCACCTGTTTGTAAACGATCTCAGCTCCGCGCTGATGGTGCGTGCCGCGCACGGGATGGTGGCCGCCGCGCTCAGCTCCCTCGGTATTTACTACCAGATACAGGCCTGGCCCGCGAAACACCGTCTGAAGGCACTGACCATCGGGATTACCGGGTCATCGCTCGCCATCCCCCTCGCCCGCCTCTTTTCGACCGAGCTGCTGCAGCTTGACGAGTGGCGCGGGCTTTACTTCTTTGAGCTCGGGCTGGCGCTCATTTCACTGGCCTGCGTGATAGCGTTGAAATTGCCTCCTGGCGACCGGCGCAAGGTCTTCGAGAAAAAAGACTTCATCACCTTCTTTTTACTGGCCCCGGGGATGGCGCTGCTCTGCGCGGTGCTCTCCTTAGGCCGTCTTTACTGGTGGTTTGAAGCGCCGTGGATCGGCTGGTCGCTGGCATTAGCGCTGGTATTAATCGTGTCTGCGATCGTGTTTGAACATAACCGTTCTAACCCGTTGCTGAATACCCGCTGGCTGTCGAGCGGCAGCATCGTGCGTCTCGGGCTCATTATGCTGCTGATCCGCATCGTGCTGGCGGAGCAAAACACCGGCGTTATCGGCTGGCTACAGTATGTCGGCTTGCAGAATGAGCAGATGACCCACCTGGCGTGGTCTATTTTTGCCGGTATTGTCTGCGGGATTGTGACCAGCTGTTTGACCATCAAGCCCACAAAACTGGCGTGGCCGATCATTACCTCGCTGGCGCTTATGATTGTTGCCTCCCTGCTGGACAGCCAGTCGAACAACCTGACCCGCCCGGACCAGCTGATGCTCAGCCAGTTCCTGCTGGGCTTCGGCAGCGCCTTCTTCCTCGCGCCCGCCATGCTGGCCGCCATTGGCGGGGTAATCGCCGATCCGCGCAACCTGGTGAGCTTCTCGGTGATGTTTGGCATGAGCCAGAACCTCGGCGGCCTGCTCGGCTCTGCCATCCTGGGGACCTTCCAGACCTGGCGCGAGAAATACCACTCCAGCATGCTGGCCGATCAGCTCACAACCCTGAACCCGCTGGTGAATGACCGTATTCAGGCTTACACCAGCCTGTACCGGAGCCTGATTGGCGACAGCTCGCTGCTGGGTACCCAGGCCATCACCCAGCTGCAAACGGTTTCATCGCTTGAAGCAAATATTCTGGCTTATAACGATACTTATTTACTGACGGCGAGCATTGCCGCCGCCACCCTGGTCTGGATTTTATGGCGCTTGCTGCGCCTGCGCCTGACTGCCCGTATGGCCCTGAAGAAGGCAACAGGCAACAAGTAATGAATATGAAGATGATTTCTCTGGAGATGTTATGAGTCAGCAGGATGCCGCTAAAGAGCAGGCCAACACCCGTAAAAATGTTCGTATCGTTTCGGTTTTCACCGCGGCGGCAATCGGTATTGTCGGCGTACTGGTGATCCTCTACGCCTGGCAGCTACCCCCGTTTACCCGCCACTCGCAGTTTACTGATAATGCCTACGTGCGCGGACAGACGACCTTTATCAGCCCGCAGGTTAACGGCTATATCACTGAGGTGAAGGTGCAGGATTTCGACCGGGTCAAAAAGGGCGAGCTGCTGCTGCAGATTGATGACCGAATCTACCGCCAGCGGGTGCATCAGGCCGAGGCACAGCTGGCGATGAAGATTGCCGCCCTGAACAACAACCTGCAACAGCGCAAAAGCGCCGAAGCGGTGATCGCCAAAAACGAAGCGGCTCTGAAAAATGCCCGCGCCCAGAGTCTGAAATCCCAGGCGGATTTGAAGCGCGTGAAGGACCTGACGGCGGATGGTTCACTGTCTATCCGTGAGCGCGACGCCGCGCTGGCAAGCGCAGCCCAGGGTAGCGCCGACATTGATCAGGCGAAAGCCACGCTGGAAATGTCGCGCCAGGATCTGCAAACGGTGATCGTCAATCGCGGCGCGCTGGAGGCGGATGTGGAAAACGCCAAAGCGGCGCTGGAGCTGGCGCAAATTGACCTGCAAAACACGCGCATTGTGGCGCCTCGCGACGGCCAGCTTGGTCAGATCGCCGTTCGTCTGGGCGCTTACGTTACCGCCGGAACCCACCTCACCACCCTCGTGCCGCCTCAGCACTGGGTGATCGCCAATATTAAAGAGACGCAGCTGGCGGAGCTTCGGGTGGGTCAGCCGGTGAAATTCACCGTCGATGCGTTAAATGATAAGGCCTATCAGGGCCGCGTGGAGAGCATCTCTCCGGCAACCGGCGTTGAGTTCAGCGCCATCACGCCGGATAACGCCACGGGTAACTTTGTCAAAATTGCCCAGCGTATTCCGGTGCGAATTGAAGTATTGGGTGACCAGGAAGCCTATCAGCTTCTGCGTCCGGGCATGTCGGTGCAGGTGACCATTGATACGCGGGAGGCGAAGCAATGACCCTTCGCCCGATAGCCGTTCTGATGATCATGACCGTGCTGGCCGGTTGCCAGTCGGTTGACGTGAAACCGGCGCAGCCGTCGCTGCACATCCCCACGCAATGGCGAGCAACAGCAGGCCCGGCAAGCCCTGCAGAACAGCTCTGGTGGCGTAATTTCCACGACAATAATCTGAACCGCTATGTGGACCAGGCGCTTAAGAACAACAGCGACGTGCTGATTGCCCGCGAACGGATTAACGAGTATCAGGCGCGGGTCTACGCGGCCGACGGCAGCCTGTTTCCGTCGCTGGATGCTGGCGTCACGGGCACCCGCGCGCGGACACAATCTGCTGCCACCGGTCTGCCGATCTACAGCAGTCTGTATAAAGGCAGCCTCACCGCCAGCTATGATGTCGATATCTGGGGCGTAAACCGCAGCACCGCGAATGCGGCTGAAGCCTCGCTGGACGCGCAGAAAGCCGCGGCGGCGGCGGCAGATCTTACCGTGGCGTCCTCGGTCGCCTCCGGCTATATCACCCTGCTGTCCCTCGATGAACAGCTTCGCGTTACCCGCTCCACGCTGAAGTCCCGGGAAGAGGCATTCACTCTCGCTAAACGCCAGTTTGAAACGGGCTACAGTTCACGCCTGGAGCTGATGCAGTCCGACTCCGAACTGCGATCCACGCGGGCGCAGGTTCCCCTGCTGCAGCATCAGATTGCACAGCAGGAGAACGCCCTGAGCCTGCTGTTGGGGAGCAACCCGGGCGAGGTCGCGCGCAGTGAAAGCTTTGCGGCCCTGACGCCCCTGACATTGCCCTCGCAACTGCCCTCCTCGCTGCTTAATCGCCGTCCGGATATTGTGCAGGCTGAAAAGCAACTGGTTGCGGCTGATGCCTCGCTGGCTGCCTCACGCGCCAGCCTGCTGCCGTCGATCAACCTGACCGCAACCGGATCGATACAGGATCGCACGCTCTCCGGCTTACTCGACAACCCGCTGCAGCTCTGGAGCGTCGGCGGCAGCATTCTTGCTCCGCTGCTCAACCGCCAGGCGCTGAACGCACAGGTGGATATTTCGCAGTCCCAGCGCAACCAGGCGCTTTACAGTTATGAAAAAACCGTCCGTAACGCCTTTGCCGAGGTCAATAACAGTCTTGATGCCATCACGCGCTATCAGGAACAACTGACGGAGCTGCTTGCCCAACAAGATGTGGCGCAAGAGACGCTGCGCATAGCGCAAAACCGCTATCGCAACGGCTATTCGTCGTACCTGGATGTGCTGGATGCCCAGCGCACGCTGTTCTCGGTACAAACCAGCGTCGTGCAGGTCAAAAATAATCTGCTGCTGGCGCAGGTTGATTTGTACAGAGCACTGGGCGGAGGCTGGAGCAACGCGTGACCTGATACCCCACAGGCCCTCTCCGGCATGGAGGGGGCGAAAACCGGATCGCAGCGCAACCCGGTGTTTGCCACTCAGGAGTCAATTTATGCAACAACAGTGGTCTGCAGTCGATAATTACATGATCTCTTCACTCATTCCCGAGGATGATATCCTCCAGCGGGTGCTGGAAAACAACCAGCGTGCTGGTTTACCCGAACATGATGTCGCGGCCAATCAGGGGCAGCTGCTGGCGCTTTTTGTCCGCATGACGCAGGCACGGCGGATCCTTGAAATCGGCACGCTGGGCGCCTACAGCACTATCTGGATGGCGCGTGCGCTGCCACCTGACGGGAAGTTGATCACCCTCGAAGCGGACCCCATCCATGCCCGCGTTGCACGGCAGAATATCCAGCTGGCGGGGCTCAGCGATCGGATTGAGCTCATTGAAGGCCAGGCGCTGCACTCTCTTGAACACATCGGTGATATTCCGCCGTTCGACCTGATCTTTATCGATGCCGATAAGCCAAACAATCCGGGGTATCTGGAGTGGGCACTGTACTACTCGCGTCCGGGAACGCTGATCGTCGGGGATAATGTGGTTCGGGACGGCGAAGTGATTAACGCGCAAAGCGACGATGCCCGCGTACAGGGCGTCAGACGATTTATTGAGATGATCGGGGATAACCCGCGCCTGACGGCGACCGCGCTACAAACGGTGGGCAGTAAAGGATGGGATGGCTTTACCCTGGCCGTGGTGAATCGCTAAACGCAGATGCCCTCTCTCACAGAGAGAGGGCGAACACCCGACGTTACGCCGAAATCTGCTCCATTGCCTGCAAAATACGCTTATCCGAAATGGGATACGGCGTACCGAGCTGCTGGGCAAAGAAGCTGACGCGCAGCTCTTCGATCATCCAGCGGATCGCCTGCACGTCTTCATCGTCACGGCGCGCTGGCGGCAATTTGTTGAGCCACTGCTGCCATGCCTTCTGCACGCTTTCCACTTTCAGCATCTGCGCGCGGTCACGATGCGGATCGATAGCCATTTTCTCCAGACGTTTTTCGATCGCCTGCAGATAACGCAACGTATCGCCAAGGCGTTTGAAGCCGTTGCCGGTAACGAATCCACGGTACACTAACCCGGCCATTTGCGCTTTCACGTCCGACAGCCCCAGCGCCATGGTCATATCCACGCGCCCTTTCAGGCGTTTGTTGATATTGAACACGGTGGTGAGGATCTGCTCGACCTGTTTCGCAATGTCGACCACGGTGTCGTTCAGTTCTGCCCTGACTTTCTCGTGCAGTACCGCAAACTCCGCTTCTGACCAGACCGGACCGCCCGCCTCGTGGATAAGCTTGTCCACGCCACAGGAGATGCAGTCGTCAATCAGATCCAGCACTTTACCGTACGGGTTAAAGTAGAGGCCAAGCTTGGCTTTGTTCGGTAACTTCTCGTGCAGATATTTAATCGGTGACGGAATATTAAGCAGCAGCAAACGACGCAGACCACGCCACATCATCTGCTGTTGTTCCTGTGGATTATCAAAGAGTTTGATGGCCACGCTGTCACGCTCATCCACCAGTGCAGGCCAGGCCTTCACCCTGTAGTTGCCGCGTTTTTGCTCATAGCTTTCCGGAAGCTCTCCAAAGCTCCAGATGTGCAATCCGCTCTGCTCGATACCGTCATCAGCCACCGCAGAAAGCGTCTCCTGGACTTTACCTTTCAGCGCCTCTTTCAGTTCGGTCAGCGATCGGCCTTCCTGCAGCTTTTTGTTTTTGTCGTCCACCACGCGGAAGCTGATTTTCAGGTGATCGGGCACCTGGTCCCAGTGCCAGTCGTCGCGGTCGACGGTTACGCCCGTCATGCGCCTGAGCTCACGCTCCAGCGAATCCAGCAGCGGCAACTCCAGCGGCGTTACGCGGCCTAAAAACGCTTCGGCATAGTTTGGCGCAGGCACAAAGTTACGACGCACCGGTTTTGGCAGCGATTTGATCAGCGCAATCACCAGCTCGCGACGCAGCCCCGGAATTTGCCACTCGAATCCGCTCTCTTCGACCTGGTTTAACAACGGCAGCGGAATGTGTACGGTGACGCCATCCGCATCCGCGCCCGGCTCAAACTGATAGGTCAGACGCAGCTTGAGAGAGCCCTGATGCCAGAAGTTCGGGTAATCGAGTTTGCTGACCGACTCCGCCCCCTCTTTGATCAACATGCTCTTTTCAAAGTTGAGCAGGTCCGGGGTCTCTTTGCTGGCCTTCTTCCACCAGCTGTCGAAGTGGCGGGCAGAAATCACATCGTGGCTGATACGCTGGTCGTAAAACTCAAACAGCGCCTCGTCGTCGACCAGAATGTCGCGGCGACGGGATTTATGCTCAAGCTCTTCCACTTCGGCACGCAGTTTGAGGTTTTCACGGAAGAACGCATGACGCGTCTGCCAGTCGCCCTCCACCAGCGCGTGACGAATAAACAACTCGCGGCACAACGCGGGATCTATCTGGCTGTAGTTAACCTTGCGCGCGCCAACCACCGGCAGACCGTAAACGGTCACTTTTTCGGTCGCCATCACCGCGCCCTGCGCGCGCTCCCAGTGCGGTTCACTGTATGAGCGCTTCAGCAGGTGCTGGGCAACAGGTTCAACCCATTCGGGATCAATGCGCGCCGCAATGCGGCCCCACAGGCGGCTCGTTTCCACCAGTTCGGCCACCATGGTCCATTTAGGCGGTTTCTTGAATAAACCGGACCCCGGGAAGATGGAGAAACGGGCGTTACGCGCCCCGGTATACTCCTGCTTGTCGGCATCCTTCATCCCGATATGGGAGAGCAGCCCGGTCAGCAACGCAATGTGAATTTCGCGGTACTCCGCCGGTTCACTGTTAACCGGAATGCCCAGCTCTTTCACCACCTGACGCAGCTGCGTGTAGATATCCTGCCACTCGCGCACGCGCAGATAATTGAGGAAATCGACGCGGCACTGGCGGCGGAACTGGTTCGACGACAGCGCTTTCTGCTGCTCGCCGAGGTAGTTCCACAGGTTCACAAAGGCGAGGAAGTCGGACTCTTTATCGTGGAACCGACGGTGTTTTTCATCAGACGCCTGCTGCTTGTCCATCGGACGCTCGCGCGGATCCTGAATCGAGAGCGCGGAGGTAATAATCATCGCTTCACGCACACAGCCGTGTTTCTGTGCTTCCAGCACCATGCGCGCCAGACGCGGGTCAACCGGCAGCTGGCTGAGCTGACGGCCCAGCGGCGTCAGTTTGTAGGCGCTAGCCTGCTCGTCGGTGGTGATGGCACCCAGCTCTTCCAGCAGGCGCACGCCGTCCTGAATGTTGCGCTTGTCCGGCGCTTCGACAAACGGGAACGCGGCGATGTCGCCAAGCCCTAGCGCAGTCATCTGCAGGATGACCGACGCCAGGTTGGTGCGCAGAATTTCCGGGTCAGTAAACTCCGGTCGCGACAGGAAATCGTCCTCGGAATAGAGGCGAATACAGATCCCTTCCGACACACGGCCGCAGCGCCCTTTACGCTGATTAGCGGAAGCCTGAGAAACCGGCTCAATTGGCAGGCGCTGCACTTTGGTGCGGTAGCTGTAGCGGCTGATACGCGCCGTACCCGGGTCAATCACATATTTGATGCCCGGCACGGTAAGCGAGGTTTCCGCCACGTTGGTGGCCAGCACAATACGACGTCCGCTGTGCGGCTGGAACACGCGGTTTTGTTCGCTGTTTGACAGGCGCGCATACAGCGGCAGAATTTCGGTATGGCGAAGATCGCGCTTGCTGAGGGCGTCAGCGGTATCGCGAATTTCCCGTTCGCCGCTCAGGAAAATCAGAATGTCGCCCGCGCTTTCATTTCCCAGCTCGTCGACGGCATCAAAGATGGCCTGCAGCTGGTCGCGCTCGGTATCGTCCGCGTCTTCCACTATCGGGCGATAGCGCACCTCCACCGGATACGTTCGGCCAGAGACCTCGATAATCGGCGCATTGTTGAAATGCTTTGAGAAACGCTCCGGATCGATGGTGGCGGAGGTGATGATAATTTTCAGGTCCGGGCGACGCGGTAACAGTTCTTTCAGATACCCGAGCAGGAAGTCGATATTCAGGCTGCGTTCGTGCGCTTCATCGATAATGATCGTGTCGTACTGCATCAGCAGACGATCCTGCTGGATTTCCGCCAGCAGAATACCGTCAGTCATCAGCTTAACCATGGTGTTATCGCTAACGTGGTCGCTGAATCGCACCTTATACCCAATGCAGCCGCCGGGCTGCGTTTGCAGCTCTTCGGCAATACGGTTCGCCACGGTACGCGCCGCCAGACGACGCGGCTGGGTGTGACCAATCAGCCCTTTCACCCCACGCCCCAGCTCCATACAAATTTTCGGCAGCTGAGTGGTTTTCCCTGAACCGGTTTCCCCTGCGACAATCACCACCTGGTGGTCGCGCACGGCGTCAAGAATGTCCTGCTTTTTCTGACTGACCGGCAGGTTTTCCGGGTAGGTAATCTCCGGACGTGCGGCTTCGCGCAGCACGACTTTCCCTGCCGCCTGTTCAATCTCTTTCGCCATCTCCTGATAAATGGCCTGTTGTGCATCAGGATTTTTAACCTTCTTCACCCCGTGCAGACGGCGGGCAAACCGCTGTTTATCACGCAGCATCAGTGAATCAAGCTGTTGCAGGAGCATCGGGAAGGTTAATTTTTGTTGTTCTGTCATAGCGTTAACGGGCAGTGCACTGCCGGGTAAAATCTCTTTTTAATGATTGCTATAGAGTATCACATTGGCGCTTTGAGTGCCTTATTCAAAAAATTCGAACATAGACTTCGATATATTGCGCTATCCCTGCGACAGGATTGTGAATAGAGTGTCAACAAGCAACGGGGCAACCCCCTTCAATCAAATGCAAAAACAGGAATCACCCATGAGCAAAGTATTAGTATTGAAATCCAGTATTCTGGCAGGGTACTCACAGTCTGGTCAGCTCTCTGACTACTTCGTTGAACAGTGGCGTGAACAGCATTCTGCTGATGAAATCACCGTGCGTGACCTGGCTGCAAACCCGATTCCTGTGCTGGATGGCGAACTGGTTGGCGCGCTGCGTCCAAGCGACGCTCCCCTGACGCCACGTCAGCAGGAAGCCCTGGCCCTCTCTGACGAGCTGATTGCTGAACTGCAGGCGCACGACGTTATCGTGATCAACGCGCCAATGTACAACTTCAACATCCCTACTCAGTTGAAGAACTACTTCGACCTGGTTGCCCGTGCCGGCGTAACCTTCCGTTACACTGAAAACGGTCCTGAAGGTCTGGTGAAAGGTAAGCGTGCGATTGTACTGACCAGCCGTGGTGGTATTCACAAAGACACCCCAACTGACCTGGTTGCACCGTACCTGACTCTGTTCCTGGGCTTCATCGGTATCACCGACGTGAATTTCGTGTTTGCTGAAGGTATTGCCTACGGCCCGGAAGTTGCGACCAAAGCGCAGACTGACGCGAAAGCCGCTATCGACAGCCTCGTAGCCGCTTAATCATCCCCCTCTCACCGCCTGGTGGGAGGGTTTCTTTCTGTCCCCGCCGCTAAAAATTCGCTATCATCCGCACCCACTCTTCTGTCGGGCCGTCTGATGTCTGCGATTATAGATTCTTTTATTGCCCCACCGTGTCACGACGAGATCGAGATCCTCTGGCAGGACGAACATCTGGTCCTGATTAATAAGCCTTCCGGTCTGCTCAGCCTTTCAGGCAAAAATCCGCAAAATCGCGATTCAGTGCATTATCGACTGGTACAGACGTTTCCCGGCTGCACGCTGGCGCATCGTCTGGATTTCGGTACATCCGGGCTGATGGTGATTGCGCGCAATAAAGCGATTAACGCCGCTCTCTGTCACCAGTTCAGCCAGCGCGCCGTGCGAAAGGTATACAGCGCCCTGCTTTGCGGGCATGTGGAAAACGACGAGGGAGTGATTGATGCCCCGATTGCTAAAGATCCGGCGCTGTTCCCGCTGATGTCGATTTGTGCGATTACCGGCAAGCCCGCACGCTCACGCTATCAGGTGATGGACCGGTTTTATGATGCGGCACTGCCGTTGACGCGGGTCAGACTGACCCCGGAGACCGGGCGAACCCACCAGCTGCGTATTCACTGCCAGCAGTTGGGCTACCCTATTTTAGGCTGCGATCTGTATGGTGGTCTTGCACTGCCGGGCACCGAACAGATACCGCGGCTGATGCTGCACGCCAGCGAGCTGGATTTTGCGCATCCGGTGAGCGCAGAGGCAATTAACGCCCGTCACGCCGCACCGTTTTAAGCGCTGCTTACCACATCAAATCGTCAGGAATTTTGAAATCTGCGTACGGATCGTCTTCATCCTGCTCTTCCTGACTCAGGGCGCTGTTTAACACGATACTCTCGGCATCGCGCTGGGCGATTTTATCGGCCACCACTGCCGGGATAATCGCATAGTCGCAGTCGCCATTGGCATTAATCACCAGACGCGCAATCGCCAGGCGGCCATTGATCAGCTGGGCCTGCGTCTGCTTGTCGACCTCGATTTTTTTGATGAGATTGCCGTCGGTAAAGTTAAAGGCGATGGTGCCTCTGGTCACGGTGATGCGGTTCATTTCGATCAGCTGCTTGACCTGCGCTTTAAACTCTTTCGCCAGCGTCGCCTGCTTCTGCTGCTCGCTCAGCTGCTTGTCACGCTCGAGCTGCGCTTTTTTATTCTCTTCTACTGCTTCCCTTGCTTCACGGGCCTGAACGCGCGATTTCTTGGCCGTGCGCTGAACTTTAGCCATCTTCTTGCTGCTGACTAAGCCTGCTTTCAGCATCTGCTCTTGTAGGGTGAGTTTTGTCATGATCGTTTCTAAACCGTATTGAAATTTTGGGGATTATACCTGGAAAGGCGCTGTTCATGAAGATAGCTCATGTTGCAGTGAAATTAAGTCACTTCCCCTCCGTCACGGGCTCAGGCATAAATTATGCATTGGTAACTTCTTAGCAACAAGAACTTAGGATGTATAACGACGATGAGTAATGCTTTTACATTTAGCCTTAAGCGTAGTTGCTTTGATGAAAATTATAACCCTTCAGAAAATACGCGTACCACCACCAACTTCGCCAACCTGGCCCGTGGCGAAAAACGCCAGCAAAACCTGCGTAATACGCTGGTGATGATGAATAACCGTTTTAACGCGTTAGCGCGCTGGGACAACCCAAAAGCCGATCGCTATGCGCTCGAACTGGACATTATTTCTGTGGATTTGCATATCGGCGCTGAGAAGCCCTTCCCGGCTATCGAAATATTGCAGACAACGATCGTTGATAAAAAGACCCATGAGCGCATCGACGGTATCGTTGGAAATAATTTCTCGTCCTATGTCCGCGATTATGATTTCAGCGTCTTGCTGCCGGAGCACAATAAAAATCAGTCCCGCTTCGCTATCCCGGATAATTTTGGTGAGCTGCACGGCACTATTTTCCGGCATTTCGTTAACTCACCTGAATACAAAGAGAACTTCAAAAAGGCACCGGTGATCTGCCTGAGCGTCTCCAGCAAAGACACCTACCGCCGCACGGGCAACCAGCACCCGGTGCTGGGCATCGAGTATCGTCCGGACGGTACATCCTTAACCGAGCAGTACTTCGGGAAAATGGGTCTGCAGGTTCGTTACTTTATGCCTGAGAATAGCGCAGCGCCGTTTGCGTTTTATTTCACCGGCGATTTATTACGGGATTACACCAACCTGGAGTTGATTAGCACCATCAGCACCATGGAGACTTTCCAGAAAATTTATCGTCCTGAAATTTACAATGCGAACTCAACCGCCGGAGAATGCTACCAGCCCGATCTGAATCATGAGGATCATTCATTAACAAAAATTGTTTATGACCGCGAAGAACGCAGACGGCTGGCAATTGAACAGGGCAAATTTACGGAAGCGTATTTCATCAAGCCCTATAAACCTCTTCTTGAGCAGTGGTCAGGTCACAACACGCTTTAATTAATCGATAATAAAGGTCTTCTACTATGAAAACATTGCTCCCGACTTCAACGGCTGGCAGTTTGCCTAAGCCAACCTGGCTTGCGCAACCCGAAACGCTCTGGTCGCCATGGAAATTGCAGGATCAGGAATTACTTGCCGGTAAACAGGATGCGCTGCGTTTATCTCTGGATGAGCAGATCCGTGCGGGCATTGATATTGTCAGCGACGGGGAACAGACTCGTCAGCACTTCGTTACCACCTTTATTGAACACCTCAGCGGCGTTGATTTTGAGAACCGCCAGACCGTGCGAATTCGTAACCGCTATGACGCGAGCGTGCCGACCGTGGTGGATGCCGTCGCGCGTCAAAAACCGGTGTTCGTTGATGATGCAAAGTATTTACGCCAGCTCACGGATAAACCGATCAAGTGGGCTCTGCCCGGCCCGATGACCATGATCGACACCCTCTATGACGCTCACTATAAAAGCCGTGAAAAGCTGGCCTGGGAATTTGCCAAAATTCTCAACCAGGAAGCGAGGGAGTTAGAAGCGGCAGGCGTTGATATCATCCAGTTTGATGAACCGGCCTTTAACGTGTTTTTTGATGAGGTGAACGACTGGGGAATTGCCGCGCTGGAACGCGCCATCGAAGGTCTGCGCTGCCAGACCGCGGTCCATATCTGCTACGGGTATGGCATTAAAGCCAATACCGACTGGAAAAAAACGCTCGGTTCAGAATGGCGGCAGTATGAAGAAGCCTTCCCTAAACTGCAGACGTCCAATATCGACATCATCTCGCTGGAGTGCCACAACTCCCGCGTACCGATGGACCTGCTGGAACTGATCCGCGGTAAAAAGGTGATGGTGGGTGCCATTGACGTGGCGACCAATACCATTGAGACACCAGAGGAAGTGGCCGATACGCTGCGTAAAGCGCTGCAGTTTGTCGATGCCGACAAGCTGTGGCCATCAACAAACTGCGGGATGGCCCCGCTCTCACGTCAGGTAGCCAACGGAAAACTCAACGCCCTGAGCGCCGGCGCCGACATTATCCGTAAAGAACTCGGCGCGTAATCGCTACGTCTGCCAGTAAGGCGGGGTGCCGAAAAGCGCCACGTAATGATCAATCACCGCCCTGACGTTCAGGGGCGGATGACGGGCGTGAGGATAGATCGCCGCAATGTTCAACGGCTCGGTATTTATGGCGCACTCCCGTTCCGCGAGGAGTGCGACCAGTTCCCCCTTCTGCAGTCTGTCGCCAATCAGCCAGTCCGGAAACAGCACGATCCCCATCCCGCCCAGCGCGGCAATGAGCAGCGACTCCGCATTATTGGAGGTCATCAGCGGCACCACGGGGTAATGCACCCAGGCGTCCCCCTGACCTCGCACCAGCCAGCGATTGGGACCTGACGACCCGCGGTAGACCAGGCACCGGTGACGACTGAGGTCATCCGGCCCGTCTGGCACACCGTGTTTTCGCAAATAGTCTGGCGACGCGGCCAGATGGTAACGCTGCTGGCCAAAAACCCGCGCGTGAAAGGTTGAATCCGTCAGCATGCCGATGCGAAAGATAACGTCGGCGGCATCTTTGTGCGGGTCGATAAAGTCATCGGTCAGCGTCAGCTCTATATTCAGCCGGGGATACCGCGCCGCCAGTGCAGGCAGGCCAGGGGCAACGTGCCGCTGCCCAAAGTACACCGGGCCATTAATGCGCAGCGTGCCGGAAGGCTCCGTCGAACGCTCATCCAGCTCCCGACGCGCCTCCTCCAGGCTTTCCACCATCGCTCTGGCGTAGCGGATAAAAAGGTGGCCGCTTTCCGTTGGGATCACCGCCCGGGTATTACGATAGAAAAGCTGCTGGCCGAGCGCGTCCTCAAGCTGATGGATAACGCGTGAAACCTGCGAGGCAGACATCCCCTCCCGACGGGCGACCACAGAAAAGTTTTGCGCTTCGTAAACCGCAATAAAAACCCGCAGCGAGCGGATATTCATATTTCCGGCATCAACCATTAGTGCATTTCCTGCAAAGGTGTTTCCTGCATTATGGCATTTTTCTCATCGATGTTCAGGGCTAGTCTGTTTCGCCTTCAGAACGTAGAGATAATGAATATGCAATGGATGTTAATTTTACTGGTTATTCTCGGCGGCATGGGCCTCTCCGTAGAGGCTGGCTTGCTGGGGCCACTGGGTGGGGAAGTCGGCGATTTATGGGCCACGTTCAGTATTTTCGGTACAGGTGCCGCGCTGACGTTTCTGCTGATGCTGTTTTTCAGCCCGCGTAACAGCCCGTCGTTTTTCGCACAGCCCGCATGGCAACTGCTCGGCGGCGTACTCGGGCCCGTTTACGTCGTCATTTTGACCCTCGCCACGCCGGCCATCGGCATTGCCCTGACGATGATTGGCATTCTGGCAGGTCAGGTCTTTAAGAGTCTTATCATTGACCACTATGGGTTGCTGGGCACCACGCCCAGAAAGATTAACGGTAAACGCATCATCGCGCTGCTTTTCATCATTGCCGCGCTGGTTCTGGTTGCACAGGGGTAACAAAATGACACTGATTATGATTATGTTGGCAGTGTGTGGCGGTGCGACGCTGAGCATCCAGGCCGCCATCAACGGACAGCTGGGAAGCAGCGTGGGCGTCTTTAAAAGCGCGTTTCTGACGTTTTCCGTTGGTGCGCTGGTCACCGCCCTGCTGATCTTCTTCTTTGAACCCAAACAGGCCGTTACCCTGATGGACGTGCCCAAATGGCAGTTGCTCGGTGCCCTGTTCGGCGTGCCCTACATTGTGATAATGGTACTGGCGGTACAACGTATCGGTACCGCCGTTGCCACGGTCGCGGTGATCTTCGGCCAGCTCACCATGAGTATGTTGATTGACAGCTTTGGCTGGCTGGGTAACGCCGTCATTCCGTTTTCGCTGAGCCGTCTCGGGGCCATCGTCTGCCTGGCCATTGCGCTGATCTTCATCTACCTCAGCAGCAAAACCCCCGCCGAACCGGCGCCCGGGAGCGAGTAACGTCACGCCTTGCGGGTAAAGAACAGCGTCACCGTGGCGACGGTGACGCCCAGTTTCTTCAGATCTGTTTTATTGAACAGATGGGTTTCATCCTGCAGGTACATCCAGTCGTCAAAGTGCAGCAGCCAGGTGCTGCCATTGGCTTTCACCTGCATGCTGTAATGCCAGTTGAAGGCGTTTCCCGCCGCCTGCCCGGTGGCCACCCCTTCGATATCCCCTGCCGTGCCTTCGTAGCGATCGCCCCCCATCCGTCGGATATGCCATACCCGCTGCTGCTTTTCGCCGTCGTCATAGACGAAATGTTCATTGAGCGTCATCGTATCGCCGATAACGTCCCCGGCAATCTCAACGTGAAACCGGCGCAACTGTTTACCGCTGCGATCCTGCACCATGCCCCACGCTTCGGTTTTCCCCTGAAAATAGCGGAAGATATCCAGCTTCGGCTGCTGCTGACGGTATTCCATCACCTCTGTACTGCAGCCGGCCAGCAGCATCGTTACCGCCAGCGCGATGACCAGTATACGTTTCATTGTTGCCCTCCTGTCAGCTGCTGACGCAGCGCGGGATATTGCGTGCGGGGACTGAGCCAGATTGCCAGAAAGCGCGTGCTGAACGCGGCGGACTGACGTGGTCCCAGTGGAATAAAGTTTTTCTGCGCCGCCGAAGCGCGGTACCAGAACTGCCCCTGCCTGTCGGTGACCACAAACGCCAGCTGGCTGCCCGGCCCAACATCGGGCCAGAGCGACTGGAGCATACGCAGCCAGGCTTCGCTTTGGGGTTCCTGCTCGAGGATCCCCTGAGCCTGCCACTGATCGCGCGTTGCCTCAACCAGGTCGTCACGGTCGATTTCACGCGCGTAAGTGATGATCAGCGCCCGATCTCCGTTCTCCCCGCTGTAACGCCCCTCCGGCGTGCGAAGCTGTGAGGTATAGACGGTGAACGGCCCCCAGGTCAGCGTGGCGTCACCGACCTTGCGCCAGGTCAGCCAGTCGGCAGCCTGAGCCACGGGGGACAGGATTATCAGTAAGAGAAGCAGTGCCGCAGCTCTCATTTTTGTCTCCCCACCAGCAGATGGAAAAACAGCATCAATACCAGCCAGCCCGGTGACATCCAGCTGATGACAATAAAGGTTGGCTCCAGAAAAGTAATGGCGCCAAGCCGTTCGCCAATCAGATAGGCGACAGGCCCGCCCACGGTTGCCAGCAGGGTCAGCAGCCAGCCGGGTAATGTTGTTGTGCGCGTCAGCTGAGTCCAGACGGTGGCGAACATCAGCCACAGTGCCACCATCCACAGCGGCATCAGTGACTCACCCGTAAACGCAAGCAGGCCCGTCAACGCCCAGAGCGTATCCAGCAGGCTCCCTGCCGCGGCCAGCGCAATGGCGTAAAGTCGGTACGCGGACGGCAACAGCAGGCAGGCCACAACCGCCAGCACGATCCAGATAATCAGGCCCTGCTCGCGAAAGAGCACCACCAGCGCCCAGTAAAAATCGAACGCGATAGCCAGCAGAAAGACCTGCAAATAATGTTTCATACGCGCTCGGCGGTCAGTTGCACCACGCTGATGGTGCGGGCGTTAAACCCGGCTTCGCAGTAGCCGAGGTAGTACAGCCACATCCGACGAAACCGCTCATCGAACCCGAGCTTTTCAATCTCCTGCCATGCATGCACGAAGCGCTGGCGCCAGAGAGCCAGCGTGCGGGCATAGTCGGGCCCCATATCAAAGAGATTGCGCATCACGAAATCGGTGTGGCGCGTCATAAGCTCATTCATGGCGGTGATGCTTGGTAAAAAACCGCCGGGAAAAATGTAGCGCTGGATAAAATCGACGCTTTTGCTGTAGTCGCGATAGCGCTGGTCCTGAATGGTGATGGCCTGTATTGCCATACGACCTCCCGGTCGCAGCCTGGCCTGACAGGTGCGGAAGAAGGTTGGCAGATAGCGCTTCCCCACGGCCTCAATCATCTCTATCGAGACCAGCTTGTCGTACTCCCCGGTGAGGTCGCGGTAATCGCACAGCAGTACCTCAACGCGATCCTGCAACCCGGCGCGGACAATCCGTTCTTTCGCCCAGAGATATTGCTCCTGCGACAGCGTCGTGGTGGTCACCCGACAGCCATAATGACGGGCGGCATATTCCGCCATCGCGCCCCAGCCGGTGCCAATTTCCAGCAGGTGATCATTGGCGTTCAGCGCCAGCTGATCGCACAGGCGAGCCATTTTGGCCTGTTGAGCCGTCGTGAGATCCTGCTCATCTGCGGTGAACAGCGCACTGGAGTAAAGCAACTCGTTGTCCAGAAAATGGGCATAGAAGGTGTTACCCAGATCGTAATGCGCGGCAATATTTTCGCGGGCCTGGGCGCGTGAGTTTCGCCGCGTCCAGTGACGAAGCCGTTCAAGCGGCCTGCTGAACAGGCGAAATCCCTTTTCCAGCCGGCCAAGCACCTGCCCGTTAAGCGCCAGGATCTCAAGCAATGGCGTGAGCTGTGTGGTTTCCCATTCGCCATCCATCCAGGCCTCAGCGGCGGCGAGGCTGCCCCCCCTTAAGACACGCCAGTACACGCCCGGGCTCAGGATCTGAACGTCAGCATGCAGCGCAGCGGATGTCTCGCCGAAATGGAACGTCTGCGCACCCTCACGCAGGGTCAGCGAGCCGCCGCGGATACCGCTTAACAGACGAAACAGCAGCCAGCGCGCGATGCGGACGTTGCGCGGGATATCGGGTTCAAGCGCAAAGACGGGATCGGTCATGAGCGTTCACTCCTGCTGACGGGATGGTTATACAGCGGCACGCGCTTGAGCCACAGCCGCAGCGCCTGCCAGTAAATAGCGAAAACGGTTTTGAGGGTCATCAGTGGAATGCGCAGCAGCAGCGACCGCAGTGCCGCCCGGGTAAGCGGCTCCCGGCGTAGCGCCAGCGTGGCGTCAAACACCTTCGCTTCCTGATGGTTTTCAATGTGCATATGCAACGAGTCGTCAGGCGGGTTAAAGCGCCAGTGGTAAACCATGTCCATCGGGTTAAAAGGGGAAACATGAAACGCTTTTTCTGTGGGACGCGCATCCTGCCCATTCACCGCGTAGTAATGACGCTCATTCCAAGGGGTATTGCGAACTTCCGCCAGCACCCAGCGCAGCGTCTCCGCCCGGTCATAGCAGTAGTAAAAGTTGACCGGATTAAAATGGAATCCGAAGTAGCGCAGCTGCGTCAGGAGCATAACCCGCCCCTGCGGCCGTTCTCCGGTCAGGCTTTCAAGCCTGGTGAGGACGTTCTCTTTAAGCGGCGTGCCCAGCGGATAATCCGCATCATGGAACGAAGCGGCGGCAACACGATTGCGACGGACCCCGACCGCGGGCAACGTCTCCAGCTCATCGAGATCGAGCCAGGCCATAAAGACGCTGTAGCGGAACTGGTGCGCTTTCGGCCGGAAGCGACGATGGCGTAAGACACCGTGATAGAGGCTGCTGTTCATTTCAGTTCCCCTCCCCGGCGGCTATCGCATTCACCACGTCCAGCGCACTGCGCACGCCATCTTCATGAAAGCCGTTGTACCAGTAAGCACCGCAGAACCAGCTACGCTGGTGGCTGTTAATCTCACCGCGACGCGCCTGTGCACGCCAGCTTTTGGGGTTAAACAGCGGGTGTTCATAGACAAAGCGTTTCAGAACGAAGCGTTCATCCACGGGGATGTCCGGATTAAGGGTGACGCAGAACAGCGGGCTACCCGCAGGCAACCCCTGCAAAATATTCATGTTGTAGGTGACGCAGGCGCTGGCCTGATCCTGCTGGCTCAGACGGTAGTTCCAGCTCGCCCAGGCACGCTGACGTACCGGTAGCCAGCGCGGATCGCTGTGAAGCACCACCTCATTACGCTGCCAGCCGATATCGCCCAGCACGTCCTGCTCAGCCGCGCTCGGCGCGTCAAGCATCGCCAACGCCTGCCCGGAGTGACAGGCAAAAATCACCTGATCAACGCTGTGGCTCGCGTTGTCGAGCTGGATCGTTACCCCATTCTGCTGACGAATCACCCGCTGCACCGGGGCGTTGAGGTGCAGCGTCAGGCGGTCACCGAGTTTATCCAGCATGGCGCGGATGTATTCCCGGGAACCTCCGGGCACGACGTACCACTGCGGACGATGCGTCACATCCAGCAGGCCGTGATTGTCAAAGAAACGCAAAAAGAGCGGCAACGGAAAACGTTTCATCTCCTGCAACGACAATGACCAGATGGCCGCCCCCATCGGCAGAATGTAGTGACGTGCGAAAAACGGCGTAAAGCGGAGCCTGTCCAGAAACGTCTGCAGCGTCGCGTGCGGGTCTGGCTCGCTCTCCAGCGCCTGTTTCGCCAGGCGATTAAAGCGGACAATCTCCCCGAGCAGCCGCCAGAACGACGGGTTCACCAGGTTTCGTCGCTGGGCAAATAACGAGGTCAGGGTGTGTCCGTTGTACTCCAGCCCGGTTTGCGGGTTATGCACCGAAAAGCTCATCTGCGTCTTTTGCCCGCTGATACCCAGCTCGCTCAGCAGGCCCATAAATCGCGGGTAGGTACGGTCGTTGTAGACGATAAAACCGGTATCGATGGCGAAAGCACCCTGTGGCGTCGGCACGTCAACCGTCGCGGTATGCCCGCCGGGAGTGGCCCCCGCTTCGAACAGCGTCACCTCATGATGACCGGCAAGACGCCAGGCACAGGTCAACCCGGCGATGCCGCTGCCGATAATGGCAATCTTCATGAACGCACCATCCTGCGCAGCAGTGTGCGCTGAAGAAACGCGGGAAGCCCTGAGAGCAACCGCAAGATAAGGCCAAACCCCACCGGAAACGCAATTTGCATTTTCCCTTTCGCCAGCCCGGTCCGAATGGCCTGCACGGCCTCCTCAACGCTCACCCTGCCCGGCATGGCAAAGTCATTTTTTCGGGTCAGCGGCGTATCAACGAAGCCCGGAAATACCACCGTCACGGCGATCCCTTTCGGCTCCCAGTCGAGCCGCAGACTGTCGGCAAACCAGCTCAGCGCCGCTTTGGACGCGCCGTAAGCCTCTGCGCGCGGGAACGTCAGCCAGTGCGCCATGGAGCTGACCAGCACCACGCGGTTGCCTGAAACCAGCTGCGGCTGTAACGCGGCCAGACAGTTCACCGGCCCGAGGAAATTGGTGGTCATCACCCGCTCTACCAGCGCTGCATCCACCACGCCCTGCTCAAGGTATTCGCAGGTACCGGCGCAGAGAATAACCAGGTCGGCATAGCAGCCCGTCAGCGCCTGGCGACAGGCGTCCCTGTCTGTCATATCGAACAGGCGAACCGTGATAGTGGGGCTGTGCTGATGCAGGGCGTCCAGACGCGCCGGATCGCGCCCGCAGGCGATTACCGTGTGGCCGTCAGCAGCGAAGGATTTCGCCAGCCCGGCGCCGATGCCCGAACTTGCTCCGGTAATCAGAACCGTGCTCATGCGTTCACCCTCCGCTTCACGCCGCGCACTGCCCAACCGAGCAGCGGAAGGTGTTCGTAGATCATCTCTCCGGCGTCGTAATAGTCACGCTGGCGAGTAATCAACCCGTGTTCGGTCTCCACCACCGAACATCCCGGCAGGTCGAGCAGCTCGCCTCCGGCAATGCGCGGATGCGACCAGTGCATAATCCACGTGACAACGAAACGGCGGTCACCGAACAGCGGAGGATCAATGGTAAAACGGCAATTTTCAACATTGGCCAGCAGATGGGTGAAATAGCGCTGGAGCGCGAAAATCCCGTCATGCTCGCCGAACGGATCGATAAGCGTGGCATCCGAATGATAAAGCCCGACCAGCGCTGAGGGCGGCTGGCTATCCAGTGCGGTGTAGTACTCAACAAACCGACTCACGACAGAGGGCAAAGTGCTCATGGGTCACATCCTGGCGGTAAACAACGTGGCGTAATCGCATAATTAAAACTTACACAATTAACGTTATTTGTCCAAGTTTGTGTAAAACTATTTTTTATTTATATTATTTTTCAAAAAGTTACACCTGTATTGCCGATGCTTTTTTCAGAACATTTTCTGACGCACCTGTTTCCCGTTTTGCTTTTCAGTTTTACCTTAAGGCGAATTTCCCCTTCTTCTTCCAGACTTATCCTTTTTAATCATAAGGATGAGGAAACCCCGCGATGAAACGTTTCTTTCTGTCACTTTTCTCCAGTCCGGAATCATTGCTCCAGGTGATGAGCCAGCAGGAAATTATCGAAGCCGTGGAGGATGGCGATCGCATCATCATCGACCAGGACGGGAACGCCTCGGTGAACTACAAGAGCAACGAGGTGCGACAGGATTTCCTGCGTCATGTTAACGCGCTGAAGAGGGCCTGATATGGGAACGGCTATCTTTATGGTGCTGATGGTCTGTGGGTACTGGTACACCAGCCGTGACCTGTCGACCCGTTTTAAAATCAAGCGATCTTTCGGCTGGGATGTCTATTTTCTCGTTGCCCTGTATGGCTGTATCTTCGTTCTGCAAGGGGTGATCGCCACGGGGCTGCTCTGGCTGTTGCTCTATGCACTTTCTGCCGCCGACAACACCTTCCACTTCACGGCGCAGACCTATGCCGACTGGCAAATAGATTTTATGAACTGGAGCTTTTTAGGTATTCAGGCGCCGGTTGTCGTCATGCTGGCCTTCGCCATCCTGTTTTGTCTTTATCGTTCTAACTGGGCAGGCAGCGCCAGGCTGGACGGTGAAGGCAGGAAGAAGCTCTACAAACGTCTCGCGCAGTCGAGCGGTATCGAACAACTGCTGTATCAGTGTATGGAGCAAGGGGAGCTGGCGCAGGTGACGCTGCGCTCGAGACGGATTTATGTCGGCATGATCCACACCGCAACGCTCGAGTATGAAAAAACCGCCAATATCGTGCTGATCCCCATGCTAAGCGGCTACCGCGATGAAAAGACAATGCGAATTTGCATCGAAAATAATTACAGCAAATGGTATGCCCGCCACGACATCACTCTGGATTCAGAACCCGGAAGCGCAATGGACTTCAGAAAGGTGATCATGCTGAATCAGATCGAGAGTATTTCCCTGTTTGATCCGGCCAGTGCCAGCTCGCTGGCGATGGCGGAACGGGCAGAAGATGATGACTAAAGGCAGGAGCCTGGCATTCACTGCCAGGCTCAGCGCCAGCCCTTCCATGCTAAGCGTATTTCGTCGACGGCCGATCGTGCCCCGGTTCAGGCGGCGTTTTCTGTTAGCCGTTCTACTCCCTTTTTCAATGAGCTTATGACCTCATCCGCTGCGATCCCCATTTGCGCATGAATAATCGCGCCGTCGATCAGCATCATGATTTCATTAACGGTTTTCTCATCGGTTATGCCGGTCAGGGACGCTATTTTTGCCTTTGTTTCGGTTTTATGATTGCGGCAAATATCTTTTATTTCGCGTTCATTTTCTTCAGATTTTGCTTCTGCGCTGGCATTAATAAAGGCGCACCCATGGAATAACGGCGAAATAAACCATTCATACAGCGTGTCAGATAATGCACTGGCCGGGGTTTTACCCGCAGCAAGATGTCGACGCAGCGTGCTTTCAAACCAGTCAATCCATATTCCGTGTCGATAGTGGAGATAGGCAACAATCAGTAAACTTTTTCCCGGAAAATGGCGATAAAACGTCACTTTCGTGACTTTAGCCTGCTTGATAATGGTATCCACGCCCGTTGCTTTAAATCCGCTGGAATAAAACAGATCGTGCGCGGTCAGCAAGATTTTTTCCCTCACACTGATTGTTTTATCGTTATTCAAGTTGACTGTATTCACAGATCGACGGCCTCAATTGACAGGTTGACAGCGTTATTTTTCAGGCCTAGATTAACACCAGTAGACAGACCTGTCTACCTAATACCAACCAGAGGTAGCCGAAATGAACACACGCCCCCCTTTACCGCCTTTTACGCGTGAAAGTGCCATCGAAAAAGTCAGACTGGCAGAAGATGGCTGGAACAGTCGCGACCCGGCCAAAATCGCACTTGCCTATTCGCTGGATACCCAGTGGCGAAACCGCGCGGAGTTTGCCACTAACCGTCAGGAAGCGCAGGCATTCCTGGAGCGCAAATGGAAAAAAGAGCTGGATTATCGTCTGATCAAAGAGCTGTGGGCATTTACGGAAAACCGTATCGCCGTGCGCTATGCCTATGAATGGCATGATGATTCAGGCAACTGGTATCGCTCTTACGGTAATGAAAACTGGGAATTCGAGCCGGATGGTCTGATGAAGCGCCGCTTCGCCTGCATCAACGATATGCCGATAAAAGCGTCTGAGCGCCTGTTTCACTGGCCGCTGGGCAGACGTCCTGATGACCACCCTTCACTGAGCGACCTGGGGCTGTAGGTTTCGTCAGGATCATGCTTCGCCATTACGGGGGTCATACGCTCCGGGTAACCTTTCGGTTACCCGGGCGGGCTTATCTTTTACACCATGAAAATGAGGCAGACTATTATTTAAATCACACCCAACTGTTTCATCAGCGTCAGGTTATCTTCAATATGCCAGTTGGACACTATTTTACCGTTGCCGATCTCATAGATATCCGTCGCGATAAAATCCACGTTCTGACCCTGCCCTTTTATTTTGCCAAATGTCCCGCTGAAATGACCGTGGAAATGCAAATGGGACACGACACGATTACCCGTAACGATCATTTGTTCCACCTCGCAGCGTAAATCCGGCACCGCGGTGCGAAATGCCCTCGAGGCCATAATGGCGCCCTCTGGCCCCTTTTTACGGCCTTCCGGTGGGGTTTTATCCACAAAATTAACCGCCAGCGCTTCCCGCGCCAGAGACTCTTTCCCGGTATCCCAGAACGTGGCATACGTAACGGCCGCATGTTCGCTCGCCGTTAATTGCGTTTGCGACAGCGTGTTATCCACGATAAGAAGATTCGGTTTCACCCGGTCGCTCTGGGCCGAATAAGCCACGCCGGATACGCCAGCCAGAATTAACGCCAGCACAGCTGGACGTGCATATGTTGAATATTGCATAAACGCTTACAACCTGTGATTACGTTTTCCGCCAGCATGTTCACTGCCGGAATAAATTCGGATCAACGCGGGGTCAGTTAATTAATGCCCCGCCCTCAATATCAATCACCGAGCCCGTAACAAAGGCATTATCGATGGCAAAGAGATAGCCCTGAGCAACGTCTTCCGCTCGTCCCCACGCTTTAGCGGGCAGCGTTTGCGCTGCAACAGTCAGCATTTTTTCCCGCGCAGCCGCATCCATCCCGGCGTGGGCTTCGGTATCGGTCAGACCCGGGCTGATGACGTTTACGCGACGCGGTGAAAGCTCTTTTGCCAGCACTTTTGTTGCCGCCTCGATGGCGGCGTTCATGGTGGTTTTGACTATGGCACCAGCTACCACGCGGCGTGCAACAAATCCGCTGGTCAGCGTCAGCGTACCGCGGGGCGAAATATTCCCGCTCAGATACCTGGCGACATGCATACTGCCCCAAAATTTGGTATCAAAAGCCAGTTTCGCCGCGCCAGGGTCGAGGCTGGAAAGCGGCCCTCCAGGTGCCTGAGAGCCGGCCGTGACAATAATATTGTCGACCTCACCCAGCGTTTCGCTTAACGCGATCACCTCTGCTTCATTGCTAATATCGAGGACGAGGGTCTCAACAGAGGCGGGAGATGGACTGAGCCGCGCGCGGGCAGCGTTCAGTTTCTCTTTATTGCGTCCCGCGAGAATAATGGCGTCGCCGCGTGCTGCCAGGGCACGGGCTACAGCAAAACCAATACCGGACGCGCCGCCAATAATTAACGTTTTACGGGTCATCATTTTTCCTCACTCAGGTTGTAAGTGGGGTAATCGGTATACCCCACCGCTGTACCACCAAAGAGCGTGGCGGGATCGCTGACGTCATTCAGCGGCCAGTGATGCGCCAGCCGCTGTGGTAAATCGGGGTTGGCAATAAACGGGCGTCCAAACGCAATCAAATCGGCATACCCTGCTGCGAGGATTTTTTCCGCCTTTTCGGGGGTATAATTTCCTGCCACGATCAGGGTGCCACGGAATGTTTCGCGCAGTTTTTTGCGGAAACTTTCCGGAACCTGTGGCGCATCATGCCAGTCGGCTTCCGCCAGGTGAATAAACGCAATGCCTCGTTGCTGGCACCAGGCCGCGAGGGCGAGAATGGCTTCGATGACCTGCGGATCGTTCATTCCCCGCTGTGTAATAAACGGCGAAAGCCGGATACCGGTGCGCTCAGCGCCAATGGCCTGCGCAATAGCATCGAGCACCTCCTGCGCGAAGCGGATCCGGTTCACGAGACTGCCGCCATACTCATCCGTGCGAATGTTTGACGTGGCTCTCAGGAACTGATCAATCAGATAGCCGTTTCCGCCGTGCACCTCCACGCCATCAAACCCGGCCTGAACGGCATTGAGCGCCGCCTGTCGGTACTGTTCGACGACGCGCACGATCTCTTTTCGCGACAGCACGCGTGGCGTCGGGCAGTCAACCATTTGACCTTCGCCATGTTCATTCACCACCCATACTTTCGCATCGGGTGCCAGCGCGGAGGGCGCGACGGGCAGTCCGTCTTCGTGAAAACGGGCATGAGACATCCGCCCCACGTGCCAGAGCTGGGAAAAAATCCCCCCTCCCGCCTGATGGACCGCGCCGGTAGTGAGTTGCCATCCCGCAACCTGCTCTGGCGTATGGATCCCCGGAGTCCATGAATAGCCCTGGCCCTGAGGCGAAATCTGCGTGGCTTCGGTGATGATTAAGCCCGCGCTGGCCCGCTGTCGGTAATATTCAGCCATCAGCGTCGAGGGAATATTTCCCGGCTGAAGAGCGCGGGCACGGGTCATTGGCGCCATGACGATGCGATTTTTCAGGTTGAGATCCCCTAACCTGTAGCGTTCAAAAAGTGAGGTCTGGTTCATCTGGACGTCCCTTGTGGTTACGATGAAATCACTTTACAGGTGGCATCTGATTTTGATAATTACACTAAAATCAGATGCACTTTTCGGAAAATATGAATAATGGGTAAACTCGAAGATATGGCGCTGCTGGTTGAAGTGGCCGAGGCTGGCGGGCTTTCCGCCGCTGGCCGCCGCCTGTCACTTTCCCCGGCCACCATGACCGCCCGCCTCAAAGCGATTGAAGAACGCTACCAGACGCGCCTGTTTCACCGTTCCACGCGGGCTATCTCCCTCACCCGGGCGGGCGAAGAGTTTTACCATGCTGCACTGCGCGTGCTGGAAGAGATGCATCATGCCGAGTCGTTACTGGCACAAAAAGAGGGCGTGCTCAGCGGCAACATTCGTCTTTCCGCCCCCTCTGACTTTGGCAGGCAGTATCTCAGCCCCGCCGTCATGGCATTTTCCCGCCTGCATCCGGAAATCAAATTTTTCATTTACTTAAGAGAACACGTAGAGGATCTGGTCGCTAACCGGCTGGATATGAGCATTCGCTTCGGCAACCTGCCGGACAGCAGCCTGGTGGTCAGAAATATCCGTCCCAATCACCGGGTGCTGGTCGCATCAGCAGCGTATCTTAACGACCAGGGTATCCCTGCCTCCTGTGACGCGCTGACGGACCACCGCTGTCTGGCGCTGGAGTCGCAAGGGGTGGTGATGAATGAATGGCGGTTTGAGGTTGAGGGGAAAGAGCGCGTCGTTCGCGTAGAGCCTGCCATGGTCTGTGATGACGGGGCACTGCTTCGTCAGTGGGCCCTCGACGGGGCTGGCATTGCGGGCAAATCGTGGTGGGACGTGAAGGACGATGTCGAGAAAGGAAGGCTGAAAGTGTTGCTTGCCGGAAGCTTCACCGGCTTTAGCCGGTTTGATCGCAAAGATGTCGGGCTACAGTTTGTCTATCCGCAACGGAAACTCCAGCCGCTTCAGGTCACCGCATTTAGCCAGTTTTTTATCGACTGGCTTAAAAAGACTGAACGCGGTGAGCTGATGACGTCGTGAAGCCGCCTGTTGCGTTAAACGGCCCGCGTCAGCCGTTTAAAATACATCAACACACGGCTGACCGACTTTATGAAGGGCATCGGTCAAGCGGGTCCGAAGTTCATTCAGCGCCGCTTCTTTCTCCGCCAGTTGCGCCAGTTTGCGCCGCAAAGCGGCCTTTTTTTCCTCCGCGGTAAAGCGGTCATCAACCCAGACCGCCAGAACATCGGCGATTTCAGCCAGGGTAAACCCCAGCATTTTGGCATGCCCGATCAGCTTCAGCCGTTGTAAATCCACAGCCGAGTAGGCTTTGTAGTTATTACTGCCGTTTGGCTGCGGAATTTTTTCCAGCAAGCCCGCCCTTTCATAATAACGCACCGTCTCTTTCGATAACCCAGTTCTGGCACACAGCTCGCCGATCCTCATCGCGTCGTTCTCACCTTGTAAAAATCACGCTTGACCGTGTACCTGAGTACACGGTTTATCCTGTGCCGCACAGACAGGGAAAACGGGATTTATGTTATGAATTCTTTTGATTATACAGGAAAAACAGCACTGGTTACCGGTGCATCCTCGGGCATAGGACGGGAGTTCGCCCGCCAGCTCGCGGCCCGTGGCGTGGGGTTGATCCTGGTTGCCCGCTCCGAGGCAACGCTGCAGGCGCTTGCGGCTGAGCTACACAAAACGCACGGCGTATCACTCACCGTTATCGTGCAGGACTTAACGCTGCCTGAGGCCATTACCCACATTGTGGAACGGCTGGAAGCGTTACGGCTTTATCCCGATATTTTGATTAATAGCGCGGGGTTTGCCACCTACGGGCGATTTGAAAAGCTATCTCTGGCGCGCCAGCGTGAAGAGATCAACGTCAACTGCGTCGCCCCCGTGGCACTCGCGCACGCCCTGCTGCCCGCCATGCTGCGTAAAGGTTCAGGCGTGATGATTAACGTGGCCTCGACCGCTGCCATGCAACCGGATCCGTATATGGCAATTTATGGGGCAACAAAGGCATTTTTACTCTCCTTTTCGAACGCGCTGTGGGGAGAATACCGCGCTCACGGCATCCGCGTGCTGGCGCTTTGCCCCGGCGCAACGGATACCGCCTTTTTTGAGGTGGTGAACGCCGAGGAAGCGTCAGTGGGCAAAAGAATGCCAGCGCAGAACGTGGTCGCGCTGGCGTTACGGGCCGTGGATACGCAACGCAACACGCTGATCCCCGGCTGCGGTAACTGGCTGCTGGGCCAGTTACACCGGTTTGTCACCCGCCGACGTCTGGCGATCATTGCTGAAAAAGTATTACGACCTAAGCCTGCCGGTCAGGGGACGCGCTCAGACGCATAATCCCGTTCAGGCCAAAGCGTGACGTTTCAGTGCCGCGCAATTGCACTGAAACGCGCGCAACCTCTCGCAAAGACTGACAATATCCCGCGAAAAACAGTGATACACTTAGCCGACCTGGTTGATGATGCAGTCTTAACGGCTCAGGGCTAACGAGTATTATCCCTCGGGTTCCACAGACGACTGTGCATGTGCCATCTGCCCACTCAACCATGTGACCTAATTACCAAATGGTCACACGTTGTCAATCGGAGCCTGTCACGCTAAGCTGAAATAATGACTAAAGACATGAACACCCCATCCACACGTGGTCCACTCGATCACACGGTCCGAGAGCAAATCGTCGAAGCTGCGTATGAGCATTTCGGCCATTACGGCTATGAAAAAACCACCGTCGCTGAACTTGCCAAAGCCATCGGTTTTTCAAAAGCCTATATCTATAAGTTTTTTGATTCCAAGCAGGCAATCGGCGAGGTCATCTGCGCGAACCGCCTTGATATGATCATGGCGGCGGTCAATGCAGCCATCGCTGATGCGCCATCCGCAAGCGAAAAGCTGCGTCGTCTGTTCAGGGCGCTCACCGAGGCGGGAAGTGAACTGTTTTTCCATGAGCGTAAACTCTACGACATCGCCGCCGTTGCCGCGCGGGACAAGTGGCCTTCAACCGAAAGGTATTCCGAACGTCTGCTGAAACTGATTGAGAGCATTGTTGTCGAGGGCAGAAAAGCCGGTGAGTTCGAGAGAAAAACCCCTCTGGACGAAGCTACACTGGCGATCTATATGGTGATGTGCCCTTTCATTAACCCTGTTCAGCTGCAGTACAACCTTGAAGCCGCCCCGACCGCGGCGGTTGTCCTCTCCTCTCTGATTTTGCGAAGCCTGGCCCCCTGATTAGTGACCATTGACTTTATTGGTCACTAGAATGAGAATGCGGATACCGTCCTGTTAATGTAATAAGGGTTCCCATGCTCAGGCTTCATTCAGCCCGCCTTGCCGTATGCCTCCTGCCGTTTGCCCTGGTGGCATGCGGCGATAACCACGCCAGTGACGATCCGCGCACGCAGCCACCGCTTGTCAGGTTTGCGTCCGTGATCCCTGCGAACGAGACGTCACGCGCCTTTACCGGCGTGGTGGTGGCAAGAACGCAAAGTGATTTAGGCTTCAGGGTGCAGGGCAAAATTCTCGAACGTCTTGTCGATACGGGTCAAACCGTTAAGCAGGGCCAGCCTTTAATGCGTCTGGATCCTGTTGATCTGAAATTACAGGCGCAGGCCCATCAGCGAGCGGTGGATGCTGCCCAGGCGCGCGCACGTAAAGCGTCCAGCGATGAGGCGCGTTATCGCGGCCTTGTGGCATCCGGTGCAGTGTCGGCGTCAGAGTACGACCAGATTAAAGCCGCAGCCGACAGCGCCAGAGCGGAGCTCAGCGCTGCCCGGGCACAGGCAGGCGTGGCGCAAAACGCCACCGGTTATGCCGTGCTACTTGCCGATTCAGACGGCGTGGTGATGGAGACGCTTGCCGAGCCTGGACAGGTGGTCAGCGCCGGGCAGGCGGTGATCCGTCTGGCCCGTGCAGGGCAGCGCGAGGCGCTGGTCCAGTTGCCGGAAACCCTGCGCCCTGCCGTGGGAAGTACAGCTCTGGCAACGCTCTACGGTAACGAAAAGCAGCCCGTTAGCGCGAAGCTGCGCCTGCTGTCTGATTCAGCCGATGCGACCACCCGTACCTTTGAGGCCCGATACGTGCTGGATGGCGCGCTGGCGAACGCGCCGCTGGGGGCGACCGTGACGCTGAGCATCGAACACGGCAAAGGCGACAGCCGCGTGATGCAGGTTCCCCTGGCGTCTCTCTACGATGCGGGGAAAGGGCCTGGCGTCTGGCGTATTTCCGCTCAGCCGACAAAAGTCGTCTGGCAGCCTGTCAGGGTGCTTAGCGTAGGGGATGATATCGCCAGAGTGACCGGCGGCGTGCAGCCCGGAGAGAAGATTGTTGCGTTAGGCGTCCATCTTCTGCACGAAGGCGAAGCGGTCCGGCTGGCGGAACAGCGCGATGCCACTCAGGCGGGGATGACACCATGAGTGGAGGTCGTTTCAACCTGTCAGCGCTTGCGGTACGCGAGCGCTCGGTCACGCTGTTCTTGATTATTCTGGTTACCCTTGCCGGTATTTTCTCGTTTTTTGGCCTTGGCCGCGCGGAAGATCCCCCCTTCACGGTTAAGCAAATGACGGTTATCACCGTCTGGCCCGGTGCAACCGCACAGGAAATCCAGGATCAGGTCGCCGAGCCGCTGGAAAAACGTCTGCAGGAACTCAAATGGTATGACCGCACGGAAACGTATACCCGCCCCGGTATGGCGTTTATCACGTTGTCATTGCAGGACAAAACCCCGCCTTCTCAGGTTCAGGAGGAATTTTACCAGGCGCGAAAGAAACTGGGGGATGAAACCAAAAACCTTCCGGCAGGCGTCATGGGGCCGATGATCAATGACGAGTTTTCCGATGTCACCTTTGCCCTTTTTGCACTGAAAGCGAAAGGCGAACCACAGCGTCTGTTAGTGCGTGACGCCGAAGCCCTGCGCCAGCAGCTTTTGCACGTTCCGGGCGTAAAGAAAGTGAACATCATCGGGGAACAGGCCGAGCGGATTTACATCTCCTTCTCGCATGACCGTCTGGCAACACTGGGACTCTCGCCGCAGGATATTTTCACCACGCTCAACAGCCAGAACGCATTAACCGCGGCGGGCTCGATTGAAACGCGCGGGGCGCAAATCTTTATCCGCCTCGACGGCGCTTTCGATAAATTGCAGAAGATCCGCGATACGCCCCTGATCGCGCAGGGCAAAACGCTCCGGCTGTCCGACGTGGCAACGGTTGAACGGGGCTATGAGGACCCACCGACCCTGCAGATCCGTAACCAGCAAGAACCCACCCTCCTGCTCGGTATTGTCATGCGTGAAGGCTGGAACGGCCTGGCGCTGGGTAAAGCGCTGGATGCTGAAACGGCAAACATCAATGCGAATATGCCTCTGGGGATGACCTTAACGAAAGTCACCGATCAGTCGGTGAATATCCGCTCGTCGGTCGATGAGTTCATGATCAAGTTCTTCGTCGCCCTGCTGGTGGTGATGGTGGTATGTTTTGTCAGTATGGGGTGGCGCGTGGGCATCGTTGTCGCGGCGGCAGTGCCGCTGACGCTGGCGGTCGTTTTTGTCGTGATGGAAGCCTCCGGTATAAACTTCGACCGCGTTACCCTGGGCTCCCTTATTCTCGCCCTCGGCTTACTGGTTGATGATGCCATTATCGCCATCGAAATGATGGTGGTAAAAATGGAGGAAGGCTACGACAGAATCAAAGCCTCCGCCTACGCCTGGAGCCATACCGCCGCGCCAATGCTGGCCGGAACCCTGGTGACAGCCATCGGGTTTATGCCGAATGGTTTTGCGCAGTCAACCGCCGGGGAGTACACCAGCAATATGTTCTGGGTAGTCGGCCTCGCCCTGATAGCTTCGTGGTTTGTGGCGGTGGTGTTCACCCCTTATCTGGGCGTCAAAATCCTGCCGGACATCGCAAAAGTCGAAGGCGGTCATGCCGCCATCTATGACACCCCGCGCTATAACCGTTTTCGTCATACGCTGAGCCGCGTGATCGCCCGAAAATGGATCGTCGCCGCGTCCGTCGTGGCCATCTTCACCCTCGCAGTACTGGGGATGGGGCTGGTTAAGAAACAGTTTTTCCCGACGTCCGACCGCCCCGAGGTGCTGGTGGAAGTGCAGATGCCGTATGGCACATCGATTGAGCAAACCAGCGCCGCCACCGCGAAAATCGAAGCGTGGCTGCGCAAACAGCCTGAAGCCAGCATCGTCACCGCCTACATTGGCCAGGGTTCGCCGCGCTTTTATCTGGCGATGGCCCCTGAGTTGCCCGATCCCTCTTTCACGAAGGTTGTCGTCATGACGGACAGCGAGAAGTCACGCGAGGCGCTTAAGTTCCGCCTTCGCGAAGCGGTAGCCCGCGGGCTGGCTCCGGAGGCACGCGTGCGGGTCACGCAGCTGGTGTTCGGGCCTTATTCTCCCTTCCCGGTCGCCTGGCGAGTAATGGGACCGGATGTCAATAAACTGCGTGACATTGCAGATAACGTCAAAGGTGTGCTGCAGGCCAGTCCGATGATGAGAACCGTCAATACCGACTGGGGTTCACGCGTACCGACCCTGCATTTCACCCTCGATCAGAACCGCCTGCAGGCTACCGGCTTAACGTCGAACGCCGTTGCCCAGCAGCTTCAGTTCCTGCTGTCGGGCGTTCCCATCACCTCCGTGCGGGAAGATATTCGCTCGGTACAGGTTACGGGCCGCGCCGCGGGTGATATCCGTCTTGATCCGGCGAAGATAGAGGGCTTTACCCTGGTGGGTAACGCCGGACAACGCGTTCCGCTGTCACAAATCGGGGAGATTGAGATCCGAATGGAAGATCCGCTGTTGCGCCGCCGCGATCGTACGCCCACGATTACCGTGCGGGGAGACATTGCCGAAAACCTTCAGCCCCCGGATGTGTCAACCGCCATCATGAAACAGCTGCAACCCATTGTTGATTCGCTTCCACCTGGCTATCGCATCGAAATGGCGGGATCGATTGAGGAATCCGGCAAAGCCACCCAGGCCATGGCCCCGCTGTTCCCCATCATGATTGCCCTGACGCTGCTGATAATCATTCTGCAGGTGCGTTCACTCTCGGCCATGGTCATGGTATTCCTGACCGCACCGCTGGGGCTTATTGGTGTGGTTCCTACACTGCTGCTTTTCAATCAGCCATTTGGCATCAATGCCCTCGTCGGCCTGATCGCGCTTTCGGGGATCCTGATGCGAAACACGCTGATTCTCATTGGTCAAATCGATCACAACCAGAAGGACGGTCTCGATCCGTTCCATGCCGTGGTTGAGGCGACCGTACAGCGCGCGAGGCCGGTCTTACTGACGGCCATGGCCGCCGTGCTGGCGTTCATTCCCCTGACGCACTCCGTGTTCTGGGGAACGCTGGCCTACACGCTGATTGGCGGAACGCTAGGGGGAACCATTATTACCCTCGTCTTCCTGCCAGCGATGTATGCGATCTGGTTTCGGATCAAGCCCGCCGCCTGACGGTGCCGGGCTGGCGTCCGGGATAAGTCCGGCAATCCAGTCTGCAAAGGCACGCACTGCGGGAGAGAGAAAACGCTGATGGGGATAAAGCAACGTGACGGGCGCCGAAGGCGGTTGCCAGTCAGCCAGAACCTCAACCAGCCTTCCCTCCCGCAGATGCGCTGAGACAATACTCTCAGCCAGCTGCGCCAGCCCGAAACCTTCAAGGCACATGTTGATATAAAGCCCGGTGGCATTTACGGCCGCTTCGCCGCGGACAGGGATGGAGACGGTCTCTGTCCCGCGGACAAAGCGTAACGCATCCGCCCGTCGGGTCTGATCGGAAAAGTAGTGTATCGCCCGATGCTGTGATAAGTCGTCTGGCGAGCGGGGAGTACCGAACTTCCTGAGATAGTCCGGTGAGGCACAGGTCACCCAGCGAAACCGGCCCAGAGGACGGGCAACAAGAGTCGAGCTATTCAGATCCCCCGTTCGGATCACACAGTCCACCCCCTCCTGCACCAGATCAACCTGCCGATCGTTGACGCCCAGCATCAGGTAGATATCCGGATAAAGCCGGTAAAAATCTTTCAGGTGAGGCATCACGATGAAATCCGCGATCCCGCCCGGCATATCCACCCGCAAGCGTCCCTGCGGGCGCCGGACTGACGCCGTCAGGCTCGTTTCCGCATGCTCGATTAACGCCAGTATTTCCTGGCATTGCGCCAGATAATGCACACCTTCAGCGGTGAGGCTCACCCGCCTTGTCGTTCTGTTAAGCAGGCGCACCTGGAGGTAATTCTCCAGATTTTTTATGCTGCTGGTGACCGTTGACGAAGGCAGAGAAAGCGTTTCGGCTGCGCGGACAAAGCTTCCGGCCTGCGCTACCCGCATGAAGATCTGCATTGCCTGAATACGATCCATTTTTTCTCCCCCGACCGTCGCTCACATTATTCTTCGTAGATTATGAATAATGAAAACACGTTAAGCATCTTTTTCGCCGTAATCGGGTGGCGTAATTTCTCACCCATGAAGAGACAAAGGACAAGAAGATGAGCGATTACCTGAGAAATATGATTAACAATCAAAGCATAACTCCACCCGCCACGTTGATTAAGGGCGCAACCCTGCTCAGCATGGATGACAGGGTGGGTAATTTTGAACGCGGCGATATCCTTATCGAAGGCGCAAAGATCGTCGCCATTGGTGAAAATCTGGCAGCAGAAGGCGCCTGCATAATAAATGCCACACATATGATTGCCATGCCGGGCCTGGTGGATACCCATCGCCATGCCTGGGAGGGACAACTGCGCCGCATTAACCCCGACGCCAAAACGCTTGAAGATTACTGCAACGCCACGCACTTCTCATTCGCCAGGTATTATCGCCCTGCCGATATTTATATCGGCAACCTGCTCACCGCCCTGGGGTGTATTGATGCCGGTATCACCACGGTGATTGATAATTCCCATAACAGCCGCACCGCTGCGCATTCGGACGCGGCCGTTGAGGCCCTGCTGGATGCGGGGATCCGCGCCGTACACGCTTCCGGTGCACCGGTGTCCGGAGAATGGGACCGCGCGCACTGGCCCGGTAACTGGCAGCGCCTGCAAGAAAAGTATTTCCAGAATAACCCTGAAAGTCTTGTTTCGCTGGCGGTCATGGCCCAGCTGGAGCCGGAGAGATGGCTGGAGGCCCGCAGGCTGGGGTTGCCAATCGTGACCGAATTCTTTGGGGGTGAAATGGCGTCGCAGCTTGAGGCGCTGCATCAGCAGGGACTTCTGGGACCGGACAATATTTTTAATCATTGCACCGCACTGCCGGACGACGGATGGAAAATCCTGCGGGATGCGGGCGTACGCGTGAACGTCTGCCCCCGTTCCGATGCGCACTATGGGATTGAAGACGGCATGTTTGCCCTTCAGTCCGCGCTGCGCCACGGCATCAGCCCCGGCCTCAGCGTTGACAATGAAACGTCGTACAGCGGCGACATGTTTATGGAAATGCGCGTGGCTTTTTACCTCCAGCGCGTCATGGGCATGCATCAGCAGCACTGCTGTGGTTCAGCGCACACCGTAAATACGCTTCATACCCAACAGCTCCTGAAAGCAGCCACCGTCGATGGTGCGGCCTGTGCAGGGTTACAGGAGAGCATCGGCAGCCTGACGCCGGGTAAACAGGCCGACCTGGTGCTTATTAACGCCGGCGATCTCAACCTCTATCCGTCCGGCAATGCATTTGGCACGGTGGTCCATGCGGCAGAGCGCAGCAACATCCATACCGTCATGATTGCCGGACGAATCGTGAAGCAAGACGGCAACGTGCTGGGGGTCGACATCACCCGCCTTCGCGAGGCCATTGATGAATCACGTCATCATCTCTTTACCTCAGCCGGGTATGAGCCGGACATATTTGCTGACGCCTTCCTGCCGCTGGCGCAGGATTAAGCCCCTTCAACCACAACAAATGTCCCGGTTGCCGCCCCCGCGCGCAGCTTTCTGGCGGCCACGTACCCGGGACTGTTATAAAAACGTTTGGCCTCAGCATACGAATCAAACTCTAAAACGACATGGCGTTCATGCGCTTCCCCTTCCAGGTTTTCATATTCCCCGGACCAGACGATGACCCGGGGGTTGAACCCCTGCAGCGCTTCCCCGGCAGCGTTCGCATATTCTGCATAGGCAGCAGGATCTGTGACGGTCACGTGGGCGATTAAATAACCTTTATTCATCTTCTTTATCCTTCCTGAGGACTGTTGCCGGTGGTGTAAAGCGCATCAACCTGTTTGACAGCGTTACGCGGTATGAAGACACTCTATTAGTCATCAATAAGGGAATAAACCACCCAAAAAATAACGCACTGTTACCCGGAAGGTGAACAATGAAAAACCTGCATGCACTGACTATTTTTGCACGCGTCGCAGAAATGCAGAGCTTTACTCAGGCGGCGGAGAGCCTGGGCATTAAGAAAGGCCGCGTTTCAACGGTCGTACGTGAGCTTGAGCATGACCTCGGGACGACGCTGTTGCACCGGACTACCCGCGCGGTACAGCTGACCGAAGACGGTCGGGCTTTTTATTCCCGCGCCCGGGATTTGTTAGCAGATGCAGAAGATCTGCAGTCCATGTTCGCGCCTGGCGGCATGTCACTGCGGGGACGTTTACGCGTCGATATGCCAGCAGTGTTGGCCCAAAGCGTAGTGATTCCCGCCCTGCCACAACTGCTGGACGCGCATCCTGAACTTGAAATAGAACTTTCAAGCACAGACCGGCGAGTCGATCTGGTTCAGGAAGGCTTTGACTGCGTGATTCGTTTTGGGCCCATTGTTGATGAGACCCTCATTGCCCGACCGCTCGGTCAGCTACGGATGATTAACGCCGCCAGCCCACGCTACCTGGAGCGCGTCGGGGTGCCCGAGACGATTGACGACCTGCTTCGTCAGGGACACCGTATGGTGCATTACATGCGAAATTTTGGTGCCAGGCCTGATGGCTGGCAGTACCCGGACGGTGATGGCTACCGGTCCGTGATGTTACCCGGCGCCGCGCGGGTCAACAGCGTACCGGCCTATCATGAAGCCGGGCTGGCGGGTCTGGGCTTAATTCAGGGCGGGTATTCCGCGCTGGCGCCCCATATCCAGCGCGGCGCGCTGGTTGAAGTGCTTCCCCATTTGCCTCCTGAACCGCTTAATGCCGCTTTTGTGGTCGCCCATCGGCGTAATTTATCGCAGCGTGTCAGAGCTTTTATGCACTGGACGGAAGTCATTTTAAAACCGTACTTTGATTAATATCCTGCTAAAGATATTCACGCTAATTGTCGGAGGCGGGACGGCAATATTATCTCGGTGAGGGACGTTTCTTGTGAAAGGAATACACAACGCAAATGCGAATAATGACTAAAACTGGCAGTTGATTGTTATTTGTGTGGCTTTTAAAATTTAATTGCAAGGTATTTATTAAATTTTAATTAGGGACATAAAAATGACAAGAAATACGCTTTTACTGACGATGATGGCCGCCTTTTCAGGCACAGTATACGCAGGGGAAACGCAATTTACGCCGAATTTCTCACCTGACAGCGTCACCGTTTCAGCCTCGGGCGGGATGCTCAGCGGGAAATCCCATGAAATGGTGTATGACGACGTCACAGGCAGAAAAATCAGCCAGCTGGACTGGAAAATTAAAAACGTCGCTATCCTGAAAGGCGATATTTCCTGGGATGCGTACCCTTTCCTGACCCTGAACGCACGCGGCTGGACCTCGCTGGCATCCGGCTCGGGTCATATGGATGACTATGACTGGATGAACGAAAGACAATCCAGCTGGACAGATCATTCGACGCATCCGGCAACTAACGTCAATTATGCCAATGAATACGATCTCAATGTAAAAGGCTGGATATTGCAGGGCGAAAGCTATAAAGCGGGCGTGACTGCCGGTTATCAGGAAACCCGTTTTAGCTGGACGGCCACCGGTGGCTCTTATAATTATGATAACGGTACCAACACGGGGAATTTCCCGGCGGGCGAACGCGGTATTGGTTATAGCCAGCGCTTCTCAATGCCTTATATTGGGCTTGTGGGGCAGTATCGTATTAATAATTTCGAATTTAATGGCCTGTTTAAATTCAGTGACTGGGTGCGCGCTCATGATAACGACGAGCACTATATGCGCGACCTGACCTTCCGCGAGAAAACCTCAGACTCTCGCTATTATGGTGCGTCAGTGGATGCAGGATATTACGTCACGCCACACGCCAAAGTTTTTGCCGAGTTCGCGTATAGCCATTACAAAGAGGGCAAAGGCGGCACGCAGATTATTGATACAAACACGGGCGAATCCGGGTCAATTGGCGGTGATGCGGCGGGCATTTCCAACAAAAACTATACCGTTACCGCCGGTCTGCAATACCGGTTCTGATTTCGCGCAACGCATCAGGCCAGCGTAAACATTCACAGGCCCCTGACGGGGCCTTTTTCGATGCGCTGCTTTGACATCAGCAGGTGCGCCCCTTCATGACGCCGATTTTGGTCGCAGATCCTCGTCAAACTCCAGACGTTTTCGACCGGGCTCCACTTCGCGCAGGGGTTCGACCTGATGCAGGGTCAGCTTGCAGCGATCCACCAGCACCTGATACTCACGCGTGCCCTGCTTCTTCCAGGCAATTTCCTGCTCACTCAGCACACGTATCGCTTTTGCCGGACTGCCAATGATCAGGTGGTTGGCGGGCATCTCCGCTTTCGCTTTCACAAAGGCCGCCGCGCCGACAATGCTGTTTTCGCCAATCACCGCGCCGTCCATAACCACTGCGTTCATCCCTACCAGAGCGTTACGTCGGATAATACAGCCGTGCAGAATCGCGCTGTGGCCGATATGGCCGTCCTCTTCCACCACCGTGTCCTGCTCCGGGAAACCGTGCATGACGCAGTTATCCTGAATGTTCGCGCCGTCTTTCACCACAATCCGGCCAAAATCGCCGCGCAGGCTGGCATTCGGGCCAACATACACGCCTTTGCCCAGGATCACGTCGCCGATGAGCACCGCCGTCGGGTGAACGTAGCTCTCATCAGGCACCACCGGCGTCAGACCGTCAATTTGATAAACGGGCATCTCCACTCCTTATACGATAGTAAGACCACCAAAGCGTTGATAGTAGAGCGTGCCGGGCACAGGCAGTTCGCCGACGGAGGTTTCACCTTTCTCGCTGACAAACGCCAGCGCCCCCGGTGCCACACGCTGATAAATATTAATGCACAGCTGTCGCGCACTTTGTCCGGCCCAGTGTGCAGGCAATAACTCCTCCGGCAACAGCGGGTCTTTCAGCACCACGCGACGGTAAAAATGGATCAGCAACAGCTGGATCTGGAAGCAGCGTTCCGGCGTTAATTCGTCCGGCGCGGCCTCTTTCAGCAGCGGCAGAAGAGGACGGAACGAGTGGATAAACGTCTCGTACATCGCGTTCTGTTCGGTCAACTGCCAGCACTCCTCGACCCGGGCACGCAGCGCCGCGCGGGACAGCGCCAGCGGCGAATGGGCCTCGAAGAAGATGACGTTTTCCGCCACGCCTGCGTCGTGTAAAAGCGACTGCACATCCGCCAGATGCTGCGACGGGGAGGCCATCAGGCTGGGAGCCAGGGTGCCAAAACCCTGCCAAATCAGCTGCTTTTTGACGTCAGCAAGGGTGGTTTTATCCAGGCCTTCCGAGAGCAGCAACAGCCACTTGCCGTCCCACGCGGGGAGTTCAGCACGGTAGATTTTACTCTCCGCGCGGCGGGTCAAACGCAGCCCTTTGTCGCTCAGCCGGTAAAAGCTGCGTCGTCCGATGCGCGACACATCCAGCCAGCCCTCTTTGTTAAGACGAAACAGCGCAGTGCGCACAAAGCGCTCGCCAAACCCCATGCCTTCCAGTAAGGCGGCGAGGCTGCCAAGCCAAATCTCGCCGCCGCGATGTGAAAGCGCGTCACCGTATAATGAGGAGATAAGCGACGTTCCGCTAACGGGAACCGAGCTAACCGCGTGCTGGATAAAGGCATCGAGTTTATTCATGTGATTCATTCTGTTGTTATTTTTGGTCTGGATGAATCATAGCATATTCCCCTCACCCCGGCCCTCTCCCAAAGTGAGAGGGGGACAACGTCCCTTCTCCCCTCCGGGGAGAAGGTTAGGATGAGGGGGTGAGGGAAACTCAACCGTTAGCCGCAACTTTACGCAAATCAAACACCCGACAGGCTTTGCCCTCTGAGCGCGGGATACTGCCGCAGTTGACAATCATCACGTCGGTGGAGATCCCGACCATCGATTTAATCCGATGGCGCAGCTGATGGCACACCTGGCAGCGCTGCTCGTGGGTCAGGGTCAGACTGCTCTCTTTGAGCTCCACCTTCACGGAAAGTGAATCAAGATGGCCGCGGCGGTTGACCTCCAGCTGATAGTGCGGGGAGAGGTGTTCGAACTTCACGATCTCCTCTTCCAGCTGGGACGGGAAGACGTTGACGCCGCGGATGATGAGCATATCGTCACTGCGACCGCTGATCCTGTCCATACGACGCATGGTGCGTGCGGTCCCAGGAAGCAGGCGCGTCAGGTCGCGGGTGCGATAACGAATCACCGGCAGCGCCTCCTTGGTCAGCGTGGTGAACAGCAGTTCGCCCTGCTCGCCATCATTAAGCGACGTGCCGTCGTTCGGGTTGACGATCTCCGGATAGAAATGGTCTTCCCAGATGGTCGGACCGTCGGCGGTTTCGATACACTCCATCGCCACGCCTGGCCCCATGACCTCGGAAAGCCCATAGATATCCAGCGCGGTGATCCCCAGACGTTTCTCGATTTCGCGGCGCATGGCCTGCGTCCACGGCTCTGCGCCAAACACCCCCACACGCAGGGAGCAGGCGCTGGCATCGCCTCCCATCTGGCGCTCCAGCTCTTCGATCAGATTGAGGCAGTAGGATGGCGTCACCATGATCATGTCCGGCTGGAAATCGCGGATCAGTTGCGCCTGTTTCTCCGTCTGGCCGCCGGACATCGGGATAACAGTCGCCCCTAAACGCTCTGCGCCATAGTGCGCGCCCAGCCCTCCGGTAAACAGGCCATATCCATAGGCCACATGAATTTTGTCTTTCGCACTGCCGCCCGCGGCGCGCAGAGAACGGGCCACCAGATTAGCCCAGTTGTCGATGTCATGTTGGGTATAACCGACGACGGTCGGCTTTCCGGTGGTGCCGGAAGAGGCGTGAATACGCACCACCTGTTCCATCGGTACGGCAAAGGTATCGAACGGATAGTTATCACGCAGGTCCTGCTTGGTGGTGCACGGAAACTTACGGATGTCTTCCAGCGTTTTAAAATCGTCAGGGTGAACGCCCGCGGCGTCAAACTTGCGTTTGTACATCGGAACGTTGTTATAGGCGTGATGCAGCGTCCATTTCAGACGCTCGGTTTGCAGCGCCTGTAATTCGTCAATGGAGGCCGTTTCGATCGGATCAAGCTTTGTTGTATTTGTCATTGTAGGGTACTCACACTGTTATTCGCTCAAACACGCTCAAGGATCATGGCAATGCCCTGACCCACACCGATGCACATCGTACACAGCGCATAGCGCCCGTTGCGTCGATGCAATTCATTGCTCGCGGCCAACGCCAGTCTGGCACCGCTCATGCCCAACGGGTGGCCCAACGCAATGGCCCCTCCGTTCGGGTTAACGTGTTCAGCGTCATCCGGCAATCCCAGCTGACGTAACACGCCTAGCGCCTGAGAAGCGAAAGCTTCGTTAAGCTCAATCACGTCCATATCGTTGATGCTGAGCCCGGCACGTTCCAGCACTTTGCGGGTGGCTGGCACCGGTCCTAAGCCCATCAGACGTGGCTCCACGCCAGCGGTAGCCATCGCCACGATCCGCGTGCGCGGCACAAGCCCTTGCGCGTGCGCCATCGACTCGCTGGCGATGATCAACGCCGCAGCGCCATCGTTTACACCGGAGGCGTTACCCGCCGTCACGACACCGTTCCTGCGAAACGGTGTTTTCAGCGCGGCAAGTTGTTCAAGCGTGGTATCAGCACGGGGATGCTCATCTACCGAAACTTCCGTAACCGTTCCTTTTTTGCCGGGCACCTGCACCGGCACAATCTCCTGCGCCAGAATGCCGTTCTGCTGCGCCTGAGCAGTACGCTGCTGGCTGCGCAGCGCGAAAGCATCCTGATCGGCCCGGCTGACATTTAACAATTCAGCTACATTCTCTGCCGTTTCCGGCATGCTGTCAGTTCCGAATTGCTGATGCATGAGCGGATTCACAAATCGCCAGCCGAGGGTGGTGTCGAAAATCTCCGCCTGACGCTGGAACGCCGCCGTGGCTTTACCCATCACAAACGGCGCCCGGGACATTGACTCGACGCCGCCTGCAAGCAGCATGTCGCCATCACCCGCCCTGATCGCCCGTGCGGCAAAGCCAATCGCGTCCAGACCCGAACCGCACAGGCGGTTCAGCGTGGTGCCCGAGACCGTCTGAGGCAGTCCGGCCAGCAGCAGCGACATACGCGCCACGTTGCGGTTATCTTCCCCCGCCTGGTTGGCGCAGCCGAAGATCACATCATCAATCCGCTCGAGGTCGAGCTGCGGATAACGGGCCAGCAGCGCACGCAGCGGCACCGCGCCGAGATCGTCGGCGCGAACGCTGGCCAGCGCCCCGCCATAGCGCCCCACCGGGGTTCGAACGCCATCACAAATAAAAGCGTCACGCATCAGGCTTCTCCTGTCACACTGCCGCCGATGCGGTGAGATTTTCCGCGAAACAGGGCAACGGTTTTCTGTTGTTGGTTCTGAATTTCAATGTCATACACGCCGGTCAGTTTGCCCTGATGCTTAACCCGCGCGGTGGCGGTCAGCGTGTCGCCGGCAAACCCCGGGCGCAGAAAATCGATTGAACAGCCTGACGCCACTGCCGCCAGCCCCTGGCTGTTGCAGGCGTAGGCAAAAGCGGTATCGGCCAGTGAAAACAGCTGTCCTCCGTGGCAGGTTTTGTGGCCGTTGAGCATCTGCGGGGTGATGGTCATCGTCACTACCGCGTAGCCATCGTCCATGTCGATGATGTCGATCCCCAGCGCCTGGGCGCAGGCGTCCTGTTCATACATAGTGCGGGCGTTATGCCAGGCGTTATGACTCATAGCTACTCTCCAGAAGCGCACGCTGGCGCAGCAGTGAACAAGGGCGATAGCGTTCTTCGCCGTAATGGCGTTGCAAATTCTCCAGCAGCGTTAACAGCCGTTGCCAGCCCAGACGCTCACCCCAGGCAATGGGCCCGTTCGGGTAATTCACGCCGAGGCGCATGGCGGTGTCGATATCCTTCTCGCTGGCCACCCCTTTTTGCAGCGCATCCAGCGCTTCGTTGGCGATCATCGCCACCGTCCGCCAGACCAGCAGACCGGGGTAATCGGCAATGCGCAGTACCCGGTGTCCCTGCTGTTGCAGGTACCAGACGGCTTTTTGCGTGGCGGTATGCGGGTTATCCGATGCGGCTGCGATCACCGCCACGTCGCGTTCAATGCGGTCAATCACCACGACCGGACAGTGAAAACGCCGGGCCAGCGCCTGAGCGGTCTCCCCCTGGGTTTCAATCAACAGGAGCTCATCTATTTCCGTGACACCGTCACCTCTTCGCTGCACACGCAGGGGGGTAAAGCTGTCGTTTACTGCATCAAGCCACGGCACAGCCGGTATCTCACCGTGCCAGTCGTAAACGCCCTTCCCGCTTTTTTTGCCCAGCCGCCCCGCCAGCACCAGTTCCTGCTGCACCAGCGACGGCAGGAAACGACGTTCCTGCCAGAAGGCATTGAACACGGAACAGGTCACCGCAAAGTTGACGTCCTGACCAATCATGTCGGTCAACTCCAGCGGTCCCATCGGGAAACCGCCGCCGTCGCGCAGCGCGGCATCAATCACTTCTGGCGCGGCGACCTGCTCTTCCAGGGCGCGCCAGGCTTCAGAATAGAACGGACGCGCAACGCGGTTGACGATGAACCCTGGCGTTGACTGGCAGCGGACGGGCTGTTTCCCCCAGTTCAGCGCCAGCTCGCACAGCGCATCGGCCACTTCGGGCGATGTCGCCAGCCCGCTCACCACCTCGACCAGCTTCATGACCGGTGCAGGATTAAAGAAATGCAGCCCCGCGACGCGCTCCGGATGGTGAACATCCGCCGCAATCGCCGTAACAGAAATGGAGGAGGTATTGCTGGTCAGCAAGGTCTGCGGCGGGCAAATCTGAGCCAGTTGCGCAAACAGCGCTTTTTTGACGTCGATACGCTCAGACGCGGCTTCAATCACCAGATCTGCCGCGGCGAGCGCTTCGATATCCGTTACCGGCAACAGCCTGGCAAGAATCTGGCTGCCAGCATCGGCGGAAAGTTTTCCGCGAGTCACCCGGGAGGCGAGACGCTGGCGGATCCCGTCAATCGCGCGCGAAATCGCGTCTGAGGCAATGTCATACATCAGAACCTGATGCCCATGACTCGCCGCGACTTCCGCAATTCCCGCGCCCATCGTGCCGCTTCCAATGACGGCGACAGTACGAACCGTGATCGCCATCTTATTTCCCCGTGAATGTCGGTGCGCGTTTGGCAAGGAAGGCGCTGACCCCTTCCCGGTAGTCGTCGCTGCGACCGGCCAGACGTTGATAATCGCGCTCCAGGTCAAGCTGGGCGTCGAGGGTGTTGGTCTCTGCCGCGTTAATCGCCTGCTTAATCAGCCCCAGACCAAAGGTGGGCTGAGAAGCAAAGTGCAGCGCCATCTGCTGGGCCGTGGCGGAGAGGTGTTCGTCATCCACCACCTGCCAGATCATCCCCCAGGCGTGTGCCTGTTCGGCGCTGAGTTTGTCTCCGAGTAACGCCAGCCCCATTGCGCGGGCGCGCCCGGCGACGCGCGGCAGGAACCATGTTCCCCCGCAGTCCGGCACTAATCCGAGCTTGCTGAAGGCCATCACAAAGGTGGCAGAACGGGCGGCAATGACCATGTCACACCCCAGTGCCAGCGTGGCCCCGGCCCCGGCGGCCACGCCGTTGACCGCGCAAATCACCGGTTTCGGCAACGTCGCAAGACGGCGAACCAGCGGGTTGTAGAACGTCTCCACGGACATTCCCAGATCCGGCGCCGGACCGTTAGGGTCGACGTTGCGGTCATTAAGATCCTGACCCGCGCAGAAGCCGCGCCCCGCCCCGGTAATAAGCAGACAGCGGATGGTGTCATCGCGCTCGGCCTGCTTCAGGCACTCAGCGAGTTGCTGATGCATCACGTCGTTAAAGCTGTTCAGACGCTCCGGACGGTTCAGCGTCAGGGTCATCACGCCTTGTTCTACATGACTGAGAATAAATTCCACGATTAGCGTCCTTTAAAGTCGGGGGTACGTTTCTGTAAGAATGCGTCGATGCCTTCTCGCCGGTCTTCGGTCGCTGAAAGCAGCGTAAACAGCTGTCGCTCCTGGACCAGTCCGGCCTGCAGGGAAACCTCCTGAGACTGGCGCAGCGCCTGCTTCGCCGCCTGGAGCGCCAGCGGTGAGTGTCGTGCCATCAGCGCCGCCTGTTTCAGGGCATATTCCAGCGTCAATGAAGCCGGGAACACATCGCTGACCAGCCCGGCGCGCTGCGCCTGCTGCGCGGTAATGCTCTCCCCGGTCAGCACCATTTTGCTGGCCAGCGATTTGCCCACGCTACGAATCAGGCGCTGTGTACCGCCCGCCCCGGGCATGATCCCGAGCGTAATTTCCGGCAGACCAAAACGGGCGTTATCCCCGGCAATCACCACGTCGCACAGCAGCGCAAGCTCGCAGCCCGCGCCCAGCGCGAAGCCGTTGACGGCGGCAATCAGGGGTTTGTTGAAGGCGTTGATCCGGGCCCACAGCTGGGGACGGATATCGTTCAGGGTGGCAGGCAGGTCTTTCTCCGCCATTTCGTTGAGATCTGCGCCGGCAGCAAAGCAGCGTGCGTTGCCGTAAATCACGCAAACGGAGAGATCGCGATCGGCCGCAGCGGCGTCGAGCGCGTCAGCAATCTGCTCTAACAGGGCGTTATTCAGCGCGTTGCGTGCCGCCGGACGGTTAAGCGTCAGCTTCAGGACACGACCATGACGGGTGACCATCAGTTCGCTCATGCCATCCCCCTGGAGTCGAAATCGACGATCACGTCAGCGGTTAACGGCAGCGACTGACAGCTCAGCACATACCCGGCCGCGAGTTCGTCTGGCTCAAGGCTGTAGTTCGTCGCCATATCAACTTTGCCACGCAGCACTTTGCATTTGCAGGTCGCGCATACGCCGCCCTTGCAGGCATACGGCAGGTCGGTGCCCTGACGCAGGGCGGCATCAAGAATGCTTTCATCGTTTGCCGTGAGGGTAATTTCCCGGTCACGACCGTCCTGACGCACGGTGACTTTCTGCCCTTCAGCCTGCACGCTGACCGTGCGTTTGCCGGTCGAGCCTGGCGTATTAAAACGCTCAAGGTGAATCGATTTCTCTGGCATCCCCAGCGCTTTCAGCGCCGCTTCCGCGTCGTCCATCATGGCGGACGGGCCACAAATAAAAGCTTCATCGTACTGGCGGAAGTTGATCAGGGTTTTCGCCAGCGCCTGCAGCTTCTCACCGTCGATACGTCCATGCAGCAGATCGCTGTCGAGCACCTCCTGGCTGAAGATGGCGACCAGCTGCAGACGCTGCGGGTATTTGTCTTTCAGATCGGCAAGCGCCTCGCGAAACATCATGCTCTGGCTGCTGCGATTGCCGTAGATCAGGGTGAAATGACTGTTCGGCTCGGTGGCGAGCGTGGCGGATAAGATGGCCAGCATTGGGGTAATGCCTGAACCCGCGGCAATGGCCAGATAGTGCCCTTCCCGGTCGGCGCGCGGCTGGTAACCAAACTGGCCCTGCGGCACCATGACCTCCAGCACCATGCCCTGTTTGATCTCATCCCGGGCATAGCGGGAAAAACGTCCGCCCTCGATGGCTTTCACCGCTACGCTGATCTCACCCGGCGCGGTACTGCGGCAGATAGAGTAGCAGCGACGCAGCTCATCCTCACCCAGCTTCGCTTTCAGGGTCAGGTGTTGTCCGGGACGAAAGCGATAGGCGTCCTGCAACGCCTGCGGTACCGCGAAAGTGATGGTCACCGCGTCGCGGGTTTCGGGTTCCACTTTTGCCACTGTTAATGAATGAAACGTTGTCATGGCAACCTCAAATACATTTGAAATAGTCGAAAGGCTCACGGCAGTCGTTGCAGCGATAAAGCGCTTTGCAGGCCGTCGAACCAAATTCACTGATAAGCGAGGTATGTGTGCTGGCACAGCGTGGGCAACTCACCTCGGCCGGGGCATGCGCGTGGCAGCTGTGGCCCACCGGTGGGCTGATGCCATATGCGCGCAGGCGTTCACGCGCATCCGCCGTCATCCAGTCGGTGGTCCAGGCCGGTTCGAGCTGAAGCACAATATGCACTGGCGTAAAGCCGTGTGCGGTCATCGCCTCGCGAATCGCGCCAAGCAAATGTTCCGTCGCCGGGCAGCCTGAATAGGTTGGCGTAAAGCCAATGACCCAGCCTTCGCCCTGCGCCGATACGCTACGCACCATGCCTAAATCGGTGATGGTTAACACCGGCACTTCCGGGTCCGGGATCTGGCTTAACAGCGACCAGATTTGAGGGATCTCCGCGGGTGCAATCCCGGCAAAACGCTGCATCTTCACCTCCGTACTTACCACTGCTGACCCGGATGGGCGCGCTGGAGATACTGCATTTCTGCGAGCATTGGGCCGAGATGTTCGGTATGCAGCCCGCGCTTGCCCCCCGTGCGATACGCCACTTCCGACGGCACGCTCAGGGTGGCCTCCTGCAAACCGGAAAACACTTCCTGCTCCCACGGCTGACGAAGCTCGCGCGGATCAACCGCGACGCCGGAGGCAATCAACGCCAGCTCGACGTCATCGGCTTCAAACAGCTCGGCCGTAAACCGCCACAGGGTGTCGACCGCCTGCTGCATACGCTGTGAAGATGTTTCCGTTCCGTCACCCAGACGCACCAGCCAGCCACGACTGAAGCGCAGGTGGTAGCGCGCCTCTTTAATGGCTTTCGCGGCGATGGCGGCAAGCTGGCTGTCGCTGCTGTGGGTCAGGCGTTCATACAGGGCTACGTTCCAGGCATCCATAAAGTACTGGCGCGCGAGCGTGTCGGCGAAACTGCCGTTAGGCTGTTCCACCAGCAACACGTTGTGAAACTGGCGTTCATCACGCCCAAACGCCAGGGTGTCTTCATCGCCCTGACCTTCCAGCTCTGCGGCATAGGTCAGGAAATTGCGCGCCTGCCCCAGCAAGTCGAGACCGATGTTGGCGAGCGCGAGATCGATTTCCAGCTCCGGCGCGTGACCACACCAGGCGCCCAGACGCTGGGAGAGCACCAGACCGTTGTCGCCCAGACGCAGGGCATATGCGGATAATGTTTTCATCCCTGACCTCACATGTGCTCGATGCCATCAGGGATGGTGTAAAACGTAGGATGGCGGTAAACCTTACTTTCCGCCGGGTCGAAGAACTCGCCGCTCTCTTCCGGCTGAGAGGCGACAATCTCGCTCGCCTTCACCACCCAGATAGAGCAGCCTTCACTGCGACGGGTATAGGCATCACGCGCATTTTCCAGCGCCATGCGATCGTCGGCGGCATGAAGACTTCCCACATGACGGTGGGACAACCCTTGTTTGCTGCGTACGAACACTTCGTACAGCGGCCAGTAGACATTGCTCATCGTGTTTCCTCTTAAGCCACTTTGCGGGCGTGTTGTTTTTCCGCGTGCGCCAGTGCGGCTTCACGCACCCACGCCCCGTCTTCCCAGGCTTTACGTTTGGCAGCCAGACGTTCGTGGTTGCAGATACCGCGCCCGTTAATGACCTCATCAAACTCGTGCCAGTCGATCTCGCCAAAGCGGTAGTGACCGCTCTCTTCGTCAAAACGCAGGTCAGGATCCGGGACCGTCATGCCCAGCATTTCTACCTGCGGAACCGTGTTGTCGACAAAGCGCTGGCGAAGTTCGTCATTGCCGAAGCGTTTGATTTTCCAGGCGAGGCTGCGGGCGCTGTTCGGCGAGTTGTCATCGTTTGGGCCGAACATCATCAGAGCGGGCCACCAGAAGCGGTTAATGGCGTCCTGCAGCATCTGGCGTTGGGCGTCACTCCCCTGCGCAAGCGCCATACAGGCTTCAAAGCCCTGACGCTGGTGGAAACTCTCTTCTTTACAGATTTTCACCATCGCGCGGGCATAGGGGCCATATGAGGTACGGCACAGCGCCACCTGGTTGACGATCGCCGCACCGTCCACCAGCCAGCCGATCACCCCGATATCCGCCCAGCTCAGGGTCGGGTAGTTGAAGATGGAGGAGTATTTCATCTTGCCGTCGAGCATCTTCTGGTAGATGTCTTCCCGCGCGCAGCCCAGCGTCTCGGCCGCGCTGTAGAGGTACAAACCGTGCCCGGCTTCGTCCTGCACTTTCGCCAGCAGGATCGCTTTGCGGCGCAGCGTCGGCGCGCGGGTGATCCAGTTTCCTTCCGGCAGCATGCCGACAATTTCGGAGTGCGCGTGCTGACCAATCTGGCGGATCAACGTCTTACGATAGGCATCAGGCATCCAGTCCTGAGGCTCAATCGCCGTCTCCTGCGCTATGCGCTGCTCAAAGCGTTGTTCTTGCGTCACGTCATCACCTTTATGATTCGATTATTTACCACTTAAAGTGAAATACTGAATCACTTCATTTCTTAAAAGTTACACAAAGGTTAAATACAAACCCAAGAAATGTTTCCCCATTTTGTGATGGTGCTCGCAAGGCTTTTTGCACAAGGCCTGCACAACAGGGCTTCCGGCCTTCCACTTCATTACGCTGGATCACAATGTTAACAATTCATTAAAACTCAGCTTGCTTTTTATGATTCATGATTAAACTATTGATAGTGAAATTACGTAACACTTGGAGATAAGCGATGCAGCAGTTAGCCAGCTTCTTGTCCGGTGCCTGGCAGTCTGGCCGGGGCCGCGAACGTACTATCCATCACGCCATCAGTGGCGAAGCGCTGTGGTCCGTGACCAGCGAAGGGCTGGACATGGCGGATGCACGTCGCTATGCGATCGCGCGTGGCGGCGAAGCCCTGCGCGCCATGACCTTTATCGACCGTGCCGCCATGCTGAAGGCGGTGGCGAAACATCTGCTTAGTGAGAAAGAGACGTTCTATGCCCTGTCTGCCCAGACCGGGGCGACCCGAGCGGACAGCTGGGTGGATATTGAGGGTGGGATCGGGACGCTGTTCACCTATGCCAGCCTCGGGAGCCGCGAGCTGCCTGATGACACACTCTGGCCGGAAGATGAGCTGATCCCGTTGTCGAAGGAAGGCGGCTTTGCTGCGCGTCACGTACTGACGTCAAAATCGGGCGTGGCGGTCCATATCAACGCCTTTAATTTCCCGTGCTGGGGAATGCTGGAAAAACTGGCGCCCACCTGGCTTGCGGGGATGCCTGCCATTATCAAACCCGCCACCGCCACCGCGCAGGTCGCGCAGGCGATGGTGAAAGCGATTGTGGAGAGCGGTCTGGTGCCGGACGGCGCTATCAGCCTTGTCTGCGGCGGCGCGGGCGATCTGCTGAATCATCTCGACAGCCAGGATGTGGTGACCTTTACCGGCTCCGCCAGCACCGGCCAGAGCCTGCGCATTCACCCGAATATCGTGGCGAATTCCATTCCCTTTACCATGGAAGCCGACTCCCTCAACTGCTGCGTTTTGGGTGAGGATGTGACGCCGGAAAAGCCAGAATTCGCGCTGTTTATTCGCGAAGTGGTACGCGAAATGACAGCCAAGGCAGGGCAAAAATGTACCGCCATCCGCCGCATAATTGTGCCTCAGGATCGGATGGATGCCGTCAGCCAGGCGCTGATCGCGCGGCTGCAAAACGTGGTTGTCGGCAACCCGGCAGAGGACGGGGTGAAGATGGGCGCGCTGGTGAACGGCGAGCAACGCGCGGACGTGCAGGAGAAAGTCGATCTGTTGATTGCGGCGGGTTGCCAGGTCAGACTCGGCGGAAAAGCGGATCTGCAGGCTGCGGGGGCATTCTTCCCGCCGACGCTGCTTTTCTGCCCACAGCCAGATGAAACCCCCGCCGTGCATTGCACCGAAGCCTTCGGGCCGGTCGCCACGCTGATGCCCTCCCGCAATTCAGACCACGCGATGCAGCTGGCACGGGCGGGTGGCGGGAGTCTGGCCGGTACGCTGGTCACCGCCGACCCGGCTATCGCCCGCCAGTTTATTGCCGGCGCGGCGCGGGCGCACGGACGAATTCAGATCCTTAACGCCGAATCCGCCAGGGAGTCCACCGGACACGGCTCTCCGCTGCCGCAGCTGGTGCACGGCGGTCCTGGCCGCGCAGGTGGCGGTGAAGAGCTGGGAGGACTGCGTGCGGTGAAGCACTATCTGCAGCGCACCGCCATTCAGGGCAGCCCGACCATGCTTGCCACCATCGGCAAACAGTGGGTACGGGGTGCTGCGGTTCATGAAGATCGCGTTCATCCGTTCCGGAAATACTTTGAAGAACTGCAGCCGGGCGACAGCCTGCTGACCCCGCGCCGCACCCTGACGGAAGCCGATATCGTTAACTTTGCCTGCCTGAGCGGCGATCACTTCTACGCCCATATGGACAAAATCGGCGCGGCAGAATCCATCTTTGGCGAACGGGTGGTACACGGTTACTTCCTGATCTCTGCCGCGGCGGGTCTGTTTGTTGATGCCGGCGTTGGGCCGGTGATTGCCAACTACGGCATGGAAAACCTGCGCTTTATCGAACCGGTTAAGCCGGGCGATACCATTCAGGTGCGCCTCACCTGTAAGCGTAAAACGCTCAAGAAACAACGGACCGCCGATGAGAAGCCAACCGGCGTGGTCGAATGGGCCGTTGAGATCTTTAACCAGCACCAGCAGGCGGTCGCGCTCTACTCCATCCTGACGCTGGTGGCGCGCCAGCACGGCGACTTCTGACACGTTCCTCTCTCGCACGTTGACCGGGGTGTGATATTGCCCCGGTCTTTTTTTAACCTGGCAAGACCAACAAATAACCTGGCAGATGCAGGCAAACGCTTTTCTCGGGCGCCTGTCAGGATAAGGCTGTCACAACACAATAAACACAACAAGATGAGGTCTACGATGGGAAGCAATTCTTCTTTTTCTGCCCGTAGAACGGCACTGGCTATGGCCGTTGCGCTGTGTTGCGCCTGGCAATCACCTGTTTTCGCACACGGCAGTGAGGCGCATATGGTCCCGATGGACAAAACGCTGCAGGCGTTTGGCGCCGATGTGCAGTGGGATGATTACGCACAGATGTTCACCCTTGCGAAGGACGGGGCATATGTGAAGGTCAAGCCCGGCGCGAAAACCGCTATTGTGAACGGCAAAACCCTCACGCTGCAGGTGCCGGTGGTCATGAAAGGCAAAAAAGCGTTCATCTCCGAGACCTTCATCAACGACGTTTTCCAGTCGGGTCTCGACCAGACCTTCCAGGTTGAAAAACGCCCTCACCCGTTAAACGCGCTAACGGCTGACGAAATTAAGCAAGCCGTGGAGATTGTGAGAGGCTCTGCGGATTTTAAACCGAACACCCGCTTCACCCAGATAGCCCTGGCCGAACCCGAGAAAGCCAAAGTGTGGGACTTTGTGCTCAACGGCACGGCGGTGGACTCTCCCCGCCAGGCGAACATCACCATGCTGGACGGGAAACACGTTATTGAAAGTCTGGTGGACCTGAAGGATAAAAAGATCCTGCGCTGGGACGCCATTAAAGATGCCCACGGCATGGTGCTGCTGGATGATTTTGCGACCGTTCAGCAGATCATCAACGAGAGTGCAGAGTTTGCCGAGGTTCTGAAAAAGCGCGGCATTACCGATACGAAGAAAGTGATCACCACGCCACTGACCGTCGGCTATTTTGACGGCAAAGATGGCCTGAAACAGGAAGACCGGTTGCTGAAAGTGGTGAGCTATCTGGACGTGGGCGACGGCAACTACTGGGCGCACCCGATTGAGAACCTGGTGGCAGTGGTCGACCTTGAGCAGAAGAAGATTCAGAAGATTGAAGAAGGTGCCGTTGTGCCGGTGCCGATGACGCCGCGTCCGTATGATGGACGTGACCGCATCAACACGCCGAAAAAGCCGCTCGACATCATTGAGCCGGAAGGCAAAAACTACACCATCACCGGCGATATGATTCACTGGCAGAACTGGGATTTCCATCTGAGTCTGGATTCCCGCGTGGGCCCAATGATTTCGACCGTCACCTACAATGATAACGGCAAAAAACGCCAGATTATGTATCAGGGCTCCCTGGGCGGGATGATCGTCCCTTACGGTGACCCTGACGTGGGCTGGTACTTCAAAGCCTATCTGGATTCCGGCGATTACGGCATGGGCACCCTGACCTCTCCGCTGGTGCGCGGCAAAGACGTGCCGTCCAACGCCGTGATGATCAATGAAACCATTGCCGATTATACCGGTGCGCCGATGGAGATCCCCCGCGCCATCGCCATTTTTGAACGCTACGCAGGACCGGAATATAAACACCAGGAGATGGGTCAGCCTAACGTCAGTACCGAGCGGCGCGAGCTGGTGGTTCGCTGGGTGAGCACCGTTGGCAACTACGACTATATTTTCGACTGGGTATTCCACGAAAATGGCACCATCGGGATTGATGCCGGTGCAACGGGGATTGAGGCGGTGAAAGGCGTACAGGCGAAAACGATGCATGACCCTACTGCCAAAGACGATACCCGATACGGCACATTAATTGATCACAACATCGTCGGGACCACCCACCAGCACATCTATAACTTCCGTCTCGATATGGATGTGGATGGCATCAACAACACGCTGGTGGCAATGGATCCACAGGTGAAACCGAACACCGCTGGCGGCCCGCGAACCAGCACCATGCAGATCAATCAGTACGCTATTGATACCGAGCAGCAGGCGGCGCAGAAATTTGACCCGGGCACCATTCGTCTGCTGAGCAACACCAGCAAAGAGAACCGCATGGGGAACCCAATTTCGTATCAGATAATCCCTTACGCCGGGGGGACGCACCCGGTGGCGACCGGCGCGAAGTTCGCCCCGGACGAGTGGATCTATCACCGCCTGAGCTTTATGGATAAACAGCTGTGGGTGACGCGTTACCATCCGGATGAGATGTACCCGGAGGGCAAATTCCCAAACCGCTCAACCCACGATACGGGGCTTGGCAAATACAGCAAAGATAACGAGTCGCTAAACGATCAGGATGACGTCGTCTGGATGACCACCGGCACAACCCACGTCGCCCGTGCCGAAGAGTGGCCAATCATGCCAACGGAATGGGTGCATACCCTGCTCAAACCGTGGAACTTCTTCGACGAAACGCCGACACTCGGCAGGAAAAAAGACGCGCAGAAATAAAAACAGACCGGGCGTAATGCCCGGTTTTTTATTTGCTGACTGTCTCGTCCTGCTTATCGTTATCTTACTCCAGCCATTCTTTAACACCTTCTGCTGGCTAGTCTTAAGTTCCGTCGTGACAGCGCCCAACGCGATGCCATACTTGGCTGTATGGGTTAGCTCTTATGGTTTAATATTGTGACACCGTAACGGCGATATGTACGGACGGTTCCTCCGCCCGTTCCTGTCTCACTTGCTCACAGAAAAGGATAAAGAGCATTTATGGAAAAAAGAAAAAAAACGACGCCAGAGCGGGCTGCCTGGCCGACGCGTCAGGCGATGGTTATGCACGGGCTGGCGATGAACCTGCCGTGGCTGGCATTCGTCAACATCAGCTTCGCCGTGATGATCCTGCTACGCCACGTCTCGCTTAAGCCCGACGACCCCCTCTACCTCCGGTCGCTGCCTCTGCTGAAGTTTATCGATGCCTCGATGTTCGGCATTATTATTCTGTCAGCTGCGTTAATCATCATGGCCTGGCGACGTATTGCCGGCATCAGCGTGGTGCTCTTTTTCTGTAGCGTCATCTGGTCGATATCCTGTTTCTGGTTTATCACCGATCTGTTGCTGCCTCACGTCTGGCCCCTGTGCGCGATTCTGTTACTCGCCGGGTTGACGGCGCTCTACTTTTACCCCCATGGGTTACTCTCCTTCGTGATCCCGCTCTGGGTCACGCTACCGGTCGCAAGCTGGGTACTCAATGATGGTGTCAACCTTCACTTTGCCGCCGTCTGGACCGTCTTTACGCTGATTTTGCTCTGCGGGCGTTTCATCCTGATAAGCTGGTTTGATGAAGCCTGGCGACGTAACCAGCAAAACCAACTGTTGATTTCGCGGCTGGAAGCGCTGGCGCATCAGGATCCGTTAACCCAGACCGCCAACCGTCGCAAGATGGAAGTGGTACTGGAGAATGCCGTTGAGCAGAAAAAAGCCTTCTCGCTGATTATGCTGGATATAGATTATTTCAAACTTTACAACGACACCTATGGTCATCAGGCCGGTGACGAATGTTTGACCCGCGTGGCGCAGGTACTCCGGCAGTCGGTGCGAACACCGGACGATGTCGTGTCTCGCTACGGCGGTGAAGAGTTTGTGGTGATCCTCTTTGATTGCCCGGAAAACACAGCCGAAAAAGTTGCCATGCGTATTCAGGACGGCCTGCGCGCGGAGGCAATAGCGCACGATGCCTCAAAAATCAGCGATCGCGTCACCGTAAGCATGGGCATTGCAGGAATGGCAGAGGGTCTGGCGGGGACGGAGATTATCGCCCGCGCCGATGAGGCGCTGTACCGGGCGAAAGCGGCCGGACGGGACCGCTGGTCACGATAGCCGTGTCGGGTGGCCGTTGCGCCAGCCCGACACGCTTTGTTTTAATATCGCACACATACCGATTTGGTTTCACACCAGCCATCCAGCCAGTCCGGGCCGAAATCGCGCCCGGTGCCGGACTGCTTCATGCCACCAAACGGCAGGTTGGCGTCGATCAGCGTATGGCTGTTCACCCAGACGGTTCCCGCCTGCAGCCGGTCGGTGTATTCCAGCGCCTTGCTGATATTTTGCGTCCAGACGCTGGCCGTCAGCCCATATTCGGTGTCGTTGGCCAGCGCCAGCGCTTCTTCGCCATCCGCGACGCGCACCAGGTTGACCACCGGGCCGAACACTTCTTCGCGGGTGAGTCGCAGCGCGGCATCCGGGTTCACCACCAGCGTCGGCGACACGTAATAACCTTTGCCATCCGGCCCCCGGTTACCGGTGATCAACTCCGCATTGCGCGATTTTGCCTCGTCGAGGAAGGTCTGCACTTTATCGCAGTGCGCGCGCGAGACCAGCGGGTTGATGAACGCCTCCGGCGACATGCCCGGCCCGACGCTCAGGGATTTCACCGCCTGTTCAAACCCGCTGACCAGCGTGTCAAACAGCGGCGCTTCAATATAGATACGGGAGCTCGCCGCACAAACCTGCCCCTGATTCAGGAAGCTGCCGGTCATCAGACCTTCAATTACCCAGGCCGGGTCAGCATCTTTCAGCACGATAGCCGGGTTTTTACCCCCCAGCTCCAGCGTCACCCCCGTGAGCGTATCCGCCGCCGCGCGGGCAATTTGCTTGCCTGTCGCCGTTGAGCCAGTAAAGCTCACTTTGGCAATATGCGGATGTGAGGTCAGCGCGGCACCGCACACCGCACCGCTTCCCGTGACCACATTAAACACCCCGTCGGGGATGCCCGCTTCACTTGCCAGTTCCGCCACGCGCAGCATGGTGAGCGGCGTGGTTTCTGAAGGCTTAATGACAATGGAACACCCCGCCGCCAGCGCAGGCATGACTTTCCACATTCCGATCATCAGCGGGAAGTTCCACGGCACAATCCCGGCCACCACGCCAACCGGCTCTTTGCGCGTCCACGCCTGATAGCGGGCCCCCTGCGGTAAGGGGATGGAGAGGTCGAGGGTTTTACCGGCAATTTTCGTGGTAAGCCCTGCGGTATAGCGCATCCAGTTCAGGGTGCAGCCCACTTCAAAGGCGCGGGAGATATGAATGGATTTCCCCTGCTCCAGCGTCTCAAGCTGGGCCAGCTCTTCGCTGTGCTGCTCAACCAGATCGGCGAAATGCAGCAGGATACGCTCACGCTCTGCCGGTAATTTTCCGGCCCAGCTACGGGCAACAAACGCACGCCAGCCGGACATCACGGCGCGGTCGACATCATCAACGCTGGCATCGGCGGTGGAGGCGATGACGTCGCCCGTTGCCGGATTATAGACATTGAGCCGCTTTTCACTGTCCGACGCGGCCTGACGCCCTTCAATCCACAGGCCATGATGTCGGTCTAAAAACTGCTGTACGGCAGGCTGAACGGCTACCTGAGATTCAGACATAGGGTACTCCTTCGTTTTTATTCGCAGGGTGTTAATGCAGTCTAAGAGGGGTTTTGGATTCTCGCTTTTGTCTCTGTGACATTCGCTTTGCCACCTGTGACAGGCTCCGCAAATCATGATAATTCCGTCTTATAACGCTGTTACCGGTGAGTGTTCTTTCCTATAGTCAGCCTCATAGCTCTGACAAAATGCAACACAAATGCAACAATGCAAAAACATTGACGGTGCAGCGAGATAAGCGATGGCGTGTGCAAGCGAAGAGGAACAGTATCAACAGTGGCTGGCACAAATTAACCAGGTCTGCGGGCGTTTTAATGCGCGTCCGCTGGAGGGGGAATTCGTCGGCGAGCTGGAAACCAGCTATGCCCGTAGCCTGAAGTTAAGCACCGTAACCGCAGGTGGCGTTAACCTGTTCCGATCCCGCCATGAGATTAACGACAGTAACGATGCCTGGTTCTACACCGTATTTCAGCTGGAGGGCAGCGCGGAGATTGAACAGGACGACCGCCGCGCGGTGCTGAAGACCGGCGATATCACGCTGCTTGATGCTTCCCGCCCGTGCTCCATTGCCTGGCATGAAAAATCCCGCCAGATTTCGCTGCTGGTTCCGCGCCAGATTATTGAGCAACAGTGTCGTTTTCAGGAGGTAAGCTGCGCGCTCACCCTTTCGCGCACGCTGCCCACCGTTCAGTTAAGCCACCACCTGCTGATGGAAAGTATGGGGAATGCCGATCTGAGTGACCGGGAGAGTGAAGCGGCGCTGGAAGCGATGATCTGTCTGCTTCGCCCCGCGTTCCAGCAGCGCGACGTGGCTCAGCCACGTAAAGAACGCCTGTTCCGCAATGTGCTGTCATTGATTGACGATCATATTCAGTCTGAATCACTGCGACCAGAATGGATTGCCGCACAGAGCGGGATGTCGGTGCGAAGCCTCTACCGCATGTTTGCTGATAAGGGGCTGGTGGTCGCCCAGTACATTAAAAACCGCCGTCTCGACCTGTGCGCACAAGTGTTGCGCTCCGCCAGCGATGATGAAAAGCTGGCGGGCATTGGCTACAGCTGGGGCTTTTCCGACCACAGCCATTTTTCAACCGCCTTTAAGCAGCGTTTTGGCGTCTCGCCTGGCGAATATCGTAAGCGCTTTCGCTAACTACTTCTTCAGCCATTTCCCGTTGATGCCTTTCACGTACTCGCCCGGCTGGGCGCGGGCAACCAGCTTTTGCCCTGCCATTTTCGCCACTTCATCCACCGGCAGATTGTTGCTGTCAGCCAGCTTCTGATAGCTTTCCGTACGCGCGGCGTTAATGCGATTGACCAGCGCCAGGGTTTCCGCATCCTGTTTGATTGGCGCAAGATAACCGCTCAGGGTTTCCCCCACGCGCCCCTGCGTCCGGGCGTCATTTAAGGTCAGCGTTGCCGCCTGCACGTTCATACCGAGCGCCAGTAACATCAGAGCTAATCGTTTCATGGCATCCTCAGAACAGATCGCTGCGTGATTTCAGCAGGGTTTCAACGTCTTTATCGACCTTAATGTGGATCTCATGTTCGATTTTGACATTCATATTGATGGTAATCGGCTCCTTCGGCGCGGCGACTTCAATGCGCGGCGTACAGCCGGTCAGTAGCGCGGCAACGGCAACGGTGAGCACACCAGCCATCTTTTTCATTGTTGTTCCTCACTTTCCTTGCCAGTCGAACTGCGGATACCAGGTATTGCCGCGTGTTGCTCAAACCAGGTTTGCAGGTTGTCTCCAAAACGCAGGCTACGCCAGAGGGTAAAGACATTCTCTTCATGGGTATAGTTCAGATTAACGTAGCTGCTTTTACCCTCTACCCGGCTGGTTCCCTTAAGGGTCGCCTGCATGGTTAATTCACCCAGATTATCTAAATTGATTCTTGTCCACGAGCGAGAAATTTCCATATAGCGCAGCCAGTTAATTGCGGCTCCCGCCACCATATTATCTTTTACGATGGCGTCCGCCGTGTCTTTATCGATACGCAGCGTCATCGGGCCGGGGTTGGTCAGCCAGCCATCTTTGATGATCCATTTTTCATTGTCCAGCCAGAACGGCAGCGCCCCGCTCACCGGGCCAGACATCGCAAACTGCTTCGGATTAACGGCACTGATCAGCTCGCTGGAGGAGATATTGTCTACCCGCAACAGCGCCGGATCGTGTTGCGGCATCCTCAACTGCTGCATGGTGATTTTTCCGCCGAGGGTTTCCACCTTCACATTGGTGAGCAAAAGCGGGTTCGCCTCACTCCAGGGGTAGTCACCCTGCAGGTCCGCCGTGATATTCCGCGCGGTCACCAGGTTTACCACCTCGCCAATCCGCAAGGTTACCGGGCCGCGCGTTCCCAGCGACCAGGTGCCCTCACTAAACCGGAACGGCAGGACAAAGTCGACGCCGTTGATCTGGTTGTCTGGCATCCAGGCGCTACCGGCTTTCAGTACGCCGTGACCGCCCGCCTCAAAGCCCTGACCCGCGGCCGCCGAGAAGGCCACCTGCGCATACAGTTCGCCGTCACGCAGCGTCATTTTCCAGTCTGGCGGGATCAACGGCTGGAACACGGTGAGCGATTGTTTCGGCCACCAGGCCTGCCCGCGAAGGCGTTCCCCGTCCCAGCGTCCGTTCACCTGTACCGGACCGATAGCATCGGCATGCAGATCGCCCTTGAACTGGAACAGTGTCGGGTCTGTTCCGTCTACGCTGAAGGTCAGCACCGACGGCGGCAATACACTGCCGCCGCTGAAACGGGTTTGCCCGGCATTCAGCGACAGCGCTCCGCTGAACGTCGGCTTGTCAGGATCGCGATACCAGCGCACCGGGTTATCCAGCACCAGACGGGGTTTACTGACCTCCATGGCACCGTACTTGAGCTGGTCAAAACCGGTTGAAAGCGCGGTCAGCTCAATAAGGTTGTCGCGCCATTCGCCTTTTCCGGCAACATCCCAGCGCGCATTCATTGGGGTGAAGCCCCCTTTGCCCCAGTAGCGCCACTGCCACAAGCCGTTGTCGGGTAAAAAGTCACTGGCCTGGCCATCCAGATGCAGTTCAAAATCACCCATCTCGTTCTCGTGCGCCCGCAAAATGGCCTGCAGGCGTCCATCGACCCCCTTTTGGGTCAGCTTAACGCCCGCCAGCGGCCAGCGAATTTCATCAATATCCAGTGAATCGATAATGCGACCACGTGAGCGCAGCAGCGCGCCCGGCTCAAAGGAGAGCTGCGGTTCATACAGGCTTCCGGTCAGTTTTGCCGGCAGTCTGGCATAGAGCACCAGGTCGTTATGTTTCGCCTCGCCGCTCAGATGAAGCGGCATGTCGCTTTGTTCCATACTGAGCCTGCCCGGTCCGATATTCAGCACCGCGTTACCCTTCCCCGCATCCCCTTGAGTGAGCACATTCAGACGCCCGGTCAGGGTCGCTTTCTCAAGCCCCGCCTGCCAGTTATCGACACGAAGGCCAACGCGCCCGCTCAGCGGCATGCCGGAAAGGTTCCAGTTCCAGCGTCCGTCACTGATATTCAGCTGTTCCGCGGTTATTTGCCACGGCAGATCGAGCAGCGGATCGGGGTTATCCCGCGCCATGACCACCAGTTGCCCCTGATTGGCTTCCCAGTCGAGATCGGCATCGACCAGCGAGGTTAACTGTGGCACGTTAAAGGTCGCAACCGCATGGCCTTTAACCGGCACGCCGTCCGGCACCAGCGGCAGGGTGAATTGTCCCACCAGTTTTATCGGCTGTGGCTGGTCGGGAAGTTGTACATCGAACTGGGTAACAGAGAGGGTCTGACGGCGGAGCATCCCTTTAATGCTAACCTGCTCACCTTTGTAGGCAATCTCCTGACGCGCGGGCGTCAGCGACGCCTGAAGTTCTCCCTGCCACTGCTGCCAGGGCGAGAGCGTCAGACGATGGACAGTAAGCCAGGTATTCGGTAACACCGCCTGCCACTGCGCCAGCGTTTTGGGCGCGACCGTGGACGGTGCGGACTGGGGAATTTTATTGAGGCAAACGGAGTTCAGTTCGAGCGCGCCGACATCCAGTTTCCAGCGGCTGGGGTGCGACAGGGTCGCGTTATCGACTCGGGCAATTTCGCAGTCATCCACAAGATAGCGAAGATCGGGGATGATCAGGGCATGACGCGTGAGTCTGGGACTTTGTTCAAAGGCGATGCGTGTCCCGACAGGAAGCCAGATCCCGGCAAGGGTTGGTACCCACTGGGCAAGGGTCATCAGCAGCGTCAGCGGCACCAGAATGAACAGCAGTAAGAGCGCAATTGCGGCTTTGTATGTACCCCTCATGGGCAGTTAATATCCTGATTTAGCGAAAGAATTAAGCCGACAGTGCCGATCATTGTCGCATGTTTAGCCAGTCAGTTGAAGAGAATGCCAAATTTAAGGATAGATGCTCTAAAATAATTGATAGAACTTATTGAATTCAATAATATTTCAGAAATTGTAAGATAATTTTAATCATGCTAACGTGAATGCAAAATCACTGGAGAAAGTCTTATGAAACTCGCGGTATATAGCACAAAGCAGTACGACAAAAAGTATCTGCAACATGTTAACGAGGCTTACGGGTTTGAGCTTGAATTTTTCGACTTTCTGCTGTCCGAAAAAACCGCCAAAACGGCGCACGGCTGTGAAGGCGTTTGCATTTTTGTGAATGATGATGGCAGCCGTCCGGTGCTGGAAGAGTTGAAAAAACAGGGCGTGAAATATATCGCCCTGCGCTGCGCTGGCTTCAACAACGTGGATCTTGATGCCGCAAAAGAGCTGGGGCTGAAGGTGGTCCGCGTGCCGGCATATTCTCCGGAAGCGGTCGCGGAACATGCCATCGGTATGATGATGTCGCTGAACCGTCGTATTCACCGTGCTTATCAGCGTACCCGTGATGCCAACTTCTCTCTGGAAGGACTGACCGGCTTTACCATGTACGGTAAAACCGCGGGCGTTATCGGTACCGGTAAGATTGGCGTCGCCGCCCTGCGCATTCTGAAAGGGTTTGGTATGCGTCTGCTGGCGTTTGATCCGTACCCAAGCGCTGCCGCGCTGGATCTGGGCGTGGAATATGTCGACCTGCCGACGCTGTTTTCACAGTCTGACGTTATCTCCCTGCACTGTCCGCTGACGCCGGAAAACTACCACCTGCTCAACCAGGCGGCGTTTGACCAGATGAAAGATGGCGTGATGATCATCAACACCAGCCGCGGCGGGTTGATTGATTCCCAGGCCGCTATTGAAGCGCTGAAGACCCAGAAGATTGGCGCGCTGGGGATGGACGTGTATGAGAATGAGCGCGATCTGTTCTTTGAAGACAAATCTAATGACGTGATCCAGGACGACGTATTCCGCCGTCTGTCTGCCTGCCATAACGTCCTGTTCACCGGACACCAGGCGTTTCTGACTGCCGAAGCGCTGATCAGCATTTCAGAAACCACGCTGGGGAACTTGCAGCAGCTGGAAAAGGGTGAAGAGTGCCCTAACGCTATCGTGTAAACCTATGTGCCGGGTGCGGCTCTGCCCGGCCAGCTACGCCCGGTCTGGTTTCCAGCACCGGTGAGCAAAGCGCCACCAGAGCAGGACAGCCAGCAGCGCAATGGCGCTGAGCACGCTAAAGGCCGTCGCAAAAGAGTAATGACCAGCAATCGTGCCGGTTAACGCCGGGCTCATTGCTGCCCCGACACCCTGCATCAGCATGACCACGCTCTGCCCGGCATTCACGTGCCCACTCCCGCGCAACAGCACCACGATAAACGACGGCACGACAACGCCCAGGATCCCCGCGGCCAGACCATCAAGAATTTGTACCGGGATCATCATCAACGGGGCGTCTGTGGAGGCTGCCAGCGCCGCCCGAACGGGCATGATCAGCAGGGCCAGCATGATGAAACGCCAGTAACCGTAGCGCTCAATTCGACCTGCCACCCCAATGGCGACGGGGATCATCACCGCCTGAGAAATGATGACGGTGGCCGCTGCAAATAATCCGGGATTGATGGTTGCCGGTGCCGCAGCAACCCTCATGCTCAGCATCGGCAGCAGTGCGGCATTGGCCAGATGGAACAGCAGCAGCGTCAGCCCGGTTATCAACAGCGCCCGGTTTTTAATCAGCACCGCGACGCCGGGGACCGGTTGACGGTCTGAAGAGGTCAGCCCCCGCGCCGCATCGTTGTCGATATCTGTATGACGAATGGCAAGCAGCGCGCACAACGTCAGAAGCGTCGTACAGGTCATCAGCAGGAAAATGCCCCCGACGCCCCAGAACCAGGCAATGCCGCCCGCAATCACCGCCGTCAGGAAATTGCCGGCGTGGTTGAACGCCTCGTTCTTCCCCATCTGCGCGCTAAACCCGTTCGGGCCCGTCAGACCCAGCGTAATACCCGCAATCAGTGGCCCCACAAACGCCGCGCAGATACCGGTGATAATTTGCGAGACGGCGACGACGCCGCTCTGCTGACTAAACCAGAGCAGCAGCGTACTCAGCGTAATGGCGATACAAAGCAGTGCCAGAACCGAACGCTTATTGCGGGAGGTATCCGTAATAAATCCCGCCGGCAGCGTTGCCAGTAATCCCGCCAGCCCCCCGGCGGTCATCAGGATGCCGATATCATCCGGGGTCCAGTGACGTTCCGTCAGGAAGATGCCGAGAAAGGGCCCGAGGCCATCGCGAACATCAGCAATGAAAAAACTTGTCAGGCACAACGCCCGCAGTGAACGAAGAGACATACTTCCTGCCTTTTGCATATTGGCTGGCTCTGTTAGCGACGGCCTGTACGTTCGACGCCCTGTTAAAATCACGATGCAGTATACCGGAGCGTGTTGAAGCTAAAATGACCTCTCCACTCTTCTGCCGCGGCAAACTCTTTTTATAGAACTTCACGCTTTCCAGATACGCCCATTTATGGGAGTATTTAGGAATCGATTGTTTCCTAAATGATGAACACAATGTCTGAGAAGCTACAGAACGCACGCGAGCGCGGACGTCCTCGGCAATTTGATCTCGATGCGGCCCTGGATCTGGCGATGCCGGTATTCAGAGAAAAGGGTTACCACAGCGCGTCGATAAGTGACCTGAGCGAGGCGATGCAGCTCACTGCGGGCAGTATTTATAAAGCCTTTCACGATAAACGTGGCCTGTTCCTGCAGGTATTCGCACGTTATACCTCCCTGCGTAATCAATCGTTGCGCGAGCGTCTGGCGCGACAACCTGATGGCCGGGCCAAAATAGCCGAGCTGCTGAACTTTTATCTTGAATCGGCCAGCGCTGTCGAAGGGCGCCGCGGCTGCCTGGTGGTCGGCAGCACCCTTGAACTCAGCCAGTTTGACGGCGAAATTGCCGGGCTGGTGCAGAGCGCGCTTGCACGAAATCAGCACACGATCCTCCAGCTGATCGAACAGGGTATGCAGGACGGTTCAGTTAATTCGCGACACGACGCGCAGGCGTTGAGCGGCGTTTTGCTGTGCCTGGTCCTGGGCATGCGTGTGGCGGGCAAAGCCGGAGAATTACCGGCGCGCGAACGGCTGGTAGAGACGGTGATGGCGCTACTCGCCTAAAAAATTTACCCATAAAGGAAATGATCATTTCCTAAATAGCTGGAGGTAGTCATGTCTGAGAATTCAATCCCCCTTCCGTGGTCGCAGCCTGTCGCGGGCTTGCCCGGTTTTGCGCACTATTACTCAACGGTCGATGGGGTTCGCCTGCACTATGTCAGAGGCGGACAGACGCAAGGTGAAACAATCGTGCTGCTTGCAGGCTTCCCGCAAAGCGGGTTTGCCTGGCATAAGGTGATGGCTCTTTTAGCCGATCGTTACGATATCATCGCACTCGACCTCCCGGGCCAGGGCGACTCCGATAAGCCACAGTCTGGCTACGATACCCTCACGCTGGCCAGTTCGGTTTTTGGGCTGGTGCAGGCACTTGGGATCACAAGGCATTACCTGGCCGCCCACGATGTAGGTGCATGGGTTGCCTGGCCGTATGCCCTGCGTTATGAACAGCAGGTAATCAAGTTGGCTCTGCTTGATGCCGGTATCCCGGGTATTACTTTGCCGGACGCCCTGCCCGCGACGCCAGAAAAAGCCTGGAAAACCTGGCACTTCGCGTTTCATCTTCTCCCCGACCTGCCGGAAGCCTTAATTAGCGGGCGTGAAGAGATTTACCTCGAATGGTTCCTGCGGCGAAAAACCGCCAGTCCGATGGCCTTTAGCGATGCGGATATCGCCCGGTATGTCCGCCTGATGCAGCAAAACGGGGCGCTGCGTGCCGGGCTGGCCCCTTACAGAGAAGCGGCGGTCTCCGCTGTTCAGAACCGGACGCTGGCTGAAACGCAAAAACTTCGGGTGCCGCTGCTGGCTGTCAGTGCCGATCAGGGTTCGATTGCCGATATGGCTGCCCCGCTTCGCCAGTTTGCAGAGACGGTGAGTGGCATTACGCTTGCTCATTGCGGTCATTTCATTCCGGATGAACAACCTCAGGCCCTGAGTGAGGCCCTGGCAGACTTCTTCCGTTAACAGGAAGCGCACGGTGTTGATCACTGCTGGCACCGTGCCCTGCTTCATCAACAAAGACAATTGCTGTCGCCATAAAATAAACCTCGCTCAAAATTTATTAAGGAGTTAATCTCGCAAAGAAAATAAGGGGGCATTATGAAAAACTTGATACTCAGTGTTATCGCAAAAATTTCCAAAATGGACGCTGAAGCTAAAGAGCTGGCGGCCAAAGTAGAAGCACAGTCTTTGTTGATAGGCGCGTTGTTACTGACCATTGGTAAAAATGGCGGTATGAACGAAATGCTCGAGAATGTCAGAAAAGCGATCAACGCGGCACTCGAAGCAGCAGATACGCCGCTCAAATCCGACGCTGAAATGTTACTGAACGAATTCAATAACCTGATTTTATTAACCCAGCTACTCGAAACTAATGACTCAGAGATAAGTATCGAGTCGTTAAAGGAAGCCCCAGGCGAAACGGCCTCAGATTGAAACCCATTCCTAGAGGCTGGAGTTCAGTCTCCAGCTTCTCGTTAAACCCACGCCTTACGCGCAGCGCGCCATGACCGTGTGAGCGTGATTAGACTTTACCAAGCAGAATATTCAACATCCGTCGCAAGGGTTCCGCAGCGCCCCACAACAGCTGATCGCCGACCGTCAAAACCGAGTATATAGGGTCATTGTTAAGCGACATTTTCTTGTAACGGCCAATACCCACCTGCAGCGAACCGCTAATGTTAGCGGGAGTCAATTTACTGACACTGTCATCCTTATTATTGGGCACATAGTTAACCCATGGATGGGAATGCGTCACAAGCTCTGCAAATTCTTCTTCGCTGACTTCACGCTTGAGCTTCAGGGTTATTGCAGCACTATGGCAACGGATCACACCGACCCGAATACACAAGCCATTTACTGCAATCGTACCCGGAGAGAGACCAAGAATTTTGTTCGTTTCTGCCTCACCCTTCCATTCTTCTCTGCTATTACCATCCCCTAAATCGCTGTCAATCCATGGAATAATACTGCCCATTAAAGGCGCGCCGAAATTCTGGATGGGCATGTTAGCACTGTTAATTAATTCACTCACTTTATTGACTAAAGGAAGCACTGAACCTGAGGATTCCAGCTCATCAGAAGATAAATGTTTACTGATATAAGCGCTTTGAGCAATTAATTCCCGGACATATTTAGCACCCGCTCCGGATGCAGACTGATAGGTCATCACACTCATCCATTCTATCAGGTCAGCTTTAATTAACCCTGACAGTCCCATAAGACTCAGCGTAATGGAACAGTTTCCCCCAACAAAAAGTTTAATTCCCTCTTTGATGGCACGATCGATATTTGTGCGGTTAACCGGGTCGAGAATAATGCAGGCTTTTTCATCCATCCGGAGCGCTGAGGCCGCGTCAATCCAGTAGCCTTGCCAGCCATGGCTAATCAACGCAGGATAAATTGCTTTGGTATAATCCCCGCCCTGACAGGTTATGATGATATCCATTTCGGCCAGGGCGCTAATAGAATTAGCATCTTTGAGTGTGTGGTTGACGCCACCAATGACGGGACCAGCGGCACCTGCACTGGAAGTACTGTAAAAATGCGCGGAAATATTGTCGAAGTCGTTCTCTTCGATCATTCTTTGTAACAAAACAGAGCCCACCATTCCTCGCCAACCAACAATACCAACCTGCTTCATTTGCTTAACCTTAATGACGTTATGAGAATGTTAATTTTTCAAAACATGTTATATCTCATCCCACATTAATGGTCATTACGAATTACATCATATTCGGCCATTATTAAAATGTTTCATACGGCATCAGCAACTTTTATACCTTTTACACGGCATAAATAATTAAAGTTGTGGATAAGACATAATCAAACAAAAACCGGGCATCACGCCCGGTTTTGTGGCTGATCTGAATCAGCGCTACGCACTCAACCCGCGATTCTCCAGCATCGGTTCAATCCTGGGATCGTGGCCGCGCCAGTTCCGGTAAAGTTCAGCTCAATCACTACTGCTCCCGCGCGACAGAATCACCTCGCGGAATGTCTGCCCGTTATCGCGGGTTAAGCCGCCCTGCTCGACAAGCCACTGATAGCCATCGTCTGCCAGCATTTGCGTCTATAGGTAATCCAGATTCAGTGTTTGATAATACAGGTCAACCTTTTTTATCTGTGGTAAACGTTGCTATTACTTTTTTTTCATCTGCAATTTTACCAAGATTTTCTGGCGCTATTATTCTGCCAACGGGTGTGTATCCGTAGTTTGTCTGAAAGGTCTCATAAAAAAGTACCAGGGTACGATGGCCGTATAACATGAGATCGCCCTGATTAATGGTTCCAGGTTTGACCTGGCGGGTCGGTAAGGGACGGGGCAGATCAGCAAATTTCTCGTTCCCGTTAAGTTCCTCCATCGTTAGAGTCAGGGGAAGCTGTTCAATAAATGCCTTAGCGGCTGGATTATTCTTAAGTTCAACGTAAAAAGTTTGCTGATTGATAGTCATTTTAACGGTCACGGCTTCTTCCTTGTCTGGCTGCAAAGAATTACTGGCACGAACCGGGAATAAAAAGCTCGCGATGATAATAAATAACAGGAATAATATTTTTTTCATCCAGATTCTCTCCCGCAAATGTGCTGCACCTTTCAGGTGCAGCATCAATGATTATTTTAGATAAGCTTTTAAAAAGAAGTCAATTTATCAAATGGGTTCAGAACCGTATGCTTTTCTCCGGACTCCTCTCTTACTGGAAATTCTACACGATAGATGTATGCTGACTAGCTAATGATTGCTTAATGGGCTTATAAGCTATAGTTATGTTTTGTGAGTATTTCACTGATGAAACGTAATCTGAATGACCTCCTTTATTTCATTACCGTCACCCACGAAGGGAGTCTAACCCGTGCGGAGGCTAAACCAGGGGGGGCGCAACCGGCTCTCAACCAGGCAATATCGACGCGGGAATATCGGCTGCAGATCCTACTGCTCACACGAACTACCCGTAACGTATCTCCAATTAATGAGCTGTACTCATAATCAATATAAATTTATACGCATTATCGAATTAATGCTCTGCTGCTAAGATTATCCCTGTTCAGGAATGTGTCACTGAAGTCTGAAGAGATTGAACCTGATCTCAGTCTGATAGTGGTGACAACAGCCCATCTCCTATTCAGGAAGAGTAAAAATGACAGATAACATCATAGGCAAAGTAATTGTAATCACGGGCGCATCAAGCGGTATGGGTGAAGCGGCTGCACGTTATCTTGCTGAAAAAGGAGCAAAGGTTGTGATGGCTGCGCGGAGAATAGACCGCATAGAGGCCATTGCGAGTGAGCTCCAAAAGCAGAATAAAGAAGCCATCGCCGTCGCAACCGATGTGACGAAACTTGATGACGTAAACAACCTCATTGAGACTGCGGTCAACAAATTCGGTCGTGTAGATGTTCTTATCAATAATGCCGGCCTGATGCCACTTTCCCGCCTTGAACAGGGAAATGTCGATGAATGGAATCAGATGATTGATGTCAATCTGCGCGGGGTTCTACACGGGATTGCTGCGGTGTTGCCTTATATGAAATCACAAAAAACAGGTCATATCATTAACACCGCATCTGTTGCTGCACACCTTGTCTTCCAGAGTTCTGCTGTCTATTCGGCGACAAAATTTGCTGTTCGTGCATTAACCGATGGTTTGCGCCAGGAAATGGCGGCACATAACATTCGCGTCACGTTAGTCTCCCCCGGTGCTGTTAAAACAGAACTTTTGGAGCATATAACGGATAAAGATGTTAAGGCTGCAAACCAGGATTACGTTGAAAATGTTGGCGTGCCAGCAGAAACCTTTGCACGCATGGTAGCCTTCGCAATTAATGAACCAGAAGATGTTGGTGTGAGTGAAATTATTTTCAGACCAACGGCTCAGGAATTGTAATTAGTTTAGTGGCGGCAACTGGAGAAAAACTATCAGGATTTAGGCTTTCAGATTCGGCATACCCCTATGCCTTTTCCTAAGCCTAAAAAAACGATTTTTCCTGCACCTAACAGCGAGAAATGTCCGCTTCTGGCACGAAGCGGACAAGATGGCTAGGCTGAAGGTCTGTTGTGAGCGAAAAGCGGAAGTTCGCATTTGTCGTAACAACCGGGAGCTGGGACTATCATTGGCATCTGATAATCAACAGGGAGAAGAGCAGGTCACGGTTTCTCAAAAAATATCTTCAGGCAGCGAGAATTGCAGAATGCTGACGAAGATGATTTTGGAAAAGTTCTGCATAATCTGGTGATACAGCGGCATTTACGCTTTCCCTTTTCGCAAGTGCAGTTTTCCATGCGGAAATCCGCGGAAGTCCCTCAAAAATCGCCTCAGATACTGATGCATCAATGATGGAGAAGTAACGGAAAACAGGAGCGTAGATCGCATCAACCATACTGAATTTGGAACCCGAGAAATAAGGCCCTGAATTCAATTCAGATTCAATATATTCAAGTTGCTCACGGAGCACAGCGCGTTTGCTGTCTGCCATGGCCTGATCAGTCGTATTTAAAAATTGCCAGGCATTTCCAAGCATTAATGTAGAGAACTCGATCCATGCTCGCTGTCTAGCCCTTTCTAATGCATCGTCAGCATACAGCGAATCACCATCTTGCGTTTCATTAAGATACTCGCAGATCACAATGCTCTCAAAAATAATGGCATCTTCGCCCTCTGCATGATGCACTTTAAGTAGCGGTACCTTGCCGGTGGGTGACAGAGCAAGAAACCAGTCAGGCTTCGCCGACAGATCTACATTTACACGGTCAAATGGCACATTTTTTTCGAGAAGAACGATCGCTGAACGCTGCACAAAGGGACACAATGGGTGGCTAATCAGTGTCAGGTCATGGGTAGACATCTCAACCTCCAGATAAAATAATAGCCCGCCGCCATAAAAGGTGGCGGGCTTGATGAATTGTAAATCTTATTTTGGTGGCTTAGATTGAAACGCCGCCGTCGATGATGATTTCTGAACCCACGGTCCAGGCAGACGCATCGGAGGCAAAGTAAAGCACCGCTTGCGCGACTTCCTGAGGCTTACCAAAACGACCGGCAGGGATGGTTGCAACGATATCTTTCATCACTTGATCATGATATTCCACGGGGATCCCCGCCTTATCGTAAAGCGGCGTGTCAACCGGGCCTGGACTCACCGCGTTGATACGGATCCCGCGAGAAAGTAACTCGTTAGACAGTGTTTTCGACATGTTGAGTAATGCGGCTTTGGTGGAGCCATAAACTGAAGAGTTCACCGGGCCCGTGTGCGCATTTATAGATGTATTAAAGACCACTGATGCAGAGTTTGCGAACACTGGCAACAGCGCCTGCATCAGGAAATAAGGACCTTTAACGTTGATATCATAAATGCGGTCGAACATTTCTTCTGTCCATGCCTCAATTGGCATATACATTGATATACCCGCATTCAGGAAAGCAATATCCAGCTCACCAAAATGTTCCTGAACCGTCTGAGCCAGCGCTTTCTGTGCATTCACATCTGCAGAATCCGCGCTCACGACGACCACATCTTTACCCAGCTCGAGTTTCGCCTTTGCGACAGAATCAGGGTTAATACCAGTAACCATTACGCGTGCACCTTCTGCGACAAACAGCTTCGCGGTTGCAAGACCAATACCACTTGTTCCACCCGTGATGAGTGCGCGTTTACCTTGTAATCTGGACATGAACATATCTCCCGTGAGTTTTAACAGCTGATCGGCAAATGACCGATTTGATCGCCACTCTATACTCATGCTTTAAGGGTGATAAGATTGTATTTATGAATATGTTCCATGCGTTAAAAGCATAAATAGGTTTAGGATGGACAGATTACTTTTGATGACATGCTTTGTCCGCACTGCGGAGACAGGCAGCTTTTCTGCAGCAGGCAGGGATTTAGGCTTAGGGCAACCGAACGTGAGTCGCCATGTTGCAACCCTCGAAGAGCATTTGCAGACCAGATTACTCCACCGATCAACCCGCAAGCTTTCCCTGACTCCTGAAGGAGAACGTTATTATCTGGAAGCAAGGCGTATTCTGGAAGCGGTCGAAGAGTCAGAGTCTTCTTTCAGAGAAAATGTGACGCCCACAGGGTTACTGCGCGTTGCTTGTCCCACTGCACTGGCTCACACATTTTTGATTCCGCGCATACCCGATTTTTTAGAACGCTACCCTGAGCTAACACTCGATCTACAGATTAATGACCGCTATATCAATCTCGTTGATGAAGGCGCTGAGCTGGCAATCCGCATTGGTCACCTTGAGGACAGTGCAATGCGTGCCCGCAGACTTGGCATGTATGAGCGAGTCTGTGTTGCCAGTCACAAGTACCTGGCTGAACATGGGATTCCTGACACCCCGGAGGATTTAAAAAAACATGATTGTTTGATCTATACCCTGTTATCAACGGGCGCTACCTGGAGATTTCGGGATATGGATGTGCCTGTTTCTGGCCGGCTCAGGGTCAATTCACCTGAAGCAGTGCAGAAATTTGTCAATGCTGGGGTTGGGATCGCACAGGGCCCAGAATGGTTGTTCGAGGAGGGGCTGGCAAATGGCAACTTACAATTATTACTGGCGGATTACACTGCATCTCCCGTTCCCATTCAGGCTGTTTATGTTGCAAATCGACTTTTACCAAAACGCGCGATTGTGTTCATGGATTTTGTTGCTGAGATTTTTGAAAAAAATCCCGGCTTCAAAGTTTACAACCCATTGAAATGAATCTGAGATGACGAACTGACCGGCTGGCCGTAAATTGCATAGCAAGGTGTAAATAACTTCCGCTCTTGGCACAGAGCGGCCAAACTCACTGGATTGGACATTCAATGTATAAGGGAAAAAATTGCTGATTTTGCATTCAGGCCCTGTTAACTTGAATGACAATGAAAACACACTCTGTCCTATTCCATTCAATGATTATTATCACCTGTCTGACTCAGGTGGGATAACGTTCGCCATTTTCCCGCCGGTAAGGCGGGCCTTACCGGTAACAATCCAGTGAGGTAAATAATGGATATCGCTACAGTCACAACGTCAGAAAAACCCACTTTGCACTTGTTATGTGGGAAAATTGCATCAGGCAAATCCACATTGTCAGCAAAGTTAGGTGCATTATCCGGCACCATAATTGTCAGTGAAGATTATTGGCTGGCTGCCCTCTTTGCCAATGAAATGCAATCCATAGCTGATTATGTGCAGTATTCCTCAAGACTCAGAAACGCTATGAAGCCTCACCTGGTGTCGCTACTCAAAGCGGGTTTATCCGTAGTTCTGGATTTTCCGGCAAACACACAAACCAATCGTGAATGGATGATGAGCATCATTAAGGAGTCAGATGCCAGTAACAGGCTGCATTATTTGAAAGTTACTGATGAAGTATGTAAATCCCGCTTGCGCGCCCGTAATGCAGAAGGAATGCATGAATTTACAGCCTCAGATCAACAATTTGAAACCATAACGCGCTTTTTCGCAGAGCCAACGGCTGATGAAGGGTTTGATATCATTGAATACAGCTAAATTTACCTTTCGGCACAAAGCGGACCGGCATAAGAGCCGCAAGGTCCGCTGTGAGCGAGGAGCGGACATTTACTATTCATACCTGTTTAGCGCCACACTCTTTTGAGTGTTCCGATTGTCCATACATCAGTGAGTACTCTTCCGGCGTGTTTGAGAGGCGCATTCCAGATCCGAATAGCGCCTCGCTCACCGTAAAAAACTCTTTATACTCTTTTTTCCTAAGGTGACCTTGGTGGTTCGCCAATGCTTTTTAACAAGGAGTTGTATTGATGCGGATCTGACGCATAAATCTTATCCAATACGTAGTTTGCCACCTTGGAAATTTCTGGAATCTCCACAGGTTTGAATCCGCGATCAGGGATTGATTCGAGATGTGAAAACTCGTTGTTAAGTCTATTCACAAGAGCTATCGCTGTCGGATCCTCTTCGCCAAAGAATTTCTTGATCCGTTCAAAGGCATCGTTCTTGTCATCATGGTGCGGGAACTTAAAGAACAGAAATGCCTCAAGGAACTTGCGGAGGTTGTTACCAAATCCATAGTATGGTTCATGAGATTCATTCGCTCCACCTTGATTACGGCACTTGTAAATCTGATGAAACAGGTAGTTGAATTCAGTGATGTAGTCTCGCAGATATGAAGGCATCAGGGAAATCTGACTTGCCCCTCCATTTCTCTCAACAATGAAATGTTGGCATCCACCGTGATTCCTCTCATTAGGAAGTGATATTTTCTTTAGATATTTCAAGAAATCTAGGTTGTGAGTGGATATAAAAAGCTGCTTGTAGCGATAGCTGTTTGTTCCATCTGCATTCTTGATGGGTTTCGCAATCAGGCTTTCAATCAAGCTGAACATGAAGAAAATGTGATTTCCGTCTAGGCTGGAAATCGGGTCATCTATATAAATGATCAGATCCTTACCTTTGCTTTCTGGCTCTTCCAACTTGGCTATGAAGTAGCAGAAAGCAATCAGGCTGCATTCGCCTTCGCTCAAGTTGTAGGCAGATTTGCCATCTCTGCTGACTTCAAACTTAACCGAAGTATTCTCAACATTGTCTTTGGCTTCAAGCTCGATGCCGTCATGACCAAAGAAGTGGCTGAGCAACTCATTCACTCGCTCCGCGCCCTTGCGTTCATCCTTCTGCTGACCCTGTAGACGGGTCACTTCGGTTTCTTGTTCAAGAATTTCGGCTTCAGCTTCGGTAAATGCAGTGTTGGCTGTGTCAGCATCTATCTTGAGACTGGCAATACGCGCTAATTCAGTATCGTAGGTGATGTCTGCGATAAAAGACGCCACATCGGTAAGCCGTAGAGATTCTCGTGCTGTGCTTTTATCGTTCTCCAGCGAAATTGTGCGGCCATTATTTTTGGCGATCAGATCATTGATGTCGCCCACGCATTGCTGAATTGCAGTCGGATCATGAATATAGACAGGCATGGGAACCTGCTGAAAAATGGCGTTCTTTCTCTTATCCAACGCCGCCTGCAGAGCTTTGAGGTCCTGCATGTAGCCTTTCAGATGTTCAGCAAGTGCTATCTTGCTGGTATCAAATAATATTTTTTCTTCTGCGTAGAATTTATCGCCAGTCAAAGTCAAGAAGTTAGGAATAGCTTGGATTTCGGTGGCGATAGAAGTCAGACATGAATCGATACTCGACTCCAGAGCCGAGGATTCCTTACTGAAGTGAGAGTCTAATACCTGCCAGATGTCATGAGGAAGATTCTGACGGCAGAATGCGCAAGTGTCCCGCTTATCTTTGTGTAGCGGTATACCTTCCTTCACCCACATCTGGAGAGCCGTCTCATTCAACAACTCCTGAATTGGCAGGGTTGGCTTAATCAATCTTGAAAGTTGTTCTTCAGCTACTTTGCTTATTGATTCGATGTTGAGGTTTATCGATACTGTATCGGTAATATCAGGTAGGGCCTCTTGCTTCAAGAGATTGACCTTGGCTGCTTGTTCTTCGGTTGTCAGAGCTATGAAGCTAGGTTTTTTGACTGAGCCAATGTCTTTTTTGATGCTTTCTATGTTGTAGACAGCAGGACCGTAGATGCGATTCTGTTTAATCTTATTGTTGGCATGAGAACGAAGTTTGCCCTCTAGAGCATCAGACGCAGTTTTATGATTGTCTTTCGTCCGATCTCGCTCTTTCTTTTTAGCTTCAAGCTCATGTCGGAGGCCCGCCTTCGATTCAACACTGCCTAGTCTAGTTTGAATTGCGGTAATGGCATCTTCGATTTCTTTGTTCTTTTCACCAACAATAGCAAACGTCTTGATCTCGCCGTCGGTCTGATTGACCAAGAAGCTTAGGTTATCGCTCACAAAATCCCGGTTGTAGACCCGAACATCGTAGCCATGACCGGCAAGGCCTACCTGTGTCACATCACCTTTGTCACCACGAATAGTGAAATTTGGGTCCACGTAGTTGTGTGGAATGCGCCCCGTTTCCAAAGCGCGGAAAATTCGCGAGAGTGTAGTTTTACCAGAGTAGTTCCGTCCGTAGAGGATGTTGAGCCTCTTGAAATTCTGGACGTTGTTGCCTGCATCTTTAAGGCTATTTTTCCAACTGAGGTCCGTAAAACTACCGAAACTACCGATGTCAACCTGACTAAACATGAACACTCCCCTAGCGCTGGCTATAGGTTGCCAATTTGCAATTGAAACAGATTGTTAATCTAGTCTACTCTGAGTTTAAGGAATGTTTGAATAGGTTATTGATACATTTGATGAATAATTTTATGAACTGAAATTCAACATCCATCTAAATGCCCCTCAAAAAGTTCATAGGTCGAGGTTGGGTAATGAAGCTGGGACCTGCTCCCACCTGGTTGAAGAACATAGAACGTTAGCTATGTCCGCTTCTGGCACATAACGGCCCTGGAAATTGGGAAAATCACCGGACCCTTAGCAGATCTGAATATCTGGTCGTCTATCTCGGCGACAGCATTTCACGTTTCATCTGCCAATACTGCTATATGCCCTGCCCTGCAAAATAAAGCGTGCCTTTCCCTCTTTCGCATTTAGGTGATCGAGCACCTCAATCAACTTTTCGCTGCCAGCATACGGTGCGTTCTCATCGAAAAGGTTGAGCTGGGCCCCCCCTGGCTGAAGAAGTCACCCAACATGATTCCGGCGTTGTGATAACGATGGTCATCCTTCCAGATTTTATCCAGGCTCTTTATGTGGCGTTAATGATTTTGGGGAAGAAAAATCGGTCAAAAAAAACCGGGCATCGCGCCCGGTTCTGTTCCCATACTAAAAAAGCCCTTAAGCATTCAATCCACGATTCTCCAGCATCGGTTCAATCCTCGGATCGTGCCCACGCCACTGGCGGTAAAGTTCAGCTAAATCACTACTATTCCCGCGCGACAAAATCGCCTCGCGGAATTTCTGCCCGTTTTCGCGGGTTAAGCCGCCCTGCTCAACAAACCACTGGTAGCCATCGTCTGCCAGCATTTGCGTCCACAGGTAGGCGTAATACCCTGCCGCATAGCCGCCGCCGAAAATATGGGCGAAGCATACTATCCAAATATCGTTTTTGTTCTTTCTATACAATAAGTTAACCTTTAATCAAGGCATTGATTTGCTCCATTTTCACTCCTAATAGAACCCCATGCTATTCAGTAGGTTGTGTATCATTTTGGGGAAGAATCTCTCTCAAAAATTTCCCTTCACCCACTCTAAACATTCGTATTTCACTCAATTTATGAACGATAATCGCTTCGGAACGTAAATAGCCTAACACTTTAACTTTGCGTAGCTCCTTCCAGTTTCGAAACGCCCCGCTTTACCGCCTCGCTGATTTCCATCAACATGCCTATGTTTCAAAATCATAGACTTTCGGTGCGCACCTCTTTTTCTCCCTGCCCTATACTTTCAGTCTGATATCTAGCTGGAGGTTTCTATGTGTGGACGTTTTGCACAAGCCCAAACCCGTGAAGAATATCTGATGTACTTGGCCGATGAAGCCGATCGCGACATCGCATACGACCCTGAGCCTATTGGACGTTACAACGTGGCGCCAGGTACCAAAGTTCTGCTGCTGAGCGAGCGAGACGAGCAGTTGCATCTTGATCCGGTCCTGTGGTCATACGCACCCGGGTGGTGGGATAAGCCGCCACTGATTAACGCGCGCGTCGAGACGGCGGCCACCAGCAGAATGTTCAAGCCTCTCTGGCAACATGGCCGGGCTATCTGCTTTGCGGATGGATGGTTTGAATGGAAGAAGGAAGGCGACAAGAAACAGCCCTACTTCATTCACCGGGCCGACGGTCAGCCGATATTCATGGCGGCGATCGGCAGCACGCCATTCGAACGCGGTGATGAAGCGGAGGGTTTTCTAATCGTAACGTCTGCAGCTGACAAAGGCCTACTCGATATTCACGACCGCCGGCCACTAGTGCTGTCGCCGGAAGCAGCACGCGAATGGATGCGCCAGGATATAACCGGGAAAGACGCTGAAGAGATAGTCGCCGACGGTGTAGTGCCGGCTGAGAAATTTATCTGGCACGCCGTGACGCGTGACGTGGGTAATGTCAAGAACCAAGGGCCGGAGCTAATCGAGGCAATAAGATAAAAGGTCAAAATAGACAAGGAACGCCCGAAATGAGCGAAAAACGGTTGTTTACGACACACTATAGGTCAGGTTGATTTCTTGACTCTCATTAGCCATATGAAGCATCATTTATTGTATAGAAAGTCACAGAAAATCTGCTCCCAATAACTGCTTAGTAAAGATATAGTATCAAAGCTAGGCACAGCTTAATCTGTGCTGAAGGTAAAACGACAAATAAATGGAGAGAATGTTTAACCCAAACCTTCACTTCTTTAGCCATGGAAATAAATTTACGTTAGGGGAAGAGATATGTCAGAAGGGTATATCCAGAGTTTTAAGCTTAAAGTTCATGAAAGCAACGGAATAGAATATGAAAATTTGTTTTCAAAAGTTATGTCGTATTATCGCCCAGGATTCGATAAAGTAAAACCTCATGGTAACATAGGTGACAGAGGTAATGATGGGTGGGTGTCTGATTCTGGCATTTACTATCAAGTATACGCCCCAGAGGATCTACCTAACAATGAAAAGAAATCCCTTGATAAAATGAAGGATGATTTCAAAAAGCTTTACTTGTATTGGAATACTATTTCTACCGTCAGGGAGTTTTATTTTGTTATCAATGATAAATATAACGGCATTCCACCATACTTAAACAAGGCAATCGCCGAGATAAAAAGTGAATATGGTTTAATTAATGCGATGGTGATTGGTGCAACGATCCTTGAGGGATTTTTTTTAACGCTCAGTAATGAGCAAAAAAATTATATATGTGGACAATCGACTCGTAATCAGTTCTCAACAGAGCAATACCTTGTTGAGCGTGTTACAAGACAAATGTATCTTCAAGATTGGTATAACATTAGCGATAACCTTATTGCTAACGCTATGCAATCAGAAGTTGTAGATGGATTTTATGATGCCTGCCAAACCGTTCTTGCAACACAAATGCCAGGCCGACTTCCCAATCTTGATTTCTCAATGAATGAGCTTGCTAACCATGCGCATAACCTTTGCGAACATATAACTGATATGAATTTTGCAAGTAACATAAATGGTTTTTGGAGAAGGGATATGAGTTGGAAGAAGATCAGAATAGATCAAGATAAATTTCATGAAAAGGATGCAAAATACGAATGTTGGAGAAGAGAATTATTTCGCCTACACTATAATTTAGCTCACGCTTTAAATCTTTTCTCTCTAGAGGTCAGAAAGTCAATTAACCCTGATTTCTTTTATGGTTTCAAATTCGGAATAAACGATAGCATGGGCACCTATAATAATTTACAATCTATGTACCTTATTCCTAACTCGTACTGCTCAAATTATCAAGAGTTATTTGGCAGCGATTAATATTTAATTAACGCCACCCTCCGGGGTGGCTTTATTAAAAATCACTTCATTAATAAAAATAAACAATTAGCACAACAATATCATCATGGAACTCGAATAATTTTGATAAAAAATAATTATCCGACTCCTTTCTCGCTCAATATTATCAAAAATTACTTTCCTTAACTAAATTACTGCAATGATCGCCTGCTTTTTACAGAAAGCTGACCAAGAAATCAGGAAAATTTATCGAACTCTAAGCAGATCTGAATATCTCGTCGTATATCGAGGCGACAGCATTTCTCGCTTCATCTGCCACTGTTGCTGAATGCCCTGGCCTGCAAAGTACAGCGTTCCTTTACCGTCTTTCGCATTCAGATGATCCAGCACCTCCATCAACCTTTCGCTACCTGCCCTCGGGGCGTTCTCGTCGAACAGGTTGAGCTGAGCTACACCTTGGCTGAAAAAGTCCCCAAGCATGATTCCTGCCTTCTGGTACCGGTGACCATCCTTCCAGATTCTGTCCAGGCACTTTACCGCAGCGTTGATGATATCGCGTGAATCCTGAGTTGGTGTAAGAAGCTTCATTGATGCGCTATTACCGTAATACGGTTCATTCAACGCAAAGGGAGAGGTCTTAACGAACGCCGAGATAAACCGGCAATACTGATGCTCACCGCGTAGCTTTTCAGCACCACGTGCCGCATAACTACAAATAGCCTGGCGCATCTGTTCGTACTCGGTGACGCGTTCGCCAAATGATCGGCTGCATACGATTTCCTGCTTTGCTGGCGCAAACTCTTCCAGCTCAAGACAAGGCTCGCCGCGCAACTCCCGGACGGTTCGCTCAAGTACTACGTTAAAGTGTTTACGGATAATCCATGTGCTTTGTTCTGAGAGGTCCATAGCTGTTTTAATGCCCATGGCGTTAAGCTTCTTACTGATGCGGCGGCCAACGCCCCAGACGTCCTCGACTGGAACCAGCGAAAGCAGTCGTCGCTGGCGGTCGATGTTCGATAAATCAACTACTCCGCCAGTCTGGTGCTGCCATTTCTTGGCGGCGTGGTTTGCCAGCTTTGCGAGTGTTTTTGTCTGCGCAATGCCAACCCCGACAGTCAGATGCGTACGCTTCAGAACTGTCGCGCGGATCTCTTTGCCGAAGTCAGTCAGGTTCCGGCAGTTCCTAACGCCCGTCAGGTCACAAAAAGCTTCATCGATACTGTAAATTTCGACGCGGGGGCTCATTTCCTCAAGCGTCGACATTACCCGGTTCGACATATCAGCATACAGCTCATAGTTGCTGCTGAAGCAGACAACGCCAGCGCGCCGGAAAAGATCCTTTTGCTTGAAGAACGGCTCCCCCATAGTAATTCCAGCCGCCTTGGCCTCAGCGCTTCGGGCTATCACGCAGCCATCGTTATTCGAGAGAACAACAACCGGCCGGCCTCTTAAATCGGGCCTGAACACCGTCTCGCATGATGCGTAGAACGAATTCACATCACAGAGCGCGAACATGTTCAGCTCGCCGATTTAACGATGAAAGTTACGACGCCGAACACATCGAGCGTGTCCTCGCTGCCGACGATAATCGGCGAATAAGCGCTGTTCATCGGATTGAGTTGAACGGTCGGGCGGAGCTGCAAACGCTTGACTGTGAACTCCCCTTCTACCGCGGCGATTACGATATCTCCGTGTTCAGCAGTACGAGAGCTATCCACCACCAGCAGATCACCGTCGCTAATACCGGCCTCGATCATTGAGTCGCCTGCGGCTTTTACGAAATACGTCGAGCTCGGGTGTGAAACCAGTAACTCATTGAGATCGATACGCTGTTCTACGTAGTCAGCTGCCGGGCTGGGAAAGCCGCATTGCACTAAGTCGCTGAAAAGTGGAAGCGCGATAATTTCTCGCAATTCTGCAGGCCTGATAAATTCCATTACGCGTACCTCAAACACTGTTTTTATATACAGTAGTTTTCTTTTTGAGGGTTCGCAATACACCGGATTCCATATGGCTGTACAAAGCTTCACCGCTTCGTTTCTAAGTTTCTCTCACGATTCGATTTGTTGCTTTTGTAAATTTTACAGCACTGGGTCTAAATGAGCAGAATTAAGACGACTTTGAAGCGGGAAACCTTTTATACAAGGTGCAGACAGCCAAATCGTAAATGATTGCAACCTTTTTCCGATCCACTCCGTTGGCGATCAATCTGCCAGCCTGAGACCATTGATCTGGGGTTAATTTTGCACGCCTTCCGCCTATTCACCCTTTTCTCTTGCCACTTCTAACACCGCACGGGTTCGCTCCACAATAAACTCTCTTTCCATTTCCGCCAGTGCTGACATGATGTGAAATATAAAACGCCCCATTGGGCTGGATGTATCCATGCTGTCTGTGAGGCTCTTGAAGTGAATGCCACGCTGACGGAGTTCGCCCATCAGTTGTTCTAATTTCCGCTAATGCGAACCTCCAGACCATATTCCTACACAACTAACGCATCTTTTCACGGAGGATTTTCATCAGCTTTTTGAGTGCAGCCTATGCGCCATCGCCCCGCTCGTTCTTTATTCAAAAGTTCGCTCACATTCTTTGCGTACGATAACATGTTGCTAGAAAGTCAGTTTTTTTTCATTTCAAGTTATCTTTGCATAATTAGTTTCAGTATTAACCACACGTTGACTTCTGATAAAAAACATAATAACTCCGGACAGCTTAAAATTAATCAACTTTCAGATCCGAAATTAAGTTGAAATCTTGGGTCATCAAAAAAAAAATAAAAAAAACAACCATTAAACCGAAGGCAAACACATTTAAAATATGCGGTTTAGAAAATAAAGTAACTTTAAAGCACACACCACAACATTTAATTCTCCCAGTATATTACTGGCAATAATCATCATAAGCAGTTAAAAGAGCCTGCATCGATTTTATATACTTCATATATTCAATGACAATAGGGAACCTATCGGCTCCCAATCTCATTACACTCTGTTCCCAAATTTTATATTCGAGATATTAGGGATATTTTCTCCATTTATTCCACACAACTATTTTATTTATAACTCGTTATTTTCAAGCTTCCTCGCCAAGAACCTGATCTGTTTAGCCATTTCTTTTAGATAAGCAACATCTAAAGGAACTTCAAGTTTAGAATAACTTTCTGCAGCTTGCGTTCCTGCATAGTTAATGAAAACTCTACTATCTGACTTTTGCCAAGTCAGATAAAGTGCAGACGCATCCATTTTAAAAGCATGCCCTTTATTGTTTCTGGATGTTACATTGAAATTCCCATCCGGAAATTCTATATAAATTCCTTTTTGAGTCTTCATCTTTTTGCTCTCCTATGAATGTAGCAATACAAAAAATTATGATTACAGACCTATATATGGTTAAGCAGTAACAATCAATAAATCCAAGTATGCAAAAACCCTTGTTCCTCGATATCAGTGTACTGTCATTCCTACTATACGGGCGGTAGGAACGTTAGTTGGTAACATACCAACGCAGGTTTTACTAAGTTTACCTTTATTCATTCCTTCCAGCATGCATTTCTTGTTCTACCCGACGTGTTTTGGATTTGTATAAAGAATCGGCAGGCATCTCGACGCGAACGGAGACAAATTGGTCGCGGGGAATATCGACAGGATCGCCATTGCTAATACCCTTCAGTTCGTTCCTGGCGAACGCTGGCGCTTGCGGGTGTGTGCGGTGATAGGTTTTCACCAACACAGAACCGTCAGCATTAACCTCATAATCAAGCCATAGCAGAGGCTGCTTGTTACGGTCGGTAGGAATATCAAAACCACCATCGATACCGCCCCAGGCAGCGTCCGAATTTAGAGCCTCACATCCTTCGACAAGGTATTGCCCAATGCCCAGACGGGTGACTTTAACGCCTTCTGATTCGTCGTTAGTTTCGAAAGAACCGTCAGCAAATAACTTCACCACTGGCGATGCTGCCTTCAGCGTGCCATCGCTGGTCTTTGTGGTGTTCTGCGTTGAGTAAAGGGTGTGTGTTGTGGAAAAACCAACGTTCGAAAGCCCCGCAACAGTCCCTGTCCCCTGGCGATACTTAAGCCCCTGAGACGTTGAAGCTAATTGCCATGCCGTATAGCCACCACCGGTCGCATCATGCCAGCCACGAAGAGTTAACATGCTGGTGTATGTATCTGCACCGCTGCCACCTCCCCATCCATTTCCACCCGCCTGGATACCAAAGGACATACCCAGCGGGTATTGACTAATCAAATCATACGAAGCGAGGGGCCTGAAATCGCGATGGTATTGAGCCATCACTGGCGCAATATCTATGCTCGATGCTAACGGTGCAAACTTATTATCAACGTCTCGTGTTGCGCTGTTTCCTAAGCCGAGGTTTGTGCGAACGTCTTCTGGCTTCGTTGCCCCGGTCCCGCCGTCAGCGATTGCAAGCGCACCGTTACTCCCTTTCTGCGCCAGTTTGCCGATGCCGGGGATCGTTACAGGGGTGCCGTTGATGGTAACGGTGATGCTCTGGTTTGCTGAGGTGGTGGCGAACGTCTCCCACGCGCCAATGTTCTCGTCATACTCTTTAATGAGCTGTGACATGGCCTGTGCCAGGCCGTCGACCGAGATATTGTCTGACACAAGGATTCCATACTTCTGGCCGCTCAGCGCCGGGGAAGCAGCTGGCGTAACCGTCAATGACGTGGCGCTGTTCACGGCTGAAATCTGGAACATCTGGACCGGGTTAGACATGACGATAATCGTCTGGCCAGCGCGAACCTGGCTGGCCGGTGCCGTCCAGTTTGTGCCAGTGCCGGTTGCGGTATTTCCGTTAATAGCGATAGTGCCAGTATTATAAAGCATAGGTACCTCTTAATTAATTGATCGCTATAAACGATCAATAACTAAATATTGATTCGCACAAACGATCTGAATAATTAATGTTTATTTGTGAATATGTGCATTCCACTAATTAATGGAATGTAAAAATGAAAAAGAACTATTTATCGATGCTTATAGGCGTGACGTTATTGTCAATATCATCACTGTCTGTAGCTTCAGAAGCGGGACACACATCCAATCCTGGATATGGCGATGGTGGAACAGCACAGAAACGCCAGATTGACGCCTGTGTTAACGCGAATACATCCACTGTCACGTCTTACGATAATGTCTCACACGTTAAGCCATGTACTGGTGGCGTCTCTTACAAAGACAGAGAACTCCCGGCCCAAAAAATTAAAGCACCATTCAAGTAAAATAAATAAAGCCCCATCAGGGGCTTTATTTTTATGACGAGGAAAATGAACCTGAACCACGTGCAATCTGCAACACCGGCGATAGAATCTCTTTCTTCGATGCGTTAGTTCCTCCCGACATATCATTTACGCTTATTGATGCAGTCACTACCTGTTTCGTAATACCGCTTTTCGCAAAAATCACCGGGACCGCTACAGCGTTGGTTGTATTCCGGGTTGAACAGGTTACCCACTGATAATCCTTTGTGGTTCCGTCGATGGTCACTGATATCCGCGCAGTGGCATCGTCGCCAGATACTCCATATATCAATACAACCGCTGATACAATTACTGTCTTGGGCTTGCTGGTTCCGGTTGTATCCGTATAAGTCAGATTGGTCGTTACACCTCCTGAGCCGGATTTGGATTTATCCAGACCGACACCTGCGTTAACCACATCACCGACAAAATTCTCAGCCTCCACTGTCCCCCTGAATGAACCACTGGTTGCCGTCACTTTCCCGGTAAACTCCCCGTTCGTGGCGTAAACCGTTCCACGCACGGTGACATTATTGAACACGGCATAACCTGATTTGTTGATGTGCCAGCCAACGTTTCCGGTTCCATCCCAGGTTGTCGACTGGATGTAGTTGCCGAGTTTGAGGTTGCCGATTGTCCCGTCACCAATGAGCGTTTCCCGGATGATGGTCTGCCCGTTCTGAATAACAAACGGAAGCGTAACCGTGGCCCCGGCGTACTGGGTCACAGCAAAACGGTCAGCCAGAAAAACAACCTGCGACTGCATGCCACCGGGGGTATTCTCAACCCCAATCCCCATCCCTGCTGCGTAATACTGACCGTTACTGGATAACCCGACTTTGATGCTGTACATAGCTTTCAGGTCGCCGTTAACGTTCGCAATGGCCTCAGCGTTGGTGGTGATCGCAGAAGTGTGTCCATTGACGGTCGCCGTGATGCTGTTTACCTGCGTGGCCATAGCCTGCTGGTAATCCGAAAACGTCTGATTCAGGCTATTAATAGATGCTTTGTTGCCGTTGACGTCCGTCTGCAGGCTCAGCAGCGAACGTGCCGTTGCCTCCTTCTCGTTAACGATGACCTCATCAATACGATCCAGCTGAGCGCTGTTACCGGCGACCGTTGCGGATAGCCTTTTACGTGTGGCCACCTGCGCCAGCCCGTTCTGGATAATTGCGATGGCCGAGTTTTTCACCCCACCCGTCATCCCGTCCATAGACACACTGATGCTGTCGATTCTGTGGCCCAGCGCGGTATCAGCCGTCGCCACAGTCTGCTCAAGCTCAGAGAGAGAGGACGACACTTCACCAACCGTGCTCGAAAGTTCATTAACGCTGGTCTGAACCTGCCCAATGTCCTGCGCGTTTTTGGCGATTTCCTGCGCCTGCAGCTCAAGTTCATCGTTGGCCTGTTTGATGTCGTCAGCCATGCCAGCAATTTTTTCATTGCTGTCCACCGCGTTCTCGATCAGGTCTTTGAAGGTATCGGAGTCTTTAATTTCCTCCAGGATCACATCGGTAATGTCGGAGACATCGATACTGGCCTGCCCTCGCACCCATTCTGTGTACCCTGATTCGTTTCCGCTGCGGTCCACCAGCTGCGCGCGGTACCAGAAAATCTGCCCAGCCTTAAGACCCATCTGCTGATATTTGCGCTGCGGGTAAGGCACATCGGCTAGCAGCATCGCATCGTCTTCGGTACCGGTCAGACTATACTGAATTTCCGTCTTCAGCGTGTCGTCGGTATTCGCCGGGAATCCCCAGTTCAACTCGATACCGAATACCACGTTTTCAGAAGCGATGAAGCCAACCGGCTTCGGTGGGTTGCCTACTTTACCAGTCAGCGTTTTCTCTTCTGAATAGCCCCATCCTGATGAGATTTCTGCGGCATTGATTGCGCGTACGCGCACCAGGTAGCGCCCGGCATAAATCCCGGGGACGTCGAATGACGTGGTGGAGCTGCGCGGCACGTTAACCCAGTTACCGTCGTTGCGGCGCCATTGCGCTTCATAGGCGATAGCGTTCTGCGCCTGGTCCCAGCTTACGCGCATCGTTTCGACGCTGATATTTTGCTGCACCACAGAAAACGAGCTGATCACGATGTTCGCAGGCGGCGACTGGTTACCTGGCGGGATCACGCTCACCGGCCGCTGGTCAATGATGGCTCCGGTATCAATGCGATCGAATTTATCCGGATCGTGATTTGCACCGACGATTGTGAACGTGCCGTCATTATTATCAGTTACCGTAATAACGCGATACTGCTGTGCGTAGAGCTCGTCAGACTCAATGACCCATACTGCCTCAGCCACAGGCGTTTCGCTGTAAGCGGTCGTAACGGTCACTTTATTGCCCGTAATCGACTGAATGGTGCGTGACTGTGAAACACCCGATGGAAGATTGACAATCATCCTGTCGGCTGCCGAAGCATCCGGCGCCCTGTCCAGCGTCAGCACGCGACCATTCACCGCAGAGATACGGCCGCCCAGGTCGCGCCCGGAAAGATTACGGTCGGCAACAGCGATCACATAACCAGGCTGTGGAATGTTACCGTCTTCTCCTACATCAAAAGTAACAACACGATCTTTGTTATTTGTGAGAATACCCCAGCGCCCTTTTCGGTTCGCCTCTGATTGCCGGGTACAACCAATAGCGGTTATCTCAAGCTGGTTAAAGCCATAACGCGCTACCAGCGCCTGTTCAAAAACAGGCTCCATAGCGTCCGAATAAGCGTTATCAGGATCGGACCATGACACCAGTGCATTGGTATAACGATTCTTTGTAGTGCTGCTCGAATAGGTAAACCGGCCCTCTATAACGTTTGCATGCGTGTATGTAAAATCAACATCTCGCGGCATGTCAGCCAGCGCCACAATCTGGTCGTCGCCCCAGTAGGTCATCCCACGGAATATGGCAGCGAAATCACGCAGAACTGTGTACGCGTCGTTACGATCCTGAATGTACACGTTACAGATATATCGCGGTTCGGTGCCACTTCCGCCTTTGCCATCCGGCACCATCTGATCGCAATACTGTGCAACCTGGTAGAGTGTCCATTTGTCTATGTTCGCTGTGGTGAGACGATCCCCTAGCCCGAAACGGTCGCTAACCACCAGGTCGTAGAAAATCCACGCAGGGTTGTCCGTCCATGCCCATTTAAATGTCCCAGTCCACATACCACTATATATGCGGGTTTCGGGGTCGTAGGTATCTGGAACGCGGATAACGCGGCCGCGAGGCTCGCAGGAGATCTGCGGGATAGAACCGTTAAACTGGCTGGAATCGAATTCGATATAAAGCAGCGCTGTGTTTGGATAGCGTAATTTGGCGTCAATTACCTCGGTGAAGCTCTGCAGCATCATCGTGTCGCCGATCTTCGCGCTGTTGGCATCAGACGTAATCTTACGCAGTCGGATTGTCCAGGTACTGCCAGCCTGTGGTAAATCAATACGGTGACTGCGTTCGTAACCTGAAGTCGTTTTGCCGGTCACGCTGATATTGAGTACCGTCTGCCATATGCCGCCGTCCGTCTGCAGGTCAATCGCATAATTAACCGAGTAACCGACCAGATCGCCGTCGTCCTCCTGCTTGAAAAGCGAAGGCCATTTCAGACGCAGGCGAACCGCTGAAAGCTGAGTATTGGTAAAGGTGCGCGTCCACGCAGTAGCGCTCGATACCTCAGTTCCCACGCTGATTTCGTTTTCGGTACCGGGGATTCCCTGAATGTATTTTTGCGCCAGAGTTCCAGAACGAAACTCCCAAGCCACACCGCTGAAGTTCTCGGAACCATCTGCGTTCTCAAGTGCAGTGCCATCGAGATAAATATCGCGCGCAGTGAGACCACCAGCAAACTCCCCCTCTCCCAACGCGAGAAGGATTTTCGCCTTGGCTACTGACTGAAGATCGTTTGGCTGTTCTGTAGGAGTTCTTGAGCTTGAATTGCCGCCCTTGCGGCCTTTAATAGCGGTTGCTATAGACATATTGCGCCCATAAAAAAAGCCACCCAGAGGTGGCTTTTTGAAATTTGTTTAATCTAGTAGAATTCAACTTTCGTATTTGCAGTCATAAATACTGGTTTCGGCAAAGGATTTCCAGCGTTCTGTACTGTTACTTTACATATTTCAGGAACAAGCTTTTCGCTATAATGGCAAGTATTCGTTGCTGTATAACCTTCCGAGTAAACTGATGTATTTATAATTTTATAATCAAGAGGCTTCCTGTCTTTATCAACATAAGATATTTCGTTTTTTGATAGAATCTTTCCAGAACTATAAAATTCAGAACGTATCAAATTAGAATCATCATCATAAAAATGCTCAGATATTTTCTTACCCAAAAAATAGGTGTCTTTAATTAGACCATTCGAGTAAAGATTATATCGCAACTCGTCACCATTTTCATTTTTACTCAAAATATTACATTTTTCATCGATCTGTATTGAGAAAGGCTTACCATCTCTCTGACCAACAAGACTTCCGTTGCTATTTTTTAGATTGGTTTTATGACCAGAAGAAACGTTATCAAGATCTAAGCTTTCAACACACCCATTCTTATCCAGTCTGATGGAAATTTTATAAGTGACTTTCCCATTTTCTTCAACATCAGTATCTAAGGATTTGACAGCTCCTTTAACTGGATTGAAATCAAACATAGTAGATAAATTATAGAGGAGAGGTATGTAATGGTTCTCAGCCAAAGCCATGCCTGAAAATAAGGAAGTACAAAGGAAAAGAATAGATGTTTTTTTCATTTTGAATCTAAGCTCAAGTCACCCCATATTAAGTAAGCCCATTACAGCATGCTTACTGCTGATCTTCAACATAGATACCGGCGGATATGATCGCGCCACCTATACGGCGCCGGCCGTACAAGAGTGGCACCGGGTTGCCCTGGGCTGTCGTGTTTGTTACTCCACCAAAGGCGTAGCTGGCTTGGTTATCAGCAGATTGTTTACTGGCTAGCCCGGTTGTCTGGGGAGAAAGCATCTGGACTACGCCACCGATCGCCATTGATGCTCCAATCCCCGCCACAGCTCCCCATCCACCAGCGAAAGCGGTACCACCAATCCCGATCGCAGCCCCTCCCGTGACGAACGCAGCAACAGCGACAAGGGCAACCCCGAGGATTGTCTGAAACACCCCGGCTCGCTTACTGCCGATGATCACCGGCGCTATGCGAATATCTTCGGCACCTTTATCCATGCTGAGTTCGTCATCACAAAGATTCCGTTTTCCGCTGAAAACCGCATACGTTAGCCCGCGCTGTTTGCTGGTATTCAGAAAACGCTCGAAACCAGGGACGATCACACACAATGCACGGATGGCTTCTTTGGGTGAGGCGACGGATAGTTTGTACTCCCTGCCAAAAGTGGCACCCAGTACTCCATAAAGTTTGATGGTTCGTAGTGTTTCAGTCATTGCAACGGACATAATGTCTCCGTAAAAATGAATGCAACCTGATGGGTTTGTATGTAAATGATTGCCACCTTACAGGCATTGATTCATAGAAAAAATTCAGGTATTTAGACAGTACCCCTAAGTCTAATAGGGCTTACAACGAAACAAGGAATAGTAGAATGGAACACAATCCACTTGCCGGGCTGGTATTTATTATTTGGCTAATTACCTTTTTCCCTTGCTTTCGCATGGCACAGAAAGCCGGTTTTGGCTGGGCGATGGCTATCTTCCTGTCGATGCCGGGTCTGCATTTCATAATGCTGTGGGTATTTGCGTTCATGAAATGGCCTAATCTTCCCAATAAGTAATAACCACCTTAGGCACCTGTTACAAAAACTCCACATATCGTAAAATCTTCATAGTACGGTCACGCCAGTAACCGCCATACGGCACGCGCTGGCTCATATGACCATATAGATGGTGCAGCAACATATTACCATCCAGCAGAATTCCAGCGTGATTCCACTTATCGGCCTGAACCTGCATGATCACCATATCTCCAGGTTTCGGTGGCCCGTTGAATTCCCGGAATCCGCACTCATACCAGCAATCCTGATAGAAGTTGTCCGGATAGTCGTTTTCCCACCAGGGATAATCGACCCGGTAATCCTTAAGCTCAATCCCGTGTTCCTGCCGGAAATAGCTCATCACTAGGCCCCAACAGTCATAGTGTCCGAGCACAAACGGGCGACCGAGCAGGGGCAATTCACCGCGAGGAGTAATGGTACGTAAGTCTCCTTCCGGCCAACTGACAATATGCCAAGGGAGCAAAGTTGCATCGCATTGAGCCTTGTCCAGTTCGCTTGGCTGTGTCGTGGCGTCGGGGTGACTATGTACGATTCCCGTTATCGTCCCCCAGTCTTCAGCTTCAGCGTAATCCTCGGGCGAAAGATGAAACTGCTCTGTTGGTTCTGAAGCCAGATTGCGGCATGAAAAATAACGTTCAACTCGGCTTTTCTGCGCCACCACGCCGCAACATTCGCGAGGATACTCAGCTGCAGCATGTGACATAATCGCATCGATGGTTTTCTGCCGCATATCAGCTCCTGATCAAAGACGTGCCCGGGAAACCACCAAACGAGAGTTCGTTATTTTCACCGAACCGAAGTTTGCAGGCCGTCAGCGTGCCGTTGCATTCATCCAGAGACGGATCGCTCACCGGGTTGTTGTTTTTATCGAAATAGCGGGTTCCAGCATAGTCGCAGCCGTCGCCGGTGCGATATTTATTCCGGATGCACCAGGTACACAGAGAATGAAGCTGGCGCGTCGGGATCATCAATCCCTGCAGATCCATAGGGCTGGTAAGAACAAACTCAACACTCTCCCCGGGCAACTCACTATTTTTACCGTCGATATAGAAAACGCGTTTCCTCACCTGCAGGGGGTCTGCTGTGGGATTTCCATCCGGGAAATTACGTGCATCGAGGTAATGCGTGAAAGTGTCATGAATAGTGACTTTGGCCTGCAGCATATCGTCATAAGCAAGACAGAGCGCAGTGATAGAGCTGTCAATGTTGGCCACGGTTAGCGTAGGCTGCGCGCTACCGCCATCAGTAGAAGCTTCCAGCCCCTCCAGCTTATATGGCCAGGCACCATACTCTTCGCCCTGCCACCAGATGCTCTTCGCCTTAAGCTTTGATACGTCGCCACCAGCAGTCGCAATCTCTTCTTCGGTATGCGGCAAGTTATACGCATGAAAGCGCAGAATGTCCTCAAGGCCAAATGTGGATCCGTCCACTTCAATAAGACGTATTTTTTCGCCTGGTTCGAGGCGTTGATAATCCTGGGTAATCATGGTGAGTAAGCCTGTTTGAATGTTGCGGAAATGGTCATAACATTGCTGGATAAGGGCTGTGATTTGATTGATTCGGCCTCAATCCGATAGAGCCCTGTTTCGCCAACTGGCGATGTCCAGATAAATGACTTTGTGACGTGAGAACGAAAGAATATCAGGGCCTGAAGCATGTCCGCTTTTTTCCCCGTCAGTGTGACAGGCCATGACTGCTTTTCAGGGTTAATGCCTTCCCCGGCGATCTGCTCATAGCCGTCGCCAAAGGTTGCAGAGCGCGTTTTGTAGCTGAAAGTTCCCTCCATCCCCGCTTGTATCTGCGTTCGCCAGGTAAATGTTTCAACTCCCATGTTTGCTCCATAAAAAAAGCCACCCGAAGGTGGCTTGTCTGTATAAGTCGAAGATTAACGGTTTTCACAACCAAGTTGAGACTTATCAATAATCTGCGTGCCTTCGACACGGAAACCATATGTGCCGAAGATAAATGCGTGGTTTAATTGATAAATAACAACATCACTCAGGCCTACGGAACATTTATCTTTTTCAATAGCCCGATCCATTGCTGTTTTAACGCTTGGAATGCCCAGCGGGAAAATAACAATTGGAGCTTTGTCTTCACCAGTCACACGCTGACCTTTCTCAAACTTAGCTGCGTTAAGGTTGTAGTTTTTGGTACTTCCTACGGTCATATCAGCAACACGAACAGTACAGCCTGACAGTAATAATGCCCCAAGAGCTAAAGCAACTACCTTATTCATTTTATGTTTCCTTTAATTGCAATCAGAAACATCCTAACATGGTTAATGGTATGATCAAAAAAACTGATAAGCTGAGTTAACGTGATTTTGTTGCATTCCAGATTAAACCACCGGGCTGAAGCTGCTTAGCAATCCCGGCGCGAACAGACTGGTCAATGGTCTGTTTATATGCCCGCGAAATAGCGTCGCTGTTACCATTAGTCTTCTGCTGAGAGGCCTGATTCTGCACGACCACCGATGTTTGAACTGTCACACCTCCAGCAGCTGACGATTGCAACCCGTACATCGGTGCATTACCGACATAACCGCCATTTGCATAACCCTGCGCACTCCGCATAAGTGAATAGAGGTTACCAACCCCCAGCGCGCTGGTAGCCTCTTTGGTAAAGACGAACTCACCGCCATGAACGACACCTTTTGGCTGATATTTCCCACCATCGCCTGTATAGCCGCCAGTATCAAATTCCGGGACTGCGCCACCACCGGAAAATCCAAAAAATGAACCAAATGAGTTCCCACCAAAGGCAGACTTCATTCCATTGATCAGAGCCAGTTGCGTCAGCATCTGGGCGATGCCCTTCAGGAAGGTAGACAGGAAATCGGAGAAGTTAGCTTTTCCAGTAGTAAAGAAGTCCGTAAGGGTGCTGGCCATCCCGGTGAACGCATTGCTGGTAATCGTCTGCACCTGCGAGTAAACATCGGTCGCGCTGTCTTCAAATTCAGCCCAGCCTTTTTTTGCACCGATCAGCCAGTCACCACGCAACCTGTCATCTGCGTCATAGTAATCATTCGCCGCTTTAAGCTGCTTCTGATAACCCTCATCCTCCAGAGAGCCACCTGAATTTTTCCAGCCTGCAGCGAGCTGACTTTTCGCGAGTTCACGCTGAGCCATCCGATCGCTCATCCCGGCGCCACCCAGTAACGCAGCCTGTTTCTCAGCCATCTGCGTGACGTATTTCTGCGATGTATCCATGCGCTTGTTGAGTTGTTCCTGCGCGGTAATCTGGTCACCAAGCAGAGCTTTCTGCCTCGCCAGTTGCAGAACCTGGTCTTTGCTAGCGAGGAGAGATTTTTCCTGCTTTGTCAGGGAGCGTGACCGTGATGCCTCTTCCAGTACCTGGAATTTAGCCTCAGTAGTCCACAGGTCTTTTCGCTGCTGGCTGATAGTATCGTTCAGACCTTTATGCTGCTGCAGGGCACGTAACTGAGCCTGAAGCGCAAGCAGTTCAGCCTGAGCTGCGTCCGCGGTGCGATCACCAGCGGATACAGCGCCCTGCTTTCCGGTTTTCGTCTTTTTACCAAACAAAGCGACTTCTTCCCGATCCTTCTGGGTTGTCGCGGTTTTTATCTTGCGGGTGGTATCAAGGTATTTACCTGCGCTAATGTCGGCTGCATCCCAGTCTTTTTTAAGCTGAGAAACGCTGTCACCATAAGCGCCGGCCATCTGTTCGTTATAGTCCTGCCATCCCTGCAGGGTATCCGTTTTCGCCCAGTCAGGAACGAGATTAATCGCAGCCGCTATAGATGATGAAATAATCTGATTCAGCTTCTGAAAGACTATCGCAACGCTGTAATAAATTGCGTTGAACTCCTTGAGCGTGTTTGATGCAAGTTCTGCCACCCATTGGCCGATACTCTGCATCGCTTCAGATGCCCACCCCTTGATATCGAGCCACAGCCGTCCAAAGGGTGTCAGAGAGTCATAGGCCTGCTCCCCGCGCGTCTCCATCGTGTCGCCAAACAAATCCATTGCCTGAGTTACTGCAGCAGTCTGATTTTTCTGCTTCACCAAATCATCAATGTGCTTAAGTTGCGAAACGGTAAGAAAGTTATACTGCTCATTGAGGCTCTGCAGTGCTTTGACAGGGTCTTTTTCAATGTCTTTATAGGCTTTTGTGATGTCCTGTGCCGAAACAATACCGGTTTGAACGGCCATAGCCATCGAGCTCGTAGCCTTTTCAAGCTGCTGCTGTGTCAGTGATCCCATGCCAACCAGTTCGGTCATGAGCCCCTGGACAGTATCAACCGTAGCGCCAGTAGAAGCGGCAATAGTCTGAGATGAAGCCATAACCTGGAGCGCAGACGTTCCGGCAATATTGCCGGTCCGAATGATGGCTTTGTTAATTTCTTCATAGGCTGTGAAATAGTCGGAGCCTGCTTTAGCAGCAAGCAGAACAGCACCTGCCAGACCACCAATCGCGACACGAACCGGGGTGACCATGGATAACATCGCTTTTAGCGCATTTGCAACGCCACCAAACGAGTCCCGCAACTGGCCGCCCTGCTGTATGGCTACCATGTAGACGGGCATGCCCGAAGCCAGTGACGTCACGATATCCGTCATTTGCATCGGCAGGTATCGCATTGCGTTGCGATATTGCCCCGCACTGATAGCCCCCGATTTCCACGCTTCCTCCTGCTCCTTCAACCGGGCGATCATAGGCGCGGCGCGTTCTGACACACCTAGTTGAGCAGCCTTCAGTTCAAGCAACTCTGCGCGGGTTTTACCGATTGCAGAAACCTGCTCTTCCAGGGAGTCTATAAACGTTTTACTCGCTGCAGCTGCACGTTGCGCCGCCTGAGCCTGTTCAATCCGGACCCGCCCTTCAGCTGTCTCAGCTTCCATGACCTGTGCCAGTTTTGTTCGTGTCGTTTCAAGCACGCTGTTATAGCGTGTGAAATCTTCGTCACCCACCAGACCTTTACTGCGGAATTTAGCCAGGCTCTCCTGAATGGTGTCCAGCTCATCCAGTGCCTTGTTGACCGGGCTGATTTTATTCAGCAGGTTCTGAAGTTCCTGGCGCTGCTGCTTAAGGCTTTCGCTGTTTTTTTTCTGGTTATCAATCCCGGTACGGAACGTACTGTTCAGGTCATCCGCTTTACCGGCCGCCGCGGTCGCAGTTTCCTGAAAGCGATCCAGTTCACGGTTACCGCGCTCCAGTTCGCTCGTGTTCACACGCAGCGAAATCGTTGCGATGTCGTTGCTCATCCCGCCCTCTCTTTATGCATTATTCTTAGCGCAGCGCTTTCCATCACCCTTATATCCGAAAGCGCGGTTGCCTCATCGTCAACGTTATGCAGGCGCATCATCCAGGGGAGTACGTTGTAATCCAGCCCGGACGCACCGCCCATACCTGTGCGCCATTGTGTACTGACGGCCTGAAATACCAGGAAGGAGGGCCAGACATCCGGCCAGACGTCAATGAACTGGTCATCGTAATCGTCCGGCGTAAGCCCGTAGGGTGCCAGGTCAGCCGCCGTTGGTTCAGGCGTATAGAACGCAGAGGCAACCGCTATCAGTTTTTTTCGCGGTGTCCCATCAGCTCGCGATAGTACGTTTCCGGAATGGCCTTAATGGCCGCCGGGTAATTCTCCAGCAGCACCGACAGGTTCTCTGCGTTGAACGCATCAGGGAGCGCCCAGCCTGCAATGATTTCCATAAGAAAATCAGTGGCTGTTTTGCCTTCAAGTTTCTCCAGGTCTGCCAGTTCTTTGAGTGGTTTGTGATTAAACGTAAATGTCAGGACTCCATCCTCATCACCTGCGCGCGGGATCGAGACATTAGCCTTGAAAGTTGGTTTTGGCTGAAGAGTGAATTTGGTCGCCATCGTTGCCCCTTAGCGTAAAAAAGCCTCCAAACAGGAGGCTCATATTATTGTTATCCCCGGCTCACGCCGCGGCGTCGGTAATTTTGTAGAACGTCATCGCAGGCGACTGCAGATTGAGCACAACGGTAACCGTTTCAACTTCGTTCACCTGCGTTGCCGGCGTATCGTCGAAAGACGTTGTTGCCGCCCAGTATCGGTTCTCTTTCGCCTTTGGCACGTACATGTAAGCCGCGACCGTCTCTTCGTCTTCGTCCAGTTGACGCAGCAGTGGGTATACCGGAAGCGTGGAGTCATGAGCGATCGTGTAGGTCTGGGAAACTGCTGATTTGTAGGTGTTCAGGTTGCGCTGTCTGTCATCGCTGAGGAACTGAATCTGCGTGGTGTTCTGATCGCCACCAGCTTTTGATACTTCTGTGATTTGTGGCAATTCTGTCCACTCAAGCACCTTGCGGATTGAGCCGGTACCGCCACCAGCAGCATATTTGTTTTTGTTAGTGGTATTGATATTGCGCAGAGTTACAGCGCTTTCTGCAATCGCTTCAATTTTCGCGATTACGTTATCAATACCCGACCAGTTGCAGTTCACATGAACGATATCGCCAGCCGCAAGTTCATCGGGGTCACTGACAGTGATCACCACATGCTCGGCATTCGTCGCGCCGGTGAACGTAATAGCCGGGCCGTAGCCCGACGCCAGATAAACGTGAGCGCCGTTAGGCAGTGCAAAGCCCATAATGGTTTCTCCTTCAGAAACAAGAAAACCGGCCTTAAGCCGGTCAGATGTGGAGCATCAGAGAGGGAATCAGCTGATAATGTCAGCCCTGTAATTCAGGCTGACAGGAACGGTGTAGGACACTTGTGTAGGGATACCGCGGAATATGCCAGGTTGACTGCTAATCCAGCAGGTGAAGTCATTGCCTTCGATTTCCAGCCCTTCGGGGAACAACTCCGCAACTCTGCCCGCCAGAGCAACGGCGGAGGTACGGCCGGAACCGGCCGGCGCAACAACATTAATCTGGTAGACGCCTGAATAAGTCCGGCAGCGCAGACCGAGATCGATTGTTCGCGGCGTAACGGGCATATCGTGAACAGCCAGGTACATCTCGTTAGCAGGAGGTGTAAACGGCACGTTCTCCCATGCAACAGAAACGCCTTCGGCATCGGCCCAGGTACCCAGTCTGGCGGCCAGTGCGGATGCAATATCAGGAATCACCGGGGCACCTCTCTTACTGCTTCCTCAAAGAATCGTTGAAACTCAGCGGCAGTTATGCGAACCATGCCGCCAGGAGCCTGTGTGGAATGCCCCATTTCCAGCGGATAGGCATATGGCACGTTATTGCAGAAATAAATGGCCTTCATACCAACTTTAAACAGTGACAGCGTGTAGTTTCCGGCCGCTTTTGTCAGATCACCTGTCTTATCAATCCGGCCAGTCTCGTCTGTCGTTGGTGCATCAAAGGACACCTGCCAGTTACCGCGAAAACGACCGCCCGTATACCCCGGTGGTGCTTTGACATCCATCCCATCCACCAGCCGTGCCTTTTTCCTGAGTCGTCCGGTTTTAGTTAGATTGGCGGGATCCGCTTTTTGCATCTCATTATGGTCGTAGACAGCCTGGTTATATGAAACTGCGGTCTGGTTAATTTCCCACAGCTCCGGGTTACCAACAGGCGACATCATCACCAGCTGGTTGAGGATTTTAATACCGACTGCGCGCGCCACCGCTTCCTGGTTCTCTTTCGCTTTATTGACGAATGCCGTAATTTCAGCGATGAAAGCTGTATTTTCTCCCATGCTAAGCCCTCAGCTGTGCTTTGTAGCAGAGCACCAGCGCAGCAGGCTTTACCGGGTTGGGTTTGACAACACGATGGGCTGTGCCGTCAATATCAACCACATCGCCGATTTTGAGTTCCTGCTCTGCGGTAAAAACTATCTGAACGTCACCATTTATGATTACCGTCCCATCAATTTCGCCCGGGTCATATTCGGTTTTCACACCCACAGCAGAGAACAGAACCGCTTCAGATTTGTACTCGACGCCGCCGACAACCGTTATCGAACCTTTACGGGTGACGTTATACGCCACGCCGTTCTGCTTGAGCATGCGGGTTGTTCTGGCCTGCATGCGCTGATAGTTGATAGCCACTGGTTAGCGCCTCTCAATTTGCAGATTAATGAAATCGCACTTCAGTGATTCAATAGCCCCCACCATGACATAGGGCAGACCGCCGCTATGCCAGGCGTCAAGAACCGCACCGTCATCTTTGATGAGCAATACAGCCATGCTCCGATAGCTGCCCTCTTTGGCTGCCTGGAGCGCTTCTTCAAGTAGCCTTACAACTTCCGTGCGGTGATGTTCAAGATCTGCATTTTTTCTGGCATTCAGATTAACGAGCTTTAGGTCAGCCATTTCACGCACGCTCCGCAAAAGTGTTAATGGCGTAACCACGACCACCAGCAAGGTCGCCAAGCAGCGCCATGACAGCCGGATAAGATGGCGTAAAAACTTCTCCGTCTGCGACCGCATAGGTCATAGTGACCGCACCTTCCACGCGTTCAGTTTTCACAGCAGCCTCGCGAGAGCTGGAAAGTAAATCGCCGTCGATTGCCTCTACTGCCAGCATGCACTGCGCAGTAACAACTTCACGTGGAACCTCATCGGCGGGAAAGTCGTAGCCGTCCAAGACAACATTCTCGCGCGGCCACGCCAGCGGCTGCCGAGGGTTTGCCCGGTAACCTACCCAGTCCAGCCCCTCGAGGTAGTCCATTGCTTTAATCAGCAGAGGTATCAGACTGTCAGGCAGTTCTATGCCGCGTAGCGCGCCGAAAGCGATCAAATCTTCTTCAGTGGCGTAGCTGTTGGCATCCGGGGAAGTGATATCGGTATTGATCATCGAGTCATCCAGTTTATGGGGCTTTCGCCCCATCAGTTATTCACCGGAAGGCGCAGTGAAGGTGATCTCTTCTGTGGTTTTCGCCACGCCGTCAACCGTGCCGGTTACCGTGAAGGACCCAGCAGCGTCTGACGTGAGTTTCACCGTTGCACCACCAGCAGAGCCGGTTTGAGAACTGGCCGTGCTGAGCGTGCCCCCAGTGGACGTCCACGCGACGGTTTTACCGGATACACCGGAGCCGTTCAGCGTGTACTTCAGGGACACAGTTACCGCGTCTGTGCTGTCAGCAGTTGCGGAGGTTTTATCCGCTGACAGCGTTACTCCCCCACTGCGGATCCCAGTTTGATCAGCACGCCAGCAGTAGATTTGTTGCTGGTGAAGTGTTTCTTCCAGTTACCTTCCGTACCGATGGCCGTCAGGTCTGGGTTTTCACCTTTAGAGGTGTCCCAGCTATAACCCAGCAACTCGACGTTTACCGTACCTTCAGCACGATAGCCGATGGCAAGGTTTTCCTGGTCGTTGATGTCATAGGAGCGGAAGCCTGGAGCCTGTGACTCAATAACTGACACAGCGCCAGATACCAGACCAAGAATGGCATCAACAGGCATTGTATCGGTGACAAGCACCGGCTTGCCCAGTGTGCCCGGCTGACCGCCATACACAACCACACCAGCTTCTTCATAGATTTTGTTGTCGATGGCCTGATCAACGATATCGAAGTACGTGGTGGAGTGCATAACGAACAGAGACACACGGTTGAACTTATCACCATAGGTGCGAAGTCCACGCGTCAGCGTTTTCTTGCCGTCGGTGGCAATGTCTGCTGTCACAACCATGTCGGCGTTAGCACCGATTGCAGCGATCAGCCCCTGAAGAGCGTATTTGATATAGCCTTCAAGCGTAGCATCGGCCACATCAACACCGATCACCTCAGAGAATTCGCTGACATCGCGTCCGCGACGCTTGAACGCCTCTTCGGTTGTTTCGTATGGACCGTACTTCCATGGTGCTTTTACGGACACGGACTCGCCCGCGCCGATTTTTTTACCCGTGACCGGGTCAGTAGAGTTGACATTACGCGCTTCGATAGAGCCGCCGACTTTATAGAAGGCGCGTTTACGGAAGTCACCTTCGATCAGTTCGTTATCGAGGATGATTGCCCCGTTAGAAGCCTGATTAAAAATTTCCAGGTTATCCTGGCGACGTTCAAGAAACGCAGTCTGCGCCAGGTCGTCATAAATAATCAGGTCTGTATTAACAGTTGTTGGCATGGGTTAATCCCTTATTTCGGAAGTTTCAGGTAGGCCTGCTGGCCATGCTTGCGGATGTAATCCGCTTTATCATTGGCGCTCATTTCGGAACGTTTCAGGCTGCCGCCGCCACTGGGCTTGTGTCCGCCCGCGTCAGTACCTTCAGCGCGCGGGAACAGGTGCGGGGCCGTCTCTTTGAGAGACTCCGCCCATTCGAGGGGGGTCAGTGGGGTTTTGCCATCTTTGCCGAACAGAACATCGCCATTTGCATCAACCGCTACGGCCTCGCCTTCGTCGTTGAGCTGGAATGTGCCCTTGGCACGCAGGATCAGATCATCGGATGCTTCAGCCAGCGCGCCAGCTTTCAGCGCTGCGGCACGAATAGCATCACCAAGAACGCGATCCCGGAATTTGTTGGAGAACGCTTCGGCTTTATCCGCACGTTCGTTTGCTGCTTTGATCTGCTTATCCGAATCGGCGCGAAGTCGTTCAGTGCGCTTATTCAGAACCTCATCAATTTTTCCACCAGCGATAAGCTTTGCCTCTTCGTCGTCGGAAAAACGTTGCAGGATGCCGCGCACTGCGTCAGGGTCGATACCGTCAAAGCGTTTGAGGGACTCGGTTGACTCTTTGAGCTTTCCGAGCAGTTCAGTGTTTTTGTTTTTCAGCCCTGTAACCTGAGCCGACACCTGCTCATCAATCAGCTTCTGAATGTCGGGAGTGATTTCAGGAGCGCCGCCACCGCCGCCTGATTTATCTTCTTCACCAGCCGCCGAATAATATTTAATGAGCATGTTTCGAATTAACATAATTTCCCCTCGGGATTTTGTCGGGCCTCGCCCATAAAAAAGCCCCGGCGGATGCCAGGGCGTGTAGAAAGGATTGGTTGTCAGGTTTCGGTGCCAGAAAGCTGTTTGAGACTCTCCAGGCTGATCCACTCGCCTTTGTCAGTGAACATATTAGCCAGGTCGATTTCTCCGGCACGGAACAGACGACCTCGCTCGGCACCCAGGACCTGATCCTGTCGTTGCGCCGATTGACGCCTCAGCCATTCCATATACGTGGTTTTCGCCGGGACCTGCCCGTCCATACTGGCGCGGGTACCCTCGTCCATGTCATCGATATCGATGCCGAGTTCACGCCAGGACTTGAGTATCAGGGTTTCAGTAGAACGGCAGCAGAAATGAATCTTCCCGGGTCCCTGCAGGTAAGGCACCTTGTGCCCAATTGGTTTGTTATCCAGCGTGTAGCGCAACTGGTCACGAATAATGCAGTCGTGGCTGGTTTTATTGTCCAGAGTCGAAAGCCATTGTTTGCCCTTCACAATGTCGCTGTTAGCGCTGGTGAAGCTGTTGCGCGCGGTCGCGGCAAGATGATTTACGGCTGTTTTGGCGATACTGGCAGCGTTTGCCCTGCTCATCTGCAGCGCGCCGTCGCGGTAGTCTTTGTTTGCGTGGCCACGGACATTGCGCGCGATAGTTTCTACCGTGTCGCCGGCAACATACCCACGTCGAACGGCATTCACTATCCGCCCCAGCCTGTCCGATTCCAGATTCTCCGCCCACTCACTCAGCAGCCGCCCCTGAAAAGGCTGCGCCATTGCTGCGGCATACACCATGTCTGCAGTGATTCCCTGAAGCGGGTATCGTGACAGCACCTGTGACGGAAGAAGGGAATCGAACAGGCTCAGCTGATAACTGGCCTCGTTCTTTGCCAGCGCCAACAGTTCACTTTCGAGCCCTGCCTGCATGGTGGCTATCGCCTGATGGTTAAGATCACGCACGCTGCCCAGTAAACTCTGCAGACGATTAACGGTGAAACTCTCCTGAGGCAATCTGTCCAGCGCATCAAGCAGCCGCGCCGAAAGGTCCGCATCCGTCTCATTGAGCAGCTTCACCATCCGGTTTGCCACGCCAGTGGCGTAGCGGCTTAACCATACAGAATGCGCTATCGATTCATCGCGCAGGCTTTCGTTAACGGTTGGCATCTCAGCCTCCCGTCATCGTTGGTGCCTGGTTGCGAAGCGCATCAATCACTTCGTCAGAGCTGTCTGCCGGGTCGATGATGTCAAGCTTCTGCAGCGCACGAACCATATCGCTATCGCGCATGGCTCCTGATTGCCAGGCGTTAACTATCGCCGTCACCATGCCAGACTCAGCAACCTTCGCGATGAACTCCTGGTTGATCGTGTAGCTCGTCGGTTCGTCCTTGATGCCGAGGTATTTCGCACACCATCCCAGCGCCAGCGTATAGGCCTCAGAAACGTTTGAAACGCAGATGCCAAGCACCGACGTTGAGGATGTTTGTTCCCCACTTGCCTGAGTCGCAGTCTTCGCTGTGGCGTTCTGCTCAATCAGGCGGGCGCCCAGCTGCACCATGTAATCGCGTTTGCTGTCCATGGCCTCTTTAGCCAGCGTGTTCGGCTGCGCCTGGGCATAGCCAAACGAGCCGTCTTTCGGAAGCAAAAGCGGTGATCGGGAACCTATTTTGACGCCATTCTTCTCGAGATGATCCCGCCATCCGGTATCAAGACCGGTCATATACGGCTGCACCTGGCCACAGAACCACACGCTGTCTTCATAGTCAGCGCTGTTTCGGTAATGGCCATGGTTAATCTCAACCAGCGCGGCCAGCGGAGAATCATCGATAGAGGGATCATTATTCTGAGCGCCGACGAACGTGAACGGGATTTCATCCCAGTAGTCTTTTCCTTTCGGCTTCGGTTGATATTCGCTGCTGACGGTATAGGCTCCGCTGGTGGTCCCACCAGCCCTGCGCCAAACCCGGCAGATAAACTTCCCTTCTTCCAGCGCCAACTCGCGATACTGGATTTCATCCTTATATGCGTACCCATCCGGCTCTTCTATGCATTCACGCAGGATCACCAGCACCAGTTGATCACGCCCGTTAATGCGCTTTGTTCGCCAGTTGATGATGTTCTCCGCAGGGTAACGAAGGATGATCGCTTCGTCGGATGCTCCTGCGTAATCAACATAAAGCCCCTCTCGGGCAACCTCCAGCACGTTTTCGGCCACCAACTGCGACTGCTGGTAAATACTGGTGCCTGCGCCGTCAGCATTGTCCAAAAGATATTTGAGCTTTTCCGGACCGTTAAAGGTTGGATCCTTTCGATACGCCATGCCAAGCATGCCGATCTTCGTATTGCCTGCAATTGCGTAGAAAACCGCACGGCTAAGATATTCCTCATTGCGTTTGCGGTTACGCGTGGATTTATCTGTTGGGTCGAGATAAGGCAGGTACTTATTACCCGCCGCTTTTACTGCCTCAGCCCCTTTGCAGAAATCCCGATATTTTTTCCAGGCAGCGGAAGCCGCCCGGTGTTCTGGTCGAACCCAGGTGATGTCGTCGTTTGCCATATCAGAAAGTGGTGTCCATGGTAATTGAATATGCCGGTTTCACGATCGGGTAATCCTTCACGATGAAGTACCCACCAGCATCATTGGGGTGATCGTTATCCGCTGATTTATCCGGTTCGCCATTAGCCGCCCAGATTTGCTGTTCGAGGCTCTCGGTGTAAACCGGGCAATTCTGCACATTAACCAGATAGCGGCGTTCTCCGTTGGCGTTGCAGAACATGGCATTCATCGAGTTGATGCGGTCTTTAACCGGCGGGTTGGCATCATCAACAATGACGCTGAATCCGGCGTCGTTGAGCTGAGCAATATCGGTCTTGCTGGCGTTCTGGGATTTGCGGGAATCGCCTGAGGCATCAGGATAGATGTAAATCTCCCGGCTTTTCACGTAGCGACCATCCTCATATCGCCAGAACTCTTCCTGGATGCGCTTGATCATCGCCGGAGTGTCGTAAACTTTCACCAGCTCTCGAACAGCGCGCGGCAGCCCGTTACGCTTAACGTGAACAATCGCGGCCATTTTCCCAACGTTAAAGTCCATGCCAATAAATAGCGGATCCCCATCCTGAATCTCATCAGAACAGTTATTCAGCTTACGGTTAAAGGTGTTGTAAATGGTCCCGCTGTTGAGGTTGGTGAACTTCCCGCGCAGATAGGCCTGAATCAGTTCGTCAGGGTAAGAACTCAGCAGCGACGGGATGTAGTCAGGCGGCAGGTTCTTCGCGTTGTCGAACGTGCTGGCCTGAATCAGTCCATACAGGGCCGCAAGCTCAGGCTTTTCCCGTACCGCCTTCACGAACTGCTGGTAGACGAACTTGAAACCTTCTGGCGTCGTCGTTACATCGATGCCGTTACGCAGACCATCAATGTTATAGCGCATACGCGCGATGATTTTTCGCCAGGCCTGCTGTGCTTTGGCTGCCGCCATAACATCCAACTCATCAACCATCGCATTGCCGATTTTGAAGCCGACAATTGAGCCAGGCTTCTCCATCGAGCGGCAGATGGTTGTCCCCCGGTACCGTCGCCCCTCATAGAAGTGAACCTCTTTGTTCCCCTGGTTGATTTTGACGTTCAGACCCCAGTCAAAGGCCACCTCTTCAATCGTTGGGTAAAAGATGTCACGTATCTGCGGGTAAGTGGGCGCGAAATAGCCCTGGTTAATCTTCGGATACTCCCACATTCCCTTGCAGATGCCACCACAGCCCACCCACGTCTTACCGGAACCGAATCCGGCAACGTAGGCTTTGAACTTGTGCTGCATCGCGAGGAAGCGCGCCTGCGGGATATTAAGTGTCGGGCTTATCCCCATCGTCCACCCTCGCATCTACTACGTTGATATTAATCTGCACTGGGGTTGGCTCGTCGTCGTCACCATCGCCGGCCAGATCTTTGCGGAGTTTTTCCACTTCAAGTTTTCGGCGCTCGATTTCGATTTGCTGCAGCTTCTGTGCGAACTCGCTATCAGCCAGGCCAAGCCGTTTCATTACAGCTTCAAACATCTTCTCTCGGCTGATAGCCGTTATCTCGACACCGTTTTTACCGACCTTCACACCGGAATAAGCCAGCGCAGCGGTCGGCGGCAAATAACGAGAATCGGGGAAGTGAGGACGCCCGATACCATCGCCATTGCAGCGAGGGCACTCTGGATTAGGCTCCCTATTGTGGTCGTAGCCGTAACCGCCTGTGTCTTCTGGCTGCTTCGCGCCCTCTTTACCTTCAACCTTCGCTTTCTCTTCTTCGAACTCAACAGCATCGCGCCACTGGTAGTGGTAACCGAAGCCCCAGCAATAACGGCATGCGCCGCGGCGGTATTGTGATAGCTGGTTTGCATCGAAGGTGGCGAGCTGCCACATCTGCGCGAGAACCTCATCGGCACTGCCGAGCGTGCGCGCAATGGAGGCTTTTTGCTGCTGCGCAATAGCCTGCGCAACGTTAGGATTCGCTATGAGCTGACGACCATAATTTGGGTCGCTATAACCAGCACGTGCAGCTGCGGCTGTGGCGTTATTATCCTTTAGGTATTCAGCAATAAAGCGCTTTACCTTGGCGCTTAGCTTTATGTCTACCAGCACTTCTGCGCTTTGTTCGTTCTGCGCAGTGCGCACTTTTTTCTGCGCAGGTTTTTGCGCAGTTTGCGCAGAAGGTTTTTTGATGTAGCGGCGGGCAGTCGCATAATTCAGTCCCTGCGTTTCACACCATTCCTTCGGTGATACGCCAGTTGCGGCATGATCGGACAGGAACCGTTGCTGAAGCTCGCCCCAGTCCGGCTTTGCCATATTTACTCCAATAAAAAAGCCACCAGCAAATGCCAGTGGCTATGAAGAATACTATTGCGGGTTAACTTTCGAGAATCTGCTGAAGGTTCATTGGGAACGGCACACCAGGCTCTTTACGGAGTTTCTCGAGCCTTGCCAGGATATCGCGCTTATCTTGCTCGTTACCCTGAGCATAATATGCCTTAACAACCCTGATAATTTCATTAGCAGTTGAAGATGAACCGACACCGGATGATCCTTCAAACATACGCAGAGCATTATAGATAGACATTTCTATATCTTGATGCATGCTCTCTCCCTATTAATTACGGGGTGAATCCTAGTTAAGTTATCCTTTATTAAGGCTACAAAAACCGCCTTGATACAGGCAATTCGTAGACACCAGCACTATTTTTTGATGGCTGCCTGAATTGCGTCCGCCAGTTTCCCAATGCGCTCAGCAGCTTGGTCTAAATCGCTATGCATTACACCGCCTCCTGAACTAGCTGAGGCCTTAGCTATCTCGAGTGCAGCCTGAACTGCTAATAAGCGCTGCGTTTTTTCGTCAGTCTGAATTGCACCACTTTTGAAATAATTTTCAAGCATAACAATTCCTTTCCTTACCCAGCCACAATGGAGGGTTTCACTACAAAAATTGGGACGAATCTACAAATTTCAAGTGCATAAAATCTTTTATCAATATTTAAGAGACGATTCAGGAGGTATGTCGCATTTATGACTACTAGATCATTGCGCTGCACTTTTAGTTCAGCAATTCTTAACCGGATGTCAGGTTTAGAAAGGTTTTCGGGCGGTGTACAGCGCTAAGATTGTTAACCGTACTTCGCCCGAATGGCACTTGCGTGGCGTTTAAATCGATGAGGTACTCGCGACAGAACATTTCTTGCTTGTCGGTGAGTGCCATGTATACACATCAAGGAGATGAAAATGAGTAATTACAAAGTTGGCGACAAAGTAAGATTGAGATCAGGCGGACCAGTAATGACAATCCATGAGCTCGATGTGCGGCACCCGGTAACCTATAGGGGAAATATGCGCTGCCAATGGTTTGCCGGGAAAAAGCTCGAAGAAGGTTATTTTCCTGATGAATCCTTAGAGGAAGTCGGAGATGACGATTAATAAGGAACAAACAGTCCTTTGGATGCTCGAACATCTTCAAAAAGACGGCTGTCTATATCAAGATGATGTAGTAGATCATCTGGTTAGGACTAAAAGTGAAGTCCTATTAATAGAAAATGCCGACGGAAACTTAGCCTTGAGTCGTCAGATTCTTACCTTGTTTATGAAACATACAGCAGACGATGTTGTTTGGGTTAAGCCCCAGCGTTATTGGCGCTATCGTGTCGCTGAGGACGAACCTGGCCGTGAAGCTCGCGGTTAAAATAAAGGGCGATGATTCGCCCTTATTCACCATTACGATGGTTCTGATCACGATGATGACAACCAAAAACGCCCGGAGGCGGTTTTAGTTAGAAAGGGAAAGCTAATTGTTAAATGTAAGCTATAGATTTTCTTCATCAACAATTGAGTACATACCCCTATCTCCAAGGCTATATACGTATTTATCTTTGTATGAATTTCCTAGTTTACTTTGATAAGAAATGGTCATAACAATCGTTGACGGTAGCTCATGTTCATTTACTTCCCAAGACTCTCCGAGCACTACATCTCCCACTTTCGCGTGATGAGCAGAGTACTCACTATACGGGCTGAATGGTGGCTCAGTGTTTATCGACAACATTAAAGCGTCTTCCCCACCAATGGACAGGCTACCTCTATATTTATATTTTGTTCCACCTATAATGACTGCTGGTCTAATCGATGGTGCCTTTATAATTGGTTTATATTGCCTCTCTCTTTCTCGCTTAGATGTTTCAAGATTTTCGCGATCTGAAAGTAATTGCTCCCTCGCAACAGAAACCATTTCCCTGTACTGGTCTACAGAGTTTTTCAGCTCAAGCGCCTGAAGCTCAAGTGCTTTTGTATTTTGCTGCAACTCTTTTTGCTGCTGAAGATAGCCTAATACTAACCAGAGAAAAGCGACAGGTGAGAATGCCCCAGCTAAAAAGTCGCCAAACTCATTCCAAGACGTCATGACACCTAATTCCATTAAGTAAATTACGGCACCCAGCATGACGAAATAAAGAACACTAACCAGTAGCCCATACCAAAACAGTCTCATCACCATCTCCTTAATTGGATTTGGTATTTAACATCCGTTAAGCGTAATAAGTCAATTCAAGCACTGCTCTTTGATGTATTCCTGAAGGTAGCCGACCTGCTTCGTCACTGTGACGATTCGCTCTCTGAGGGTAAAATAATCCCGTTCAGCGGAGTCAGTAAGTCGGGGGCTGGAAGCATCGCCCATGCCGCCGGTGCTGGTCGCTCTGTTCGCGGGACATCTGGCGTTGACGTGCAGCCCACACTTACCAGTGCTAACGCAACGCTGCAGATCTTCAAGACGAGATTTCGCATCGGCTAATTCCTTCGTGTATTTAGCATCCAGTACAGCTGCGTCGCGCTGGCGGGTCTGCAGGTCTTTGATGCTGGCGTTCGCCAGGATGAGCTTCTCCGTGGCTTTATCGCGCTGGTCTTTGTAGATGATGGCGTTGCCACGATAGTGGTTAACCGCCCAGGCCATGGAACCCAGCAGGCAGATAACGACTGCGCAAATGATGGCTGTTAATCGGTTCATTACTGGCCCCACTCGCAAACTTCACGCTCAATCTCGCGCCGAGTGATAAGCCCCTTCCACTGCTTTCCACCGGCATATGTCCAGCGCTGAAGTTCTTTGCATGCACCCGGAATATCACCGGCATTAAGTTTCTTCAGCAGCGTTGATCTGTTAAATGCTCCCGTTCCCACGTTGTAGGTGAAGGAGTAAAGCGCGGCGCGGGTAGGCTCAGGGATGTGAACCTTGATTAGCGGGTCAATGGCGTTTGCTACCTTGCGCAGGTCGGATTGAAGCAAAGCGTCACATTCTTTATCGGTGTAACGGTGGCCGCGGCGAACGTCTACACCAGTGTGTCCGTCGCATACAGTCCAGACGCCGACGACATCCTGATAGGCGTAATATCTCCGACCTTCAAGTCCATCCGCATTGCCCAGCATCACAGCGGCGATGGTGATTGCTCCGGATCCACCAACAATGGCACCCACCAGCTTATTCCTGAGTGTCGGGTTCATCTCGGCTCCTGTTGCGGCGATTATCTTCGCGGATCTTGAAATAGAGATTCGTCAGATATGTCAGTACGGCAATGATTATGCCCACCAGCACGCCGATAGCATTCCACTGCTCGGGGCTGTAGGCATTGAGCATGCCGTTTAGGATGCTACCGGCTGAAGCGCCATATGCAGCACCGGTGGTTAGTTTGTCCATGCGATACATACTCTCACCTCGCTTTGTGCGGGTGCTGTTTCAAAGGAATTTGAATGGCCATCAGACAAAATATCTAATGTGGTGTATGAGAGTGATTATCTGCGGCCTGAATTAAATACCCGAGAGAGCCTGGGGATACTGGGGGGTGACGATCAAGAAGACCAAACAGAACAACTCAAGCCATAAGCTAGCTAAACAGGTGGTTCTTGTGTAAAAAGATGACATCAATCAGCAGGTGATCATTGTGAAATTCATTCGGCTAATTTTAAAGCTCTTAACAGCATCACTTTATGTGTTCCTGGTTGTTTTTGGCTCCGGATTTGTAGGTTCAAGTACAGCCAATGCAATTAATCTTGAAACACTAAACCTAAATTATTCATTAATCGCAAAGGACTCAGCGGTATACGCAGGCTGCGCAACTGGTGCGACATTGGTTGTTCCACCTGTCCTATATTTAATCCGACATTATGTCTGGCCTGTGGTGAAGTGTATCGGCCTGAAGATTCGCTACTTCTTCCATGGATACTAAATGTGGCGAGGCTTCAGTTACAGCGTTAACTCTTCAATAATTCATACACCGCCAAAAAGTAAAAGCCCCACGGGGTTACCGCAGGGCTTTAAACGAAGGCAAAAACCCATCGTTAGAACAAAATTATCACAGATTCGGGAAAAGTAAATAGCTCGCGATAGAATAACGCCCTATTTTGTTATTTGCTTCAACTGCGCATCAGCCCAAGCCTCTTCGATGTCAAACTTGGTGATGAGCTGATCGTAGAAGGGTTTTACAGACTTCTTCCAGGTATCGAGGCTGATTGCATCCGTTATCTGACATACCGCGGCGTATGCCTCGGTCGATGGGATTCGTTCATATCCACGACCACTGCAGCGTTTGCAATCAGCCAGAACCGGAACGCCCTTCTGTTTTGTAAGAGCCTGATTAATGGCTTTCCCGCGTCCTTGACAGTCATTACAGGCACAACTAACGACCTTCTTGCCCTTACACTGAGGGCAGAGAACGCGTGCAACCTCCCTGACCTGCCTGTGCACCTCATAATCGGAAGGACGAATATCTTCGACGCACATGTGCAAAGACATCTTCACGAACTTCTTCTCTCTTGCTGGAGTGTGAGACTTCATGCTGAATACCTCAGCGTCAATGAATCCTTTCCCATTGCAGTCATCGCACTGCTTCACGCTTGCGGCGCTACGGGAATAGTCCTCGAACGCGAAGGTGGCCAGCTGATGCATCACCAGTGGTTTAATTTCTGCATCAAGCTTCCGTAATGCCGCAACCCGCTCGCACTTAGTCAACGCGTACTGGGCCAGTAGTTCGATCGCCCTCTCCCGGTCATTGTTGCTAATGCCCATCTTCCCAAGAAAAGCACTGTAGCCCATGGCGGCCCGTTCCTGCGTCATGCCCATCGCAGCCATAATATCCGTTCCGGTTAATGCATCTGATGCCGTAGTCCGGGAAGAGTCGCTAATCATTGTCGATTTGGCGAAGTGATATTTAAGGGTGTTTTCAAGATTCATGCGGTCTCCAGCTCAGTGATGGTGAGTTCTAATTTCCCGCCCTTAACAACAGGCCTTTTCACAACGCGATAGTCGACAACCTGGCAGTCATCCAGCCAGAATCCCGCCTTGGTTAAAGCGTCGAATGCAGCTTTCTGCAGATTATCCAGATCGCGGCGCCTGCGGTCGGGCATGTGACATTCAATTCGGATTTTGAGTGGTGCGGCCGTCCGGATATTAAGCCGCGCGCTTCGAATGACACTGGCGACCACATAGCGGTACGCTACGCCATCAGCGCTAATGTGCGTACGCCCGCGGTTGTGCCGGTAATACCGGTTATTGCTCGGCGGCCAGGGCAAAGTGATTTGATATGTGTTCACGCTCATCCCCACATCCGGTTTCGCCAGCGGCTGTCCGGGCGCGCTGGTGAATTTGAGGTCGGCAAGAATGCACTGACAGTCCATGTCACGTAATCCTGGTTAAGGCTACGCTCAACACGGATGCCGCGCGCTTTGTAACGCTTAACCAGTTCGTCGGCCTGTTCGGTGCTGCAATCGGTGTGGTGGAACCAGGTCTTCTTCATCCCCATCACCCCGCAAAGCCAAGCAGCTGTGCGGCGACATTTTCTACCTCATCACGACTGCGGAATGAACGGGACAAAACCCAGCGCCAGAGGACATCGAGCGCAGCTTTATAGAGCTGCTGAAACTCGATTTCGTCCATGTTGGCGAATGAAATGCTACGAGGATGCTTTTTGAGTGTGCCGTCTGGTAGCTGAATGGCATCAAAATGCCCTGCCTCGACGATTACCCATGAGCGGTAAGCATCGAAGGATTTGCACAGGCTAATACCATTCGTGACTCGCCGGTAAGCAACCTGCTCAAGATATTGCTCAGCAGCATCGATCAGCGCGCCCTCATTCCCGCCATACGAAGCCAGGAACCTGGCGTAGCCGGTAATAAGCTTCCGCTCGTTACTCGAGATAGCCCCGCCAGTTGGTTCCCAGTATTCAAAACCGAGATTGAGAAGCGCGAAAAAGCGCCGATGAAATGCCGGGTTTCGTACCCGCCTGAACTCGGCAACAAGAACATCGCCGAGCCGGGTTTTGGATTGCAGGATATCGCTGGTCTCGGGCGTGGCCGGGATCAGTATTCCTGAATGGTGTTTGATAAGTTGTAATTCTAGCGCCATGGTTCTCTCCGTGGCGCATCAGGTATAGGTTGTTCAGGCCTACGAAAGAATAATATCAGACGGTGGTGTAACTCGGTACCCCAGCCGTTTTGCAAATTGCATGAACCCGTTGAGAGTGAAGATTTCTTCCTCTTCGAGTAACGGTCGTAATGAAACTATTCCATTTACTCGATAAACCAGATATCTCCCTTCCGCCGGGAAGCTATAGATAACTGCTTTATCGGCCCTTCTGACCACGTCGTACCATTGATCATCTGCATTAAAGGCATCTGCACTACACACTATTTCCCCCAGAGCGACTTATTGACGCGGTAAACAGTAATCGGGAACAGCCAGGGGAACGCAAACAGCGATACTCTTCAAAACTGCTCCAGTGAAATTTACACGATTAATAAAACCATTCGTCCGCGCTTTCCCTGGTCTCCTGCACGATATGCTCAACCTCTTTCTTGTCGCCCCCAAAAACAGTCAAACCATCATTACTGGCACGCTTAATCGTAAGCTGGTAATCATCAAACTGCTTGTTGAGTCTTTTGAGCAGTTCTGACTCGAGCGCAGGTATACCTCCATCAGGAAGTTTCTTCATGCGATCAATGGTTAGCTCAACTTTCATGGTGGCCTCCTTTGCATGCACTGTTTTTTTATACAGTATACCTGCATGGGGAAATGGTCAACTTCTTAAGAGCACTTTTTGGTAAAGCTAGCCCATTGTTTATCATCCAAAATTTCAGCTTTTAGAAGGAGAAGCCGCGCGCATAGGGCTCTCAGGTGGAAGAGTGATTCCTGTAAAATTTAACTTTCCGCAATGTGTCACATCACTATCTTCTTATTTTCCGACTACACGTATTACAGCAATGCACGCTACCCACGAGCTTCTGTAAGGTAAGCTAAGTATGAGTTTAAACCCCCAAGGAAATACTGTATATTAAACCAGTATCAATTGGAGAGTGGTAAAGGGCTTTGGGGCTGGATTTTAACATCTGAAAGGTTGTAAAATCATCAAGCTAACCTTGTATTTCAACCACCATCAGACTCATTGATATGCGTCTGTGGCGGTAGCGTGCCAGAAACAATCTTGCAGCAAACCCATTCCATCTCTTTACGTATCTGTTTATTGCCAATGAGTTGTTCGATGTGTGTAACTACACGAAAAGTACAACTTTAGCGATGCTAAGATGTATATTAACCCGAGAGATGAAGCCATGAAAAAAAGAACAGGTTTAAAGTATGCATTATATATATTGTCACTATGGCTATTATTTGTATCACTTTTTATAATGTCATATGACAAGAATCTTTTTGTAAATATATCAACATATCTGGGCAGCAGAGATACTGGAACATTGCTTTCAAGCATCACACCTAAAAATATAGTTTTTATTTCCAGCTTTGCAATGATTGTAGCAGGTGTTTTAATCTTTCTATATTTATTATTTTCCTTTAACTCTGGTTGGTCAGTAGCGTGCACGGTTTCTGATGTTAGAAATGAAAGCCATGAGCACCTTGAATTTTTAACCACCTATGTTATGCCTTTGGTATTTACTGATGTGAACAGTAAGAGGACTATGCTGAATCTTTTGATCATGATAGTAGCAATAGGAATGATTTATGTAAAAACAAATCGTTTTTATTCTAATCCATCGTTAGCATTGCTTGGATTTAGAATTTTCAAAGCTAATATAAATGACAGAGGAACCAAAGAGTTTGTAATCATTTGCCATGGCGAAGTTGATAACAACAGCAGAATAAAATATATCAGACTAGATAACAACACATGTCTTGCTAAAATTACTCAATAATCGAGGGTGAAATGTTCACAGCAATAGATAATATATTAAATTCAGCCCAACTCTCAGGTGAGGCTTATTTTGTTACAGAACACCAAGGGCAAGTAGATATTTTCAGAGTATCTCTAGAACCAGGTGCAGAACAGAAATTAACACAGTCTTTCAGTCTATCACTTAAGCGTGATGTTATTGACCCAAACACTGGACAGAACGCCTTGCCGTTAGTTTCTTCTCTGCTAAGTCGAGATAAGCAGGTGCATGAATATGATCACCAAGTAATAAACCATCTGCCACCTGCTCTAGCAAAGATGGCGGACGTGCTTACCTTTGGAGTTAATAATGCACCCACTGACTTTGACTTTGCTCAGCAAAACCTATCAACCGTTAAAGGAATAATTTATTATCTTTGTGATGGTCAAGGTAACGGAGTTGTTGTTTACCAACACAAATATCCAATCGCACTACATAAAAAAACAAAATTGTCATATTTTTCTGCGAATGGTAGAACCCTTGATGAGGTCACCCATGATAGCATTGACATAAATGGGAATGTGGATTTCTTTTACTTTAACAACAAGTATTATGCACTAAATATTAACTTACTTGAAAGAGCATATGGCCTTGAACAGGTCATAAACAATTTAGCGGCAAATGCAACCCCTTATATAATCGCGCTGAACATCCTGGACGTATCAAACCATCCGAACCCTGCTGACATTTTCAATGATATGCATCGAAATAGAAACTTCATGCGCAGACTTGCCACCACAGCCAACAGCCCACTAATACAGAATGGAACTATTAATATAGCCAACATTCAGACATTAATTCAAAACTTCCCGATTCTTGGGAGGAATATAATAATCAATCAATCTGGATTGATAGAATTATCCTCTCAAAAGCAGAAATTATATTTCATTCGCCTGCTAAATAATGAGGCATCTTTCACAGCATTAAACCAAGAGCCTTTTCTTGCGGTCGGAAAAGACTCAGCGGCATAATGTATTTCAAAATAGTTATTTAATTCCTAGGTTTTATTGACATCAACACTTTCCCCAGTAGTATGCAGATACAATCGGGTCGGATTCACTCGCCGCGAGAAACGTGTCGCTTTCAAACATTTTCTGGCGCCACATCCGATTGATGTGATGCTGCTGGCGGCGCTGATGGTGCGCCGGTAGGTTCCCGGCGTTTTCAATCTGGCTGTAGACCATACCGACCTAGGCAAGCCATACGGTTTCTGATATGTCCACCAGCAGCAGGCTTTCAAGTTCAGCTACACGACAGCAGGCATATTTGAGCAATGGATCCACTATTTCGCCTCCTGCTGCGGTGCGGCTGCGAGCATTGCATCTTCGAACGCACTCACCGAAATTGATAGCGCGCCCCCCTGAATGTTCACTGCCTTACCGATTGCGTTGATAAGTGTGTGGTAGCCGAAATGACCTTTGGACCATCCAAACTGCACCGGAGCGCCAGCGCGAAGCATTGCGGAGTGATGCGCTTCCCACCCTGCCTGGAAGAACTCACGCTGCGTCATAACGCCGACTTCATAGTCAGGCATTCTGCCGCTCATTTTGGGCGGCGCGGCGCAACTTAAAAGAAATGTCAGCCCATACCCCGGAACCAGACCTGTCTTTGTGACTGAGCAGGTCTTCAACCGCAGCCGCTGCCATATGAAGAAGGTCTTGATCAACTACCGGCGCTGGCGGTACTGTGAATAACGGCTCGCATAACCAGCCTTGCTTTTGCCAGGATGCCAAGACATTTTTTGATCCTGTCAGAAGTCCGTGATTTTCGTAATAAAGCGATCGCCACGCCACAGGCTCAGCTTCGAGCAATGCCAGCAAACGATGCATACCAGCGATAGCCATATCAATATGCACAGACTGAATGCCACGAATGACTCTTTGGAAATGATGCTCATGGGTTAGTCCTCCCTGCGGATGTGGATGCCAGCCGTTTTCAAGGCCGCCAACACATCCTCGCGTGAATACCACTCCCCATCCGGGGACGGCGTGAGACACATTTCAACTTCGTAGCGTTCAGGCAATTTCACCTCCCGCGCCTCCAGCACAGTAATTCGACCCTCAGCATCATTAGCCCGGGTGTGCTGCATAGTAAGTCCCATCAAAGCCATAACGCGCTGCTCATGCTCAGCTTCCAGCTCAGCCAGCAGCGCCAGCAAGCGCTTTGCCAGCCAGCATTTCTCTTCGTCACCGTATGGGTTGTCCGCTATTTCTTTGAGGCGACAGGTTCCGATATCGCCGCCGTCAGCGCGGTAAGGACGTTTGGCGATGTTTTTCCTGCAGCCACCTTGCTATGTGAAAAACGTTTCAGGTCAAAGTCGATTGTTGCCCGCTGGTCACGGAAAACTCCGCAGCGCCCGTGGCGAACCGGGCCACCCTGTTCCACTGCTACGTGGAGATATTTCTCCGCCGTGGTCCGGTGCAGGCCGAACATCGCAACGACGTCATTTGTGGTGATGCGCCCCTGCTCCTTCGCCAGTTCGATAATCCGGTTGATGATCAGGGCGCGTTCTTTGTCGGTTTTCGTTCTGGCCATCGGTTATTCCCTCCCTGTCAGCTGTTGCACGAGATTTCTGTGGCGACCAATAACACGAACCGCGTCACGCAGTTTGGTCAGTTGCTCCAGCTTGTTTCTGGTGCGGCGGATTTCGCGAGAAATGTCCCGCACAGCTGGTACCGCTTCGACTGTGGCGCGCCCTTCGGTGAACGAGGGGATTTCACTCACAATCAGTTCAACCGGTTTTGCTTCTTCCGGCGCGGCTGGTGCCTCCGGTACCGGTTCTTGCTTAACGGGTTCTGTCACAACAGCAAGGGACCAGGTAACGGCTTTGCCCTTCCCGTTCTTCACCACGACGTCCTGACGCTCCAGCGCGCGAAGTACAGAGACCATCCCGCGGGCATTGCGATTGGCGGCCGCAGCCAGCGACACTGTCGTCATTGCCCCATGCTCACGCAGCTGCTGTCGGACGACATCAGGATCAACGGGTTCCGGCTCCTCACCTTTCAGACGCGGGGCCGGATTCATAGGAGCCTTTGGCGTTGACTGCTGAGGCTGACCTGTCACGGTACCAATAAACCAGCCACCATCGCCAAAATCGCATAACCCCTGGTCACGCTGCTCACGTAACATGGTGAGCGCATCAACCGGGTCGATTTCAAGACGGGCTGCCACTTCGCGGTATGTCGCCCGGCCCATTTTTTCCAGAACTTGAATTAAGGTTTCCATGGGAACTCCTATTAAATAAACCCAGCGCTTTTGCGTTGTTCGTATTGAGCCTTCAGCATTTCTGCTGGCGTAGGTCCGCTTGCTTTAGCGGGTGCGGCGATCGCGCGGCGAACTGGTGGAATGGGTTTACCTTCAGAGACACGTTTCTCCCAGTCTGCGAGACATTTTGCGGCCGCCTGGTGCAGCTCCTTTTCTGTCATCTGGCGATCGGTACTCTGGCGGCGAAGCTCAATGCAAATGTGATAGAGAACCGGCTTCGGCCAGTGATACTGCTCACTGCTCGGGTACCGGAACAACAGCTTACGCCACTTCCAGTATTCAGCCATGACGTCAGAAGTGGTGATCCCCAGCACGCATCGCCGTTCCCTGCACCACTTGATGAACTGGCCAGGCGACGGCAGGAATGGACGCTCCTGACGGCGCACCATGCGCATACCGGCATCAACCCGCTCCATGGTCGTACATCGCCGAGCCGGGTTTTGGATTGCAGGATATCGGAACTACTCACTATTTCCCCCAGAGCGACATATTGACGCAGTTAATCGTTATCGGGAGCAGTTAAAAAAACGCTAACAACGAGACGCTTCGAAACTACCCCTATAAAATTCACGCGATCAATAAAACCACTCGTCGGCGCCCTACCGCGTTTCCTGAAGGGTATCTTCAACTAATTTTTATCACCTACAAAAACGGTAAGTGCATCGTTGATAGCGCTTGATAGTCAGCGTATAAAGATAAGAATCTTTGCATAAACGAGTCAGTAGCTCACACTCTAATACACTTACTGCACCATCGACTAGTATATAACCCCATGAGAACTTACCTTTACCATTCCTTGGGGGGCAAGTAGGAAAAATAGTGGTAACTTACCACAATGGATATTAATTTATCATTGACACATATAGAGCAGACATCTAGTTTAAGTTAAAGTAGCTATAGCATTCACATTATCGAAGAATTAAAAAAGCATATTGACTTTATTTTTTAAAAAATGAAACAAACGCAACCAGCTATTTACTGATTGCGAAGCACAACACCATATAACAACAATCAAAACCACAATCAATTCAAGTGATATTTTTTTTGCAAACTAATCTACAATTGCACCATACTGTTTTGCAATACATAATCTTGCCTTACCATATTGAATATTTTTGTATTCTTCCGGCTCGAATTCCAAAAGATCAGCCAACTCGATATTAAATTCAAGTTCACTTGCATAAGTAGATTTACGAGCAACAAAACTTTTTATTTTCCTAGCCAGATAAAATGCCTGGGAAGCATAATGTTTATAACGATTTTTTAATTGAAAAGTTGAAATTGACATATTGGATAAGCTAAAGTTATGTTTCGCATCAACAGATAACAAATAATTTTCCGGACGTAGTTGCAATGAAAGTGCAAGTGCTACTAGTTCTTCATCAACTTCAGCAGGGCGGAGCTCAAATTCGATTGACTCGATATCAACAAGTGGATTCAGATGAGGAACCTTCGCAAAATCAATGGAGTGTTTCATTTGGCTTCCATTGCATTTTTCGCAACACGGAATGAAGTTTGACAAGGTCAACGCAAGAAACGGATAATCTGATTTTGTATAATAATGATCAATAGGAGGTCTATAACCTTTGCTATGTTTATCTGGTAGGCTAGTTTCAGTGCTCACCATATGACAATAACAACATATGTTATATTTTGCCAGTTCACAAAGCTCATAAGCTGTCCATGATTTATCTGATTTCGCTGAAAAGCTTGCATAATCAAAAATTTTGGTTAACTTTTGCAAAACACAAAAATGTAGAATATCTCTTCCAAATCTTTTTTCATAATCTAATATACAACCAGCTAAATCTGAAGGCGTCCCCTCAACTATTACACTTCTATTTGTTTGAATGAAATCCTTGATGACCACATCTAAAAATGAGTTTCCTAAACTGCCTATACCTCGGTCGATTAGTGAGTTTAAATAATCATAGTGTTGAGTGCAGGCATTTTCCCAAACATCTGAAATGTTAATTACCATTACCGAGACTCCTTTTGAGGGCTTTTTTTACGGCAACATCCCCAATAGAATCAATCAAATTTAGGTCATATTTAGTAGCATTCCCATTTAAGGCTCGCTTATATATTTTATTAATGTTGGTGGCCGCAAATTCACCAATAGAATTGGAAGAGAAGGCGGTTGCTATTACTTCATCAAGTGGTGCAGCAAATGTATTTGAAAACTCATTCGAATCAAGGCTTGTGACAAAATCCCCCGGAATATCGGCAGCCAGCAGCGGTGAGTGAGTAGCTATGATAAGTTGCAAATTATTTAAATCACAACTTGATTTGACCCCTCCCAAGAATTTATTAAGCATAGATATATATTTTCTCTGCCAGTCTAAATGCAAGTATGCATCCCCTTCATCGATTAATAACAAAATAGATTTATAATTCTTATCGACGGCTTGTTTTATTGATTTTTCGATTAAAGAAAACTGTTCCACTAATGCTTGAATACCTGAGCTTTGATTAGACCATTCAATCTGAATCGAAGTATCAAGATTATTTATCTTATTTGGAAAATTTATGTTGTTAATTCTGAATTTAATAGAGTGATCATCAGCTTCATAGTTTATAGACTCACAGCATTCAGAGATAAAATTATCTGAAAGATAAACTACTCTTTTTAATTCGTCTAAAGCAGAAAAATTTGAATCATCATCAATAATCCCTAAATGGCTAAGAAAATCTAACGCAACAGATCTTGAAACCCCTCCCCCTAACTTGCCATGGATATACTCTAGGGAAGCAAGATGCAGTAGTGTTGAATATCTTCCATACCGTTTACGGATTAAACTCTCTAATACAACCTCAATATTATTTAAAGAAACTTCTCTTTTTTGGTCTATTATTAGATAATCATTATCTTGAGAATTCCTTGATAAATCCTCGTATTTGTATGTAAGCTCCTTCAATTTATCAGAGTTTACCCTGCCATGAGATCTAATTGCAGGAATAAGGATAGTTCTAAAAACCTTTTTGGAATACCTCAAAACCGCTACTAGTTCGGTGTTAACTCCTAATGCCTCAGAAATAACACCATACTTTTGAAGACTATTTATATCAGTAGATTTTCTGGTATTAGGAGATGCATCAATTACACCTTTTCTTTTAGTAAGCTTTCTTTTATAAGGCAACGCTGTATAGTAAATTGCACAAAGTTCATTATTATAAGGCGCAGTGGGTTCATAGTTACCATTTGGCGTGCCTTGAAAATAAAATTGAAAAGAATCATCTTGAGATGAAACAACAGCATTTGCCAGTGAATGCAGCATCCTTGTTTTACCCGAGCCGTTTGTCCCCAATAATAAACTGATACTATCTATTTCGAATAGTGGGCCATAAAGCTCCGCTTTATGTGGTATGAGCTGTATAAGCTGCTCATCAATTCTCACTGCCATGATTTTTGACATCGCGATATCCTTAATGCTGTTTAATTTTGAGTTATATAGTAATCGAGTCGTTAATCACCGTCAATCCCATAGACTTACACATCCAAAAAATCGTTTTTAAATTTTAATTCATGCATGAGACATCCATAGTATTTAACTAAGAAAATCTAAAATATCAGTTAGCCAATATAATTTGCCAATTATATGCTATAAACACGCACTATGTCCTTTGGCATACTCAATATGCAGATAGTCTGAACCTTTAAATCAGTGTTAAAATTTTTCCTGTGTCAATCCTCACACATGCAAAATGGTCACCCTCACCCACCACAACATCCCTAGTCTAATTAGCTCAAAGCGGTCACTAATTCGATGATCTGGGCGATTATCATTTCCACTTTGCAATTATACCGCCAAAGCATCGCTTACCCTCCCCTCATGCTTTCATGCGCTCATATTTTGCTTTAAGCAATTCAGCAGGCGTAGGCCCTTTTGGCGTCACTGGTGCTGCTAACGCGCGCCGTACGGGTGGGATCGGTTTCCCAGCCATTACGCGCTTTTCCCAGATAGCAATAATATCTCCAGCCTCATGCTCCAACTCTTTGTGGCTCAGCTGACCATCCGTTCCGCGGCGCCGCAGTTCGAGGCAAATGTGGTAGTAAACCGGCTTAGGCCAGGGATACTGCTCGCTGCTCGGGTACCGGAACACTAGCTTGCGCCACTTCCAGTATTCAGCCATCACGTCAGCGGTGGTGATCCCCAGCACGGAGCGCCCTTCCCTGCACCACTTGATGAACTGGCCTGGCGAAGGCAGGAATGGGCGCTCCTGGCGCCGTACCATGCGCATGCCCGCTTCAACCTGCTCCAGAGTGGTAATCCCGTTTTCTTTGAACGCCAGCACCCACTGGCGGCGGATCTCGTTCACGTCTTCCTGGCTGCGATTAACCAGGCTTGCAGGGAACGCGGCGGCCAGCTGCACAAACAGGCCGTTGATGATCTGCGCCACCTGCTGTGTTTGCTCGCGTTCGGTGTACTGCTCAGGCATGGTGTGCGCCACACGGCGAGCCTGCTCCCGGTCAAAATTGCAAATGCTCTCGGCTAGGTTTTTCATTCCAGCACCCCGTCAATCCAGTCGGTGTTATGCAGGTCGATGCCGCCCCGGGATGGCTTTGCCGTTCCGGTTGCACGCAGCCGCTTCGTGGTGAGTTGATCCCACTGCTTTCGCAGTCTTGAGGGGCTCAGGATGTTGTCTTTCCAGAACTCGTCCCGGTTAGCCCACTGGAACAAATCACAGATTTCGTAGTGAGTACGATTGTCCTGGACACGCATCAGTCTGATGGTGTTTGCCCATTCAGCCCAGTTGGGTTCGGATAGCGATGCGTTGACAGTGAGAAGCCTGTCGTAAATCCAGCGGGCGGCCTTGAGGTCGTCAGCGGATCCCCATGATTTACCTGCCGGGGTATATATCCCATCGGCAGCTTCTGGATGGCGTGAGAGAAATTTTTGAGTTTTCTGGTTTCGGGATTCGTCAGAATTCCGAGACGAGGATATTTTAATATTGTTCTTGTTATAGTCTTGGGTGTCTACCGTTTCCGGGAAGGTTTTTCCCGTTTTCGGTAACACTTTTCCCGATTTCGGGAAGACTTTTCCCGTTTTCGGTTTGTCTAAAATCCAGGCAGAAAGGTCAGTATTTATACCGACCATTTTCATCACGCCCTGCTTTTGATTGAAGATAATTTTGCGTTCTGCGAGCGATTTGAGCGCATCAGAAACATGCGAGTCACTCAACCCTGTAAGCTCGGCGATCACCGTGTTCGTAACGCGGTCCTGCTTCTTGTTCCAGCCGTAGGTAAGCCAGATCACCGCCTCAAAACACTGCCACTCCCGGCCTGACATTCTCAGACGAGGCTTGAGCTGTTGGATCTCGTTAGCGACCTTGGTATACCCGTTCGACAGGTCGGCCATACGACCTCCCGGTTGTTCGGTTCTGTGGGGGAAATTGATAATTTCAGCTGTGTTTGACATACTTAGCTCCGCAATTACACTCCGTTTTTGCACTTGAAAGTCGGTTCTGTTAGCGCAGACCGGCTTTCGCCTTTACTGAAGTCTTCACATTGCCCCCAGCATGGTTGTGACCATCGCCAGCAGCGGTGCCGTAAGGTCCGGATCGACTCTGAACATTTCGAAAATCCCCTCGCCTAACTCCTTCAGCTTTTCCTTCTTCGGGGCATCGAGCATTAGAGCTTGCTTCGCCTCACTCACCTCTTTCTCCAGCCTGGCCATCCGGTAGGCAAAGGAGTCGTTTTTAACGACGCGGTCGCGGTACCGAAGCGGTAATGCAGACATGATCGCGGGCACCAACTGTTCGACGTTCTTTCGGTAAGATGCGGAGTCTTCTTTGTTGTCCAGCCATCGGAACAGCTTCACGTTCCAGACATCGGCCTGGCCTGAGAAGTCCACGCCATCAACTTGAAGTTCTTCCGCCGCTTCTTGGATTTGAAGTGCAACAGCTACGCGCCCTTCTGCTGCCGCCCACGCCCGGACCGCAGAGCAGATATCGCGATGAGCAATATCCTGAGATGCCGATTCGCTTGGATGACACGGGAATATCAGTCGATTAGATGAAGCTCTGTTACTCTGTTGGGATAAAACAGTTTGCATTGTTAAGGCTCCTGTTTAGGTAAACCATCTGTGGGGTTTGGGTAGAGATCGGGGCGCAGTTCGTGTGGAGTCACGCCGGTAACCCCATAAATTGGCAGCACACGCTCAGCCGGGATCCCCTTGCGGCGCCAAAGCGAAACAGCCGTTTTTGAAACGCCGATCAGAGTACCAAGCGCACTGGCCGAGCCAGATCGAAGAATTGCAAGTTCAATTCCAGTCATAGGACCTCCTTAAGTGCGACCGAGTAAAGCACCAATTTACCAAACAGTCAATAAACACCTGCCTATCAAGTGGTAAAGCTATTGTTTACAATCCATATATGAATAGAAAAGAACCTAACCAGAGCCTAATTTCTAGGCTGACTGAATTGAATAACAAAGGCTTCTCAAAAACAGAGATGGCCAAAGTAGCTAATGTCAGCAAACAAGCGGTGACCGGATGGTTTCGAACCGGCAAGATGAGCAAAGAATCTGCACTTGCTTTAGCTGATGCAGCTGGGGTGTCGGTCGCCTGGATCCTTGGTGAGGACGTTGGCGAGAAAGACGGACTTAAGGTAGACGAACAGCGCCTGCTTGAGCTCTATCGCCAACTGCCCGAGGAAGAGCAGAAGAACATGCTTCGCATCTTCTCAATTCGCCTGAAAGAACTAGATGAACTGTACGCGAAGTACATGAGTCGAAGGATCAAGGGCGATACGGAGTGAATTAATCAATCCCTTAATTCCGATCTCTTCCATGAGATTTAAGGAAGTAATACTATGGATGCAAAAATATCTTTTCTTTTCCCATACACGACTGTCGGGATAAATCAGCACAACTTTTCCCCTGTACTAACTTTTGAATGCGACGTTTTACCTGTCAAAGCGGTACTGCAAATTGCTTTTTACTTTATCTGCCTGAAAAACAAAGAAAATTACAGATTAAGGTTTGACATTCTTCGTAATGGAATTTCTGTAATCGACGATAGCTGGGATAGAGACAAAATATTTATGTCAGAAGATCCATCTTCTGACCCCGATAAAGTAGCAGTTGGACTGAATATTGATCTTCCATCCGTACCATTTGACATGGAAGGAATTTATCAGATTAGTGCTGAGCTATTTTACCCTCAAGATAGTAAAACACCCATCCACCAAAATGATGCCTTTTTTAAGGTAACAAAGAAGGCTGAGTAAAAGTACATGCCGGAAAAAGTTACAATACTAAGACCTGGAAAAGAGACCATGCGGTTGCCTGCTGGACGCTATCACGAAAATAATGCATCATTCGAGCATGATGGCGGTAATGGCGGAGGTGGAAACATGCTTGAGGCTAGAGTTGCAAAACTCGAAGCAGATGTCGAAAACATCAAAGTGAATCTATCTGAAGCACGAATGGATATTCGTGAGCTTACTAAGAGCTCAGCCTCTATCAAAACTGATATATCTACAGTATTACAAAAACTAAAAGATATAGACGAAAAGCTTTCAACTAAAGCAAGCAAAGACTTCGTTGATTCTAAAGCCGGCGATATCAAGGTTTGGATGTTAGGCTTACTGTTACTTTCTATAGCAATGCCAATAATAATGTTCTTGCTCAATCTTTATCTTAAAAAGCCGTAACCAGTAACCCGACCACCGCGCTGGGTTTTCTTTCCCCTATCCCAGCAGCCTAACCGCCAAGCCCCTACCCTGAACTCAAAGATCCCGACCTTAGCGTCGGGATTTTTTTGCCCTCAATAACTCATTTTCATACTCCATATAGCTCAGGTAAAGAATTACTGTACTTTTACGTATTGCAACACTTGACCTTAAGGTAAAGTAGTGATTTACTAGAATCACCAAGACGCACTACGAACCACCAAGGCAGGACGCCCACGAAGTAGCCACCGACGGCATACGAAGAGTCGGATGAGGTGGAGAGATTAACGCGCATCAGGTGTAAATGTTCCGCTAGCCGGCGATAAGGCAACTAAGAGGAGAGGTTAAGGTGAGCGATAAAGAGTCAAACGCGATTAAGGTCAAACCGATTCTGACAAGTAACAACCTGGTATTGAAGGCTGCTGATGCTGCACTGAACGCAGTGCAAGACACTATGGGTAGTCTTCGCGAAGACGATCATTACCTCTATATGAAAATGGCCAGAGCCGCCCTCGATTCTGCACGGGCAGCTCTTGGTAATGATTAATACGTAGTGCCGATATCTATCCCGTATGCGTATTTAGGTTTTCTGAGACTCACTATAGCCACGCATTCTGGCAAGAGAGATTCGATTTTTTCCAGTAAAGCATCCGGTGTGTTGATTGACGGATCCTTTGAGGCGAGAGCTAGCGCGAGATCGTATGCGACGGAATCAACCGTTCGCCCTGAATTAAAGAGGTTGTCTGACATAATTATTACCCTTACTGGTTGTGTGATAACTCCAGTATACCACCGAGCCTGAAGTGGTAAAAAGACAGGCATAACAAGGAGATCAATATGATTGATTACGCACGCAAACCAGGACGGCAGCAGGCCGTAAAACTGAATTTCTTCGAAGTGATTCTTCGTCGGCTCTGTTACCTGCTGGCGCAAAAGGGGAATCCAGATGTGTAACTCAACGAAATGCGGGTACTGCGGCAAGCCGGTTAAACCGGAGGAAGTAGTCAAAAGTACCCTTCTCTATCGCAACGGCGCACAGCTGGCGCGCAAAGAAAAAGAATACTGCTCTGAACGTTGTGCTTCCTACGACCAGATGGCCCACGAAAGCTAACGTAAAAGCCGCGCAAGGCGGCCCGTACGTCCGGTGCTCCCGACCAAAGTTACACCGGAAAACTACTTAAAAAACCAAAGTTCACCCAATGGGCGCTATCTCTGGCCCGGGGATCTTACATCCAAAAAAGAGGATCTCACATGGAATTTTTCTATGTAGTTAAGGCTACGCAGAAATCTGGTAAAGAAGACGCAGTGATTTGGTTCACTGCGAAATCAGAAGCCCGTGCCAACCTGCAGTTAGATGTTGAGCTGGAAGATGCTGGTATTGAAACCGGGCGTGGTAAGGATTACACCAAACCTGTTCGCACTGATTTTCCGGTATATAACGACCTACCGAAAGAAAGTTCGGTGGATTACACCTGGTGCAAACGCTATGCACTCCAGGACGATGGACGCACCTGGCTGCCAAAGGCTAGCGCTGAGTCTACTGGAGACTTTGACAACAGTGCCGCACCGGAAGCGACCGTTAATGTCGAAACTACCATCGAGAGTGTCCCGCTTGAAAACCGCACTCCAGCGGTTCGTTATGCCGTCCACCTGACCAGCGACAAATACCAGTCACACATCACTAAAGAGCAGCAGTTGGCTGCCAGCGAAATGTCACTGGATGAAGGCAACACCTATCTCCAGAACCTGCTGCTGGCGAAGAACGACATCCCTGAAGTTGCCGAACTCAGCCTGAACGCTGAGTGGAAACTCGTTCAGTCGATAAAGCAGGTCTTCGCGCAAGATGAAACGCACGAAGCTGAAGTTATCGCTGCATTCATGGCTGACTGGGCGAGAGCAGATGTCAGCGATCGCAATCAGTTAGTTGAAGAGTGGAGAAGCGGAAAGCTTACTCTTCTCAAATCAGAAAGCACCAGCAACACCGGCGTTACAACCGGTCAGGATGTAGAACCTGAAAACGGTATTCAGATTGACGAGAATGATGACGAAACCACACGTTATCCAGTCGTTCGTATGCCGTTCCGCAAGCAGCTACTCGCCCAGTTCACCGCCGACGAACTGCGTCACCACTTAACCCGAGAAGAATACGAAACTATCAGCGCGCTGGAGATGGACACTGACAACAGCTACGTTCAGAACCTGCTGCTGGCGGCAGAAAACTGCGAAGAGATTAAGGGTTACGATACCAAAGACCTGTGGCGTTACACCGACGCCATTCGCAAAGTTTTCAGCCAGGATAAGCGTCACGAACTCGCATTGGTTCTCCAATTCACCAGAGTCTGGGCGGCGACTGATTACATTAACCGTGGCATCTTGGCGCGCGAATGGGCTGCCGGAAACCGCATCAGCAGCGTGCAGCGTACTGATTCCGGCACTAACGCTGATGGCGGCTATGTTACCGACCGCGGCGAAGGCGCACACCATACGCTGGACACTCTCGATCTTGAGATCGCATGCACCCTGCTGCCTATGGATTTCAACCCACACGAAATACCAGGCAGCGTACTGCGTCGCGCGAAGGAAATTGTCGCTAAAAAAGAGGAACCATGGAAATCATGGAGCGCCATCCTGCGTAATCAGCCCGGCATACTGGCGGTGAACCGTGCGGCAATCTTCAATCTGATCCGCATCGCACCAGAGAACATCCACCACACGCCAGCGGCTCATCTTGAGTTTGTGAATAAAACCATGACGGCTGAATTTAACTCTGCTGTGGCGTTGCTGCCGCTGTCTACTCCGGCTGTTGAGACCGAAGCTCCAGTTGCACAACCGCATGTTGAAAATCTCGGCAGCGGTGTGTTCTCCATCGATGGTCTGGTGGGTGGAATTAACGATCCGGCCATCAATACCACCTCAAATGAAGTCGAAAAAACGGAAAACGCAGCGGAGACCACCAGCGATGTGCAGATGGAAACGACTCAGTCAGAGAAAGTCGAAAATACTGATCCGGTACAACCAGGCGAAGGCGCTGATGCGGCTAATACGCAAGCAGTTACCATAGCGCCAGAAGAGCAGCAATCAGAGCCAGTATTCGAATACCCGGCCTACTTCGAGCCTGGCCGCTACGAAGGTCTGCCGAATGATGTTTATCACGCAGCAAACGGTATTAGCTCAACCCAGGTGAAAGATGCCAGGGTCAGTCTGATGTATTTCAATGCGCGCCATGTGGCTAAAACTATCCCGCGCACATCATCCAAAGTGCTGGACATGGGAAACCTGGTGCACGCCCTTGCATTGCAGCCGGAAAACCTTGAAGCAGAGTTCAGCGTAGAACCAGAGATCCCTGAAGATGCGTTTACGACCACCGCTACTCTGCGTGAGTTCATCGACGGGTACAACGCCAGCCTGCCGGCACTGCTGAGCGCTGACGAGATTAAAGCGTTGCTTGAAGAACATAACGCAGCCCTTCCCGCTCCAGTGCCACTTGGCGCGAGCCTGGAAGAAACGGCTCAAAGCTATATGGCTCTCCCTGCTGAGTACCAGCGTATTGAAGAAGGCCAGAAGCAAACGGCAACGGCAATGAAAGCGTGCTTCAAAGAGTACAACGCCACTCTGCAGACGCCGGTTAAAACCAGTGGCAGCCGTGATGCGCTACTCGAGCAATTAGCGATCATCAATCCTGATCTGGTCGCACAGGAAGCGCAGAAACCGACGCCGCTGAAAGTCTCCGGCAGCAAAGCAGACATGATCCAGGCAGTTAAGTCGGTTAAGCCCGATGCCATATTTGCCGACGAACTGCTGGATGCTTGGCGCGACAACCCTGGCGAAAAGATTCTGGTTACCCGCCAGCAGCTGGCCACAGCGCGTGCAATTCAGTCTGCACTCCTGGCGCACCCGACCGCCGGTATGCTGCTTACACATCCAAGCCGCGCCGTTGAAGTGAGCTATTTCGGTTTCGACGACGAAACCGGATTAGAAGTGCGTGTACGCCCTGACCTCGAGATTGAACTGGACGGCGTGCGCATCGGTGCTGACCTGAAAACCATCAGCATGTGGAATGTGAAGCAGGAAAGCCTGCGCGCCAGGCTGCACCGGGAAATCATTGACCGGGACTACCACCTCAGCGCGGCTATGTATTGCGAGACTGCAGCGCTGGACCAGTTCTTCTGGATTTTCGTCAACAAAGACGAGAACTACCACTGGATCGCCATCATTGAAGCATCCACCGAACTGCTGGAATTGGGCATGCTCGAGTACCGCAAAACGATGCGCGCCATCGCAACCGGTTTCGATACGGGCGAATGGCCAGCGCCGATCACTACCGATTACACCGATGAACTGAACGACTTCGACCTGCGCCGCCTCGAAGCGCTGCGCGCTCAGGCTTAAGGGGGATTTATGCATAACACAAACGTTACCGTTGCCGACCAGAACACAGTTATTAACTCCAACGTGGCTTTGTTCGATTCCCAGTATCTGAACGCCATCAGCACGTTCGCGCAGATTATGGCGCAAGGCACCGCGACCGTTCCTAAACACCTTCAGGGCAATCAGGCCGACTGCATGGCTGTAGCGATGCAAGCAGCACAGTGGCAAATGAATCCCTTTGCCGTGGCCCAAAAGACGCACCTGATTAACGGTGTACTCGGGTATGAAGCGCAACTGGTTAATGCTGTGATTTCGCGCAGTGGCGTACTGGCCAGCCGCTTTGAATATGAATGGTACGGGCCATGGGAAAAGGTCGTTGGAAAATTCCATATCCGTAAAGGCGACAAAGGCGAGTACCGCGTCCCTGGCTGGACCCTGGCTGACGAAGCCGGGATCGGCATCATTATCAGCGCAACGCTGAAAGGCGAGGATAAACCGAGAGAACTCGATTTACTGCTGGCTCAGGCCCGTACCCGAAACTCTACCCTTTGGGCTGACGACCCTCGCCAGCAGCTGGCGTACCTGGCTGTCAAACGTTGGGCGAGACTGTTCTGCCCGGATGTAATTCTGGGCGTTTATACCCCGGATGAACTGGATGATCGCCTTGAAGAACGAGAGGTAAACCCGGCACCGGCGCAGCACGTTAGCCTCGCTGATATTTCAGGTGACAACGTCACTACGACTCAAACGGCTCAGGAATCAGCTCAAAACATCGATACGCTTGCTGATGATTTCCGTGACCGCATCGAGGCGGCTCAGGACGTGGATAGCGCTAAAGCTCTGCGCGCAGATATTGAAACCGTGAAAGCAACGCTGGGTTCTGCCCTGTTCACGGAGCTGAAAAACAAGGCCGTGAAGCGTTATTACCTGGTTGATGCTCGTAACAAAGTCGAAGCAGCCATCAATTCCTTGCCACCTTCAGATGATCCAGATGCAGCTGCTCGGTTCGCAGAGGTTGAGCGCGTTCTTGCATCGTCGAAACGCCATCTGGGCGACGAACTGCATGGTCAGTTCAGCATCACCCTGGCGGATATGAAACCGGAATACGTGGACTAACGAGATCGGGAGGGGAAACCCTCCTTCAAGGAGAAAAAATGCGACTGATTAATCGAGGCAGTAAGCAATCCCCTTTGGCTCGCCAGGCATGTGAAATCGCACTCGCAGCCCACCAGCAAAGATATGGTGACTATGGGCGCAGCAAGATGAAAGAGACCTATACGGTGAGAGTGGAAGGCGTGAAGGTCTGGGTGGAGGTGGTGAACCGCAAGGCGAGCTATGTGGCCACGGCAATGACAGGCATGCGACGACTGCGATCCTTGCCTGGGCAGGTGGCCTGATATTGAAATATCACACTACATAACTTTGAGAGCTCATATTTATCAAACTGGAGGTTTTCATGGGACAGCTCGTTAGCTTGGAGGATTGGGCTTCCGGTCCAAACGGCTTCAAGCAACCACCATCCAGAGCGGCGCTGCACAAGATTGCTAAAACAGGACAAACGATCCCAAGGGCGCTGAAACAAGGTCGTCGGTGGGTTATCGATGAAGAGGCCAAATTCATTGGTATGCTCGCATCGCCGGCTCTACCACCACGCATGCCCAAAGCGGTTAAGACGCTTATGGAGAGAGTAATTAATGGCAGCCAGACCACGTAATCACAGGGTTGATATCCCAAATCTCTACTGCAAGCTTGATAAGCGTAACAGCAAAACCTACTGGCAATATCGGCACCCTTTAACCGGTCAGTTTATCGGTTTTGGTACCGATCAAGAGGCGGCCAGTCTGGCCGCCTCTGAATTGAATCGTCTGCTTGCGCAGCAGGAAGTTGCCCAGTCGTTTGCCCTGATAGATATGGTCAGCCATAAGAAAGTTAATTCCAAGAAATCGATGCGGATGCGCCTATGGATTGAACGGTATCTGAAAATTCAGGAGGAGCGACTCAGCAATAAAGAGATAAAAATTAATACGCTTAAATCAAGAAGGACATGCACAAACGTACTGGTTGAAAGGATGCCTGACATTGGCATTCAGGAAGTCACCACCAAAATGCTGGCAGCCATTACAGACGAATATAAAGCCAGAGGCAAAGCACGAATGGCGCAAACGCTCCGCAGCGTCTGGATTGACCTGTTCAAAGAGGCGCAGCACGCAGGCGAAGTTGAGCCGGGTTATAACCCGGCGCTAGCCACAAGAAAAGTCGTTGTCCGGGTAAGTCGTTCGCGACTGAACCTTGAGATGTGGAAGGCGATATTTGAAGCTGCCTCCAATATGGCGCCCTACGTCCAAAACTCCATGCTTCTGGCAGTTGTCACCGGGCAACGGCGCGGCGATATCGCCAAAATGAAGTTCTCTGATGTCTGGGACGGTCATCTCCACGTTGAGCAGCAAAAGACCGGGGCGAAACTGGCTATACCGCTCTCGCTACGCTGCGAGATGTTGGATATTACACTGGCGCAGGTGATCAAGCGATGCAGGGATCGGGTCGTAAGCCCCTGGCTTCTCCATCACGTGACCTCAAGCGGTAATGTGAAAGCAGGCGATCAGGTTGGCGAGAACAGCCTTAGTGTCTCCTTCAAACTCGCGATCGATAGTACTGGCATTTCCGTAGAGGATGGGAAAACAATGCCGACTTTTCACGAGCTGCGTTCTCTATCGGAGCGTCTGTATGAGGGGCAAGGCATCAATACCCAGCAGCTACTAGGTCACTCATCAGACAGGATGACGGCGCAGTATCATAACGATCGCGGCCTCGACTGGGTGAAAGTGAAGGTGTAGCTACGTGAATAATTGGACCGTATCCCCCTGCAAATTTCGCAGAATTCAAGAATTCATTTTGGGGAGGAATTTTGGAGGAGTTTTGGGGAAGAAAAAATCGGGCAAAAACCGGGCACCGCGCCCGGTTCTGCTACCAGCCTGAAAAAGCCTTTACGAGCTCAACCCGCGGTTATCCAGCATCGGTTCAATCCTCGGATCGTGCCCGCGCCAGTTCCGGTAAAGTTCAGCTAAATCAGTACTATTCCCGCGCGACAAAATGGCATCGCGGAATTTCTGTCCATTTTCGCGAGTCAAACCACCCTGCTCGACAAACCACTGATAGCCATCGTCTGCCAGCATCTGGGTCCACAGGTAGGCGTAATACCCCGCCGCATAGCCGCCGCCGAAGATATGGGCGAAGTAGCTGCTGCGATAGCGCGGAGGAACGGCGGGCAGATCCAGCCCCTCTTTGTGCAGTGCTACCGCTTCAAAGGTGTCAACATCGTCCACGGGTTCGCTGATGCTGTGCCAGTTCATATCCAGCAGCGCAGCGCTAAGCAACTCGGTCATGTCATAACCTTTATTAAACTGCGTCGCGTTAAGCATTTTATCGCGCAGCGCCTCGGGCATCGGCTCTCCGGTCTGATAGTGGCGGGCATAGTGGGCAAACACCTGCGGGTGGCTCGCCCAGTGCTCGTTGATTTGCGATGGGAACTCGACAAAATCACGCGGCGTATTGGTGCCGGAGAGGGAGGCGTAGCGCTGGCTGGCAAACAGACCGTGCAGCGTATGACCAAACTCGTGGAACAGGGTGACCACATCGTCCCAGGAGATCAGCGCCGTCTGACCGTTAGCCGGTTTTTGATAGTTGCAGACATTGTAGATAACCGGGCGCGAGGCAAACTCATACGATTGCTCGACGAAATTCCCCATCCACGCCCCACCGGCTTTCGATTCGCGGGCAAAGAAATCACCGTAGAACAGCGCCATCCCTTCGCCGGTATGGTCGAAAATTTCCCACACGCGGACATCAGGATGGTAAACCGGAATATCGAAACGCTCGACAAAGCGGAGGCCAAACAGCTGGCTTGCAGCCCAGAATACGCCATCCTGCAACACCGTGTTGAGCGCAAAGTACGGCTTGATTTGCGACTCGTCGAGGGCATATTTCGCCTGGCGCACGCGCTCGGCATAAAAAGCCCAGTCCCACGCCTGCACGGTGAACCCGGCCTGCTCGTCATCAATCACTTTTTGGATATCGGCTTGCTCAAGCGTCGCTCGAGTGCGTGCAGCGGGCACAATACCGCGCATAAGAGCCAACGCGGCGGCTGGTGTTTTCGCCATTTGATCGGCGATACTCCAGCTTGCGTAGTCCTCAAATCCCAACAATTTTGCCTGACGCGCACGCAACGCGGTGAGACGCAGGATCAGTGCCCGGGTATCGTTTTCATCCCCTTTCTGGGTACGCGTCCAGCCCGCGTTAAACAAATTTTCGCGCGTCTGACGGTCACGCAGCGCGGAAAGTGCGGGTTGTTGAGTGGTATTCAGCAGCGGAATCAACCAGCGATCGTTCAGCCCTTTCTCCGCGGCGGCATGGGCAGCCGTCGCAATCTCGTCAGGATTGAGTCCATCAAGCTGATGAGCATAATCCACGACCAGCCCACCGGCTTTGGTGGCGGCCAGCAGACGCTGATTAAACTGGCTGGTGAGGGTAGCCGCCTCGGTATTCAGCGCTTTCAGCTCCGCTTTTTCTGCATCATTCAGCCGCGCACCGGCCAGCACAAAGTGCTGGTACGTCTCTTCTGCCAGCCGACGGGATTCGGCGTCCAGTGCAGCACAATCCTGCCAGACGCTCTCTACGCGAGAGAACAGCGTGTCGTTAAGCCAGATATCGTTCGCCAGGGCAGCAAGCTCGGTAGAGATCTGCTCTTCAAGCGCCTGTAAGTCATCATTGGTGTGCGCAGAGGTCATGGCGAAGAAAACACTGCTGACACGCGAGAGCATGGCACCGCTTTTTTCGAGTGCCAGCACGGTATTGTTGAAATCGGGGGCGGCCGTTTGCGCGACAATCGCGTCAATTTCGGCTCGCTTCTGGCGTATCGCTTCATCGAATGCCGGGCGGTAGTGACCGTCGTTGATTTCGTCGAATCGGGGTGCCTGATAAGGCAACAGGCTGCTTTCAAAAAAGGGATTAGTGGCCGACATCTTTCACTCCTGAGTACGGTTATCTTCCCAGAGTAGGCCAGGCCGCCACTGCCTGCAATGCCGTCATACAAATGTTGCCTTAACGCATCCTTCTCGGCCGTGCTATGTTAGTACAACACAAAAAGCGTTGAGGAACAGTGAGATGATTATTTTAGTTACCGGGGCAACGGCAGGTTTTGGTGAAAGCATCACGCGTCGCTTCGTCGCCAACGGACATAAGGTGATTGCGACGGGTCGTCGTCAGGAGCGTCTGCAGGAGCTGAAAGATGAGCTGGGTGACAGCATCCTGACCGCGCAGCTTGATGTCCGTAACCGTGCCGCCATCGAAGAGATGATTGCTAACCTGCCGGCCGAATGGCGTGCCATTGACCTGCTGGTCAACAATGCCGGTCTGGCGCTCGGTATGGAGCCTGCCCACAAAGCCAGCGTCGAAGACTGGGAAAACATGATCGACACGAACAACAAAGGGCTGGTGTACATGACCCGCGCCGTGCTGCCAGGCATGGTTGAGCGCAATCGCGGCCACATTATTAACATCGGCTCGACCGCAGGAAGCTGGCCTTATGCGGGCGGTAATGTTTATGGCGCGACCAAAGCCTTCGTGCGTCAGTTCAGCCTTAACCTGCGTACCGATCTGCACGGCACCGCCATTCGCGTGACCGATATTGAGCCGGGCCTGGTAGGCGGAACCGAATTTTCCAACGTTCGGTTTAAAGGTGATGACGCGAAAGCAGGCAAAACCTACGAGAATGCGAACGCCCTGACGCCGGAAGATGTCACCGAAGCGGTCTGGTGGGTGGCAACGCTGCCAAAACACGTCAACATTAACACGGTAGAAATGATGCCAGTCAGCCAGAGTTTTGGCGGACTTAGCGTCCATCGTGGCTAACATTGCCCTTCCCGGCCTGCGGGCCGGGTCTGTTTCAGGCCATAAAAGAATGGTAGTATGTTCAGGCTAACTCTCTGAGAAATGACAACTCATGGCCGCTGAATCGCAACTCAATCCTACCCAGCCCGTAAACCAGCAAATCTATCGCATTTTGCGACGTGATATTGTCCATTGCCTGATCCCACCCGGAACGCCGCTCTCTGAAAAAGAGGTGTCCGTGCGGTTTGACGTGTCCCGCCAGCCCGTGCGTGAGGCGTTTATCAAGCTTGCAGAAAACGGTCTGATTCAGATCCGCCCGCAGCGCGGCAGCTATGTGAACAAAATCTCGCTCTCCCAGGTGCGTAACGGGTGTTTTGTCCGTCAGGCCATTGAGTGCGCGGTGGCGCGCCGGGCCGCATCCTTGATTGATGACAACCAGTGCTACCTGCTGGAGCAAAACCTGCATCAGCAGCGTATTGCGATTGACCGCAAACAGCTCAACGACTTCTTCCAGCTTGATGACGAGTTTCACCAGAAGCTGGCGCAAATTGCAGACTGTCAACTGGCCTGGGACACGATTGAAAACATCAAAGCCACCATCGACCGCGTGCGCTATATGAGCCTCGACCACGTCTCACCACCGGAAATGTTGCTACGACAGCATCATGATATTTTCAGTGCGCTGGAAAAACGCGATCAGGACGGTGTAGAAAAAGCGATGACGCTGCACCTGCAGGAAATCAGCGAATCCGTACAGTTAATTCGTCAGGAAAACAGCGACTGGTTTAGCGAAGAGTAAAATACGCCGCCCCCGTTTCGGTTGCGGCGAAGAGATTAGCGAACCACCAGCACCGGAATACTCGCATAGCGCAGGATAGATTCCGCATTTGAACCGAGCAGATGGGTGCTGATGCTCGGGTTTTTCGACCCGATGACGATCACGTCATATTCCCCTTCTTTGCTCAGTTTGATAATTTCGTCACGCACGTTGCCAAAGCAGACCAGGCTGTGGATATTCTCCCCGGGGAGATCAAACAGCCTTTTTAGCTCGTTCATTTTCTTCCCGGATTCCGCGGTCATAAACGCTTCAAACTTTTTGATATCGGCGTTGAATCCGCGCAGCAACGAGCGGCTGCTGTTGGGGATAATGTTCACCAGCGTAATCGACGCACCTTCCGCCTTTGCAAGGTTGGCCGCGTGGCGAACCGCTTTGTCGCTCAATTCCATTTCAAATACATCAACAGGCATTAAAATCTTCTTATACATAAGCCTGACTCCTTATTCCTGTGAAAGGGGTATTCCCTGCTTCAAGAATGACAGCCGGAATATAAACAAACCCTAAACGCTTGCCAGCAGAAACTATCAATAAAGGAAAATAAATGTGGGCTTTGTAAATTGCTGTCGTGAACCGTCAGCACCCACCAATATTGAGAAAAAAGTGTGAGTTTGATCAAAAACAAAAAAATGAGATGCAGACAGGCGTATTTATAGTGCCTCGTGAACGGTGAAACCTGAAATAGCGCCGTAACGGATAAGTGAGAGAGGAGAAAATACCATGATGACATACGACCGTAACCGTAACGCAATTACCACCGGCAGCCGTGTAATGATCAATGGCACAGGACACACCGGCGTGATTAAAGCGATCCACAGCGAAGGGCTGGATGCCGCGCAGGTGCGTCGCAGCAAAACGGTAGAAGTGGAAGGTTGCGAAGGTAAGTTCGAACCGATTGAACTGATTCGCCTGGGTATGCACTGATTCATGCGACATCATGCCGCCGCACGCGGCGGCATGTGATGACTTAGCCGTTCGCCGCGTACTCTGCGACCGTGGCTTTTGCACCTTTTTGCACTAACGTCTGGTAAGCACGCATTACCGCATCCACAAAGACGGTTTCATGCGGGAGTTCTTTGCCAAAAATGGCCTCAATGCCCAGCAGCGCCTTCACCCGGTCTTCGCCCTCAGCACTTCCCTTCACCGCCGCCTGAATGACCACCAGCTGCGGGTCGCTCACGTCGATAGCGTTGCCCTGCTCATCGACACCACCGACATACCGCATCCAGCCTGCAATGCCTAATGCCAGCAGCGGGAAGCTTTTTTGATGCACCAGATGCCAGCGCACGGAATCGAGCATACGCTGCGGGAGCTTCTGGCTGCCGTCCATCGCGATTTGCCAGGTACGGTGACGTAACGCCGGGTTGCTGTAGCGGGCAATCAACATGTCAGCATAGTGGCCTAAATCAACGCCTTTCACTTTTAAGGTCGGCGCCTGCTCGTTCAGCATCAGCGCATGGGCGGCAGTACGGTAGTGTTCGTCTTCCATGCAGTCGTTGATGTGCGGGTACCCCGCCAGATAGCCAAGATACGCGAGGAAAGAGTGACTGCCGTTAAGCATGCGCAGCTTCATCTCTTCAAACGGAATGACGTCTGAAACCAGCTCCGCCCCGGCCTTTTCCCACTGCGGACGGCCTGCAACAAAGTTGTCCTCAATCACCCACTGACGGAACGGTTCGCACGCCACGCCTGCCGGGTCACGAACGCCAGTCAGCTGTTCAATTTTATCCAGCGTCTCCGGTGTAACCGCGGGAACAATACGATCCACCATGGTGGACGGGAAAGTGACGCTGGATTCAATCCAGTCTGCCAGCTCGCCGTCAACCGCGCGGGCATAAGCGCAGGTCACATTACGCATGACGTGACCGTTCTCCGGCATATTGTCACAGGACATGACGCTAAACGCGGGCAGCCCGGCAGCTTTGCGTCGCGCGAGTGCTTCCACCACCACACCCGGCGCAGATTTCGGCTGATGCGGGTTTTTCAGGTCGGCGGCGATTAACGGGTGATCGAGCATCAGTTTCCCGGTCGCCGGCGAGTGGCAATATCCCTTTTCAGTAATGGTGAGCGAGACAATCGCCACCTGCGGCTCACACATTGCGGCCAGCACGCGTTCCAGCCCGTCAACCTGTGCATGCAGTGCGTTCCTGACCACGCCCACCACCCGCGATGTCCACGCATCGGCAGACATTTCCGCCACGGTGTAGAGATGATCCTGTGCGTTCAGATCGGCAATCTGCTGTTCACCGCCAATCAGGTTTACCTCACAGTAACCCCAGTCGCTATTGTGCTCCGCGGCGAGAATGTCGGCGTACACCGCCTGATGCGCACGGTGGAATGCGCCAAACCCTAAATGAACAATGCGTGCCTTGAGGCGTTCGCGATCGTACTGAGGAAGCGTCGCTTTCGCCTGTAATAACCGGTTTTCCATGATTAAGACTCGTTAAGTTATGTACGCTGGGATTCGCTGCCGCTCTATATGAGCAGCAGCGCCTGCTGACTACACCAACTAGAATGGCAGTCGGGGTAAAAAAGAACTGCCATTAACCATACTGATCCTGCAGTTTGAGATTTTGATTTATATTAACTTTTACGCATGTGGTGTGACATGAATATAAAGTTGTGTGACAGGTCACTAAAGATATAAACCATTACCGCCGCGATGAAACCGCCCCATAGCCAACGGAATCACGTGCCGGCCCCTCCGCCGCATCTTCCGCCACGCTCAAATCACGATCGCAGACCTCTGGCATGCAGATGGCGGCGATCAGCCCAATCACGGAGTAGGCGATCATCATGGCGACAATTGGCCACCAGGAACCGGTCATATTGCAGAAGATCCCGGCGAGCACTGGCCCAAAGCCTACCGCCACCAGCCCGCCCGCCTCTTTTGAGATAGCCATCCGGGTAAAGCGGTTACGCGAGCCAAACATCTCCGCCATCGTGATATTTTCCAGGGCAAACAGTCCCAGTACGGCGAAATTATGGATAACGATGATGGAAAGCATGATCACGCCCGGCGCATAGCTCTTATCAACGATAATCGACAGCATCGGGTACGCCAGAATAATGGCGGAGATATTGAGCAGAATGTACGGCAGACGACGCCCTACTTTATCGGAGAGCCAGCCCAACAGCGGGATAGAGATAAACCCGAGAATTGAGCTTATCATCAGCGCATCGGTGGGGATCGCTTTATCGAACAGCAGCGTCTGAACCAGATACCCGGCAAGAAACGTCTGGATCAGTCCCGAATTCCCCGCCTGACCAAAACGCAGCCCGGTTGCCAGCCAGAAGGACTTACTCTTCACCATCGCTGCAAATGATAAATCGTGTTTTGTCACCGGTGCGGTTGTCTCAGCCTCGTTCACTTTTTCAAATACCGGGCTCTCCTTGAGGTTCATTCGCAGCCAGATGGCGAAGATCATTACCACCACGCTTGCAAGAAACGGTACACGCCAGCCCCAGGCAACCAACTGTTCGCGGTCGAGGGCGAAGAACATAATTGCCCAGATAGCCGTTGCACTTAGCGTCCCGCAGTTGGTGCCCATCGCCACCAGCGAGGAGATAATGCCGCGTTTCCCTTTAGGGGCGTACTCCGCCAGCATGGTTCCGGCGCCGGAGATTTCAGCCCCTGCTCCCAGCCCCTGGATGATACGCAGCGTCACTAACAGGACGGGCGCGAAAATCCCAATCTGCGCGTAGGTCGGCAAGACCCCGATCAGGGTCGTGCAGATCCCCATCATAGTAATGGTGATAAACAGCACCTTTTTACGGCCAATGCTGTCGCCCATTCGCCCGAAGATAAAGGCGCCGACAATGCGCGCGATATAGCCTGCACCGTACGTCCCCATCGCCAGAATCAGCGCCATTGCGGCCGATTGTTCCGGGAAGAAGATCTCATGGAATACCAGGGCGGCCCCCAGCGAATAGAGCTGGAAATCCATAAACTCCAGTGCGGTACCCAGCCAGCCGGAAACGGCGGCTTTCACCAGATCTGAAGTCGTTCTTTGTGGTTGTGTTTGCGTCATAATGGCTATCTCTGCAAGGTAAGATGCGTACCACTCAGAGCCTGTCTGCGCAGGCTCTTAACCGCGTGAATTATTATTGCCCGAACGTGAGTAAGACTTTGCAGCACTGCCGCTGATCTTTTTCAAACCGTTCGATGGCGTCTGTTACGTGGTGATAGTCAAAAGTGTGGGTGATCAGTTTGTCCGGGTCGATCAACCCCTTTTCCAGCCAGTCGATGACGACGGGGAATTTGTTGGCATTCAGCCGTGATGAGAATATCGCCAGCTCTTTTCCGGTGATCCCCTGCTGAACAATCTGGCTTGGGTCGCTGGAAAACCCCATCAGCACAATGCGTGCCGCCGGAGAGGCAATGGTGATGGCTTCCTGTAAAATTGTCGGATGACAGGCTGCGTCAATAATAAGCGTCGGTTTGATCCCTTTTTCTTCCAGCGCCGCCTGTAACGACAGCTCCGCGTTGTTGAACACCCAGTCCGCGCCGCTGCGTTGCGCCATCGCCAGCCGTTCATTGATCCGATCGACAACGATAACCTGCTTCACCTTATAGACACCTTTCAGCGCCTGGAGGGTGACAAGCCCCATGGGGCCTGCGCCGTAGATCAGGGCGATATCCTGCCCGGTGGGTTGTGCGTGGCCCGTCACGTTAGCGGCAATCGTGAACGGCTCGATCATTACCGCGTGTTTATCAGGAATAGCATCCGGAACAACCCAGGCATTTTTTGCCGGTACGACGGCATACTCACTAAAGCCTCCGTCGCGATGAACGCCCAGCACCACCAGAGAGGTACAGACATTGGGTTTGCCCACGGAGCACGGATAGCAGTGTCCGCAGCTGATCACCGGGTCAACCGAGACGCGCTCGCCCACGCGGGCCGGGTCAACACCCTCACCAACGGCATCAATCTCACCAAAAAATTCATGGCCAATCACGCGCGGGTATCGGGCAAACGGATTATGCCCGCGGTAAATATGGCTGTCTGAACCGCAAATACCGGCCAGTTTGACGTTGACGCGCACTTCACCTGCCGCGGGTTCCGGGAGTGGACGATCTTCAATCACCAGTGCATTGGGTTGTTGAATCACTACGCTTTTCATCGTTCGCTCCTCGTTTACCAGTTCCACAACGTGCCATCTTCGAGACGGGCAACCGGAAGATAGGCAGGATCGTACGGGTATTTCGCCGCCAGTTTTTCGTCAAATTCAATACCCAGCCCGGGTTTGTCGCCCGGATGCATATAGCCATTATCAAAGCGCCAGCTGTGCGGGAAGACCTCCAGCATCTGTTCGGAGTAACCCATATATTCCTGTACACCAAAGTTTGGCACCCACAGGTCAAAATGCAGCGCGGCGGCGTGGCAAACAGGCGACAGATCCGACGGTCCATGTGAGCCGGTACGCACCTGATAAAGCGAGGCGAAGTCCGCGATGCGCCGCATGCCGGTGATGCCGCCCGCGTGGGTAATGGTGGTGCGGATATAGTCGATAAGCTGCTCTTCAATAAGCTGCTTGCAGTCCCAGATGCTGTTAAACACTTCTCCAACCGCAATCGGCGTGACCGTGTGCTGACGGATCAGACGGAAGCAGGCCTGGTTTTCCGCTGGCGTAGGATCTTCCATCCAGAACATACGGAATGCTTCAATGCTCTTACCGAATCGCGCCGCCTCAATCGGGGTCAAACGGTGGTGCATGTCGTGCAAAAGATGCTCATTAAAGCCAAACTTACTGCGCACCGCATCGAACAGCTTCGGTGTGAAATCGAGGTATTTTTCAGTGGACCAGAGCTGCTCTTCCGGCCAGTCACCTTTAGTGGCGGGCTCGTAGGCCAGCCCTTTTCCTTTCGACATGCCATAGGTGGTTTTCATACCCGGCACGCCGCACTGAACGCGGATCGCCTTAAAGCCCATCTCTTTATGCCGGGCGTAATCTTCCAGCACGTCATCAATGGAGTGTCCGGTGGTATGACAATAGACCATCACCCCTTCCCGGGATGCGCCGCCCAGCAGCTGGTAGAGCGGCATATTGGCCGCTTTGGCTTTGATATCCCACAGTGCCATATCCACGGCGGAAATGGCCGACATGGTGACCGGACCACGACGCCAGTAGGCGCCTTTATAGAAGAACTGCCAGATATCCTCAATGCGGTGCGCATCACGGCCGATCAACTGCGGGCAAAGGTGATCTTTCAGATAAGAGGCCACCGAAAGTTCACGTCCGTTGAGGGTGGCATCACCCAGGCCGACGATGCCCTCGTCGGTGGTAATCTTAAGGGTGACAAAGTTACGCCCCGGGCAGGTAACAAAGACTTCAGCCCCGACAATCTTCATAATCCATTTCCTTACATCGCTCATTGTGATGCTGGAAACTTACTCTTCTGCACTACTACCATACAAGTATAATGATCATAAAATCAGCGAACGGTCACAAAAAAAATCGGGCGCTCAGGCGCGCCCCCATCCGGCAACAATAATCAACATGCCGCACAGTGCAACCAGCGCCCCGGCCCAGTCATACGCGCTGAGCTTCACACCATCCACCACGCGTAACCACAGCAGCGCGGTACAGACATAAACCCCGCCATAAGCGGCGTAGACGCGCCCGCTGGCCGCCGGGTGCAGCGTCAACAGCCAGACAAACAGGGCCAGCGCAATGCCCGCCGGGATCAGCAGGAATACGGTTGCCCCCTTCTTCAGCCAGAGCCACGGAAGGAAGCAGCCGATGATTTCACACAGCGCGGTGGCAAAAAAAAGCAGAGTGGTTTTGAGCATATTTACAGTCATGTGATGATTTATTTAGACATCATACCTGATGATATCGTTTACTTTTCCATACCCGTGTCGCGGGTATGCCGTTATTTCTCTTTGGTGTAGAATCTGAACGGGATAACTTAATTATCTGCGCCCATTTAAAAGGAAACGCTATGACTACATTAAGCAAACGCCTTTGTCTGACAGCCCTGCTGGCGCTGTCATCGTTCGCCTTTGCCGCCTCTGCCACCGCCGAAACCAGCAAACTCATTATTGAGTCTGGCGACAGCGCGCAAAGCCGTCAGAACGCCGCCATGGACAAAGAACAATGGAATGACACCCGTAGCCTTCGTCAGAAGGTGAACAAACGTGTTGAAAAAGAGTGGGACAAAGAAGATGTCGCTTTCGACGCGCGCGATAAGTGTCAGCAAAGTGCCAACGTTAACGCCTACTGGGAGCCAAATACCCTGCGCTGCCTGGATCGTCGAACTGGCCGCACGGTCGCGCCATAATGTCAGTACAGTGTGACGTTAAGCTCCGCCCTCTGGAGCGTGAAGACCTGCGCTTCGTCCACCAGCTCGACAATAACGCCAGCGTGATGCGCTACTGGTTCGAAGAGCCTTACGAGGCGTTTGTTGAGCTGTCGGATCTCTACGACAAGCACATTCACGATCAGAGCGAACGCCGTTTTGTCGTGGAGTGTGAAGGTGAAAAAGCCGGTCTGGTGGAACTGGTTGAGATCAACCACGTTCATCGTCGGGCAGAATTCCAGATTATCATTTCACCTGAGCATCAGGGGAAAGGTCTTGCCACGCGGGCGGCGAAGCTGGCGATGGATTACGGATTCAACGTCCTGAATCTCTACAAGCTTTATCTCATCGTGGATAAAGAGAACGAGAAAGCAATCCATATCTACCGCAAGCTGGGCTTTATGGTGGAAGGCGAACTGGTTCACGAGTTCTTTATCAACGGTGAATACCGCAACACCATTCGCATGTGCATCTTCCAGCATCAGCACCTGGCCGGACACAAACCGTCAGGCGCCAGCCTGCTGAAACCCACCGCGCAGTAACCTGCGCGGCTTTTTCTCAGTAGTATTCAATACTGTTCTTAATGGTGTACTTGCGCTCAACGGCGGGCTTCACGCTGTTGTCGGTGATCGTCAGATCGCAACTCACCGGATTATTGTGTCGATCGTAATCACAGCTCTGATTGACGTTGCCCAGCGGCTTGTCATTCAGCATGCTCACGGCGGAGTAATCCATTCTTTTGCGAAGATCTTTAGACGGCGTCGACTGGACGGATAAATGCTGGTCCCCGGAGACGGTGGTTTTCCCCAGCGGATAGCCATCCGCATCATAGCGGTACTTCACTTCCATCTCTTTGCCGTGCGCCGCCACCACAAACCCGTTATCGTCGGTATCCCACGTTACGCCCGCCGACGGCAATTCGGCCAGCTGGCATTTCCCCTGCAGTTTCACTTTTCGCTGCTGGGTTTCCGCATCAAGGTAGTAATTAGCATCCAGTACCAGCGCCACGCCGGTATTGGCCTCGAGGTCGTGCAGTTCGAGGGTATCGAAACACCCTTCCGTCGACATCGTACCGGTTACCCGTTTGGAGACTTCACCTTTGTCGTTGAACAGTGTCTGGGTAAAGTCTTTTACCGGGCCGCGCAGAGGGTCAAAATCAAATTCATTGGAGAAGCTCGCCATCTCGGGCGTAAACGACAGCGGCGCGGAAGGGTTGTCGCACCCCACCAGTGTTGCTGCCAGTAGCGTTATCGCTGCGTAGTTCTTCACATCATTTACCGAATCAGGGAGAGTATTCCCGATCATATTAGCAAATACCGTTGTTCACACGATAGCAAAATGTCAGGCGAAAAGAGACGTACAATCAATGCATTAATCTCTCTTACCCTCTGCAAAACCTCGCCAGAACGAGAAGGCGCTGTGCCCGCTGTTGAACAGGAAACACACCTGCTTTGAGCACATGACGGATATTCTGTGACATATTAACAACATGAAAACGCCGGCAGATTGCGCCATCTAACTTTTTTCTTTGATATATTAAATGTTTAACATCCCCTTTCTTCCTCTATAAGGATGCGCTACCCTCACAAATGCGTTCGCGTCCAAAACCGCCTGGAATCTCTATGCTTTCTTTATTCATGAAAAAACGTAGGCAAAACGCTGATTTTTGATTGCTCATCAAAGGTTAAAAAATGAAAAAAACAATCCCTGAATATACGCCTGTTGACTTATCACGTTGGGCCAGAAAAGAACATTTCGAGGTATTTCAGTCCTTTGCTCAATCTACATTTAATCAAACTGTTCAAATAGACATCACCGCATTGCTCAAGGATATAAAAGAACTGGGCTGGAAATTTTATCCGACGATGATTTCCCTCCTTTCTAAAATCGTCAACAACCATTCGGAATTCCGTATGGCCATGAAGAACAATGAACTTGTCATATGGAATGAAATTCATCCAAGCTATACCATTTTCCATAATGAAACGGAGACCTTTTCTTCATTATGGAGTCACTTCGATGGCAATATTGATCATTTCCAGAACGTTTATTCGGAAGATGTTGCTCGCTATGGTAATAGCCTTTCTTATTGGCCGAAGGAAGAGTCACGGGAAAATGTATTTTTCGTGTCGTCGATCCCCTGGTCAAGTTTTACCAGTTTTAATATCAACGTAGCCAATATGCAGAACTTTTTTGCCCCCATGTTCACTATGGGGAAATACGTCAACCAGGGTGGAAAAGTATTGTTGCCCCTCGCCGTGCAGGTCCATCATTCCGTGTGCGATGGTTTCCATGTAGCAAGATTGTTCAATGAGTTACAGGCGATGTGTGATGACTTACGGCATCACTCCGGCGAACGACAGGTGCAGAGCAAAACGCACCGCGCTTAGCGTCGCGATGCCGGGCGGGTATAACCGCCCGCAGGACGTGTTGATGGAAATTGGGGAAAATGAGCGCAGGAAGCCTGTATAAGATTGTTCAGAAAGTTATCTCCAATAACAAAAGCTTACACGAACCCTGCTAAGCTTAACCGACACACAGAGAAAAGGAGCTACAGATGAAACGGTTACCCTGGATTACCGCCCTGCTGTTAATGAGCGCTTCTACAGCGGCTCTGGCTGCCCCGGATTCCTGCGAGCGCGTAAAAAGCGACATTCAGCAGAAAATCATCAATAACGGCGTGCCCGAGTCCGGCTTTACGTTGAATATTGTGCCAAACGATCAGGCTGACCAGCCGGATGCACAGGTTGTCGGTCATTGTGCGAACGATACCTTTAAAATTCTCTATACCCGCACCGGTAGCGGTGCCGCATCAGGGATGCAGGATAATGGTCAGGGCGAACCTCAGTGATTTTAATCACTTTCTCGCGGCCAATTCCCTTTGACTTGATGAGGATTAATATTTAATACCTCCAAATAAGTAACATTCACCCCATCATTAGCCCGGTTGTAATCACGGGCGAAAATAATATGCAATTAAAATGATGGGGTGAGTTATGTCCGATGTCGAAAATCACGGCGGGATCAGCCGTCGAACGTTGGTTAAATCCACTGCAATAGGCTCTCTGGCACTTGCCGCCGGGGGGATTTCACTGCCTTTTGGCCTCAAATGCGCCGCTGCCGCGGTACAAAACGCCGTAAAGCCCGCTGAAGACAAAGTGGTCTGGGGTGCCTGCTCGGTCAACTGCGGGAGCCGTTGTGCGCTGCGTCTTCACGTCCGTGATGAAGAAGTTTACTGGGTCGAAACGGATAACACCGGTGAGGATATTTATGGCAATCATCAGGTTCGCGCCTGCCTGCGCGGGCGTTCCATTCGCCGTCGGATCAATCACCCCGATCGTCTGAACTACCCCATGAAGCGCGTAGGGAAACGCGGTGAAGGGAAATTTGAGCGTATCTCATGGGATGAAGCCCTGGACACCCTTACCCGCAGCCTGAAAGATGTCGTCGAAAAATACGGCAACGAAGCGGTCTACATTAACTACTCCTCCGGCATTGTGGGCGGCAATATCACCCGCTCCTCCCCTTATGCTTCGCTGGTCGCGCGTCTGATGAACTGCTACGGCGGCTTTTTAAGCCACTATGGCACCTACAGCACCGCGCAAATAGCCTGTGCAATGCCCTACACCTACGGCAGCAACGATGGCAACAGCACCTCGGATATTGAAAACACGAAGCTGGTGGTGATGTTCGGCAATAACCCGGCAGAGACGCGAATGAGCGGCGGCGGGATAACCTATTATCTCGAGCAGGCCCGCGAGCGCTCTCACGCGCGCATGATCGTCATCGATCCGCGGTATACCGACACCGCCGCCGGGCGCGAAGACGAGTGGATCCCGATTCGCCCGGGGACGGACGCCGCGCTGGTCGCGGGTATCGCCTGGGTACTGATCGACGAAAACCTTGTCGATCAGCCGTTCCTCGACACGTACTGCGTCGGCTATGACGAAAAAACGCTGCCGGAAGGTGCGCCTGCTAACGGGCATTACAAAGCGTATATTCTCGGTCAGGGTGATGATGCCACCGCCAAAACGCCGGAATGGGCCTCCCGCATCACAGGCATACCGGCCGATCGCATCATCAAGCTTGCACGGGAAATTGGCAGTACCAAACCGGCCTACATCTGTCAGGGCTGGGGCCCACAGCGCCAGGCCAACGGCGAGCTGACCTCCCGCGCCATTGCCATGTTGCCGATTTTGACCGGAAACGTCGGTATCAACGGCGGTAACAGCGGCGCACGTGAATCGACCTACACGATCACCATTGAGCGTATGCCACTGCCGGATAACCCGGTGAAAACGCAAATCTCATGCTTTAGCTGGACCGACGCCATCGCGCGCGGACCCGAAATGACCGCCCTGCGCGACGGCGTGCGGGGAAAAGAGAAGCTGGATGTGCCGATCAAATTCATCTGGAACTACGCCGGCAACACCATCATCAACCAGCATTCCGACATCAACAAAACCCACGATATTCTGCAGGACGAGAGTAAATGCGAAACCATCGTGGTGATCGACAACTTTATGACCTCGTCGGCGAAATATGCTGACATCCTGCTGCCCGATTTAATGACCGTTGAGCAGGAAGACATTATTCCTAACGATTATGCAGGCAACATGGGCTATCTGATTTTCCTTCAGCCCGTGACCGCACCGAAGTTTGAGCGCAAACCGATCTACTGGATCATGAGTGAAGTGGCGAAACGCCTCGGCCCGGATATTCATCAGCGATTTACCGAAGGACGTACCCAGACGCAGTGGCTGCAGTATCTGTATGTCAAAATGCTCGAAAAAGATCCGCAGTTGCCGTCCTATGACGAACTGAAAGAGAGGGGTATTTATAAGCGTAAAGATCCGGCCGGGCACTTCGTGGCCTATAAAAAATTCCGCGATGATCCGCAGGCTCATCCCCTCAACACCCCCTCGGGCAAGATTGAAATTTACTCCAGCAAGCTGGCAGAGATTGCGGCTACCTGGGAGCTCGCCGACGACGAAACCATCAGCCCGCTGCCGGTCTACGCCTCGACCTTCGACGGCTGGGACGCCCCGGAACGTCATAAATTCCCGCTGCAGCTCTTCGGCTTCCACTTCAAAGCTCGCACCCACTCCAGCTACGGCAATGTCGACGTGCTGAAAGCCGCCTGCCGTCAGGAGGTCTGGCTTAACCCCGTGGACGCGGCGCAACGCGGCATCAAAAATGGCGATACGGTGCGCGTGTTTAACGATCGCGGCGAGGTGCGCATCGAAGCGAAAGTCACACCACGCATCATGCCCGGCGTGAGCGCGATGGGCCAGGGAGCCTGGCATGACGCCAATATGAACGGCGATCGTGTCGACCACGGTTCATGCATCAACACCCTGACCACGCACCGCCCGTCACCGCTGGCCAAAGGTAACCCGCAGCACACCAATCTGGTGCAGATCGAGAAGGCGTAAGGAGTAACCGATGACAACCCAGTATGGATTTTTTATTGATTCCAGCCGCTGCACCGGGTGCAAAACCTGCGAGCTCGCCTGCAAGGATTACAAAGATTTAACCCCGGACGTCAGCTTCCGTCGTATTTACGAATACGCGGGCGGTGACTGGCAGGAAGACAACGGTGTCTGGCACCAGAACGTGTTTGCCTACTACCTGTCGATTGCCTGCAACCACTGCGAAGACCCGGCCTGCACCAAGGTCTGCCCGAGCGGGGCGATGCACAAGCGTGACGACGGGTTCGTGGTAGTGGATGAAGATGTCTGCATCGGCTGTCGCTACTGCCACATGGCCTGTCCGTACGGTGCCCCGCAGTACAATGCCGCCAAAGGGCATATGACCAAGTGCGACGGCTGCCACACCCGCGTGGCAGACGGCAAAAAGCCGATCTGCGTGGAGTCCTGCCCGCTGCGTGCGCTGGACTTCGGTCCCATCGACGAGCTGCGTAAAAAACATGGTCAGCTGGCGGCCGTCGCGCCGCTGCCGTCCGCGCACTTCACGAAGCCAAGCATCGTGATTAAACCTAACGCCAACAGCCGCCCGACAGGGGATACCACCGGCTACCTGGCAAACCCGAAAGAGGTGTGAGATGGGAAGTGGATGGCATGAATGGCCGCTGGTGATCTTCACCGTCTTCGGACAGTGCGTCGCCGGGGCATTGATCGTTATGGGGCTCGTCTGGCTTACTGAAAAAGACGACGCGGTGAAAACACGCCTTGTCCGCAGTATGTTCTTTCTGTGGCTGGTGATGGGCATCGGATTTTTGGCGTCCGTGCTGCACCTTGGCTCCCCGCTCCGGGCCTTTAACTCGCTCAACCGCGTGGGTGCTTCGGCGCTCAGTAACGAAATTGCCGCGGGATCCGTTTTCTTTGCCGTGGGCGGTTTCTGGTGGCTGGTATCCGTTATCGGTAAAATGCCCCCGGCACTGGGTAAAATCTGGCTGGTCGTTAGCCAGATCCTGGGCGTTGTCTTTGTCTGGGCGATGACCCGGGTTTATCAAATTGATACCGTACCGACCTGGTACACGGGTTACACCACGCTGGCCTTTTTCCTGACGCTGGTATTGGGAGGGCCGCTGTTTGCAGCCCTGTTGCTGCGCGTGGCAAACACGACATATAAAAGCACATTCGCGGCCTCTGTTAGCGTGCTGGGACTCCTGGCCTGCGTGGCGGTCATCGTGCTGCAGAGCAATGACCTGGCGACAATCCACAGTTCCGTTCAACAGGCGAGTGCCCTGCTGCCTGACTATGGCGCACTGCAAATCTGGCGTATCGTACTGCTTGCCGCCGGACTCGGCTGCTGGTTGTGCCCGCTGATGCGTCGGCAGGAGCCTAAAGCCCTCGCTCTTTTTGCAGGCGTGATACTGGTCGTCGTGGGTGAACTGATTGGCCGTGGTCTTTTCTATGGTCTGCACATGACCGCAGGTATGGCGATTGCGGGTTAACACAGTCGCGCGGGCTACTCCGCGCGAGCAAGGAAGGTAGTCATGAAAGAAGTCTCACAGCGTGATTCGTTCGCGTTCAGCGCCCGGGTACTGGGCGCGCTGTTTTATTTTGCTCCGGATAGTGAGCAGACTGCGCCGCTGGTGCAGGCGCTCACCGAAGGCGACTGGATTCAGGACTGGCCGCTGGCGCCGGAAACGCTGCAGCCTGTTGCAGATGCGTTCAAAACGCCATCCGATGAAGCGTTGAAAGATGCCTGGCAACGTCTGTTTATTGGCCCTTACGCCCTGCCGTCACCGCCGTGGGGTTCCGTCTGGCTGGATCGGGAATCCGTGCTCTTCGGCGACTCCACCCTCGCGCTGCGCCAGTGGATGCGTGAAAACAACATTGCCTTCGAGATGAAGCAGAACGAACCGGAAGATCACATCGGTACCCTGCTGTTACTGGCCGCGTGGCTGGCAGAAAATGGCCGCGACGCTGAACGCGACCAGCTTTTGGCATGGCACCTGCTGCCGTGGAGTACCCGCTTCCTGTCCGTGTTTGTTGAAAACGCCGGGCACCCGTTCTACACCGCACTGGGCAAACTCGCACAGCTGACGCTCGCGGACTGGCAGGACACGTTAATTATTCCGGTCGCGGAAAAAACGCTCTACCGCTAACGCCAGCACCTGGCTTGCTCACCGTTTCCGGGCAAGCCAGGCTCTCCAGCCACCAAATTCCGTGATATCCCGTGCCCCCTCCAGGCCATACGCCTCGCAGATAAACCCGGTCAACCAGCGTCCGTCCTGCAGCTCGATTTTTCCCAGCCCCAGAGGTGCGGGGATCCCGGCGAGAAACGACCCCACTTCGCTGTGCGGTAGCTCCCAGACTTCGACCGCAATCCCGGCCCCCTGGTCTGCCACCCGAACCATTCCGGGACGTTTACCGTCCGCCAGCGCATACAGACGGTAATAAGGTGCGCTGGTGGTCGCGTCGACAAGACGTGCTCCGCGCTCTCGTAACTGAACATTGAGCGCCAGACCGTCCATATGCGCACCGCAGACCACTATCCGCAGGCGGTCATGGGTTGCGGTGCTGGTCGGCGCATCGTCCAGCATGGCACGATTGCCCGGTAACGTTAATTTTGTGTGACGTTGTAACGCATCGGCCAGGCTGAGCAGATACTGATCGGTAAACGCGCGGCCAAACAGCGTGACGCCGGATGGCAGCCCATTGTTCATTTCACCGACCGGGACCGCTACGGCGGCATAGTCGAGCAGGTTCATAAAGTTGGTATAGATGCCCAGCGCCGAGTTGCTTTTAACCGGCTCATCGGCCAGCTCAGCCAGACTCACCGGGCGGGGATACGTCGGAATTAATACGCAATCCAGGTCGGCCATCATGGCATCGCACTCGGCTTTATACCGCTGGAGTTTGTACTGCGCGTCAAACGCCGCCACCGCAGTGGCTGCAGGCGCGTTTTGCAGGACATCACGGATAACCGGCAACACCGCGTCGGGCTGGCGTTCAATCAGCGCACCCGCGAGGTGATAACGCTCGGCGACCCACGGGCCGTCATAGAGCAGTTTCGCGGCCGCCAGAAACGGTGCAAAGTCGAGAGTCACGGGCACGCCACCCAGCGCGATAAGCCCCGTCTTCGCGCGGTGATACAGCGCCTCGCTTTCTGCACAGCCGAGAAACTCCAGCGTCTCCGGCACGCCAAAGCGAAAGCCCGCAGCAGGGACACCAAAAGCCTGTGGGCCGTTCCACGCCGGGTTTGACCGGCTGTATTCGTCACGCGGATCCTGTCGCGCCGTGAGTGCCAGCAGCTGGCTGGCCTCTGCCGCTGTCGCGGTGAAAAACGTGACGCAGTCCAGCGTGCGGCAGGCAGGCACAACCCCTGCCGTGGAGATGAGTCCTTTGGTTGCTTTGAGGCCGACCAGATTATTCAGCGAGGCCGGTACGCGCCCGCTGCCGGCCGTGTCCGTTCCCAGCGCGAAGCTCGCCAGACCCAGGGCGACCGCCAGCGACGACCCCGCGCTGGAGCCACCGGACGGGTAATCCGGATGAACGCTGTTACGACATGGGCCATACGGCGAGCGCGTACCGTTTAAGCCGGTTGCGAACTGATCGAGGTTAGTTTTCCCCAGCGGAATCGCCCCCAGCGCAATCAGCTGCGAAACTATCGTTGCATCCTGCTCTGCCCGATACGCAAATGCCGGACAGGCGGCGGTGGTGTCGATACCCGCCAGATCGATATTGTCTTTGATGGCAAAGGGCACGCCGAACAGCGGCAGCGCGTGCGGCGCTACGCCCTCCAGCGCAGCAAGGTACGGCTCCAGCTCTTCAGGGGTGAGCAGATAAATAAAAGCGTTAAATGACGGGTTCAGCGCCAGCGCGCGCTCGCGTAATGCCGTTATCACCTCACGCGGGGCGATCTGGCCTTCACGGTATGCCTCTGCCAGCACAGAGAGACGTAAATCATAAAGAGGCTTCATGCTGTTTTCTCCAGAACGACCACGCACTGGCCCGCCCGCACCGACGACCCCGGCTGGACACGGACCTGACTGACCACGCCGTCCTGAGTGGCAACTAACGGGATTTCCATTTTCATCGACTCCAGCACCACCAGCACATCGCCTTCGCGCACGGTGTTGCCGACCACAACGTTCACCTGCCACAGGTTGCCGGCAACCGGGCTTTCAACACCGGATTCTCCCGACCGTAACGGCACGTCGTCACCGTCATCCGTCGTTTCGTCGCTGCTGTCAAAATGCGCCTGCCCGCCCGCTATCCAGCGCTCACGCTCGGCGTTAAACGCCGCCTGCTGATGCGCACGGAATGCCTCAATCTCAGGTGCTTCGTCAGCCAGAAACTGCTGATACTCCGCCAGTTTCAGCGTGGTGTGTTCAATACGCAGCGGATAACGCCCCAGTGGGAAATCCCGGCGGATGGTTTGCAACTCCCCGGCTGAGACCGGATAAAAGCGAATTTGATCGAAGAAACGCAGCAGCCAGGGCTTGCCGCCGAAATCCTCTATCGTGCGATAGCGATTCCACATCTGCAGGGTTCGCCCCACAAACTGATACCCGCCCGGCCCTTCCATACCGTAGATGCAGAGGTATGCCCCGCCAATGCCCACCGAGTTCTCCGCCGTCCAGGTGCGCGCCGGGTTGTATTTGGTGGTCACCAGACGGTGTCGCGGGTCGAGCGGCGTGGCCACCGGCGCGCCGAGGTAGACATCCCCCAGCCCCATCACCAGATAACGGGCGTCGAACACCGTTTTATACACTTCATCAATGTTAGCCAGATCGTTTATGCGACGGATAAACTCCAGGTTACTCGGGCACCACGGCGCATCGCGGCGCACGGTGGTCATGTATTTGTCGATGGCTTTCTGACACGCCGGATCGTCCCAGGAGAGCGGCAGCCAGACGATGCGCGATGGCACGTCCAGCGAGTCCTGGTCACAAACGCCCTGCCACAGCCCGGCGATCACCTCCAGCAGGCTATCCAGGCGCAGCGTTTCCGGCTGATAATGAATTTGCAGGGAGCGGATCCCCGGCGTGAGATCGATAACGCCTTTCAGCGCCTGGTCCTCCAGCGCCTGCATCAGCGCGTGGCCGCGAAAACGCAGCACCAGATCCAGCTCTGGCTCGCCAATCTCCAGCAGCAGATGGGTATCACCCGACACTCTCGCCACCAGACGTTTATCGTCAGTCCCCTGCGTCAGCACAATCGGTGAGTCCAGACCGGCAGGTTGCCACATGACAGGTTGCGGGGTCAGGCTGGCGATTTGGCGCTCCTGCGCCTGCGCCAGCCGTCGCGCGGTGGCAATATCCACCGGCACAAAGCGAACGTAATCTCCCGCCTTCAGTTGCCCTACCGCGTGCAGATCGGCCTCGATGATGGTGACCGGACAGACAAACCCGCCCAGGCTTGGGCCATCCGGGCCGAGGATCACCGGCATATCGCCGGTAAAATCCACCGCGCCGATGGCATACGGATTGTCATGAATGTTCGACGGATGCAGACCCGCCTCGCCGCCGCTGTCGCGAACCCACTCCGGTTTCGGGCCAATCAGGCGTACCCCCGTCCGGCTGGAGTTGAAATGCACTTCCCATTCGGTGGCGAAAAACGTCGCGATGTAATCCGGCGTGAAATACTCCGGCGCACCGTGCGGGCCGTAAATCACCCGCAGTTCGCGCACCGCGTCCAGCCTCGTGTGCAGCGCCTGCGGCAGCGGCGCATCCGCAACCGGCTCGGTTAACGGAGCCAGGTGCAAAATGTCACCTGTGCGGAGCGCCCGTCCGGCGTGCCCCCCGAACTGCCCCAGCGTGAAGGTGCTTTTACTGCCCAGATATTCCGGCACGTTAAACCCGCCGCGCAGGCAAAGATAGCTGCGCACGCCCGCACCGCGGATCTCTCCCATACGCAGCGTCATGCCCGCACGTACGCGAAAAACGTGATTATTGGCCAGCGGTTCACCGTCCAGCGTGAGCGCAATTTCAGCGCCCGTCACCACCAGCTGCGCATCGCAGTTGAATTTCAGCGTCGGGCCGCTGAGGGTGATCTCAAGCGCGGCGGCATCGTCTTTATTGCCCAGCAGACGGTTACCGAGACGCAGCGCCAGGCTGTCCATTGGCCCGGATGGCGGAACGCCAACCGCCCAGTAGCCTGTGCGTCCCGGGTAATCCTGTACCGTGGTCTGCGTACCGGCGCTGAGCACCTCCAGCGTAGACGCCTGGTACATCAGGTGCTCAAGACAGCGGGTCCAGGGCTCACCTGCGGCAAACGGTGCGAAGGTCAGGATCTGCTGCAGATAACTGCGGTTGGTTTCAACGCCATAAAGACGGGTCTCCCCCAGCGCGGTATGCAGCACGCGGATAGCGGCTTCGCGTGTCGGCTGCCAGGCGATCATTTTGGCTAACATGGGGTCAAAAAACGGCGGGACTTCGCATCCGGCCTCAACCCAGCTGTCGATGCGCAGCGTAACGCGGTCATCGGACGGGAAAGCCACGTCGGTGAGCAGTCCCGGTGAAGGCTGGAACTGGCGGCCCGGGTTCTCGGCATAGATCCTGGCCTGAATGGCATGCCCCTCCGGTTTCAGGGTGTCACGCAGTGTCGCCAGTGGCGGCAACGTTCCGGCGGCAAGTTCGATCATCCAGCGTACCAGATCCACGCCCCACACCTGTTCGGTCACGCCGTGCTCCACCTGCAAACGGGTATTCACCTCAAGGAAGTAAAAGCGGGCGGCGTCGCTGTCATAGACGAATTCAACGGTGCCCGCGCTGCGGTAGTTGACCGCTTTACCGAGCGTTATCGCCGCCTCGCACAGTGACTGCACCATGCCCGCCGGCAGGTTTGGCGCGGGCGTCTCCTCCAGCACTTTCTGGTTACGCCGCTGCACAGAGCAGTCGCGCACGCCGAGGGCAATTACCTCACCCTTACCGTCGCCAAACAGCTGTACTTCCAGATGACGCGCCCGCTCAATGTACTTTTCGATAAACACACCCGCGTCGCTGAAGTTATTTTTCCCCAGACGCACTACCGCATCGAACGCGTCACGCAGCTCTTCTGCGTCATAGCAGACGCGCATACCGATACCGCCGCCTCCCGCTGTGCTTTTCAGCATCACCGGATATCCCACTTCGGCGGCAGCGTTGACGGCCTGGTTAACATCGGCCAGCAGGTCGGTGCCCTCCAGCATCGGAACCCCGTGCGTTTTCGCCAGCGCGCGAGCGGTATGCTTTAGCCCAAACAGACGCAGCTGTTCCGGCGTGGGGCCCACAAAGGCAATCCCCGCGGCGTCACACGCTTCGGCGAACGCGGCGTTTTCCGAGAGAAAACCGTAGCCCGGATGAATGGCCTGTGCCCCGCTGGCTTTCGCGGCGGCGATGATCTTTGTGCTATCCAGATAGGTGTGCGCCGCCGGGCCATCGCCCAGACTCAGCGCTTCATCGGCTTCGCGAATATGCAGGCTGCTGATATCCGCCTCGGAATAGACTGCCACACCACGAATTTTCATGGTGCGCAGGGTGCGTAAAATGCGGCAGGCTATCGCCCCGCGGTTCGCAATCAGGAGTGTCGTCAACATAGGTCAGACTCAATCGTGGCGGGTCGTCCCGCCGAAAATCGGCTCACCCATGGTCGTCCATGGGGGAAAAAGCGGTTACGGCAGAATGCGTCCGGCACGGACTTCAAACAGGCGGTACAGCGCCTGGCGCAGTCGCTGCCAGCGGGTGGGCGTCAGTTCCATACCAGCACCTCAGCAGGCGTTGGGTTCCAGCCGTTGCAGGGGTTATTCAGCTGTGGACAGTTGGAGATCAAGACAATGACGTTACACTCGGCGCGCAGGTCGACGTATTTCCCCGGCGCGGAGATACCATCTTCAAACGTCAGCCCGCCCTCTGGCGTCACCGGCACGTTCATAAAGAAATTGATGTTGGCCGTGATGTCGCGTTTTTGCAGACGGCCATCGTGCAGACAGGCGCAGAGGAAGTTATCGCGGCAGCTGTGCATATGGCGTTTATCGAGGGCGTATCGCACGGTGTTGCTCTCCTGGGCGCAGGCCCCGCCGAGGGTATCGTGACGCCCGCAGGTATCGTCGATAATGGTCAGCAGGGGGTTACCGAGGCTGGAGTACAGGACGCTGCCCCGCGTGAGATAGGCGTTGTTCTGACGGCGCAATGTGCGCTGCGCATCGTAACGTTCACGCGGGTTATCGGCATTGTAGAACAGCGTGTCGACCGCCTGGTTACCTTCCAGGTCGAGCAGGCGCAACGTCTGCCCTTGTTTCATCTCGAACAGGTACGGTTCACCTGCCGGGATCACGTGGCGAAATACCGCGTCTTGCACATGCTTTTCAGAGATCATGGTCATTTTACTGCTCCTTACAGGGCGAAAAGCCGGGTATTGGTCATGGCGCGTTCGTTTTCCGGGCGCGTCAGAAGCGCGTTAACGGCCCCCTCTTCATCCTCAGCCTGTCGCCAGCTCAGCGCGACCGGTCGTGGGGCATATTCCCGGGACGGATCCATCGGATGCTGCAGCGCGGTCATCACCACAAGCGTGTCCATGGGGGCGTACAGCTCCACGTAACTGCCCGGCTGCGAATAACCGCCGTGGAAGGTGAACTGACCGCGGTCATCGACGGTGACTTTGCTGAAGAAGTTGACCACCATCAGCAGATCTTCGAGGTTGAGATCCCACTTACCCATCTCCACCAGCAGGTTGTCCGTTCCGTTTCGGTAAAACCCGTTACGCAGTTCCTGATAGCGTCCCTGGCCATACTTTTCAGTCACCTCGGCGGCGTTCAGTACGCCGCCAAACGGGTCATGCCAGCCGCAGGTATCTGCGGTGATGCCTGCCAGCACGCGTCCCATGTCGGAGTAAAAGCAGTGTCCGGCGGTCAGACGCGCGGTGTGCTGGCCTTTCAGGGTGTCGGGCAGGTTCAGACGTTCACTTTTCTCGTGCGGATTCAGCATCAGCAGGCTGACGTTTGCTCCACCTTCAATGTCGGTCATACGCAGGATCTGCCCGCGCTTAAGCACAAACGAGAGGTGACCGCCGCCGGGCAGGATCTCTTCGCGTAACATAGTCATGGTATTCACGGTGTTAACCCCTTAATGCATAAACGTTATCGGGAGCCGTTCCACTCAGCGCGGAGAGCCGCGTCTCGTTGAGCGGAATGTCGTAGGTAATACGGGCGCCAAAGGCGTTGGGCGCCTGCGGGTCGAGGCGCACTTTGTCGAACACCAGTAAGCGGGTGCCGAGGTTAAAGCCTTCCGAAAGATCGTGGGTGACCATAAAGACGGTCATGCGGGTCTCCCCCCATAGCTGAAGCAACAAGGCGTGCATATCTTTACGAATACCCGGGTCCAGGGCGCCAAACGGCTCATCCAGCAGCAACACGCGCGGCTGCATGATGAAGGCCTGCGCAATGGCTAAACGTTGCTGCATACCGCCGGAAAGCTGGGCCGGGTATTTGTGCATCGCATGCCCGAGACCGACTTTTTCCAGCATCCCGGTGGCTCGCTCACGCGCCGCGCGTTTCTTTGCCCCAAACAGTCGCCCGAACAGCGGCGCTTGCGGCAGTTCGAGCCCTATGGTGACGTTATCCAGCACGCTGAGATGCGGGAAAACGGAGTAGCGCTGAAACACCACGCCCCGGCTGCTGTCCGGCTCGGCGTGCAGCGGTTTACCGTCCAGCGTAATGGCCCCTCGGCTGGGCGCTTCCTGACCGAGCAGCAGGCGCAAAAACGTGGATTTTCCGCAGCCAGAGGCCCCCACCATTGAGCAGAACTCGCCCTCTTTCACCTGCAGATTGAGGCGCTCCAGCACCACGTGGTCGCCGTACTCCTGCCAGATATTGTTGATGGTGATAAAGCTCATGCCTTCCCTCCTTCCGCCCAGGGAAACCAGGTTTTATGTAACTGGCGCAGGGCCAGATCCATCAGCCAGGCCAGCAGCGTGATCCACAGGACGTACGGAATGATCACATCCATCGCCATATAGCGGCGCACGAGGAAAATGCGATAGCCCAGCCCGGCGGTTGAGGAGATGGCCTCTGCCGAAATGAGAAACAACCATGCCGACCCCAGCAGCAGACGCAGCGAGGTCAGCAGCCGCGATAACAGCTGCGGAAGTACCACGCGCAACACCAGCGTCCAGCTGTTGGCACCCAGCGTCTGGGCTTTGATCAGAATCTCCGGTGGGATTTCGCACGCGCGATGCTCCAGATCGCGCGCCAGCATCGGAGTGATGCCGATGACAATCAGCATCACTTTCGACAGTTCATCCAGCCCGAAAACGATAAATAGCACTGGCAGGATCGCCAGCGGCGGGATCATCGACAGCACCGTCATCAGCGGCGAGAGCGACGCGCGCCACAGCGGGAAAACACCGGCGGTGACACCAACACAGAGGCCGATGATCGAGGCGATGACCAGCCCCGTCAGAAGACGGGCAAGGCTCACCAGCGTATCCACCCAGAACAGATAGTCACCGCTGCGTTTATCCGGGGTCAACGCCATGCGTGATAGCGCGTCCAGCATCTGCTGCAGGCCAGGCAGCAGCTTGTCCTGCGGGTTAGCCTCCAGCCTGACCGCGGAACCGAAAAAGTACGCGGCCAGCAGCAGGACGAAAGGCAGCATCACGAGCATCAGCCGCATGCCGGGCGTGGGATGGCGATTAATTTGTCGCATGGATGTTCCGTCCGTTATTACAGCGTGCCGGCAGCGGCCATTTTCACGAAGCTGTCGTCAAAGCGCAGCTTCACGTTGCTGGCATCGCCCTGGGTGACATTGCCCGGGAAGCGCATGCCGATGAAATCCGCGCTTTGCGCCCCATCGCCCAGCAGCCCTTTATCGAACGAAAACGTGGCCACGCGCTGCATGGTTTTCGCCAGCTCCGGCGACGTTAAAAAGGCAATATTGTCCTGCGGGGTATAGAACAGGTGGGTTGTTTTCAGCTGCGCCTGATAACCGGCCAGATCGGTACCGGAGGCGGCGGCCATTGCGTTGAGCACGGTGGCATCCTGCGCTTTCATCAGCCCCATCATCTCGTACCATGCGCCGGTCAATGCTTTGCCAAGCGCCGGGTTGTCTTTCAGGGTTTCGCTGTTGACCACCATCATGTCGATAAGCTCACCCGGTACCTGAGAGGAGCTGAACACTTCTGTCGTTTTTGGCGTGCCTTTGATGACCGACAGCTGCGGGTTCCAGGCTACCGCTGCCTGCACATTTGCCGTGCCAAAGGCGGAGACGATGTCCGCGTCAGACGTGTTTACCACAGTGACGTCTTTTTCGGCCAGGCCGGCTTTTTCCAGGCCGCGCACCAGCAGATAGTGGGAAACAGAGAGCTCAGGCAGGTAGACTTTCATCCCTTTCAGGTCGTTGAGCGTTTTGCCCTCGCCCTTCATCACCACGCCGTCGTTGCCTTCTGAATAGCTGCCGAGGATCAGCGCCGTGGTATCAACGCCGCCCGCGGCCGGTATGGTCAGCGCATCCATATTGGTCATGGTGCAGCCGTCAAACTGGCCCGCAGTGTACTGGTTGATGGATTCGATATAGTCGTTGAGCTGAACAACATTGATTTTGATGCCGTATTTATCGGCCCATTTATCGATGATTTTGCTACTGCTAAGGGTGCCCCAGGGCATCCAGCCGGCGTAGATGGTCCAGCAGACGTTGAACTCTTTCTTCACCGCAGCAAAGGTGGGGAGACTGACCAGCATCGCCAGGGAGAGTACCAGGGTGCGGAATAATGGCGTTTTCTTCATGCTTGACCTCTGAGTGGCACAAAATTAGGGGGCAGCGCGACACCTTCAGGTGCTGCTGTCTCCCGGGCTTTTGTCCCGCCGTGTAACCTCTCAGAGGTCGCCAGCTCTTGGACCAGTCATTCACCGCAGTGAACCGGAACCCTAGCCAGCTATTTTTCAAATTGTGGTGTGCTGCCCTTCAGTGTTAAGCATTGCAAGGGATATGCCAGAATTTTTTATGTTAATTATTAAACTGTTAAGTCTGCCTGTGCAGGCTGTTTCACCGTTTTGGTGAGACACGGCGAGTTGAGTGCACCGTGCTGGTGCTCTTTGGGATGACGCGTGGTGCTGACGGCGTTGCCCACAGAACGTGTCTGCGACAGCAGGAAAGGCTCAAAATGATGTGCTGGTTTTTGCCAGGTCTTTCATCATCGTCGTCGTCAGGCTGAGCTGCTCGCTTCCCATTTTACGTGACAATTCCTCTCTTGCGGACTGCCATACGGGGATCACGGATGTCAGAAGCGCCCACCCCTGCGAGGTCAGGCTAAGTTGTTTTCCACGGCGCCCGCGCCCCCCCGTTGATTCAATAACCCCACGGGACTCCATAATCCCTATGTTTCGGCTCAGTGTGGTTGCATCCACCCCGGCCTTTGATGCAAGCCCTGCCACCGTTTCATTTACGCCACCGCCGATCCCCACCAGCAGGCTGAACTGTTCTGCCGTCAATTCATAAGGTCTGAAGCAGGCGTTGTAATAACGCGTTATAGCCCGTGCGGTTGCACGTGCCTGATACGCCGGACAGGTCTCGGGGATGGTTTTTAGTAACGCCAGATCAACAGTGTTCATACTTTACGCTCGACAGATACGGTGAGATAAAATAGTGTATATACACTATTAACGCTATTCAAGGTATCATGATGCCCGCATTTATCCATATCAATTTACGTGTTATCGACCCTGCACGGCAGGCCAATCTTGCCCCTCGCTTCAGACTGGCACTTGAAGAGGCCGGCGGCAAAATTCTGCATTTTGGTCCTGTTGTCGAACTCCTTGAAGGCGATGAAGAACCGCTACCCTTTGCTGGCATTTTTGAGTTCCCTTCACTGCAGCAGGCGCTGGCGTTTTACCATTCGGAAAAATATGCCCCGATCAAAGCTGAACGCCAGCTGGCACAGCAGGCAAAAATGTTCGTTGTCACCACTGACTAAGCGTTTCGTTTCCTTGCCTGCGGTATCGTTTCCAGATTTCTCCACCCGTTCGCCAGAACCGGTGTAGAGTTTTTAAACACTGCATCTCTAAAAGGACACCGGCATCATGTTAAGCATCCTGGGCAAGACAACCTCGATCAACGTACGTAAAGTGCTCTGGACCTGCGAAGAAGCGGGTATCGAGTATCACCAGGAAGACTACGGCAGCGGTTTTGCCTCCACGCAAACCGCTGCCTTCCGCGCTCTGAATCCCAACGCCATGGTTCCCGTGCTGCTCGATGACGAGTTCGTCCTCTGGGAATCTAACGCAATCTGCCGTTATCTGGCACGTAAAGCCGGCCGTGAGGATCTCCTGCCAACGGAACCGCAGGCCTGCGCCAACGTCGAACGCTGGATGGACTGGCAGGCAAGCGAATTCAACAATGCCTGGCGGTATGTCTTTCCGGCACTGGGACGCAATAACCCGGACTATAACGACCCGGAGCGTATTGCCGCCGGAATTAAAGCGTGGAACTACTGCATCGCTATTCTGGAGGAGCAGTTGCAACGCACTGCAGCCTATACGGCGGGCGAGGTGTTTACCCTTGCAGACGTGGTACTTGGTCTTTCGGTGAACCGCTGGAAAATGACGCCATTTGATAAGCCTGATGTGCCGGCAATTAACGCCTGGTTCGAACGACTTAATCAGCGACCGGCATTTTTACGTCACGGGAATAACGGTATGGTGTAAGTTTTCAGCCCACACACATTCAGCAAGGATATTTTATTTAATTACAAAACCCTGAATGCCGTTATCAGGAATAATAATTAAGCAATATCCTGGACAGCCCCTTGCACCGCTTTGCTAGCCTGAATAGTCAGGCAAAGCTCAACCCGGAGGTATTCTTGCTGATTAAACTCAAAAAAGAACGAACGCATCAGGAGGATCGCCTGCTCGCACTCTGGCTGGCGACCTCTGCAGGCTTGCTCAACGCCATCGCCCTCGGGGCATTTGGCTTTTTTCCCTCCCATATGACCGGCAATACCTCCCAATTATCCAGCGAAGTTTCCTCTACCGATCTGAATGATATTTTGTTCTTTGGCACCCTTATTCTGTCTTTTGTTGCCGGCGCAATCATGGCCCGTATCATCGTGTTATGGGGGATTATCCATAATATCAGGCTGGTTTTTTGCCAGATACTGTTGGTCGAGGGATTATTACTGACCGGCGTTTCCTGTTACGAGATGTATTTCCATGCCCTCACGACTAACCGTGAAATTATTATCTTTCTTTGTGGTCTGATGGGGATTCATAATTCAACATCGACCCAGCTTTCCGGCGGCCGGGTAAGATCAACCCATATTACCGGCACGCTGACGGACGCGGGAATATCCCTGGCCTCGGTCCTGGTGGCGATGCTCCGCCGGGATTATTCTAAAGATACGGCAGCGCAAAAAAGTCAGCTTAAAACCCACTTAACCACCATTTTCTCGTTTATTACCGGCGGTATCGCCGGGCTGCTCCTGTTCAGGTGGATTGGGTTTAACGCCATGCTGGCGCTTGGGGTAATGCTCGTCGTTGTCGCCGCCTTTTCCATCATCAGCACCTCAGTGCGCGTTCGCCGGGTGCGCGCCGCCTTCAGCCGATAATGAGGGTCGCAGGCGTGAGGAGACGCTCACGCCATGTGACACTGTCACATTTTAAATTACGCTTTAGGACAATTCTGTCTGCCCCACAGCCAGCCCTTGCTCCATAAGGCTTAACCTAAGGTTGTCACTAATTTCATAGGGTTACTGATTTTCCCCCTTCGCTGGAACCCATCCCAAACGCTTGCTATAGGTCAACTACCCCTGCCGAAACATGGCATAACAACAGGCAACCCGTGGTTGCTATAACGCATGCGCACAGGGAGACACATCGCAATGCACCCATTACTCAAACGTTCGCTGCTTTTTGTCGGCGCCATTATTGTGGTCGTTGCCCTCCTCACCTGGGGAATTGGGCTGGATACAATTAAGGCGCGTCAGGTTGACCTGATTTACCTCGGGCAACAGCATTTAATCCTGGTATTCTCATCCATGTTCTTTGCCCTGCTGATAGGTATTCCCAGCGGCATTTTGTTGAGCCGCCCGTCAGCACGCGGTATCGCTGAATACGTGATGCAGATCTTTAACGTCGGTAATACCCTGCCGCCGCTGGCCGTTCTGGCGCTGGCAATGGTGGTGATTGGTATCGGTGATACGCCTGCGATTATCGCCCTGTTCCTCGCCTCGCTGCTGCCGATAGTGCGAAACACCTATGCCGGACTGTGCTCGGTTCCGGCGTCGTTACTGGAAGCGGCTAATGGCATTGGGATGACGAAATGGCAGCGTCTGCGCCAGGTCGAACTTCCCAACGCCTGGCCGGTAATGCTCTCCGGGATCCGCATTGCCACCGCCATCAACGTGGGTACCGCCCCGCTGGCCTTCCTGATTGGTGCCAGCAGCTACGGCGAACTGATTTTTCCCGGTATCTACCTCAACGACTTCCCGACGCTGATCCTCGGCGCGGCGGCCACCGCCCTGTTTGCTCTGATCCTCGACACCCTGCTGGCTGCGCTGGGTCGCGTGATGAGTCCACATCTCGCTCGATAACAATAACAAGGAGCTTTTATGAGACTGATATCCAGCCTGACGGCGCTGTGTGCCGCGGCACTGTTCACCAGCCAGGCGATAGCGGCCCCGCTGATCCTGGCGACCAAGAGCTTTACCGAGCAGCACATTCTCTCGGCCATGACCGTCCAGTATCTGCAAAAGAAGGGATTTCAGGTCCAGCCACAGACCAATATTGCCACGGTCATTTCCCGCAACGCGATGATCAACAAACAAATTGATATGACCTGGGAGTACACCGGCACGTCGTTAATCATTTTTAACCACATCAACAAGCGCATGTCGCCACAGGAGTCTTACGAGACGGTGAAACGCCTGGACGCGAAGCACGGTCTGGTATGGCTCAACCCCGCCGATATGAACAATACCTACGCCTTCGCCATGCAGCGTAAACGCGCCGAAGCGGAACACATCAACACCATGTCTGAAATGGTCGCAAAGATTGAGCAGATCCGTAAAACCGATCCGGATAAAAACTGGCTGCTGGGTCTGGACCTCGAATTTGCCGGACGCAGCGACGGGATGAAACCGCTGCAGGCGGCATACAACATGGAACTGGATCGCCCGCAGATCCGCCAGATGGACCCGGGCCTGGTCTATAACGCGGTGCGGGACGGTTTCGTCGATGCCGGGCTTATCTATACCACCGACGGGCGGGTAAAAGGCTTCGACCTGAAGGTGCTGAAAGATGATAAAGGCTTCTTCCCGAGCTATGCGGTCACTCCCGTGGTGCGTAAAGACACCCTTGACGCCAATCCGGGTCTGAAAGAGGCGCTGAATACTCTCTCCGCCCAGCTCAATAACGACGTTATCACCGAACTGAATAAGAAGGTGGATATCGACCATCAGTCACCGCAGCAGGTCGCCCGTGATTTCCTGCGTAGCAAACAGTTGCTGTAGGAGGCGCTATGGAGACGATTCACTACATTCTGGATAACTGGGACTATCTGTTAACCCTGACGCTGCAACACCTGTGGCTGGTGGCGCTGGCGGTTGGGCTAGCCATACTCATCGGCGTCCCTCTGGGGATTTTGATTGTCCGCCACAAATGGCTGGCGACGCCGGTGCTGGGGATTGCCACCATCGTGCTGACAATACCGTCCATTGCGCTGTTTGGCCTGATGATCCCGCTCTTTTCGCTGATCGGTCAGGGCATTGGTGCCCTGCCCGCTATCACGGCGGTGTTTCTCTACTCGTTGCTGCCAATTGTGCGTAATACCCATACCGCGCTGGACAGCCTGCCGCCGGGCCTGCGTGAAGCCGGACGCGGTATCGGGATGACCTTCTGGCAGCGTTTGCGCTGGGTTGAAATCCCGATGGCACTGCCGGTGATTTTTGGCGGCATCCGCACCGCCGTCGTGATGAACATCGGCGTGATGGCCATTGCCGCAGTGATTGGCGCTGGCGGTCTTGGCCTGCTGCTGCTTAACGGCATCGGCGGTAGCGATATTCGTATGTTAATTGCGGGTGCACTGATGATCTGTCTTTTAGCGATTGTGCTCGACTGGCTGCTGCATCGTCTGCAGGTCGTTCTGACTCCAAAGGGGATACGATAATGATAAAACTGGAAAACCTCACCAAACAATTTTCACAGAAACACGGCCAGAGCGTTAAGGCCGTCGACAACGTCAACCTCAACGTGCCTGAAGGGGAAATGTGCGTCCTCCTCGGCCCGTCAGGCTGTGGGAAAACCACCACCCTGAAGATGATTAACCGTCTGATCGCACCAAGCAGCGGCACGATCCTGATTAACGGTGAAGACACCAGCGGGATGGATACCGTGACCCTGCGCCGCAATATTGGCTACGTTATTCAGCAGATTGGTCTGTTCCCGAACATGACCATTGAGGAAAACATCACCGTGGTGCCGCGCATGCTGGGCTGGGATAAAGCCCGATGTAAAACCCGCGCTGAAGAGCTGATGGATATGGTGGCCATGGACCCGCATAAATTTCTCAACCGCTATCCGCGTGAAATGTCCGGCGGTCAGCAGCAGCGTATCGGCGTGATCCGCGCCCTGGCGGCGGATCCTCCGGTACTGCTGATGGATGAACCGTTCGGTGCGGTGGACCCGATAAACCGCGAGGTGATCCAGAACCAGTTCCTGGAGATGCAGCGTAAACTGAAAAAGACCGTGATGCTGGTCAGCCATGACATCGACGAGGCCCTGAAGCTTGGGGATCGTATCGCCGTCTTCCGCCAGGGGCGTATTGTCCAGTGCGCCAGCCCGGACGAACTGCTGGCAAAACCGGCGAATGAGTTCGTCGGCTCGTTTGTCGGCCAGGACCGTACGCTCAAGCGTCTGCTGCTGGTATCGGCAGGTGATGTCACCGACCAGCAACCGACCCTCACCGTGCGGGGCTCTACCCTGCTTTCTGAGGCCTTTGCAACCATGGATGACAACGATATTCGCGCCATTACCGTCGTGGACGATCGGGGTAAACCGCTGGGCTTTGTGAAGCGTCGGGAAGCGCGTAATGCCAGCGGCACCTGTGCCGATATCCTGCATCCGTTCCGTATGACCGGCAAAGCGGAGGATAACCTGCGCGTGGTGCTTTCACGGTTGTATGAGAGCAACACCAGCTGGATGCCGATTGTCGACGAAGAGGGCCGCTATAACGGTGAGATCTCGCAGGATTATATTGCCGAGTATCTCAGCTCCGGCCGTACGCGCCGGGCGCTGAATATTCACAGCGAGAGTTAAGCGAAAACACTCCGCCGGGCGGGCCAGACGTATGGCGCTGACCTGCCCGGCGACACGCTCCCCCACAGCGCATTTGCTCAGGCCGACACGGTTCATCGCACGCATACCTTTTGCTAACCCCGCGATTTCCCCTCACAATATTGTATCTCCCACGTTTAATTGCGGCCCATGCAACGTCTTCACGCTTATCCCGACATCCGCGCGATGTTTCGCAGACTTCTGATTGCCACCCTTACCGGCATACTGGCCGCGCTGGCCGTCGCGGTGTTCCGCCACAGCATGTATCTGCTGGAGTGGCTGTTTCTCAGTAACAACAGCGGCAGTCTGGTGAATGCCGCGGCGGCGTTATCTCCGTGGCGTCGCGCGTTGACGCCCGCGCTGGGAGGGCTGGCGGCGGGGTTACTGTTGTGGGGATGGCAGCGGCTTACGGCGCAACGTCCTCATGCGCCGACAGATTATATGGAAGCACTGGAGACGGGCGACGGCCAGTTTGATTATGGCTCGAGCCTCGTAAAATCCCTTGCGTCACTGCTGGTTGTCTCCAGCGGGAGCGCCATCGGCCGCGAAGGTGCCATGATCCTGCTTGCGGCGCTGGCCGCCTCCTTTTTCGCCCAACGCTTTACGCCGAAATCCGAATGGAAATTATGGATTGCCTGCGGAGCCGCGGCCGGGATGGCCAGCGCCTATCACGCGCCCCTGGCCGGCAGCCTGTTTATTGCCGAAATTCTGTTTGGCACGCTGATGCTGGCCTCGCTCGGGCCGGTGGTGATTGCGGCGGTGGTAGCCCTGCTTACCACGCGACTCTTAGCGCCCGGTGCCGGTACGCTCTATGACGTCCATCTGAGTGGCCTACTCAGTGCGGCAGATTATGGCCTGCTTGTCGTGACAGGCCTGCTGGCGGGCCTGTGCGGACCGCTGCTGATGTGGCTAATGGCGTTCTGCCATTCGTTATTTCTGCGTCTCAGGCTCTCGCCGCCCTGGCAACTGGCGCTCGGCGGAGCGATCGTCGGGCTGCTGTCGCTCCTGACGCCTGACGTGTGGGGGAATGGCTACAGCGTGGTTCAGGCTTTTCTGCTCTCCCCACCGCTGCTGTCCGTGATAGCAGGTGTATTTATCTGTAAATTACTGGCGGTACTGGCAAGCAGTGGTTCTGGCGCGCCGGGCGGGGTTTTCACACCGACGTTGTTTGTCGGCTTGGCGACAGGAATGCTGTTTGCACAACTCTTCGGGCTGTGGTTTCCGGGGTCTGAAACGGTGATTTTGCTGGGGCTGGCAGGCATGGCGACGTTACTCGCCGCGACGACCCATGCGCCCATTATGTCTGCGTTGATGGTCTGTGAAATGACCGGGCAGTATTTTTTGCTGCCCGGTTTGCTGATTGCCTGCGTGATCGCGTCCGTCTTCTCGCGGACGTTACGCCACGACTCGATCTACGGACAACATGCGACCGAGGGAAGAGAGATCGATGTACTGCGCTAATTCACGCTGTTCGGCACGTGGCAGATAAGGCAGCTCGCCCACCAACGGTCCCGGCAGTTTTTTGCTCAGCACGTCGATGATTTCCGCGTAGTGCGCCAGGCCCGGGTTGATACGGTTTGCGACCCAGCCAATCAACGGCAATCCGTCATTGGCAATCGCCTGCGCCGTCAGAAGCGCATGGTTGATGCACCCTTCCTGAATACCGACCACCATGATCACCGGCAGTTGCTCCTGCACCACCCACTCAGAAAGCGGGCGCAGATCGTTCATCAGGCTGCGCCATCCGCCGGTACCTTCCACCACGACATGATCGGCCATCTCGCTCAGGTTCGCCAGACCGTCGGACAACAGGGTGTAATTAATCAGACCGCTGTGCGCCACGCTGCTTTCATCTTCGCTTAAGGCAATGGGATTGATCGCGTGATATGGCAGTTCCAGTGACGAGACGCTTTGTAACACCAGGGCGTCTTTATTCCGCAATCCTTCGGGCGTCTCTTTACTGCCTTTTGCGACCGGTTTGTACCCTGCAACGCGTTTACCGCTTGCTGCCAGAGCCTGTAGCAACGCGCGGGATACAACGGTCTTGCCGACAGAGGTATCTGTACCCGTAACAAAGAAACGCTTAAGCATGACTCATTCCACCTCTTGGGTATGCTTCGAAAATATAAACCAGAGAAATAATTCAGTGGGGGAAGTCTACGGGATGCGTGCGCTACCCAGCTTGAGATAGCGCAATTTTTCGTACATCTGCGGAAAAGAGTTAACCCTGTAACAGGCGGATCAGCAGCGAGCCGTTATACATGGCGTCCTTGACCAGGGCTGCACCAGCCATGGTGCCCTGATTGGAAAACTGGGTGCTTTCCACGGCAATATTTTTGCTGTAGGCCGGGAGCGCCTGTTGATGAATACAGGCCGAGATAGCCGGGAAGAGGATTTCCGCCGCCTGACTCAGCGGTGAGCCAATCAGGATTTTTTGCGGGTTGAAGAGATTCACCATAATGGCCAGAATGCGGCCAACGTTATTCCCCACTCCGGTAATAATATCCTTTGCCAGCAGATCCCCCTGACGCGCTGCGGCGCAGAGTGAATCGACGGTCAACGGTTGTCCGTGTAGCGAAGAGCTCATGGACTGGCTGAGCCTGACCTGCGCCAGCTCCAGCACGCTTTCCACGCTGGCGATGGTTTCCAGACAGCCATGGTTGCCGCAGTAACAGCGCTTGCCGTAGGGATCGACCTGCGTGTGGCCGATTTCGACCAGGCTACTGCTTCCGGCATGCAGAAGGCGTCCGTCGGTGATGACGCCCGCCCCGACGTTATGGTCAATCACCACCTGAATCACGTCCCTTGCGCCGCGGGATGCGCCAAACAGCGCCTCCGCCATCGTCCAGGCGCTGATGTCATGCTGAATATAGACCGGCACGCCGGTGTGATTTTTCAGCACCTCGCCCAGCGGCATCTCTTTAACATCGTCGTAGAACGGCATGCGGTGCACGATTCCATTTTCGGTATCAATAATACCCGGCATGGTGATCGCAATGGCCGTTAAGCGTTCAAGGCGTTGCTGATGGCGAATAAAGAAGTGATCGATATGGGTGACAATGACATCGAGGAGCGATTGTTCAGCCTTGAGCGGCAGTTCCAGCCGGTCTTCTACCACCAGCTTGCTGCTTAAATCGCGCAGGGCAAGGAAGATCTCTCCCCGGCTAATGCGCAGTGACAGGTAGTGCCACGCTTCGGTCTCCACCACCAGGCCGACCGCCGGACGGCCGCGGCTGCCCGGCTCCTGAATTTCCGTCTCCTGGACCAGGTGGGCTTCCAGCATTTCACGAACAATCTTGGTAATACTGGCAGGTGCCAGTTGTGCCAGGCGCGAAAGATCGATACGCGAAACCGGGCCAAGCTGATCAATCAGGCGATAAACCGCGCCAGCGTTGGTCTGCTTAATCTGATCAATGTGCCCTGGCTGACTATCAGCAACCACCTCGTACTCCCTTATTTTCGAGCATCGAAATAAACTGTGGGCTATGGTGAAGCACTTCAATGGCCGTCGTCAAATATTTACTTAGCCATGTGATTTACTGCACATTTTTACCCCCTTTTCCCTCTAAATATCGTTCTGCAGAGGCGCTTAACAGCTGTGCTTTAAACCGCTGCGCTGCATGGCTCTGCTCATGATGTTTCGACCATACCAGCCACATTTCCGAAACAGCATCGTCTTCGGCGATAGCAACCCAGCGCATTTCACGCAATTGTACCCGTTTAAACGAGGCCGGAAGAATAGAGACGCCCAGCCCCGCCGCGACCAGACCAATGATGGTCATCGCTTCCCCGACTTCCTGCGTAATGATCGGGGCAAGATCGTAGCGTCGTAACAGGCCCAGAATATCGTCGTACAGACCGGTACCTACCTGCGGGTCGAAAAAAACAAACGGCTCTTTTGCCAGCTCTGCCAGCGTGACCGCCGAACGCGAGGCGAGCGGATGATCATGCGGGATCATTGCCATCAACGGTTCGCGCAGAATAACCTGCCACGCCAGCGTATCCGGGAGTTGGGTGTTACGCATCAGACCTAAATCAAGAGAACCTTCATTCAGCGGAGCGATTTGCTCGCGGGTATTAATTTCGCGCGTCTGAATATGCACATCCGGAAAATGCCGGCGAAACGACGACAGGGTCTGTGAAACAGCGCTGATAAACGGTGCAGACGAGGTAAACCCAATCCGCAACTCTCCGGTTTCTCCGAGATAAAGCCGCTCTGCCCGGGCTGCCGCCTCATCCACCATACTAAGAATTTGTCGGCTGTCGGCCAGAAATTGCTTCCCGGCCGCCGTCAGGCTCACGCTGCGGTTGGTCCGTGCCAGAAGGCGCGCCCCGACCTGTTGCTCAAGGATCTGGATCTGCTGGCTTAGCGGGGGTTGTGAGATATTCAGTCTTGCCGCCGCGCGGCCAAAATGAAGCTCTTCAGCGACGGCGACAAAGTAGCGCAGATGACGCAGTTCGATATTCATATTTTTAAAGTATCATTTGAGATTATTAATATATTAGACAGAATATTTACATTTTCCTACTCTGATCGTGTGGTCATACCCGTCACCCGAAACCACGGGGATGTTTAAGCAAGGACATTGTGTGAGTCGTACATCTACCATTGATATCGATCCGGCCAGAGATATTGATGATTTACCCGCAGCATCGCAGCCGGTTCAGTTCATTAAACGTGGTACCCCCCAGTTCATGCGCGTCACGCTGGCGCTTTTCTCAGCGGGTCTGGCAACCTTCGCCCTGCTCTATTGTGTTCAGCCGATCCTGCCCGTTCTTTCCCATGAATTTGGCGTATCGCCTGCCAGCAGCAGTATTTCGCTCTCCATCTCTACCGGCATGCTGGCGATTGGTCTGCTTTTCACCGGGCCACTTTCCGACGCCATTGGCCGTAAACAGGTGATGGTTACCGCCCTGATGCTGGCTTCGATTTGTACGTTACTCTCCACGATGATGACCAGCTGGCACGGTATCCTGGTGATGCGCGCGTTAATTGGGTTATCCCTGAGCGGCGTGGCGGCGGTCGGGATGACCTATCTCAGCGAAGAGATCCACCCGAGCTTTGTCGCCTTCTCTATGGGGCTGTACATCAGCGGGAACTCGATTGGCGGAATGAGTGGACGTCTGCTGAGCGGGGTGTTTACGGACTTCTTTAACTGGCGTATTGCGCTGGCGGTGATCGGCTGCTTTGCCCTTGCGTCTGCGCTGATGTTCTGGAGAATCCTTCCGGAATCACGTCATTTTCGTTCCACCTCCCTGCGCCCGAAAACGCTGTTTATCAACTTCCGTCTGCACTGGCGTGACAAAGGGTTGCCGCTGCTGTTCCTGACCGGCTTTCTGCTGATGGGCTCATTCGTTACGTTGTTTAACTATATCGGCTATCGCCTGATGCTCTCCCCGTGGCACCTGAGCCAGGCGGTGGTGGGTTTGCTCTCTGTGGCGTATCTCACCGGCACGTGGAGTTCACCTAAAGCCGGAGCGATGACGGCCCGCTTTGGACGCGGTCCGGTTATGCTGGTCTCTACGGCCGTCATGCTGCTCGGCCTGTTGATGACCCTTTTCGCCTCCCTGTGGCTTATCTTCGCCGGAATGCTGCTTTTCTCTGCCGGTTTCTTCGCCGCTCACTCGGTGGCCAGCAGCTGGATTGGCCCGCGCGCTCGCCGGGCCAAAGGCCAGGCGTCGTCTTTGTATCTGTTCAGCTATTACCTCGGTTCCAGCTTTGCGGGGACGCTGGGTGGGGTGTTCTGGCATAACTATGGCTGGAACGGCGTGGGCAGTTTTATTGCGCTGATGCTCTGCGGGGCGCTGTTGGTAGGGACCCGTTTACACCAGCGGCTGCACTGATTCAGGGTTTGAAATCGAGCGTGTAGTTTTCCCCGATACGCTCATCAGGTACCACTGGGAGCACATGATCGTCACTGGCAGACTTTAAGGCCGCAATGGCGGCCTTACACAGTTCAGGATCGCTGCCTTTTACCACCTGAATGTCGGTCACATAGGTCGCGCCTTTAGGCTGGTGAATCTTTAACGAGCAGAGCTTCCCTTCATACTGCTCTGTGGTTGTCATCCTTTGTTTCACTGTTTCCACATACGCAAACGCCCATGCGTGCGCGGAGTCTTCTTTGGTGTTGAACGGGATCACGTCATGATGATGTGTCTGGCACCCCGTCAGCAACACTGCAATCCCTACACTCACAACCTTGTTCATTTTCCATCCGGCAGTCGTTTTTTTTAGGGTTATAACACAGCGTTACTGAACGAAATAGCACCAAACTCTAAGGGGTAATGGCTTGGATTCAGGTGGGAATTTTGATACTACTCACTCTTCATGCCTGAAACATCGCCTTGCAAAGAGAAAACGAAATGAGCGAAAACAGCCACTACCAACAACTCACCCGCACCTTCCAGCGCCTCTCCCGTTTCTCCCACCTCTCCTCCATCGCCAGCTGGGATATGTTTACCATGATGCCGCCGGGAGGCAGTGCCGCGCGCGGTGAAGCGCTGGCCGAAATGAGCGTTCTGCAACACCAGATCCTGACCGATAAAAAGGTGGGTGAATGGCTGTCCGCCGCGACCGGTGAGGACCTGAATGATATTGAACAAGCCAACCTGCGTGAAATGACGCGTCATTACCAGCAGGCGTCGCTGTTGCCGGAAGCGCTGGTGGAAGCCAAATCGCTGGCAGGCAGCAAATGTGAGCACGCCTGGCGTACTCAGCGCCCGGCCAATGACTGGCAGGGGTTTGCCGCCAACCTGAAAGAGGTCGTCAAACTGAGCCGTGAGGAGGCTCGCCTGCGTGCTGAAGCCAAAGGCTGCAGCCCTTACGACGCGCTGCTGGATATTTTCGAGCCGGACATGACCAGCGCGCGCCTGGACGTACTGTTCGCGGATATGAAATCCTGGCTGCCGGACCTGCTGGCAAACGTTGTGGAAAAACAGGCTCAGCAGTCGTTCGTTCCGCCGCAGGGTCCCTTCCCGACGGCAACGCAGCGTGAACTTGGGCTTGAAGCCATGAAGATGCTCGGCTTTGATTTTAACGGCGGTCGCCTGGACGTCAGTGCACACCCGTTCTGCGGTGGCGTGCCGGAAGATGTGCGCATCACCACGCGTTATGATGAGGACGAGCTGCTCAGCGCGCTGTTTGGCGTGATCCACGAAACCGGACACGCGCGCTACGAGCAAAACCTGCCACGAACGTGGGCCGGTCAACCTGTCGCGCTGGCCCGTTCAACGGCGATCCACGAATCCCAGAGCCTGTTCTTTGAGATGCAGCTGGGGCGCAGCGACGCTTTCCTTAAACATCTCCTCCCTGCGGTTCACGCCCGTTTTGGCAGTCAGGCGGCGTTCAGTGAAGAGAACTTTATTGCCTGGAACCAGCGCGTGAAACCGGGCTATATCCGCGTCGATGCCGACGAAGTCAGCTACCCGGCACATGTGGTGCTGCGCTATGAAATTGAACGTGCGCTGATCAATGGCGATATCGAGGTGGATGACATTCCGGCACTGTGGGATGAGAAAATGCAGGCCTGGCTCGGGTTATCAACCAAAGATAACTACCGCAACGGCTGTATGCAGGACATTCACTGGACCGACGGCGGTTTTGGCTACTTCCCGTCCTACACGCTCGGCGCGATGTACGCCGCGCAATTGTTCCATGCGGCCAAAACGGCGCTGCCAGGTCTGCAGTCCTCCATCGCTGAGGGCGATTTCTCCGCCCTGTTTGACTGGCTGCGTCAGAACATCTGGCAGCACGGTAGCCGCTTCACCACTTCGCAACTGATTACCCAGGCGACGGGTGAAGACCTGAATATCCGTTACTTCCGCGAGCATTTGACGTCCCGTTATCTGTAATCCAGCGGCCGGAGTACGCTCCGGCCGTTTTCCTTTTGCGCACCCTGTACCGCCCTTTGTACATTCCGTTACACGCCGATACCAATCACTCACGGAAACCCCGAATTTACAGGGATATAGTTCTTTCAACGGCCCCGCAGTGGGGTTAAATGAAAAACCAAATTCGAGGGTATGAACATGAAAAAAGTATTAGCTCTGGTTGTTGCCGCTGCTATGGGTCTGTCTTCTGCTGCGTTTGCTGCTGAAACCACTGCTGCACCGGCTGCTGCTGCGCCAGCTGCAACAACGACTGCTGCTCCGGCAAAAACCGTACACCACAAGAAACACCATAAAGCCGCTAAACCTGCTGCAGAGCAAAAAGCCCAGGCTGCTAAAAAACACCACAAAAAAGCCGTTAAACAAGATGCCGCTAAACCGGCTGTAGAGCAGAAAGCGCAGGCCGCTAAAAAGCACCACAAAAAAGCGACCAAACCTGCTGTAGAACAGAAAGCCCAGGCCGCTAAAAAGCATCACAAAAAAGCAGTAAAACACGAAGCTGCTAAACCAGCTGCACAGCCAGCTGCGTAAGAGTACAAGCTTAACCGTGCCTTTCGGGGCACGTTGGTAAACCGGCGCTGAACCGGAAAGGTCCAGCGCCGTTTTTTTTATCCGGAGGGCGTATGCTGCGGCGCTATCGGTTTGAGCTGATTCTTATCCTGCTTATTTTATGCGCGCTCATCGCAAGCCATTTTTATCTTTCCTGATCGTAGCACGCTGATTTTACTCCCACTTTAGCGCTGTCCCGTCTATAGTATTTTCATAGGGTTCACTTTTAATAATCATAATTGCCCCCACCAGAGTGTGATATGCGTAAATCTGTTGTGTTGTTACTGGGAACGTTTGGTCTTTTTTCTGGATTCTCACATGCGGATGATGGCGGTGATGAAACCATTAGCGCGAAAGAGCTTAAAACGCTGTTTTTCGGTCATGACGATCGTACGCGCGTCGCCGATCCTACCCAGGCACCCTGGGACGCTATCGGGCAACTGGAAACCGCCAGCGGTAATTTATGTACCGCTACGCTGATTACCCCGCAACTTGCCCTGACGGCAGGCCACTGCCTGCTGACACCGCCAGACGGCAAGCCAGACAAAGCCGTTGCCCTGCGATTTGTGTCGCAAAAAGGGATGTGGCGTTATGAAATTCACGGTATTGAGGGACGGGTTGATGCTTCTCTCGGCAAACGTCTGAAGCCTGACGGTGACGGCTGGATAGTGCCTCCGTCAGCGGCATCCTGGGATTTTGGCCTGATCATTTTGCGCTACCCGCCTTCTGGCATTACCCCGCTTCCGTTATTTGACGGAGACAAAGCCGCGCTCACTGCCGCACTGAAAGCCGCCGACCGTAAGGTGACGCAATCAGGCTACCCCGTCGATCATCTGGACGCGCTGTACACCCACACGGACTGTATTGTCACAGGATGGGCGCAAAACAGCGTGCTCTCACATCAGTGCGATACGTTACCCGGTGACAGCGGCTCGCCGCTGATGTTAAAAACGGATAACGGCTGGCAGCTGATTGGTGTTCAAAGCTCTGCGCCAGCGGCAAAAGACAGATGGCGAGCAGATAACCGGGCCTTAGCCGTGACCGGTTTTCGTGACAAGCTGGAAGCACTGGCGCAGCAGTAACTCAGCACTGTCTGACCTGACGTAACGCCCTGATTGATTCAATCGGCATCGGCTGGCTGAACCAGAATCCCTGCAGCTGATCGCAGCCAGCCAGCCGTAACAATTTCATCTGCTTTTCGTTTTCCACCCCTTCAGCGACCACCGCCATGCCCAGGGCATTGGCGATCCTCACCGTGCCGCTCACCAGCGCCGCTGCCTGCTCATCGTTGTCCACCAGCCCGGCCAGTGATTTATCGATCTTAATGGTGTCGAAATTAAAACGCCGCAAATAGCCAATACTCGAATAGCCCGTGCCAAAATCATCCAGCGCCACCGCGGTGCCCAGTGCTTTAAGGTTGGCAATCGCCGTGCGGGCACGCTCGGGGTTTTCCAGCACATAGGTCTCCGTGACTTCGAGCTGGAGTCGCCTGGCCGGGAAACGGGTGCTTTCCAGAACCCAGGCCTTCGAATTCAGGGTCGCGAAACTGCGCCGGGGAGATATTAACGGAGAGCTTCAATTCGCTGTACGGCTCCAGATCCTGGCAGGCACGCTGCAAAACAAACTGACCCAGTTTGTAAATCAGCCCACTCGTTTCCGCAATGGAAATGAAGGTATCTGGACCGAGTTCGCCTTCCGGACGACGCGGCCAGCGAACCAGCGCTTCCACACTGCTCATTTTCTGACTGCGGGCGTCAATAATCGGCTGGTACCAGACCTCAAACTCGTCTCGCTCCAGTCCGTTACGGATCTGGTTTTCAATCGCAAGCTTGCGTTCCCGGGCGTTATTCAGCGCCGCGTCATAGTGGGTGACACGCCCTTTCCCGCTAATTTTGGAATGGTACATGGCGATATCGGCGCGGCGAAACAGCTCGGAACTGGTGCATTCAATCAGGGTTCCGCTGGCAATCCCGATGCTGGCACCGATATGAATGGTGCGCTCCCCCAGACGAATGGGGGTATTGAGAAAATCCAGTACCGATTCAGCAAAGGTGGTCGCCAGCGCTTCTGCCCCTTCACCGCCGATGGTCATGGCAAACTCATCGCCTCCCATGCGCGCCAGCATCCCGCCCGGTGGAACGCATTCATTCAGCGTTTTGGCGATGGTCACAATGAGATCGTCACCGACGCTGTGGCCGTAGATATCGTTGACGTCCTTGAAGCCATCCAGATCGATAAACACCACGCTTTTGACGTCAATATCGCCACGCAAACTCACACGGTCCAGCGCTTCAATGAGTGCGCGGCGGTTCGGCAGATGGCTTAGCCAGTCCGTTCTGGCGACCAGACGCGCCTGGCTTTCTCCGCGGGCCAGTTTGTACAGGCCCACGCAGCTCACCATAATGAACAGCAGGATCAGCACCGATGCCAGCACCACTATCTGCGTAATATCGGATGATGCGGCCCGGGCCGCCTGCGCGCCAGGAAGGCGTGCCTGCCAGTTGAGGTACCCCAGTAACTCCCCTGCAGAACTGCGCAGCGGCATACTCAGACTGTTGATTTTATCCGGGGTAAAGTTGAGGTTATCAATCTGAAAGGTCTGCCCCAGATCGGATAATATGCCGCCATTCAAATGGCGGGTAATCACCAGATAGCGGCGCGTACCGTCGTTAACCTGCAATCGCCCGATCATCGGTCGGATCAGCCCTATTCCGACAAACGCGACGCCGTGACGCGTTCGGGTGATCCCGGCATAAATATTCTTCTGGCTGGGTAATTCATGTCCGTGCTGCTGAATAAGCGCTTGCAGGCCTTTGCCAAAAAAGTCGAGATTCGTCTCCGCAAAAGGCTGGCTTTGAAACGATCCCCAGATGACGTTGAAATGCTCATCCAGCACGAAAGTGCCGTCATAGAGGTTATTGACTTTAAAGCCCGCTCCCCAGGTGTTGTATAACCATTCGGTATCGAGCTTTGGGCGGTAGACCTCGCGTACCGCATCGTCCCAGACGGCATTATCAATCACCAGGGTCGAGACACGGTTAACCGACGTTTGTATCGCACCCTGCACGGAAAGCGTGGTGCGGTGCTCGTCAATTTCATTGGTTTTGGTGCTGATCAGGTGCAGAGATAAATAGAGCAGCGCGACAATGGAGATGATTAAGCCGATCCCCGCCATGAAGATCATGGCGAACAATGTTCTCGCGGTGGGAATATTGCGCCAGCTTAATGTGCGATACATCAGCCATCCTCTTCAATGTTTTGCTTTTTTTAAGAGTAATACAGGCAGCGAATTTCGCTGCCTGTAAATAATGGCTTAACGTGTATCAGGCGAGTTTTATCATGATCATGCCGGCAAGCAGCAATATCAGTCCAATCCAACCTTTGTTATTTAAACGCTGACCGAACAGCACCCAGCCGGCTGCCAGGGTGGCGGCAATACCAAACCCGCCCCACAGCGCATAGGCCACGGACAGATCGATACCCTTCACCGCCTGTGACAGGGCGCTGAACGCCCCCAGTACGGCGGCAATCGACAACAGTCCGTAAATTTTACGACGAAAACCGTCAGAGAATTTTAGCAGGACGTTCGCTAAAATCTCCAACACGATGGCAAACCCCAACCAGGCCGCGTGGATCCATTCAAACTGCTGCATGGGTCTGCTCCTTCGGCTGCTTAGTCGGTTTGCGTGTACCCGATTTAATCAGCACGATACCTGCTACCAGCGTCGTTAACCCGGCAATCTTCATTGTTGATAATGTTTCGTCAAATAATAAGACGCTGAACAGGGTGATCAACAAAATACCGATCCCTTCCCACAGTGCATAGGCCACACCCAGCGCAATTTTCTTCACTGCAAACGACAGGAAAATATAGGAAAGTGAAATCATCACCAGCATTAAAATAAAGCCGGTATTGCCATCGCTGACGCTTGCCCATTTCATCGACAACGTGCCGGTAATTTCAGCGATAATAGCAAGGGCTAATAAAATCCAGTAAAACATGTTTTTCTCCTGCTTGAGAATATAATCCATCGTGGCCTGCTGCGTGCAGCAAACCCAAAAATATGAAATTAAATCAGACAGCTAAGCGCGTAGCGCCAGCTCAGGCAGAAGATGTGACTATAGCGCGTTGCGCCAGTGTTGCTCACCAGAAAGAAGGCAGAAGGAAGTGAAAAATACAGCGGTGTTGTTTGAAGAATACGTCCTGAACAAATTGTCCATAAAATTACAATTATCCGCGTTGTTGCTTCTCGTCTTTGCGGATGAAAATTGTCCTCGGTAGTTGAACACGCCAAATTTGTACCATAAGTAAGGCTTTTACTCAAAGTCTTTTCAATTCTTTACCCATCCCGTTTGATTTTGGTTAGTTTATTGAAACGGCTTTCGCCTTTATTATAAATAAAAATATTATTCAGGAACCCCCATGGCTAAACCCATCATTACCCTGAACGGGCTAAAAATTGTCATCATGCTGGGCATGCTGGTGATCATATTGACGGGCGTCCGTTTTGCCGCCGACATCATCGTGCCGTTTATTCTGGCCCTGTTTATTGCGGTGATCCTTAACCCGCTCATACAGCGCATGACGCGGTTCCGCATCCCGCGCGTGCTGGCAATCACGATGCTTATCAGCATCATTATTATTGCCATGGTGCTGCTGGTCGCTTATCTCGGCACCTCCCTCAATGAACTGACGCGAACGTTACCGAAATACCGCTCGTCGCTGGCGATACCGCTGTTGCAGCTAGAACCCTGGCTGCAGCGTGCGGGAATCGAAGTCTCCGTTGAGGAGTTGCTGAAGTACATTGATCCGAATGCCGCCATGACCCTCGTCACTGGCCTGCTGGCGCAGCTCTCTAACGCCATGACCTCGATTTTCCTGCTGTTTTTAACGGTGGTGTTCATGCTGTTGGAAGTACCGCAACTGCCCGCAAAACTGCAGCAAATAATGGTCCGTCCGGTTGAAGGCATGGGGGCGATTCAACGCGCGCTGGATAGCGTCTCCCGCTATCTGGTCCTGAAAACCGCCATTAGCCTGGTCACCGGGGCCGTGGTCTGGGGAATGCTGATGGCGCTGGATGTCCGGTTTGCGTTCGTCTGGGGATTACTGGCCTTTGCGCTCAACTATATCCCTAACATCGGTTCGGTGCTGGCCGCTATCCCCCCTATTCTGCAGGTGCTGGTGTTCAGTGGGTTCTATGATGCGCTGATTCTGCTGGCCGGGTATCTGGTGATTAACCTGGTGTTCGGGAATATTCTTGAGCCACGCATGATGGGGCGTGGTTTGGGATTGTCCACGCTGGTGGTATTTCTGTCCCTTATCTTTTGGGGATGGCTGCTCGGCCCGGTCGGCATGTTGCTCTCCGTTCCGCTGACCATCATTGTGAAGATTGGCCTCGAACAGACGGCAGGCGGGCAAAGTATCGCCGTGCTGCTGAGCGATATGAGCCATAAGCCAGTCGAATAACCTCCGCAGATGCCTGCCTCGTCCCCCTTACCGGGGGTGACGAGACAGGCAGGCGTTACGGCCTTCGCGCTCGGTGCACAACAAAATGGCTACTCGCGCCATCCCATTGCCGGTGCAACATGCTTCAGAATGGACTCGATAACATGCGCGTTGTAATCCACTCCGAGCTGGTTCGGCACGGTGAGCAATAAGGTGTCCGCTTCGGCAATCGCTTCGTCTTGTTTCAACTGCTCAATCAGCTTTTCAGGCTCAGCGGCATAGCTGCGTCCGAAAATGGCGCGCGTTTTCTCATCAAGGTAACCCACGCTATCGCTGTCGTTCCGGCTTGCGCCGAAGTACATGCGGTCACGATCGTCCATCAGCGCAAAAATACTGCGGCTGACCGAGACGCGCGGCTGACGAGTATGCCCGGCTTCCGCCCATGCCTGTCGGTAGGCGCGGATCTGTTTTGCCTGCTGAATATGGAATGGCTCACCGGTTTCATCATCTTTCAGGGTTGAGCTTTGCAGGTTCATCCCCAGTTTTGCAGCCCATACCGCTGTCGCGTTCGACCCTGCGCCCCACCAGATGCGCTCACGTAAACCTTCGGAATGTGGCTCCAGGCGCAGCAGTCCCGGTGGATTTGGGAACATGGGTTGTGGGTTCGGTTTTGCAAACCCTTCTCCGCGCAGCACCTCAAGCAGTACCTCGGTGTGTCGGCGTGCCATATCTGATTCATTTTCCCCTTCCTGCGGGACATAACCAAAATGACGCCAGCCATCAATGACCTGCTCCGGAGAGCCCCGGCTGATCCCCAGCTGCAAACGTCCGCCGGAGATTAAATCCGCCGCGCCCGCATCTTCCGCCATGTACATCGGATTTTCATAGCGCATATCGATCACACCAGTACCGATTTCGATGCTTTTCGTTTTGGCACCGATCGCCGCCAGTAAGGGGAACGGAGAGCTGAGTTGACGGGCAAAATGATGCACACGGAAATAGGCACCGTCTGCGCCCAGCTCTTCAGCGGCGACGGCCAGGTCGATGGATTGCAACAGGGTGTCCGCCGCGGAACGCGTGCCGGACTGAGGTGACGGTGTCCAGTGACCAAATGACAAAAAGCCGATCTTTTTCATAACGAGATATCCTGATGATGCTTTGCGTTATCTCTACTTTACGCATTACCCGGGGAGAATAAATGCCCTTTATTTAACGGAATAATTCAAATAAATTGACTGAATTGAGCGGATCGCAATGACGCCCCATAATGAGATATAGTGCGTCTTTCTTTTTCCCTGGCAGGTAAAACCGGCAATGGCTCTGATCCCTAAAAACTACGCGCGACTGGAAAGTGGCTACCGTGAAAAGGCATTAAAAATCTATCCCTGGGTCTGTGGACGCTGCTCACGCGAGTTCGTCTATTCAAACCTGCGCGAGCTCACGGTTCACCATATCGATCACGATCATACTAATAACCCGGAAGATGGCAGCAACTGGGAGCTGTTGTGCCTGTTTTGCCACGACCATGAACACTCGAAATACACCGAAGCAGATCAGTACGGTACTACCGTTGTGGCGGGTGAAGACGCGCAAAAAGACATGGGCGTGGCCACTTTCAACCCGTTTGCCGATCTAAAAGCGATGATGAATAAGAAAAAATAATTCCCTAATATTGCCCCTCTTCGTCATATGGGCCGCACAGTTACAGGTAAAAGGATATGGATACACTCCGTTGCTACTGGGACGTTTTTTTCAATGCTTATGGCTCACTGCTCACGAAAACCGTGCTGGTATTACTGCTGGTGTGGTGGTGTCATCAAACCCTGCAGCGCTTCAGAAAAGAAGCCCCTGACGCTACCGGCCCCATTGCCGAGGCCAATGCCAGAGAACGCTACCAGTGGCGCTACTTGCGGTGGGCTTTAAGTAGCATCCAGGGCATCCTTTCCCTGTATATTATAGGGTTGATTATTACGACGCTTTTTACGTAGCGGATACGGTTTCTGCCCTGAAGACGTCTCAGGTAGCCTCTGTCTTTAACAGTTCGCATTGTCGATGATAAGCCGGGGACGCATGCGCAGACTCGATACAGTCCAGCGTCCCCCTGCGGATCACTCAACCGTCAGCGCGAAACAATTTTTCAGTACAGAGGCAATATCATCTTCTGCCAGCTGTTGCGTTTCCACGCCCTGCGCGGTGATCGTTTTCAGCACGTTACCCAGCAAAATCTGGCGTCCTTCCGGGCGATGCTGTACGACGAGCAGCTTCTGCACAAAAATGGCGTCCGGGTGCGTGGAGTTAAGGTAGTTGGCAGGCACGAAATCAATCCACTCCTGAGGAGAGAGGTCAAAGCCGTACTGACTGGCCCATTTACCCTCCACCCATGCCTGAAGCAGATACTCACCCTCCGCGTTACGGGTCAGCCGGAACGTGTCGAAATCCTGCCGGATATCCGTATCAAGCATGTCTAACGCCATCGGCGCACGGATGCCGTAGCTACCGAATCCAAGGTCACAAAGCCACTGACGACCGTCAATCTCAGCAATGAGTGCCATATGGGTTTTAGGCCGACGCACCGGGTAGAACATCGGGCGCGCCGCGACAAAACGCCAGCGAATGCCCAATGCCTCCAGCGCCATCGCAAATAGCCCATTCACCTCATAGCAGTAACCGCCGCGCTTCTGCCTCAACAGCTTATCGGCAATGTCTTCGGGGACCAGCGAAACGACTTTACCCGCCTGTACATCCCCATTTTCAAAGGGTATCGAAAAGAGCTGATGGCGCATCAGCGCATGCAGGGTTGCAGTATCGGCAGCCGCCGGGCCGGTATAGTTTATGCGCCTGAAATAGGCAGAAATATCGAAATTGTCGCTGTGCATAGTGCCTCCTTGTCTGGAACATGCCGGACACTATAGATGGGGCACTTCATTGGCTGTATAGTCAGTTTTATCGAAAATTTGACTGCACAGATCCCCATGGCCGCCCCGTCCCCCCATTACCGTCGGATTGCTGAGATGCTGCGTCTTACGCTGGCTTCAGGCGCGTTGCAAATCGGCGACCGGATGATCTCTGCACGTAAACTGGCCGAGCGCGAACAGGTCAGTCTCCCGACGGCACTGGAAGCACTACGCTGCCTTGAGGCCGAAGGCCTGATCGTTGCGCGTCCGCGTTCGGGCTACTACGTCCGTCAGACCCGCCAGTCCCGATGCGTGCAGCCCACGCGTTCCCTGCCCGGCCCCGTGCCTGTGACAATGTCAGCCGTCGCGCGATCGTTATTCAGTAGTGCAGAAGCCCGGCTGGTACCGCTGGGGGCTGCCTTGCCCGACCCCGCGTGGCTACCAGGCGATACCCTGCAACGTGCGCTGCAGTCTGCAGGTCGACGTCTGGAAGCACGTGGGCAAAGCTATAGTCTGCCTCCGGGACGGGTTGATTTGCGCAGTAAGATTGCCGCCCGGGCAGCGCAATGGGGCGGCCGTTTTGGTGCAGAGGATCTCATCATTACCGCTGGCGCGACACAGGCGCTGCGTCTGGCGTTGCGGGCTGTGTGCCAGCCTGGCGACGTGGTAGCGATAGAACAACCCGCCTATTTCGGTACGCTGTTGCTGCTGGAAGATTTGGGCCTGAAGGCGCTGGAGATCCCAACCGATCCTCAAGAAGGGTTGTTGCTGGCGCCGCTCGCCGATGCTATTCGGTGCCATCATCCAGCGGCCGTTCTGGCCTCGCCCACCGTGCAAAATCCGCTGGGCGCCAGTATGTCCGTCCCCCGCAAGCAGGAACTTGTTGCCCTGCTGGAAGATGCAGGTATCCCGTTAATTGAGGACGATGTTTATGGCGATCTGGTCGGCGAAGGGCAACGTCCTCCGGCCTGTAAAGCGTTCGACCAGAGCGGGAATGTCATTTACTGCAGTTCATTGTCTAAAACGCTTGCGCCCGGATGGCGCATCGGCTGGATTGCGCCCGGACGTTACCACGCCCAGGTCCTGCAGGCGCGTATGGCCGGAGACTGGGCAGGCGCGCCGCTGTTTGAGGCCGCAACGAGCGAAATCCTGACCAGTGGCGACTACGATCGTCATCTGCGGCGGCTAAAGCGGCGCATCGCAGAAGGGATTGGTGCCGTCATTGCGCGCGTCAAGGCAAGCTTCCCTCCCGGCACACGCGTTAACGTGCCGGCTGCCGGTTTCCTGTTGTGGGTTGAACTTCCACACCAGGTGAATGCACTGGAGGTGCACCGCCGCGCGCTGACACTGAACATTGGCGTTAGCCCCGGGCCGCTGTTTTCCCCCCGCGCACACTTAACGAATTTCCTGCGATTAAATTGTGCCAACGAGCCTACGCCCCTCCTGCTGAATGCGGTGGATCGGATTGGCGCGCTTTGTCATGAACTAGCCAGCTCCTCTGGCCTTATTCCAGAAAGTGAACATTGAGCGCTCTTTACTCCCTGCTTCCGGGTTCGCGTTTTTTACTGCCGTCAGAAACGCACTCCCTTTTTTCACGGAATAATACGTGCCGCTCTTAGCTGCGAGAACAGGCTGAAAAACATCTCGTCGGTTGCCTGCATTCGCGTGAACCCTGACCGGCGGAGCTTACTGCCGTCGCCAAACATGTCGTAATTCCAGCTAAAGACAAAATCGGCAAAATGCCCGTCGTTCAGCTGCAAAATATCCGCCTCCACCAACCGCTCCCCGGCAATGTCGCGCCATAACGCACGATAGTCCTTAAACAGCTGATGGAATGACAATCTGACCGGCGGCGCAGAGTCCAGTTCAAACCAGCGTGCGATGCGCGGCCACAGCTCGCTCCAGCGCCAGATGTCCCCATTATTCACGTTGAAAGCCTGGTTGTTAGCCCTACGTGATGTGGCTGCCCACAGCGTTGCCTCCGCCAGCAATCCGGCGTCAGTATGATCAACAATGCTATGCCAGGTCTGTTCCGAACCGGGAAAACGCAGAGGTAAACCCAGAGCCTTACACAGGGACGCATACAGTGCGATGCTCAGTGCAAGGTTCATGGTATTGCCTGGCACCGAACTGCCCACCACGCCTGGCCTGATGGCATTCCAGTGCCAGCGTTTTCCCCGCTGAAAATCACGGAGCCACGCGAGCTGAGCGGCGTTAAATTCTGCCCCGGGTACGCCCGGATCGCTTTCGCGTGCCGGGGTTTTGAAGGGTCCCAGGTGCGCGCCATACACTTTGTATCCCTGCATCAGGCTTACCGTCTGCAAAGGCGCCGTTTTTTCAATATTGCTGACCAGGTTGCGCAACATCGTGACGTTCGGTTCAACCATTTCCGCCCAGCTCCCGGCATTCATCCAGGCGCTGTAAAAAATATGGGTGATCTCGCCAGCGGCTTGCAAAGCCCTTGCGCTATCCTCTGCATCCAGTAAATCAACGTTGATCAGCGAAATAGCATCAGGATGGGATAAGGCATGGCGGCTCAGGCCAATCACCTGCCATTTGTTGTCCAGGAGTGTTTTGACGAGCTGTCTGCCTACGATCCCGCTGGCGCCAGCGACCAGCGCGACGTTTTGTGGCTGCATCTTATTCACGGTGTTTCTCCAGTTAGGGTGACAGACACAGTGTGATATATTAATTTTTCCCTACATATCCCCTGAATTCGATGGCACTTATAAGAAAAAACATTAAATGAACAATAAGCTCAACGCCATTTCCACCTTTCTGCGCGTCGCAGAAGCGGGTTCCTTTTCGGCAGCCGCTCGTCAGAGCGGAATGAAGCAGTCTGCCGTCAGCCAGCAGATTGCCGCCCTGGAACAGGAGCTCGGGGTGGTATTACTGCATCGGACAACGCGAATGATGAAGCTCACCGAGCAGGGTGAACGTTATCGCCGTGATATGCAGCTTTTGCTGGATGCCATGCAGGAAGCGGAGAGACGGTTGAACCCTGCCGATCATCAGTTTCAGGGCAGCGTCCATGTTCAGTTGCCAAGCGGTCTGGGGCAGATCGTTTTGCCCCCTCTGCTGGCGCTTCAGCGCCTGCATCCGGCATTGCACCTGACGTTGTCCCTGGATGACCGCATCGCCGACCTGGTGAGCGAAGGGGTGGATGTCGCGCTACGCCTTAGCGCTGAGCCTCCGCAATCGCATGCGGCACGTCTTCTGATGCGGATTGAAACCGCGCTGTTCGCTGCTCCCGGCTTTCAGGCGGTACACTCCGTCAGCGAACTGGCGGCACATCCCCATGTGCGATTTAGCGGCATCCCGCGGGATGCGCCTCTACGGTTGATCGCCGGTGAGGAAACAATTGACGTGAAAGTGCATACCGTTTTTCGTGCCAACACCAGTGACGCCCTGTTACAGGCGCTGGAGTCAGGCCTCGGGATTGGCGGTATGCAGCTGCCGCTTGCGGCAAAGGCGTTGCAAGCCGGCACGCTGGTGCCGGTATTACCGGCCTGGCGGTTACCTGACCGGTATCTCTATGCCGTCTACCCCGACGCCCGCTTTATCCCACAACGCGTCAGAAGCGTGATACAGGTGATCGAACAAATCCTGCCGACGCTTGCCAAATAACCGGCGTCTACTTCGCTACCGGCAAATCCGCGTACCGCGTCGTATAAGCCGGTGACAACATCTCGCGCTTCATCGCCCAGGATTTCTCAATCCCCTGCCCGGCAAACCATATCTTCCCTTTCCCGGAATGATTCACGCTGTCGATCAGCGCCATCAGCGCCGCGCTGTTGGCGCGCAAACGGTTATCGTCAAATAAATTCAGCTGGGCGACGCCGCTACTGAAAAAGTCCGCCAGCATCACCCCCGCTTTCATGTAGCGATAACCGTCAAGCCATATGCGCCCCAGCGCATCGGTGGCGGCACGGATGATATCGCGCGAGTCATTGGTGGGCGTCATCAGGGTGACAGACGCCTGATTGCCGTAATAAACCTCGTTGTCCGCATGCGGGCTGGTACGCAAAAACACGCTGATAAAGCGACAATATTGATGCTCGCTGCGCAGCTTTTCCGCAGCCCGTTCAGCGTAGGCGCAAATGGCCTGGTGCATCTCCTCGTATTGCGTAATACGGTGTCCAAACGAGCGGCTACAGATAATCTGCTGCTTCGTGGGCGTGAACTCTTCCAGATCAAGACAGGGCTCGCCGCGCAGCTCGCGCGCCGTGCGCTCCAGGACAACGTTAAAATGTTTGCGGATGACCCACGAGGAAGCTTGTGCCAGATTCAGCGCCGTGGTGACGCCCATCGCATTAAGTTTTTTGGTAATGCGCCGCCCGACGCCCCACACCTCCTCTACCGGTACGCGCGCCAGCAGTTTACGCTGCCGCTCGCGATCCGATAAATCCACTACGCCTCCCGTGCTGCTCCACCGCTTTGCCGCATAGTTGGCCAGCTTCGCCAGCGTTTTCGTGGGGGCAATGCCTACGCCAACGGTTAATCCCGTATTTTTAAACACCTGCGTGCGCATATGATGACCAAACGCCTCCAGCGCCATGCAGTTGCTGACGCCAGCAACGTTCACAAACGCCTCATCAATGGAGTAAATCTCTATGGCCGGGGCGAAGTCGGTCAGCGTCTGCATCACCCGGCTGCTGAGATCGGCGTAAAGCGCATAGTTCGAGCTAAAGACGTAAACCCGCGCGGGAAAGCGCTTCTCTTTGAATTTGAAATACGGCTCGCCCATTTTTATATCGAACTGCTTTGCCTCCCGCGACAGCGAAATAATGCAGCCGTCGTTATTGGAGACCACCACCACGGGTTTGCCCCGCAGATCGGGCCGAAACACCGTCTCGCAGGAGGCATAAAAGCTGTTCACATCAACCAGCGCGAACATGTTTATGCGTTTTGAGTGTGTGGGTGACAACACCGAAGATCTGCAGTTCCTCTTCGGACTGAAACGTGATCGGCTGATAGCGAACGTTATGCGGCACTAACCTCAGGATCGGGCGGGTCTGCAGCTCTTTGACCGTAAACTCACCCGCGACGGATGCCACCACAATATCCCCGTGCACGGCGTTTAACGAACGATCGACGACCAGCAGATCGCCATCGCCGATCCCAACGCCGATCATCGAGTCTCCGCTCACCTTCACAAAGTAGGTCGCGCTGGGATGCCTGACGGCCAGGCGGTTAAGATCGAGACGATCCTCCACATAATCCTGCGCCGGGCTTGGAAAACCACACGCTACGCGTTCTACAAATAACGGTAATTCAAGGGGTTGCTTTGGATAATAAGAAAAGAGAGTGTCCATAAATGCCTTTCTCGCCAGATGCTGTATATAAATACAGTATTACGGATTATGGACAAGGATCAAGGTCCTTTACGGGGGTTACCCCAAACGCATTGAAGTGTGAGCGGATTTAATTCAGCCGTATCCTGCGCATCGGCGAAAGAATAGCCAGATAACGCCTGCGGCAGCGACATTCAGGTTTCAAGAGGGACAAAAAAGCCCAAAGCACTGCTTTGGGCTTATGCCTGTCTGGCTTAATCCGCCAGCGAATCGAGCGTTTCCAGCGCGTCAGCCGGGAGCACCAGCTCCGCCGCCGCAAGATTTTGTCGCAGATGCGCCACGGAGGAGGTGCCGGGGATCAACAGGATGTTCGGCGAACGTTGCAGCAACCACGCCAGCGCGACCTGCATTGCCGTTACACCCAGCGAATCAGCGACCGCCTGCAGCCCGGATGATTGCAGGGGTGTAAAACCGCCCAGCGGGAAGAACGGCACATACGCAATCCCCTGCTGCGCCAGCGAATCCACCAGCGCATCATCGCCACGGTTCACGATGTTGTACATGTTCTGCACACACACCACCTGCACCATCTTCTGCGCTTCCGCAACCTGGGTGGCCGTGACGTTGCTCAGGCCAATATGGCGCACCAAACCTTGCTGTTGTAACTCGGCCAGCGTGGCGAGAGGTTCAGCAATTGAGCCTTCTGCTGGCCCGTGTGCGCTGAACATGATGCGCAGATTAACCACGTCCAGCACATCCAGCTGCAGATTACGCAGATTGTCATGTACCGCCTGCGTCAGTTCCTGCGCGGAGAAGGCCGGCAGCCAGGAGGCATCACTGCCGCGACGGGCACCGATCTTGGTGACGAGCGTCAGATCGTCGCGGTACGGATGAAGCGCCTCGCGGATCAGCTGGTTGGTGATATGAGGCCCGTAAAAATCGCTGGTATCAATGTGATTCACCCCAGCAGCCACCGCTTCGCGGAGCACATCCAGCGCGGCATTTTTGTCCTTTGGAGGACCAAACACGCCCGGCCCGGCAAGCTGCATCGCGCCATAGCCAAGCCGTTTAACCGTCCGCGACCCCAGTGCGTACGTCCCGCTTTTATCAATGCTGCTCATGTCGACCTTCCTCATAAAAATGATCCGGATTTACAACGAGTTCCTTAACAGACCCCGTAGTTAAGCGCGAGTTAAATTAAAGTTTAATTTCTCTACGACGATAGTATTTGTGTAACCCTGCATCTTCTCTAACGGACGACCGCTATGCTGAAAAATCTGCACGTGATTACCGGTATTATCTTTGCTCTCACCATATTCTGTCTGTTGCAAGTTGTCACGGGAGGGTTGTTCTACTCTGCCGTCAGCAACGACCGCCATAACTTCCAGAACTCCGGGGTGCTCAATGCCCAGCAGGAGAGCCTGAGCGACAGCGTAAACACGCTGATCAAAACGCGCGTCACCGTCACCCGCGTGGCGATCCGCTACCTGAAAAACCAGCGCGACCCGGCGTCCCTTGCGGCGATCAACAAACTGCTTGGCACCGCGGCTGATTCTCTGGCTAAAGCTGAAGCCTATAACAAAGAGTGGCAGAAAATGCCGCAGGTTAACGGCCAGAACGCGGCATTAACCGACGAAATGCAGAAATCATGGAGCCAGATGCATGAAGTGATGCGTCTTTCCATTGCGTATCTGCGTGCCGACAACTACCAGGCCTATGGCGATCTGGATGCCCAACAGGCCCAGGACGATATGGAAGGGGTTTATAACCGCTGGCGCGCCGAAAACAACACCCTGCTGAAAGCCGCAACCGAAGAGAACCAGAGCAGCTTTACCCAGATGCAATGGACGCTGGCAGCGATCTTCCTGGCCGTTATCGCGGTGCTGGTGGTGATCTGGCAGGGTTTACAACACCTGCTGTTAAAACCGCTCCACATGATTATGAACCATATTCGCGCCATTGCGGGCGGCGATCTGACGCAGGATATCGCCCTGTCTGGCCGCAATGAGATGGGCCAGCTGGCGGCGGGTCTGCATGAGATGCAGCAGTCGCTGGTGACCACCGTCAGCGCCGTGCGTGGTAGCACCGACTCCATTTACACAGGCGCAGGTGAAATTGCCGCCGGAAGCAACGATCTGTCTGCCCGCACCGAGCAACAGGCGGCTTCGCTGGAGGAGACGGCAGCCAGCATGGAAGAGCTGACCGCAACGGTTAAACAGAACTCCGACAACGCCCGTCAGGCTACGCTACTGGCGAAGAACGCTTCAGAAACGGCGGCCCGTGGCGGTCACGTGGTGGATAACGTTGTCCGTACCATGACCGAAATCGCCGACAGCTCGCAGCAAATTGCGCACATTACCGGCGTGATTGACAGCATTGCCTTCCAGACAAACATTCTGGCGCTTAACGCGGCGGTGGAAGCCGCGCGTGCCGGGGAGCAAGGTCGTGGCTTTGCGGTCGTCGCAGGTGAAGTCCGCACGCTGGCCAGCCGCAGTGCGCAGGCGGCGAAAGAGATCAAAGGGCTGATTGAGAACTCCGTCAGCCGGGTGAATACCGGTTCAGAGCAGGTCAGCGAAGCGGGCGCAACCATGAAGGAGATTGTCGCTGCCGTGACCCGCGTGACCGATATCATGGGCGAGATTTCGTCGGCGTCCGATGAACAGAGCCGCGGCATCGAACAGGTGAGCCTGGCCGTTTCGCAGATGGACAGCGTCACACAGCAAAACGCCGCGCTGGTACAGCAATCCGCCACGGCGGCGGCGGCCCTGGAAGATCAGTCGGAACAACTGCGCCAGGCTGTGGCAGCGTTTCGCCTGAACGGAAAGGAAAAAGCCACCGCGCCCCGCCCGGCCACGGTGAAAACCCCACAGCTGTTACGCCCGGCAACGGCCAACACCGCCACCGACAGCAACTGGGAAACCTTCTGAGTGACAGGCGGGCGAACGTCTCGCCCGCCAGAAGCGCTTAACGGCTGCGCTTAGCGTGCCGTTCCCAGTTCTCCTGTTTCGCTTCGTCAGACTTTCGTAGCGAAACATAGCATGCTCCGCTGCCGCCGTGATGCGGCAGCGCCACGCAAAAGGCCTGCACTTCCTCGAACTCGGTTAACCAGCGCGCCAGATAGCTGCGTACCACGTTGGGATGGGCGTTCTGCTCCCGCCCTTTTCCATGAATGATCACCAGGTTACGTAATCCATCGCGTCCAGCCTGGCGGATAAAGGAAAACAGCATCTGCCGGCAACGCTCGGCGGGCTGGCGTAACAGATTTAAGCTGGCCTGGCGGGAATATTTACCCGAGCGGAGCTTATCAATAACGCCCTGTTGCACCCCTTCCCGTCTGAACGCCAGCGGCTCATCCAGGGGCAGAAGTTCCAGGAAGCCCAGGGTCAGGAAGTTATCCAGTTGCTCGGTATCAATCTCCTGACGCGTTCGCGTGTTGCGGCTCGGCTGCCAGTGAATATCCGTGCAGCGCTTCAGGGGCTGGATACCCTCCATGGCGTCAAGAAAAAGTGATTTGTCGTCAGGGTTCATGGACATCCTCCCGCTACATCTGAGCCTGTACTATACCTGCGCCAGGCATGGGCCTCAATAACTGCCCCCCAGGATGAGGGCATAAATATTAACCTGATGAATATAAAAATTATTTCTCCGCAAAAGTTAAACGCGACTTAACTTAAATTTCAGCACACATAAAACAGAAAGTTTAGGTTAAAAAAATGTGGAATCAATGATGCTAAAACATATCTTTTTGAGGGTTGGCTGTTATAATTAAATAAACCTGCTTCACGGATATAACATTCAGGATCTGCGAAGGGAAGCACTGCTGTGTGTTGTAGGGTCTGTCTGATGTCGGACAGGCTCTGTTTTTTTATTTTACTCCCCACTTCACTCCGATACTATTTTCCGCGCCTCTCTTCTGAATTGCGTAATTAACGATTCGGTCAGGGGTGTCTGACGAGAATCACGGCGCTGAATTAAATAATAGGCCGCTTTAGGTAGCGATTCGACAACGGGCAGCATAACCAGGCGGTGCGCCAGCAGCGGGTCACAGCCCAGTTCCTTTGGCAGGATACTTAAAAAATCACTTTGTGCAACAAGACTAATGCAGGAAGAAAACGTTTCGCAAACAACGTCAATGCGCGGTATTTGCGAGCGATGAGTAAAAACATCTTCTAATTGCTTATAATAACTCCCGCGTGGCGTCGGCATTGTCCAGTTATAATTCAGCAATTCGGTAATGGATGTCGCGCCCGTCGCCGGATGCCCTTCCCGACAAAATACGGCGAAAGGCTTTTCGAACAATTTTTCAAACGTAAACTCATGATCGTACGGCCCCTGATAATAGGTATTGATGGTGAAATCCAGCTCGCCCTGGCGTAATTCATTGATCATCGACACCAGTTGCCCTTCCATAATCCGGACTTTTACCTGCGGATGTTGTGCATGAAAGCGGGTGATCACCGTGGGCATAAGGCTTCGTGAAATACTGGCTCCCATTCCAATATTAATCTGCCCGGCCAGTTCTCCCTGGCGCTGGCGGATATCATCCTGCGCCGCGCGTAACTCTTCCAGAATCAGCCTGGCGCGCGAGTAAAACCCTTCCCCACATTCGGTCAATGCGACGCCTTTACTCCTGCGCACAAAAAGCTGCGCCGCCATCCCCTCTTCCAGCTCTTTGATTGATTTGGTCAGCGCCGGTTGCGAAAGATTAAGCGTCCTGCTGGCACCGCGGATACTGCCCTGACGCGCGACTTCAACAAACGCCCGGATTTGATGAAATTTAATCTGAAATGACATAGCCCGACCGATAACCGTTGTTTATCAGAGTAAAGAAACTGTCATCTACTTTAATGGAAATGGATGTGCGAGGGTAATTCCTGAACGGTTAAAACTGTGAAAAAACGGTTAGTGATAAGTAAAAACTATCACAGCGTGAAGCAGTTCACATATTTTAATGATGACAGGAACAGATATGGAATCACTGGCGCAGTACATCCAGACATTAGCCCCACAACTGAGCGCATGGCGTCGCGATTTTCACCATTTCGCGGAGTCCGGATGGCTCGAATTTCGCACGGCGGCGAAAGTCGCGGAAATCTTAGACCAGCTGGGTTATTCGCTGGCGATGGGCCGCGACGTGGTGGACGCCGAAAGCCGTATGGGATTACCCGATGACGCCACGCTGGCGCGAGAGTTTGCCCGCGCCCGGGCGCAAGGCGCACCAGAGAAATGGCTGGCCCCGTTTGAAGGGGGATTTACCGGCATTGTGGCGACCCTGAATACCGGCCGCCCAGGCCCGACGCTGGCGTTTCGCGTGGATATGGACGCGCTGGATTTAAGCGAAGCACTCGATGACAGCCATCGCCCGTTCCGCGACGGGTTTGCCTCCTGCAACCCGGGGATGATGCACGCCTGCGCCCACGATGGTCACACCACCATTGGTCTGGGGCTGGCGCACGTGCTTAAGCAGAATGAATCGCAACTCAATGGCACCATCAAACTGATCTTCCAGCCTGCCGAGGAAGGCACCCGAGGCGCTCGCGCCATGGTGGCCGCCGGGGCGCTCGACGACGTGGACTACTTCACCGCGATTCACATTGGCACCGGTGTGCCCGCCGGTGTGGTGATTTGCGGCAGCGATAACTTTATGGCCACCACCAAGTTCGATGTGCATTTTACCGGGGTTGCCGCACACGCCGGCGGTAAACCGGAGGACGGCCGTAATGCCCTGCTCGCCGCGGCTCAGGCCGCTATCGCGCTTCACAGCATTGCCCCACACAGCGAAGGTGCATCGCGGGTGAATGTCGGCGTGATGCAGGCCGGCAGCGGACGCAACGTCGTGCCGGCTAACGCCCTGCTCAAGGTTGAAACCCGCGGCGTAAGCGAAGCCATTAACCAGTACGTCTTTGAACGCGCGCAGGCCGTGATTACCGGGGCGGCGGCGCTCTACGGCGTGAGCGTCGAGATGCGTCTGATGGGCGCCGCCACCGCCAGTGCCCCTACACCGGCCTGGGTAGATTATCTGCGCCAGCAGGCAAGCCAGGTTACCGGCGTGGTGCAGGCCATTGACAGAGTCAACGCCCCCGCAGGTTCCGAAGACGCGACGCTGATGATGGCCCGCGTGCAACAGAACGGCGGAATGGCGTCGTATATGGTGTTCGGTACCGAGTTAAGCGCAGGTCATCACAATGAAAAATTTGATTTTGATGAGCAGGTCATGAACCTCGCTATCGAAACGCTGGCGCGCACTGCGCTTAATTTCCCGTGGACGCGAGGTGTGTAATGCAGGAGAACTACGCTTTTATTGCCGATGCCATCGACACACGATGTCAGCTGTTAACCGACATTGCCGACGACATCTGGGATCACCCTGAAACGCGTTTTGAAGAGTTCTGGTCCGCGGAACGGATTGCCGGCGCGCTGGAAGCGGAAGGTTTCACCCTGACCCGTGAAGCCGGCGGGATTCCGAATGCCTTTATCGCCAGCTTCGGCAGCGGTAAACCCGTTATCGCCCTGCTGGGGGAATATGATGCTCTGGCCGGATTGAGCCAGCAGGCACATTGCGCGACGGCACAGTCCGCCACGCCGGGTGCCAACGGCCACGGCTGTGGCCACAATTTGCTGGGAACGGCAGCGCTGGCGGGTGCCATTGCGGTGAAAAGCTGGCTGGAGCAGCACGGGGGGAGCGGCACCGTGCGTTTCTACGGCTGTCCTGGTGAAGAAGGCGGTTCAGGGAAAACCTTTATGGTGCGCGAAGGTTTGTTTGATGACGTTGATGCCGCCGTCACCTGGCACCCTGAAGCATTTGCCGGCATGTTTAACGTCAGCACGCTGGCCAATATTCAGGCCGCCTGGCGGTTTCACGGCGTGGCGGCACATGCTGCTAACTCGCCACATCTGGGGCGTAGCGCGCTGGATGCCGTAACGCTGATGACCACCGGCACCAATTTCCTCAACGAACACATCATTGAGAAAGCGCGCGTTCATTACGCTATCACCGATACCGGTGGAATCTCACCCAACGTGGTGCAGGCGCAGGCTGAAGTGCTGTACCTGATCCGCGCGCCGGAAATGGCCGATGCGCAGCAGATCTACGAACGTATCGAGAAAATCGCTCAGGGCGCGGCAATGATGACCGAAACCACCGTTGCGTGTCGCTTTGATAAAGCCTGCTCCAGCTACCTGCCCAACCGCACGCTCGAAGCGGCGATGTATCGCGCCCTGCAGCATTACGGCACGCCGGAGTGGACGGAAGAGGAGCGCCAGTTTGCGCAGGATATTCGTGTCACGCTAACGCCAAATGACCTGCAAAACAGCCTGAAGAACATTGCCGCGACGGGGGGAGAAGCCGGTAACGCTTTTGCGCGCCGTCAGCAGGAGATGTTACTGACAGATGAGGTCGCACCTTACGCCATTACCGATAACGTACTGGCCGGGTCAACCGATGTGGGCGATGTCAGCTGGAAAATGCCGGTGGCACAGTGTTTCAGCCCCTGCTTTACCATCGGAACGCCTTTGCATACCTGGCAACTCGTGGCTCAGGGGCGAACCTCGATTGCTCATAAGGGCATGCTGCTGGCCGGAAAAGTGATGGGCGCAACCGCGCTAAATCTGCTCCAGGATGCAACGCTGCTGCAACAATGCCGGGAAGAGTTCGAACAACAAATCACCGAAAAACCGTACGTGTGTCCGATCCCGCCAGGCGTGACACCGTCACCTTTAAAATAATAAGACACAACACAACAACACAACAACAGTCCCGAGGAACGCCCATGAGTATGTCTTCCATACCTTCGCATTCCCCATCCGGTAAGCTCTATGGCTGGGTTGAAAGGATCGGCAATAAAGTGCCGCACCCTTTCCTGCTTTTTATCTGGTTGATCGTGGTTTTGATGGTGGCGACAGCGGTGCTGTCCGCCTTTGATGTCAGCGTGCGCAGTCCGGCCGATGGCAGTATGGTGGCGGTCAAGAACCTGTTGAGTGTCGAAGGGTTGCACTGGTTCTTACCGAATGTGGTTAAAAACTTCAGCGGCTTCGCCCCGCTGGGGGCCATTCTGGCGCTGGTACTGGGCGCCGGGCTTGCCGAGCGTGTCGGTCTGTTACCGGCGCTGATGGTGAAAATGGCCTCCCACGTCAGCGCACGTTACGCCAGCTACATGGTGCTGTTTATCGCCTTCTTTAGCCACATCTCCTCTGATGCTGCGCTGGTGATCATGCCGCCCATGGGCGCTCTGATTTTCCTCGCCGTCGGACGCCATCCCGTGGCGGGTCTGCTGTCGGCGATTGCGGGCGTAGGCTGCGGCTTTACCGCCAACCTGCTGATCGTGACCACCGATGTCCTGCTCTCAGGCATCAGCACGGAGGCGGCCAAAACCATCGACACCGCGATGCACGTCAGCGTCATCGACAACTGGTACTTTATGGCCAGCTCGGTGGTCCTACTGACCCTGGTGGGCGGACTGATTACCGATAAGCTCATTGAGCCGCGTTTAGGGAAATGGGAAGGCCGAAGCGATGAGAAGCTGGAGACGCTGAGTAAAGAACAACGTGTTGGCCTGCGCGTGGCAGGCGTGGTCTCGCTGGCGTTTATTGCCGCGGTCGCGCTGATGGTAGTACCGGAAAACGGCATCCTGCGCGATCCGGTTAAACATACCGTTCTCCCCTCGCCGTTTATTCAGGGCATTGTGCCACTGATTATTCTGTTTTTCTTTGTCGTTTCGCTCGCCTATGGGATCGCCACCGGCAAAATTCGCCGTCAGGGCGATCTGCCGCAGCTGATGATCGAACCCATGAAAGAGATGGCGGGCTTTATTGTGATGGTGTTCCCGCTGGCGCAGTTCGTGGCGATGTTTAACTGGAGCAACATGGGCAAATTTATGGCCGTGGGGCTGACCGATGCGCTGGAAGCGGCGGGGTTAAGCGGCGTCCCGGCATTTGTCGGCCTTGCGCTGCTGTCGTCACTGCTGTGCATGTTTATCGCCAGCGGCTCGGCTATCTGGTCGATTCTGGCCCCCATCTTTGTGCCGATGTTTATGATGCTGGGGTTCCACCCGGCGTTTGCTCAGATCCTGTTCCGTATCGCAGACTCCTCCGTCATCCCGCTGGCACCGGTCTCGCCGTTTGTTCCGCTGTTTTTAGGCTTCCTGCAGCGCTATAAACCAGAGGCAAAACTGGGTACCTACTATTCGCTGGTTTTACCCTATCCGCTTATCTTTTTAGGGGTATGGCTGGTGATGCTGGTGGCATGGTATCTTGTCGGTCTGCCGATTGGGCCGGGGATTTACCCAAGGCTGCACTAAAGGATTCACGATGCTGAGATTACTCGAAGATAAAATTGCCACGCCGCTTGGTCCACTGTGGGTGATTGCAGACGAGCAGTTCTGTCTGCGCGCCGTTGAGTGGGAAGAACACAGCGACAGGATGGACACGTTGCTCAACGTGCACTATCGCGCGCAGGGTTATGAACGTATCAGCGCCACCAACCCCGGCGGCCTGAGCGACAAACTGACGGCGTACTTCGAGGGCGATCTCAGCATCATTGACACCCTACCGACCGCCACGGCAGGCACACCTTTCCAGCGCGAAGTCTGGCAGGCGCTGCGCAGTATTCCGTGCGGACAGGTCATGCATTACGGCCAGCTCGCCGGGCAACTCGGCCGTGCCGGCGCGGCCCGCGCGGTCGGCGCGGCAAATGGCGCTAACCCCGTCAGTATTGTGGTCCCCTGCCACCGCGTGATTGGCCGCAACGGCACCCTGACCGGCTATGCCGGTGGCGTGCAGCGCAAGGAGTGGTTACTGCGTCACGAGGGGTATCTCCTGCTCTAGTTTCCAGGCTTTTAGTGCTTAATTTTCTTCCGGTTAGGCTAAAAATCCATAATCAAGCTGTGGAATTTCAAGAAGATGGCTACAGGTTGCCGTCTCTTGTCCTTATTGATGGTTTGGCAGGCTTACGTACTTACCAAAAAGATGTTAAAATTGACCAATATCAATTAAGGCTTGAGCAAACCTATGATCCCGGAAAAGCGAATTATACGACGCATTCAGTCTGGCGGTTGTGCTATCCATTGCCAGGATTGCAGCATCAGCCAGCTCTGTATCCCGTTTACCCTGAATGAGCATGAACTCGATCAGCTTGATAATATCATCGAGCGCAAAAAGCCTATTCAGAAAGGGCAGACGCTATTTAAAGCGGGAGACGAACTGAAATCGCTCTATGCTATCCGTTCTGGCACCATCAAAAGCTACACCATCACTGAACAGGGTGATGAGCAGATTACCGGCTTCCATCTGGCGGGTGACCTGGTTGGCTTTGATGCCATCGGTACTGGCCATCACCCGAGCTTTGCTCAGGCGCTGGAAACCTCAATGGTTTGCGAAATCCCGTTTGAAACGCTGGACGATCTCTCAGGCAAAATGCCCAATCTGCGTCAGCAGATGATGCGTCTGATGAGCGGTGAGATCAAAGGCGATCAGGACATGATTCTGCTGCTTTCCAAAAAGAATGCAGAAGAACGCCTGGCCGCGTTTATCTATAACCTCTCACGCCGCTTCGCGGAGCGCGGTTTCTCCCCGCGTGAATTCCGTCTGACCATGACGCGTGGCGATATCGGTAACTACCTGGGCCTGACCGTGGAAACCATCAGCCGCCTGCTGGGTCGTTTCCAGAAAAGCGGAATGCTGGCCGTTAAGGGTAAATACATTACCATCGAAAACGGTGAAGCTCTGGCCGTTCTTGCCGGTCACTCCCGCAACGTGGCATAACGCCTCCGCATGATTGATGCCAGGCCGATAAATTTTTATGATTTATTGGTCTGGTACGTCACCACTTCCGTTTCACCACGTTTCCCTGGCACCGCCCCACTCAGTCCCTGAAAGGTTCTTGTTGAGGTTATGAATTGAGAGAAAGTTTATTTTTCGTTTCAGTCGTTATCGCCTCAGTGACCTTCATATTCATCTGGATCATGCTTGTCGGGCCAATGAAGGGTGAAGAAAAAACCTACGTATAGGATTCAACGACGTTTGCGATTGCGGTGATGGTACTGCTGCTGATTGCCTTTATCGCGGTAACGACAACGGTTCTTTTTCTGTGACAGATTTTCATGATTTATTGATCTGACAAAAACTTCCCCCCTGTTTCATTCAAGATATATAGGTTACTCTTTTAATTACAGACTGTGGTGACAGTAGTAAGGAGACCTGTATGGCAAAGTATCAAAACATGCTGGTGGCTATCGATCCTAACCAGGACGATCAGCCGGCATTACGACGTGCTGTGTATCTACATCAACGGATTGGTGGCAAAATCAAAGCGTTTTTGCCGATCTATGACTTCTCATATGAGATGACCACCCTTCTGTCGCCTGACGAACGCACCGCAATGCGTCAGGGAGTGATCAGCCAGCGTACCGCGTGGATCCGTGAACAGGCCAAATATTACCTGGAAGCGGGTGTTCCTATCGATATTAAAGTGGTCTGGCATAACCGACCTTTCGAAGCCATTATCCAGGAAGTGGTCGCCGGTGGGCACGACCTGTTGCTGAAAATGGCGCACCAGCACGACAAGCTGGAATCCGTGATCTTTACCCCTACCGACTGGCACCTGCTGCGTAAATGCCCTTGCCCGGTGTGGATGGTAAAAGACCAGCCGTGGCCAGAAGGCGGCAAGGCCGTCGTGGCTGTCAACCTGGCGAGCGAGGAGGATTACCACAATTCGCTCAATGAAAAGCTGGTCAAGGAGACGATCCAGCTTGCCGAGCAGGTTAACCACACTGAAGTCCATCTGGTGGGCGCTTACCCGGTAACACCGATTAATATTGCTATCGAGCTGCCTGAATTTGACCCGAGCGTGTATAACGATGCGATCCGGGGGCAGCACCTGCTGGCCATGAAGGCGTTACGCCAGAAATTCAGCATCGATGAGAAAATGACACATGTGGAAAAAGGGTTGCCTGAAGAGGTGATCCCGGATTTAGCAGAACATCTGCAGGCGGGGATTGTGGTACTGGGTACCATTGGCCGGACCGGTATTTCTGCCGCGTTCCTGGGCAATACCGCCGAACAGGTGATCGACCATCTGCGCTGTGACCTGCTGGTCATCAAGCCGGATGAGTATCAGACACCGGTTGAACTGGACGACCCGGAAGACGACTAAGTTCAGACATAAAAAAACCGCCGTTTCCGGCGGTTTTTTTGTCGCTGATTTACAGCGATTTCAGAATCGCATCGACACTGGCTTTTGCATCGCCAAACAGCATGTGCGTGTTCTCTTTGAAGAACAGCGGGTTCTGAACCCCTGCATAACCGGTATTCATGGAACGTTTGAAGACAATCACGTTCTGCGCCTTCCACACTTCCAGAACCGGCATACCGGCGATTGGGCTACGCGGATCGTCCTGCGCCGCCGGGTTAACGGTGTCGTTGGCACCAATAACCAGGACGGTGTCGGTATCGGTGAAATCATCGTTGATCTCATCCATCTCCAGCACGATGTCGTAAGGCACTTTCGCTTCCGCCAGCAGCACGTTCATGTGGCCTGGCAGACGTCCCGCGACCGGGTGAATGCCAAAGCGAACCTTGATACCACGCGCACGCAGTTTCTCGGTGATCTCCGCAACCGGATACTGAGCCTGCGCCACCGCCATGCCGTAGCCTGGGGTAATGATGACCGAGTGTGAGTTTTTCAGCATCTCTGCGGTATCTTCCGCGCTGATCTCACGGTGCTCACCCACTTCTTCGTCAGAACCGGTTGAGGAGCCATCAGAACCAAAGCCACCCGCGATAACGCTGATAAACGAACGGTTCATCGCCTTACACATGATGTAAGACAGGATCGCACCAGAAGAACCGACCAGCGCACCGGTGACGATCAACAGATCGTTGCTCAGCATGAAGCCAGCTGCCGCCGCGGCCCAACCGGAGTAGGAGTTCAGCATGGAGACAACCACTGGCATATCGGCACCACCAATGGAGGCCACCAGGTGCCAGCCAAAGGCCAGAGCAATCAGGGTCATCACCAGTAACGCCAGCACCTGCAGGCCCACGCTTTCAGTGCGCACGAAGACCACCAGCAGCACAAAGGACACGACCAGCGCCGCCAGGTTCAGCTTGTGACGGTTTGGCAGCATCAGCGGTTTAGAAGAGATCTTACCGCGCAGTTTGCCGAACGCGACAATTGAGCCGGTGAAGGTCACCGCACCAATGAAGATGCCGAGGAACACTTCCGTCAGATGGATGTTGACCAGAATCGGTTCCAGACCGGGTGTGTGGTACAGGTAGCTGTTGAAGCCCACCAGCACCGCCGCCAGCCCCACGAAGCTGTGCAGAATGGCCACCAGCTCCGGCATCTCGGTCATTTCAACGCGTTTCGCCAGGCGAATACCAATCGCGCCACCGATGATCATCGCCACCAGGATCCATGCAACGTTGCCGGTGTCCGGCCCGAAGATGGTGGCAATCAGCGCAATCGCCATCCCGGCGATACCAAAGTTATTTCCCTGCTGAGACGTTTCGTGTTTGGAAAGTCCCGCCAGACTGAAAATAAACAGGATTGCAGCAACAATGTATGCGGCTGTGACTAATCCTCCAGACATATGCTACCCCTTAGCCTTTACGAAACATTTTCAGCATGCGCTGAGTCACGGTGAACCCACCGAAAATATTGATACTGGCGATCAGCACCGCGATAAAGCTCAGGAAGCTTACCCAGCCGCCGTGGCCAATCTGCAGCAGCGCCCCGACCACGATAATCCCGGAGATGGCGTTAGTGACCGACATCAGTGGCGTATGCAGAGCATGAGAGACATTCCACACGACGTAGTACCCCACCACACACGAGAGCGCGAAGACGGTAAAGTGGCCGAGGAATTCTTTCGGCGCGACATCTGCCAGCCAGCCAAACAGAATAATGACCAGCGCCATGATCGCGTACTTGCGCCACGGAGAAGCCGGTTTAGCTGGCTCTTTAGGCTCAGGCGCCGCTTTCGGTGCCGCCTGAGGCTGCGCGGACACCTGAATCGGTGGCGCAGGCCAGGTGATTTCGCCTTCACGCACCACCGTTACGCCACGCACAACAACATCGTCAAAATCAACGGTGATGTTGCCGTCTTTCTCTTTGCAGAGCAGTTTCAGCAGGTTAACAAGGTTGGTACCGTACAGCTGAGAAGACTGCGTTGGCAGACGGCCCGGCAAATCGGTATACCCGATCACCTTCACGCCGTTAGCGGTTGTGGTCACCTGATTTGGCACGGTGTATTCACAGTTGCCACCGTTTTGCGACGCCAGGTCGACGATCACGCTGCCCGACTTCATTGAGTCAACCATCTCACGGGTAATCAGCTTCGGCGCGGGTTTACCGGGGATAAGCGCGGTAGTGACAATGATGTCGACATCTTTTGCCTGCGCGGCGAAGAGTTCCATTTCCGCTTTGATAAAAGCTTCGGACATGACCTTCGCGTAACCGTCACCGCTGCCCGCTTCTTCCTTGAAGTCCAGCTCAAGGAATTCGGCACCCATACTTTGTACTTGTTCTTTTACTTCAGGACGGGTGTCAAAAGCGCGTACGATAGCGCCCAGGCTGTTTGCTGCGCCGATAGCCGCAAGACCCGCCACGCCCGCGCCAATCACCATCACTTTCGCCGGAGGCACTTTCCCTGCCGCGGTGATCTGACCGGTAAAGAAGCGACCAAACTCATGCGCCGCCTCAACAATCGCGCGGTAACCGGCGATATTCGCCATGGAACTTAAGGCATCCAGCGACTGCGCGCGCGAAATACGCGGCACGGAGTCCATGGCCATCACGGTCACGCCACGTGCTGCCAGCTTCTCCATCAACTCAGGATTCTGTGCAGGCCAGATGAAGCTCACCAGCGTCGTGCCGGGATTCAGCAGTTCAATCTCGCTCTCTTCCGGCGCATTAACCTTGAGAATAACGGGCGACTGCCAGACTTCAGCACCGTCCACCACTTCCGCGCCAGCCTGAATAAAGGCCTCGTCATCGAAACTCGCCAGTTTGCCCGCGCCGCGTTCAACTGCGACGGTAAAACCCAGTTTAAGCAGTTGCTCCACCGTTTTCGGTGTTGCCGCTACGCGGGTTTCATTGGCTAACCGTTCTTTTGGTACCCCAATACGCATAGTTTTCCCTTCCATCGGTTTTTGATGATGGTTTGTCGATAAATGCCCGCGGTTTGTATCAACTTTCGCCAGCAGGACAGCGACGACATATGATTAACCCCAGAAAATAAAACAGTAACAAACTTTCTATAACCTACTGAAAATAACGCCCGTGATCTACCGCCAGAAAACACTATTTCTTACTTTATCTGTGAAAAATAAGTGATCTGCGTCGCTGACAGTGATATTTACCTTAAATTCATCGCTGAGACCGATAAATAGCGCAAGCGAAGCGGTAAAAACATGATATAGCGCCATTAGAGAACAACTTATTAACATTAAATTAACTTGTAAAAGTCATAAGCTTTATCAGTTTTGCTTGTCAGACGCCTGTTTTTTCAACATATCACTAAATGTTATCAAATCAGATGATTCAGTGAGCACAGGCTGTGAAAAATGGCGCAGACAGCGACGGGTTTTAAATGCCATAATCGGGACCGTCTCAAATTAACAACAATACCAGTACATGGTTTGCGCAAGGCGAAGGATTATTTTTATGAAGCTTAAGAACACACTCCTGGCGTCCGCACTTCTCTCCGCGACCGCCCTGTCTGCGAATGCCGCGACAGAGTTAACGCCGGAGCAAGCGGCAGCGTTAAAACCTTTTGACCATACGGTCATTGTGGGTCGTTATAATTCTATTGGCGATGCCGTCGCCGCCGCATCAAAAGCCGCCGATAAAAACGGTGCGGCCTCGTTTTACGTTGTTGATCAGTCTGACTCCGGCAACAGCGGTAACCAGCGCGTGACCATTGCGCTGTATAAAGACAATGCGCCGAAAGCTGACGCACCGAAAAACCGCGTGATTAACGGCGTCGTTGAATTACCAAAAGATCAGGCGATTGAGCTGGAACCTTATGACACCGTCACCGTGCAGGGCTTCTATCGCAGCCAACCTGAAGTGAACGATGCCATCACCAAAGCCGCAAAAGAAAAAGGCGCGTACTCTTTCTTTATCGTGCGTCAGGTCGATGCTAACCAGGGTGGCAACCAGCGCATTACTGCGTTCATCTATAAAGAAGATGCGAAAAAACGCGTTCTGCAAAGCCCGGACGCCATCCCTGCTGATTCCGAAGCGGGTCGTGCGGCGATAGCAAAAGGCGGCGAAGAAGCGAAGAAAGTGGAAATTCCAGGCGTAGCCACCTCTGCCGCACCAAGCGCTGAAGTGGGCCGTTTCTTCGAAACGCAATCCACCAAAGGTGGCCGTTACTCCGTTACCCTGCCAGACGGAACCAAAATTGAAGAGCTGAACAAAGCCACTGCAGCGCAGATGGTGCCGTTCGACAGCATTAAATTTACCGGCAACTATGGCAACATGACGGAAGTCTCTTATCAGGTCGCGAAACGTGCGGCGAAGAAAGGGGCGAAGTATTACCACATCACCCGCCAGTGGCAGGAACGTGGTAACAACGTGACCATCAGCGCCGACCTGTACAAGTAACAGAACGGTTGACCCGAGGCGGCGCAATGCCGCCTTTTTGTTACTTTTTTTTGAAATTCGGCCCCACGTCATTGCATGCTTTCGTGACACTCCGTAAAATCCCGCGCCTTAGTGTGATCCACCATTTTTATGCGCCTGTGCGAAATAATTATTCTGGATTTGGACCTTTCATAACAGGAAGCCAATGGAAAAGAAACTAGGCCTGAGTGCTTTGACTGCACTCGTTTTGAGCTCAATGCTGGGTGCGGGCGTGTTCAGCTTACCGCAGAATATGGCGGCGGTCGCAAGCCCTGCCGCACTGCTTATAGGGTGGGGCATCACAGGTGCCGGGATTTTGCTGCTGGCGTTCGCAATGCTGCTGCTGACCCGCATCCGCCCGGATCTGGATGGGGGGATTTTCACTTACGCCCGTGAAGGTTTCGGCGAACTGATTGGCTTCTGTTCCGCATGGGGCTACTGGCTGTGTGCGGTCATCGCAAACGTCTCCTACCTGGTGATCGTCTTTTCTGCGCTCAGTTTCTTTACCGATACCCCTGAACTGCGGTTCTTTGGCGACGGCAATACCTGGCAGTCCATTGTGGGCGCCTCGGTACTGCTGTGGGTTGTTCACTGGTTGATTCTACGTGGCGTACAGACGGCGGCCAGCATTAACCTGGTGGCAACCCTGGCCAAACTGGTTCCGCTCGGCCTGTTTATCGTGCTGGCCTTTATGGCGTTCCGTCTCGATGTGTTCAGTCTCGATTTCAGCGGTGTCGCGCTGGGCGTACCGGTCTGGGAGCAGGTCAAAAACACCATGCTGATCACCCTGTGGGTCTTCATCGGTGTTGAAGGGGCCGTCGTGGTCTCTGCCCGGGCGCGGAATAAGCGCGATGTGGGTCGCGCCACGCTGCTGGCGGTACTGGCGGCGCTGAGCGTGTATCTGATGGTGACACTGTTGTCACTGGGGGTGGTCGCGCGTCCTGAACTGGCCGAAATGCGTAACCCGTCGATGGCGGGCCTGATGGTGAAAATGTTCGGGCCATGGGGTGACGTGGTGATTGCCGCGGGGCTGATTATCTCCGTGTGCGGCGCGTACCTGAGCTGGACCATTATGGCGGCAGAAGTGCCGTTCCTGGCCGCAACGCACAAAGCATTTCCACGCCTGTTTGCTCGTCAAAACAAAAACAGCGCGCCGTCGGCCTCACTCTGGCTGACCAACATCAGCGTTCAGGTCTGTCTGGTGCTGATCTGGCTCACAGGTTCAGACTATAACACCCTGCTGACCATCGCCTCGGAGATGATTCTGGTACCCTATTTCTTAGTGGGTGCGTATCTGTTAAAAATCGCCACACGTCCGGCGCACTATGTGGTGGGTGTCGGAGCCTGTATTTACGGCCTGTGGTTGTTGTATGCTTCCGGGCCTATGCATCTGCTGCTGTCGGTGGTGTTGTATGCACCGGGTCTGCTGGTGTTTATCTACGCCCGCCGCACGCATCAGTTAGAGAACGCGCTTAGACGCCGTGAGATGGCCTTAATCGGGCTGTTACTGGTTGCTGCCGTACCGGCAACCTGGATGTTAATGGGATAGAATCGCCTTTCCCATTGTTGAACTGAAAAGGAGAACACGATGGGAAACGCGCAGCAACGCCCAATACTGATTACTGGTGGAGGCCGTCGTATCGGCCTCGCCCTTGCCCATCACTTTCTCAATCTTCGCCATCCGGTCATCATCAGTTACCGCAGCGAATATCCCTCGATTGAGGGGCTACGCAAAGCCGGTGCGATCTGCATTCAGGCCGATTTCTCAACCGATGACGGTATTCTGGCCTTCGCTGATAAAGTGAAATCTACCACCCCCGGGCTGCGCGCCATTATCCATAATGCCAGCGCCTGGCTTCCCGAAAAATCCGGTACGCCACTCAGCGAAACGCTCTCCTGCATGCTGCAGATCCACGTCAATGCGCCCTATCTGCTGAACCATGCCCTGCTCGACCTGTTGCGCGGTCACGGACATGCGGCGGGTGATATTATTCATTTCACCGATTACGTCGTGGAGCGCGGCAGCGACAAGCACATCGCCTATGCGGCCAGTAAAGCTGCACTCGATAACATGACGCGCTCGTTCGCCCGTAAACTTGCCCCTGAAGTTAAGGTGAACGCCATCGCCCCGGCGATGATTTTATTCAACGAAGACGATGATGCGGAGTATCGCCAGCAGGCGCTGAATAAATCGCTGATGAAAATTGCGCCAGGTGAAAAAGAGGTTATCGATCTTATCGATTATCTGCTCACCAGTTGCTACGTCACTGGCAGAACCTTTGCCGTGGACGGCGGTCGACCGCTGCGCTAGTGAAAGCGGCTCCAGAAGAAGATAAGCACCCAGGCGCTGAGTCCCCAGCAGACAACGGCCCCGCTCAGCGCCAGGGGAAGTCGCATAAAACCGGTGAAGTACCAGAGTGAAAGCAGATAAAGAAAATAAGGGATGATCGACCACATCCCGAACACGATAGTCGTACGCAATGCTTCCGTGCCTCGTTCTGAGGCGACAATATAGTGCGCTATTAACGCAAAGGTCGGGAAGAGTGGGATCAGCCCGGCAATATAATAATTCCTGGTTTTAGCCAGAATACCAATCAGTAACACCACCAGCGCACCCAACGCGGCTTTTATCACCAGCCCCATCTTTTTCCCTATAACAATCAAATAACACTATGAGCCAGAATAACGGAACTGGCGTTAATTATGAAAGATTAATGGAACGTTAAGGTTGTGCGGTGTATGTTGGCTTTTTTCGCGATAACAGACGTTGTATGAATAAGATTGTTTATGTTGAAGACGAGCCCGAAGTGGGGCAATTGATCGCCGCCTATCTGGGTAAACATGATATGGACGTCATTGTTGAGCCTCGTGGCGATCGTGCCGAAGAGGTGGTCTTACGTGAAAACCCGGACCTGGTGCTGCTGGACATTATGCTGCCCGGCAAAGATGGCATGACGGTCTGCCGCGATCTGCGCGCCCGGTGGGAGGGCCCTATCGTACTGCTGACCTCTCTGGACAGCGACATGAACCATATTTTGTCACTCGAAATGGGTGCCAATGACTACATTCTGAAAACCACGCCCCCTGCCGTCCTCCTTGCTCGTCTGCGCCTTCATTTACGCCAGCGTGCCAGCGTTGAACGTGAAGCGCCTGCTCAGTCGCTGACCCCGCACAAAGCGATGCGTTTTGGTACCTTGTCTATTGATCCGATTAACCGTCAGGTTCTGCTTTCTGGCGAGCTTATCGCCCTTTCCACCGCAGATTTTGACCTGCTCTGGGAACTGGCAACCCACGCCGGGCAGATCATGGACCGCGATGCATTACTGAAAAACCTGCGCGGCGTCAGCTACGACGGAATGGATCGCAGCGTTGACGTGGCTATTTCGCGCCTGCGTAAAAAACTGCAGGATAATGCCACTGAGCCGTACCGCATTAAAACCGTGCGTAACAAGGGCTATCTGTTCGCGCCTCACGCCTGGGAAACCTGATGCCGGTTCCCCGAACGACACTGTTTAAAACATTACGCAGACGAGGTCTGACAGTTGCATAAAATAAGAACACTCAGCCTGATCTGCTGTTTTGGGTTAACCGGGTGCGTTGTCGCAGATATGGATTCAAGTCATTATGACTATGTTCCGTATATTCAGACTATCCAGAATCCCAGGACCCCGGGCCATACCAATGTGCAACAACGCCGTGAGGATTTGTACGCCTGCGGCGTTGATCGAAAGTATTCGCTCAATTCATGGGACGAAAACTTCAGTCGTAACCGCCTGCTGCCGGGCGAAACGATAGAACAGCAGGATTCCAGGATCAAAAAAATAGAAGACTGTATGAAATCAAAAGGGTACGTTCTGTGGGATTACTCACAATGCGGGCCCCGTAAAAAACCGAGCGGTATGTGTAACTAGTTTGGGTTTGCGTGTTTGTCTTCGACGCAGGTTGTTAACGTATTGATTTTCGGTGAGATTGAATGAAAAAGCTGTTCGTACAGTTTTACCTCCTGCTGTTTGTCTGCTTCCTGGTGATGACCATGCTGGTTGGACTGGTCTATAAATTCACCGCCGAACGTGCGGGCAGGCAGTCACTGGATGATTTAATGAAAAGCTCGCTCTACCTGATGCGCAGCGAGCTGCGAGAGATCCCGCCACACGACTGGGCCAAGACCTTAAAAGAGCTGGATCTGAACCTGTCGTTTGATCTGCGCATCGAGCCGATGAAGGATTTCGATTTAGAGCCACCCGCCATGCAGCGACTGCGTGACGGGGACATTGTGGCGCTGGATGAGAAATATACCTTTATCCAGCGCATTCCACGGAGCCATTACGTTCTGGCCGTGGGGCCGGTACCTTATCTCTATTATCTGCACCAGATGCGCCTGCTGGACCTTGCCCTGCTGGCTTTCATTGCCATTTCGCTCGCGTTCCCGGTCTTTATCTGGATGAGGCCACACTGGCAGGACATGCTGAAACTGGAATCAGCTGCGCAACGTTTTGGTGACGGGCATTTTACCGAGCGCATTCACTTCGACAGCGGTTCCAGCTTCGAACGTCTTGGCGTGGCGTTTAACCAGATGGCCGATAACATCAATGCGCTGATTATCAGTAAAAAACAACTCATTGACGGAATTGCTCACGAGCTGCGTACGCCGCTGGTGCGCCTGCGCTATCGGCTGGAGATGAGCGAAAACCTGACGGAGGCCGAGTCTCAGGCGCTGAACCGCGACATTGGTCAGCTTGAGGGCCTCATTGAGGAGCTCCTGACCTACGCGCGCCTCGATCGCCCGCAAAACGAACTGAACCTCAGTACGCCGGACCTGCCCGGCTGGTTACAAACCCATATCGATGATGTCCAGAGCGTAAACCCGCAACGCACGCTACTGACACGCGTCACGCCCGGCGATTATGGTGCACTGGATATGCGTCTGATGGAACGCGTGCTGGATAATCTGATGAACAACGCCATGCGTTATAGCGAGAGCACGCTGCAGATTGGCTTAGATTTACAGGGTAGTCAGGCCTGTCTGACGGTTGAGGACGACGGACCGGGCATCGCCCCGGAAGCGCGTGAAACGGTGTTTGAGCCGTTTGTACGCCTCGACCCTAGCCGCGATCGTGCCACGGGGGGGTGTGGGCTCGGGCTGGCAATTGTCTACTCCATCGCGCAGGCGATGGGCGGCACGGTGCATTGTGAAGAGAGCGCACTCGGCGGCGCGCGCTTCTGCTTTAGCTGGCCGGTATATCACAACATCACCCTTCCCGTCCCTGCCTGACCTTTATCGCACGCTGGTCTGACCCGGCGTACTGTGCTATATGATAAGTATGTTGTAACTAATGAAGAGTTATCATGGCGACGTACGATCTCATCGAAAGGCTGAACAGCACGTTCCGCGACATTGAACACGAGTTACTGACCCTGACCGAACGTTTGCAGACCTGCCGTCTGTTAGCCGCGCGCGTCTTTACCCTGCCGGATGTGGTGAAAGGCGCTGAACACGACCCGCTGGAAACCATAGAGGTGCAGCAGCATATCGGCAAAGCGGCGCTGGAACTGACGCTGCGGCACTACCGTCGCCTGTTTATCCAGCAGCAGTCAGAAAACCGCAGCAGTAAGGCGGCCGTTCGTCTGCCGGGCGTAATCTGCCTGCAAACTGATGCAACAACGCGAGAAGCGCTGGAAAACCAGATTGCGCATATCAACACGCTTAAGGCGACGTTTGAAAAGATCATCACTGAAGAGTCGGGTCTGGCCCCTGCCGCCCGTTTTGAATGGGTACACCGACAGCTACCGGGATTAATCACCCTGAATGCCTACCGTACGCTCACGGTACTGCGTCATCCCGCCACGCTTCGCTTCGGCTGGGCTAACAAGCACATCATTAAAAACTTCACCCGGGATGACATTCTGGCGCAGCTGGAAAAGAGTCTGAAGGCACCGCGGACTGTCGCACCGTGGTCACGCGAGCAGTGGATTGAACGGCTTGAGCAGGAGTACCACAGCATCGCCTCACTGCCGGCGGATACCCGGCTTAAGATTAAGCGTCCGGTGAAGGTGCAGCCTATCGCACGCGTCTGGTATTCCGGCCAGCAAAAACAGGTACAGTATGCCTGCCCGACGCCGCTGATCGCTCTTTATGATGCCGATCAGGGGGCCATTGTGCCGGATATTGGCGAACTGCTGAATTACGATGCTGAAAATGTCCAGCATCGTTACAGACCTCAGGCGCAACCGCTGCAGCTGATTATTCCGCGGCTGCACCTGTATGTGGCGCAGTGATTATTTCAGGCTGCCGACCATCGATTCCGGGCGTACCCATGCATCAAACTCAGCCTCCGTCAGGTAACCCAATGCCAGAGCGGAGGCTTTCAGCGTCAGCCCCTCTTTATGCGCTTTTTTCGCAATCTCGGCGGCTTTGTCGTAGCCGATATGGGTATTCAGCGCGGTCACCAGCATCAACGACTCATTGAGCAACTGGCTGATGCGCTCGCGGTTTGGCTCAATGCCTGACGCACAGTGCTCGTTGAAACTCTCCATACCGTCCGCCAGCAGGCGTATGGACTGAAGCACGTTGTGAATCACCATCGGGCGATAGACGTTGAGCTCAAAGTTACCGGACGCGCCGCCCATGTTAACGGCAACGTCGTTACCCATTACCTGACAGCAGAGCATGGTCATGGCTTCACATTGGGTCGGGTTTACTTTGCCCGGCATGATTGAGCTACCCGGCTCGTTCTCCGGAATGCTAATTTCACCGATACCGCAACGGGGACCCGAGGCCAGCCAGCGCACATCATTGGCGATTTTCATCAACGACGCTGCCAGACCCTTGAGGGCACCGTGGGTATGAACCAGCGCATCACAGGTGGCCAGCGCTTCAAACTTATTCGGCGCCGTGATAAACGGCTGCCCGGTGATGGCCGCCAGCTCGTCGGCAACGCGCACCGCATATTCCGGATGGGTATTTAACCCCGTACCGACCGCCGTTCCGCCCAGCGCCAGCTCTGCAAGATGCGGCAGGCTGTACTCGATGTGCTTGAGGTTATGTTCTAGCATTGCCACCCAGCCGGAAATCTCCTGGCCGAGCGTCAGCGGCGTGGCATCCTGCAGGTGAGTACGTCCTATTTTGACGATATCGCTGAAAGCCTGCGCCTTCTCGCCAAGGGTGGTTTTAAGCACGTTGAGCTGCGAGATCAGCTGTTCACGAAGCGCAATCACCGCCGCCACGTGCATCGCCGTCGGGAAGACGTCGTTCGAACTTTGGCTTTTGTTTACGTCATCGTTCGGGTGAACCTTACGCTCCATATCGCGCACGCCGCCCAGCAGTTCGCTTGCCCGGTTCGCCAGCACTTCGTTCATATTCATGTTGCTCTGGGTGCCAGAACCGGTCTGCCAGATGGCGAGGGGGAATTCATCGGGATGCTTGCCGGCCAGCACTTCATCGGCAGCAGTGATAATCGCGGTGGCCTTATCTGCCGCCAGCAGGCCTAAATCCTGATTCACTTTGGCGGCCGCACGTTTAGTGAGCGCCAGCGCCTGAATCAGCGAGACGGGCATTTTCTCGGTCGAAATACGGAAATGTTCCAGCGAACGCTGGGTTTGCGCGCCCCATAGCTTGTCAGCCGGGACATCGATCGCGCCCATAGAGTCTTTCTCACGGCGTACCGTAGTCATTACTTTCTCCTTGATAACACTGTCGGGATTGCTCACATGCTTCAGAGATAAGTATTGATTGCTTTACAGAAAAGATATGGCGCTTTGTGCGCTCTTTGATGTGCCGGGTGACGTGAACGCCACCCGGCTATAGTAGATTACTTCACACACGCCGAACATTGAGAGGACTGGATCTGCCTGAAGAAGTCGTTACCTTTGTCATCCACAAGGATAAACGCCGGGAAATCTTCCACTTCAATTTTCCAGATAGCTTCCATACCCAGTTCCGGGTATTCAATGCACTCAAGGCTCTTAATGCTGCCCTGCGCGAGTACGGCAGCCGGACCGCCGATGCTGCCCAGGTAGAAGCCACCGTGTTTATGGCAGGCATCCGTCACCTGCTGGCTACGGTTTCCTTTTGCCAGCATGATCATGCTGCCGCCGTTGGCCTGCAGCTGGTCAACATACGAGTCCATACGGCCTGCGGTGGTCGGGCCTAACGAGCCAGAGGCGTAGCCTTCTGGCGTTTTGGCCGGGCCTGCGTAGTAAATCGGGTGATCTTTGATGTACTGCGGCAGCCCTTCACCGTTGTCCAGACGCTCTTTCAGTTTCGCGTGAGCGATGTCACGACCAACGATGATGGTTCCGTTAAGAGAGAGACGGGTCGACACCGGATACTGAGACAGCTGCGCCAGAATCTCTTTCATCGGACGGTTCAGGTCAACGTGAACGGCTTCACCTTCGCCCGCTTTGCGCAACGCTTCAGGAATGTACTTCCCTGGGTTGTTCTCCAGTTTTTCGATCCAGACGCCTTCGCGGTTGATCTTCGCCTTGATGTTACGATCCGCAGAACAGGAGACCCCCATCCCGACCGGGCAGGAGGCGCCGTGGCGCGGCAGACGGATCACACGCACATCATGGGCAAAATATTTGCCGCCGAACTGCGCGCCCAGGCCGAGGTTACGCGCTTCTTCCAGCAGTTCCTGTTCGAGCTGAACATCGCGGAACGCCTGGCCGTGCTCGTTCCCTTCGGTAGGCAGGCCGTCGTAGTATTTGGTCGACGCCAGCTTCACCGTTTTCAGGGTGCTCTCTGCTGACGTACCGCCAATCACAAAGGCAATATGGTACGGCGGGCAGGCAGCGGTGCCGAGCGTGCGCATTTTCTCAACCAGATAATTCTTCAGCTTGCCCGGTGTGAGCAGCGCTTTGGTTTCCTGGTAGAGATAGGTTTTGTTCGCTGAACCGCCACCTTTGGCGATGCAGAGAAATTTGTATTCATCACCGTCCACGCTATACAGGTCAATCTGCGCAGGCAGGTTTGTGCCCGTGTTGACCTCTTTGTACATATCCAGCGCCGCGTTTTGCGAGTAGCGCAGGTTGTCTTCGGTGTAGGTGTTGTACACGCCGTGCGCCAGCGCCGCTTCGTCGCCGCCGCCGGTCCAGACGCGCTGGCCTTTTTTACCCACAATGATGGCCGTGCCGGTGTCCTGGCAGGTAGGTAAAATACCTTTCGCCGCGATATCCGAGTTACGCAGGAACTGCAGGGCGACGTATTTGTCGTTTTCGCTGGCCTGCGGGTCGCTCAGGATATCGGCAACCTGCTGCTGGTGCGCAGGGCGGAGCATAAACGAGGCGTCGTGGAAAGCCTGCTGCGCCAGTAACGTCAGCGCCTGCGGATCGACCTTGAGGATCTCCTGCCCTTCGAATTCAGAGACGGAGACGTGATCGCGGGTTAACAGGTAATATTCGGTTTGATCCTTACTGAGGGGGAAAGGATCCTGATAATGAAAGGGTTTGTTCGACATTGTTCTCTCACTTACTGCTTCAGTCTGATTATTTGGGCAGATGTTCCGCTGCCCGCTTAAAAGCGAGTCAGCTTATCCTACACAATTTTTTAACAAAAACTGAGACTAGTACGACTTTTTACATCCACAGGTTACTTCCATGTGGTTTATTGCTTTAATACCCGGAGTTAATTCCACCATTGAATCAGGGCTTGATAATGCAAAAACTCATTAACTCAGTGCAAAACTACGCCTGGGGAAGTAAAACTGCGTTAACGGATCTCTACGGTATCGCGAACCCAAACAACCTGCCAATGGCAGAACTGTGGATGGGTGCGCACCCGAAGAGCAGCTCAAAAATTGAAGACGCAAGCGGCCAGGTTCGCTCTCTGCGCGACGTGATTGATGCCGACAAAGCCACCCTGCTGGGTGACAAGGTTGCCAGCCGTTTTGGTGAGCTGCCGTTCCTGTTTAAAGTGCTGTGCGCCGACCAGCCGCTCTCGATCCAGGTGCACCCGAATAAAAAAGCCTCTGAGATGGGCTTTGCGAAAGAGAACGCGGCCGGTATTCCGTTAGATGCCGCCGAGCGTAACTACAAAGATCCTAACCACAAGCCGGAACTGGTCTTTGCGCTGACCCCATTCCTGGCGATGAACGCGTTTCGCGAGTTCTCAGAAATCATCTCCCTGCTGCAGCCGGTGGCGGGTGCTAACAACGCTATCGCTCACTTCCTGGAAAACCCGAATGCAGCAGGCCTGAGCCAGCTTTTCGCCAGCCTGCTGAACATGCAGGGAGAAGAGAAATCTCACGCCCTGGCGGTGCTGAAAGCAGCACTGGACAGCCAGCACGGTGAGCCGTGGGATACCATCCGCCTGATTTCTGAATTCTACCCGGACGACAGCGGCCTGTTCTCCCCTCTGCTGCTGAACGTGGTGAAGCTGAACCCGGGCGAGGCGATGTTCCTGTTTGCTGAAACCCCGCACGCCTACCTGCAGGGCGTGGCGCTGGAGGTGATGGCCAACTCAGACAACGTACTGCGTGCAGGCCTGACACCGAAATACATTGATATCCCTGAGCTGGTTGCCAACGTGAAGTTTGAGGCGAAGCCTGCGGATCACCTGCTGACTCAGCCTGTTAAACAGGGTGCGGAGCTGGACTTCCCCATCCCGGTGGATGATTTTGCCTTCTCACTGCATGACCTGAGCCCGGCAGAAACCGCCATCGCGCAGGAGAGCGCGGCAATCCTGTTCTGCGTTGAGGGTGAAGCAACGCTGCATAAAGGTAGCGAGCGTCTGGTGCTCAAGCCAGGCGAATCGGCATTTGTAGCGGCAAACGAGTCGCCGGTGAGCGTGAGCGGTACCGGTCGTCTGGCGCGTGTTTTTAATAAGCTATAAGCACTTACTGAATTTTTTAACAACTCTTGCTAAGCTAGTTGAAGACTTTACATCACCGGGCGGTTTCTACCGCCTGGTTTCATTTTAGGGATAGTCGCAATGAAAAAATCGGTCGTAGCGGTAGGAGTGATTGTAGCGTTAGGCGTGGTCTGGACAGGTGCCTCCTGGTTTACCGGGAAACAGCTGGAAAGCCGTCTGGCTGAGATGGTGGCACAGGCTAACGGAGAGCTTAAGCGTGGCGCGCCGGAAGCAGGCGTGGAGCTTGCCTACCAGAATTATCAGCGTGGTGTCTTTACCAGCCATATGCAGGTGGTTGTCAAGCCTGTTGCCGGTAATGAAAATGGCTGGCTGAAACCGGGCCAAAGCGTGGTGCTGGATGAAGTGGTCAGCCACGGTCCGTTCCCGCTGGCACAGTTAACGTCTTTTAACCTGATCCCGTCGATGGCGTCCGTTCATACTGTACTGGTGAATAACGACTTAACCAAACCTCTGTTTGATCTGGCAAAGAACGAGTCACCTTTCGAGGTTAACACCCGCATCAGCTACGCCGGCGACACACGTTCCAGTATCGATCTGAAAGCACTGAACTACGAGAAAGATAATGAGAAAGTGACCTTTAGCGGGGGGAATTTCAAGGTTGATGCTGACCGCGATGGAAATGTCTTCTCCCTGACCGGTGAAGCAGAGAGCGGCCTGATCAATGCCGTCAATGAATACGGTCAAAAGGTTCAGCTGACGTTCAATAACCTGAAAGCCGACGGCGACAGCAAGATGACCGATTTTAAAGAGCGTATCGGTAATCAGAAACTCTCTTTTGACAAGATTGCTATCGCGGTTGAAGGGAAAGAGATGGCCGTGCTGGAAGGCATGGAGGTGGACGGCAAATCCGACGTGTCTAAAGACGGTAAGAGCATCAATACCCAACTGGATTACGCCCTGAAGAGCCTGAAAGTGCAGAACCAGGATCTCGGGACCGGCAAACTGTCGCTGAAGATTGGCAATATCGACGGTCAGGCGTGGCATGAATTTAGCCAGAAATACAGCAAAGAGAGCCAGGCACTGCTGAGCAATGCCGCGCTGCAGCAGAATCCGGAAGTTTACCAGCAGCAGGCCATGGCGGTGCTGATGAACAACCTGCCAATCCTGCTGAAAGGCGAGCCAGTTATCACCGTGGCCCCGCTGAGCTGGAAAAACAGCAAAGGCGAAACCAACTTTAACCTGTCCCTGTTCCTGAAAGACCCTGCAACCGCAACGGGTGAACCTCAGACGCTGGCGCAGGAAGTGGATCGCAGCGTGAAGTCACTCGACAGCAAGCTGACCATCCCTGTGGATATGGCAACCGAGTTTATGACCCAGATTGCGAAGCTTGAAGGGTATGGCGATGAAGATGCCGGCAAGCTGGCGAGCCAGCAGGTGAAAGGCCTGGCGGCAATGGGCCAGATGTTCCGCATCACGAAGATGGAAGACAACACCATTTCCACCAGCCTGCAGTATGCCAACGGTCAGGTCACGCTAAACGGCGATAAAATGCCGCTGGAAGATTTTGTCGGGATGTTTGGTATGCCTGCTCTGGGGATGCCGGAACCGGCTGAACCGGCAGCGCCGGCCGTGCCTGAAGCACCCGCTGCACCCGCTGCACCCGCTGCACCACAGCAGTAATCATCAAAACCCCTCTCTGAGGGGTTTTTTATTACCGGTTGCAGGTACTCAGACTGATGCCACGAAATACTATTTCACCGTCACTAACCGTGCCGACACAATCTGGTGCCCGGCCTGCACGTCTGCTTTCTCGATGCGCTGCATGATCCTGTCCGCCAGCGTGTAACCCATCTCCCGGGCAGGTGTGGTGGCCCAGACAATGGGCAGATCGTCCAGCGCGTTTTCACCAACGTCGGCAAATGCCCCTAACGCCACCTGGTGGCCGAAGAAGGTTTCAACCCCACCCTCGCCGCTCTGACGCCCGGCGCGGATCAGGCCAAACCAGGCCCCCATCGCAATCACCTCGTTATAGCAAATCACGGCGCTTATCGTCGGGCTACTCCGTAATAACGCGTTTATCGCTTCCGCGGCTTTCTTCTGGCTGGATTCGCATTCCACCACCCATTCACTGTGGAACGGGAGGCCGTATTTAATCAGCGTCGCGCAGTAGCCGCCTACCCGCTCGGCTCGCGTCAGGGACGAGCTTTTTCCGCCAAGCCAGGCAATGCGCTGATGCCCACGATGAATGAGATGCTCCGTCAACATTTGTGCGGCCTGCATGTTGTCCGGTCGCAGGGTATCGGCTTCGTCCAGATAACTGGCGCGCGAGGCAAACACCAGCGGCACGCCTTTTTCGGCGGCGCGCTCGCACAAGTCATTACTCACACCCGACGCGCCGGCGACGATCACCCCGTCGACGCCCTGCGTAAGCAGCATATCCAGACGGGAAAGGAGCTGATCGGCCTCGCGACCGCCGTGAAGCAAAAAGACCATCCGTCCCTGCGCTTCAAGCGCTTCGGTCAGGCCCGCGGTCAGTTCGGCATAAAAGGGAGAGGTCAGGTCACGCACAATCAAACCGATCACACCGCTTTGGCCGCCGCGCAGCGCTGATGCCTGGCGGTTACGTACAAAGCCCAGTTGCTCAACCGCCTCGTTAACCCGTTGCCCGGTCGCGGGAGAAATGCGTCCTTTCCCGCTGAGCACCAGTGAAACGGTGCTGACGGAAACCCCCGCCGCCAGCGCGACATCGTTGATGGTGATTTTTTTCGCTACAGCCATGTGTCGGCGTGACTCCCTGAAATGAGATCGGTAAAACGTTTTATCAATATGTAATCTTTATACTACTAGTCAAAGCCTGAGAATGTGATTCAGAGCGCACTAAACTTTGATAAAACGTTTTATCTTCTCGCAGCATTGAAGCAGATAAACTGATTTTAACAATAAAGGAGTCGTTTTATGACGGCGAAAGCAGCACAAAAAATATCGCTGTGGGAATTTTTCCAGCAACTGGGTAAAACCTTTATGCTGCCCGTGGCACTCCTCTCGTTCTGCGGGATCATGCTCGGGATCGGCAGTTCGTTGAGCAGTAAGGACGTCATCACGCTGATCCCGTTCCTCGGGACACCTGTGCTGCAGGCGATCTTTATCTGGATGAGTAAAGTCGGCTCCTTCGCCTTTAGCTTCCTGCCGGTGATGTTCTGTATTGCTATCCCGCTGGGTCTGGCACGCGAGAACAAAGGCGTGGCCGCCTTTGCCGGGTTTGTCGGTTATGCGGTAATGAACCTTGCGGTGAACTTCTGGCTGACGGCTAAAGGCATTCTGCCCACCACCGATGCCGCCGTGCTTAAAGCGAACAACATTCAGAGCGTTATCGGGATTCAGTCCATTGATACCGGGATCCTCGGCGCGGTGATCGCCGGGGTGATTATCTGGATGCTGCACGAGCGCTTCCACAATATCCGCCTGCCTGATGCGCTGGCGTTCTTCGGGGGCACCCGCTTTGTACCCATTGTAACCCTTGTGGTCATGGGTCTGTTTGGCCTTATTATTCCGCTGATCTGGCCAGTCTTTGCGCTGGGGATTAACGGGATTGGCCGCATCATCAACGGTGCGGGCGATTTTGGTCCGATGATCTTCGGAACCGGCGAACGTCTGCTGCTGCCGTTTGGTCTGCAACATATTCTGGTGGCGCTGATCCGCTTTACCGAAGCCGGCGGCACAATGGAGGTGTGCGGACACGATGTGAGCGGTGCGCTGACCATCTTCCAGGCACAGCTGAGCTGTCCGACCACGCACGGCTTCTCTGAAAGTGCAACCCGCTTCCTGTCACAGGGTAAAATGCCGGCCTTCCTCGGCGGCTTGCCGGGTGCGGCGCTGGCCATGTATCACTGTGCTCGTCCGGAAAACCGCCATAAAATTAAAGGGCTGCTGATTTCCGGGGTCATCGCCTGTGTCGTGGGCGGTACAACGGAGCCAATCGAATTCCTGTTCCTGTTTGTCGCGCCAGTGCTGTATCTCATCCACGCGGTACTGACCGGTCTGGGCTTCACTGTGATGGCGGTGCTGGGCGTCACCATCGGGAATACCGACGGCAACGTCATCGACTTTGTAGTGTTCGGGATCCTGCACGGGTTGTCGACCAAGTGGTACCTGGTACCGGTGGTCGCCGCTATCTGGTTCGCGGTGTACTACGGCATTTTCCGCTTCGCCATCACCCGCTTTAACCTCAAAACGCCTGGACGGGATACCGATACCGCCAGCAGCGTTGAGCAGGCTGTTGCAGGTACCGTGGGTAAGTCCGGCTATAACACCCCTGCTATTCTGGCGGCGTTGGGTGGTGCGGATAACATTACCTCTCTGGATAACTGCATCACCCGACTGCGCCTGTCGGTGGCGGATATGTCGAAAGTGGACACCAACGCCCTGAAAGCCAACCGGGCGATCGGCGTGGTACAGTTAAATCAACATAATTTGCAGGTGGTTATCGGCCCGCAGGTTCAGTCAGTGAAAGATGAGCTGGCAACCCTGATGCGTACAGTGGAAGCCTGATGCCTCACCCCCTCGCGCTGAGGGGGTTTTTCTTTAAGGACTTGAGTCATGTTCGATTTTTCAACCGTCGTGGATCGACACGGCACCTGGTGCACGCAGTGGGACTATGTCGCCGACCGCTTTGGCGCGGCCGATCTGCTGCCCTTCACCATCTCCGATATGGATTTCGCGACCGCGCCCTGCATCACCGAAGCGCTGCACCAGCGTATTCATCACGGGGTGTTTGGCTACAGCCGCTGGAAAAATGAAGAGTTTCTCGCCGCTGTGGCGCACTGGTTCCGGCAGCGCTTTAACAGCCACATTGATACCGACTCGCTCGTGTACGGGCCTTCCGTTATTTATATGGTATCCGAACTGATTCGCCTTTGGTCAACTCCCGGCGACGGCGTGGTGGTCCATACCCCCGCTTACGATGCGTTCTATAAGGCCATCGAGGGGAATGCCCGCCAGGTGGTCGGCGTGGCGATGGAAAAACATGCCACGGGCTGGCAGGGAAATAGGGCCGCACTTGAGGCGGCGCTGGCAAAACCGGAAAACAAAATTTTGCTGCTGTGCAGCCCGCAAAATCCCACGGGTAAAGTCTGGACCCGTGAAGAGCTGAGTCACATGGCAGAACTGTGCGCCCGTTATGACGTGGCGGTGATTAGCGATGAAATTCATATGGACATGGTGTGGGGAGGCCGTCGCCATACGCCGTGGAATGAAGTGGCACGCGGCAAATGGGCACTTCTGAGCTCTGGTTCAAAAAGTTTTAACATACCGGCGCTCACCGGTGCCTGGGGGCTTATTGGCGATGAACAGAGCCGTAACGGTTACCTCAGCGCATTAAAAGGTCGTGACGGGCTCTCTTCCCCTTCCGTACTGGCGCTGACGGCCCACATTGCTGCCTATCAGCAGGGAGAGCCATGGCTGGATGCGTTGCGGGCGTATCTGGAGGAAAATCTGGCGTACATTGCACGCGAATTACACCGCGCGTTTCCGACGCTCAACTGGCAGCCACCGGAAGCCACGTATCTGGCCTGGATCGATTTACGCCCACTCAACCTTGACGATAAAATGCTACAAAAAGTCCTGATTGAGCAGCAAAAGGTCGCCATCATGCCGGGATACACCTACGGCGAAGAGGGTAGCGGTTTTGTCCGTCTGAACGCGGGATGCCCGCGTAGCAAGCTTGAGCAAGGGGTTCAGCGGCTGATCGCCGGCATAACGACGCTCCTGTAATCAGATTGCGCAACGGAATATTCCCTTGCGCAAATAGCTTTTTACCTCGTTTTGTTTTTATAATATGACGCACTTTAACCAGAAAAGAGTGCGACCATGATTGATACACGCCTGCCACTAACTGATATTCACCGCCATCTTGACGGTAACATTCGTGCCCAAACCATCCTCGATCTTGGCCGCCAGTACAATCTCACGCTCCCTGCACAAACGATTGAGACCCTAATCCCCCACGTTCAGGTCACCTCAAATGAACCGGATCTGGTCAGTTTCCTGAGCAAACTCGACTGGGGCGTGAAGATGCTGGCCTCGCTGGATGCCTGCCGCCGTGTTGCTTTCGAAAATATTGAAGATGCCGCCCGTAATGGCCTGCACTACGTTGAACTGCGCTTTTCGCCAGGCTATATGGCGATGACCCACAACCTGCCCGTTGCAGGCGTGGTTGAAGCGGTAATTGACGGCGTGCGCGAAGGGTGTAAAACCTTCGACGTTCAGGCTCGCCTGATTGGCATTATGAGCCGTACCTTCGGTGAAGCGGCCTGCCTGCAGGAGCTGGAAGGGTTACTGGCACATCGTGATGCGATCGCTGCCGTTGACCTGGCGGGGGATGAACTCGGCTTCCCGGGCAGTTTGTTCCTTTCTCATTTCAACCGCGCGCGTGACGCCGGCTGGCACATTACCGTGCATGCCGGTGAAGCGGCAGGCCCTGAAAGCATCTGGCAGGCCATCCGTGAGCTGGGTGCAGAGCGTATCGGTCATGGTGTCAAAGCCGTTGAAGATCGCGCCCTGATGGATTTCCTTGCCGAGCAGCGTATTGGTATTGAATCGTGTCTGACGTCCAATATTCAGACCAGCACAGTGGCATCACTGGCGCATCACCCGCTGAAAACCTTCCTGGAGCACGGTGTTCTGGCCTCACTGAACACGGACGATCCGGCAGTACAGGGCGTGGATATTATTCATGAGTACACCGTCGCCGCACCGCAGGCTGGCCTGAGTCAGGATCAGATCCGCCAGGCGCAGATTAACGGCCTGGACATCGCCTTCCTGACGCCAGCAGAGAAACAGGCGCTGCGGGATAAGGTCGCCCGCGGCTAAGCCCGTTGCCGGGTGGGGTCGTCCCCTTACCCGGCTTTGCCAGAATCACGCCAGACAGAGCGTTGCGCGGTGTTTGGCTGATTCAATCCCCAGTTCAATCAATTCCATAATCTGAATCGCCTGGCTGGCCGGAACCGGGTTATCCCCCGTCCCGTTTAGCGCATCACGGACAGCGGCATAATACGCCGGATAGTTACCCGGGATCGTCAATAACGTTTCTTCAACCCTCTCCTCGCCTTCCACCCGCGTCACAACCCCGTCCCGCATGTCATAGCCCCAGTCTTCCTGCGGCAAACGCTCGCCGTTTTTCAGGCGTTCTTCCTGAGGATCGAGACCAAACTTCACATAGCTCCCGCGCGTACCGTGAAGGATATAACGCGCTGATTCGGCGGCTGCCACCATTGTCCCGTGCAGTACAATACGCCGCTGCGGGTAACTCAAGATGGCATGAAAGTAGTCGGTGGTTTGCGCTCCGGGTCTGAGCTGGGCCAGATCGACCGTCATGCTGACCGGCAGGCCAAACAAATTTACGGCCTGATCGAGAACATGCGGCGCTAAATCGTACCAGATGCCGCTGCCCGGCCCGGCTTGCTCACGCCAGCGGTTTCGGACCTGAGGGCGGAACCGGTCAAAGTGCGATTCAAAAAAGAGGATTTCGCCCAGCGTACCTTCATTAAGGAGCGCTTTTACCGTCAGGAAATCACTGTCCCAGCGGCGGTTATGAAATACCGAAAGCACTCTGCCAAAACTTTTTGCCAGCGCATCCAGTTCGCGTGCCTGTGACAACGTCACCGTGAAGGGTTTATCGACAATAACGTGCTTACCGGCCTCCAGTGCAGCCTTTGCCAGCGGAAAATGCGTGTCATTGGGGGTGGGAATGACGATCAGATCAATATTAGGGTCGTTAAAAAGATGCTTAGGTTCAGAAACAACCGGCACGGAGGGCCAGTCTGCATGCACTTTCGTGGCATCGCTACTGGAAACTGCCGCCAGCGCCATGCCCGGCGTCCCGGCAATCAGAGGCGCATGAAAAGTCTTGCTCGCGTACCCGTAACCAATAAGCCCGACGCGGATGCTATCACTCATAATGTTGCCCTCTTTTATGACTATCTTATTTCACACTGGCTACTCTGACGTTCTTACAGATTAATCATGTGCCATATGACGTAAAATAGCAGGCTATGCCGGTTGTTTTTGTTACATAGATTTAACGTTCTGATTTTGTTTAGGGGAACCATTCCCAAAGCACTTGCCGCGGGGGAAACGGCGCTGTAACATTTGCAACCTGTATTTATGGATAAATTACACGTACCAGTCATGACGTCAATTATTAATCGAATCATTGAATTAGCGGGATGGATTGTTCTTGGGGTATCGGTCATTTTGCTTGGCGTTGCCAGCCATATCGATAACTACCAGCCGCCGGAGCCTGTCACCGTCGCCCAACCTAAGTAACCGGTTACCGCAATAAAGAGTGACATAATATGTCAGTTACTTATTGCCAGCCCTAGTGAACACGGTTAACCTTCTCTTCCAGGCATCGTCTGATGCCTGTACTTTCAGCAAAGAAAACTCCTAATTTAGTCGCGTTATCTGAGTGGGCTGTTTACGTCTTTATTAATCCGTTTATTATTCGGACGAATTACCTTAACTGGTATTACTCACTTTTATATGGAAACTTATTAATATGACAGTTCAGGACTATTTATTAAAATTTCGCAAGATCAATTCGCTTGAGAGCCTGGAAAAACTGTTTGACCATCTGAACTACACGCTGTCGGATAATCAGGAAATCATCAATATGTATCGCGCCGCTGACCACCGCCGTGCGGAGCTGGTCTCCGGTGGCCGTTTGTTCAACGTCGGTGAAGTGCCTAAGTCTGTATGGCGCTACGTTTTATAAGAAAGTAGCCATCCGCGCGAAATGTTATATACTCTCCGCCCTGCAAACTGGCTGTACAACATTTCGCGCAGATTATGGGAGAGTTCATGACCGCAACGCCTGGAGAACGAATTGGAGGCTGGTTAATCGCCCCACTGGCATGGCTGCTGGTTGCCTTATTAAGCGCATCACTTGCGCTGCTGCTTTATACCACCGCACTGATTACACCTCATGCAATCCAGACCCTGATGTCGCAAAGTGTGCTTAATATTACGATGTGGTTTGTGTCGTTCGTTTTTGCGATCGGGATGTGGTACTACACGCTATGGCTGACCATTGCCTTCTTTAAGCGCCGTAAGGGTGTCCCTAAACACTACATTATCTGGCTGCTGATTTCGGTCCTGCTGGCGGTGAAAGCCTTTGCTTTTTCGCCAGTTTCTGATGCCCTGGCCGTTCGCCAGCTGCTTTTTCCGTTACTGGCTGCGGCGCTGCTGGTGCCCTATTTCAAGCGTTCGACGCGGGTGAAGAACACCTTTGTGAACCCGTAATAACCTTACAGATAACCTGTTGTCGCCTGCGGTGGTTTGTCCGATAATAGGCGGCTTTTTTATTTCAGGCTAAATAATGACCGATTACTTACTGCTCTTTGTCGGCACTGTGCTGGTTAACAACTTCGTCCTGGTGAAGTTCCTTGGCCTGTGTCCATTTATGGGGGTTTCCAAAAAGCTGGAAACTGCGATGGGCATGGGGCTGGCAACCACCTTCGTGATGACGATGGCGTCTATCTGCGCGTGGTTGATTGATAACTGGATCCTCATCCCGCTGGATTTAATCTATCTGCGTACGCTGTCCTTTATTCTGGTCATCGCGGTGGTAGTGCAATTCACAGAAATGGTGGTGCGTAAAACCAGCCCGGCTCTCTATCGCCTGCTGGGTATCTTCCTGCCGCTGATTACCACCAACTGTGCAGTACTTGGCGTGGCGCTGCTGAACATCAACCTTGGGCATAATTTCATGCAATCGGCGCTGTACGGTTTTTCTGCCGCCGTCGGTTTCTCTCTGGTGATGGTGCTGTTCGCCTCGATTCGCGAGCGTCTGGCAGCAGCGGATATCCCTGCGCCATTCCGCGGTAACGCGATCGCCCTGGTGACAGCAGGTTTAATGTCTCTGGCCTTTATGGGCTTTAGTGGTCTGGTGAAGTTGTAATGAGTACTATCTGGATAGCCATCGCCTCTATCAGCGTGCTGGGGTTGGTGTTTGGCCTTATTCTGGGTTACGCCTCCCGCCGTTTCGCGGTAGAGGACGATCCTGTTGTAGAAAAAATCGATGAGCTTCTGCCGCAAAGCCAGTGCGGGCAGTGTGGCTATCCTGGCTGCCGCCCCTATGCCGAAGCGGTAGGCGTGCAGGGTGAAAAAATTAACCGCTGCGCACCCGGCGGTGAAGCGGTAATGCTGAAAATAGCCGCCCTGCTTAACGTTGACCCGCAACCTGTTGACGGCGATGAAGATGTGCAGGAGCCGGTTCGCGCCCTCGCCGTGATTGACGAAGCGAACTGCATCGGCTGCACAAAATGCATTCAGGCATGCCCTGTCGACGCCATCGTTGGCGCAACCCGTGCCATGCACACCGTCGTGGCGGATCTGTGCACCGGCTGTAACCTCTGCGTGGCACCCTGCCCGACGCAATGTATAACGTTGCGCCCGGTTGAACCGACTACCGAAAGCTGGAAGTGGGATCTTCAAACCATTCCGGTTCGCATCATTCCTGTGGAACAACATGCTTAAGTTATTTTCTGCTTTCAGAAAAGAGAAGATTTGGGACTTTGATGGTGGTATCCATCCACCTGAAATGAAAACCCAGTCCAACGGCACGCCGCTGCGCCAAATTCCGCTGGCGTCCCGTTACGTCATGCCGCTGAAACAGCATATCGGTGCTGAGGGTGAACTGTGCGTGAAAGAAGGCGATACCGTCCTTCGCGGCCAGCCGTTAACGTTCGGTCGCGGACGTATGCTGCCGGTCCACGCTCCGACGTCCGGTACAGTGGTGGCGATCGCCCCCCATACCGTAGCACATCCCTCTGCGCTCTCCGAACTGAGCGTCATTATTGAAGCCGACGGAGAAGACCGCTGGATAGACCGTGACGGCTGGAGCGACTACCGCAACCGGAGCCGCGAAGCGCTTATCGAGCGTATTCATCAATTCGGCGTTGCCGGCCTGGGCGGCGCGGGGTTCCCTACTGGCGTCAAACTGCACGGCGGCGGCGATAAAATTCAGACTCTGATCATCAATGCAGCAGAATGTGAACCCTACATCACCGCCGACGATCGTCTGATGCAGGACTGCGCCGCGCAGGTCGTGGAAGGGATCCGCATTCTTGCCCATATTCTGCAGCCACGCGAAGTGCTGATTGGCATTGAAGATAATAAGCCACAGGCTATTTCGATGTTGCGTGCCGTCCTCAACGGCAGCCACGATATCGGCCTGCGCGTTATCCCAACCAAGTACCCCTCTGGCGGTGCCAAACAGCTGACGCAAATTCTGACCGGCAAGCAGGTTCCGCATGGCGGACGCTCTTCGGACATCGGGGTGCTGATGCAAAACGTCGGGACAGCCTACGCCGTGAAACGTGCGGTGGTGGACGGTGAACCGCTGACCGAGCGCGTGGTTACGCTGACCGGTGAATCTGTCGCACGTCCGGGCAACGTCTGGGCGCGTCTGGGTACGCCGGTTCGTCATCTGCTGGAACAGGCTGATTTTTGCCCGGGCAGCGACCAGATGGTGATCATGGGTGGCCCGCTGATGGGCTTTACCCTGCCGTGGCTCGATGTCCCGGTAGTAAAAATCACAAACTGCCTGCTTGCCCCCTCCCCGACCGAAATGGGTGAAGAGCAGGAGGAGAAAGGCTGTATCCGCTGCAGCGCCTGTGCCGATGCCTGTCCGGCGGATTTACTTCCGCAACAATTGTACTGGTACAGCAAAGGTCAGCTGCACGATAAAGCGCAGGCCCATAACCTGGCCGACTGCATCGAATGCGGTGCCTGCGCCTGGGTCTGCCCAAGTAACATTCCTCTGGTGCAGTACTTCCGCCAGGAGAAGGCCGAGATTTATGCCATCTCCATGGAAGAGAAACGCGCAGCCGAAGCGAAAGCGCGTTTTGAAGCGCGTCAGGCGCGTCTGGAACGTGAAAAACTGGCCCGTCAGGCGCGTCACAAACAGGCAGCAGTTCAGCCCGGCGAAAAAGACCAGGATGCGATTAATGCCGCACTGGCACGCGTGCGGGAGAAAAAAGCGACGGCAGCCCAGACCGTGGTGATCCCGGCCGGTGAAAAACCGGATAACAGCGAAGCGATTGCCGCCCGCGAAGCGCGTAAAGCGGCTGCGCGCGCCCGTCAGGCAGAAAAAGCACAGTCAGCCTCCTCTGACGCTGAGATCGATCCGCGTAAAGCCGCCGTTGAAGCCGCCATTGCCCGCGCCAAAGCCCGTAAGGCCGGCGAGCAAAACGAGGTAGTTGAACAAGACGCGGAGGCCGTAGATCCCCGTAAAGCGGCTGTTGAAGCGGCGATCGCTCGCGCCAAAGCGCGTAAGGCCGGCGAACAAAACGTGGTGGTTGAGCAAGAAGTGGAGGCCGTAGATCCCCGTAAAGCGGCTGTTGAAGCGGCGATCGCGCGCGCTAAAGCGCGCAAAGCAGCGGCGCAGACTGAAACCGCTACGCCTGAAGCCCCCGTCGACCCGCGTAAAGCGGCTGTCGAAGCCGCCATTGCCCGTGCCAAAGCGCGTAAAGCGGCGGCGCAGCCTGAAGCCGCTGCGCCTGAAGCACCTGTCGACCCGCGTAAGGCGGCTGTCGAAGCCGCCATTGCCCGCGCCAAGGCCCGCAAAGCAGCGCAGCAGGAAGAACAGCAACCGGCCGCAAACGACGACCCACGTAAAGCCGCAGTCGCCGCCGCCATTGCGCGCGTTCAGGCGAAGAAAGCCGCACAGCAAGCAGTTAACGAGGATTAAATGGTTTTCAGAATCGCAAGTTCCCCTTACACCCATAATCAGCGCCAGACATCACGCATCATGATGCTGGTGTGCCTGGCGGCGCTGCCGGGCATTGCCGTTCAGTGCTGGTTTTTCGGCTGGGGAACGCTGTTCCAGATAGTGCTGGGTTGTGCCAGCGCCTTAGGGGCAGAAGCCCTGGTGCTTAAACTGCGTAAGCTGGCGGTTTCCCGCATCCTTGCCGATAACTCAGCACTGCTGACTGGCCTGTTGCTGGCAATCAGTATTCCACCGTTTGCTCCGTGGTGGATGGTGGTGCTCGGTACGGTGTTTGCAGTCATTATTGCCAAACAACTTTATGGTGGGCTGGGCCATAACCCGTTCAACCCGGCGATGATTGGCTACGTCGTACTGCTCATCTCCTTCCCGGTTCAGATGACCAGCTGGTTGCCGCCGCATGACATTGCCGCGACAGTACCCGGCTTTATGGATGCCCTGCACGTTATCTTTACCGGCCATACCGCGCTCGGTGCGGATATGAACGCGCTGCGTATGGGCGTGGATGGCATCAGCCAGGCCACACCACTCGATACGTTTAAAACCTCCCTGCATGCCGGACACTCCGTCGATCAGATTATGAAATCTGCCATCTTCAGCGGCATGCTGGCGGGCGCGGGCTGGCAGTGGGTGAACCTTGCTTATTTGCTGGGCGGGCTCTTCCTGCTGCAGCAGAAAGCGATCCGCTGGCATATTCCGGTCAGCTTCCTCGTGACGCTGGCGGTCTGCGCCACACTGGGATGGGTGTTCTCGCCAGAATCGCTCGCCAGCCCACAGATGCATCTGCTCTCGGGGGCAACCATGCTGGGTGCGTTCTTTATCCTGACCGATCCGGTAACGGCATCTACCACGAACCGTGGCCGCCTGATCTTCGGTGCACTGGCCGGCTTGCTGGTGTGGCTCATCCGCAGCTTTGGCGGTTACCCGGACGGTGTGGCATTCGCGGTTCTGCTTGCAAACATCACCGTTCCGCTCATCGACTACTACACGCGTCCGCGCGTGTACGGCCACCGTTAAGGGTTTCGCGATGCTGAAAACAATGCAAAAACACGGCGTCACGCTGGCCATTTTCGCCGCGGTCCTCACCGGACTGACGGCCCTGGTGAACAACCTGACCAAATCGACCATCGACGAACAGGCGGTGAAGCAGCAAAAAGCCCTGTTCGATCAGGTGATCCCCCCTGATTTCTACGATAATGACCTGCAGAAAAGTTGCTTCGTGGTCCAGGCACCTCAGTTAGGCAAAGGCCCGCACCGCGTCTTTATTGCCCGTAAGGGGGATAACGCGGTAGGCGCGGTAATGGAAGCGACGGCGCCCGATGGCTACTCCGGGGCGATTCAACTGCTGGTCGGCAGCGATTTCTCCGGTACCGTGTTGGGTACGCGCGTGACGGAACATCATGAGACGCCAGGCCTGGGGGATAAAATTGAAACCCGTCTGAGCGACTGGATTTTGCATTTTGCCGGAAAAGTGATCCACGGCGAAGCGGATCCTGCGTTTGCTGTGAAAAAGGATGGCGGCGAGTTTGACCAGTTCACGGGGGCAACCATTACCCCACGGGCCGTGGTCAATGCCGTAAAACGAGCCGGGCTGTATGCGGAAACGCTGCCCGCGCAGATGAACAATCTTCCGGCCTGTGAGGAGTAATCATGAGCCAGGTTAAAGAGGTTATCGTCCAGGGATTGTGGAAGAACAACTCCGCGCTGGTACAGCTGCTGGGGATGTGTCCGCTGCTGGCAGTGACATCCACCGCCACCAACGCGCTGGGTCTGGGGCTGGCAACCACGCTGGTTCTCACCCTGACCAATCTGTCCATCTCTGCCCTGCGCCGCTGGACGCCATCGGAAATCCGTATTCCGATTTACGTCATGATCATCGCGTCGGTGGTGAGTATCGTCCAGATGCTGATTAACGCTTATGCGTTCGGTCTGTATCAGTCGCTCGGGATCTTTATTCCCCTCATCGTAACCAACTGTATTGTGGTCGGGCGCGCGGAAGCTTTTGCCGTAAAAAACAGCCCGGCGATGTCGGCTCTGGATGGTTTCTCTATTGGTATGGGGGCAACCGGTGCCATGTTCGTGCTCGGCTCAATGCGTGAGATCCTGGGTAACGGAACGCTGTTTGATGGCGCAGATGCGCTGCTCGGCGGCTGGGCTAAAGCGCTGCGCATCGAAGTCTTCCACACCGATACGCCGTTCCTGCTGGCCATGCTGCCGCCAGGCGCGTTTATTGGCCTCGGCATGATGCTGGCGATAAAATACCTGATTGATGAAAAACGTAAGCGTCGCGCGGCTGAGCGCAGCGTACAGGAAGGGATACCCGAGAAGGCCTCATGAATAAAGAAAAGCGCATTGCGATCCTGACCCGTCTGCGGGATGAGAACCCACACCCGACGACGGAGCTGAATTTTAACTCCCCGTTCGAGCTGTTGATCGCCGTGCTGCTCTCTGCGCAGGCTACCGACGTGAGCGTTAATAAGGCGACCGCCCTGCTTTATCCGGTCGCCAACACGCCAAAAGCGATGCTGGAACTGGGCGTGGACGGGGTGAAGTCCTATATCAAAACCATTGGACTCTTTAACAGCAAGGCTGAGAACGTGATCAAAACCTGCCGGATCCTGCTGGAACAGCATGGGGGTGAAGTGCCGGAAGATCGCGCCGCGCTGGAAGCATTACCCGGCGTGGGACGTAAGACTGCGAATGTGGTACTTAACACCGCGTTTGGCTGGCCGACTATCGCCGTTGATACCCATATTTTCCGCGTCTCTAACCGCACTAACTTCGCACCGGGCAAGAATGTCGAGCAGGTTGAAGAGAAACTGCTAAAGGTGGTTCCCGCCGAATTTAAGGTGGATTGCCATCACTGGCTCATTCTCCATGGCCGTTATACCTGTATTGCCCGTAAGCCTCGCTGTGGCTCCTGTATTATCGAAGATCTTTGCGAGTACAAAGAGAAAGTGTATCCCTGATATCTTCCACTTTTCGTTTTATGTCGCAACGGCAATTCCTTACCAAAAGAGGGTCTACCAGAAGACCTTCTTTTGACCATAATTTATCCGCCTTCATTACCGCTTCCCTTATCACTTGTTCGAGCCTTTAACGCTCAAACAGGTTAATACTTTTTTCATAGCCGAAAATTTCTATACATATGTGATGAAGATCACCCTGATAACTTCGTGTTGAATTTTTGTTGTTAAAAGCGGCGTAAACCCTTTGCCAGACAAGATCAAACTCATCATGAGCAACACATAAGACCAGCTATTTTTCAGAATATGGGCTATATCACTGCAATAAACCTCAAATAGCAGAACATATCGCCATTGAGGGCAAAATACGGGTGAATGCCAGTCAAAAAAACTCCCTTTACAGATCGTATGAAATTTAACGCTGAATAACATTTGTATGAACCGCCGATTATAGCGGCCCAGTTATATGTAACAGATTATTACAAACGTATTGCCAGACGGTGCAGGATAGTGAACATTACCCGCCGTTTCTCCTCCCAATATAACTATAAGGCGGATGGACTACGGCCATCACGCGATGAACACCCCCGTTAATATGGGATGTAAAAAAAGAGGTATATGTGTCGACTGCAAACAATAAACCAACAGATGAAAGCGTAAGTCTTAACGCTTTTAAACAACCTAAAGCGTTCTATCTCATCTTCTCTATCGAGTTATGGGAGCGTTTTGGTTATTACGGCCTGCAAGGGATCATGGCGGTTTACCTGGTAAAACAGCTGGGTATGTCCGAAGCAGATTCCATTACGCTGTTCTCCTCTTTCAGTGCCCTGGTGTACGGTCTGGTCGCTATCGGCGGCTGGCTGGGTGATAAAGTCCTCGGGACTAAACGTGTCATTATGCTGGGTGCGATTGTCCTGGCCGTTGGCTATGCACTGGTTGCATGGTCTGGTCACGATGCCGCTGTGGTGTATATGGGTATGGCGACTATCGCCGTCGGTAACGGTCTGTTCAAAGCGAACCCGTCTTCCCTGCTCTCTACCTGTTACAACAAAGATGACCCGCGTCTGGACGGTGCATTCACAATGTACTACATGTCCGTGAACATCGGTTCCTTCTTCTCCATGCTGGCAACCCCGTGGCTGGCCGCTAAATTCGGCTGGAGCGTTGCGTTCTCCCTGTCCGTTGTCGGTATGCTGATCACCGTGGTTAACTTTGCCTTCTGCAAACGCTGGGTTAAAGACTACGGCTCCAAACCTGACTTCGAACCGGTTCACATTGGCAAACTGCTGGCGACCATTGTCGGCGTGGTGATCCTCGCGGCAATCGCGACCTGGCTGCTGCATAACCAGGGCATCGCGCGTGCCGTTCTGGGTGTGGTTGCGCTGGGTATCGTGATCATCTTCGCGAAAGAAGCCTTCGCCATGCAGGGTGCCGCTCGTCGTAAGATGATTGTGGCCTTCATCCTGATGCTGGAAGCGATTATCTTCTTCGTTCTGTACAGCCAGATGCCAACGTCTCTGAACTTCTTCGCTATCCGTAACGTTGAACACTCAATCCTGGGTATCGCGTTCGAGCCGGAACAGTATCAGGCCCTGAACCCGTTCTGGATCATGATTGGTAGCCCGATTCTGGCTGCTATCTATAACAAGATGGGCGACCGTCTGCCGATGCCGCACAAATTTGCTATCGGTATGCTGCTGTGTTCTGGCGCATTCCTGGTACTGCCGCTGGGTACGAAATTTGCGACTGACGCCGGTATCGTCTCCGTTAACTGGCTGATCCTGAGCTATGCGCTGCAGTCTATCGGTGAACTGATGATCTCCGGTCTGGGCCTGGCGATGGTTGCACAACTGGTTCCTCAGCGTCTGATGGGCTTCATCATGGGTAGCTGGTTCCTGACCACTGCGGGTGCCGCCATCATCGCAGGTAAAATTGCAAACCTGATGGCCGTGCCGGATAACGTGACTGACCCACTGGTCTCTCTGAACGTCTACGGTACCGTGTTCATGCAGATTGGTATTGCTACTGCGGTTATCGCGGTTCTGATGATGCTGACTGCGCCGAAGCTGAATCGCATGACTCAGGACGACGACAAGACGGCGAAAGCGACCGAAACCGCTACCGCATAATGTCACTGAGAAACGACTGAACAGAAGCCGCTAATGTATTAGCGGCTTTTTTTTTACCCGTTCGCGCACTAACATAGCTGAAACCTCAGCAAAAAGGAGTTACCGATGAAACTGTTCTACAAACCGGGCGCGTGCTCTCTTGCTTCCCACATTACCCTGCGCGAGAGCGGCAAAGATTTCACGCTGGATGGCGTTGACCTGATGAAAAAACGCCTGGAAAACGGCGATGATTTTTTTGCTATTAACCCGAAGGGACAAGTTCCGGCTCTGCTGCTGGATGACGGTACCCTGCTGACCGAAGGCGTGGCGATTATGCAGTTCCTCGCCGATAGCGTGCCCGACAGGCAATTGCTGGCACCGGTAAGCACGGTTTCTCGCTACAAAACGCTGGAGTGGATGAACTACATTGCGACCGAGCTGCACAAAGGCTTTACGCCGCTGTTCCGTCCGGAGACGCCGGAAGAGTACAAACCGACCGTACGTGCTCAGCTGGAGAAAAAACTGCAGTACGTTAACGCATCGCTGAAAGACGATCAGTGGATTGGGGGCGCGCGTTTTACGATTGCCGATGCCTATCTGTTCACCGTGCTGCGCTGGGCGCGGGCCATTAAGCTCAACATGGACGGGCTGGACCACATTGCATCGTACATGGATCGCGTAGCCGCGCGTCCTGCGGTGGCTGCAGCGCTTAAAGCAGAAGGGTTGAACTGACCGGCGCACTGTATTGCCGGGTGGCGCTGTCGCTACCCGGCCGACAGGAACGTGAACCGTTATAACCGGGTCGCGCTGAAGTAATGCTCCGGTTTCGCGATACGATCCTGTGCCGCGACCACCTGCAGTTCATACTCCTGCATCTCTTTTGTCGCCTTCATGATTTCGTACACCGCAGCAGTCACATGCTCAAGCGCATCCCGCAGCGTGGCTCCCTGAAGTAATTTCACCAGCAGCAAACCGCTTGTCACATCACCGACACCCACCGGCTGACGCATGCCGAAGTCCACCAGCGGACGGCTGATATGCCAGGCTTCGTCTTTCGTCACCAGCAGCATCTCAAAACGGTCCCTGCTCAGCCCTGCGCGCGCGAGATGTTTCACCAGGACAATCTCCGGCCCCTGGGCTATTAGCTCGCGAGAAGCGCTTACCGCCTCTTCTACGCTATTCACCGGATGCTCGCAGAGAATTTCCAGCTCAATCAGGTTCGGCGCAATAATATCGCTGGCCGGCAGCGCGTGACGCACATGGAATTCAGCCACGCCGGGGGCCACGATACAGCCTTTCTCCGGATGCCCCATAACAGGATCACAAAAGTATTTCGCCGCCGGGTTTGCCGCTTTCACCTGGCGGACAATGCCCAGGATATGCTCTCCCTGCTCTGCCGAACCGAGATATCCGCTCAGTATCGCATCACAGCGTTTTAGCTGATCGATATTGGCAATGCCCTGCACAATGTCGGTGAGGTGCGAAGGCGGCATCACGCAGCCGGTCCATTGACCGTATTGTGTATGGTTTGAGAACTGCACGGTATTGAGGGGCCAGACGTTGGCACCGAGGCGGCGCATCGGAAATTCCGCGGCGCTGTTGCCAGCATGCCCAAAGACCACGTGGGACTGAATGGCGAGGATGTTCTTCATTTTTACTTACCAAACCCTGAAAAAACAAAAGGGGCGTGGTTTCCCACGCCCCTGGATACTTTTAATTATTTCCAGCAGACCAGACAGTAGTTTTTCTTACCGCGACGCAGAAGCGTGTAGCGGCCATACAGACGATCGCTGTCAGCGAAGGTGTATTCCGGGTCGGCCTGTTTTTCACCGTTAATGGTGATAGCGTTCGAGGCGATGGTTTTACGCGCCTGACCGCGGGATGGCTGCAGCTCGGAGTCCACCAGCGCCTGCATCAGGTCGGCACCTTTTTCCATCTCAACCATCGGCACGCCATCCTGCGCCAGCTGTTCGAAGTCCGCTTCGCTCAGATCGCTCAGCGTCCCGTTGAACAGGCTTGCAGTAATGCGTTTTGCCGCGGCCAGACCTTCTTCACCGTGAACCAGTTTGGTCACTTCATCAGCCAGTACGTACTGAGCACGTGGCGCTTTACCGCTGGTTTTGTCTTCTTCTTCCAGAGCATTGATCGTCTCAATGTCCATAAAGGTGAAAAACTTCAGGAAGCGATAAACATCGGCATCCGCCGTGTTAATCCAGAACTGGTAGAATTTGTACGGGCTGGTTTTCTTCGGATCAAGCCATACCGCGCCGCCTTCGGTTTTACCAAATTTGGTGCCGTCGGCTTTGGTGATCAGTGGAACGGTCAGACCGAAGACCTGGTTCTGGTGCAGACGACGCGTCAGATCGATACCCGACGTGATGTTGCCCCACTGGTCAGAGCCGCCAATCTGCAGGCAGACGCCGTGCAGTTTATTCAGGCAAGCAAAGTCATAACCCTGCAGCAGGTTGTAGGAGAACTCGGTAAAGGAGATGCCCTGGTCGTCACGGTTCAGACGCTGCTTCACCGCTTCTTTGTTAATCATCTGGTTAACAGAGAAGTGTTTGCCAATGTCGCGCAGGAAGGTCAGCACGTTCATGCCGCCAAACCAGTCATAGTTATTGGCCGCAATCGCAGAATTGTCACCGCAGTTAAAGTCGAGGAAAGGCGCAACCTGTTTGCGGATCTTATCCACCCACTCCTGCACGGTGTCTTCGGTGTTCAGTTTACGCTCGGCAGCTTTAAAGCTTGGGTCGCCAATCAGACCGGTCGCGCCGCCAACCAGTGCGACAGGCTTGTGGCCCGCCATCTGGAAGCGTTTCAGGCATAACAATGGAACAAGATGCCCCAAATGCAAGCTGTCAGCGGTAGGATCGAAGCCGCAATAGAGCGCGATCGGGCCTTGCGCCAGTCGCTCTGCTAACGCTTCCTCGTCCGTCACCTGAGCCACAAGGCCCCGCTCTTGCAATTGTTTAATCAAGTTACTGCTTGCCATCAAATTCTCCATGTATAAACGACTGCACCTTTGCCGGTACACGACTTTTCGCCTGATGCGAAAGGTACATAGAATAAAGCGCAAGCGCGGCCTGCGCTAGCGCTTAAATCAACAAATTTCGGCGATTACGGTGCCAGCCTGTCGATTTTCCAGCCGCCATTTTCACGCTGGTATAAAAAGCGGTCATGCAGACGGTGTTCGCCGCCCTGCCAGAATTCCATCTGCTCGATCGGAATGCGGAAGCCCCCCCAGAAACTGGGCAACGGAACTTCGCCCTGCTGGAATTTCTGCTTCAGTTCGAGGAATTTGCTTTCAAGCACGCCACGCGCCGAAATGCGGCTGGACTGTTTTGAGACCCAGGCACCAATCTGGCTGTCACGCGGACGGCTGTGGAAATACTTCACCACTTCCAGCGTGGAGAGACGCTCTGCTTTGCCGGTGACCATCACCTGACGCTCCAGCATATGCCACGGGAACAGCAGGCTGATACGAGGATTGTTTTCTAAATGGTGTGCCTTACGACTGCCCAGGTTGGTGTAAAACACCAGGCCTTTCTCGTCATAATGTTTGAGCAGGACGATACGCTGATACGGTTGACCGTTTTCATCTACCGTTGCGACAACCATTGCCGTTGGGTCGGCGAGTTTCGCTTCGCAGGCCTGTTTCAGCCAGCGTTCAAAAAGCACGAGAGGTTCGGCGGGAAGATCCTGGCGACGCAGGCCGCCTTTGGTGTATTCACGGCGCAGATGCGCAATTTGCTGCAGTTCGTCGTTATCTGACATGGCGTTAGCTGACATTGACATTGGGTGGCGCTATTGTGCGCCGCCCCTGTAAAAATCTCAACGCTTCGGATTTTCGAGCTGGCAATTGTTCAGCACAATACGGTCGCGTTTGTAGACGGTGGCGCTGTCGCCTTTCGACCAGAAGACATAAATTCCGTCCGTGTAGCGTGCGCCGGAGGCAGAAATGCCCTGCTTGAGGGTGAGCAATTTGTTGTCGTAGACAAAACTGGCTTCCTGACGCGGATTGTTCAGCTTAACGGTCAGCGGTTTTTCATCACAGCGATACTCCAGGGTATCGGTCTGCATGCGATCAAGGAACTGGTTGTAGACGCTGCATCCTGACAGCAATAAAGGCGCGGCAATAAGAAGAAGTTTTTTCATGGGCGTATTCCGAAGACTTTCCTGGTCCTGGAGGGCATGGCTGCCCTCCTGTTTCATTCCATTCTAACGACCACACGCCGCGCTGAATTTCAGTTAACTCTGATTATGACGTGGATTCGCCGGGAAAATGGCCCCGAGGACGCTGGCCTCACGTGCGCCAGTCACCGACGGCAAATTGCCCGGAAGCCCGGCAATGGTGCGCCAGGCAAGCCAGGCAAAGGCCAGCGCTTCCATATCATCGCCGCTGATGCCGGCTTCATCGGTGGTCGTCACCTCGGTACCCGGCAATAACCCGGCAAGACGTGCCATCACCAACGGGTTACGGCTGCCACCGCCGCACACCAGCAGGCGTTCACATCCACCGCTGAGAAGAACCTGTTCCGATATCGAAATCGCCGTTAACTCGGCGAGCGTCGCCTGGACATCCTGCGGTGCAAGTGCCGGGAACTGCGCCAGCTGACGTTCGAGCCAGCCATAGTTGAAATATTCGCGCCCCGTGCTTTTGGGCGCCGGTAGGGCGAAGTACGGATCGCTTAGCATGGACTGCAACAGCGGGATGATCACTTTGCCTTCGCTGGCCCACTGCGCGTCTTTATCATACGCCTGACCACGCTGACGCCAGATCCAGGCATCCATCAGCATGTTACCCGGGCCGGTGTCATAGCCGCGTACGGGTTGATCCGGGATAAGCAGAGACAGGTTGGCAATACCGCCAATGTTCAGCACCATTCGGCGCTCTGTCGGATGGGTCAACAATGCCTGATGAAAAGCGGGCACCAGCGGCGCGCCCTGCCCGCCAAGCGCAATATCGCGACGCCGAAAATCACCGACTACGGTCACGCCCGTCTTCGCCACAATCTGGTTGTTGTCGCCGATTTGCAGGGTATGCGGTGCATCGCCGACCGGCTCATGCCAGACCGTTTGTCCGTGACAGCCGATAGCGACGACATCCTGCGGGCGAAGCTTTTCTTTATGCATCAGAGCCAGTACCGCATCGGCAAACAGCGCCCCCAGCCGCACATCAAGCTGACCAAGCTGAGAAAGCGTCAGTTGCTGCCCCTGACAGACACTGAGAATGTCCTCTTTCAGCGCCAGGGGGATAGGCCAGGTCAGGCTCGCCTGCTGTGCCACCATGTTTTCATCAATAGCGGCCAGAACGACGTCTACGCCATCCAGACTGGTACCCGACATCACACCAATGTAGCGACCCGATTTCATGCGCTTTCCTTACGTTGCGTGGGCTAATGCTCTCCACTCAACCATAAACAGCGCCGCTTTGCTATCCGGCGATAATATTTTTTAACAATCTCAGACAGGTAACCTGCCGGGTGCCCGTTTATGTCTCGTTAAGTTAAATTCAAGTACAATTTTCTTATTGTTAGTGCAAAGATATGAACTATGGCCCCTTATGCCATATAATTTAGCCATAACGGATGCCCGCCATCGGGCGTTTTTGGTGAACAGGAGATTCAAATGATTTTACGTGTACTGGGCGTTTCGCTGATCGGTTTAACCCTTGCAGGCTGTGTGAATGACAGTTCACTTTCTGGCGACGTGTACAGCGCTTCTGAAGCCAAACAGGTTCAGAGCGTCACTTACGGTACCGTTGTTAACGCACGTCCTGTACAAATTCAGGGTGGCGATGACAGCAACGTGATGGGCGCCATCGGCGGTGCTGTGCTGGGTGGCTTCCTCGGTAATACCGTAGGCGGTGGCACGGGTCGTTCGCTGGCCACAGCAGCAGGTGCCGTTGCGGGTGGTGTTGCAGGCCAGGGCGTTCAGGGTGCAATGAACAAAAGCCAGGGCGTAGAACTGGAAATCCGTAAAGATGACGGCAGCACCATCATGGTAGTACAGAAACAAGGTAATACCCGTTTCTCTGCCGGCCAGCGCGTTGTTCTGGCGAGCAACGGAAGCCAGGTCACCGTTTCTCCACGCTAATTCAAACTGGATGTGGTCATCAGACCACATCCATTTAGCAAATCCAGTAAACAAATCTGTTTACATATAATATAATTATCAGCAATATATTTACAAAAAACATTCCCGCCATGAATCATTAAGCGCGGTATATCTTGTTCCTGCGCAAAGTATTTACTCTCCACGCCTGTTACTCTCTTTCTTACTTTACATTTTTTAATTTTATTATTCCGTCAAATCCCTATGCTTGCACTACAACGATATTTTAAGAACCCTTATATTACATTCTGTTTTGGATGCATCGTCGTCGTTGGAATATTACAAGGTCTCTTTGTAAAACTGGTCGAATTAGTCCCTTCATTCTCACCGCTGCTATTCCCGACACTTACCATATTTTTGCTGGTATTCCACCTGTTTATTGCCTGCTTCATGGTCATGAAATACTGGTATGACAGACGGCGGTTGTACCTTATCGCCCTCGCCTCGGCCTTCGCCGGTTCGACGATGCTGATGGCCGGTACCCTGTCCAGCTTCCCATCATGGCTGGATCTCTATCAGTTCAATGTTGTCGACTATAACGACGCCATGATCTTCTTTATGTTCCGTCATATTCTTATGGCGGTGCTGATAATAGTCTCAGCCTTGCTCTATTCTATTCGGGATTATCCCCTTTCACGCCCCGCGCATATTGCCGTGGTTATCGGTACACTGCTGTTTACGGTTTCTATGGTCGCCCTGGCCTGGTTCTGCTCCAGCCACTCGGCACTGATAACGCTGGATCTGGTGGATAATGAAACCCGGCAATTTATGGTTCTCTGGAGCCAGGTCATAAATATCTTTTTGATTCTTCTCTGGGTTGTGGCGTTAGCAACGTTAATGACGATTACCCGGGTGCGGAATCTTTTTTGGGTTGGCGGTAATTTCTTATGTGTTTGTTATGTCCTGACGCTCTCATTACTGTTAGCCGGCGGGCATGCTGAGGACACGTCCTGGTATCACGCTCGCTTATTCGAAACCGTGGCGACGCTGATGATTATTTTTGTCCTGCTGTACGACGTCTTTAACCTGTATCGCGACTCGCACATAAAGTATCAGCAGTCTTATCAGAACTCGATCCGCGACCCGCTGACGCGCCTCTACAACCGCAGTTATTTTTACGACGCCTTAAATCAGGCACTCAGCATCAGCAAAGCCAACCACCCTGTGTCGGTTATCGTCAGCGATCTCGACCGTTTTAAGCGCATCAACGACTGCTACGGCCATCTGCAGGGAGACAAAGTATTGCAGTTTGTCGCCAACCTGCTGATGGATTCCGTCCGCCCGCAGGACATCGCGGCACGTATTGGCGGGGAAGAATTTGTCCTGATGCTGACCAATACTTCGTCGGAAGCAGCGTACCAGGTGGCTGAACGCATACGGCTAAAGCTGAGCAGTTTTGATAAGGTCAGCAGCGGGGGTCAGTTACCTGAATCCATCACGATTAGCATGGGGGTGTTTACCGCCACCTCTCCGACGACGACCGCTGAAGCGTGCGTGGAGAATGCTGACAAGGCGATGTATGAAGCGAAAGAGACCGGGCGTAACCGTGTCGTTGTGTCGAGGTAAAAAAGGCCTTGCTGCTGCAAGGCCTTGTGATGGTGTCAGTCGCGTGACTGCAGCTCATGGATGTTCTGCTCAAGGCGCCCAATGAGGCTGATGAGCAGTTCAAGCTCTGCGGGTGAAACCCCGGAAAGGATTTCGCCGCGCGTTTTGGTGATAACGGCTTCCATTTCAGTAATGATAGGGGCCGCTTTCTCAGTGAGCTTAATCCGCTTAGCGCGACGATCGCTGGCGCAGGTTTGCCGGGAGATGAGTCCTTTCTCTTCCAGTTGGTCAAGCGTACGTACCAGTGACGGTTGCTCAATGCCGATCGCTTTTGCCAGTTGAATTTGTGACTGGTCGGGTGGCAGCTGATGAATGTTATGCAGCGTGACCCAGTGCGTCTGTGTCAATTCCAGAGGTTTCAGGCGATGGTCAATCAGAGCACGCCAGACGCGTACCAACCTTGCCAGATCAGAACCTAATGGCGATTCCAATTTCATCTCCTTATAATTAGCTTGCTAAGTTATTATACTGATTTTAGAATAGTGTGCAGCATTTGTATTGGCAAAACAAATGCAATACTGCATTCATCGAACTTAAAAGGATGACTTACACTGAATTGTGATGTTCCATCAGATTAAGACTCGCCCTCGCGGCATTTTGTTCACTGCAAAGGATCTCTGCCCGTGACGTTTTTTCAAAGCTCCGTGGGACTCCCCCTTCAGGACCTGATTTTCGGTGCGTCAGTCTACTTTCCGCCCTTGTTTAAGGCCGTCCTGGTCGGCTTTATGATTTGGCTCATAGCCCATCGCCTGCTTCGTGACTGGATGTACTCCGGCGAGATTTGGCACCCCATGTTAATGGACCTCTCCCTGTTTGCCCTTTCCGTATGTCTGGGCCTTGCTGTCTTGATTGTGTGGTGAATATGCCCCTGAAAACGCTGAAGTACTTTTCCACGCTGATTGTTCTTGCCCTGGCCCTGGTTGCCGGGTGGTGGCTCTGGAATTTTTATATGCAGTCACCCTGGACACGTGACGGCAAAGTGCGGGCTGAGCAGGTCAGCATTACCCCACAGGTGTCGGGCAGCATTACGACGCTTGTCGTGAAAGATAACCAGTACGTTAAAAAGGGTGACGTGTTATTCCGTATCGACGACACCCCCTATCATATTGCGATCCTTAACGCCCAGGCACAGCTGGCGAAGGCCCAGTCTGATTTAGCAAAAGCCAATAACGAAGCCAATCGCCGCCGGCACTTGTCGCGCAACTATATTTCCGCAGAAGATTTAGATACTGCCAATATCAACGTTAAGGCCATGCAGGCGAGCGTGAACGTCGCGGAGGCTACGCTCAAACAGGCGCAGTGGGAGCTGACACAAACCGTTATTACCGCGCCAGTCGATGGATGGATCACCAACCTGTCAGCCCGCGTGGGGAATTATGCCACCGCCGGGCAACCCGTTTTCGCCCTTGTCGACAGCCACTCGTTCTATGTGGTGGGTTATTTTGAAGAGACCAAGCTTCGCCATATTCGCGAAGGGTCTCCCGCTACCCTTACGCTTTACAGCGGCTCGCAGAGGTTACAGGGTCACGTCTCCAGTATTGGCCGCGCCATCTACGATCAGAGTGTTGAAATGGATTCAGGCCTGGTACCGGACATTAAACCGAACGTGCCGTGGGTGCGTCTGGCCCAGCGCGTACCGGTTCGTGTGGAGTTTGACCATTTACCGCAGGGCATAACGCTGGTCTCCGGCACAACCTGCACCGTCGCCATCGGGACCCGTTGATGAACCTGCAGGCCTTCTCCTGGCGAAATACGCCGTGGATGAAAGCGACACGTCCGCAGTGGCGCTATGCGCTGCGTAATGGCATTGCGATGTGTCTGGCGCTGACTGTCGCCTATTACCTCAACCTTGATCAGCCCTACTGGGCAATGACCTCTGCCGCGGTGGTGAGTTTCCCCACCGTCGGCGGGGTGATCAGCAAGAGTCTTGGACGTATTGCCGGCAGCCTGTTAGGTGCCACCGCAGCGTTAATCATTGCAGGTCATACGCTGAACGATCCGTGGCTTTTTTTGTTGAGCATGGCGATATGGCTGGGCTTTTGTACCTGGGCCTGCGCGCATTTTACGAATAACGTTGCCTATGCCTTCCAGCTGGCCGGCTATACCGCTGCCATTATCGCCTTTCCGGTGGTGAATGTGCTCGATACCACCGAGCTGTGGGACATCGCACAGGCGCGCGTCTGCGAAGTGATTGTCGGTATTCTGAGCGGCGGTTTCATGATGATGATACTGCCGAGCACTTCCGATGGCACCGCGCTTATTACCGCCCTGAAGACCATGCATACTCGTTTACTGGAGCACGCAAGCCTGCTCTGGCAACCGGATACCAACGACGACATCCGTCTCGCGCACGAAAAGGTGATCGGCCAGATCCTGACCATGAATCTGTTACGCATTCAGGCCTTCTGGAGCCACTATCGCTTTCGTCGTCAGAACACCCTGCTGAACTATCTGTTGCATCAGCAGCTGCGTATGACCAGCTCAATCTCCAGCCTGCGCCGGATGCTGCTCAACTGGCCCACGCCCCCTGCACATACGCGCGCCGTGATTGAAACGCTGCTTGCGGCGCTTGCACGCCCAGATGCCGACATCTACACCGTCGCGAAGATTATCGCCCCGCTCGCGCCAGTAGATGAGTACGATTACCGTCACCGCGCCTTCTGGCAGCGTCTCAACTATTTTTGCCGGTTGTATCTGCGCAGCAGCCGCTGGATTAACGCCGTGGAAAATGCCACCCCGGTCACCGAGTTCGCTGTCCCCGGTAGCCCGGCGCTGGCACGACACACAGACTCGATGGAGGCACTGTGGAGTGGTTTTCGTACCTTTTGCGCGCTCACGCTGGTTGGCGCGTGGAGTATCACCACCCAGTGGGAGTCAGGCCCTGCGGCCCTGACGCTTGCTGCTATCAGCTGCGTGCTGTACTCCGTCGCCGCGTCACCGTTCAACTCCCTCACGCTGCTGCTGCGCACCCTGGTGCTGCTCTCGCTGTTTAGTTTTGCCGTGAAGTTTGGGTTGATGGTGCAGATAAGCGACCTGTGGCAGTTCCTTCTGTTCCTGTTCCCGCTGTTAACCACCATGCAGTTGCTGAAGCTGCAAATGCCCAAACTCGCCGGGCTGTGGGGACAGCTGATTGTGTTTATGGGCTCGTTTATCTCCGTCACTAACCCGCCGGTTTATGACTACGCCGATTTTCTCAATGACAATCTGGCGAAGATCCTTGGCGTTGGGCTGGCGTGGCTGGCATTTGCGGTGTTACGTCCGGGTTCAGATGCGCGCAAGAGTCGCCGGCATATCCGCGAGTTACGCAGAGGTTTTGTCGACCAGTTGAGTCGAAAACCGCATTTACGTGAAAGTGAGTATGAATCGCTGGTCTATCACTATGTCAGCCAGCTCAATAACAGCCAGGACTCCCTTTCGCGCCGCTGGCTGTTGCGCTGGGGCGTGGTGCTGTTGAACTGCTCTCACGTGGTCTGGCAACTTAGGGCATGGGAAACACGGTCCGACCCGCTGTCGCAGGTTCGTGATGTCTGCATCACCCTGCTACGCGATGTCATGAGCGAACGCGGTGTCCAGCAGCGTCCACTGGAGACCACGCTTGCTGAACTTCAGCGAATTTGCGATACCCTTGCGCACCACCACTCGCCTGCAGCACGAGATTTAGCCTCGATAATCTGGCGCCTGCACTGCTCACTGTCGCAGCTGGAACAGGCACCGGCTCCGGGTACAATTGGGGATCACATCACCCCGCAGGCATAGCGAGCCCCGCCACCGCCAAGCGGTTTTGGCTGATCGGACATATTGTCGCCGCCGACATGGATCATCAGCGCCTTGCCTTTCACTTCATCCAGCTTTTTCAGCCGCGGCGCGACGACGGGATCCGTGGCTTTGCCGTCGTTATTCACCACCAGCACCGGCAAATCACCCAGATGTCCCATACCGTCAGGACCTTCATGCTTACCGGTATGTTGTGGGTCGAGGTGGCCGCCTGCCGCCTCCGCAGCCGAGGCTTTACCCTCTTTTAATGCGGGCTGACAGCTACCGTTAGCATGGACATGGAAACCATGTTCGCCAGGAGGAAGGGCTTTGAGATTGGGCGCGAATTCCAGTCCCTTGTCGGTTTCAGTGATTTTCACCGTGCCGATGGACTGACCTACACCCTGAGAGGTGACGAGATTCATTTCCACTTCATCACTGGCCGCCTGCGCACCTGCACAGACCACCAGCGTGACGAGAGCCAGAGTAAAACGCTTCATATGACCTCCACGGGTTGTTTTTTGCCCCTTAAGTTTATACCAGGGGCAAAGATTTCACCGGAAAGTCACGTTTTACCGGTTACGGGACGTCGTAACCCAGCGCCGCTTTGCGGATGCGGAACCACTGCTGACGGGTCATCTGCAACTCTTCCGCGGCAATGGCGGCGCGTACGCGTTCAATTTTGCCCGAGCCAATGATCGGCAGTGGTTTTGACGGCAGACGCAGGATCCACGCGTACACCACCTGTTCGATGCTTCCGGCATTCAGTTCGCGGGCAATGTTCTCAAGCTCAGTGCGCAGCGGCTGGAATTCATCATCATTAAACAGACGTCCGCCGCCCAGGCACGACCACGCCATCGGACGGATACGCAACTGCTGAAGCTGATCGAGCGTGCCATCCAGCAGCAGCGGCTGATGAACCGGAGAAATTTCAACCTGGTTGGTGGCCAGGGTAAACGGCAGACGAGACTGCAGCAGCGCAAACTGTGCAGGGGTAAAGTTTGATACGCCGAAATGACGCACTTTGCCGCTTTGATGCAGATTCAGAAACGCTTCGGCCACCTCATCGGCATCCATCAACGGATCGGGGCGGTGGATCAGTAGCAGATCGATATGATCGGTCGCCAGGTTAACCAGCGACTGTTCGGCGCTCTTAATGATGTGCGCGCTGTCGGTAATGTAATGGCCGAGAGCATGTTCCGGTTTTGCCGTCGTGGCAATCCCGCATTTGGTGACGATCTCCATGCGTTCGCGTAACGCAGGAACCAACTTGAGTGCCTCGCCGAACGCGGCTTCACACTGATAGCCACCGTAAATATCAGCGTGATCGACCGTGGTGATCCCTAAGTCGAGATGCTCTTCAATAAAGCTTGCCAGCTGGAGGGGGGACATATTCCAGTCCATCAGGCGCCAGTAGCCCATCACAAAGCGGGAGAATTCTGGCCCCTGGGGGGCAAGGGTAATTCGCTGAACCATAACATTTTCCTCAAGGACGTGATGTCATGAGTATACGCAATTACCGTGTTAAAACAGTGAAGGTTGCTGGGGTTCTTCGGTGTCACCGGCTTTGTTTGCGCGTATTTTGCGCAGAAGTCGCTGTCGACAGAGACGGAGCACCTCCTGTTTCTGCGTGTCGCTGAAGTGTTGCCAGTTAAAACGCTCATCGCGCGTGCGCATGCAGCCACGGCAATATCCGCGCTCATCCACCTGACAAATACCCCGGCACGGGCTCTGGATGGGGAAAAACTCCAGTTGCTCTGCCACACTCACCTCCCGATAACGACTATCACCTACAGTGAAGACGCTAAACGTCCCGCATGCAAGGGCTTTACCACAGTTTTGTGGCATTAAGGTTTCACTAATCTTCGTTCTCTATACTCGCCCCATCATTAAAATTGCAGGTTTTCTGATCGATGTGGCTAATCAAAAAGTTACAATGTAACGATATAAAATTTACTCTGGGCTGTGCACTTTTCTTTACCGTATTAAACGCGCTGTTTATTCAGCGTAGCTGGGCAATTATCGCGCCCGCGCATATCCATGACGTCCTCTTTGCCGCGTCCGTTCCACTGGTGCTGTTTTGCGGCTGGGTCATTGTTTTTAGTCTGCTTAATATCCCGTTTATCCGTAAGCCGCTGCTGATTGTCTTGACCGTCGGATGCGCCGCCGCGACTTACTTTATGTATACCTACGGCGCGGTTATCGATCAGAACATGATTGTTAACGTGTTCGAAACCAACTCTCAGGAAGCCACTGCCCTGGTGACGCCGCAGATGATCCTGTGGATTGTCGTTGCCGGTCTTGTTCCGTCCGTGGTGCTGGCCATGATCCGCATTCGCACCGGGAAATGGTGGTACGCCCTGCTGACCCGTTTTGCCGCAATGCTCGGCGCCCTGCTGGTTATCATCCTCATCGCCGCCCTGTTTTATAAAGACTACGCGTCGCTGTTTCGCAATAACAAAAGCATCGTCAAAATGGTGACCCCCGCTAACTATGTCAGCGCGATGGTCAAATACAGCAAAATGCGCTGGTTTGCAGGCGATCAAACGCTGGTCCGAATCGGTGAAGATGCCCATAAAGGGCCGCTGATTGCAGGCCAACAAAAGAAAACCGTTCTGGTGCTGGTCATCGGCGAAGCGTCACGCGCCGCGAACTACTCGTTGAATGGCTACGGGCGTGAAACAAACCCCGAGCTGAAAAAGCAGGATGTGATTAACTTCCCGCAGGCCTCCTCCTGCGGCACCGAAACGGCCGTTTCCGTGCCCTGCATGTTCTCCGGTATGACGCGCAGTAAATACGATGCCGACCTGGCCCATCACCAGGAAGGGTTGCTGGACGTGCTCGCCCATGCGGGGATCAATATGCTGTGGCGTGACAATGATGGCGGTTGTAAAGGCGCCTGCGATCGCGTTCCCCATACCGACATGACCCAGTGGAAACTCGATCAGTTCTGCAAAGACAACTCCTGCATTGACGATGTGAACTTCACCCGTCTGGACAATGTTCTGGATGGCCTGAAGCAGGACTCCGTACTGGTCATCCACCTGATGGGCAGCCACGGCCCGGCATACTATCGCCGTTATCCGGATAATTTCCGCAAATTTACGCCAACCTGCGATACCAATGAAATTCAGGATTGCGATCACCAGGCGCTGATGAATACCTATGACAACACCATCCTGTATACCGACAGCATGGTCAGCAAAACCATCGATGCCCTGAAAGCGCGTCAGGTGAGCATGAATACCGCCCTGATTTACCTTTCGGATCACGGGGAGTCGCTGGGCGAAAGCGGGATTTATCTGCACGGCACGCCGTATCTGCTGGCACCAGAGCAACAAACGCACATTCCGTTTATGTTCTGGTTATCACCAGACTATGCGAAAAATTTCGGCGTCAACGCGCAGTGTTTACGTGACTATGCAGCAAAAAATGCGGTTTCGCAGGACAATTTGCTCTCTACCGTATTGGGTATGATGGACATTAAATCAAAGGTTTATCAACAGCAGCTGGATATTCTGAACGCATGTCGCCACTGAACACGCTTGCAATAGACCGAACGGTCTATTAGAGTGCGGCCATGAGCAGAAATACAGAACACGATACCCGAGAACATTTACTGGCGACCGGCGAGCGACTTTGCATGCATCGCGGGTTCACCGGTATGGGGTTGAGCGAGTTATTAAAAACCGCTGAGGTACCGAAGGGGTCGTTTTATCACTACTTCCGGTCCAAAGAGGCGTTTGGCGTGGCAATGCTGGAGCGGCACTATGCCAGCTACCATCAGCGCCTGGCAGCGCACTTTGCCACGGGCGAAGGTAATTATCGCGATCGTGTTCTGCACTTCTATCAGGAAACGCTGAACCAGTTCTGTCAGCAGGGCATCATCAGCGGTTGCCTGACGGTAAAACTTTCTGCCGAAGTGTGCGATCTTTCAGAAGATATGCGCACAGCAATGGATAAAGGGGCCCGCGGGGTTATCGCCCTCATGGCACAGGCGCTGGAGAAAGGCCGCGATGAAAAAACGCTGACTTTTCCCGGCGAACCTTTAACCCAGGCGCAGGTTTTATACGCCCTCTGGTTAGGCGCGAACCTGCAGGCCAAGATTTCACGCAGTGCGGTGCCGCTTGAAAGCGCACTGGCACATGTAAAAAGCAGCATTACTACGCCTCGCGTATAGCAGGCGTTTTTATTTACGTAATTACTAGACGACTGGTCTACTCAGGAGCCTTTATGTCCGCTGAAAAATTATTTACCCCCTTGAAAGTGGGTGCCGTTACCGCGCCAAACCGTGTGTTCATGGCCCCGCTTACCCGTCTGCGCAGCATTGAGCCGGGTGATATCCCTACCCCGTTGATGGGTGAATATTACCGTCAGCGCGCAAGCTCTGGCCTGATCATCACCGAGGCCACTCAGATTTCTGCTCAGGCTAAGGGTTACGCTGGCGCACCAGGTCTGCACAGCCCGGAACAGATTGCCGCGTGGAAAAAAATCACGGCTGGCGTTCACGCTGAAGAGGGTCGTATTGCCGTCCAGCTGTGGCATACCGGTCGTATCTCTCACAGCAGCATCCAGCCTGGCGGTCAGGCACCGGTTTCCGCCTCTGCCCTGAGCGCGAACACCCGCACCTCGTTGCGTGATGAAAACGGCAATGCGATCCGCGTTGATACGTCTATGCCGCGCGCTCTTGAACTGGACGAGATCCCGGGGATTGTTAACGATTTCCGCCAGGCCGTGGCGAATGCGCGTGAAGCCGGTTTCGACCTGGTTGAACTGCACTCCGCGCATGGTTATCTGCTGCACCAGTTCCTGTCACCGTCCTCTAACCATCGTACCGACCAGTACGGCGGCAGCGTTGAAAACCGTGCGCGCCTGGTGCTGGAAGTGGTGGATGCCGTATGTCAGGAGTGGAGCCCGGATCGCATTGGTATCCGCGTTTCCCCGATTGGTTCTTTCCAGAACGTTGATAACGGCCCGGACGAAGAAGCGGATGCCCTTTACCTGATTGAAGAGCTGGCAAAACGGGGTATCGCGTATCTGCATATGTCCGAGCCAGACTGGGCCGGTGGTCAGCCTTACACTGAAGCCTTCCGTCAGAAAGTACGCGAACGCTTCCACGGTGTGATCATCGGTGCAGGTGCATATACCCCTGAGAAAGCTGAAGATCTGATTAGCAAAGGTTTGATCGACGCCGTTGCATTTGGTCGCGATTTTATCGCTAACCCTGATCTGGTCGCCCGTCTGCAGCAGAAAGCCGCGCTGAACCCTCAGCGTCCGGAAAGCTTCTACGGCGGCGGCGCTGAAGGTTATACCGACTACCCTACCCTGTAATCTCTTCATTGCTCATTGATAGCGGCGACCTTTCGCCGCTATACTAAAACATCGTTTCTGTTCAAATAGATATTCTATTCCATTGGTTAATGAGGAAATTATGCGCCTACTTCACACCATGCTGCGCGTTGGCGATCTGCAACGTTCTGTCGATTTCTACACTAACGTACTGGGTATGAAACTGCTGCGCACCAGCGAAAACCCGGAATATAAATACTCGCTGGCGTTCGTGGGTTACGGCCCGGAAACGGACGAAGCGGTCATCGAACTGACCTACAACTGGGGCGTGGACAGCTATGAGCTGGGCACCGCTTATGGTCATATCGCGCTGGAAGTGGACAACGCAGCCGAAGCCTGTGAACGTATTCGCAGCAACGGCGGTAACGTGACGCGCGAAGCTGGCCCGGTCAAAGGCGGCACCACCGTGATCGCGTTTGTTGAAGATCCGGACGGCTACAAAATCGAGCTGATTGAAGCCAAAGACGCTGGTCGCGGTCTGGGCAACTGATCCCGCAGGGCGCAACATGCGCCCGTACTTTTACTGCATCCCCATCCAAAATTTGCCATAATGCGCACTGCTTTTTTCCCCATGTAAGAGACCCTGATGTCCGATAACGCTCAATTTAGCGGTCTGTGCGACCGTTTTCGTGGTTTTTATCCTGTTGTGATCGATGTTGAAACAGCCGGATTTAACGCTAAAACCGATGCGCTGCTTGAAATTGCCGCCATCACGCTGAAGATGGATGAACAGGGATGGCTTACACCGGACACCACGCTGCATTTCCACGTTGAACCGTTTGAAGGGGCCAACTTACAGCCCGAAGCGCTGGCCTTTAACGGCATCGATCCGCATAACCCGCTGCGTGGTGCGGTAAGTGAATATGACGCGCTGCACGCCATTTTTAAAATGGTGCGTAAAGGTATGAAAGAGAGCAACTGCAGCCGCGCCATTATGGTGGCGCATAACGCCACGTTCGATCACACCTTTACCATGGCCGCCGCTGAGCGCGCGTCGCTCAAGCGTAACCCTTTCCACCCGTTTGTGACCTTCGATACCGCGGCACTGAGCGGTCTGGCGTTGGGACAAACGGTATTATCAAAGGCATGTATTACGGCAGGCATTGAGTTTGACGGTACGCAGGCGCATTCCGCGCTTTATGACACCGAGCGGACGGCGGAACTGTTTTGCGAAATTGTGAACCGCTGGAAGCGTCTGGGCGGCTGGCCGCTGCCGATGGGTGACAATGAAGAATAAAAAAAAGCGACCTCATGAGGTCGCTTTTTTGTCTTCGCAGATAACTTACTCCGCGTCTGGCTCTTCCGTTTTGTACTTCGCAGCCGTTTCTTTGATCAGCTGCTGCAGTTCACCGCGCTGATACATTTCGATCAGGATATCGCAACCGCCGACCAGCTCACCGTCTACCCACAGCTGTGGGAACGTCGGCCAGTTAGCGTATTTAGGCAGCTCAGCGCGGATGTCCGGGTTCTGCAGGATATCAACGTAAGCAAAACGCTCACCACAGGCAGACAGCGCCTGAACCGCTTGCGCGGAGAAGCCACAGCTTGGCAGCTTCGGAGAACCTTTCATATACAGCAGAATCGGGTTTTCAGCGATCTGGCGCTGGATTTTTTCAATAGTGGTGCTCATGTCTTGCTTCCTTTAACTTCTGTTACGGCATTCGTCTGTCATTGTAGCGGTTCAGACTGCCATCGGAAAATAACATTTTTGTCACGTCTTTCTTATTCTACCGCGAGTGATGAAAAGTTGCATTGCAAATGGTGTTTAACCCTGCGGCACTCAGGGTTTTGTTTAGGGAGTGAACAATAGTGCGACAGATTGATGAATTTTTTTGCACTTGCTAACGAAACAGGATTGTAGATTGAAAAATGCTATTAACTTATCGGGTTTTTATAGATTAGAATCGACGGGCTTTGTAAATCATTCGCGGGTATTATTGATGACCTGCATTTATCAGGGGACTGCCCAGTGGCGCGGATAAATAAAATCTCGATCACGCTCTGTGCTTTACTGTTTACAACACTCACTTTCACGCCAGTGGCGAACGCCTCTCAACAGGCGCGGCACTCTGCTGTACAAAAAACGCATCTGGCCAAAACCACAGACCGTAAGAAAAAAACCACCAGCAAGAACGACAAGAAAAAGACCACCACCCAGACTAAAAAGACCGCCTCCAGCAAGACGAAAACAAAACCTTCCCGCAATGCCCACGCAACCAAAAGCAAAGCCTCGCAAACTGCAGCTAATCTCGTGACGGAAAAATGCATCCCCCGCAAAGGTCATAAAGCGAAATGCACGAAGGTCACGAAAATAGCGGAAGTGCATAAGGTTCGCGTGCAGAAAGCGCAAAAAACGGCGTTGAATAAACTGATGGGGCAGATCGGCAAACCCTATCGCTGGGGCGGCAGCTCACCGCGTACCGGTTTCGACTGCAGCGGCCTCGTCTATTACGCCTACAAAGATCTGGTGAAGTTCCGAATTCCACGTACCGCCAATGAGATGTATCACCTGCGCGACGCGTCACCGGTCAACCGCGGTGAACTGGAGAATGGCGATCTCGTCTTCTTCCGCACTCAGGGGCGCGGCACGGCTGACCACGTTGGCGTATATGTAGGCAACGGGAAATTTATCCAGTCCCCACGTAGCGGCCAGGACATCCAGATAACCTCTCTCAGTGAAGACTACTGGGTACGTCACTATGTCGGCGCACGCCGCGTGATGACGCCAAAAACCATTCGCTAACCCCTGCCCTGCCACAGCCGTGGTAGGGTAAGTTCCTCTTTTGCATACCCTTTCAATTTGCTATTCTGTCCCTGTTGTCTGTGTGGTTATTGGCAACATAAAAAACAATAAGGAGAGAAGCAATGTCGTTCGAATTACCTGCACTACCATATGCAAAAGACGCCCTGGCCCCGCACATTTCTGCGGAAACCCTGGAGTATCACTACGGCAAACATCACCAGACGTACGTCACCAATCTGAACAACCTGATCAAGGGCACCGATTTTGAAGGCAAAACGCTGGAAGAGATCGTCCGCAGTTCAGAGGGCGGTGTCTTTAACAATGCCGCTCAGGTGTGGAACCACACCTTCTACTGGCACTGCCTGGCACCGAATGCAGGCGGCGAACCTACGGGTGAACTGGCTGGCGCGATTAACGCGGCATTTGGCAGCTTTGCTGATTTTAAAGCGAAGTTTACGGATGCTGCAGTCAAGAACTTCGGTTCTGGCTGGACGTGGCTGGTGAAAGACGCGGATGGCAAACTGGCTATCGTTTCCACCTCGAACGCGGGTACGCCACTGACCACCAGCGCAACGCCGCTGATGACCGTGGACGTCTGGGAACACGCTTACTACATTGATTACCGTAACGCGCGTCCGAACTACCTGGAGCACTTCTGGGCACTGGTTAACTGGGCGTTTGTGGCGAAGAACTTCGCCGCGTAAGAGACACGCAGAAGGGATTGCCCTTCTGCGTTTTTTCATTATTCAGCAGCGCACGCTGCGTCCGGCTGTTTACGGCCAGACATCATCACTAATAGCAGGCCGAGCGCGGCAATTATCGCCCCCATCACCGGCACAAAGCTGTATCCCAGGCCGCCAGAAATGACGGCACCACCGGCAGCGGCACCGAGCGCATTGCCAAGGTTAAACGCGCCAATATTGACCGACGACGAGAGACCCGGTGCCTCATGGGCAACGCGCATCACGCGCATCTGCAGCGGCGGAACCACGGCAAAGGTCGCAGCCCCCCAGACAACCATCGCCATCGCCGCCCCGACTTCATTACGCGCCAGCCATGGAATGGCGAGCATGATGACAATCAGCAGCGTTAAAAAGCCTTTCAGCGTCCCGCTCACGGAACGATCGGCGAATTTCCCGCCGAGATAGTTGCCTATAGAGAACCCGACACCAGTCAGCACCAGCATCGCGGTCACAAAGAGAGGCGTCGCGTGGGTGATATCGTGCAACACCGGTGAAATATAGGTGTACAGGGTAAACATGGCGCCCGCACCCAGTACGGTGGTCAACAGCGCGGAGAGCACCTGCGGGCGCATCAGTACCGACAGCTCTTTGCGGACATCAGGACGTTCACCAGCGCTGCCTTTCGGCAAGGAGAAGTACAACGCCACCATGGCGATAACACCCAGCACAGCCGTCGCCAGGAACGACATGCGCCAGCCGATCGCCTCACCCAGCCAGGTTGCGGCAGGTACACCGCCAATGTTGGCAATCGTCAGACCCATAAACATTGTTGCCACGGCACTCGCCTGCTTGTGTTTTGGCACTACGTTTGCGGCCACAACCGATCCCAGCCCAAAGAACGCGCCGTGGTTAAGGCTGGTCAGAATGCGGGACAACATCAGGGTGGTGTAATCCGGAGCAATGGCGGAGAGCACGTTGCCCAGCGTAAATATCGCCATCAGGAAAATCAGCGCATTGCGGCGCGCGCGGTGTGAAAGCAGAAGCGTCATGAGCGGTGCCCCCACCATCACGCCAATGGCGTAGGCGCTGATGAGCATCCCGGCCGCCGGGATAGAAACATCCACGCCCCGGGCGATAACAGGCAGTAACCCCATCGGGGAGAATTCAGTGGTGCCAATCCCAAAAGCGCCAATCGCCAGGGCAAGCAGGGGAAAATTGATTTTCATGCGTCAACTCCGGATGCCGTGTCATGTCGTGACACAGAACAAAGAAGCCGAAAGCATGACATCAATCACAAAAAATGAGAAGTTAACAAATTGGCAAAAGATTTTTGCCGCAGGCGTAACAATCAGGAAAACTGAGAGGGAGAGAGCTCTCCCTCCGTGTAAATCAGTGCAATGCAGCCGTCAGACCCGCCGCAACAATCAGAGCCAGTACAATAACGGTGGTCACCAGCGAAAACTTCAGATCGTAGCTCATCAATTTTTCTCCTTTTAATCTCCCCACGAAAAGTGAGCCTGCTCATTTTTACACAGTTTAGTTCAAAAATCTTCCTGGATTTAAACTGATAACCACTTTAGCTCTTCCCCTTTTCATCAAGATAGGACAAAATTCCACGCTAAATTTATTAGCGTACCGGCCATTGACCCCCTCCTGACGTCCTGTGTCGTTTTCCCGGCGTGCCGCAATTCAAGATTGCGTGATAAGGGTGAGAGAAGGCAAACGTTTACCTTCAAGTTTTTCAGGAGTTTAGGATATGGTCTGGAGTGACATTTAATGGCAACAATTAAAGACGTAGCAAAACGCGCAAACGTTTCCACTACAACCGTATCACATGTAATTAACAAAACCCGCTTTGTGGCGGAAGAGACGCGCAACGCCGTCTGGGCGGCAATCAAAGAATTACACTATTCACCGAGTGCGGTGGCGCGCAGCCTCAAAGTTAATCACACCAAATCCATTGGTTTGCTGGCAACCAGCAGTGAAGCGGCCTATTTTGCCGAGATCATTGAAGCGGTCGAGAAAAACTGCTTCCAGAAAGGCTATACCCTGATTCTGGGCAACGCGTGGAACAGCATTGAAAAACAGCGCGCTTATCTCTCCATGATGGCGCAAAAGCGTGTGGATGGCCTGCTGGTGATGTGTTCAGAGTATCCGGAGTCCGTGCTTTCCATGCTGGAAGAGTACCGCCATATTCCTATGGTGGTCATGGACTGGGGCGAAGCACGTGCAGACTTCACCGACTCCGTCATCGATAACGCGTTTGAAGGCGGCTATATGGCAGGCCGTTATCTGATTGAACGTGGTCACCGCGAGATTGGTGTGATCCCGGGTCCACTGGAGCGCAACACCGGTGCCGGGCGTCTGGCCGGGTTTATGAAAGCAATGGAAGAGGCGCTGATTACCGTGCCGGAAAACTGGATCGTGCAGGGTGACTTTGAACCGGAATCCGGTTACCGCGCGATGCAGCAGATTGTCTCCCAGTCGCATCGCCCGACAGCCGTTTTCTGTGGCGGTGACATTATGGCGATGGGTGCTCTCTGTGCCGCCGATGAACTGGGTTTGCGCGTGCCGCAGGACATTTCCGTGATCGGGTATGACAACGTGCGCAACGCGCGCTTCTTTACCCCGGCGCTGACCACCATCCACCAGCCAAAAGACTCGCTGGGTGAAACGGCCTTCAATATGCTGATGGACAGGATCGTCAACAAGCGTGAAGAGTCTCAGTCCATTGAAGTTCACCCGCGTCTTATCGAACGCCGTTCCGTTGCGGATGGTCCGTTCCGCGACTATCGTCGTTAATCTTTTACGGGGCCAGTTATACTGGCTCCCGTAGCCATTCCCGGTTAAGCGTCTCACTGTCTCCCAGGTAATCCAGAAGCCAGGCCATTGCGGGCGACACATCATTTTGTTGCCAGGTGAGGCAACAGGCCGCATCCGGAAAAGGATTTTCCAGCATCAGTTCAACCCATTCACCGGTGTCGATTCGGGGCCGTGCAAAATGGCCAGGAACCATGGCAACGCACAGCCCTGCGCTGAGGCATGTTGCTGAGGATTCCCAGTCCGGCGCAACCACCCGTCGCTGGTTATCCAGCAGCCAGGTAATGCGTTTGGGCAACGAACGCGAGGTATCTTCCAGCACCAGCGAGGGCCAGTTACGGAGCGTTTCGTCGCTGAGCGGCCCGTCCAGGTCAGCCAGCGGATGATCGCTTGCCACCACACATTTCCAGCTGAGCATGCCCATGTCGCGAAAGGCAAAGCGTCCCCCAACCGGGATCGCCTGCGTGGCACCGATCGCCATCTCTGCCCTGCCATCCGCCAGCGCATCCCAGACGCCGTTAAACACTTCCTGGGATACCCGCAATTCGACATCCGAGAAATGGCGATAGAAATCGACAATCATCTGCCGGGTACGTTCCGGTTTTACGATGTTATCCACGGCAATCGAAAGATGTCCTCGCCAGCCGTTAGCGATCTGCTGACACTGTTCGCGGGTGATCTGCATTTTTTTGATAACAGAACGCCCTTCCTTCAAAAACCATGCCCCGGCGGGCGTTAATTCCACATCACGGTGACGCCGTTCAAACAGCGGAACGGCCAGCCATTCCTCAAGCTGACGCACCGTATAGCTGATTGCCGAGGGGACGCGGTGCAACTCCTGCGCTGCACCGCTAAAGCTGCCGTTGCGTGCAACAGCATCGACCACTTCAAGAGAATAATCTGACCACATTTTCTGCCTGCAAAAATTTTGAATGCACTCGCCAAATATTAGCGTTTCACAAGCTGCTTTGCACTCCCTACACTCTGCGCAAACATAGACCTGCCTCCCTCAGGAGAAAAAAACAATGCAACCCAGGAAAGGATTTTTAGTCTGGCTCGGTGGTTTAAGCGTGCTGGGCTTTTTAGCCACCGATATGTACCTGCCCGCCTTCGCCGCAATGCAGGAAGATTTACAGACCCCGGCGGCAGCCATCAGCGCCAGCCTGAGCTTATTCCTCGCGGGCTTTGCCTTCGCGCAGCTGCTCTGGGGGCCTCTCTCTGACCGCTTTGGCCGTAAACCGGTGCTGTTGCTGGGGCTGGCTATCTTTGCCGTCGGCTGTCTGGGAATGTTATGGGTACGCGATGCAACCTGGCTGCTGGTACTGCGCTTCGTGCAGGCCGTTGGCGTCTGTGCTGCCGCGGTGACCTGGCAGGCGCTGGTCACCGACTACTATCCGGCCAACCGGACAAACCGCATTTTCGCCACCATTATGCCGCTGGTAGGGCTTTCGCCTGCCCTCGCCCCGCTGCTCGGGAGCTGGATCCTGGCACATTTCGACTGGCAGGCCATTTTCGCTACGCTGTTTGCCATCACGCTGGTCCTGATGATCCCAGCATTCACGCTCAAAGCGGCACATAAGAAAGAGACGCCTGCTGACACAACACCGGTGACCTTCACCTCTCTGCTGAGCACCAAAGCGTACCGCGGTAATGTCCTGATTTATGCCGCCTGCTCGGCGAGTTTCTTCGCGTGGCTGACCGGTTCGCCGTTCATTCTTCACGATATGGGTTACAGCCCGGCCGCCATCGGTCTGAGCTATGTTCCGCAGACCATCGCGTTTCTGGTCGGGGGTTATGGCTGTCGCGCGGCGCTGCAAAAATGGGAAGGTCAGCAGATGCTGCCCTGGCTGCTGGTGCTCTACGCGCTGAGCGTGATCGCCACCTGGGCTGTGGGCTTTATCCCGGGCGCCGGTCTGGCAGAAATTCTGATTCCCTTCTGCGTGATGGCCGTGTCGAACGGTGCGATTTACCCTATCGTGGTAGCCCAGGCGTTACGTCCGTTCCCACAGGCAACAGGCCGTGCGGCCGCGCTTCAGAATACCCTGCAGCTGGGTCTGTGCTTCCTGGCAAGCCTGGTGGTCTCTGCGCTGATTGCCACGCCGCTCCTGACCACCACCAGCGTCATGCTGGTTACGGTTGCGCTGGCCCTTCTGGGATACCGTATGCAGTCAGCGGCACAACGTGAGCAGGATGACCGCGCAGAGGTGAAAACCTCGCATGCATAATCGCGCCAGAAATTATGTTAAATATCAGTGATTAGGTTGCTAAGAATTTTCTATTGAATCACCAAATTTTGAGGCCTATACTAAATTTGGTTCGATTAAATACGATAAATATTAAGTGTTAACGGGAGCCGGAGCGCTCCCGTTTTACCATGGAAGGCATTTCGGCAAGGGTTATCTCCCTTCCTCTGTTCTACGTCGGATACTAGCCTCACGGGGAAATACCGTGAGATTTCTCACAAACCATAAAAAGCGTCTACGCTGTTTGAAGGTTCTGATCACAGTAAGGTGATGGAGAAGCTATGAGTTCATCGTGTATAGAAGAAGTCAGCGTTCCGGACGATAACTGGTCCCGGATCGTCAGTGAACTGTTAGGTCGTGCAGGCATCACTATTAATGGATCTTCGCCATCCGATCCACAGGTTAAGCATCCCGACTTTTTTAAACGCGTATTGCGGGAGGGATCGTTAGGCCTGGGGGAAAGTTATATGGACGGCTGGTGGGAGTGTGAACGGCTGGATATGTTTTTCTCCAGCGTGTTACGCGCCGGTCTGGAAAACCAGCTCCCCCGCAATCTGAAAGATACATTACGTGTCGCCTCCGCCCGGCTGTTTAATCTGCAAAGCAAAAAACGGGCGTGGATCGTCGGCAAGGAGCATTACGACCTCGGTAATGACCTGTTCAGCCGCATGCTCGATCCTTTCATGCAATATTCCTGCGCCTACTGGAAAGAGGCCTCAACCCTTGAAGAAGCCCAGCAGGCTAAGCTGCGTCTGATTTGTGAAAAACTGCAGCTACAGCCGGGTATGCGTGTGCTGGATATCGGCTGTGGATGGGGTGGTCTGGCCTATTTTATGGCGAAGCATTATGGTGCCAGCGTGGTCGGTGTGACCATTTCAGCTGAACAGCAAAAAATGGCACGGGAGCGCTGCCAGGGCCTTGATGTGGATATTCGCCTTCAGGATTATCGCGACCTGAACGAGCAGTTTGATCGCATAGTCTCCGTCGGCATGTTCGAACACGTGGGGCCGAAAAACTATGACACCTACTTCAGCGTGGTGGACCGTAACTTGAAACCTGACGGTATCTTCCTGCTGCACACCATTGGTTCTAAGCGCACCGACAATAACGTCGATCCGTGGATCAACAAATACATCTTTCCGAATGGCTGTTTGCCGTCCGTTCGCCAGATTGCTAACGCCAGTGAACCTCATTTCATTATGGAAGACTGGCATAACTTTGGCGCGGATTATGACACCACGTTGATGGCATGGCATTCACGTTTTCAGGAAGCCTGGCCAGAAATTGCGGACAACTATTCTGAACGGTTTAAACGGATGTTCAGCTATTATCTCAATGCCTGCGCAGGCGCCTTTCGCGCGCGTGATATTCAACTTTGGCAGGTTGTTTTCAGCCGAGGGATAGAACACGGTTTGCGGGTCGCACGCTAAAAAAAACCCCGGATATCCGGGGTTCATTTTATTCTTCTTCTGCGGTCTTTATTATTGCGGCTTCTTTTGCCGCCAACAGCCGCTCAACGGTATCCACAACCGCCTGAGTCTGCGGATCGATTTCGATATTAACCCGATGCCCCAGTTTTTTCGCCCCCAGGGTTGTACGCTGGAGAGTTTCAGGAATTAAATGCACGCAGAAACGGGTCGGCGTCACTTCCCCAACCGTCAGGCTAATCCCATCAATACCAATAAATCCTTTATACAGGATGTATTTCATTAATGAAGGATCCTGCACTTTAAACCAGATTTGACGGTTATTTTCCGAGATGACAATCTTCGCCACTTCCGCGGTGGTCATAATATGGCCTGACATCAGATGGCCGCCAATCTCATCGCTGAACCTGGCCGCACGCTCTACGTTTACGGTATCCCCTACCACCAGCTCGCCCAGGTTGGTGATGCGCAGCGTCTCTTTCATTAAATCAAAGCTAATCTGGTTCCCGTTAATTTCGGTTACCGTCAGGCAACAGCCGTTATGTGCAATCGAGGCGCCAGTTTCAATGCCATCAAGCATATATTCCGGAAGCTCAACCACATGAGTTCGGAAATTAGGTTTTTCATCAATGGACACCACTTTGGCGGTGCCCTGCACAATACCAGTAAACATGCTTACAACTCCTGTTTTTTCCGGACGGTGGTGACACCGTTTAATCCCACCACAATAACAGTTGGAAAAACAGGTTGCCAGCGGAGCGCATTTTGTGGCGATTTTTTCACTAGATAAATAGCTAAACCCCGCTACAATAGCTGGCACCCCCCTGCATTTTCTTCTTGCTGCCAGTTACGGCGGCCTTTTTAGTCTCTCAAATAACTAGAATATAAAGGTGTTCACGTGCAGAAGTACATGAATGAAGCGCGCCAGTTATTGGCACTGGCTATACCAGTGATCATCGCGCAAGTAGCCCAGACCGCAATGGGATTTGTGGATACGGTAATGGCGGGTGGCTACAGCGCCACCGATATGGCCGCCGTGGCAATAGGCACCTCGATCTGGCTTCCGGCCATCCTGTTTGGCCACGGCCTGCTGCTCGCCCTCACCCCGGTTATCGCTCAGCTAAATGGCTCAGGGCGACGTGAACGTATTGCCCATCAGGTTCGACAGGGGTTCTGGCTGGCAGGGTTTGTCTCCGTGCTGATAATGGTTGTGCTGTGGAATGCCGGTCATATCATCCGCGCCATGCATAATATTGACCCGGCACTGGCTGACAAAGCCGTCGGCTATCTGCGGGCCCTGCTGTGGGGTGCGCCTGGCTATCTGTTCTTCCAGGTCGCGCGTAACCAGTGTGAAGGCCTGGCGAAAACCAAGCCCGGAATGGTAATGGGCTTTATCGGCTTGCTGGTGAATATTCCGGTGAACTACATCTTCATCTATGGTCACTTCGGTATGCCGGAGCTCGGCGGCGTCGGCTGCGGCGTGGCGACGGCTGCCGTCTATTGGGTGATGTTCTTCAGTATGATCTCCTATGTGAAACGTGCCCGTTCAATGCGCGATATCCGCAATGAACGTTCGTTCAGCACGCCGGACTGGAACATCATGACGCGTCTGGTGCAGTTAGGCCTGCCGATTGCGCTGGCGCTGTTCTTTGAAGTGACGCTGTTTGCCGTGGTCGCCCTGCTGGTTTCTCCGCTCGGCATTGTGAATGTAGCCGGTCACCAGATTGCGCTGAACTTCAGTTCCCTGATGTTCGTATTGCCGATGTCGCTGGCCGCAGCGGTGACCATTCGCGTGGGCTTTCGTCTGGGGCAAGGTTCGACGCTGGATGCGCAAACGGCGGCCCGCACGGGGCTTGGCGTCGGTGTCTGTATGGCCATCTGTACGGCACTGTTTACCATCACGCTGCGTGAGCAAATTGCCCTGCTTTACAACGACAACCCGGAAGTGGTGGCCCTGGCCTCCCATCTGATGCTGCTTGCCGCGGTGTACCAGATCTCCGACTCCATACAGGTGATTGGCAGCGGCGTACTGCGTGGGTATAAAGATACGCGTTCGATCTTCTTTATCACCTTCATCGCTTACTGGGTGCTGGGTCTGCCGTGTGGTTATATCCTGGCGCTTACCGATCTGGTGGTTGACCGCATGGGGCCGGCAGGATTCTGGATGGGCTTTATCATCGGCTTAACCTCTGCGGCAATTATGATGATGCTGCGCATGCGCTTCCTGCAACGCCAGTCATCCTCGGTAATATTGCAACGCGCTGCACGTTAAATACGCAGTAGCCGCCAGCTGGCGGCTACTTTCTCTTCACTTTGCGCGGTAATAAAGCAATCGCGTGAAATCAGAGAGAAAAATGCATTTTCCCTCTTGCCTCAACGATGCTGTGCCGCTAATATTCGTCCCCGTTGTCACCGACAACACGTTGCGTTCATAGCTCAGTTGGTTAGAGCACCACCTTGACATGGTGGGGGTCGTTGGTTCGAGTCCAATTGAACGCACCATTCTGCGTCCGTAGCTCAGTTGGTTAGAGCACCACCTTGACATGGTGGGGGTCGGTGGTTCGAGTCCACTCGGACGCACCATTTCAGTCCTGAAATGGTGCAAATCCTCTTCTTAAGTCCTGATTTTTCTTAATACCCCAATTTCATCATTATTCTCCTGCTACGCTTTTCTTATGGAAAAAAAACAGGAAGACTGTCGATGAAGAAAATCGCCATTATCGGCTCCGGCCCTACAGGGATTTACACCTTTTATTCTCTTCTTAAGAACGCGTCGCCGCTCTCTGTCTCCGTTTTTGAACAGGCAGACGAAGCTGGCGTGGGAATGCCCTACAACGACGACGATAACTCTCGCCTGATGCTGGCCAACATTGCCAGCATTGAAATCCCGCCCCTTTTTATGACCTACCTCGACTGGCTTAAGCGCCAGAGTGAAGCCCATCTGGCGCGCTTTAAGGTTGATAAAGCCACCTTGCATGACAGACAGTTTTTGCCCCGTATTCTGCTGGGCGAGTATTTTCGCGACAGTTTCCAGACAATAGTCCAGGAAGCTAAGAGGCGGGGATTTCAGGTTGAGATCCACACGTCTGCCACCGTCACCGATGTTGCCCCGTCCTCCTCCGGCGTGACGCTTTCGGTCAATGACTCGCCGTTTCCGGAACGATTCGATCTCGCCGTGATCGCCACCGGGCATGTCTGGCCAGAAGAAGAGGAAGCCACGCGCGCGTATTTCCCAAGCCCGTGGTCAGGGTTGATGGATGCCCGCATCCGCCCCTGCCGCGTCGGTATTATGGGAACATCCTTAAGCGGGCTGGACGCGGCGATGGCCGTGGTCATGCAGCACGGTGAGTTTCGCGACGGCACATTCCTCCTCGATAAAGGAAGTGAAGCGTTAAAAATTGTACTCATGTCCAGGACCGGGATTCTGCCAGAGGCCGATTTTTACTGCCCTATTCCGTACGAACCGCTGTCGGTATTAACCGAATCGGTACTCGAAGCCGAAATCGCCAAAGGATCAGACGGTCTGCTTGACCGCATTTTCGCCCTGATGGTGAAAGAGCTTGAACTCGCCGACCCGGCCTGGTGTGAGAAAATATCGCTGCGCATGCAGACGGCGGACAGCCTTCGCGAAGCGTGGTTTGAGGATCGAAAACAGCACGGCCCGTTTACCTGGGCTGAAGAGAACCTGATTGAAGTCGAGCGGAACAAACGTGACCGGCGCACGGTGGCCTGGCGCTACACCGTGCTTCGGCTGCATGAAGTGGTCCAGGAGATGGTTCCTCATCTTACCGAAAAGGACGCTGAACGCTTTAAAAACGGGCTGGCACGCGTCTTTATCGACAACTATGCCGCCATTCCCCCGCAGTCGATTCGCAGGCTTCTCGCGCTTCGTGAGGCCGGCATCATTAGTGTTGTGGCGCTGGGTGATGATTACACGCTGGATATTGGCAGCGCGCAGACGGTCATCGCCACAAAAGAGATGACCTACCGTTTCGACGTTTTTATTGATGCCCGCGGGCAAAAGCCGCTTAAAACAAAAGATCTGCCCTTCCCGACGCTGCGCAAGCAGCTACAGGCGACGGGCGATGAGATCCCGGATATTGGCGAGGATTACACGTTAAAAGCGCCGGAAACGCTTCGCGGACGCATTGCATTTGGCGCAATCCCGTGGCTGATGCACGATCACCCTTTTGTTCAAGGACTGGCGGAATGTGCAGAGATAGCAGAGGCGATGGCAAAAGCCGCAGAGAAAACCGCATCGGGTTCAAGACGGAAATTACCGTACAGTGATGACTGACAGGGCATCCGTGCCCTGCAACGCGGGATTACTCGAAGTAAACCTGCGGGTTATCGGATAAAGAGACGAAGGTTTTCGTCTCTTTATCCAGTGCAAGAATTTTGCCGCTTTCAATGTCATACACCCAGCCGTGAAGACGGATGGCGTTGTTGCGCAGGCCCACCGCCACTGACGGGTGAGTCTTAATGTTGCTCAGCTGCGCAAACACGTTTTCCTGCACCATCGCATTCACTTTATCGATTGGCTTATCCCAGGTTTTCTTCTCAACCACCGCTTTTGCCGCATCGGAATAGCGTAACCAGTGAGAAACCGCCGGCATAGGTTCGAGGTCCGCATTGTCGGCAATGGCTTTCATCGCCCCACAGTTGGAGTGGCCGCAGATAACAATATCGGTCACGCCCAGCGCGACAACCGCGTATTCAATCGTTGCGGAGACACCGCCTGGCTCAGGGCCGAACGGTGGCACGATGTTGCCAGCATTACGAATGACAAAGAGTTGTCCTGGCTCTTGCTGAGTGACCAGTTCTGGGACCAGACGGCTGTCAGAGCATGAGATGAACAGCGCTTTGGGATTCTGGCTGGACGCTAAACTGCGGAAGAGCTCTTTACGTTGCGGGAAAATCTCTTTTTGAAAGCTGAGAAAACCTTCAATGATATGTTGCATAGCAATTTCTCTTTTATCTGTTTTAGTTTAGGTATGATCGGGATCACACAAGTAAAGTTTACCCACCGGACTTTACTTCAGACAAGCAATATATTTCTGGCCCGACCGCTGCACAATCTCATCCGCATTCGCCAGGATATTTTGCCCTTCAAAAGCGCCGTACAGGCGAGCGAATTTTTTCCCCACCAGCCGCCCGGTCACGTCTTCGACGCTGCGGGCGGGCAACGGCAGCATATTCGGATAGCTCCACATAAACGAGACGGCATCTTTGCCCGGCGTGACCTGTAGAATATCACCTGCCAGTAAGACACCATCACCCTCCTGCCAGTGCAGCACCGTTCCGCCAGCGAAATGTCCTCCGAGGCGTAATAACGTTACCGCGGGGAAAATGTCCAGCGTATCGCCCTGCCAGAAGTGGAGCATCGGGCTGTCGCGCATAACCCACTCGCGATCGTTCGCGTGCAGGTAAACCGGCGCATCGAAAGCCCCGGCCCACTCCTGCATTGTGGTGTAGTAGTGAGGATGTGAAATCGCGATCGCGCTGATGCCACCGAGCGCCGTGATGATGGTTCTGGTTGCCGGGTCGAGATTCGCAATGCAATCCCAAAGGATATTGCCGTGGGGGGTACGCAGAAGCAGCGCGCGCTGGTTGATGGCAAAAGCGGGCACCGTTTTGATACTGAGCAGCTGCGGCTCCATCTGCTGCCATTTATTGCTGTGTGTGGCCGTCACCGTCGCAAAATCACTCCACGCCTGGCCGCTGGCCGGAACATACTGGCGTTCATCCTCGCACACAGGGCATCGCGCCGGCGTTGCGTCATAAGAGGTACCGCAGGTTTTACACAGTATAATCATGAGCTCTCCTCAGCGATAAAGCACTGAGTATGGCAGGGATTATCGTTATGTGCTGCGCGGTACATTGCCGGCTCTTTTTGCCCTATACTGTGCCAGTATCAAAAACCGAACAAAGCAGGTGCCATATGGAAATTGATCTCGAAAACTTGGTCTTTAACGGGCTGGATGAAGCTGAAGAGCGTAACGCGGAACGTCTCGACGACGCTGATAAAAAAGCGCAGTCGATTATCGCCGATGACGACTGCGGTGATGCCTGCAAGATCTGATGATAAAGCACCGGAAAACCCGGTGCTTTTTTATATTATTTCTTCAGCCCGTCAATCGCCGCCTGCGCGCACGCTTCATCCAGATGACCACCCGGCGCACCGCCGATCCCTATTGCGCCGATCACCTCATCCCCCTCTTTCACCGGCAGACCACCGGCCAGCAGCAGGAAGCCCGGAATATCACGCATGTTTTGTGCGCCGGCATTGCTCTGCGCGGCTTCCATAACCTTGCCTGACGCATTTTTTGCACTCAGCGCGGTATAGGCTTTCATTTCGCTGGCTTTTACCGTGTGTGGCCCGGCATTGTCGGTACGCTGCACCGCTTTGACCACACCGGCGCGGTCCACCACGGTGACCGTCACCTGGTAGTTTTTCGCTACGCAGGCCTGAATGGCGGAGGTCGCCAGCGCGTTGGCCTGCGCCAGGGAGAGGTTTTTCTGGTTCAACGCGTCGGCCTGTGCCGTCAGGCTTACGCTACCGGCGACAAGCGCGGCTGCCATCATTACTTTTTTCATCGCACGTCCTCGAATGATTGAATACCGTTCAATCGTACTCAGACGCGCGATGAGGCGTAATTCGGTTGATTACGCAATTATCCTGGTAGTTATACGGATTGTAATTTGTCGTAATCGCGGATTGCCTGCACCAGGCTGGTCACGCCAAGCTTGGCGAACGCCGCGGCCCGGTGCGCTTCAACCGTTCTGGGCGAGAGGTTCAACTGCAGGGCCACCTCTTTATTGCTGCGTCCTTCCATCAGCACCGCCAGCACCTCGTGCTCACGCGCCGTCAGTTGTTCGAAACGCGCTTTAATCCGCGACGTTTCCTGCCAGCGGGTCAGTCGTCTCTGGCTCTCTTCGAAGGCGAGCCCTACCGTTTCAATGAGCTTATCGGCATCCAGCGGCTTGGTGAAAAATTCAAAGACGCCATTGCGAAAGGCGCGGCGGCAGGCATCAACGGTGCCGTGTCCGGTCATGACGATAACCGGCAACAGCGGCCAGGGCCATTTGCCCTCCTCCAGCCAGGTCAGCCCGCCTTTTCCCGGCATGCGCATATCCAGCAGCAGACAGCCGACGAGCGCCGCGCGCCCACCGTGCGCTGACGTAAACGCGTCCACGCTTTCAAACCCATTGACCTGCCAGCCCATTCCCGAGAGTAAGAAGGCCAGCGACTCACGGATGGATTCATCGTCATCAATCAGCCAGACTGTGTTATCCACGCGTATTTACCTCTCCACTCGCCAGTTGTAACCGAACCTGCGCCCCGCCCTGGGGCGCATTGCCCAGCGTGATTGATCCGTTCATGCGCGTCATCAACGACTCCGTTAACGTCATTCCCAGCCCTATTCCTTCCGTCCGTCCGCTGTAAAACGGCATAAAGGCGTTCTGCAAGGCCTCCGGGCTAAAGCCAGGTCCGCCATCGGTGAGGGTGATATAAATCCAGTTTTCCCGTTTCTCGCTGGTAATTTTCACCCATCCTTGCGCGCATTGTTGCTGGGCCTGAATGGCATTACTGAGCAGATTATGCAGCACCTGTTCAAGCCAGAGTCGGTCTGCCAGAACCCGCGTGGCACCTGCCGCGAACGCATGGCTCACCGCGATATGCTCAGAGCGGCGTTCATGTTCCAGGAGATCGACCACCTGCTGCCAGCACGGTTTCAGGTCGATGTCGCGCAAGGTGACTTTTTCCTGAACCACATGTTCGCGAAAGCGGGTTAAGAGCGCGCTGATACGCTGGGTTTGTACCAGCGCGGCAGCCAGCGCCTGCGATACGGCCTGCGGATTCGCCTGCTGCTGCTGACGCTGAGCACCCTGAATCCAGGTCTGAACGGCAGTCAGCGGCTGGTTAATCTCATGCACGATCCCAGCGGTGATCTCTCCCAGGGTGTTGAGCCTTGCATGCTGGTAATAGTGTGCGCGCTGTTCGGCGTGCTGGCGCTGCCGCCGTTGCCAGAGCAGCAGGCTGGCCGCGGCGATAAGCACTGCCCAGCCGAAGAACAGGAACGGATATACCCACCAGGAGACGGCCAGCCAGTGCGGCTTTGCCGTGGCCATAAGGGTAAAGGGTTGTGTGGGTTGCGTGAAGGTCCGCTGCCAGTGCCAGAAAGCCCCGGCAGGGGGCGCGTTATCTGCGTCATTGAAGCGAATGGCAAGTGCATCAAAGGTATGTTGGGTGCTGAGCAGCGGCGCAAGATCGATAAGTACGCGGATCTGACGCCAGGGATTATACAGCCAGTACTGACAATCGCGGGTCGATTCCACACGGGCAGCGTTCAGCGCACGGCCTGAGGTTTTCTCAAGGGCGAGGATGTGCGGGAATTTTTTGCGCAGAGCCGCGAGGTCTTCCTCACCGTTGAGTAACGGCAAAACAGATTCATTTTGCGTCAGCACGGCGCTAAGGGTGGAATAGCGTGTCGAAAACTCACGATCGCGTTCCCAGAACTGGCGGCGGATCTGTTCGGCATAGAGCAAAACGCCGCTGATGAGGCACACCAGCAGCCAGACAATAACCGTGCGCCTGAAAAGAGTGTTATTCATTCCGTTAACGGGTCAGGAGATTCATCCTGCCGACATTAGCAGTTAACCGTTGTCAGAACAAAATTTCGCACAGCTCATTCCAGTACATTTCGCGCGTGCGGCGCAGTTCAGCGTGACGTTTTATCATGGAACCACTCCGGATCAATGTTGGCAACGTCCACGCCATACAGGCTGGCGACAGGCAGTACGGACTCAAGAACACGTTGCGCGCTGTTCTCCGCATTCGCTGGTCGGGTCGCAAAAAACCGCCGTAACGTGTTTATCCACTTTTTCATCGTCTTTCCCCCTTTCGCTTCACTTGCCCTAAGTTAAACACCCAACACCCGCACAGGGGAAATACCAAAATCCACTGTCGATGTGCAGGATTTGCAAATAGCCCTCCATTCTTTTACTCGCCATTAACACCTTGTTCACTAATGCTTTTTTGCTAATAGCAAAGAACGATTTCTTATTTGGCGAGAGCTTTCGCTTATGGGAGCGTGACGGGGTAAAACAAAAACAACGGGATGAACAATCACTATGGCAGCAAACACGAAAGGGTTTAAAAAAAGGACACTGGTGCTGGGCTTACTGGCGGCAGGCGGTCTGTTCTCGATGCAGGTGCAGGCCGATCAACTGGCGGATATTAAAGCCGCAGGCGTGGTCAAAGTTGCCACCTTTGATGCCAATCCACCGTTTGGCTCCATCGATGCAAAGACCCATGAGATTGTCGGCTACGACGTCGATTTCGCCAGAGCGCTCGCCAGTGCACTTGGCGTGAAGCTTGAACTGGTCGCCACCAACCCGGCTAACCGCATTCCCCTCCTGCAGTCCGGTAAGGCAGATTTGATTGTGGCAGATATCACCATTACCCCGGAACGGGCGCAGGTGGTTGATTTCTCCCTTCCCTATTTCGTGACCGGCCAGCAGTTCCTGGTACCGGTAAAAGCTGCCGATACGCTTGAGGCCTATAGCCGGGCGCGCATTGGCGCGGTAAAAGGCACAACGGGTGAACAGGCGCTGCACCAGCGTTTCCCGCACGCCCGCGTGCTCTCTTATGACGATATTCCGCTGGCGCTGACGGCCCTGCGCAACGGTAACGTGCAGGCTATCACTCAGGACAGTACGATTCTGGCCGGTCTGCTGGCGCAGGCGCCGGACAAGGCGAACTTCAAAATCCTGCCCGATCTGCTCAGCAAAGAAGAGATTGGCGTGGGGGTAAAAAAAGGCGAAACCGCTCTGCTGAAAGCCGTCAACGACGAGCTTGTTAACCTTGAGAAGAACGGTCAGGCGGCAAAAATCTATGACGTCTGGTTCGGTCCGGATACCCCCTCCCCACAGCCTCGTGCCTTTAAAATAGAAGCTCAGTAATATGCTCTCAGCGCTTTTTTCACACTCCGCGGCCGGTGCCGCGGATTTTTCACATCTGGAACACGCCAGCGTCGAGTTTCGCGATGTGCAGAAACATTACGGTAACCATCAGGTCTTAAAGGGCATTAACCTCACCATCACGCCAGGTGAAGTGGTGGCCATTCTCGGGCCTTCGGGTTCCGGAAAATCCACCCTGATCCGGCTTATCAATCAGCTTGAAACCCTGAGCGGTGGCGAGATCCTGATCGATAACAAACCCACAGAACGGCTCTCCGGTACCGCGCTGCGTCAGTTGCGCAGCCGCGTCGGGTTTGTGTTTCAGCAGTTCAATCTTTACGCCCATCTCACCGCCAGTCAAAACATCACGCTGGCGCTGGAGCATGTTCACGGCTGGAAGGCCCAGCCAGCTCAGGCGCGGGCGCTGGCACTGCTGGAAAAAGTGGGGATGCTGGAAAAAGCACACCATTTCCCTGCCGAACTTTCCGGCGGTCAGCAACAGCGCGTGGCGATTGCCCGCGCGCTGGCCTCTTCACCGCAAATCATTCTGTTCGATGAGCCAACCTCCGCGCTTGACCCGGAGATGATTGGCGAAGTGCTGTTCGTGATGAAGGCGCTTGCGCACAGCGGGATCACCATGATTGTGGTGACGCATGAGATGCAATTTGCCCGGGAAATTGCCGACCGGATTGTGTTTATCGACGCCGGGCACGTTCTTGAAACCGCGCCACCGGAGCAATTTTTCAGGCAACCGTCGCACCCACGCGCTCAGCGATTCCTGCAAAAAGTCCTGAACCCGCTGCATCAGGAGCATCTCTAATGCCCGCACTTGACTGGCAGGGCGTGCTGACCGGACAGCCCCTGCAGTGGATCGCATCCGGATTTCTCACCACCCTGTGGGTGACGCTCGCGGGGATGCTGCTGGCAACCCTGCTCGCGCTGCTTTTTCTGCTTCTGCGCCTGACGGGTGGACGTGTCGGGAACGTAGTCGTCAGTAGCTGGGTGTCGCTGTTTCGCAATACGCCGCTGCTGGTGCAGCTGCTGTTCTGGTATTTCGCCGCCTGGAACGGGTTACCGCAGGCGTTCCGGGATGCCGTGAATGCGGATCACCGCTGGTCCGTTTTACCCGGTGACGTCTGGTGGTTTACCCCCGAGTTTTTATGCTCTGCATGGGGGTTAGGCGTATTCACCTCGGCTTTCTTGATTGAGGAAGTGGCATCGGGACTACGTTCAGTCCCTGCCGGGCAACGGGAAGCGGCGCTCGCACAGGGATTTTCCGCGTGGCGCTTGTTTCGTTACATCCTTCTGCCGCAAGGGCTGGCCAACGCCTGGCAACCCGTTGTCGGGCAGTATCTCAATCTGATGAAACTCTCATCGCTCGCCAGCGGCATTGGCTTTGCCGAACTGACCTATCAGGTGAGACAGATTGAAAGCTACAACGCCCATGCGCTGGAGGCGTTTACCGTCGGCACCGTCCTGTACCTGCTTACCGGTATGCTGATGGGGGCGGTGCTGGTGCGCCTCGGCCCAATCTCAGGAAGGGGAAACCATGCTTGCCGGACTTAATGTCATTACCGATAACCTGGATTACCTGCTCTGGGGACGTGCGGCAGTCGGTGAGCCTGGCGGGGTCTTGCTCTCGTTGCTGATGGCGCTGGGCGCGGCGGCTCTCGCCCTGCCCGGTGGAATTGCTCTCGCGTGCCTGGCCTGGCGTTTTACGGGGCTTGTGCGCAAGGCGCTCTTTGTATGGGCGGAATTAATTCGCGGGATCCCGCTAATCTTTGTGATTTTCTGGATGTGGTATCTGCTGCCGCTCATCACCGGCGGCGATCTCCCGGGGGCGCTCACCGTCACGCTGGCCCTGGCCTGGTTTACCGCGGCCTCGGTTATGCATTCAGTACTGGCCGGACTCAGCGCCTTACCGTCAGGGCAGTACGAGGCCGCCCTGTCTCAGGGTTTCAGTACCCGGCAAACGCTGTCGCGCGTGCTGCTGCCGCAGGCGATGCGCAATATTCTGCCGTCACTGGTGGGGATTTTTATCAGCCTGCTGAAGGATACGTCGCTGGCGTTTATTGTGAATGTCCCTGAGCTCACCACGGTGGCCGGCCAGGTGAACAACCGGGTGCAAATTTACCCGGCAGCCATTTTTATCTTTACGGGTGTGGTCTATTACCTGCTCTGCTGCTCCCTTGAGCAGCTTGCGAAACGCTGGCGCTTCAACCGGCCAGCGCTTTGACCACGGTTTCCATCGCCTGGGTGGTTAACTCGCTACGTTTTACGCGCTGGTTCGCCAGCGCCGTACGCAGCACCCCCGCGATGACAATATGCTTCGGCTCCTGCCCCAAATCACGCATCTCCAGAACGACCTTCCCGACCACCCGACACATCTCCTGATACAGCGCTTCGTCTTTGGTCACATTACCCATCGTCATCACTCCATTGCCCTAAACTCTCAGCTTAAATGATTCATCGCCCGGATACAAAAAAGAAGCCCGGCGAGAGTCCCGCCGGGCTTCATTCGTAAAATCAATAAATTAGTTGTTTACCGGGATCACTGCGCCTTTGTATTTGGTGCGGATCCAGTCCTGGATCGCTTTGGAGTGCAGAACGTTCACCAGCGCGACGATATCTTTCTTCTTCTCGTCACCACGATGCACGGTAATGATATTGGCATACGGGTTATTTTCACCACTCTCTACCGCAATCGGGTCATGTACAGGATCAAGGCCCGCATCAATCGCGTAGTTGGCGTTAATCACGACCGCGTCACCTTCGTCGTTGTTGTACATCTGTGGCAGCAGAGAGGCTTCCACATTAGGCGTGAACTGCAGTTTTTTCGGGTTTTCCACGATATCGCTGATACGCGCGGTCACTTTGTCGATGCCCGGCTTCAGTTTGATCACCCCCTCTTTTTCGAAGATAGAGAGAATGCGGCCCTCTTCAGATACAGCATCACGCATGATGATTTTGCCGCCCTGCGGCAGATCTTTCAGGGATTTGTATTTTTTGGAGTAGATCCCGATTGGCTCGATGTGGATCGCGCCCGCGCTGACAAAATCATAATCCTTATCACCGGCGTGATCTTTCAGCACGCTGTTCAGGTAAGGAATATGCTGGAAATAGTTAGCGTCAATATCATGACCCGCCAGCGCGGTGTTGGGCAGAATGTAGTCCTGGAAAGGTTTGATCTCCAGATCGATACCCTGCTTCGCCAGGATAGGCTTCGCCTGCTCCAGAATTTCGGCGTGCGGCGTGTTGGATGCCCCCACGGTCAGGGTATCAGCCCAGGTGGCAAAGCTCAGGGCGCTCAGGGTTGCTGCGGCGATCAGTGTCAGTGTTTTTTTCATGATGATGGTTCCTGTGTGTTATTAGAGATTATCGTTTATCTAACAGTGAGGTCAGGACGTCGCCGCAGAACTGGATAATGAAAACGATGATCAGAATGGTCACCGTCGCCACCAGCGTGACGTCGCCATGGTTGCGCTGGAATCCTTCCAGATAAGCCAGATTTCCCAAACCGCCTGCGCCAATCACCCCCGCCATGGCGCTGTAACTCACCAGCGCAATCAGCGTTACCGTAATACCTGATACCAGTGCAGGTGATGACTCCGGCAGTAAAACCCGAAACACCAGGGTGCTCAGCCGTGCGCCCATTGAGCGCGTGGCTTCAATAACCCCCTTGTCCACTTCACGCAGGGCAATTTCGACCAGGCGTGCGTAGAACGGCGCCGCACCGACAATCAGAGCCGGCAGCGCCGCGTTGGCGCCAAGAATGGTGCCGACAAGGGTTTTCGTGAACGGGATCAACAGCACAATCAGAATGATGAACGGGATAGAACGAAACACGTTCACCACAATTGAAATCACGCTGTAGACCGCGCGGTTGTGGAACAACCCGCCGCGCGCGGTTAAAAACAGCGCCAGGCCAAGGACGATCCCAAGAACAAAGGTTGCCACGCCGGAAAGGGCAGTCATGTACAGCGTTTCCAGCGTCGCCGCCCAGAGTTGCTCCCACTTCAGATGAGGAAAAAGCGTCTCAGCCATGTTTAATTACCTCGCCTTCAATATCGCTGTGCTTCAGATCGGCGAGGATATTGCTCAGTTGTTCATCCGATGCCACGACGTGTACCCAGAGTTGCCCAAATACGCCGTGGGCCGTTTGGGTCATTTTTCCATGCAGAATGTTAAACGGCAGGCCGTAGCGCAGAGTCAGCTCGCCCACGATCGGCTTATGGGTGCTGTGGCCCGTAAAGGTCAACCTGATGACGCTACCTTCAAGGTCCGCTGCCAGCTCCGTATTAAACGTCTCTTCCTCGGCATACTGGCTCACCTGGCGGACAAACTGCTGAGTGATAGGCTGCTGCGGACGGGTAAAGACGCTCAGCACCTCCCCCTCCTCCACCACTTTGCCGTTCTCCATCACCGCCACGCGGTCGCAAATTTTGCGCACCACGTGCATCTCGTGCGTGATCAGCACAATGGTCAGCCTGAAGCGGCGGTTAATGTCCAGCAGCAGATCGAGGATTTGATCGGTGGTCTGGGGGTCGAGGGCTGAAGTGGCTTCATCGCACAGCAATACGTCGGGGTTATTGGCCAATGCACGCGCAATCCCCACTCGCTGTTTTTGCCCGCCACTCAGCTGCGAGGGATAGGCGTTCTCGCGTCCCTTCAGCCCAACGAGATCGACCAGTTCTGCCACGCGAGCCTTAATGTTGGCTTTTGGCACACCGGCGATTTGCATTGAGAACGCAATATTCTCACTCACCGTGCGCGACCAAAGCAGATTGAAGTGCTGGAAGACCATGCTGATCTTCAGACGCGCCTGGCGCAGTGCTTCGCCCTTTGCGGCAGAAATGTCCTGTCCGTTGATGGTCACGCTGCCGCGAGTGGGTTTTTCCAGTCCATTCAGCAAACGAATAAGAGTACTTTTACCCGCGCCGCTGTAACCGATAATGCCGTATATCTGCCCCTGCTCTATCGTCAAATTGACGTTATCAACGGCTGTGAGTGCAACCTTCCCGTTGTCAAAAACCTTCGAAATATTGCTGAGTACAATCATTCTTATGTGTAATCCGTCCCGCGCATGGCGGTTTAGCAGTATGGATGTCCAAATGATAGTAAACAGGCGTTATCACCTTTTAAATGAACAAAAAGGAATTTGTTATAACTTGCAGGAATAAATAGCGGTTTTCGCGCCGGCAGGCATTTAGACCAATTTCAGAAATGATTATCTGGCATGTGCATATCAGCGGTTCATCACCTGATGAAAACGGTTAATTTTGCAGCATTTTTGACTGATATAGCCATCCTCACATCCAGAGCACTTTACGTCTTGCTATCCCTCCATCCAAAAACGGCATTTATATTCTTTTCTGTTCTAAAACGGAGTGAAGGATTCTTTAAGGGGTTAATTTCCCCGCCCTATCATCCTGTCATGACCTCCTGAAAGGAAAACACCATGACGATTTACCACTCCGTCACCGAACTGATTGGCCACACCCCGCTTATCCAGCTGCATAAGCTTGATACCGGTCTCTGCTCGTTGTTTCTGAAGCTGGAAAACCAGAACCCGGGCGGTTCGATTAAAGACCGCGTTGCACTGTCGATGATTAACGAAGCGGAGCGCAACGGCCAGCTCCAGCCAGGCGGTACCATCATTGAGGCGACGGCGGGAAATACCGGTCTTGGCCTGGCCTTGATCGCCGCGCAGAAAGGCTATTCGCTGATCCTGGTGGTGCCAGACAAAATGAGCCGCGAGAAGATTTTCCACCTGCGGGCACTGGGGGCTCAGGTGGTACTGACCCGCTCCGATGTCAATAAGGGCCACCCTGCCTACTATCAGGATTACGCGCAACGTCTGGCGAATGAACTGCCGGGGGCGTATTACATCGATCAGTTTAATAACGAAGCCAACCCGCTGGCGCACCGCACCACCACCGCGCCTGAACTGTATGAACAGCTTGACGGTAAGATTGACGCCATCGTCGTCGGCGTGGGGTCTGGCGGGACGCTGGGTGGGCTACAGGCGTGGTTCGCTGAGCACTCACCGCAGACTGAATTTGTGCTGGCCGACCCGGCCGGTTCGGTCCTGGCCGATCAGGTAGAAACGGGACGCTATCAGGATGCGGGCTCGTGGCTGGTTGAGGGGATTGGTGAAGACTTTATTCCTCCGCTGGCACACATCGAAGGGGTGAATCGTGCCTGGCGCATCACCGATCGCGAGGCTTTCACCACCGCCCGCGAGCTGCTGAAAACGGAAGGCATCCTGGCAGGCTCCTCCAGCGGCACCCTGCTGGCGGCTGCGCTGAAATATTGCCAGGCACAGACCACCCCGAAACGGGTTGTGACCTTCGCCTGTGACAGTGGCAACAAATATCTCTCAAAGATGTTCAACGATGACTGGATGCGCCAGCAGGGTTTGATCTCCCGGCCGCAGGCTGGCGATCTCTCCGACTACATCGCCCTGCGCCACGATGAAGGCGCAACCGTCACCGCCGCGCCGGATGACACCCTCTCCACCGTACTGGCGCGGATGCGTTTGTATGACATCTCCCAGCTGCCGGTCCTGGAGAACGGCCAGGTCGTGGGCATCATCGACGAGTGGGATCTTCTGCGCCATATCGGTGGCGATGGCGACCGCTTCTCGCTTCCCGTGACCGCGGCAATGACCCGTCAGGTGGAGTTCCTCGATAAAAACGCCCCGGAAAGCGCCCTGAACGCCATTTTCGATCGCGGTCTGGTGGCGGTCATTAATGACAATGACCGCTTCCTGGGCCTGATTACGCGCAGCGATGTTCTTACCGCCTGGCGCAACCGTCTTCAGCAATAAAGGAATACATGATGAAAAATCTGGCAACCCTGAGCGTACACAGCGGTGAGTTTAACGATCGGCATGGCGCGGTCATGCCCCCGATTTACGCCACCTCCACGTTTGCGCAACCGTCACCCGGCGAGCACACCGGCTATGAATATTCGCGCAGCGGCAACCCGACCCGCCATGCGCTGGAAACCGCCATCGCCGAACTGGAAGGCGGGACCCGCGGCTATGCCTTCGCTTCCGGCCTCGCCGCCATCTCTACCGTGCTTGAACTGCTGGATAAAGACAGCCATATCGTCGCCATTGACGATGTCTACGGCGGGACCTGGCGCCTGATTGAAAATGTGCGCAAACGTAGCACCGGCCTGCAGGTGAGCTGGGTCAAGCCGGACGATTTGGCCGGTCTTGAAGCCGCCATCCGGCCGGATACGCGAATGGTATGGGTTGAAACGCCAACCAATCCGTTGCTTAAACTGGCGGATCTGGCGGCTATCGCCGATATCGCCCGTCGTCATCACGTCATCAGCGTGGCCGATAATACCTTCGCGTCGCCCGTCATCCATCGCCCGCTGGAAACGGGTTTCGACATCGTCGTGCACTCTGCCACCAAATACCTGAATGGTCACTCGGACGTGGTCGCCGGACTGGCGGTTGTGGGAAATAACGCCGCGCTGGCGGACAAGCTTGCCTACCTGCAGAACGCGGTCGGCGGTGTACTGGATCCGTTTAGCAGCTTCCTGACGCTGCGCGGTATTCGTACGCTGTCGCTGCGGGTAGAAAAGCACAGCACCAACGCGCTGGCCATTGCGCAATGGCTGGAGCAACAGCCGCAGGTCGAAAAGGTATTTTATCCGGGGCTGGAATCACACCCGCAATATTCGCTTGCCCGCACGCAGATGGCGCTGCCGGGCGGCATGATTTCTCTGGTGGTGAAAGGCGATGCGCAACGGGCCACAGAGGTGATCCGCTCACTGAAATTATTCACCCTCGCCGAAAGCCTGGGTGGCGTGGAAAGTCTGGTCAGCCAGCCTTACAGCATGACTCACGCTTCGATTCCGCTTGAGCAGCGGCTGGCCAACGGCATCGTACCGCAGCTGATTCGCCTGTCCGTAGGCATTGAAGATGCCAAAGACCTGATTGCCGACCTCAGCCAGGCGCTGAAAAACTAAGCAAAATGCGGCAGGTCACGCACCTGCCGCGATAAGATGTCATCTAACCTTAACGCCTTGATAACAATCTCATGTGGATCTGCACAGATTATTTTTGAAACGCTGTTTTCATTTTCCTTTTATCTTAAAATCAGCGTATAATGCGCGCCTAATCCCTGGTGAATGGTTTCAGCGCTTGGAATACAAAAAACAACGTACAACTACTCCTCTCCTTCGTTGGGCTGTCACTCAGGCACACTTTCTTCTGCACGCTCATTTGATGTCTCCTATCCTTAGTGCGTGTCATATACTCTTTTGCAACACAGGTTTGACTCCGCGGCGGTGCGCCCCCGGAGCGAGATTTCCATATCCTTCCCAACTTAAAGACTAAGACTGTCATGAAAAAGACGAAAATTGTTTGTACTATCGGCCCGAAAACCGAATCTGAAGAGATGCTGAGCAAAATGCTGGACGCCGGCATGAACGTTATGCGTCTGAACTTCTCCCACGGTGACTATGCTGAACACGGTCAGCGTATCCAGAACTTGCGCAACGTGATGAGCAAGACCGGTAAAAAAGCAGCCATCCTGCTGGATACCAAAGGTCCAGAAATCCGCACCATCAAACTGGAAGGCGGTAACGACGTCTCTCTGAAAGCGGGCCAGACCTTCACCTTCACCACTGACAAGACTGTTGTCGGTAACAACGAAATCGTTGCGGTCACCTATGAAGGTTTCACCAGCGACCTGTCCGTTGGCAACACCGTGCTGGTAGACGATGGCCTGATCGGCATGGAAGTGACCGCCATCGAAGGTAACAAGGTTATCTGTAAAGTGCTGAACAACGGCGACCTGGGTGAAAACAAAGGCGTTAACCTGCCAGGCGTTTCCATCGCGCTGCCAGCCCTGGCTGAAAAAGACAAACAAGACCTGATCTTCGGTTGCGAGCAAGGCGTCGACTTCGTTGCGGCATCCTTCATCCGTAAACGTTCCGACGTGGTTGAAATCCGTGAGCACCTGAAAGCGCACGGCGGCGAGAAGATCCAGATCATCTCCAAAATCGAAAACCAGGAAGGCCTGAACAACTTCGACGAAATCCTCGAAGCGTCAGACGGCATCATGGTTGCACGTGGTGACCTGGGTGTTGAAATCCCGGTTGAAGAAGTTATCTTCGCGCAGAAGATGATGATCGAGAAGTGTGTTCGCGCGCGTAAAGTGGTTATCACCGCAACGCAGATGCTGGACTCCATGATCAAAAACCCACGCCCAACCCGCGCAGAAGCTGGCGACGTGGCTAACGCCATCCTCGACGGTACCGATGCAGTCATGCTGTCCGGCGAATCCGCGAAAGGTAAATACCCGCTGGAAGCCGTTGGCATCATGGCGACCATTTGCGAACGTACTGACCGCGTGATGACCAGCCGTCTGGACTTCAACAACGACAGCCGCAAACTGCGTATTACCGAAGCAGTCTGCCGCGGTGCGGTAGAAACCGCTGAGAAACTGGAAGCGCCTCTGATTGTGGTTGCCACCCAGGGCGGTAAATCTGCTCGCGCAGTCCGTAAATACTTCCCGGACGCGACGATCCTGGCGCTGACCACCAACGAAACCACTGCCCGTCAGCTGGTGCTGAGCAAAGGCGTGGTTGCGCATCTGGTGAAAGAAATCGCGTCTACCGACGATTTCTACATTCAGGGTAAAGCGCTGGCGCTGGAAAGCGGCCTGGCACAGAAAGGCGACGTTGTGGTCATGGTTTCTGGTGCGCTGGTACCAAGCGGAACCACCAACACAGCATCTGTTCACGTGCTGTAATAATTCCCGAACGAATTAATTTTCATAAAAAGCGTCCTCCGGGACGCTTTTTTTATTTCATGCATTAGCCAAAGTCATTCAAAAAGCAAATCGGGTTTCTCTATTTAATTGCGAATTATCTAAGATGAATCCGATGAAAAATGCCTTTTTTTACAGAGCTTTTTGCCAAAAAAGGGCCGATTCGATGCTTCTTTGAGCGAACGATCAAAAATAGGCGTATTCCCATCAAAAAAATATTCTCAACCTAAAAAACTTTGTGTAATACTTGTAACGCTACATGGAGATTAACTCAATCTAGAGGGTATTAATAATGAATCGTACTAAACTGGTACTGGGCGCGGTAATCCTGGGTTCTACTCTGCTGGCTGGTTGCTCCAGCAACGCTAAAATCGATCAGCTGTCTTCTGACGTTCAGACTCTGAACGCTAAAGTTGACCAGCTGAGCAACGACGTGAACGCAATGCGTTCCGACGTTCAGGCTGCTAAAGACGACGCAGCTCGCGCTAACCAGCGTCTGGACAACCAGGCTACTAAATACCGTAAGTAATAGTACCTGTTAATAAAATGGCGCACATTGTGCGCCATTTTTTTTGTCTGCGTCAAACCCCTACTGCGTCACCTTCTCACCGTCATTTTCCGCGACCACAGCGGATGTCCGACTGTTCTGTACTGACAACACGTTCTGACGCGCTGACGCGCCGTTATCGGCCGACACGGCTACCGGGATCCCCGCGCGGCGTGACAAGGCTTTATCGATAAGCGCTTTATCACTTCCTGACTGCGAGACAAACGTCGCAAAGTCTGCGGAATGCGAAATGGGTGTCATCTGGGGGTTTTCACCCTCAACCTGCGCCAGCGGACGATGCACTTCAATATAGCGTTTACCGTCAGGCTCGACGGAGAACTTCACTGGCTCATTAATGATTTGCACCCGCGTGCCGACCCGCACCTGCTCAAACAGCGCTTTGATATCCGGCGCATTCATGCGCATACAGCCAGAGCTGACCCGCAGGCCAACGCTGTCCGGTGCGCTGGTGCCGTGGATCAAATATTCCCCATGACCCACGCCTAAACGCAATGCAAAGCGTCCTAGCGGGTTATTTGGCCCGGCCGGGACCACGGGCGGCAATTTAATGCCCTGCTCCAGAGAGCGCGCTCTGATGCCCGGTGTTGGGGTCCAGGTAGGATTAGGGATCTTCTGGCTGACCCGGGTGGTGGTGACCGGCGTTTCAAGTCCCAGTTGCCCAATGCCGAGCGGGAAAACCTGAACGATGTTTTCGCCCGGCGGGAAGTAGTAAAGCCGCAGCTCCGCCAGGTTCACGACAATCCCCTCACGGGGCGTGTCGGGCAACAGCATCTGCGAAGGGATCGTGATCACCGTCCCCGGCGCAGGGTTTACCGGCGCAATAGTATTATTGGCTTCAAGGATAAGCTGTGCTGCAGTATTAAACCGGCGAGCGATGGTCTGAAGTTTATTATCCCCTTCCTGTATCGTGTAGGTTTGATTTTGCCCAATCAGACGGCTGCCTGCGGGCGGCAACGGGTAATCCATCGCGCGGGCCGAATTAAGAGCACCGAGCGAACCCAGGAGTAATAGAGTTATTAGAGACGCGCGCTTCATGCTGAGATTCCTTATTCACTGGCCGGATGCCAGAAAGCTGAAAAACCAGCGAGGCGGGAACCACCTCGCGAAACAGAATGAATGCTGTTCTGTAAGTCTAGCTAAGGATTGCAGCTTTGGCGCGGATGGCGCGAATCATCGCTTCCAGCCCCTGGGAACGGGACGGGGTGAGGTGTTGGGTCAGGGCCATTTTTTCAAACCACGGGCGGACATCAAAAGCGACAATATCCTGCGCTGACATCTGGTGATAGAGAATAAATACCACCGCAATAAGCCCTTTCACAATAGCGGCATCGCTGTCGCCCTGTAATTCGATCACGCCGTCGCGCGTCTGCTCCATCACAATCCAGACCTGGCTCTGACAGCCCTGAATAATATTTTCCGGGTTGTGTGCCTCTTCGCTGAGCGGCGGTAAACGCTGGCCCAGTTCAATGATATAGAGGTACTTCTCTTCCCAGTTTGCGCAACGCCCGAAGTTACGCAGTAATTTTTCTTTATCCGGCAAATCTGCCATCTTTCGCCTCTCCGTTAGCCCAGCAACTGGTGAATGCGTTTAAGCCCCGCCACCAGCCTGTCGACCTCTTCCGTTGTGTTGTACATCACCAGCGATGCGCGGCACATCGCCGGCACCTGGTAAAACGCCATCAACGGCATAGCACAGTGGTGCCCGGTACGCACGGCCACGCCGTAATTATCGAGGAAACTGCCCACATCGTATGCATGGTGTTTACCGAGATTGAACGCAATTACCCCCTGGCGGTCCGCCGGGCCATACAGGGTCAGCGCCGGTACGCTGGCAAGCTCCTGCAGCGCGTAGTGCATCAGCAGTTGTTCGTACTCCTGAATCGCGTCAAGGCCAACAGACGTGACATAGGCGATGGCCGCCCCCAGCCCGATAATCCCGCCGGTATTCGGCGTGCCAGCTTCAAAGCGCCACGGTGCGCGTGCGTAGGTGGTCCCCTCTGAGAGACTGACGGTCGCAATCATCGAGCCGCCCCCTTCCCACGGTGGCATCGCCTGCAGAATATCTTCTTTCACGTACAGCACGCCAATCCCGGTCGGCCCATAGAGCTTGTGCCCGGAGAAGACGTAGAAATCGCAGTCCAGCGCCTGGACGTCGACCGCGTGGTGCATGACCGCCTGCGCACCATCAATCAGCACCTTCGCGCCGGCCTGGTGGGCTTTCTCAATAATCGCTGCCACCGGGTTCTCGGTTCCCAGCACGTTAGAAACCTGGGTCACGGCCACCAGCCGCGTACGCGCATCCAGCAACGCGTCAAGTTGCTCAAGCTGCAGGGTGCCATCAACGTTCAATGGGATCACCCTCAGTTGCGCACCGACACGCTCACAGAGCATCTGCCACGGCACGATATTGGCATGGTGCTCCATCTGGGTGATGATGATGTTATCCCCCGCGTGGACCTGCGCGTTGCCCCAGCTGTTGGCAACAAGGTTGATCCCCTCGGTGGTACCACGCACAAACACCAGTTCCTCTGGCGAGCGTGCATTGAGGAAAGCGGCGATTTGGGTACGCACATTTTCCATACGCTGGGTCGCCTCCGCACTCAGGGTGTGGATCCCCCGGTGCACGGCAGCATAACCGTGGCGGTAGAATTCCGCTTCCGCTTCGATCACCTGATTCGGTTTCTGCGCGCTGGCCGCACTGTCCAGATACGCCAGGGGCAGACCGTTCACTTCACGGGTCAGAACCGGAAAATCTGCCCGTACTTTCTCTACGGGAAAACTCATGCTTCGCCTCCAGGCAGACGCTGCCCGATACGGGCCAGCACCTGCTGTTTTAACAGGCCATCGTGCAGCGCTTCCGTCAGTTCAGCGGCAAACGCATAGATAATCATTTGCTGCGCCGCCTGCTGGTCGATACCGCGGGAGCGTAAATAGAACATCTGTTCGTCATCAATTCGCCCGACCGTCGCGCCATGGCTGCACTTCACGTCATCAGCATAGATTTCAAGCTGTGGTTTGGTGTCCACTTCCGCCAGGCGTCCCAACAGCAGGTTGTTGTTGGTCATCTGCCCGTCGGTTTTAATCGCGTGCTGCGCCACGTTAATCAGGCCGTTAAACACCGCCCGCCCTTTGTCGCTGACAATGGTTTTGTGCAGCTGGCGACTGTTACAGTAGCCTTTGTTGTGCTCAAGCCAGGTGCGTGTATCGCACACTTGCGTTTTAACCGGCATCGCCAGGCTGTTGATGCGAAGCGTTGTATTCTCGCCGTTAAGCTGCGTGCTGGTGTTGTGGCGCAGTACCGCGCCGCCCAGCAAAAAGCTGTGGCTGTATGCCGCGGCATCTTGTCCAAGCAGCATGTCATTATGCGCAAAGTGGTGGCTCTGCGGGTTTTCAAACGCCAGTTTGATATGGTGAAGTTGGGCATTGGCGGCAACATGCATTGTCAAACGCGCCCCGGTAAAGTGCCGGGCTTCGTTGAGGCTGACGTAATGCTCAATCACCGTGGCCTCCGCCCCTTCCGCCAGCTCAAGATGGTGGCGGTAGTGAGCAGTGTTGATCTCGTCGCCGTCTGCTCCCTGGGTGATGTGCATCAGCAGCAGCGGTTTTACCGGACGCTGGTTACGCTTAACGCGAATATGCGTCACGCTCCGCGCCAGGCTCTCGGTGAGGTGCAGGAAGACCTCGGGCTGTACCGGGGTGCTCAGGCTCTGACGGTCATCGTTAATGGCAATCTCAAACCCGCTGTCCTGGGTGCTGTCACTCAGCTCAGGGCGGAACTGACCATCAACGAAGACCAGACGCACGGCATCAACGGTCAATGCCAGAGCATCGCGCTGCGCCGGGCTGATGTCTGCCAGGCGGGTGACGAACTCGCCGTTCAGCAGGCCATCAAGCGGCGTGTATTTCCAGTTCTCCTGCTTGCGTGACGGCAAACCTAGACGCAGCATCTGCTGCAGGTGCTGTTGCGCCTGTTCCGAGCGCGTATTGCCCTGCGCTTCAAACAGACGGTGCCACTGCTGGAGCGCATTACTGCTGTTCGGTAAGCCAGCCATAACCCTGCTCCTCCAGTTGTTTAACCAGCGTGAAATCACCGGATTTCACAATACGCCCCTGGTAAAGCACATGGACGTAATCCGGCTTGATGTAATCCAGAATACGCTGGTAGTGAGTGACGATGATGAACGCGCGTTTGCCGTCGCGCAGGGAGTTCACCCCGTCGGCGACAATCTTCAGGGCATCAATATCCAGACCGGAGTCGGTCTCATCCAGAATACACAGTTCAGGCTCAAGGACCGCCATCTGCAGAATGTCGTTACGCTTTTTCTCACCGCCTGAAAAACCGACGTTGACCGAGCGGGTCAGCAGGTCTTCCGGCATTTTCAGCAACTTAATCTTCTCTTCCATCAGGTCCTGGAAATCAAAGCGGTCCAGCGCTTCCAGTCCGCGATATTTACGTACCGCGTTCAGCGCCGTTTGCAGAAAGAACTGGTTACTCACCCCCGGGATCTCCACCGGATACTGGAAGGCCATAAAGATACCTTCACCGGCCCGCTCTTCCACCGACATCTCCAGCAAATCTTTGCCGTTAAACTCGACCGACCCGTGGGTCACTTCGTAATCTTCGCGTCCTGCCAGCGTCGCGGAGAGCGTACTTTTCCCGGAGCCATTGGGCCCCATAATGGCGTGGACTTCACCCGGTTTGACGTCAAAATTGAGACCACGCAGGATCTCTTTGTCTTCCACGCTAACCTGTAAATCTTTAATACTTAACATGTGCTTTCCTTAACCGACGCTGTGTTCAAGACTAATGGCGAGGAGTTTCTGGGCTTCAACGGCAAATTCCAGCGGCAGTTCAGAGAACACATCCTTACAGAAGCCGTTCACAATCATTGAGATGGCATCCTCCTCACTGATCCCGCGCTGCAGGCAGTAGAAGAGCTGATCTTCCCCAATACGTGACGTCGTCGCCTCGTGCTCAAGCTGGGCGGTATTGTTACGGCATTCAACGTACGGGAAGGTGTGTGCCCCGCAGTCTGCGCCAATTAACATTGAGTCACACTGGGTAAAGTTTCGGGCATTGGTGGCCGTCGGCATGATTTTGACCAGCCCACGATAGCTGTTCTGACTGTGCCCGGCGGAGATGCCTTTGGAAATAATGGTCGACCGGGTGTTTTTACCGATGTGGATCATCTTGGTACCCGTATCTGCCTGCTGATGGCCGCTGGTCAGCGCCACGGAGTAGAACTCACCGATCGAGTTATCCCCACGCAGAATACAGCTCGGGTATTTCCAGGTGATCGCAGAGCCGGTTTCCGACTGGGTCCAGGACATTTTGCTGTTTTCGCCTTCGCACAGCGCACGCTTGGTCACGAAGTTCAGAATACCGCCGGTGTTGCCATCGCCCGGGAACCAGTTCTGCACCGTGGAGTATTTCACCTCGGCATCTTTATGGATGATGACTTCAACCACCGCGGCGTGAAGCTGGTAGCTGTCACGGACCGGTGCAGAGCACCCTTCAATGTAACTGACGTAGCTGCCTTCATCGGCCACCAGAATGGTGCGTTCGAACTGACCGGTTTTTTCCGCGTTGATGCGGAAATAGGTCGACAACTCCATCGGGCAGCGAACGCCTTTTGGCACGTAGATAAAGGTGCCATCAGACGCTACCGCCGCATTAAGCGCGGCAAAAAAGTTATCGTTACTTGGCACCACGGTGCCGATGTACTTTTTCACCAGCTCAGGGTGCTCGTGAATCGCTTCGCCGAAGGAGCAGAAAATAATCCCCTGTTCTGCCAGTTTTTCACGGTAGGTTGTCGCCACTGAGACGGAGTCAAAAATGGCGTCCACCGCCACCTCTTTCCCTTCGCGAACGGGCACACCCAGCTGGTTAAACGCCTCTTCCACTTCTTTGCTCAGGAAGCTGTTGTCCGCACCGGTTTGCTGCACCGCGCCAGGCTGTGAGGCGCAGGTGTCGTCGCAACTCCCGCAGGATGGCGCAGAGTAGTAGCTGTAATCCTGATAGTTCAGCTTGTCATAATGCGCTTTCAGCCAGTGAGGTTCTTCCATTTCCAGCCACGCCCGGAAGGCGCTCAGACGAAACGCCAGCATCCACTCAGGTTCATTGCGTTTGGCCGAGATCGCCCGGACGACATCTTCATTGATGCCTTTCGCCAGTTCATCGGTCTGCAGCTGGGTAAAGAACCCCTCTTTATAATTGAGGTGGCCGCCACTCCAGGTGTTAACATCACTCGTTGCTTCAGTATTACGAGACATAGTACCGCCTATACCCCAAAGCTTTCGCCGCACCCACATTCGTTCTGGGCTTTCGGGTTATGAAATTTGAATAACTGGTTTAAACCTTCACGTACGTAGTCCACTTCCGTGCCGTCAATAAACGGCATGGCCTGCAGGGCGACATACAATTTTGCGCCGTCAGTTTCGAATACCAGATCATCTTTCTCGGGTTCTGTGACGGTATCGAGCACGTAACCGAATCCTGCGCAGCCGGTCTGTTTCACCCCCAGGCGCACGCCGAGGATCTCTGGCTTTTTCGCCACAAGTTCGTGAATATGTGCCGCCGCCGCTGGCGTGAGCGTTAAGCCACGCCAGGCGAAGTCGGCAGGATTGAAGGTTTCTGAATGCAGTTCCATAGGTCCACCTCATCTAATAAGCCCCAGGGCATAACACCATGTTAGTGATAACGATTATCACTTCAACCCTCTGTCAGCAGGGGCATTGGGCTAAATCGCCCTTTTTGCATACTTTTATTAAGCATAGACCCTGTCAGCGGATGCGGGCGGGATGGATTTAATTGTGCAATACTTTGAAAAATAATGGGTTATCGAATCAGAAAAGTGGAGTAAAGGGGAAAAGTAAAATATGCATCGGAAATGCCTATTTTTAAGATAGATTTTATCCAGAGAAACGACGGGCAAAAAAAAAGGCCTTCAAGGCCTGCGGAAATTAATGATGAAAGGAGACAACAAAACCCTGTTCACGCCAGTGGTCAAGCAGTTCCTGCTGACGCGGCGTCGGCGCTTTACCGGTCCAGACGAAAATTCTTTGCCCAGGAAAAAGCTCCGGACGAGGGGAATCAATCGGGTCGGCCAACACGTCAATATGCCACCCCTTTTGTGCCAGACGCGCAGCCTCAAGCCACAAGTGGGTGCGGTCATCACACTCCCAGCCAATAAGCAGAGCATCTTTACCGGCTTTCTTACGTGACTCCGCCAGGCTTGCTACAGCAAATTCTATCAGCACACCGTCAAGCAGGCTCGCCATATGACGCACCGTATTTTGATCCTGATTCATTCGCTGACGAACGGGAGAAATAATATTATCGATAAGCGCATCCATCGCGTGATCGCGGCGGTATTCGCCTATTTTGGCGCGCAGCTTTGCCGGGCTGGCATAACGCAAAACCGTCATCATCTCTTCCTGGATTGATGCCCAGTTACCCTGAGTCATCACTTCTTTGTTTTCCAGCAAGCCTTTGACTTTGCCGACCGAAACGCCGCTTTTCATCAGGCGTTTGATCTCTTCAATACGCAGGATATCTTCATCGTCAAACTGACGATGGCCCCCTTCGCTTCGCTGCGGCTTCAACAATCCATAACGGCGCTGCCAGGCACGCAGCGTAACGGGGTTGATACCGCATCGTTCGGCCACTTCGCCGATACTGTAATAGGCCATTAACTCCCTCACGCTTAGAACTTCCATACCCAACCAGACCAACCTTATCAGATTGTACAAACCATTTGTATAACTAAGGCCTCTTTTTGAGCGGGTGAAGGGTATACAAGTTCCTTCACCCGTTAATGTATTGTTGTACAAATTTTGCCGCGCGTACAGTCAAGCTTGCAGGTTTATGTACAGCTTTCTCAAAATTCAAACTTCTTCTCTGGCCACGCGATCGCCGGAATTCCCCCGTGACGCGGGCTGGCAAACAGGTGCCCCTGGAACTGGGAAATGCCTGCAGACTCCAGCCACATCCACTCTTCAGGCTTCTCAACGCCGACGGCACAGAACTGGATCTCCAGCGAGGAACAGCAGGTGATAATCGCCTGAATGATGGCCTGCCGCGGGCCGCTTTTGTGCACATTCGCGACCAGATCGCGGTTAATCTTAATTCTGTCAGGCTGGAATTGCGCCAGTAACTGCAGACCGGCAAAACCGGCACCAAAGTGATCGATGGTTACGCTGATACCGGCACTTTTTAGCTGCCTGACCGAATGGGTAAACTCTTCAAAACGGGAAATCGCTTCGCTCTCGGTGAATTCCACCACAATCTGCTCCGGCACAAAGCCATTCGCGTCAATGGCCGTCAGCAGGAAATCCACGGCGCCAGGCACGTTGACCAGCGTCATGGGCAGCAGGTTAATGGATAATGTCTGATCCTGTAATCCCAGAGCGCTCGCCATGGAGAGCGCAACCTGCTTGCTTTTCAAATCAGAGGCGTACACCTCTTCTCGAGGAATTTGGGCAAAATAGGTTCCGGGCGATTCACCGGTGGGCGTGCGGATCAAGGCCTCCCAGGAGACGACCTGCTGCATAAACGGATCCACGATAGGCTGGAACGCAAAGCTGCAATCCGCGCCTTTAGCCACCACCTCCGGTTGCGCCGATAAAGGCGTCTCTTCCGGGATGAAATCCCAGGCATCTGCAGGCGGCAGTTCAAAATAGTTGGCTTTCTCCGTGGCCTCCACGAAGGTGCGGAAAAACTGCAGGGCGCGATCGCTATATGTCAGTTGATACCTGCTGGTGCCTTTGTCGAGAACCTGCTGAAGCACCTCTTCCCTGTCGAACTGACGCAAGTCAAAAAGCTCCATGCCAACCTTGCCGAAGCGTCGGGAGGGGCCGTGATCGCGCATCAGCTCCACCACGTTATGGTGGCGCGTGTCCTGGCAAATCTGCTCGTAAATGGATGAAACGTTTTCCGCTGGGCCTTCGAGCAACTGAAAAAAATGCGTGCCGTTAAACAGCAAGATCCCCGTGACATTGGATTGCCGGTTTTTACTATTTGCAGCAGCTACCATGTTTTCCAGCGCTTTCACTGGAACGTCCTCGCAGATATGACTGCGGTATATGATGGTTGTAAGCATGCTTATCCTGAAGGGGGTTAGGGGTTGGCCACAAAAACACGTCGGTAAACATCTGTTATAGCATATTAATTACGTGACAAATAATTTACATCTCAACCATTTACGGCACCTAACGCATCCGTTTCCTGCGTTGTACAACTTATCCATCATGGTGGGTATTGTACAATATATTCTGTAACGGAAATGCTTCATTTTTATGACTCAACCACCTGATAAACATAGAATTTATAAAATATATCACAATTATTTTAAAAAATTGTACATTTTCTATGTACAGATTTGGAAATTATGTATACCTTAAATGTAACGTTAGTGATTACATTTTTTTACAGGAGCGAAACATGCAGCAGAAGGATTATGTCGCAGATTCAGCAGCAGCGATCGCGCACTACTTCGAGAAGGCCGCGCTTCCTACCCAACAGGAGACACTCGGTCAGGTCGTGGTTGAGATTCTTAGCGACGGGCGAAATCTGAATCGCAAATCGCTCTGTACCAAACTCTTAAGCCGCCTCGAAAAGGCCGATGGGCCTGAAGAGGAACAGCATTACCACATGCTGCTTGGTCTGCTTTTCGAACGGTAATGTTATGAACAGCAGTGATGCAGACCGACTGATTGACCAGCTTATCGGTGAAGCCGTTCTTTCTCTTTTGAAAGAGCGAGGCCCCGTCACAACCGAAGCTCTGGTTCAGCGTCTGCGGGATATGAAAGCGCATGAAAAGGATCCCCAGCGGCGGGAGACACTTGCGATGGTGATTGCCGACATCGGTTCAAACAACATCGCCCTGAAACGTCGCAGAACCGCGCAAGGACGAACCGATAGAGAGGGATCTCTCAACGTTAAAAGAGACAATGTAGTGCCGTTATTTGGAAATGGAAAACCGTCCGATCCCAGGAAAATACATTGACTGCAATTTTACAGCTACGGTGAGAACAAATGAGACAAAATATTCAGCTTCAACCCGAATACCATTCCGCTTTTTTAGAAAGCGCGCTGTCGGAATATTTCCGTCACGCAGGCGATCGTTTTGCTGAAGAGTCCGCTGTTTTTTCTACTGCAGTACGCTGTGTTCTGGCTTCTGAAGGACACCTGTCCAACAAAGCGATCATTTTGTGGCTGATCCAGACGCTGGAATCCACAAACGACGTTGTGCAGGCAGATGTCATTCGTAAGACCCTGGAAATCGTTGTGGGTCACACCATGGACGATCTCTAAAAACCCTCCCCTCTGTGAAGGCTAACGTGTCATCGTCAAAACTGACGATCGGGCTGACGATGACACGTTCCCTCCTCGTATAACACCCTGTAAAACCTACAAAGTAAATATGGCATGGTTCCTGCTTACTCCCGTTTACGGGACTGGGCTACCCAGTCAACTTTGCTTCATTTCTTAACAGGTCTGTTATTGATGAAAAAAATCGCCAGCGTCTGCCCCTACTGTGGTGCAGGCTGCAAATTAAACCTTGTCGTCGAAAATAACCGTATCCTCCGTGCCGAAGCGGCCGAAGGCGTAACAAACCAGGGCACCCTGTGCCTGAAAGGCTTTTATGGCTGGGACTTCCTGAACGATACGCGTCTGCTTACCCCCCGTCTGACTCAGCCCATGATCCGCTACCACAAGGGAGAGGCTTTTACCCCCGTCACCTGGGAAGAGGCTATCCGCTATACCGCCCATAAACTCAGGAGCATAAAAGAGCAGTATGGCCCACGGTCCATCATGACCACCGGTTCCTCCCGGGGAACAGGGAATGAAACGAACTATGTGATGCAAAAATTTGCCCGTGCGGTGCTGAATACCAACAACGTGGACTGCTGCGCGCGCGTCTGTCACGGCCCTTCTGTTGCCGGGTTACAGGAAACCCTCGGCAACGGTGCAATGAGCAATTCCATTAACGATATTGAAAACTCAAAATGCCTGCTGGTGTTTGGCTATAACTGCGCCGATTCGCACCCCATCGTCGCCCGTCGGGTCTTAAAAGCCCGCGAAAATGGCGCGAAAATCATCGTCTGCGATCCCCGTCGCATTGAAACCGCACGCATTGCCGACCAGCACCTGCAGCTGAAAAACGGCAGCAACATGGCGCTGGTCAATGCGTTTGGCTATGTCCTTCTGGAAGAGGAGCTGTACGACAAAAACTACGTCGCGCGCTTTACCGAAGGGCTTGACGCTTATCGGGAAACGGTCAAAGACTACGCGCCCGAAAACGTTGAACATCTCACCGGCATTCCAGCCCGGGATGTGCGTCAGGCGATGCGGACGTTCGCGGCTGCGCCTTCCGCCACCGTCATGTGGGGCATGGGCGTAACGCAGTTTGGTCAGGCTGTAGACGTGGTCAAAGGTCTCTCCAGCCTGGCGCTGCTGACCGGAAACCTTGGTCGACCTGCCGTCGGCGTTGGGCCAGTACGTGGTCAAAACAACGTTCAGGGCGCGTGTGATATGGGCGTTCTGCCCAATATGTTCCCGGGGTATCAGGACGTTACGGACCCGGCGGTCCGGCAGAAATTCGCCACTGCCTGGGGAATCGATGTCGGGATTATGGACAAAGAGGTTGGAACGCGTATCACCGAAGTCCCTCACCTTGCGCTGGAAGGCAAGGTAAAAGCCTATTACATCATGGGCGAGGATCCGCTGCAGACTGAAGCCGATCTGGGGCTGGTGCGCCGCGGTTTTGAAGCACTCGATTTCGTGGTGGTTCAGGACATCTTTATGACGAAAACGGCGGAAGTGGCGGATGTTCTGTTACCTGCCACATCGTGGGGAGAACACGGTGGCGTCTTTACCTGTGCCGACCGCGGTTTCCAGCGTTTCGGTAAAGCCATTGAGGCCAGCGGCAACGTGAAACGTGACTGGGAGATCATCAGCCTGCTTGCTACCGAAATGGGCTATCCGATGCATTACGCATCCAACCAGCAGATCTGGGACGAGATGCGCGAGCTCTGTCCGCTATTCTATGGCGTGACATACGAAAAAATGGGTGAAATGGGCCATGTGCAATGGCCGTGTCCAACGCTCGATCACCCGGGGACGCCGTATCTCTATAAAGATAACCAGTTCGATACGCCGAGCGGCAAAGGCCAGCTTTTTGCGGCAGCCTGGCGCGCGCCTGCCGAGATCCCGGACGAAACGTATCCGCTGGTGCTCTGCACCGTGCGTGAGGTCGGCCACTACTCCTGCCGTTCAATGACCGGCAATTGCGCCGCGCTGCAAAGCCTTGCCGACGAACCAGGCCGTGTACAAATGAACCCCCTTGATGCGGACAACCTGGGCATTAAAGACGGACAGCTGGTGTGGGTGCATTCCCGTCGGGGCAAAGTCATTACCCGTGCCAGCATCAGCGAGCGCATCAACGCCGGTGCGGTTTATATGACCTACCAGTGGTGGATTGGTGCCTGTAACGAACTGACGCAGGATAACCTTGACCCGGTCTCCAAAACGCCAGAAACCAAGTATTGTGCGGTTAAGCTTGAGGCAATTGAAGACCAACGCTGGGCGGAAGACTTTGCGGCGTCGTCTTATCAGACCATGAAGACGCGGTTAATCACGGCGGTGAACGTCTGAGGAAAAAGAGGCTCGCCACGGCGAGCCTCGTTATACGTTAGCCAATCAGCAGCAGGCACGAGAGGTCGTCCCCACCGTTAATCTTATCGATAGCAAAATCCATACGGGCATCAATGGTCTGATTGTGCAGGGTCTTTTCTGAGAAGCTGGCGATGGTTTTCATGACCATCTGCTGGTCCAGTTGTTCATCCATTGATTTGACGCTCAGGAAAACTTTCAGGTAGAAAAAGTCCAGAACGATGCGATAAAACTGACGCATAATGGTGGCGGTATTCTTACCCGGGAAATAGCCGCTGTAGAGTTTGTACAACAGATAGTTGCGTAATACGTACGGCTCTGACAGACAGGATTCCTGGCAAAGTTTCCCCCACTGCTGGTTAATCGCGTCGAATTTCTGCGCCAGCCTGGCGGGATCGCTGTCATGGCTGAAATTCAAAAAGTCAGCAATTTGACGATGCCCTTCGTTGATATACCCATCCCGTGCAGAATCTCGCGCCACGTTCGTGCCGAGGATCGACAACGCCAGATATTTCATCGCATTTGATCGCCCGACATTGCTTTCAGAGAGCAGCGATTTACCGCTCTGCAACGCTTCCAGCAAGGCTTCGTAAAAGCGTTCAACCTGCTCATACTGATTGTGCAAATCGAAGTTCACATGCTGTAAGGTCAGGATCAACTGAGCCAGCGCCATCAAATTTTCTTCAACATTCCTCGCTGGCGACTGGATTATTTTCCACGCAAGGAGATGAATGACCTGGCTGCTTTGAGGCATAGACTGGCGCTGACCAATCAGATTGGTTTTATAAACGGCCAGCAGTTCATCCTGCTCCTGCAATAACATCGCATCGGGGTCGAAGAGAACCCGCCTGACCACTTCCGGACATGAAAGGGTCATGCTGTGGCGAGTTTCATCCAGATAGCGGGTGGAGCTTCGGGGATAAGTACTGCAGGTGTGCGATAAGGCACTTTCACCTAAATCACGGTGTACCATACAGAGCTTATTTTCATCGATAAACGGACACTCCCCATTTTCATCCAGTTTAATACGGGAATAGTTTACTTTGCCTTTACGCTGCAGAATCAGATTGTCTTTGGCGATTGCAGCGATACCGGGATGCGTTGATGAAAGATATTTTTGATGCGTTTTTTTATCAATGGAAATTGTCCAGCCGCGGCAGCAGGAAATTAAACATTCCGGCCCCACACACTTGAACCTGGTCACAAAAATCGGTTTCAGGGTTTTATGAATTTGCATCGCTAATTAATCGTTATATAAAACGTAAAAATAACATGCTGCAGATGCAACTCTAAAGTTTCATAACCGAACACTTGTTTCCGTTATTCCTGTCATCAATAAAAGTGCCTTTACGCCTCCAGACAGGGGCGGTCCTGGAAACCCTGTCTCACAGAATCACGAAAAATATTGGGGGTGCCGTTTTTCTTCACCATCCTGTTGAGCAGCGCGATAAGCTCATAATCACTTCGCAGGTTAAATTTTTGCATGATCATGTACTTGTGCGCAAAAACGGTCTTATAGCCGATCTGTAACGCGTCTGCCGTCTGCATAACGGATAAGCCTTTATACAGGTTCATGACGATGCGTATTTGCTGCGGTGATAATATTTTATGCTCGCAATCGAAACAGGACGTTTTCTGCAGCACATGTCCCTTCAACTGCGTTTTACGCCACGCACACCCTACCGTCTCGCCAATCATGTCAAGAGAGGTCCTGCGGGAGATGAAAACAATATCCTGATAACAGGATTGCGACGCCGTAGAGCGTTGCTCATCGTCAACCCAGCCGATCACAATGCCTTTTTGCCGTGACTGTAATTCCGGAAAACAGGTCAGGGTTTCCCCCTGGCATAAAGAGAGGACAATAATATCCGCCGTGCTGACGTTATGCGGCGTCATTTCATAATCAAAGTGAATACAGTCATTAAAATTACGCCAAAAGAAATCCATAAAAAAATACTGCAGACCAGACTGAAATAACGAATCCGTCTCGCTAATTAAAATATTCAACATAGACCATACCGACGGGAAGCAAAAATGCGCGTGAAATCCCGCGCGACTTAATTGTATTGCAGCGTAATGACCACCACTGCGCTGAGGGTGCCGGGCGTCGCCCTGCCTCCGGTGGATATAACCGCAGCCTGCATGGCCATCTTCGCCGTCCGGTCTGAGGCGACATATTCCGTCATGCTGGAGCCGTTCCCTTTCAGTATGCCACTTCCGGCCTCGCGCATTGCTATCGCCACGTGGGTGGCCGTACCGCGGTTAATGTAATAGTCGGCGCCGGCAACAGGGTCGGGTGTACCCGTAAAGGTAGCGGTGACGCTACGCGTCCCCACCGGACATTGGGTAAATAACAGATCAAACGTAACCGGGTCTGAGGATGATCCTGGCGTCACCATATTACTCGCCTGGATATTGCCCAGATTAATATCGAGATTCGTATTGCCGTTATTAAACAGGCAGGGTGAGGCCACGATATTTCCGGTGACCCCGATATTTACGCTGTCTGCACATAGCGCTTTGCCGCACAGTAAACCCGACACAAGCAACGCCGCGGGAATTATTTTCATCATCTCACCGGTTATTGATAGGTTATCGTAAGCGTGGCTGACGCATTTGCCGAGCCTGATTCCACGGTGGTTAACGTCTGGTAATAGCGCGCGGTTAACGGGAGCGTCTCCTGTCCTCCCGCAGACTGTTTTAATAACAGGCGACCGTTCATTACCAAAGGAGAACCGTTATAAAGTAGCTGAACCCCTACCCCTTTTGCCGTACCGGCATTCCCCTGACCGGTTAATGCCATGACGCTGGTATTGGCGCTGTCCGGATTTTGCATACCGCTGAGTGACACACTGATATTGGTGCCGGCACTGCAGGTTAACCCCAGATTTTGCGTATTTTGGGCGCCGGATGGCGTGGTTCCAATAACGGAGCCAAACGATGAGGCCGGAATATCGCCTATCGGGAACGTCAACTGCGCCGTCGTTATCGTGCATGCCAGCGCATTAATTGTGCCGTCAGTTAACTGGACCGTCAGACCGTCACGATAAACACCGTCACTTCCCTGAAGCGCCACGGTTCCGATAACGCCCGGCGTTAAAGCGCCCGACGTTACCGGGCCGGTCACCACCAGCTCAACTTTTCCACCAAACCAATCCACATACGACGTCACCGCGTTATACGAAAACGTGTAAACCGGGTTTTCAAAATAATTCCCTGAGGAAAAGCGAATACCAATACCGCTGACATTGGTGGCATAAACATGGTTACCGTAGCTGCTCAGGTTCCCATTGTTATATCGCATACTGAATCCCAGCATCAGCGGGTTAGAACATCCCGTTAAATAGGTTCCCGTTGATGAGGCGGCGCGAGAAAAAATAATAGTGCCCACGGGGGCATCACGCTGCACGTTAATCGTGCCCACAGATATCGTCGATATTTGCGGCGTGATGGTTGTACAGGTACCGGCAAGGGCGCTATTCCACCCGCTCAGTAAACAGAGCAGGATCAGAGATAAAGCAAATTTCATTTTTAACCTTCCTGGCGGCAAAGCGCGTTAACGTCGGTTATTCCGCCGTAGGTGGGTTGTGCAGGCAGGCTAAACTGCGCGCGGCACTGCTGACCGGGTTGATTTCCCCAGGTTGCCACGATTTCTCCCTGTCCGGGCAGTCCCGTTAAATAGACCTGACCACGGTCGCCCACAATAAAGCTGCTGTTGCTGTCGCCTTTGAGCGTGACGACCGCACCAAACGGAACGGCATACTGCCCATCGGAGAGGGTCATTAGCACCCGGCGCCCGATTTTAGACACATAATCGGCTTCCACTATCGCCCCGCGGGTCGGTGTTACGGTGCGCGTATTAATCTCAAGCTCCACGTCATCCGGCATAGTTTCCGGCTCAAGAGTGATGTCGTTTTTTCGGTATACCGACAGATTATTAACCACCGTATACCCACGGTAATCCGTACGAACCCCGGGTTGATTGCGAATATCGACACCGTGTGCACCCGGCGCTTTCACCAGGATATTGGTTTCACCGAGCGGCTGCGAAAGCGTGATGCCGTCACGGTGAGCAATGACGCCCCCCTGCAACCCGTAATTCAGGCGCTCGTTGTGTTTGTCGTAGCTGTAGCCCGCGACAATTTCGCCATAGGTGCCTTTATAGTCGCCGTTCAGGTTGCCGGTATTTCCCGTGCCCTGTGTGCCATAACCTTGCTGCACGTTCCAGTTCAGGGCGCTGTTTTCCAGAGACACGCCGTTCAGCCCGACCATGTGCGTCGTGCCGTTGTGCTTACTGGCGTTCATGCCATAGTTAGCCCAGGTACGCGGCAGGAATTTGTCCAACGGTACGCTGACGTTAAAGGCCAGCAACCGATCGTGGTCCGCGTTTTGCGCGCTCCCGCGTCCATTCTTGCTGTAGGTCCAGGTCAAACCGTAACTGACGTTGTTCCAGTCATTGTTGTAGCCCACGCTCCAGGAGGCCATCGCCTGACCAGAATTCCAGTAATCTTCGCGTGCGGCGCTGAGCGTCAGTGAACCCAGTGCGCCGCCCAGCGTCTGGCTCATGGTCAGTTCAGCACGGTTACGCCGCCGATCCTGCAGGGCGCTGCTGTCGCCGTAGGAATCCAGCACGTCCTGCATCCCGTAATAGCCACGGGTTGAATATCGGTATCCCGCAATTGAAAAGTTTGTCCCGGTCTTCGCCATATTTTTGCTGTAACGCGCGCGCAAGGACTGACCGGATGTTTTGTCGGTGTTATTCGGCGTTGACCAGGCCTGGGTCACGTCGGAAGAGATCGCGCCGATATCCCCCATGTTTTTACCGATGCCAAACGCCACTGAACGGTATTTATCAGACCCCTGCATCCCGCCGTAAACGGTGATGCCGTGCTGAATCCCATAAATACCGGTGATTTGACCAAAAGACGTTTTCTCCACGCGGCTGTTGTAGGCGCGATACTGCCCGGCCGTCACCGCATACTTCAGGCGTCCTTCCCGCTGCAGGACCGGCAGCGAGGCATAAGGCAGCGTGAAATGCTGCTCACTCCCGTCAGCCTCTTTGATGGTCACATCCAGATCGCCTGCGCCGCCGGTGGGATACATGTCCGAGATTTCAAACGCGCCTGGCGCCACGTAGCTTTGATAAATTTGATAACCATTCTGGCGGACCACCACCTGCGCATTGGTTCGCGCGATGCCGCGGACCACGGGCGCATAACCTTTAAGAGAGTCCGGCAGCATGTCATCATCCGAGGCCAGCTGACCGCCGCGAAATGGCATACTGTCGAAAACATCCGCCGGTGCGGTACTGTCCCCAATAATCAGCTGTGCTTTCAGCGGAATAACGGCGCGCTGCGCATAGGTATACACGTTGTCCCACCGATCCTCACCGGTGGAATCCCGTGACCAGGTGGTGTAATTACGTAAGCGCCACGGCCCGATATTGACCCCGGGGCGCAGGTTGGCGTACTGGCTATCATTCTGGCTGCCGCGAGTGTTCTTCGCCCACGCGTTTGCGCCGCTCAGACTGTAATTAAGCATGGCGGCATTAATCCCCTCATCCCACATCTCTGGCGGAACCGCGTCCCTGGCTGGCAGGTCGATGGCGGCCTGAGGAATGCTGATCACCAGCCGCTGTGCGCCAAACTGAAAATCGCTACTGGCCTGCGGGATCGCCTGAAGGTTTGCGCATTCACCGTTGTTCGCCGCCAGCTGCGGGAAAAGCGTGGTTCTTACGCCCCACTGTTTTAACTGGTCAAGACTCAGGCACGGCCGGAGGTCGTCATTGCCCTTTTCGTCTTTTACTGCAGTAAAGGTGATATCGCGGGTCGCCATTAGCTGGTCATCAAGAACAATATCGACGTGATAGGTGCCGGGTGCCTGCGATCCGGATTCAAATGCCGATAAATCCGTTCTCCCTCTTCCTGGATTATCAAGTTCAACCAGTTCGGCATTAAATGTCTCACCGGCAAAAAGCGCCTGCGATGAACCTGCAAGTATTAATCCGATCACTGTCGCCAGGGGTGCAGGTCGAGCCCGAAAATAGTGTATTGCCATCGCTTTTAACTCATTTATGACAGGCAATGCCCGCGTTTCACCGGTTATAAGGTTGCCTGATGCGCGCCCCCAGGGCTGCCGAAGTCATTAATCACTTTAAACGTCAGTACACTGCCGCTGGCCCCTTGCGGTAACGTGAAACGGACTGAGCCACCGGGTAAGACATACGACACGTCATCGATTTTTTTACCTCCAAGGGTGATTTCATTAAAATTGATGACATATGCGGTCGGGTTATTAACCTGAAGTTCATTCCCGGTTCTGCGCCAGCGTAATTGACTGGCCTGTTCGTCAGGCGTGGACGCGTGCAGCTCAGCGGGCCGATAAATCAGTTTGATGCGCGTTTTAACCGCAATTTGTAATGCGTTCATCTGCGTTGAGGCAGACGGAATCGCTTTAATATTCAGCCAGAATAAACTTTCCCGATCCTGAGGCAGTGCCCCCGTCATCACGATGCGCTCAACGTTTTTTTGCCCGCCATCCAGACGATACAAAGGCGGCGTAATAATAAAAGGCACCTTGCCTGACGCCCCTTCCTGCACGTCGATCCATGACTGAATTAAATACGGCGTACCATCAGGGTTATTCACACTGAGTGACGTTTCCTTTTTAGCGCCATCAAAAATAATGCGCGTACCACCAATAATGACGCCGGCATGAGCCGTTGACAGCATCAGAGATAACAACGCTGTTGCCAGTAAAGGGGTTCTGAAAAAATACATTCTGTTCCTCATAAAATTGGGGGCCGGGGCGGCCCCGACGTTCAGGCAAAAGAGCTAGTTATAAACCACCGAGAAGTTGGCGACAGAATTCGCCGGGCCCGCCGTGACGCTGGCCGTGGTCGAAATATACTGAGCATAGAAATTGAGCGTATTGTCTGCGGAGCTGCTGAGCATGTAGGTGTAACCATTGCTGCCATGCAGAGGCAGGTCGGCTTTATCCGCGGTCATCAGATTGATCGCCACGCCCGTTGCAGCCCCCGCCACGGAGGTGTCAATCGCCAGAAGATTGCTATTAGACGCATCCGGAGTACCGTCAAAGCGCACTTTGGCATTCGTGACCGAGACCGGACAGTTTTTCAAAATAATATCGAATTTCGTTGCCGCGGTTCTCGCCCCCGTCGCGGTAAACTCTGTTTTATAATAATCCCCAAGTACAACCACCTGGTTCTGCGATGCCACATCAACATCACAGGCAGAATCCAGAATATTTCCGTTAAAATTAACGGTACCTGCAGCGGCAAACGCATTGGCCATTGTCAGTACGGAACCTGCTGCGATCGTTGCCAGAAGAAGTGTTTTTTTCATCATGCTATATCCTGTATCACTTTATTTATTATTAACATTCAGACAAAAAGACGCGTCGGTTTTTTCACCCGCTTAATGTTTTGCCTTTTACAGACAGCAGCGAAAAAAATGAAATAACTTTATTTCATTAAACGTCTGAAGACGCATATGACTTGCTGTCGATGAAATAAAATTTATACAACTCCGTTGACGTCGACAATCATTTTCGGAGTCTTTCCGTAGACCCGTAATTAACAAAAATAAAACATTGTAAATAAGGAATACCTTATGCATATAACAGGCAGTCTATTAATAGACCGGAGTGTTAAGATCATTAAATTCAAAATGTTAGTCAGGATAATATTGAAAGTCTACTTTTAGACCTGTGCTGCATATTCCCGTAGTCGCTGTTTTTTAAGATAATTCTCTACGCCGGTCACCCATGATCGCAATGAAAGCAGTGGAGCACCTTATGAACACGCGAATGACAGCGGTCCTCACCGATGTAAAATCTACCGTACTGGATTTAAAGCCGTATGCCCATATTGATAAGTTAATCAGTACTGTGCTGCCTTTTACGGAAAGGCATATTCTCGCGAAAGGCGAAATTATTCAGTATCACAATAATGATGTTCGCCTCTGTTTTTTGCTGTTACACGGCAGCGTTGCGCTGCATCGTCGTGGCGATGGTATTGTTTTAAACTCAGAGTCCTCGCCTTTTATTCTGGGTGTCAGCAGCCAGTTCTCCTCTGAACATCTGTACGTCAGAGCGCTTGAAACCTCCGAAATAGCGCATGTCTCTCTGGATAATTTTAATAAGATCGTGGCGGAAAAAAACTTATGGGAACACTTTTCAAAGCTACTCATCTATACCGCCTCCCGGGTATACGAGCACTGCGCGCAAATATCGCAGATGTCAGCCTATGACATTATCCGGTTTCAGCTGGTCGAACTGATGCAGGAGCCAGATGCCGTACGGAAAAACATCACGGCGGCAGCGTATATCAAGAGTCGAACCTACCTTTCACGCAGTGGGATTATGCGTATTCTCGCGGAACTGCGTACCGGAAAGTACATCACGATGGAGCGTGGCGTGCTGCTGGAAATCCGTCATTTACCACGTAAATACTGATTGGCCTCGTGTTTACAATAAGGAGTAACGCTATAATCAGGGGGGTTATCGCTACGGGTTATAGGTTATGTCCTCTACTGAAAAAACGCATCGTGGTTCTCCTTACGCGCGAGAACTGATTTCATTCCTGCAACCCTACTGTACCACGCGCAATGTCGCTCCCGGCGAACAGCTGGATCTCCAGGTGAATGGCCAGAGCGTGTGCTATTTGATCCTCGAAGGCACCGTTGCTATCTACCGCAGAAGCGACAACATGATGCTCACCACCGCACGTAGCCCGGCGCTTTTTGGCCTCGCCAATCTGACAGACATCTACTTCAATGATTATCTTAAAACCGTGACCCCCTGCCTGACGGGTATGCTTACCACCGCTCAGGTAGAAGCCGTTATCAAAGAGAATGGGTTATGGGGGTTGTTGTCTAAGCACCTGATGTTTGTTTATAACCGGCTATACAATAATGTGATGCCTCAGGGCGCGCCCACGGCCTATGAGATGATTCGCCAGCAATTGATAAAGCTGATGGATGAAGATGAGAGTTATCGCAACGCCATCACCGCAGAGCGGTATATTCGCGAAAAAACCCAGCTGTCGCGCAGCGGGGTGATGCGTATTCTGGCGGATTTGAAAACAGGCGGGTTCATTGAGATAGAAGAAGGCAGGCTCGTTAAAATCAATAAACTGCCTGCCCGGTACTGAACGTCAGATAAAAAAAAGACCGCTGACGCGGCCTTTTTTTACTGTCACGATCAATGGACGTGAACGCCCAACCGCCAGGCAAAGTAGATCTCTTCTTTAAGCTCATTTGAAGAGAGCGCCAGCAAATCTGTGAACTCCAGTTCAAGCTGTTTCAGCTTTTTCAGGTACTGCGCCGGAGACAAGTTGCTTTTATCACGACGTAAATATTCAATTGCCAGCTGTGTTGGGGTTATTTCAGTATCCATGATGTCCTCGCTTATGTACAAAACCTGACCAGTATATCACAAGAGGCTGGCTAGTTTTTGACCAAAGGCAAAACATCTGAAAACTTTACACGACCGCCGTCGTCAGTCGCGACGAGCAGCAGAGCCGATCCTGCTCGTCAAGAATGTCAATCTGCCACACCTGATGGCGGCTACCGGCGTGTAGCGCGCGACAAACGCCGCGCACCCGTCCACTTCGCACCGAGCGAATATGGTTCGCGTTCACCTCCAGCCCGACGACCTTTTGCTCCCCTTCGGTGCAAAGATAACCCGCCACGGACCCCAGGGTTTCGGCCAGCACGACGGATGCGCCGCCATGCAATAAACCAAACGGCTGATGCGTGCGATGATCGACAGGCATCGTGGCCTCCAGTTCATCCTCGCCAATACGCGTGAACTGAATGTCCAGCAGCCCTACCATATTCCCCTCGCCCATGGCATTCAGCGCCTGCAGCGTCACGGCTCGTTTCCAGATCATCCAATTATCTCCAGTAAGGCCTGTAATGGGTGACGCACCCCGTTCCCTTCAACCCGTTTCACCTGGCTTCGGCAGGAGTAGCCCGTGGCCAGACAGCGGTTCCTCGGTAAACGCTGCATCGCCTGATGCCACGACAACTCATAGATACCGAGCGAGTTCGCGTGGTTTTTCACTTCGTGCCCGTAGGTACCTGCCATGCCGCAGCAGCCCACGTTGACGCTCTCAAGCTTCGCGCCGAAGCGGGCAAAGATGGACGCCCACTGCGCGGGTGCGCCCGGCAGTGCCGTCACTTCCGTGCAGTGGCCGAACAGATACCACGATTCACCGCTCACATCCTTCACGGTCGCCTGTTGCAGCGCCGCCGGCAGCCACTCGTGCACCAGCATGACGTGGAAATCACCGCGTTGCTCCCCCAGCGTCTGCTTATACTCATCGCGGTAGCAGAGCACCAGCGCCGGATCGACACCGACCATCGGCATCCCTAGCTGCGCCACCCGGTTGAGGAAGTCAGCGGTTTTCCGCGCCGTTTTCGCAAAACGGGTAAGGAAACCTTTAATGTGCTGCGCTTTGCCGTTTGGTGAGAACGGCAGTACCACCGGCTGATAGCCCAGTTTTTCTACCAAACGGATAAAATCGGCTACCACCTTGGCATCGTAGTAGCTGGTAAACGGATCCTGCACCACCAGCACCACATTGGCTTTCTGCTCAGGGGTCAGCGCCTCAAGCTGCTCCAGCGTCATGTTCGCCGAGCGGTGCCCCACGAGCTGACGCTGTAGCGAAGGGACTGACAGCAGCGGCAGGTCCACCATCCCGATATGTTTTTCGGAAAGCTTTCGCACCAGCGGCTGATTGATGAAGAAGTTAAAAGTCTTCGGCGCACGCGCCATCAGCGGGGCATAGCTCTCCACCGTCGCCACCAGATGGTCACGCATTGGACGCAGATAGCGGGTATGGTAAAGCTGCAGGAAGCGTGAGCGAAACTCCGGCACATCAATCTTGATCGGACACTGGGTTGAGCAGGCTTTACAGGCCAGGCAGCCGGACATGGCCTCCTTCACCTCGTGGGAGAAATCATACTCGCCTTTGTTCGCATGCCAGCTGTTGCGGGTACGTTCAATCAGCGAGCGTAGACTGGCGCGTTTTTCCGGTAATTCCTGTTCCAGCTTCAGCGGATCAACCCCGCGGTCGGCCAGCAGACGCAGCCATTCGCGGACCAGCGTTGCGCGGCCTTTGGGCGAGTGAATACGGTTACTGGTAATTTTCATCGACGGGCACATTGGGCTTTTCACGTCGAAGTTGAAACACAGACCGTTACCGTTACACTCCATTGCACCGCGCCAGGAGGCGCGCACCGCAATCGGGATTTGTCTGTCATAGGTGCCGCGCTTGACGGCGTCCACCTGCAGCATTGGGGCATCGACGCCCTCTGGCGGGCAAATTTTACCCGGGTTGAGACGGTTATCCGGATCGAATGCCGCTTTGACCTTACGCAGTTCAGCGTAGAGCGCTTCACCGAAGAACGCCGGGCTGTACTCCGCGCGGAACCCTTTCCCGTGTTCTCCCCAGAGCAGACCGCCATATTTCGCGGTCAACGCCACCACATCGTCGGAGATCTGCTTCATCAGGATCTCCTGCTGCGGATCGCACATGTCCAGCGCCGGACGCACGTGCAGCACCCCGGCATCCACGTGGCCGAACATGCCATAGCTCAGACCGTGGCTGTCCAGCAGGGCGCGGAACTCAACGATGTAATCCGCCAGATGCTCAGGCGGGACGCAGGTGTCTTCAGCAAAGGGAATCGGTTTGGCAGCCCCCTTCGCGTTGCCCAGCAGCCCCACCGCTTTTTTACGCATCGCGTAAATACGCTCAATGCCGGAGAGTTCGCTGCAAAGCTGCCAGCCAATCACCCCACCTTCGCCTGCTGCAATGAGTTCGTCCAGCCGCTGACAGAGCGTGGTGACCTGGCTTTCAATCAGCGCTTCGTCATCGCCGGCAAATTCAACGATGTTGAGACCCAACATCTCTTTATCAGGTACATCGGTGATAAGCTCACTCACCGAGTGCCAGACGATGTCTTCCCGAGCCAGATTAAGCACTTTGGAGTCGACGGTTTCCACCGACAGCGCCCGCGCGTCAACCATAAAGGGCGCATTTCGCAGGGCAGAATCGAAGGAATTGTATTTAACGTTCACCAGCCGACGCACTTTCGGCAGCGGCGTAATATCCAGCCGTGCCTCGGTAATAAATGCCAGCGTCCCTTCGGAGCCGGTCAGCACGCGGGTTAAATCAAACTGCGTCAGGTCATCGTTAAAGACATGACGCAGATCGTAGCCGGTTAAGAAGCGGTTCAGTTTAGGGAATTTGTCGAGGATCAGCTGGCGGTTATCGCGACAGCGCTCAAGCACGGTGCGGTAAATCCACCCGTTGGCCGTGTTGTCTTTACCCAGCGTTTCCGCCAGTTCGACCGGCATCGGCTGGGTATCCAGGATATCGCCGCCCAGCAGCACCGCGCGCACGCCAAGAACGTGATCGGAGGTTTTACCGTAGACCAGCGACCCCTGCCCGGAGGCATCGGTGTTAATCATCCCACCGATTGTCGCACGGTTGCTGGTAGAGAGCTCGGGGGCAAAGAAGTAACCATAAGGCTTGAGGTACTGGTTAAGCTGATCTTTGATGACGCCCGCTTCGACACGCACCCATCCTTCTTCGGGATTGATCTCAATGATGCGGTTCATATAGCGCGACATATCAATGATGATGCCCTGGTTCAGCGCCTGACCATTGGTGCCGGTGCCGCCGCCGCGTGGCGTGAACACCAGCGAGGTAAATCGCTCCTGCGTTGCCAGTCGCGCAATAAGCGCCACATCGGCCGTTGAACGGGGAAACACGACTGCATCGGGAAGAAGCTGGTAGATACTGTTGTCGGTCGCCATTGTCAGCCTGTCGGCATAATGTGTGGCGGTATCCCCTGTAAAACCCTGTTGCTCCAGTGCCTGCAAAAAATTAAGCACCAGCTGAACGACGCCAGGTGCCTGAGAAATCTGTGGGATCATTACTGTCGACCCTAATTAGAGGTGTGAAATCGTTTGCGTGTATCGTAAAAGTTTTATCACATTTTTTTCTTATACGCTCTGCAGAATTACAGGCAGAATTCGCCTGTCAAAAATCGCTGAAATCATTAATGATTAGAGAATCGCGGTTTTCCGTTCCCGCCAGCCACGCTGGTGTTCAATTAAGGAAAGTTTCATTTATGGTCAATCTTCGCCAGCCCAGGGATGTTGCGCAAATTTTGCTGTCGGTGCTGTTCCTGGCCCTCATGATTATTGCGTGTTTGTGGATCGTTCAACCCTTCATTCTCGGCTTCGCCTGGGCTGCAACCGTTGTGGTTGCCACCTGGCCTTTACTGTTACGGTTACAGAAACTGCTCTTCGGACGTCGTGGGCTGGCGGTCCTGGTGATGACGTTGCTGTTGTTCCTGCTGTTCATTATTCCCGTTGCGTTGCTGGTCAACAGCCTTGTCGACTCCAGCGGCCCGGTGATTCGCGCCGTGACCAGTGGCGATCTGACGCCGCCGGATCTCGCCTGGCTTAACAGCATTCCGGTTGTTGGCGCAAAACTTTACAGCGGCTGGCATGGCCTGCTGGAGATGGGTGGCAGCGCGCTGATGGCGAAAGTGCGCCCGTATATTGGCACCACCACCACCTGGTTTGTGGGTCAGGCGGCGCACATTGGCCGCTTTATGATGCACTGTACGCTGATGCTGGTCTTTAGCGCCCTGCTGTACTGGCGCGGTGAGCAGGTGGCTTTAGGCGTGCGTCATTTTGCCACTCGCCTGGCGGGTAAACGGGGTGATGCCGCGGTTCTGCTGGCGGCGCAGGCCGTGCGCGCGGTTGCGCTTGGCGTCGTGGTAACGGCGCTGGTTCAGGCGGTGCTGGGCGGTATTGGTCTTGCGATTTCTGGCGTGCCGTACGCCACCGTCTTCACCGTGGTCATGCTGATGACCTGCCTTGCGCAACTGGGTCCGTTGCTGGTGCTGGTACCCAGCATTATCTGGCTGTACTGGACCGGTGATACCACGTGGGGCACCGTTCTGCTGGTCTGGAGCTGCGTGGTCGGCACCATGGATAACGTTATTCGTCCCATCCTTATTCGCATGGGCGCAGACCTGCCGCTGATCCTTATTCTCTCAGGCGTAATTGGTGGATTGATTGCCTTTGGGATGATTGGTCTGTTTATTGGTCCGGTGCTTCTGGCCGTGACCTGGCGTCTGTTCTCCGCCTGGGTGCACGAAATCCCGCCTCCGGGAACGGACCCGGACGTGATTTTGAGCGAACTGGAAGAGCTGGAAGATAAGAACAAGCAGTAATGGACAGGCCGGGTAACGCAGTCGCGTACCCGGCCTACATATTCCCCTTTAATACTTAAACGTTGCTAAAGTATTTATTCGTTGCGCACTGGTCAGACCCGCTATTACGGCTCTAAGTCCCCTATTAACCTCAAGAAATCTTTACGTCTCTTTAACTATTGAGACGAATCTGATCGACGCTAAAAGCTGACATGCCTACTATTAGGACACGGTTATAAATCAACACCTTGATTTATAAGCATGGAAATCCCCTGAGTGAAACAACGAATTGCTGTGTGTAGTCTTTGCCCATCTCCCACGATGGGCTTTTTTTTATCCTGATTACGCGCGGCTGACGTCACAGGTGCTAAGCATCCGCCATTCCGTTGACAATACACGGGTTTCCCCGGTCACATTGACCGTCACCACCTCGCGAATATCCGCCGACGATGCACCAATCTGCAGCTCAAATTCACCCGGCTCAACGATCCGTTTGCCGTCACGACGGGTAAAGTTGAACATCTCAACGGGCAACGTAAAGGTGAGCGTGGCGGTTTCACCCGGTGAGAGCGTGACGCGCTGGAACGCCTTCAACTCCTGCAGTGGCCGCACCTGCGTGGCGACGTTATCCCGGACATAGACCTGTACCACCTCGCTGCCGCTGCGCTCACCGGTATTGGTGATATCCAGGCTTACGACCACCTCGCCGTCGATCGGAACGCGGGGTTCAGCCACGCGCGCCGTTCCCCAGCTAAACTGCGTCCAGCCGAGACCGAAGCCAAAGGGATAGCGGGAGCCAAAATGGAAAGCGAACGGTGTGCCGCCACTTTTGAGCTTGTGGTTGTAGTAATAGGGCATTGCTCCCGCGCTTTTCGGCACGCTGACCACCAGACGTCCCTGCGGTTCAGCGCGGCCCGTTAATACATCCGCAATCGCCCAGCCGCCCTCCTGCCCTGGCGCCCAGGCCATCATCAGCGCGGCGACGTTATCTTCCAGCCCCTGAAGGTTGTAAGGCCTCCCGCCGGTCATGACCACGATAACCGGCTTGCCGGTGGCCACCAGCGCAGCCAGCAATTGTTGCTGTACGCCCGGCAAATCCAGAGAGTCGGTATCAGAGCCCTCTCCGACGGTTCCGCTCTGGAACAGCCCGGCGAGATCGCCAACGCAGGCCACCACCACGTCACTCTCCTGTGCGGCTTTTACGGCTTCAGGGATCAGGTCGGTACGCTGCGAGACCGGAGATTGCTGCATGGGTTTACCGCCGCTGTCACCCGGAAACACCGGCGCACCCGCCATCCGTTTTTCGATAATGTGACAGCCTTTGGCATAACGTACCCGCGAGGCCCCCAGATACTGCTCAAGCGCCGCGCGCGGTGTCGTGACCTGCGAGGTCTCTTCCACCATGTCGCTAATAATTAAGTGCACCGGAAAACTGTAACCGCTGAGGAGCGCCAGCGGATCGTCTGCCGTTGGCCCGACGACCGCCACGCGAGGGTTGCCGCCGAGGGGCAAAATGCCGTTATTCTCAAGCAGCGTCAGCGAACGGGTCGCCACTTCCCTTGCAACCTGACGCGTTGCCTCATTTTGCAAATCGATGCCCTGTTCATCGGCATACGGTTTTTCAAACAAGCCAAGACGGAATTTTTCGGTCAGGACGCGTGCCACTATTTCATCGACTTTCGCCATGGAAATCAGTCCGCGCTCAACGGCGAGTGCCAGATGACGCGCGCAATCATCTTTTGGCAATTCGACATCCAGCCCGGCATTGAAGGCCAGCGCTGCAGATTCGGCGGCATCGTGCGAGATGCCATGATGCTGGTGCAGCAGGCTCACGCCGCCATAGTCCGCAACGATGATCCCATCGAACCCCCACTGCTCACGCAGCACGGTTGTCATCAGGAAGTGGTCGCTGTGTCCGGGCTGGTTATCGATATCGTGATAGGCAGGCATCACCGAACCGGCATTGGCCAGCTTCACCGCCATCTCAAACGGCAGCAGGAAGGTGTCGTTCAGTTCGCTAAAGCCAAGATGCACCGGCGCGTGGTTCCGTGCCCCTTCGCTGAAGGAGTGGCCCACATAATGTTTGAGCGTTGCCAGAAGATCGCGCTTATCGCCCTGCAAACCCTTCACGTATGCCGTAGCCATCACCCCCACCAGCCACGGGTCTTCTCCGAAGGTCTCTTCGGTGCGTCCCCAGCGAACGTCGCGAGAGACATCCAGCACCGGGGCCAGCCCCTGCTGGCAGCCAACAGAGCGTGCTTCTTTGCCAATCTGTTCTGCCGCACGCTGCACCAGCTGCGGATTCCAGGTCGAACCGTAGTTCAGCGACGACGGGAACAGCGTGGCATCTTTGCACAACAGCCCCACCAGGCACTCTTCATGGAACAGCGCCGGAATACCGAGGCGCGTCTCTTCCATCATCATGCGCTGCAGGCGGTTAGCGGCACGCACGCCTGTTTTCGCATCAACAATATGGGTGCCCAGTGGACGCGTAATCTGTCCCACCCCCAGTTTCAGCCGTTCGCTAAGCGCAGCCTGTTCGCTCACGCCCGCGAATTCATCACTCAGATCGCTGCGTTCGCGGTGGTTACCGTTTTCATCGAGGATCAACCAGTAGGCATGCATCTGGGCGAACTTCTCTTCCGGGGTCATGCGTGCCAGTAGGTCGGCGACGCGTTCATGCACGGGACGTCCCGCGTCCTTATAAATCGCAGTCATGTGTTACTCCTGTATTGCGGAATGGGTGGCCGGGGTGAGTTGTCCTGTCTCGTCTCGCACCTCGCGTTTGCTGGCCAGCTCGCGGGCGATGGAATTGACGAGCTTGCTGTTGAGTTTGTAAATGGTCAGCAGCGCGACCATACAGAGGAACAGCACGCAGGGGATGAGGGTGAAGAGCGCATTAATGGTAGAGAGCACGTGCGGTGCCTGGGTTGCCTGACCGGGCGCATAATCCACCATCCCGAGAACCCAACCGACCACCGCCCCGCCCAGCGCCAGACCAAATTTGATGGCAAACAGCGCGGTAGAAAAGACCAGACCATCCAGACGACGGCCGCTGCGATGCTCCTCATAATCGACCACATCAGAGAACATGGTCCACTGCAGCGGCGTGGTCAGGTTCTGAATAAAGCTAAAGATAATGTTGAGGCCAAAAATCAGCCAGATCTGCGAAGGCGGCAGGAAGAAAATCAGCGCGCCAAAAATCACGAAGGAAATAATGGTCCACTGATAGGCGCGGACGCGGTCAAATTTCCCCAACAGACGTTCAGATAATAATGCCCCCGTTAAGGACGCCACCATCCCGGAAACAATAAAGGCAAATACCAGCTCCGGGCGCAGAAGCACATATTTCACGTAATACATGGTGGCAGAACCACGCGTCACCACTGCGGTTAACAGCAAAATATTAAACAAGAAAACAATTCGCCACTGGCTATTTCCGGCCAGCAGTTTTAAATCGCCGATCATCGAACCCGAGGTGTCATTGCGCGGGGAATAACGCTCGCGGGTCATCAGGAAACAGCAGAAGAAGAGAATAATACCCAGCAGGCCCATCATGCTCATGGCATAGAAATAGCCTTTCTGAACGTTGCCCTGGCCTAACAGCGAGACCAGCGGTAAGGCGATCACCGTCACAATCAACCCGCCGATGAACGACAGGCCGAAGCGCCAGGACTGCAGCGAGTGACGCTCACGCGGATCCAGCGTCAGCGCCCCGGGCATGGCGCAATACGGGACGTTAATCGCGGAATAAATAAGGCTTAAGATGGCGTAAGTAACGCAGGCATAGACGATTTTCGCCGTCGGCCCGACGTCCGGTACATAGAAGGTGATAAGGCAGCTTACGCCAAATGGGATGGCAAACCACAGCAGCCAGGGACGAAAGCGACCGTGCCGCGTCTGGGTGCGGTCGACCAGCGCGCCGATGCAAGGGTCGACAAAAGCATCCACCACGCGCACCACTAAAAACATGGTACCCATGATGGCCGCCGGCAAACCGAAAACATCCGTATAGAAATAGGCGAGAAATAAGGTTGCCGTTTGCCAGACCAGCGCACTGGCCATATCACCTAAGCCATAACCTATTTTATCTTTGGTACGCAATACAGAGGAGATTGTCATTGTTATTTGCCTTTTTATCAGGTTAAAACGTATTTCAACCAGTTGCGCATCAGCGAGGGAAATGCGCGGTAAGGCTCAAGTATTAGCAACGCTTTGCGCGCTAACAATTGTCTAAATTAACAGACAAATTATGATATTTGGTTTTTTACTTTATTTGTGATGGGGAGCAAATAAGGCATGAAATAAAAAAAGGCGAGGAATATATCCTCGCCTTTTTCTGGTGCTGATGGCGTTACTTGTTGAGTTCGGCCAGGCTCAGCCAGGTTTGCACCACGGTGTCCGGGTTCAGAGACAAGCTGTCAATCCCCTCTTCCATCAGCCATGCGGCAAAGTCTTCATGGTCAGACGGACCCTGACCGCAAATCCCGACATATTTACCCTGTTTCTTCGCCGCACGGATGGACATCGACAGCAGCGCTTTCACCGCCTCGTTACGTTCATCAAACAGTTCAGAGACCACGCCGGAGTCACGGTCAAGACCGAGCGTCAGCTGCGTCATGTCGTTCGAGCCGATAGAGAAGCCGTCGAAGTACTCCAGGAACTGCTCAGCCAGCAGGGCGTTGGACGGAATTTCACACATCATGATAATCTTCAGCCCGTTTTCGCCGCGCTTCAGACCCTGACGTGCCAGCTCCTCCACCACCGCTTTCGCCTGATCCACGGTACGCACGAACGGGATCATGATCTCAACGTTGGTCAGTCCCATGTCGTTGCGCACGCGCTTCACGGCGTCACATTCCAGCGCGAAGCAGGCACGGAAGCTGTCAGAAACATAACGTCCGGCGCCACGGAAGCCGAGCATTGGGTTCTCTTCTTCTGGCTCGTAACGCTCACCCCCCACCAGATTCGCGTATTCGTTTGACTTAAAGTCGGACAGACGCACGATCACGCGCTTCGGATAAAACGCCGCGCCCAGCGTGGCAATCCCCTCGGTCAGACGACCGACGTAGAACTCTTTTGGCGAGTCGTAACCTTTCATCATCTCGCGGATTTCGTTCTGCAGCTTCGCGTCCTGGTCGTCAAACTCCAGCAGCGCGCGCGGGTGAACGCCAATCATACGGTTGATGATAAATTCCAGACGCGCCAGGCCAACGCCTTCGTTCGGCAGGCAGGCAAAGTCAAACGCACGATCCGGGTTACCAACGTTCATCATGATCTTCAGCGGCAGATCCGGCATGGTATCGACGCTTGAACTCTTCACGCTGAAGTCGAGAATATCGGCATACACGTAACCGGTATCACCTTCCGCACAGGAGACGGTCACTTTCTGATCGTCCTTCATGCGCTCGGTCGCGTCACCGCAACCGACAACGGCAGGGATCCCCAGCTCACGGGCGATGATTGCCGCGTGGCAGGTACGGCCACCGCGGTTGGTGACGATGGCCGCCGCTTTCTTCATGATCGGTTCCCAGTCCGGGTCGGTCATGTCGGTCACCAGCACATCGCCTGGCTGAATACGGTTCATCTCGCTGATGTCATGGATCACTTTGACAGGACCGGCACCGATGCGATGACCAATCGCGCGGCCTTCCGCCACGATTTTGCCCTGTGCGTGCAGGGTATAACGCTCCATCACCTGACCGCGGGAGCGGACAGTTTCCGGACGCGCCTGCACGATAAACAGCTTGCCGGTGTTGCCATCTTTGGCCCATTCGATATCCATCGGACGGCCGTAGTGTTTTTCGATCTGTACCGCCTGTTTCGCCAGCTCCTGCACTTCTGCATCGGTCAGGGAGAAACGGTCACGCATTTCCTGCGGTACGTCTTCAATCTTAACCTGCTTGCCATGCTCCTGCGTCGGGGCATAGATCATGCGGATTTTTTTCGAGCCCATCGTGCGGCGAACGACCGCCGGACGGTTTGCGGCCAGTGTCGGCTTATGAACGTAGAATTCGTCAGGGTTCACCGCGCCCTGTACTACCATCTCACCCAGACCCCACGCCGAGGTGATGAACACCACCTGGTCGAAGCCGGATTCGGTGTCGATGGAGAACATCACGCCGGAAGAGCCCACGTCGGAGCGCACCATGCGCTGTACGCCAGCAGAAAGCGCCACGCCGCGATGGTCATAGCCCTGGTGCACGCGGTAAGAGATGGCGCGGTCATTGAACAGGGACGCGAAGACGTGCTTCACCGCCACCAGCACGGCGTCATAACCCTGGACGTTAAGGAAGGTTTCCTGCTGTCCGGCGAATGACGCATCGGGCATATCTTCCGCGGTGGCAGAAGAACGCACGGCAAACGACGCCTGGGCATCATCCGCTGATAGCTGGTTGTAGGCTTCGTGAATGGCTTTTTCCAGTTCCGGCTGGAAAGGTGTGTCGATAATCCACTGGCGGATTTGGGCACCGGCTTTCGCAAGCTCGGTCACATCATCAATATCCGTTTTATCCAGCAGGTCATAAATGCGCTGGTTTACACCGCTCTGGTCTAAAAACAGGTTAAAGGCATCGGCGGTTGTGGCAAACCCGTTCGGTACGGAGACACCCATACCCGACAGATTTGTAATCATTTCACCCAGGGAGGCATTTTTGCCCCCAACTCTGTCTACATCATTCATGCCGAGTTGGTTATACCAAAGCACCAGCGGTGACGAGCCATTGTTGGACATCGAAACAATCCTTTTGTGATATTTGATCGGAGTAAGAAACACCTGACTACGTATTTATACTGGCATAATTATTTCCGCTAAAAAAACGGTGAATCGTGTAAGCAATTTAAATTTTCAACTTTTCGGATACTTTCCCACCATCCGCTAACCCGATGATTCCTATATATTCAGCCAAAAACCCTAAAAATAAAGTCGCTAATTGAAAAATGAAATCCACTTTTCAGGAAAATCAAAAACACCGTTTCATTTATAATTAGGATAAGTTCTTTGCTGTGTAATTTACTTTTTTAATTTATGCTTTCAGACAATTACGTACGATATTCAGGGTGGGTAAAATGGATAATGCTGTCGATCGCCACGTTTTTTATATTTCTGATGGTACGGCGATTACCGCCGAAGTGCTGGGACATGCGGTGATGTCGCAGTTCCCCGTTTCGATTAACAGCATCACGCTGCCGTTTGTGGAAAATGAGAGCCGTGCAAAGGCGGTGAAGGACCAGATTGACGCCATCTTCCAGCAGACGGGGGTCCGCCCGCTGGTCTTCTACTCCATCGTGATCCCTGAAATTCGCGCGATTATTTTGCAAAGTGAAGGGTTTTGTCAGGATATCGTCCAGGCGCTGGTGGCCCCGCTGCAGAGCGAACTGAAACTCGATCCGACGCCTATCGCTCACCGAACGCATGGGCTGAACCCCGGCAACCTGACCAAATACGATGCGCGTATCGCCGCCATTGATTACACCCTGGCGCACGACGACGGTATTTCGCTGCGTAACCTCGACCAGGCGCAGGTGATACTGCTTGGCGTCTCGCGTTGCGGGAAAACCCCGACCAGCCTTTACCTGGCGATGCAGTTCGGTATCCGCGCCGCCAACTATCCCTTTATTGCTGACGACATGGACAATCTGGTGCTGCCAGCCGCCCTTAAGCCGCTCCAGCACAAGCTGTTTGGCCTGACCATCAACCCGGAACGGCTGGCGGCAATACGTGAAGAACGCCGTGAGAACAGCCGCTACGCCTCAATGCGCCAGTGTCGAATGGAGGTTTCCGAGGTGGAAGCGCTGTACCGCAAAAACCAGATCCCGTGGCTAAACAGCACTAACTATTCGGTAGAAGAGATCGCCACCAAAATCCTCGATATCATGGGGCTCAACCGACGCATGTACTAACATGCTAGTACAATAACTCAGAATCGGGTATCATCACCACATCCTCGGCGCGCAGGCGCGCCGAACTTGAATTCAGCAGGGATTGGTTTAAGGTGATGCCCATCACTTCCCGGTAGTCTGCCGATGAAGCAAAAATTTTTCTGAGACATTTCATGAATAAAACCGATGAACTCCGCACTGCGCGCATTGACAGCCTGGTCACACCGGCTGAACTGGCACAGCGGCATCCTGTTTCCGCGGGTGTAGCGGAACATGTCACGGCATCCCGCCGTCGCATTGAAAAAATCCTTAATGGCGAAGACAAACGTCTTCTGGTGGTGATTGGCCCTTGCTCCATCCACGATCTGGATGCCGCAATGGATTACGCAAAACGGCTTCAGGGACTGCGGGACAAGTACCAGCATCGCCTTGAAATTGTCATGCGCACCTACTTTGAAAAACCGCGCACCGTCGTGGGCTGGAAAGGGCTGATTTCCGACCCGGACCTGAACGGCAGCTACCGTGTTAATTATGGTATTGAGCTGGCGCGTAAACTACTTTTGCAGGTTAATGAGCTGGGCGTACCGACGGCCACCGAGTTTCTCGATATGGTGACCGGACAGTTTATCGCCGATCTCATCAGTTGGGGCGCTATCGGCGCGCGCACCACGGAAAGTCAGATCCACCGTGAGATGGCCTCTGCCCTCTCCTGCCCGGTTGGTTTTAAAAACGGTACCGATGGCAACACGCGAATTGCCGTTGACGCGATCCGTGCATCGCGTGCCAGCCATATGTTCCTGTCGCCGGATAAGCGCGGTCAGATGACCATTTATCAGACCAGCGGCAACCCATACGGGCATATCATCATGCGTGGCGGGAAAAAGCCTAATTACCACGCGCAAGATATTGCTGCGGCGTGTGAAACGCTGGCCGAGTTCGACCTGCCGGAACACCTGGTGGTGGATTTCAGCCACGGCAATTGCCAGAAACAGCATCGCCGCCAGCTGGACGTGTGTGATGAGATCTGCCAGCAGATCGTCAGCGGTTCAACCGCCATCGCGGGCATTATGGCCGAAAGTTTTATTCGGGAAGGCACGCAAAAAATCGTAGCCGGACAGCCAATGGTTTACGGCCAGTCGATCACCGACCCGTGCCTGAGCTGGGAAGACAGCGAACTGCTGCTGGAGAAACTGGCGGCAGCGGTCGATTCACGTTTTTAGTCCTCACCTTACCCTCTCCTGCGGGAGAGGGTCTACGTTCGCGCACGGCCACATCCGCTTCTGTTTTGATCCCATCACAGTTTTTTCACAAAAACGCTTGCCGTGAATTTTCACTTTGTTGATAATGATTATCATTGTTACATTGATTGTTATTTATAAACATTATGTCACGTACGGATAACAACGCGGCAACGCCCGAAAACACACACACAGCACCTGCCCCAGCGCGCACCGATCGTCGGATCGACAGTAAAAGCCTGCTGGGGGACGAGGGACGCGTGATCATCGAGCATGACGGCCAGCTTTATCTGTTGCGCCAGACCCATGCCGGGAAGCTGATCCTCACCAAATAAATACCACAATACCTTCGCCAGCCACCCAGGTGATCCCCAGGCAGCCAGCGCTTTCGATTCTTTATGGAGAGTTGCTATGCCACACCTGCATTCCGCATTTTTGCGCCCGTCCTGTCTTGCGCTATCCATTGTCAGCGCCCTGCCGGGCGTCGCGTTTGCGGCCACAGATGACATGACCGTTATCGCCACCGGCAACGCCCGCAGCGCCTTCGAAGCCCCGATGATGGTCAGCGTGATTGACACCGCGGCCCCGGAAAACCAGACCGCCAGCTCCGCCGCCGACCTGCTGCGCTACGTCCCAGGCCTGATGCTTGACGGCACCGGGCGCACCAACGGTCAGGACGTCAACCTGCGCGGTTACGACCGTCGCGGCGTACTGGTGCTGGTGGATGGCGTGCGCCAGGGGACCGACACTGGCCACCTGAACAGCACGTTCCTCGACCCGGCTCTGATTAAACGTATCGAAGTGGTTCGCGGCCCGTCAGCCTTACTGTACGGCAGCGGCGCGCTGGGGGGCGTGATCGCGTATGAAACCGCCGATGCAAATGACCTGCTGGAACCGGGAAAAAACAGCGGCTACCGCGTGTTTGGTACGGGCGCGACGGGCGATCACAGTCTGGGCATGGGGGCCAGCGCTTACGGGCGTACCGAAACCCTGGACGGACTGGTTGCCTGGTCGAGCCGCGATCGCGGCGATCTGCGCCAGAGCGACGGTGGAACAGCGCCGAATGACGAATCCATCAACAACATGCTGGCAAAAGGCCGCTGGGCCATCGACCCGGCCCAGACCCTGAGCGGATCCCTGCGCTATTACAATAACGCGGCGCAGGAGCCAAAAAACCCGCAAACCCCCGCCGCAGACGCCAGCAGCAATCCCATGACCGATCGCTCCACCATTCAGCGAGACGCTCAGCTGGGCTATCACCTGGCTCCCCAGGGCAACGACTGGCTGAATGCCGATGCGAAACTCTACTGGTCTGAAGCGCGCATTAACGCCCAGAACATTGACGGCACCGGCGAGTTTCGCAAGCAGACCACCAAAGGTGGCAAAGTGGAAAACCGCACCCGTCTGTTCAGCGACACGTTTGCCTCACATCTTCTGACCTATGGCGGCGAATACTACCGTCAGGAGCAACATCCGGGGGGCACCACCACCGGCTTCCCGGAGGCTAAAATCGATTTCAGCTCCGGCTGGCTGCAGGACGAGATCACCCTGCGCGACCTGCCGGTCACGCTTCTCGGCGGTACCCGTTACGATAATTACCGCGGGAGCAGCGAAGGATACGACGATGTGAACGCGGACAGATGGTCCTCCCGTGCCGGACTGACCGTCAGCCCGACCGACTGGCTGATGCTGTTCGGCTCTTACGCACAGGCCTTCCGTGCGCCGACCATGGGTGAAATGTATAACGACGCCAAACACTTCTCCATCGGCCGCTTTTACACTAACTACTGGGTACCGAACCCGAACCTGCGTCCGGAAACCAATGAAACGCAGGAGTTTGGCTTCGGACTGCGCTTTGACGACGTCATGCTTGCTAACGATGCGCTGGAATTCAAGGCCAGCTACTTCGACACCAAAGCCAAAGACTACATCTCCACCAGCGTCGATTTTGCGGCTGCGACCACCATGTCCATGAACGTTCCCCACGCCAAAATCTGGGGCTGGGACGTGATGGCGAAATACACGGCCGACCTGTTCAACCTCGACGTCGCCTACAACCGCACCCGGGGAAAAGATACCGATACGGGCGAGTATATCTCCAGCATCAACCCGGATACCGTCACCAGCAAGCTGGATATCCCGGTGGCGCAAAGCGGTTTCTCCGTGGGCTGGATCGGCACCTTCGTCGATCGCTCAACCCATATCAGCAGTAGCTACAGCGAACAGCCGGGCTATGCGGTTAACGATTTCTACGTAAGCTATAAAGGCCAGGAGCAGCTCAAAGGGGTAACCACGACGCTGGTGCTGGGTAACGCGTTCGACAAGGCGTACTGGTCTCCTCAGGGCATTCCTCAGGACGGACGCAACGGTAAGATTTTTGTGAGTTACCAGTGGTAATCCCCACGCCCCGGCCTGCCGGGGCCCTTATTCGAAAGGAAGAGACAATGAATCACTATACACGCTGGCTTGCGCTGAAAGAAGAAAATCCGGGTCAATACGCACGTGACATCGCAGGCTTAATGAACATCAGCGAAGCAGAGCTGACCTTCGCCCGCGTGGGCCACGACGCCTGGCGCCTGCACGGCGACATCCGCGAAATCATCGGCGCGCTGGAAGCCGTGGGCGAGACCAAATGCATCTGTCGTAACGACTATGCAGTTCACGAGCAGGTGGGCGCGTTTACGCATCAACACCTTAGCGGCCACGCCGGGCTGGTACTGAATCCGCGGGCGCTGGATCTGCGCCTGTTTCTCAACCAGTGGGCGAGCGCGTTCCACATCAGTGAAACCACCGCCCGCGGTGAGCGGCAGAGCATTCAGTTCTTCGACCTTCAGGGCGATGCCCTGCTGAAAGTTTACACGACCGATAACACCGATATTTCTGCCTGGGGCGACCTGCTTACGCGCTTTATCTTTGCCGATAATCCGCCACTGGCGCTGAAGCATGCCGATGTCCCTGCCCACAACGAAAAGGCTGATGCCGCCCTCGTTGATCAGGAGTGGCGCACCATGACCGACGTGCATCAGTTCTTCGGCCTGCTGAAGCGCCACAATCTGAGCCGTCAGCAGGCGTTTCGTCTGGTGGGTGACGATCTGGCCTGCAGGGTAGACAACACCGCTCTGGCACAGCTGCTGGAAACGGTCCGCCTGGAGGGGAATGAAATGATGATCTTCGTCGGCAACCGCGGCTGCGTGCAGATCTTTACCGGCGTGGTGGAAAACGTCGTCCCGATGAAAGGCTGGCTCAACATCTTCAACCCAACCTTTACCCTGCATCTGCGGGATACGTCCATCGCCGAAACATGGGTGACGCGTAAACCCACCGCTGACGGGCACGTCACCAGCCTGGAGCTCTTCGCCGCCGACGGGACGCAAATCGCTCAGCTGTACGGTCAACGCAGCGAAGGTGAACCAGAGCAGCGTCAGTGGCGCAGCCAGGTCGACGCCCTGACCCGAAAAGGGCTGGCCGCATGAAAAAATGGCTCGCCCTGCTCTGCGCCCTGCCGCTGGTGACGTTCGCGGCCACACCGCAGAAAATTGTCGCCCTGGGGGGTGACGTGACTGAGATTGTTTATGCCCTTGGCGCGGGATCGTCACTGGTTGCCCGCGACAGCACCAGCCAGTGGCCGCAGGCGGCGAACGCCCTGCCCGACGTCGGCTATTTGCGCCAGCTTAACGCGGAGGGGATCTTATCCATGCGCCCGACGCTGGTGCTGGCCAGTGCTCAGGCGCAGCCCTCGCTGGCGTTAAAACAGGTCGAGGAAAGTCACGTCAGTGTCGTCACCGTTCCCGGCAGTCATGACCTGAGCGTGATTGACGACAAGGTGCGAGTCATTGCCGAAGCGACGCATCGCGAAGCACAGGGTGACGCATTGCGCGCCAGGCTGCGCCAGGCGCTGGCAGCCCTGCCCACCTCGCCACTCGACAAACGGGTACTGTTTATCCTCAACCACGGCGGGATGACCGCGATGGCTGCCGGACAACAGACCGCCGCGGATGCAGCCATTCGCGCAGCGGGTTTGCAAAACGCGATGCAGGGCTTTACCCGTTATCAGCCGCTGTCCCAGGAAGGGGTGATTGCCAGCCAGCCTGACCTTGTGGTGATTTCGCAGGATGGCGTCAAGGCATTGGGCGGCGAAGCGAATGTGTGGACACTTCCCGGCCTGGCGCAAACGCCGGCGGGACGGAACAGGCAGGTGCTGGCTATCGACGATATGGCACTGCTGGGCTTTAGCGTGCGCACGCCGCAGGCCATACAGCAATTGCGCACCCGGGCGGAGCAACTGCCCTGATGTCCCGACGGATCGCATTGTCGCTGTGGATGCTGGCCGCCATCCTGACGATCATGACGCTGGCGGCTTCCGGGGCTGGCGCACTGCATCTGCCGGTCAGTCTGCTGTGGCGCGGCAGTGATGAAACCCTGCGTCAGATCTGGCTGACCATTCGTCTCCCCCGGGTCCTGCTGGCGCTGGTCACCGGCGGCTCGCTGGCACTGGCAGGCTGCGTAATGCAGGGGCTTTTTCGTAATCCGCTGGCGGATCCGGGACTGCTTGGGATCAGCAGCGGCGCGGCGCTGGCCGTGGCGCTGTGGGTGGTTATTCCCCTCTCGCTCCCCGCGCTGATGATGCTTTACGCTCCCATGATCGCGGCATTTGGGGGTGCGCTGGCGGCCACTTTCGTCATTTTCGTCCTAAGCCAGCAGCGTAACAGCACACTTTCACGGCTGTTACTGGTGGGCATTGCCCTCAATGCCCTGTGCGGTGCGGCAGTCGGCGTGCTGTCATGGCTCAGCAATGATGCCCAGCTTCGCCAGCTCTCCCTCTGGGGCATGGGCAGCCTGGGCCAGGCACAGTGGTCTACGCTGCTGGCCGTCACCTCGCTGATGGTGCCAGGCGTTCTGATGATCTGGCGTCTTGCCTGCGCGCTCAATTTACTGCAGCTGGGTGAAGAAGAAGCGCACTACCTTGGCGTGGCGGTAGCAAAGGTACAGCGGATCCTGTTGCTGTGCAGCGCCTTACTGGTTGCCGCCGCGGTTGCCGTCAGCGGGGTGATTGGTTTTGTCGGTCTGGTGGTGCCGCACCTGATACGGATGTGGCTGGGATCCGATCACCGGGCCGTGATCCCCGGCTCCGTACTGGCCGGGGCGTCGCTGCTGCTGGTTGCCGATACGGTGGCGCGCACGCTGGTCGCACCGGCTGAAATGCCGGTCGGTTTACTGACCAGTCTCTTCGGCGCGCCGTGGTTCCTGTGGCTCATTTTTCGTCGTGGAGGCGCACATGGCTGAACGCTACCGCGCGGAACGTCTTGTTTATCAGGTCGGGCAACGGACGCTTATCAACGACGTGTCGCTGGCGTTATCTCCGGGGGAAATGGTGGCGTTGATTGGGCCTAACGGTGCCGGAAAATCGACGTTACTGCGCCTGCTCACGGGCTATCTCACGCCTTCAGGCGGGCAATGCAGCCTGGCGGGTACGCCGCTTGAGGCGTGGCACCCGCAAAAGCTTTCACGCCGCCGGGCAGTGATGCGCCAGAATACGCAGCTCGGGTTCGACTGGCCGGTCGACGCGGTGGTGGGTATGGGCCGCGCGCCCTGGACGCGCTACCCTGAAGCCCCGGTTGTCGAAGCCGTAATGGCGATAACGGGCTGCCTGCCCCTCGCAGACCGACACTTTTCGGCCCTCTCCGGTGGCGAGCAACAACGGATCCAGCTCGCCCGCGCCCTGGCGCAGCTCTGGCATGACGGCGGTCCGCGCGGCTGGCTGTTTCTCGATGAACCCACTTCCGCGCTGGATCTTTACCACCAGCAGCATCTGCTGCGGCTGTTGAAATCCCTGACCCGTCAGGGCGATTTTCACGTGTGCGTGGTGCTGCACGACCTCAATCTGGCAGCGCTGTGGGCGGACCGGATCCTGCTGCTGCATAACGGCACGCTGGTTTCTCAGGGCACGCCGGAAACGGTTTTACAGGCCGACGCGCTGGCCCGGTGGTATGGCGCGCAGGTATACGTTGGCCCACATCCGGTTCACGCCTCGCCGCAGGTGTTTCTCGCGCCCTGACCGGGCTGATAAAAATCTTTCAGCGTCTCGAGCAGGGCATGCGCCGCTTTTGAAAGCTGCGTGTGCCCGGGGTGGATCACGCCGATGCATTTTTCAATCGGCGGGTTATCGAGTGGAATACAGACCGCGCCTAACGAGGTCATCTGCGCCTCACACAGTGCCGGGACCGCACTGCCGCCCAGGCCGCTGGCGACCATTCTGCCCACCGTCACCAGCTGATGGCTCTCCAGCGCCACATCCAGTTTACGACCGCTGCGGGCCAGCTCCTCTTCCATCATCAGACGAACGGCCGAAGGGCGCTGCAGGGTAATGAAATCCAGCGTCAGTAGCGCCTCCCATGACAGGCGTTTTTTGGCTGCCAGAGCGGATGATTTCGGCACAATGGCGACAAATCGATCGAGACCCAGCGGCGTAAAAAGCAGATTATGGGTCGGCGCCGGTTCAAACGCGATCCCCATCTCAACCCGCCCTTCCCGCACCATTTCAATTACCTGCTCGTTGATAACATCGTGCACGGTGACGTTGATCCCGGCGTGGCGATCACGAAATGCCTTGAGCACCTCCGGCAGGACATTCGCCGCAAATGACGGCATCGCCGCGACTGAGATTTTGCCGCGCTGCAGCGTAAAGCACTGATGCATGGCCTCTTCGGCGTTATCCCAGTCCGCCAGCAGCTGCCGCGCCATCGGTAAAAAGGTCTCCCCCTCCTGCGTCAGCGCCACCTTGCGGGTGCTGCGCTGCAACAGCGGTCCCCCCAGCGCCTCCTCCAGGCCTTTAATCGTCAGGCTGAGCGCCGGCTGGGAAAGATTCAGCCGTTCACTGGCATGCGCGAAATTCAGAGTGTGAGCTACCGCTAAAAACGCGCGTAACTGTTTGACACTCATTCTCATTTTTCACCTTGTTAACTAATTGAAAAAATTTAGTTAACAGGAAATTAATAAAAAAACCAAATGAGTGGGTCACAAATTCAAAATTAACAAATGAGTCGCCGCCCCTAATGATACCGGCACGGATAACGGGAGGGATGATTATGGCGGGACTGGATAAGCGCGTCGGCAGCTATGCGCAGGCGCTGGACGGGCTGACGGACGGAATGACATTGCTGGCGGGCGGCTTCGGCCTGTGCGGCATTCCTGAGAACCTGATTGCCGAAGTCAGACGCCGTCAGGTGCAGGGGCTGACGGTGGTTTCAAACAACTGCGGCGTCGATGGTTTTGGTCTCGGGATACTCCTTGAGACGCGCCAGGTACGAAAAGTGGTGGCGTCGTACGTGGGCGAAAACGCGCTGTTCGAGCAACAGGTGTTGAGCGGCGAGCTGGAAGTGGAACTCACCCCACAGGGAACCCTGGCAGAAAAGGTTCGCGCTGGCGGAGCGGGTATTCCGGCGTTTTACACGGCCACCGGCTATGGCACCCCCGTGGCTGCTGGCAAGGAAGTTCGCCAGTTTGCCGGCAAGCATTATGTCCTCGAAGAGGCCATCACCGGCGATTTTGCGCTGATCAAGGGCTGGAAAGCGGACTGGTACGGCAACGTTATCTATCGCCATACCGCGCAAAACTTTAACCCGCTGATGGCCACCGCGGGCCGGATAACGGTAGTGGAAGTGGAAGAGATCGTCGCCCCGGGCGAACTGCCCCCGTCGGCCATTCATACCCCGGGGATCTACGTCGACAGGCTGATTGTCGGCCAGTTCGAGAAACGCATTGAACAGCGCACGCTGCGCGCAGAGGGAGTCTGAAGATGTTAACCCGTGAACAGATGGCCATGCGCGTCGCCCGAGAACTGCGCGACGGTTACTACGTCAACCTGGGGATAGGGATCCCGACCCTTGTGGCGAACTATATTCCGGCGGGAATGGACGTGATGCTCCAGTCTGAAAACGGCCTGCTGGGGATGGGAGCCTTTCCGGATGAGCAGAGCCTTGACGCCGATATGATCAACGCCGGTAAGCAGACCGTCACCGCGAGGATCGGTGCCGCCATTTTCGACTCGGCCCAGTCGTTCGCCATGATCCGGGGCGGTCATGTTGACCTGACCGTACTCGGGGCGTTCGAAGTGGATGTCGAAGGCAACATCGCCTCGTGGATGATCCCGGGCAAGATGGTGAAAGGGATGGGAGGCGCGATGGATCTGGTCGCCGGGGCGCAGAACATCATTGTGGTGATGACCCATGCCGCAAAAAACGGCGAGTCAAAACTGCTGCCGCGCTGCACGCTGCCGTTGACCGGCGCTGGCTGTATCCGTCGGGTGTTAACCGACCTTGCGTTGCTGGAGATTGAAGACGGCGCGTTCATTCTGCGGGAATACGCCCCCGGCGTCAGTATTGACGACATCGTCAGTAAAACAGCCGGGAAAATCATCGTGGCGGACGACGTGCGCGAGATGCGCTTCTACTGAGGAGTGAACATGAATGAGGTCATGATTGTCGGGGCCACGCGAACCCCTGTAGGCAGTTTTCGCGGATCGCTCTCCTCCCTTTCCGCGGTTGAACTGGGTGCCGTAGCGGTTCGTCGCCTGCTTGAGAACAGCCGGCTGTGCGCAGATCAGGTAGACGAACTGATTTTCGGTCAGGTGCTGACGGCAGGGTGTGGACAAAACCCCGCCCGTCAGACCGCTCTCACGGCCGGATTGCCCGTCAGTACGCCCGCAACAACCGTCAATCTGGTGTGCGGTGCCGGCTTAAAAGCGGTGCAGCTCGCCGCGCAGGCTATCCGCTGCGGCGATGCCGACGTGGTTATCGCTGGCGGCCAGGAGAGCATGAGCAATGCCCCTTACCTGCTGGACGGTGCGCGGTCAGGGTTGCGTTTTGGTCATACAGGGTTGCAGGACAGCATGATAACGGACGGCCTGTGGGACGCATTTAACGATTATCACATGGGCATCACCGCGGAAAACGTTGCCCGCCAGTATGGCATCTCCCGCGAGCAGCAGGACGCTTTTGCCGCCCGGTCGCAGCAAAAAGCGGCGTCGGCCATTGAGCACGGTCTGTTTGACGCGGAGATAGCTCCGGTCACGGTGAGCGAGGGTAAAAAGCCGCCGCGCCTGATCAACAGTGATGAACAACCCCGGCCGGGAACCACCGCTGAGCAACTCGCTCAGTTGCGCCCTGCCTTTCGTCGTGAAGATGGAACGGTCACGGCGGGTAATGCCTCAACCCTGAACGATGGTGCCGCTGCGGTGCTGTTGATGAGCGGTGAAAAAGCGCGGGAAAGCGGATTACCGATCCTGGGACGGGTCGTGAGTTATGCCGTGACCGGCGTTGATCCATCGGTGATGGGCATCGGGCCGGTCAGCGCCTGCCAGACGGCTCTGGCCCGGGCAGGCTGGGCGCTGGATGAGGTGGATGTCATTGAAGCGAATGAAGCCTTTGCCGCACAGGCGCTGGCCGTTGGCAAACTGCTCGGCTGGGATGAACGTAAGGTGAACGTTAACGGTGGTGCGATTGCGCTTGGCCACCCCATCGGCGCCTCTGGCTGTCGGATCCTCGTCACGCTGCTGCATGAGATGCAACGCCGCGACGCGAAAAAAGGGCTCGTCACCCTGTGTGTGGGAGGGGGGCAAGGCATTGCATTAACCCTTGCGCGCTAACCGCGCCCGGACATCTCGTTGGTACCCGAATATAACAATGATAGTGAGGAGTCATAATGAGTGTGTTGATTGCCCTGGCGGCGCTGGCATTGCTGATGCTTGCGGCCTATCGCGGATACAGCGTTATTCTGTTTGCCCCCATCGCGGCGCTGGGTGCCGTGCTGCTGACCGATCCGGGGGCCGTCGGCCCGACGTTTACCGGTCTGTTTATGGAAAAGATGGTCGGCTTCGTCAAGCTCTACTTCCCGGTGTTCCTGCTGGGTGCCGTGTTTGGCAAGCTGATTGAACTTTCCGGTTTCTCACGCGCTATCGTCGCTGCAGCGATCCAGATCCTCGGGCGCCGCCATGCGATTCCGGTCATTGTGCTGGTGTGTGCATTGTTAACGTACGGCGGCGTTTCGCTCTTCGTGGTGGCCTTTGCCGTCTATCCTTTTGCGGCCGAACTGTTCCGCCAGAGCGGCATCCCCAAACGTCTTATCCCGGCGACCGTGGCTCTGGGTGCGTTCTCGTTTACCATGGACGCCCTGCCCGGTACGCCGCAGATCCAGAACATTATCCCCACCAGCTTCTTTGGCACTAACGCCTGGGCCGCGCCGTGGCTTGGGCTGATTGGCTCGCTGTTTATCCTCTGTTTTGGCCTGCTCTGGCTGGAGCGTCAGCGGCGAAAGGCGCTCAACAACAATGAGGGCTACGGTTTCGATCTGAAAAATGAACCTGAAACGCCGGACAACATTAATCTGCCCCATCCGCTGATCGCCATTTCCCCTCTGCTGCTGGTCGGGATCCTCAACCTGCTGTTTACCCGCTGGATCCCCGGCTGGTACGGGACGCAACATGAGCTTATCCTGCCCGGACTGGCGAAGCCGATTGTCACCGAGGTCAGCAAAATCACCGCCATCTGGGCCGTGGAAGCGGCGCTGATCGCGGGTATTGTCATGGTACTGCTTTTTGGATTTCGCAATATCCGGGGACGGCTGGCAGAAGGCAGCCGGACGGCGGTCAGCGGCGCCATTCTGGCGGCAATGAATACCGCGTCTGAATACGGTTTCGGGGCGGTGATCGCTGCGCTGCCCGGTTTTCTGGTCTTATCCAAAGCGCTCGCCGCTATCCCGAACCCGTTGCTCAACGAAGCCATCAGCGTGACCGTGCTTGCCGGGATCACCGGTTCGGCGTCGGGCGGGATGAGCATCGCCCTTGCGGCCATGGCCGATTCGTTTGTCGCGGCCGCCCACGCAGCCAATATCCCTCTGGAGGTTCTCCACCGCGTGGCCTCGATGGCCAGCGGCGGCATGGATACGCTTCCCCATAACGGGGCCGTGATTACGTTGCTTGCCATTACGGGTCTGAGCCATCGTCAGGCGTATGGCGGCATTTTCGCTATCACCCTCATCAAAAGTCTGGCGGTGCTTTTTGTCATTGCCGTGTTCTATCTCACCGGCATTGTGTAAGGAGAATAAAATGAATCTGAACGGTAAAACCGCACTGGTGACTGGCTCGACCAGCGGTATTGGACTTGGGATCGCTGGCGTGCTGGCGAAGGCCGGCGCGCAGTTGATTCTTAACGGTTTCGGCGACAGTGAATTGGCAAGAGACGAAATCGCGAAACGGGGTAAAACGCCGGGCTATCACGATGCGGACCTGCGTGACGTCCAGCAGATTGAAGCCATGATGCACTACGCCGAAACCCGGTATGGCGGAGTCGATATTCTGATCAACAACGCCGGTATACAGCACGTCGCACCTGTTGATGCGTTCCCGGTGGAGAAATGGAACGACATAATCGCCATCAACCTCTCTTCCGTCTTTCACACCAGCCGGCTGGCGCTGCCTGCGATGCAGGCGAAAAACTGGGGGCGCATCATTAATATCGCCTCCGTGCATGGGTTGGTCGCGTCGAAAGAGAAATCCGCCTATGTTGCCGCCAAGCATGGCGTGGTGGGCTTTACCAAATCCCTGGCGCTGGAGACCGCCCGCACCGGTATTACCGCCAATGCCATCTGCCCGGGCTGGGTGCTGACCCCGCTGGTGCAGCAGCAAATCGACAGACGTATTGCCGATGGCGTCGCACCGGATGTCGCTCGTGAGCAACTGCTGGCAGAGAAACAGCCCGCCGGTGAGTTTGTTACGCCGGAACAGCTAGGCGAGCTGGCGTTGTTTTTGTGCAGTGACAGCGCCGTACAGGTCCGCGGCGCCGCCTGGAATATGGATGGCGGATGGGTCGCACAGTGACCGCGGTATCGGCATAAAAAAACCTGGCACCGCAAGGTGTCAGGTTTTGTCCGCCCAGGCTAGCTCGAACAGCTCACTTCCAGGCGTTTTCCCCAGTCCGGCGGACGGCTGACATAGTCGTCATCACGGTCAGCAAACGGCGTACGCAGAGCCACATGCAGGCGATGTAATTCGTCATACTCCCCCTGCTCAGCCTGTTCAATGGCCCGCTGCGCCAGCCAGTTGCGCAACACCATCGCCGGGTTCGCCGCGTTCATTTGCGCCTGCCGGGTTGCGTCGTCGACCTGCTCTTGCTGCAACCGCGCACGGTAAAGCGCAAACCAGTCGTCAAAGCCCTGCCTGTCAATGAACTCGTCGCGCAGCGGTGAGGCACTACTGTGTTGCTCAGTCTGGCTCAGCATCCGGAAGGTGCGGGTGTAATCGCTGCCTTCACGTTCCATGAGGGCAAACAGAGCGTTCAGGATGTCGTTATCGCCCCTCTCCTGCGTCACCAGCCCCAGCTTGTTGCGCATCAACGCGCCGTATTCGCGCAGTAAAATGTCCTGATAGCTGTCGAGCGCATCATTCAGGGCATCAACGTCGATAAACGGCGACAGAGTTTGCGCAAGGCGCTGCAGGTTCCACAGGCCAACAGCCGGCTGATTGTCGAAACTGTAACGTCCCTGATAGTCAGAATGGTTGCAGATGTACCCCGGCTGATAGTCATCAAGGAAGCCAAACGGACCGTAATCAAAGGTCAACCCGAGAAGCGACATGTTGTCCGTGTTCATCACCCCATGGGCAAACCCGACCGTCTGCCAGCGGGCAATCATGGTTGCGGTACGGGCTACCACATCGCGGAACCAGAGAATGTACTTATCGGCCTCGTCCTGGAAATGAGACCAGTGATGACGAATGGCATAATCCGCAAGCTGGCGGACTTTTTCCGGCTCACGACGATAATAAAAGTGTTCAAAGTGGCCAAAACGCAGATGGCTTTGCGCAACGCGCATAAGCATCGCCCCTTTTTCCATCGTTTCACGCGCCACCGGGGTGTCACTGGTTACAATCGACAGTGCGCGGGTGGTGGGGATCCCCAGCGCATGCATCGCTTCGGATGCCAGACATTCGCGAATAGTCGAACGCAATACCGCGCGCCCGTCGCCCATTCGCGAGTAAGGGGTCAGACCGGCCCCCTTCAGGTGCCAGTCCACCGTCTCTCCGTTGGGCAGCCGTTGTTCGCCCAGCAGGATCCCCCGGCCATCGCCCAGTTGTCCTGCCCAGACGCCAAACTGATGTCCGCTATAGACCTGAGCCAGAGGCTGCATACCGGCAAGCAGCGTTTCGCCTCCCCAGACGCCAGCGCCGTCGGCGGGCTGAAACATCTCAGGTGGAACAGCCAGCTCATCTGCCAGCCGATCGTTATGCCAGATAAGACGGGAATTTTGTAACGGTGTGGGTTTGAGTGCGGTATAAAAACCCGGCAACTCGTCATGCCAGTGAGCAGTAAAAGACAGGGTCATAGGTCCTCCTGCTTTTAGTGTAGAGGGTTTACCCGGACTTAAACACGGGCGAAAGAGAGGGTTATCACTGAACGAGCGTGGTGACGTGCTCTGCAGAGACGGCTGGCCAGAGTGCCCCCTGCATTGCGCCAAAGTTAAAGGACAAGACGCGCTGCAATAAACCGTGGTCATCAATGCCGCCGACGAGCACGGACTGACAGTGAGGCGTTATTTGCCAGAGGATTGCGCGCATAAAAGGCTCAAAAGAGAGTTCAGAAGCACGCTGCTGGATAAATCCCTTGTCGAGAATGACCCGTTTAAACAATCCATCATAAACGGCTTTCAACGACGCTGCGCCTGCGCCAAAGTTTGCCAGCACCAGCGGAAAATGGATTGCCATTCTCGCCAGTTGCAGATCGTCCTTCCCGTTATTTAAACCTGGATAATTCTCATTAACAGTAAACTCAAGAAACGGATAACGCTCAAGTATTGAAACAGCGTTCCCATTACTTAATAAAAATTCAACAATTACAGGTGTAATATTGATCCATGCAATTAACTGATGCTGAATAAAAAACAGTTTACAGGTATCAAGCAATTGCAATTTCTCGTTAAACAACGCTAACTCTTCTTCAGCCGAAAGCCGCGGGATAACGAGTTCGGTGGGGATCCGAACGTGGGTACCGACGCCAGTAAAGTTAACCAGAACCTCTAAACCTTTAAGCTCGCCGGCGCTATTACGGGCAGGCAGAAGCATCAGTTCAGACTGGTAAGCATTATCTAGCGTAATAATCATTGCACTCGCCCCGCATTAAAGATGAGAGAGGACATCCTGGAGCAATTGCCGACACAATTCCACTGTCTTGATTTTAATAAGATTAATTTCATTAGTTCCGTATTATTTTTCAGATTTATCCCTGAATCTAAAATAATCTTATCCTGGTTGCTCAGTAATAGCCAGTTTTAGATAAAACAGACACCTGAGGAGATAAGTCATTTTTCGTAAATTTAACTTTAAACCTCTTATTTGAGAAAAAATGGCATGATTTATTAGTTATCATGCCATCATAAGAGACTGCTCTTTGACAGACTAAATACGTCGTGCCTGCCAGAAGTTTTTACGCCAGTAAACATTATCGAGCGACGAGCGCATCACCCCACGACTGGTCGAGGCGTGAATAAACTGATTATCGGTATCATAAATACCGACGTGAAGCCCACTGTCACCCGAGCCGGTTTTGAAAAAAACCAGGTCGCCGGGCAGCAAATCATCTTTATCGATTTCCGTGCCAATTTCCGCCTGTTTGCGCGTTTCGCGCGGAAGCTGTAAATCAAACTTATCGCGAAACGTCATCAGAACAAAGCCAGAACAATCTACGCCCCCACGGCTCATGCCGCCATAACGATAGGGCGTGCCGCGCCAGTTGCTCAGCTGATCGTTAAGGCTGGCAATGACGGTAATAGAATCTGAAAGCCGCGGGTTAGGCGGCGGCGCACGATGGCTACTGCATCCCGCAAGAAATAACGCGGCCATCAGGAGAAACCAGAATCGCATTTTCAGACGAATCCTCTGCTTTTTTTGTTCTTTTCGTAATTTAGCGTGCAACGGCGTTAACAGGCAAGAAACGGTTACGCCTGCGCGGTAGAAATCAGCATCTTATGCCCTTCTATATCCAGCCTGCGGAAAGACATATTGTACGCGCGGGCAAGATTTGGCGGCGTCAATACCGCATCGCGCGTGCCGCTGGCAATCATCTTTCCTCGCGCCAACAGCCACACCCGGTGGGCGTGACGCAGCGTATGGTTCAGGTCATGACTGCTCATGACCACACCGATCCCTTTTCTGCTCAGGGAGCTTAACAGGGTGTCCAGCGCGGCCTGCTGTGCCACATCCAGACCGCTCATCGGTTCATCCAGAAGCAGCAGTCTGCCGTGCGGATTGCCGGCCGGGTGAATCTGCAAAATGACGGCCGCGAGACGCACGCGCTGCCACTCGCCCCCGGAAAGCTGGCTGGCATGCCGGGACAGTTTATCTTCTAGCCCTAATCCCGCCGCCACCTCAGTGAGCAGCGACGTATGCTGTTTATCGTGCAGATGCAGCATCAGGTAGTGCCAGACGGGCATCGCAAAGGGCGGGACCTGCTGCTGCACCAGATAACTGCGCCTGTGCGCCAGCGAGACTGGCGACCAGTCAGCAAGGTTATGCTCCAGCAGGGTTATCTCCCCCGCGCCGGCGGTCAGCCCCGCCATGCGCGCCAGTAAGGTGCTTTTTCCTGCGCCGTTCGGCCCGACAAGATGCAGGATTTCGCCTGCATTGATGGCACCGGTTATCGGCTCCAGACGCCCCGTATCAGCGACGTCCGTGAGCTGCATCAGCAACGTCATTATTTCGCCAGCGCCAGCTTGATAGACTCCATCACAATCGGATCTTCAGGCGTCATGTCCGGTGAAAAACGCTGCACCACCTGTCCGTCACGACCAATAAGGAATTTTTCAAAATTCCACAGGATATCGTCCGGATAGAGCGGCGCGCGTCCTTTACTGGCCATGCGCTCATAAAAACCGCTGCCTTCCGGCGCAACGGCGGTCGGTGCGGCCGCCACCAGCTTCGCATACAGGGGATGGCGATGTTCACCGTTAACGTCGATTTTGCTGAACATCGGGAACGTCACACCGTAGGTGGTGCTGCAAAACGTTTTGATTTCGTCTTCGCTGCCCGGCTCCTGGCCCAGGAACTGGTTGCACGGGAAGCCCAGTACGGTGAAACCGTCTTTCTCCCAGGCTTTTTGAATGTTTTCCAGCTGCTCGTACTGTGGCGTCAGGCCACATTTGGAGGCCACATTCACGATGAGCAGCACGTTGCTTTTATAGCTTTCCAGCGTGGTTTTCTCACCCTCAATGGTGGTCACTTCGGTATTCAAAATATCAGACTGCATAGCATTCCCTCAGGTTATCTTACGGGTAGTGATTTAACGTCCGGATTTTAATAGTAGCCAGATAAATACCGGCGCGCCCAGCGTGGCGGTCACCACGCCTATTGGCAGCTCAGCGGCTGTCAGGGCGAGCCGGGCGATGATATCCGCCACCAGCAGCGTTACCGCCCCGGCAACCGCCGTGGCCGGCAGTAAGGTTCGATGGTCGGTTATCCCGCACAGACGCAGCATGTGCGGGATAACCAGCCCAATAAAGCCAATCGCCCCGGCCAGTGCCACGCTCACACCAACCAGCCAGCCAATGGCAATGACCAGCACGTTACGCCAAAAGCCTATTGGCATGCCAAGCTGGCGGGCCGAGGTTTCCCCCAGCGCGAGAATATTCAGCGGCTGTGCCTGCAGGCCTGCCCATAGCAAGGCCGGTATCAGCAGGGCCATCAGCCAGCCCTGGCGCCAGTCTACGCCCCCGAAGCCGCCCATCATCCAGTACATCAACTGACGCAAGTCAAAGGACGTGGAGAAGTACACCGCCCAGGTCATCAGCGCGCTACAGATGATCCCCAGAGCCACCCCGGCAAGCAGCAGCCGACTGGTTGATAAGTGCCGTCTGGCAAAGCGCAAAAGAATTACCGTTATCAGCAACGCGCCGATAATGGCGCTGAGGCTAATTCCCCATGAGGAGAGTTCCCCCCCGCCCAACATCACCGCCGCCACCAGCCCTACGCCCGCGCCATTCGACACGCCGAGCAGCCCGGGCTCCGCCAGCGGGTTATCAAATAATGCCTGCATAATGGTGCCGCACAGTGCCAGCGCGGCGCCCACCAGGATCACCGCCAGCGTGCGCGGCAGACGGATTTGCCAGACGAAAAGCTGCCCCTCAGGCTCAAACCAGTGTTCAGGCCCTATCCACTGTTCCCCTGCGCACAGGCTAACGCCTGCGGTAACAATGAGCAGCAGCACGAGCAAAAGCAGGTGTCGTTGATCTAAACGTTGCTGGCGATGGGCATAATCAAGCATGGACATGGTTTTAGTAGCGTGTGATGTAATTGATTTTACGGCGGGTTTGCCAGAGAGCGCAAAGAAAAAAGGCCGCGTGAGCGGCCTTTTTAGTTAGTTCATATTACTCTGCTTTGGGCGTTGCGTTTTCGACACGGCTTTTTAACTTCTGGCCGGGTCTGAAGGTCACCACGCGGCGGGCTGTAATCGGAATATCTTCCCCCGTCTTTGGGTTACGGCCCGGACGTTGGTTTTTGTCACGCAAATCAAAATTGCCAAAACCGGAGAGTTTTACCTGCTCACCATTTTCCAGAGCACGACGGATCTCTTCGAAAAACAGCTCTACCAGCTCTTTGGCATCTCGTTTGCTAAGCCCAAGCTTATCAAACAGATATTCTGACATTTCAGCTTTTGTAAGCGCCATAGGTTCAATCCCTCAATGATGCCTGGAATCGCTCTTTTAATGCCTCTACACATTTGGCGACGGTAGCGGCAATCTCCTCTTCTTCGAGTGTACGGCTGGTATCCTGAAGGATAAGGCTAATAGCGAGGCTCTTGAAACCTTCTGCTACGCCCTTGCCGCGGTACACGTCAAATAAGTTTACGCCAACTACCTGATTTACGCCAACTTTCTTACATTCGGCCAAAATATCTGCTGCGGGCACATTTTCCGCGACCACAACCGCGATATCACGGCGGTTTGCCGGGAAGCGTGAGACGTCGCGGGCCTGAGGAATGACGCGGTCTGCAACCGGGCTCCATTCCAGCTCGAACACGATGGTACGGCCGTTCAGGTCCAGCTTGCGCTCCAGCTCAGGATGAACAACGCCAATGAAACCAATGCGTTTGCCGTCTAAATAGATAGCCGCGCTCTGGCCTGGATGCAGCGCAGGGATCGCTTCTGCACGGAATTCAATTTCAGATAATTTACCGGTCAGATCGAGAATTGCTTCCAGATCTCCCTTCATATCGTAGAAATCAACCGTGCCTTTTGCCAGGTCCCAGTGCTCTTCGTAACGGTTACCGCTGATGGCACCAGCCAGCATGAGATCCTGACGGATGCCTAAATTTGCCTGATTATCCGGTACAAAGCGTAAACCACTTTCGAAAATTCGCACGCGGTTTTGCTGACGATTCTGGTTGTAAACGATAGTTCCCAGCAGACCGGTCCACAGGGACAGGCGCATCGCGGACATTTCGCTGGAGATTGGGCTTGGCAGAATCAGCGCTTCCTGGCCCGGATGGATCATCTGCTGCAGTTTTGGATCAACAAAGCTGTAGGTGATCACTTCCTGATAACCTTTGTCGTTCAGCATGGTTTTCACACGCTTAAGAGACAAATCTGCTTCACGGTGGCTTCCCATCACCAGACCCGCCTGAACAGGCTCATCCGGGATGTTGTTATAGCCGTATACGCGAGCCACTTCTTCCACCAGATCTTCTTCGATCTCCATGTCGAAACGCCAGGATGGCGCAACGGCTTTCCACTCGTCCTGCCCTTCGGTCACATCACAACCCAGGCGGCGAAGGATATCGCTGACCTGTGCGTCAGCAACATGGTGACCAATCAGACGATCCAGCTTGCTACGACGCAGGGTAATGGTCGCACGCTTCGGTAACGTCGCTTCGTGGGTGACGTCGATAACCGGGCCCGCTTCACCGCCGCAGATGTCAATCAGCAGACGCGTCGCACGCTCCATCGCTTTGTGCTGCAGTGCCGGATCGACGCCACGCTCATAACGGTGAGAGGCATCGGTATGCAGGCCGTGACGACGTGCGCGACCGGTGATAGAGAGCGGGCTGAAAAACGCACACTCCAGCAGAACGTTTTGCGTTTCATCGTTTACACCGGAGTGTTCGCCACCGAAGATACCGCCCATCGCCAGCGCTTTAACGTGGTCCGCGATCACCAGCGTATCAGCATTCAGTTTTGCTTCGCTACCGTCGAGCAGAACCAGGGTTTCGCCCTCTTTCGCCATACGCACCACAATACCGCCTTCGATACGATCTTTATCGAACGCGTGCATCGGCTGACCCAGCTCCAGCAGAACATAGTTGGTCACGTCAACGACGGCGTCGATAGAACGAATACCGCAGCGACGCAGCTTCTCTTTCATCCACAGCGGGGTTGGCGCTTTTACGTTGATGCCTTTCACCACACGACCAAGGTAGCGTGGGCACGCATCAGCGGCTTCAACCTGAATCGGCAGTGTGTCACTGATGGTAGCGTCAACCGGTACGATTTCCGGTACGTTCAGTTCAGTCTGGTTCAGCACGGCCACATCGCGGGCCACGCCGATAATGCCTAAGCAGTCCGCACGGTTTGGCGTCACGCTGATTTCAATGGTGTTGTCATCAAGTTTCAGGTATTCGCGGATGTCGGTACCAATAGGCGCATCAAGCGGCAGCTCAATGATGCCATTGTGATCGTCGGAAATACCCAGCTCAGAGAACGAACACAGCATGCCTTCAGACGGCTCACCGCGCAGTTTCGCTGCTTTAATTTTAAAATCGCCCGGCAGTACAGCCCCCACGGTCGCCACGGCCACTTTCAGGCCCTGACGGCAGTTTGGCGCGCCGCAGACGATATCCAGCAGGCGATCGCCGCCTACGTTAACTTTTGTCACACGCAGCTTGTCAGCGTTAGGGTGCTGACCGCACTCAACCACTTCGCCCACAACGACGCCATTGAAAGCGCCAGAAACCGGCTCAACACCGTCAACTTCCAGACCCGCCATGGTGATCTGGTTGGAAAGCGCTTCGCTATCAAGCGTGGTGTTCACCCATTCGCGTAACCACAGTTCACTGAATTTCATTGTTCTGTCCTGCCCTTATTTAAACTGTTTGAGGAAACGCAGATCGTTTTCGAAGAATGCACGCAAATCGGTCACGCCATAGCGCAGCATTGTCAGACGCTCCATGCCCATACCGAACGCAAAGCCGGAGTAGACTTCTGGATCGATACCCACGTTGCGCAGAACGTTTGGATGCACCATGCCGCAGCCCAGCACTTCCAGCCATTTGCCGTTTTTACCCATCACGTCAACTTCCGCAGACGGTTCAGTGAACGGGAAGTAGGACGGACGGAAACGAACCTGCAGGTCTTCCTCAAAGAAGTTGTTCAGGAAATCGTGCAGCGTACCTTTCAGGTTGGTAAAGCTGATGTTCTTATCAACAATCAGGCCTTCCATCTGATGGAACATCGGGGTATGGGTCTGATCGTAGTCGTTACGGTACACGCGGCCCGGTGCGATGATGCGGATCGGGGGTTCCTGTTCCTTCATGGTACGGATCTGAACGCCCGAGGTCTGAGTACGCAGCAGACGGGTGGCGTCGAACCAGAAAGTGTCGTGGTCAGCACGTGCCGGATGATGGCCTGGAATGTTGAGGGCGTCGAAGTTGTGGTAATCATCTTCGATTTCCGGGCCAGTCGCCACGGTAAAGCCGAGCTCACCGAAGAAACTTTCAATGCGATCAATGGTGCGGGTAACCGGATGCAGGCCACCATTTTCAATACGGCGACCCGGCAGGGAGACATCGATAGTCTCTGCCGCCAGACGCGCATTCAGCACCGCGCTTTCCAGCTCAGCTTTGCGCGCGTTCAGTGCCTGTTGCACCTGCTCTTTGGCTTCGTTAATGACCGCACCCGCTGCCGGGCGTTCCTCTGGCGGCAGTTCACGCAGGGTTGTCATTTGAAGGGTCAAATGCCCTTTCTTACCGAGATATTCGACGCGGACATTGTCTAACGCGGCAACATCTGAGGCCTGATTAATGGCGGCTGTTGCACTGGCAACCAGCTCTGCGAGATGTGACATGATTTTCCTCATTATGTCGGTGCAGACACCGATTTGGTGGAGTTATTCTCTCGAATTTAGACACAAAAAAAGCCTCCATCAGGAGGCTTATCTGGCGCTGTTTTTCGTTTCATCTTTCACGCGCTAGCCTCCTGAATTCAGGTGCTAAAGTAAAAGAAGAAGCGGAAAATAGCAGCATTCATGCTTGCGTTACCTTGTGTGGTAAAAAACCGTTAAGACCTTATTGAAAAGGTTGCACGGGTAAAAGTCAATGTTCTGATGGTGTTAAATGAAAAGAGGGAGCGAAGCCCCCTCTTTCAACTGGCTTATGCCAGTGCTGCTTTCGCTTTTTCGACCAGAGCGGTGAACGCTACTTTGTCGAATACTGCGATGTCAGCCAGGATCTTACGGTCGATTTCAACAGAGGCTTTTTTCAGGCCGTTGATGAATTTGCTGTAAGAAATACCGTTCTGACGTGCTGCTGCGTTGATACGCGCAATCCACAGTTGACGGAACTGACGCTTACGTTGACGACGGTCACGGTAAGCGTACTGACCTGCTTTGATAACAGCCTGGAAGGCAACGCGGTATACGCGTGAACGCGCACCGTAGTAGCCTTTAGCTTGTTTCAAAATTTTCTTGTGACGTGCACGTGCAATTACACCACGTTTTACGCGAGCCATATGTGCTCTCCTGTATCTATATTCTTAGTAAAAAATTAAACGTTAACGGCTTATGCGTACGGCAGGCACGCGATAACCAGACCCAGATCGCCTTTAGAAACAAGGCCTTTTGGACGCAGGTGACGTTTACGCTTAGTAGATTTTTTGGTCAGAATATGACGCAGGTTTGCGTGCTTACGCTTAAATCCACCACCACCGGTTTTTTTGAAGCGCTTAGCAGCACCGCGTACGGTCTTAATTTTTGGCATCTTAATTACTTCCACTTCGCATTGTTAAATAAACGAAACATAGGCGAACAAAACCTATGAGACCCGAAGGCTCCACAGGTTTTGCTGCTTGAAGGCCTTACTGTTTCTTCTTAGGAGCGAGCACCATGATCATCTGGCGGCCTTCGATCTTCGTAGGGAAGGATTCGACTACTGCCAGTTCACTCAGATCGTCACGGACGCGGTTAAGCACTTCCATACCAATCTGTTGGTGGGCCATCTCACGACCGCGGAAACGCAGTGTGATCTTGGCCTTATCGCCATCTTCCAGAAAGCGAATCAGGCTGCGGAGTTTTACCTGATAATCGCCATCGTCGGTACCAGGACGGAATTTAATTTCCTTAACCTGGATAACTTTTTGCTTTTTCTTCTGTTCCTTAGAAGACTTACTCTTTTCATAAAGGAACTTGCCGTAGTCCATGATACGACAAACTGGCGGTTCGGCGTTAGGGCTGATTTCAACTAAATCTACTCCAGCTTCTTCAGCCTTTTCGATCGCTTCTCTCAGACTCACAATCCCCAGCTGCTCGCCTTCCAGACCTGTTAAGCGAACTTCCTGGGCGCGAATCTCGCCATTGATACGATTCGGACGTGCCGTTTGAACTCGTTTTCCGCCTTTAATACCTTATTCCTCCAGTTGTTGAAGACTGCGGCTGCGAATCTCTTGTTGCAGCTTCTCAATCACTTCACTTACGTCCAGGCTCCCCAGGTCTTTACCACGGCGGGTGCGAACGGCAACTTTGCCTGCTTCCACCTCTTTATCACCACAGACCAACATATACGGGACACGACGTAAAGTGTGCTCGCGGATTTTAAAGCCAATCTTCTCATTTCTCAAGTCTGCTTTTACGCGAATGCCCGCATTTTGTAGTTTCTGCGTCAATTCTTTAACGTATTCAGCCTGAGAATCGGTAATGTTCATCACCACGACCTGCACTGGCGCAAGCCAGGTTGGGAAGAAGCCGGCAAACTCTTCAGTCAGGATGCCGATGAAGCGCTCCAGAGAACCGAGGATTGCACGGTGAATCATAACCGGTACCTGACGTTCGTTGTCTTCGCCAACATAAGAGGCGCTTAAACGCTGCGGCAGGGAGAAGTCCAGCTGTACAGTACCGCACTGCCATGCGCGATCGAGGCAGTCATACAGGGTAAATTCAATTTTCGGACCGTAGAATGCGCCCTCGCCCAGCTGGTATTCAAACGGAATGCCGTTCTCTTCCAGCGCCACGGCGAGATCCGCTTCTGCGCGATCCCAGGTCTCATCGCTACCGATACGTTTTTCCGGACGCGTTGAGAGTTTGACAACGATCTTCTCGAAGCCAAAGGTGCTGTACATATCGTAGACCATACGAATACAGGCGTTAACTTCATCACGAACCTGATCTTCAGTACAGAAGATATGCGCATCATCCTGAGTAAAGCCACGAACACGCATCAGACCGTGCAATGCACCTGATGGCTCGTTACGGTGGCAGCTACCGAACTCTGCCATACGCAGCGGCAGATCGCGGTAGGATTTCAGACCCTGGTTGAAGATCTGAACGTGGCCAGGGCAGTTCATTGGCTTAATGCAGTATTCACGGTTCTCAGAAGAGGTGGTGAACATCGCATCTTTGTAGTTGTCCCAGTGGCCGGTTTTTTCCCACAGCACACGGTCCATCATGAACGGGCCTTTCACTTCCTGATACTGGTACTCTTTCAGCTTGGAGCGTACGAACGTTTCCAGTTCACGGAAGATAGTCCAGCCGTCATTGTGCCAGAACACCATACCCGGCGCTTCTTCCTGCATGTGGTACAGGTCAAGCTGCTTACCGATTTTACGGTGGTCACGTTTAGCCGCCTCTTCCAGGCGCTGCAGGTAGGCGTTAAGGGCTTTTTTATCGGCCCACGCGGTACCATAGATACGCTGCAACATCTTGTTGTTGCTATCGCCACGCCAGTAGGCGCCCGCGATTTTCATCAGCTTAAAGTGATGACAGAAGCGCATGTTCGGCACGTGCGGTCCACGGCACATGTCGACGTATTCTTCGTGATGGTACAAGCCAGGCTTGTCATCATGAGAGATGTTTTCATCAAGAATAGAGACTTTATAGCTCTCACCACGCTTCACGAAGGTTTCACGCGCTTCGTGCCAGCTGACTTTCTTCTTAATGACGTCATAGTTAGTTTCGGCGAGCTCGTGCATACGTTTTTCGAGCGCGTCGATATCTTCCTGAGTCAGGGTATGGTCAAGATCAACGTCATAGTAGAAACCGTTGTCGATAACCGGACCGATCGCCATTTTGGTGTTCGGCCACAGCTGTTTGATCGCATGACCTAACAGGTGCGCGCAGGAGTGACGAATGATCTCCAGACCTTCTTCGTCTTTCGCTGTGATGATAGACAGCTGCGCATCGCTTTCAATCAGGTCAGATGCATCAACCAGCTCACCATTAACACGGCCAGCGATGGTTGCTTTCGCGAGTCCAGGACCAATGTCCAGGGCAACATCCATTGGGCTTACAGCGTGGTCGTAATGGCGTTGGCTGCCATCAGGAAGAGTAATTACAGGCATTTTATATCCTTATTTGCAGTGATGCCCCACACATAAGAGCATATACAAAGAAAATAATCGTGATTTGACAATAGATTACGACACCATCTGACCAACAATCGTCAAATTGGCTCGCGATCATTCACTCCCCGAAAATCAGATAAATGCGGATTTACGGCAAGCCCTGCAATGGTAACACTAACAAAAGAGAGATTGCACCCTTTGCGGGCAGATTGCTGCGCTGGCACTTTCGCATGAATTTGCAGGGCGCATATCTCCGGTGCTCGCATTCCAGCGATGCTGGGCTACTCTTGAACAAGTCTTTAAACCCAAAGGTGCATACCATGAACGTATCAAGTAGAACGGTTGTGATATTGAACATCCTTTCAGCCACCGGTTTATTGTTGATTCTTGCAGAACGATTCCACTGGTTCTAACCGAACCGGAAGCAGGCATAACCTGATTCACCACTGGAGAAGGGGCATTTCCCCGCCCTGTTTGGTAGACTGTTCGCATCAACTTACAAGGATCAGGTTATGCCAACAAAACGATTTGCCGTAAAACACTGGAAAATGGTACTGGTGCTGATTGCCATCTGCGGCGCGATGCTGCTTCTGCGTTGGGCGGCAATGATTTGGGGCTGAACGTGGATATAAATAACTGCGCAGGGAATAACATCGTTATCCGTAATACCCTTTTGCGGGTATTCACCGCCAGGACGAAATACGGACGATAGGTTTACGTCAAATAGGTTTACTGCGAAAAAACCGGTACCACAAAATCCGGTTTTTTTTGGCGCGTTGAATTAGCGTTTAAACGTCAATAACAACACGGCAAAACCCATCAGGACCATTCACCTGCAACCAGTTTATGGACGTCAAAAGCATCATTCATAGACTGGCCGGTGGACTGAGAGGCTGGCGCGATGTTAGACCCGGCTTCAACGTCAGCGGCTTTCGCAATGCCGATTTGACTGTGGGTGTCACTGGCTGTCGGGGTGGTTTCATCAGCAGCAAATACGCCAAAAGACAGTGCGGAAAGCACCATCGCTGCTGCGGCAGTTTTGATTTTGTTCATAATGTTTTTTCTCTTTCTACATTTAATACTAATAATGCTAAATACCTTAAGGCCGAATTCTGCCCGTGCTAAGAGTGTAGATCCAGATCACACTTTTGCCTAGTCTGTTACGTTATCAATTCGTGTCAAATAAGCCGCAAATTAATGAAAGTGCATTATGAAGAAATTATGGCGATATCAGCAGACCAGATATTTCAAAACAGTGTTTAATATAAAACAGCACAGTTTCAAAAAATAAAAAACGGGCCGATAGCATAATCGGCCCGAGAATATTACATTTTATAACCCAGTGAAACCGTGGTTCTGCGGTCGGTATGATCCGGAGCAGAATCAGGAGGAGAAGAGTTCCAGGTGACGTTGTAGGCCACTTTCAGGCCAAAGTGTTCGTTGATGGCCACGTTCAGCGCTGTTTCTGAGTTCAGCGTCGTATCGTCGGCACCAAACACAGACACCCCCTGGGTAAATTTGGTGTTGTCAGTCATCTGCCAGGCATAGGTGCCGGAAGCGTAACCGAGCGGTTGAGTTTTGGTTTCGCCGTCGGTGTACTCGTCGTAGCGCACACCTGGACCGAATTCAAAACGTAAACTGTGTACCGGACCGTTCAGGAACTGACGACCGTAACCGGCAGTGAACACATCACGCTGGCGATAGCCGTTGTAACGGTCAGTTAACCAGCTAGCCTGACCAAAGAGGTAGTCAAAGTCGGTCATGTTGTAACGGCTACGTCCGCCAACCGCATATTTCTCGGAAGAGCGTTCGTCATTCGCGGAGGTGTTACTGGCATTTCCCCACAGAGACCAGGCGGTGGTATTACCGTACCAGGTCAGCGTACTGTCCGCCGTGAGAGAGGAGCTTTTCGTGTTACCGGATTGTGCAAGATAGCCAGCGTTCAGGTTACCTTCAAACGGTTTTTGCGCGGTGGCTGGATCGTCCATGACAGTAAAAACGGAATCATCTGCGGTCGCGTTCATTGCAGCAAACACGCCACCCGCCAGCATCAGTGCAGCGGGTACTGTCTTCAAAAGCTTCATTTTATTAAGGAGTCCGTACAACAAAAAAAGAGACCACACGGTCCCGGAAACTTTCTTGAGGATCAATGACAAGGCGTCCAGAGAAAGGTAACAAATTATAAAAAGCCGCAAATAACATAGCAATGATTTCTTATTTCATTTTTTGAATAAGAACGATCTCAAAAAGCGTTTTATTTTATATAAGCCGCAGCAGACTTTATGTCAGTATTCATATTTAAAATCATACTGTTATTTACATTGCCTTCCTGACAAATGGTGCCAGACTAAAAGGAACCCACGCTAAAAGGAGGTAATGATGGTTTCTATCTACACCCTGACGCTCTCCCCTTCCCTCGATTCCGCCACCCTGACGCCCCAGATTTACCCGGAAGGTAAATTGCGCTGCAGCGCCCCGGTGTTTGAGCCCGGCGGCGGCGGTATCAATGTGGCGCGAGCCATAACGCACCTCGGTGGAAAGGCGACAGCAATTTTCCCCGCAGGTGGCGCGACCGGTGAGCACCTGGTCTCTCTGCTGGCCGATGAACAGGTGGCCTCGCAGACCGTCGAGGCCAAAGACTGGACGCGGCAAAACCTGCATGTGCACGTGGAGTCCAGCGGCGAGCAATACCGTTTCGTCATGCCGGGTGCAAAACTCAGTGAAGATGAGTTTCGTCAGCTTGAAGAGAAGGTGCTGGCCATTGAGAGCGGAGCTCTGCTGGTGATAAGCGGCAGCCTGCCGCCCGGTGTCAGCACGGAAAAACTGACGGCGCTGATTCGGGCCGCGCAGCAACGCGGTATCCGCTGCATTGTCGACAGCAGCGGCGAGGCGCTGCAGGCAGCCCTGACGCCGGGCAATCTTGAGCTGGTTAAACCCAATCAGAAAGAGTTAAGCGCGCTGGTGAACCGCGAACTGAACCAGCCGGACGATGTCCTCACCGCCGCGCAGGAATTGGTTCACAGCGGCAAAGCGCGACGGGTCGTGGTCTCCCTTGGCCCGCAGGGTGCCCTGGCCGTGGACGAAACGGGGTCCGTTCAGGTTGTTCCGCCGCCGATGAAAAGCCAGAGTACCGTGGGCGCAGGTGATAGCATGGTTGGAGCGATGACCCTGAAACTGGCCCAGGGTGCTTCATTACTGGAGATGACACGCTACGGCGTCGCAGCGGGTAGCGCTGCCACCATCAACCAAGGCACACGTCTCTGTTCGCTTAGCGACACGCAAAAAATCGTCGATTACCTGTCTCAACATTAATCCCCCTTTTCCCCTTCTCTGTGAAGGGGAAATACGCGCCGTAGTCGCCAAACGCAGCCTATCGACTATGCTAAGAAAACTTCCAAGATAACAATGAGGTGAATTATGAGCAGTGGTGATATCACCCGCTACGTCGTTACCATCAACATTCATCAAGCGTCGCTGACCGAGCTTAATGAGCTCAACAACGCCTTTACCCGGGCCAATTTCCTGCTCACACTCACGGATGACGAGGGCAATATCCATGATTTAGGCACCCTGACGTTTGGCCTGATCAGCGCCCTGAGTAAAGAAGAGGTTCACGCTCTGGCGGCCAGTCTGGTCGAAAGCGTGACCGACAAAGCGGCAGAAATTGATCTTGATACCTGGGAAAGCTGGCAGAAAAAAGAACAATAAGTGCCCTGCATGAATTTAAACCGCTCAGGTGTGCGTTAGTTCGTATTTTTTTACCGCAATTATGCGCTAACTTTATGATCTGGCAGACAACATGGGAGAGACAACATGTGGCAGGCTATCAGTCATCTTTTAAGTGAGCAACTGGGTGAAGGTGAAATTGAACTGCGGAACGAACTGCCAGGCGGAGAAATCCACGCCGCATGGCACTTACGCTACGCCGGGCGCGATCTCTTTGTTAAATGCGATGAGCGAGAGCTGCTTCCGATTTTCACCGCCGAAGCCGACCAGCTGGAACTGTTGTCGCGCAGTAAAACGGTGACGGTCCCGCAGGTCTGGGCCGTGGGCAGCGACCGCGACTACAGTTTTCTGGTCATGGAATTTCTTCCTGCCCGCCCGTTAGACGCCCATAACGCCTTCATTCTCGGCCAACAGTTAGCGCGACTGCATCAATGGAGCGACCAGCCGCAGTTTGGTCTCGATTTTGACAACGACCTCTCCACCACTCCACAACCTAATGCCTGGCAACGACGCTGGTCGACATTCTTTGCTGAGCAACGCATTGGCTGGCAGCTGGAACTGGCTGCGGAGAAAGGTCTGGAGTTTGGCAATATCGATGCCATCGTCGAACACATTCAGCAGCGTCTGGCATCCCACCAGCCTCAGCCGTCTCTGCTGCACGGCGATTTGTGGTCAGATAACTGCGCGCTGGGTCCTGACGGCCCCTATATCTTCGACCCGGCCTGTTACTGGGGCGACAGGGAGTGTGACCTGGCGATGCTGCCACTGCACCCTGAGCAACCGCCGCAAATTTACGACGGGTACCAGTCCGTGCTGCCTCTGCCGCAGGGTTTTCTTGAGCGCCAGCCGGTGTATCAACTCTACACACTGATGAACCGCGCCATTCTGTTTGGCGGAGAGCATCTGGTCAATGCCCAGAGGGCACTTGAACGTGTGCTTGCCGCGTAATGGCGGGACGGGTGGCTATGTCGCCACCCTTATCGGTTACAGGAATCCCAACAGCGAAAAGAAGAAGTACCCCGCCACGATGATAATGACTGGCAGGATATACAGCGGGAAAATTTGCAGGAAAATGGTGTGACGCGGCACAACAATGCGGGACTCAATCTGCTCGCGGCTCATCCCTTCCGGGCCTTTCGCCTGTTCGAGAATCATCTGGTCTTCCACACCTTCGCGTAAAAAGCGCGTCTGACGGCTCATGCGTGCGCCAGAGGCCTGCAACGCCATACCAATAAAGATCAGCGCGTAGATCACCCAAAACCCGAGATTCAACTGCTGATGAAAATTCGGCGTCGGCGAATTGAACCAAAAGACATTCAGAAACGGCGTGTTAAAACGCATCATTTCAATCATGACATGAGCAAAATCAAGCATTACCGCATTAATACCTGGCTGTTTTTCACTGTGATCGTACATAAACTTGAGCACAGAGATCAGCGTCGAAATGACGGCTGGAATAAAAATTACCCAGCCAGCAATACGTTTTAAGACAGCAATGCGTCCAGCTTGTTGATACGTCATCAGTTCCCCTTCATAAAGACGCGTTATTTCTGCCTAAGTCTACCTGCTGACCATCATTTTCGCCCGCTCTTTAAAGGCAATATGCTAAATTGCAGAGTGCACTTAGCATTTATCGTCTGTCGTACACCCTGGATAAGGAGACGTTGTGATGTCGACACCGCGCCAGATTCTTGCCGCAATTTTTGACATGGATGGATTACTGATCGATTCCGAACCGTTGTGGGATCGCGCCGAACTGGACGTTATCGCCAGCCTGGGCGTTGATATCAGCCGCCGTAATGAACTTCCGGATACGCTTGGTCTGCGCATCGATATGGTGGTGGACCTGTGGTATGCCCAGCAGCCGTGGGTAGGACCCGATCGCGACGAAGTGACCGCGCGCATTATCAGCCGCGCCATCTCACTGGTGGAAGAGAGCAAGCCCCTGCTGCCCGGGGTGCGTGAAGCCGTCGCGCTGTGTAAAGCGCAGGGGTTGAAAGTCGGCCTGGCGTCAGCTTCACCGCTGCATATGCTGGAAAAAGTGCTGACCATGTTTGAGCTGCGCGACAGCTTCGACGCGCTGGCCTCAGCGGAAACGTTGCCATACAGCAAGCCGCACCCGCAGGTCTATCTCGACTGTGCCGCTAAGCTCGGTCTTGATCCCCTCTGCTGTGTCGCGTTGGAAGATTCCGTTAACGGAATGGTGGCCTCGAAGGCCGCGCGCATGCGCTCGATTGTTGTTCCCGCGGAGGAAGGCCGACACGATCCCCGTTTTGCCCTTGCCGACGTAAAGCTGAACTCACTGGTTGAGCTGACGGCGCAGCACCTGCGCGGCGAGTAACCCGCCCCTTTCAGGCAGCGTCAGGCTGCCTGCTTTAAAAACAAAACATCGTTTCATTTTGTTTGCTTTTCTTATCCCCCGCTTCTATCCTTAGCGTCAGAATGACAATAACCTTACTTCTGAGGCGCGTATGATACTGGATAACTTCACTCTGTCAGGAAAAGTGGCCATCGTCACCGGATGCGATACCGGTCTGGGACAAGCCATGGCCATTGCGCTGGCGCAGGCGGGATGCGACATCGTGGGTGTTAACCGCAAAGCGCCGGAGGAAACGGCTGCCTGCATTAGCGCACTCGGAAGGCGGTTCAGGGCGATTCGGGCCGACCTCAGTCAGCAGGAGAGTCTTCAGAACGTTGTTGACAGCACGGTTGCTGAGATGGGGCGAGTCGATATTCTGGTGAACAATGCCGGGACCATACGCCGTGAAGATGCTCTCGCGTTCAGCGAAAAGGACTGGGATGACGTCATCAACCTGAATCTGAAATCGCTTTTTTTCCTCTCCCAGGCCGTGGCTAAACAGTTTATTGCGCAGGGCCAGGGCGGGAAAATCATTAATATCGCCTCGATGCTCTCATTCCAGGGCGGCATCCGCGTGCCCTCTTACACCGCGTCCAAAAGCGGCGTGTTGGGGATCACGCGTCTGCTGGCCAATGAATGGGCGACACACGGCATCAATGTTAATGCCATCGCGCCGGGCTATATGGCGACCAACAACACTCAGCAACTGCGAGATGATCAGCAGCGCAGCCAGGAGATCCTCGACCGGATACCTGCCGGGCGCTGGGGAGTTCCGGAAGACCTGCAGGGACCGGTGGTCTTTTTAGCCTCCGCCGCCTCGGATTACGTGAACGGTCATACGTTAGCCGTCGACGGGGGCTGGCTGGCGCGCTAGGCGCGTTTGTGACATACAGTTACACCGTCACCTCTTTCGTCTACTGTATAAAAACCCTATACTGTATGAATTGACAGTTTTGTGGGTTTTATCATGACGGCGGAAGGCCATCTGCTTTTTTCCATTGCGTGCGCAGTTTTTGCCAAAAACGCTGAACTTACCCCTGTGCTCGCACAGGGGGACTGGTGGCATATTGTCCCGTCCGCCGTGCTGACCTGTCTGCTGCCCGATATCGACCATCCAAAGTCATTCCTGGGACAGCGGCTAAAGTGGATATCAAAACCCATCGCCCGCGCGTTTGGTCACCGTGGGTTTACCCACAGCCTGCTGGCCGTATTCGGCCTGCTCACCCTTTTCTATTTAAAAGTCCCTGATAGCTGGATAGTGCCCGCCGATGCTATCCAGGGAATGGTGCTGGGTTATTTAAGCCATATCCTTGCCGATATGCTGACGCCTGCGGGCGTGCCGCTGCTCTGGCCATGCCGCTGGCGTTTCCGTTTGCCCATTCTTGCGCCGCAGAAAGGTAATCAGCTTGAGCGTGTGTTGTGTATGGCGCTCTTTGCCTACGCCGTCTGGATGCCGCAAACCTTGCCCGAAAACAGTGCAGTGCGCTGGTCATCCCAGATGATCAATTCGCTGCAATTTCAGTTTAATCGGTTCATTAATCACCAGATTGAACACTAAGCACACAAATTATTTCCATTTGTCATAACCCATTCCATTTGGATATAAGCGCCACATCACACTTCTGATAACCTTGCGCCAACAGGATCGGTAAAAACCGACCGTATAATAAATCAGGAGAACGGGGATGAATTTTCCACTCATCGCGAACATTGTGGTGTTCGTTGTATTGCTATTGCTTCTCGCGCAGGCGCGCCACAAACAGTGGAGCCTCGCGAAGAAAGTGCTGGTTGGTCTGGCCATGGGTGTCGTGTTTGGTCTGGCGTTGCAGGCTATTTATGGCTCCGATAATCCAGTTCTGAAAGATTCTATTCAGTGGTTCAACATCGTCGGTAACGGCTATGTCCAGCTGCTGCAGATGATCGTTATGCCGCTGGTGTTTGCCTCTATTCTGAGCGCCGTTGCCCGTCTGCATAACGCCACCCAGTTGGGTAAAATCAGCTTCCTGACCATCGGTACGCTGCTGTTTACCACGCTGATTGCAGCTCTGGTCGGTGTGCTGGTCACCAACCTGTTCGGGCTGACCGCTGAAGGTCTGGTCCAGGGTACGGCTGAAACGGCGCGTCTTACGGCGATTCAGACCAACTACGTGGGTAAAGTCGCTGACCTGACGGTGCCACAGATGGTGCTCTCTTTCGTGCCGAAGAACCCGTTTGCTGACCTGACCGGTGCCAGCCCAACCTCCATTATCAGCGTGGTGATCTTTGCGGCCTTCCTCGGTGTGGCGGCGCTGAAGCTGCTGAAAGACGACGCGCCGAAAGGCGAGCGCGTGCTGGTGGCTATCGATACCTTGCAAAGCTGGGTAATGAAGCTGGTCCGTCTGGTGATGCAGTTGACCCCTTACGGTGTTCTGGCGCTGATGACCAAAGTGGTTGCCGGCTCTAACCTGCAGGACATCATTAAGCTGGGTAGCTTCGTCGTCGCCTCTTATCTGGGTCTGGGCATTATGTTCGTGGTGCACGGTATCCTGCTGGGCGTCAATGGCGTTAGCCCGCTGAAATACTTCCGTAAAGTGTGGCCGGTACTGACCTTTGCGTTTACCAGCCGTTCCAGCGCCGCGTCTATTCCGCTGAACGTTGAAGCGCAGACCCGTCGTCTGGGCGTACCGGAATCTATTGCCAGCTTCTCTGCCTCCTTTGGTGCCACCATTGGTCAGAACGGTTGCGCAGGTCTCTACCCTGCAATGCTGGCGGTAATGGTTGCTCCGACCGTGGGTATTAACCCACTGGATCCCGTCTGGATTGCCACGCTGGTCGGGATTGTTACCATCAGCTCCGCAGGCGTTGCGGGTGTTGGCGGTGGCGCAACCTTCGCCGCGCTGATTGTCCTGCCGGCCCTGGGTCTGCCGGTGACGCTGGTTGCCCTGCTGATCTCCGTTGAGCCGCTGATCGACATGGGTCGTACTGCGCTGAACGTGAGCGGTTCCATGACCGCCGGTACGTTGACCAGCCAGTGGCTGAAGCAGACCGATAAAACCATTCTGGAAAGTGAAGACGACGCTGAACTGGCGCACCGTTAATCACGGATGAATAAAAAAAACCGCCTGATGGCGGTTTTTTTTGGCTGTTATTCTTCAATCTCTTCATCCTGGCGGACCTGGTTCGCCCATCGCTGGGCCGACTCCGGCCCCGAAAACGCGGGCGAACGGCGGAAGTGTTCTCCCATCAGAACAAACGCTACGTATTTACCGCGCAGTTGCCAGACATCACGAAAACCATCCACCTTCAGGGCATGTTCGGGCGGCGCGGGTTCGACGCGGGGCACGTAGCTAATGACAGGGCGGTTTTGTTGACGAAAAGGTTTCATAAGCGACGGGTTCACTAAAGCACATTCTGGAAGCAGGAAAATTCTATGATAGCCGATCCTCCCCCCACGCGTCGCGCCCTGCATCGCTCTGATAGCGCATTCCTTAACCAGGTCATCTGAAAACTCTTAGTTCGCCCGCCCTTTCGCCACATTGTTCTATAGTTAACAAGGTTTTTAGCAATGGATAAAGGAGAAGCGTGCAATGTCGAACAAAGATGAAACACATCAATCACCCATTCATGGCACTGAAGAATCTCAACCAGGCATGGACTCTCTGGCCCCAGCGGACGGCTCTCACCGCCCGTCCCCCGGCCCTTCCGCACCTGGCGAACAGCCTACCGCGCCGGGAAGTATGAAATCCCCGGATACCGGAAACGAGAAGCTGAAATCCCTTGAGTCCCACCGTAAAGGCGGCGAAGGTTTTGCACTTACCACCAACCAGGGCGTGCGCATTGCTGACGATCAGAACTCGCTGCGTGCGGGAACGCGCGGACCGACCCTGCTGGAAGACTTTATTCTGCGGGAAAAAATCACCCATTTTGACCATGAACGTATACCTGAGCGCATCGTTCACGCGCGTGGCTCCGCGGCACACGGCTACTTCCAGCCCTACAAAAGCCTCAAAGAGATAACCAAAGCGGATTTCCTTTCCGATCCGGACAAAATCACACCGGTCTTTGTCCGCTTTTCAACCGTGCAGGGCGGCGCGGGTTCGGCAGATACCGTGCGTGATATCCGCGGCTTCGCCACCAAATTTTATACCGAAGAGGGTATTTTCGATCTCGTCGGCAATAACACCCCGGTGTTCTTCATTCAGGATGCGCATAAATTTCCTGACTTTGTCCATGCGGTAAAACCGGAGCCCCACTGGGCCATACCGCAGGGACAAAGTGCGCATGACACCTTCTGGGATTATGTCTCACTGCAGCCAGAAACGTTACACAACGTGATGTGGGCGATGTCAGACCGTGGCATTCCGCGCAGCTACCGCACGATGGAAGGGTTTGGTATTCATACCTTCAGGATGATCAACGCGGACGGGAAAGCCACATTCGTACGCTTCCACTGGAAGCCTGTGGCGGGCAAAGCCTCGCTGGTGTGGGATGAAGCCCAGAAGCTGACCGGGCGCGATCCGGACTTCCACCGTCGTGAGCTGTGGGAGTCGATTGAAGCCGGTGACTTCCCGGAATATGAACTGGGGTTACAGCTGATCCCGGAAGAGGATGAGTTTAACTTCGATTTCGATCTTCTCGACCCGACAAAGCTGATCCCAGAGGAGCTGGTGCCGGTTCAGCTGGTGGGTAAAATGGTGCTCAACCGTAACCCGGACAATTTCTTTGCCGAAAATGAGCAGGTCGCGTTCCACCCGGGGCATATCGTTCCGGGGCTGGATTTCACGAACGATCCCCTCCTGCAGGGGCGGTTGTTCTCCTATACCGATACGCAGATCAGTCGCCTTGGCGGGCCCAACTTCCACGAAATTCCGATTAACCGTCCAACCTGCCCGTACCACAATTTCCAGCGCGACGGGATGCATCGCCAGGATATCGATACCAATCCGGCTAACTATGAGCCGAACTCCATCAACGATAACTGGCCGCGCGAAACGCCGCCTGGACCGAAACGCGGTGGTTTTGAGTCGTACCAGGAGCGCATCGATGGCAATAAAATCCGCGAGCGTAGCCCGTCATTCGGCGAGTATTATGCCCAACCTCGCCTGTTCTGGAACAGCCAGACGCCGATCGAGCAACAGCACATTATCGGTGGCTTTAGCTTTGAACTGAGCAAAGTGGTGCGGACTTACATCCGCGAGCGCGTGGTCGATCAGCTCGCCCATATCGATATTCAGCTTGCCCAGAGCGTGGCGGATAACCTTGGCATTACGCTGACGGATGAGCAACGCAATGCGACCCCACCGAAAGACGTTAACGGACTGAAGAAAGATCCGTCCCTGAGTCTGTATGCGGTGCCGGGTGGCTCGATAAAAGGCCGGGTAGTGGCCATTCTGCTGAATGACAAAACCCGTGCCAGCGACGTGCTGGGGATTATGCAGGCGCTGAAAACCAAAGGCGTTCACGCCAAACTGCTCTATTCCCGCATGGGGGAAGTGACCGCCGACGACGGTTCAGTGCTGCCGGTTGCGGCCACCTTTGCCGGAGCACCATCGCTCACCGTTGATGCGGTGATTGTGCCGTGCGGCGACATCGACAGTCTGCTGAACAATGGCGATGCGATTTATTATCTGCTGGAAGCCTATAAGCACCTGAAGCCGATCGCCCTGTCCGGCGATGCGCGACAGTTTAAAGCGCACCTGAAGGTGGCTGAGCAAGGTGAAGATGGTATTGTCGAAGGCGATAACGTCGATGATGCGTTTATGACGAAGCTGTTCGATCTGCTCGCAGCGCACCGTGTGTGGTCACGCAGCAGTAAGATTGATCGGATACCAGCATAAGAAAAGCCGGGTCTGGCTTTGCCCGACCCGGCGCTGATTGACATCGTTTACTCAGCCCGGCAGGCACCGCGCCTCCGGGCTATTTTCATACATCCTCAAAGGTGCCCAGACGGTACCCACGCTCGGCAATGGCGTATTTCAGCGATGCCGACGTCAGCACATCCAGTTCCGCCAGTCGCGGCCAGCAGTAGGCACTTTTACGCACAATGTTATCGACAAACGCAGGGTGTGCCATCACTTCCAGCGACCGTTCCCCGCGCGCGGCGGACTCATCCAGCACCTGCAGGAACAGCGCTTCGCTAATCTCGTCGCCGTAGAACGCGCTACTGAATCCGTCCGTTGTGGGCACAGAAGACAATGACAGCCCGTGCAGCGCCTGCACCTCACGATCCACGCGCATTGCCACGCCTTTGCGCTGTGCAAATTCCGCCACTGACGGGAAAAGTGCCGGGATCATATGCACGTGATGATGGCTGTCAATATGCGTGGGTTCACGGCCAAAGAGATCGACGAAACGGTTGAACTGACAGTCCAGCTCGCGGGTAATCTCCTCGAGCGGCAGCGTGCCCTGCTCTGCCTGTTCCCAAATCCATTTGCCCAGCTGTCCGTCCCGCGCAAGTCCCGGCATCGGTGAAAGCGGCATCCCGAGCGTCAATACAAAGTGCATGCCGACGCCCAGCGCTGGCACCTCGCGGCTGAGCTGCGCCGCGTGTTCAACCGCGTCACCATTAACCAGTGCCGTTGTTGAGGTCACCACACCCCGGCGGCAGGCTTCAATAATGCCGTAGTTTTGACCTTTTGAGAGACCAAAATCATCAGCATTGACGATCAGCAGGTTTTCCATCACACATCCTCTCAGTGCTGTTTGAATTTCAGCTTCTCAATCGTGGCGGCAAAATTAGGCAACCATTTTTCATGCGCCAGAATCATTTCGCAGGCCAGTTGCTCGGCATCGCGATCGGAATGGACCAGCGGGCTGAGATTGAGTGCCAGAAGAACGTCATTGAGTTCACCGCTCAGCGCCGCGTTGCTGGCTGCCACTTCAAACCCTTTGATGGTGTGGATCAACCCCATCACTTTGTCGTCAAAGTGGGTAATCCGTGGATGCGGCCTGGCGCCATCACGTCCCAGAATGCAGGTCATCTCAACGGCCCAGTCAGCCGGGATGTTGTCGATATGACCGTGATGCGGCACATTGACGTAGTGCTCGGCCTGCTTGTCGTTGTAAATGGCGTTGATCACTTCACACGCCGCATCGGAATAATACGCTCCGCCGCGCAGCTCAAGCTCTTTCGGTTTCACGTTCAGGTTCGGATCTTTATACAAATCAAACAGCTGCTTTTCAACTTTCTGCACCACCTGAGCGCGTGCGCCACCCTTATAGTACTCACCCATCTCGATGGCCAGCATCTCTTTCTGTTTGAAGTAGTAAAGCAGGTATGAGCAAGGCAGCAGATTAAGCGAGCGGATCAGCCCTTCGCTGAAAGGCAGGTCAAAGATGTTTTTCACTGACGCAGCGGTCAGACGTCCGGAGGCTACGCCGTCAAGCAGTTCGCTAAAGCGAGACTGACCATTCACGATGACATCTTTGATAAACACCATGTGGTTCAGGCCAAAGAGATCGATAGAAAGATCGTCGGTATCGGTCAACTCCAGCACATCGCTGATGAACATCTTCATGCCAATCGGAATATTACAGACGCCGATAAAGCGTTTGAAATCGGTGTGGCGATAGACCGCCTCGGTCACCATCCCGGCCGGGTTGGTGAAGTTAATCACCCACGCGTTGGGGCAGATCGCTTCCACATCGTTGATGATGTCAAAAATGACCGGAATGGTACGCAGCCCCTTGAACAGGCCACCCGCGCCGTTGGTCTCCTGCCCCAGATAGCCGTGGCTCAGTGGAATACGTTCATCCATTTCACGCGCTTTGAGCTGGCCGACGCGCAGCTGGGTCGTCACGAAGTCGGCATCCTGCAGCGCCAGGCGACGGTCGAGGGTTTTATGCACGGTCAATGGCACACCGGCTTTCGCGACCATCCGCTTGCAGAGCTCAAAAATGATATTCAGTTTCTCCTGACCTTCCTCAACGTCCACCAGCCATAATTCGCTGACCGGTAATTCATGATAACGTTTCAGGAAACCTTCGAGTAATTCCGGGGTATAACTGCTGCCGCCGCCAATGGTTACGACTTTTAATTTCTTCTGCATAATATCTCCCTTAGCATATCAGGTTAATCGCCTGCAAGGTGTAGCGTACTCTTCCCGCTCTGTGGGCAAGCAATCAAGGCAATATTTGTGGCGGGTAAATCCGCCGAAATTTAATTAATTACCGTCAGGTTCTTCCGGTAACTGTTCGGTGTGAACGAAGTCAATTTCTTAAAGGTCTTAATAAACAAGCTGGGGCTACTGTAGCCTGACTCATAAGCAATATCGGTAACCGAGTAGTTGGTTATTTCCAGCTGTTTTTTAGCAAAATTAATGCGGATTTCATTAATAATTTGCACTGGCGTTTTACGATAATAACGCTGAGTTGCTCGGGTCAGATATTCCTGTGATTTACCGGACAAAGCGACCATATTTTCCAGCGCATTTTCGCTGAATTGTCCTTTATCGTGCATCAGTTCAACCGTACTGCGCAGCCACTGCGGAATATCATCGCTTACCTGCTGCTCTTCACGATGATGGCGCAGACGGTTAATCACATAAAACGTCACCGTTTCAATAAACTCATCAAATTCATTCTCGCGAAAGTTAAGCGAGGCGATAACCGTTTCAATCCAGGTCATGAACTCGTTTTTGATGCGATAGACCTGCGAGGCCACAAAGCAGAACGGCACCAGCGGCAGATAGTGTTTCTCAAAGAAGCGTCTGCTGACACCTACGTTAAGAATGCGGGTTGCACCAAATTCATAAAAGCTCTGGTGATGGGACCCCATCGGCAGGAAGACGAAATCTCCCCGCTCAAGCAGGACGCGCTTGCCGTTGATTTCCTGGTAGTAGCGACCGGTCAGAACAATCGTGAACTCATAGTAGTCATGCTGATGCAGACCGCTCGCGCTCTCCGTCTTGTTGTAAATAATCACGTGAAAATTTTTGCCATTAAACAGTTGCTGTTCAAGTGCGGTTTTTATTTCCATCGCGCTGACCTCCTGCTGCAAACTCTGCCTTACTGCATCTTCTCGTGAAGCTCAATTAACTCGGCCACCAGTTCACGTGCCAGCATCGACGTCATCAGATGATCCTGCGCATGCACCAGCACCAGACTGACCTTCATCTTGCCTTCACCCTGGTCGCTTTCGATAAGCTTTGTCTGCACCAGGTGCGCTTCGTTCAGCGCCGTACGGGACTGTGCCATCATGGTTTTCGCGGCTGCGAAATCACCCTGCTTGGCCTGTTTGAGCGCGGCATACGCCAGGCTACGCGCCTGCCCGGAATTGATGATAAGCCCCATCACCACCTCTTCCAGATCGTTCTCTGCGGTTTCTTCTGCGACAATACTGTCCAAATCTAACATTTTTAAGCTCCTTTTGGCTGGCGCGGGTTGCCCCGCGCCGTGCAATTTTAGAATTTCAGTGCGAGGGCGATATCCTCTTCGCTCTCTTCTTCATCGATAACGGTTGCAGCTTTGTTTGCTATCGCCACGAATGGCATATAGAGCAGTGTTGCAATCCCGAGGTTGAATATCGCCAGCAGGAAGGCAGCCACGCTACCGTTGGTGTTGAAGAACGCCCCCAGACCCGCCGGCATGGTCCACGGCGCAATGTTGGTGACGGGCGGGATAATGCCCAGGTAATAGGCCGTCAGGGTTATGGCCGCCAGCAGTGGCTGAACCAGAATGAACGGAATGAACATCACCGGGTTCATGATGATTGGCAGACCAAACAGAATCGGCTCGTTAATCTGGAAGATGCCTGACGGCAGTGCCAGCTTCGCAACCTGACGATGGTCAGCGCGACGAGAAACAATAAAGACCGCGATGATCAGACCCAGCGTCGCCCCGGTACCCCCCAGGAAGATATAAGAGTCGAGCATCGGCTTCGCCCACACATGGAAGGTTTTACCGGCTGCCAGCGCCGCGTCAACAGAGCCGTACTGCTGGTAAAGTGCAACGTTTTCCAGTGCCCATGGGGTCATGATACCGCTGTCCAGCGCCGCCAGTGCCAGTGAACCATGCACGCCAAAGAACCACAGCAGGGAGGTGAAAATCACATACGCCCAACCGACCACGCTACCCATTGACGCCAGCGGCGTTGAGATAGAGTCCATGATGATCTGGTGGAAGTTAGTGCCCCAATGAGAGAGCGCCCAGGCGATAATCCCCATGATGGAGAGAATAATGAAGCCTGGAATCAACGCGGAAAATGAACGAGAAACGGACGCCGGCACGCTATCCGGTAAACGGATAACCCAGTTGCGACGAATAATAAAGGTGAACATCTCCGCAACCACCAGACCGATAACGATACCGGAGATGATATTAGCGCCCCCCAGCCAGTTGGCCCCTACGGCATAGGCCTCACCGACGCTGTATGGCGTCACGGTCATAAAGGCGGCAATGGATAATAAACCTGCGGCCAGCGGATCCACTTTCCGCTCTTCCGCCAGTGCCATGCCAATAAAGAAAGGTGCCATCAGCGACATAATACCTAACGTACCGTTATATACGTTGCCGCCGATGGCTTTTAAACCATTAAGGGTTTCAATTGTGGAAGCGTCTAATCGAATTCCTAATGAATAAAAAAAGGAACCTTCACCAAAGCTCAGAAAAACGTTGTTAATTAAAACGAACATTGCCCCAGCCAGCGTCAACGGCATTAATCTAATAAAACCGTTTTTGATGGCATTAACGTGAGGCTGCTTTCCTATTTTAACAGCAAAAGGAAGGAGTACCTTTTCAAGTGAAGCGATGACTTTACTCATAGGAAAATACCCTTAAATGCCGCAACGCAGGTTACGGCGTATTGTGTGTGAAATAACTCTTTGACGGGAAAAATAAAAATTAATTAGCAGCTTTTTTAATGGCTGCAACAGCAGCTTTCAATACACCTAAACCATCAATCTTGCCGTACAATCCCGAATCGATCACTTCGACCGGTTTATTGGGTAACAGACGTTGAATTTCGGGTAACATATAGGCAATTTGCGGCCCCAGTAAAACGACGTCGGCTGTCTGGCCCTTTTCGCCCGCCAGCGTCTCCGGAAACGCTTCGATCACCACCGGGACTTCATACTTCTCAGCCTGAGCACGCATCTTTGACACCAGAAGCGAGGTTGACATGCCTGCTGAGCAGAACAGATAGATATGTTTCTTTTCCATAGTAACTTCCCTCTCGTATGACTACCTGCCATCGCGCTATCACTCGACTCGCTATCCTGGCAGACAGGTAGTTTGCTTACTGTTGTTTGTCGTTGGAGTGAGTATACGCAATGGTACAGACAGGAGATAATTCTGCACAGGGGGAAATTGTCTCTCATTGACCTGGCGTGTTGACTACCTTCACATTTCAGGCAAATAATTCGCGAGAAGAAATAAGATTTACGTATGTATAAAAAAACCGGCCCAACGGCCGGTTTGTTAACATACTCAGGCAAGAAGGGTTACTGCGCCTTAGGTGCCTGCGGATCGGTATCGTATTCAGTACAGGTCTGGTAACCGGAGTTGATCACATGACCGGTCTCATCCAACGCAACGAAGTAGGTCTCTGCCTTACCATCACGTTGACCCAGGATATAGGTCTGGCAGGTACCGCGTGCATGAATCATTGTCACTTCAGAAGAAGGCTTGCCGGCAATCGCAGCCACCTGCGAACGGGTCATGCCTTTTTTGACATCTTTCACTACGGGCTGTGTAAACTGATCTTTGGTGCGGTCGTAGGCCGTACACCCTGCCAGCATAGTCAGTACCGCCGCTGCGCTAAGAATTCCTGCTACGTTCTTGTTCATATTCCGTCCTCTTGTTTATCAGCGTGTTATCTAAGCATGGAATAAAAAGTACTATTGTTCAACTTTGTGAATTCCGCCAGACGAATTTCGGAAAATTCTAATAAAACAACGATAACCTGCTAAATCGCCGCAATTTAACGCACTCGAAACTGTGATCCTTGTCGTTTCTCGTTCAAAGGGTTAGTTTTAACAGTTAACACAATCTGTTTATGTTCTGCATATGGAGGGCGTGATGGCTCTGCAACAAGAGATTATTCAGGCGCTGGGCGCAAAGCCCGCGGTAGACGCACAAGAAGAGATCCGCCGCAGCGTGGATTTTTTAAAGTCTTATTTAAAAACTCACTCGTTCCTGAAATCCCTGGTGCTGGGCATCAGCGGCGGTCAGGACTCTACCCTGGCCGGTAAACTCTGCCAGATGGCAATTTCAGAGCTCCGCGAAGAGACGGGTGATGACGCGCTGCAGTTTATTGCCGTGCGTCTTCCCTATGGCGTGCAGGCCGATGAACAGGATTGCCAGGATGCCATCGCCTTCATCCAGCCCGATCGTGTGCTCACCGTCAATATCAAAGGATCGGTGCTGGCCAGCGAGCAGGCGCTTCGCGAAGCAGGCATTGAGTTGAGCGATTTTGTCCGCGGCAATGAAAAAGCCCGTGAACGTATGAAAGCGCAATACAGCATTGCCGGGATGACCAAAGGCGTTGTGGTCGGTACCGACCATGCGGCAGAAGCCATCACGGGTTTCTTCACCAAGTATGGCGACGGCGGTACCGATATTAACCCGCTCTTCCGTCTCAATAAACGTCAGGGTAAGCAGCTGCTTGCCGCGCTGGGTTGCCCGGAGCACCTTTACAAGAAAGCGCCAACGGCGGATCTGGAAGACGATCGCCCCTCCCTGCCGGATGAAGCGGCCCTGGGTGTCACCTATGACAATATTGATGATTATCTGGAAGGCAAAAAACTGGATGAAGGTACCGCGAAAATCATTGAAAGCTGGTATCTGAAAACCGAGCACAAGCGTCGCCCGCCGATCACCGTGTTCGATGATTTCTGGAAAAAGTAACACTCTGGCACCCTCTCTCTGGGGAGAGGGGGTTCGCCCGCACCGTCCGTTGCACCATCCGGCTCTTTTTTAACCAAACCGGCTCTGCTACACTGTATGCCTGAACAGTATATGGAGTAGTATGTGAGCAGGCGTCAATCCGCCCCGCGTCTTGAGTTTGAAGCGGCGGCTATATACGAATATCCCGAACATCTTCGCCCCTGGCTTGAGGAACTGCCTAAACAGCCGGGCGTGTATATCTTTCACGGTGAGAGTGACACCCTTCCGCTCTACATTGGCAAAAGCGTAAATATTCGCAGCCGGGTCATGTCTCATCTGCGCACGCCAGACGAGGCGGCAATGCTGCGCCAGTCGCGACGCATCACCTGGTTTCGTACCGCCGGAGAGATGGGCGCGCTCTTACTGGAAGCCCGTCTGATCAAAGAGCAACAGCCGCTGTTCAATAAGCGCCTGCGCCGCAACCGGCAGCTCTGCTCCCTTCAGATAAACGCCGGTAAGCCGCAGGTTGTCTACGCACGCGAAGTCGATTTTTCTCACGCCCCCAATCTCTACGGGCTGTTCGCAAATAAACGGGCGGCTCTGCAGGCTCTGCAAACGCTGGCCGATGAGTTACAGCTGTGCTACAGCCTGCTAGGCCTCGAAGCAACCACTCGCGGGCGGGCCTGTTTCCGCTCAGCGTTAAAGCGCTGCGCAGGGGCCTGCTGCGGGAAAGAAAGCATTGAGGAACACCACGCCCGGCTCCTCGCAGGGCTGGCGGCGCTTAGCGTTAACTGCTGGCCGTGGGAGGGTGCCGTTGCGCTAAAAGAAGTCGGTGACGCGATGACCCAGTATCACATCATCAATAACTGGCTCTGGCTGGGCGCTGTTGACGATGTAAACGATGCGGCAACCTTGCTGCGCACACCCGCCGGTTTCGACCACGATGGCTACAAAATTCTCTGCAAGCCCGTGTTAACCGGCAAGTATGAGGTCATTGAGCTTAGTGCCCCGGCAGCCAGTTAATTTCGCTGAATAATAAAGTGCCCTGAGCCTCCAGCAGGCGGAGAGTATGGACGCCCTCCTCCCAGCTGGCGCCCTGATCGGCCGTCAGCAACTTATCGCCAAGCTGCCACGCCCCGCTTAACACGAACGCGACGCCCCCGCGGGAGCCGAACGTGGTAAAGGTGCGGTCAGCGACACGCACTTTCGCCTGACAACGGTCACGCCGGGTCATGATGTTGAAATCCATCGACATCCGTCCTTCGGAAAGCAGCGCTTTCACCGGCTGATCGCCGGAAAAATGGTATGGCTGATGATGTTTCAGGGTATGGCAGAACGCCTGACCGGCATCCAGCGTTACCTCACCCCCTTCAAGCAAGGTAATCACCCGATCGACACCGGGAAAAGAGGAGAATTCGCCATTGCTGGCGATGGTCGCGATACTGGCACGCCAGTAAAAATCGCGCGTTGCGGGCGGAAAACAACAAATTTCCCGCGTCTCGCCTGCGCCATTGCGCCAGAGGCTGACCGGCATCTTACGGATATCAAAGAACTCCATCACCACTCCTGAAAGGCACAACCTGTGCCAGGGCAAGGATATCGCTATCGTTGCTGTCTTGTTTGTTATCGTTGGGTTTTCACAGACACAGTATCGGCAGCAGAGCGGGCAGGCCTTAGCGGAACGTTAATAAAAATTATAACGCCATGACTCTGCCAACATTCTCTGAAGCGACTACAGGAGAATACCGCTCTGGCGGCGGCAGACAAGAGGGCATGAAAGAAAAACCGCCGGTCCTGTCCACAGCGTTAGCGCTTTTGTGGACAGGATCCCGGCGGTCTTAAGATGTTGAACCGATTATTCGGTTGGTGCTGGCATTTTACCTTCCATTGCTGGACGTTCTGTCAGACGCTTCTCAAAATTGGCATTAAATTGTTTTTTCTGTTCCGGCGTCAGAATGTTGTAGATCTTGTTCTGGGTTTCCATATGCGCCAGCATGCGGGCTTTATGCTGCTCAGCCATTTTGTCGATCTGCGCTTCGGCTTTTGCTTTATCGAAGCTGTCGCTGGCGATGATGTCATGCATCGCGCGGCGTTCGTCCAGTGACGGACGTTTCATCTGGTCGCGCTGGCTTTTCATGATGTCGCGGACCTGCTGTTTCTGTGCATCCGTCAGGTTCAGATCTTTAAACATCATCATCTCGTGGTGCATACCCGGCTTGCCTTTATGATGCATCATCATTTTGCCTTCGACAGGCGCGGCAGTGGTGGTGGTCGCGGTATCTGCAGCGAACGCCATGCTGGTAGCGCCCAGAGCCAGGGTAGAAGCAACAAACAGTGCAGTAAACTTACGCATAATTTATTTCCTTACTTTCAGTTATTCTTCGGCGCTATGCCGTGTTGACGAGATTAACTTTACGGGGTTTATCGTCAATTAATCAGAGCAACAGTAAAACAATGAAAGTGTAAAAAACAAATTATCGCCAAATGTGGAGGAATTAAGGATAAAGGATGGAGAGTTGCAACGAAAATATTCAAAATGATGATTTTCAAAGCAATTTAGAAAAGTATAGCGAAGTGAAGACCAATAATAAAGCAATTCACCAGGAATATTCTGCAATAGTTGTCATTGCGCTTTAATCGCTAAGAAAAATAATTTGACGTTCCCCTCTCAGGCAATGAGAGGGGAAATGTTCAGGACACTTTTTCCAGCATCAGCCCGGCGCGCAGGCCAAACGCTACCGATGGATTAGGGAACAGAACATATTCAGTGGTTTTCTGCACCTCGTAACGCTCGTCGCCATCTTCCGCCAGCAGAACGCCTTTGCGAAAAGGGGTGAAGTTCAGCGTGTGGGCGGCCATATGCAGCCGGAAGGCCTCGCTGCGGCGAGTGATCTGCTGTACGACCCGATAGCGCACGACAGTCTGTTGCGTTGGCTCGGGTGCCAATCCCCCGAGCAGCGCGCGAAGCGCAAGATGCGTTGGCGCGAAGCGCGCGAGATCGTTCTGGCCAAACGGTAGCGCTTTTCCCAGCTCCAGCGTGCAGGCCAGCGCGCCGAAATGCTCACAGGTGAAATGGGTAAATGTCCCCCCCGGCGACTGATGAAACACCAGAGCCTCCAGCCCGGCGTCGCCCAGCCAGCTCAGAAACGCCTCATCCCACGGCTGGTTACGCTGGGGCAGAACACCAAAGCGCACATGATAAGAGGCGCGAATTGCCGTATGCAGGTCGAGATGCCAGCGCACGGGACCGGCCGCGGCGAAAAATGTTGCAACCACGTGCTCAAGCCACTGCGCCCGCGACGTTTCATCGCCTGGCACAAACTGTGACCAGCGGCCGCCAAACATGCGGTTAAGGTCGCTCTCAAGATAACGTTTGTTTTGCGCCAGCGCAGGCGGGTTGCCAAGCACCACCAGCAGACGGCACTGCAGGGTGATATCTCCCCGATACAACGCGCGAAGCAGCAGGTCGACAATTTCAACCGGCGCGGTTTCATTACCATGGATGCCGGTTGAAAGCAGCAGCGATAACTCACTCTTCGCGGCCGGTGTCAGTTCAAGGACGCCGCGACCCAGCCACCGCCAGTGAAATGAGGGGCCCTCCCCCTCACGCTGTTCGGGCGTTTCATCGGCCAGTGTCAACGCCAGTAAATTTTCCATAGCCACTCCTTTAGCGCTGGAACGGATAAACCGATCCCAACTGCAGGATTGTTGTTAACGCGTCCAGTGCCTCACGCCCTTCACGCAGTAGCTGAGGGTCGACCAGATCGGCCTGCGTTAATCTGTCGCGATAGTAACGATCCACCCAGTCATTCAGGGAGTTAAACAGCGTCTCATTCATCATCACGGCTGGATTAACAGCCTGCATTTCGTTCTGCGTCAGCACTACGCGCAGGCGTAAACAGGCCGGACCGCCGCCGTTGGCCATGCTTTCGCGCAGGTCAAAGACGCGCAGTTCATCGATCGGGTTATCGGCTTTCACCAGTTCAGACAGATAACGCCACACTCCTTTATGGTCCTGCGACTCTTGCGGCAGCACCAGCATCATGCTGCCGTCCTCACGGCTCAACAGCTGGCTATTAAAGAGGTAAGTTTCAACCGCGTCCTGCACGCTGACCGCCTGGGTCGGCACCTGAATCGGCATAAACCCCGGCACCCGCTCATGCAGCGTAGCGAGCAGCTTCTCCTGATGGGCAAACGCCTGCTCATGGCAGAACAGCACCTGGCGGTTAGAGACGGCAATGACGTCGTTGTGGAAAACACCCTGGTCAATCACCTGTGGGTTCTGCTGAGCAAAAATCACCTGTGAGGGATTCACCTGGTTCAGCCGCGCGACGGCCTGGCTCGCCGCCAGCGTCTGGCGGGCGGGATAACGGACAGGCGCCGAATGGCCGCCCTCTTCTCGCCCGTAAATGAACAGCTGCACGCCGGGATCGCCATAATCCCCCCCAAGACGGTTATGGTTTGCCGCTCCTTCATCCCCGAACATGGCCACCTGTGGCAACGCCTGATGGACCTCAAAGTGAGCCTCATGACGGAAAATCGCACGCAGAACGCGCTCGGTCGTCTCCGCTTCAGTGGCACGGTGGAATTTGTTATTCAGGTTCGCCACCGTTAAATGCACTTTGCCATCCAGCGTATCGGCCGACGGTGCAACGGTAGCAGCGTTTGCCACCCACATCGACGAGGCAGAACTCGCTGCTGAAAGCAGGTGCGGCGTCTGCGTACCCGCTTTTTCGATAACCTGCTCATCGCTGCCGCTAAAGCCGATCTGACGTAACACCGCCACGTTCGGGCGCTCCTGCGGCGGGATCACCGCCTGCGGGAAACCGGCATCCGACAGGGCTTTCATTTTCAGTAGCCCCTGCTTCGCCGCCAGTTTCGGGTTGGAGACCTGAAAACGGTGCTTCGTCGAGGCTTCATTACCAAACGAGAGGCCAGCATAGTGGTGCGTCAGCCCCACCAGCCCGTCAAAGTTGACTTCACGCGCTTTCATGACGATCCCCCTGAGTAAAATCCAGCCCCGGACTCAGCGTTTCCGGCAGCGTCAGCGCAGGCGTTTCCAGGCTCGCCATCGGCCACGCGCAGTAATCTGCGGCATACCATGCGCTGGCGCGGTGGTTACCCGAAGCGCCTACCCCGCCAAACGGTGCCGTACTCGCCGCACCGGTAAGCGGTTTATTCCAGTTCACAATCCCGGCGCGTGCTTCGAGCAGCAGCTGATCAAATTTCTCACGATGCGGGGAAATCAGACCGCTCGACAGGCCATAGCGGGTGTGATTGGCCATCTCAATGGCGCTGTCAAAATCGTCATAACGCCAGACGCAGAGCAGCGGGCCAAAGACCTCTTCATCCGGCACGTTGCGTGCGCCACTCATCTCAACAATGCCCGGCGTCAGGAGCGATGTTCCGGGCTTGATTTGCTTTGGCTCAAGCAGGGTTTTCGCCCCGCGCGCCACGTGATCCTGCCAGGCTTTCAGCACGTTCAGCGCGGCCTGCTCGGAAATCAGCCCCCCAATAAACGGCTGTGGGTCGGCATCCCACTGCGCAGGCACCAGACGCGCGCTGATTTCCACCAGCCGCGCGAGGAAGGCATCGCCCTGTGCACCCCGTTTCACCAGCAGACGACGCGCGCAGGTGCAGCGCTGTCCGGCGGTAATAAACGCTGACTGGAGGGTCAAATGCACCGCCGCGTCGATATCATCGGGATCTTCAACGATCAGCGGGTTGTTACCGCCCATCTCCAGCGCGAGAATTTTTTCCGGCTGCCCCGCCAGCTGGCGATGCAGTTGGTAGCCCGTTCCGGCGCTGCCGGTAAACAGCAGGCCGTCGATATCACTCAACGCACTCAGCGCCTGGCCGGTTTCACGTCCCCCCTGCACCAGATTGAGCACCCCGTGCGGCAGACCAGCCTGTTCCCAGAGCTTCACCACCACCTCACCGGTCAGTGGCGTTAACTCACTCGGCTTGAAAATCACGCTATTGCCCGCCAGCAGCGCGGGCACGATATGCCCGTTCGGCAGATGCCCCGGGAAGTTATAAGGGCCAAATACCGCCAGCACGCCGTGCGGACGGTGGCGCAGCGTGGCCGCGCCGTCAGGCATATCGGTATGTTGCTCGCCGGTACGGGTATGGTACGCCTTCACCGAAATGGCGATTTTATTGATCATCGCCGTCACTTCCGTGGCCGCCTCCCAGCGCGGCTTGCTGGTTTCCTGAGCGATAACGCGCGTCAATTCGGCTTTATTGGCCTCCAGCAGTGATGCAAATTTCTCGACAATTCCCTGACGTACGGAGAACGATTGTTTCGCCCATCCCGGGAAGGCGCGACGGGCGGCGTGACAGGCCTGTTCGACCTGCCCGGCGCTGGCATCATTTCCCTTCCAGAGCACTTCTTGTCCGACCGGATTGGTCTTTATGCGCGGCTCGCCTTCGCCCGTGACCCAGTCACCGTTGATCCATAAAGTCATGCTGTTTTCTCCTCAGGGCAGAGACGCACCAGGCGAACCGTGTCGCCGGCGTTACATTTCAGGGCATCCAGTTGCGCGGCCGTCAGCACCAGACGTTCACTTTTCGGGTTGGTTCGCACCAGCATGGCGCGGAAATTGTTGTACTGCTCGTTAGCCACCAGACATGCCGGCCACTCACCCGGTGCAGGCTGGCCTTCGGAAACCTCAACCAGCCGGCTTTTACGGATCGCGCGCACGCGGTCGATATCGCACTCCAGGGTTGGTCCGCCGTCAAAGATGTCCACATAGTTACGGTAGCGGAAACCCTCTTTTTCCAGCACAGCCCGGGCCGGCGCGGTTTGCGGGTGCACTTCGCCAATCACCGCCTGCGCCTGGGGGCTTAAGAAATGGGTATAGATGGGGTGTTTCGGCATCAGTTCGGCGATAAACGCTTTCTGCCCGGTGCCGCACAGATAGTCCGCCCGGCTGAACTCCATCGAGAAGAAGCGCTCGCCGAGGCTCTCCCAGAAAGGTGAATAGCCGGTGTCGTCGATCACGCCACGCATCTCGGCGACGACCTTTTCGTTAAAACGATCGCGGAACGCGGCCATAAACATGAAGCGCGACTTGGAGAGCAGATAACCGTTGCCCTCTTTTCGCCACGCAGGATCGAGGAACAGCGTGCAAAGCTCGCTGGCTCCCGTGTGGTCATTACAGAGAAAAAGCGTGGGCAGCGCGTTATAGACGTTCAGCTCTTTTGAGGCGTGAACCATCGTACCGACACGATAGTTGTACCACGGGTCGTTAAGCCCGACGGCCACTTCGATTGCGCAAATGCCGGCCACGGTACCGGTGTCGGTATCTTCGAGAACGAACACATAACCCTGTTCGCTTTTTGGCAACGTCCCCTGCCAGGTTTGCAGGGCGCGCTCAATGCGCGCCGACAGCGTTTTTTCATCGGCAGGAAGCGAGGTCAGCCCGCCTCCCGTCTTACCGGCAAGCTGCATGAGCCCGGCGATATCGCCGCGCTCAACGGGACGGATGACCATCATGATGACACCCCGGACTTCACATGTTCACAGGCCAGTGCAAAACGGTCTAAACCGGTTCTCACCTCTTCCTCGCTGACAATCAGCGCAGGGGCAAAACGCACCACGTTGGCACCGGCAATCAGTACCATCACGCCCATTTTTGCCGCTTCCTGTGAAATAAGTTTAGCTTTTCCGGCAAACTCAGGTGTGAGTTCGCAGCCAATTAACAGACCCAGACCGCGGATCTCTTTAAACAGTCCCGTCTTGCTGTTGATGGCGTTCAGGCGCTCAACAAACCAGTCATGACGTTGTTTAACGCCCTTGAGCACTTCCGGCGTGTTAATGATGTCGAGAACCTGCCCGGCCACGGCGGTAGCCAGCGGGTTACCACCGTATGTTGTACCATGCGTACCCACGGTCATTACGCTGGCGAATTTATCAGTGGTCAGCATGGCGCCAATCGGGAAGCCGCCGCCCAGCGCTTTCGCCGTAGAGAGCACGTCCGGCGTTACGCCGTAGTGCATATAGGCATACAGCTCACCGGTACGCCCCACACCCGTCTGGACTTCATCGAAAATCAGCACCGCGTGATGACGATCGCACAGCTCACGCAGCCCCTGCAGGAACGCTTTTTGCGCCGGAAGGACCCCGCCCTCACCCTGCATAGGTTCGACGATCACCGCACAGGTGGTGTCGTTGATAAGCTCGCTGGCGGACTGCAGATCGTTATACACGCCGTGACGAATATCCGGCGGCAGTGGCGCAAAATCCTGTGAGTATGACGGCTGACCGCCGGCGCTGACGGTAAAGAGCGTGCGGCCGTGGAACGCGTTTTTAAACGCCACAATGCCGCTCTTATGAACGCCAAATTTATCGTGTGCATATTTGCGTGCCAGCTTCAGGGCAGCTTCGTTTGCTTCCGCACCTGAGTTACAGAAAAAGACTTTTTCGGCAAATGTTGCGTCGATCAGTTTTTTCGCCAGTCGCAGAGCGGGCTCGTTGGTAAAACCGTTACCGGTATGCCAGAACTTCGCCGCCTGGTCGTTCAACGCCTGACGCAGTGCCGGGTGCGCGTGACCCAGCGCGTTTACCGCAATCCCGCCTGCAAAGTCGATATACTCTTTGCCCTGTTGATCCCACAGGCGTGAGCCTTCCCCCCGTACCGGAATAAAAGCCGCCGGAGCGTAAACCGGCATCATCCATTCATCGAAATTTTCACGCGTAATTGACAGAGACATAGCGACCTCATCCGGTAAATAAAAGGTTATTTAGATGTTAAATAATTGAGTGTTTGCACTGTGAATGTAGATTGCAGCCTTCGTGCCAGCCAGCGATAAAAATGCATAAACGGGTTAGGGTTACAGAATATCAATAAGTTACGATATGGAGTTATTCACTGTTATTGCATAAAAAGTGAATATTTTTACGACAAGCGGCGCTTTGCCGCACGAAAATAAGAAAGAGTATGCAGAAGCCAAATATAATTCTGGAATTGTGATCGCTCGCGAAATTTATCGGTTCTTTACGCCCTGTTGGGGGGCAATGCGCGTCAGAATGGTGCAAATATTGCACCGTTGGCATGATCTGTCGCAGTTATTGGTCGAACCCCGTAACAGATGACGCAAATTCTGCTACCATCCATGCACTATTCACCTTGCATTGGCAGCGACTATGAAATTTGTCTCTTTTAATATCAACGGCCTGCGTGCCCGCCCTCACCAGCTTGAAGCAATTGTTGAGCAACATCAGCCAGATGTGATCGGCCTGCAGGAGACAAAAGTTCACGACGATATGTTCCCCCTCGAAGAGGTGGCGAAGCTCGGTTACAACGTCTTCTATCACGGACAGAAAGGTCACTATGGCGTGGCGCTGCTGACCAAAGAGACGCCGGTTTCCGTACGTCGTGGCTTCCCGGGCGATGATGGCGAAGCGCAGCGTCGCATCATCATGGCGGAAATTCCTTCACCACTTGGCAATATCACGGTGATTAACGGGTATTTCCCGCAGGGTGAGAGCCGCGACCATGAGACAAAATTCCCGGCCAAAGCAAAGTTTTATCAGGATCTGCAGGATTACCTGACCACCGAACTGAAAAAAGAGAATCCGGTGCTGATCATGGGCGACATGAATATCAGCCCGACCGATCTCGATATCGGCATTGGAGAAGAGAACCGCAAACGCTGGTTGCGTACCGGTAAATGTTCTTTCCTGCCGGAAGAACGCGAGTGGATGGAACGCCTGCTCGGCTGGGGTCTGGTTGATACTTTCCGCACCGCCAACCCGGAAACGCAGGATCGCTTCTCGTGGTTTGACTACCGCTCAAAAGGCTTTGATGACAACCGCGGTCTGCGTATAGACCTGCTGCTGGCCAGCCCGCCGCTGGCGGAACGCTGCATCGAAACCGGCATCGACTACGATATCCGCAGCATGGAAAAACCGTCTGACCATGCGCCGGTCTGGGCGAAATTCAAACTGTAACCTCGTGTGAACACGCAAAAAATACTCCTGATGTGCGCCCTTCTGGGCGCATTTGTTCTGACCTTCGTCTTTCTTCCGCCGGGGACGCTCTCCCTGGAAACCATCAAAACGCACCAGCAGTCGCTCCTCTCGCACGTGGAACAGGCGCCGTGGCAAAGCGCGTTTTTCTTTTTCGCCCTCTACGTGTTGGTCTCCGCCCTGTCGATACCCGGTGCGGCGATACTGACGCTGCTGGCGGGAGCGCTGTTTACGCTGTGGGAAGGCACCCTGCTGGTCTCGTTTGCTTCTACCCTCGGCGCCACGCTGGCGATGCTTGCCAGCCGTTATCTGCTGCGCGACTGGGTACAGCGGCGATTCACATCACAGATGAATACGGTGAACGCCGGTATGGCGCGGGACGGTGCAGGGTATCTTTTTGCCCTGCGTCTGATGCCCTTGTTCCCGTTTTTTCTGGTGAATCTGCTCATGGGGCTGACACGTATTGCGGTCAGTCGCTACTGGTGGGTGAGCCAGGTCGCCATGCTGCCTGCAACCATTATCTTTCTGAACGCCGGACGCGCGCTGGGGAAAGTGAATTCGCTTCGCGATATTTTATCGCCGGGACTGATATTCGCCTTTACACTACTGGGGTTATTGCCGCTGGCGACGCGCTGGCTGTTTTCCCGGTTTACCCCTTCATCAAAAAAGTGAGGCATTATGCGCCGTGTGCGTTTTTGCACGTTTCTGAGCGGTCTGCTGCTGGCAGCCCCGCTGTTTGCAGCGGACAACTGGCAGGCTATCCAACAACAAGCCAAAGGCCAGACCGTCTGGTTTAACGCCTGGGGCGGCGATCGGGCGGTAAACCGCTACCTCGAGTGGGTAAGCGGTGAGATGAAAACGCATTACGACATAACCCTTAAAATCGTCCCACTGGCGGATGCCGCCGATGCGGTCAAACGTATTCAAACAGAAGCCGCCGCAGGCCGGAAAACAAACGGTTCAGTCGACCTCTTATGGGTCAACGGTGAGAACTTCCGTACCCTGAAAGCCGCTAACCTGCTGCAAACCGGATGGGCGCAGACCTTGCCCAACTGGCGCTATGTCGATACCCGTAAACCGGTTATGGAGGATTTTGCTGTCCCCACCGATGGCGCGGAATCCCCGTGGGGCGGTGCACAGCTCACCTTTATTGCCCGCCACGCAAGCCTGCCTGCGCCCCCAAACGATCCTCAGGCGTTACTGGCGTATGCGCAGCAGCATCCGGGCAAAGTCAGCTACCCACGCCCGCCCGATTTTACCGGTACGGCATTTCTGGAACAGTTGCTCCTGACCCTCACCGCTCACCCGGAGGCGCTGCAAAAAGCCCCTGATAACACCTTTGCCCAGGTGACGGCTCCGCTGTGGCACTACCTGGACAAATTACACCCGCTGCTGTGGCGAAAGGGAGAGGACTTTCCTCCCTCGCCCGCCAGAATGGATACCTTGCTTGCCAGCGGTAGTCTCAATCTCTCCCTGACCTTTAACCCGGCACATGCGCAGCAAAAAGTGGCCAGCGGTGAACTGCCTGCCGACAGCTACAGCGTTGGTTTTGACAACGGAATGATAGGCAACGTCCATTTTGTGGCCATTCCGTCGAATGCCAGTGCAAGCGCAGGCGCGAAGGTGGTCGCCAATTTCCTCCTTTCACCGCAGGCGCAAATTCGCAAGGCCGACCCGGCCATCTGGGGAGACCCGAGCGTACTGGATGCGAAAACACTGCCCGAAAAAGAAGCGAAGCTGCTCGCTGCGCATACGCCGGCAGGGCTGCCGAAAATGCTTCCCGAGCCGCACGCTGCCTGGGTTAACGCGCTGGAGCAGGAATGGCTGCGTCGTTACGGCACCCGCTGAGCTGGCTCGTCTGGCTGGCGATGGCAGTCATCTATCTGCCGTTGCTTCCCGCCGCCGCCATACTGTTTGCCCCGGCATTCTCGCTGAACAACTGGCAGTTGCTGCTTAACGACCCGCAGCTGCCACAGGCAACGGTCGCCACGCTGGTCTCAACGCTTATCGCGACGCTGGGGTCGATGTTTATCGCTCTGGTGATCGTGGCCCTCCTGTGGCCGGGCGAGCGCTGGCGACGGCTCAGCAGCCGGCTGCCGTGGCTGCTCGCCGTTCCTCATGTGGCCTTTGCCACCAGCGCTTTACTGCTTTTTGCCGAAGGGGGCCTGTTGTATCAGGTGTGTAGCGTCTGTACGCCACCACTTGACCGATACGGTGCAGGGCTGGGGCTGACGCTTGCGGTAAAAGAGAGCGCGTTTGTGCTGTGGGCCCTTTACGCCGTCCTGCCGGAAAAACGCCTTGCGCAGCAAAAGGTCGTGCTGCATACCTTCGGCTACGGGCGTTTTCAGGCGCTGAACTGGCTCATCCTTCCGACGATCGCGCCGGCTCTTGGCGCGGTGATGCTGGCGGTGCTGGCCTGGTCCCTGTCGGTAGTGGACGTGGCGATGGTGCTCGGGCCCGGCAATCCCCCGACGCTTGCCGTACTGGCGTGGCAGTGGCTCAGTCAGGGCGATGCGCAGCAGCAGACAAAGGGAACGCTGCTGTGCCTGCTTCTCCTTCTGCTGCTGGCCGCGCTTTCTGCACTGGGTTACGGCGCATGGAGACTCTGGCGTCGCACGCTGCCGGATCTGAGCGGACGCCGTCGAATGTCGCTTATCGCACCACCAGCGCGTCTGCTCAGCGGATTTCTGCCCGCCTGCGGGGTGCTTTGCGCGGTCGTGCTGCTCATGCTGGCGCAGCGGGACGACATCGGTGCGGTTGGCGCCAGTCTCACCTTTGGCCTGCTCGCCAGCCTGATTTCGCTGGGGGTAATTGTTCTCTGGCTTGAGTGGGGACCGCAGCGAGGCACACAGTGGGTGTGGTTGCCGCTGGCGCTGCCGGCGCTGCCCCTCGTTACTGGGCAATACGTTATCGCGTTGCGACTGGGTATCGACGGGCACTATGCCGCCGTGCTGTGGAGCCATCTGCTGTGGGTTTTACCGTGGATGTTGTTGGTCCTCCAGCCAGCCTGGCAGAGGATCGATCCCCGGCTGATCCTTACCGCCAGAACGCTCGGCTGGCAGCGGGGAAAAATCTTCTGCTTACTGAAATGCCCCTTGCTGGTACGCCCGGCGCTGCTGGCTTTCGCGACCGGGTTTTCCGTCAGCATGGCGCAATACATGCCAACCCTCTGGCTGGGCGCGGGCCGTTTTGCGACGCTAACCACTGAAACCGTGGCGCTCAGCAGTGGAGGCAGCATTCCACTTCTGGCTAACCGGGCGCTGGGGTTGCTGTTGGTCACGGGGAGCGTGTTTGCCCTCGCCGCCCTGCTATCCCGGCTCGCAAGCCGTTACCGACGAGGATTACGTTAATGCTGCAGGTCAGCAATCTCACCATTGAACCGCTTTTCCGCGAGGTCAATTTTTGTGTACCACGCGGCGAAATAGTCACGCTGATGGGGCCTTCCGGCAGCGGAAAATCAACCCTTTTTGCCTGGATGGTGGGCGCACTGCCAGACGACTTTCAGGCTCAGGGCGAACTGTGGCTTGATGAACGTCGCTGCGACGGACTGCCCGTGGAGGCCCGCGGGTTGGGGATCCTCTTTCAGGATGCCCTGCTGTTTGACCATTTCAGCGTCGGACAAAATTTGCTGCTGGCATTACCTGAACGGATTGTCGGACGAGCGCGGCGGGAAGCGGTCGAGCAGGCGCTCGGTTCTGCCGGGCTTGCCGGGCATTACGCCAGCGATCCTGCGACCCTTTCCGGCGGTGAACGTGCCCGGGTCAGTCTGCTGCGTGCCCTGCTTGCAGAGCCGCAGGCGTTACTGCTGGATGAACCGTTCAGCCGTCTCGATAATGCGTTACGCGCCTCGTTTCGGGCATGGGTATTTGACACTACCCGCGCACGCAATATTCCGGTGGTTCTGGTCACGCATGACGACGAAGACGTGCCCCCGGGCGGCGAAGTGATTGAGATTTCTCGCTGGCAATAATGTGCTAACGCAATGTTTTACCTTTCAGGAGAGACGACAATGCCCCCCTCTTTTACTGACGTCAGGTTATTCGATGAAACGTGTTTCTCAACTGACTGCGCTGGCCATGCTGTGCGGCCTCGCTTCATTTTCCTCTCTGGCTGCTGATATGCCGCACGCCATGACGCTGTCTCAACTTCAGGCACAACACGGTGCGGTGATCGACACCCGCGCCAGCGCGTTTTACAACGGCTGGCCGCAAACGCTGAGCGCGCCCTCCGGGCATGAGCCCGCCGCACTTAACCTTTCCGCCTCCTGGCTTGGCGCGATGAGCGATGACCAGATTGCCGTCTGGGCCAGACAGCACCAGCTTACACCGGCCATGACGATCGCGCTCTACGGCCGCGACGCCGATAATCAGGCGGTCAAAGCGCGGCTGGAAAAAGCCGGTTACCACCAGATTTCCGTGCTCAACGATGCCCTGCAGGTACCTGAGCGTCTGCAGCGTTTGCCGCACTTTGAACAACTCGTCTACCCGGAGTGGATCCACCAGCTTCAGCAGGGTAAACCCGTCACTGCCGCGCCGACGGGCGACTGGAAAGTCATTGAAGCCGCATGGGGCGCGCCGAAGTTTTATCTGCTGAACCATATTCCCGGTGCCGGCTACATTGATACCAACGAAGTGGAAAGCGAACCGCTGTGGAATAAAGTTTCTGACGACACGCTAAAAGCGATGCTGGCGAAGCACGGGATCCGTCACGATACGACCGTCATTCTGTATGGCCGTGACGTATATGCCGCCGCCCGCGTGGCGCAGATCATGCTGTATGCGGGCGTGAAGGACGTCCGCATTCTTGATGGCGGCTGGAAAGCCTGGTCTGACGCGGGTCTGCCGGTTGAACGGGGAATGCCCAAAGACGTGAAGCCCGCCCCCGATTTTGGTGCACCGATCCCCGGCCAGCCGCAGTTGATGGTGGATATGGCGCAAGCACGCGGGATGCTGCATCGCCAGGACGCGTCGCTGGTCAGCATTCGTTCCTGGCCGGAGTTCATCGGCGAAACCAGCGGCTACAGCTACATCAAGCCAAAAGGTGAAATTGCCGGTGCCCGCTGGGGTCATGCCGGTAGCGACGCCACCCATATGGAAGATTTCCATAATCCGGATGGCACCATGCGCAGCGCTGACGACATCGCCGCCATGTGGAAAACCTGGAACATCCTGCCGGAACAGCACGTCGCGTTTTACTGCGGCACCGGCTGGCGTGCGTCCGAGACGTTTATGTACGCACGGGCGATGGGCTGGAAAAATGTCGCCGTCTATGACGGCGGCTGGTACGAGTGGAGCAGTCATCCACAGAACCCCGTCTCCAGCGGAAAACGCGGGCCAGAAAGTTCACGCTAACGGGTAAGTGACTTCAGCGTCACATACCCGCTCCAGATGCGCGTTGTGGTGGTCAGCCAGCACAACGCGCCAAATATCCACGCCAGCACGCTGAAGTGCGCCGGAAAGAGGCAGCACAGCACGAACAGCGCGATCGTCTCCGTCCCCTCCGTTAACCCCCCGAGATAGTAAAACGACTTATGCGCGTAGCCGGGGTTGTCGATGTTGTGTTTCGCTGCCAGCGCGGCAAATGCCAGAAAACTGCTCCCGGTACCGATAAAGGCAAACAACAGCCAGCCAGCGGCAAGCGCGTTCTCTGCGGGGGCCGCCAGCGCGAATCCGAAGGGAACCAGCGCGTAAAACAGAAAATCGAGGGCGATATCAAGAAAGCCTCCCGCATCCGTCAGCCCGCGCCGGCGCGCCAGCGCACCGTCCAGACCATCCAGCAGGCGATTCAGCACGATGGCGACGAGCGCCGCCGGATACCAGCCGAGGGCCAGAAACGGTAAGGCCAGCACGCCTATAGCAAACCCGGTCAGGGTTAATCCGTCAGGCGTGATCCCCGGCTTATCCAGTACTGACACCAGTCGGTTGAGCGTGGGTTTAATCCGCGGGTGCAGATGACGATCAAGCATGGGGATCCTCTTTAAACGTGGCACATAACCCCTGCGCCGGGATGTCCAGCGCGGCATTAAAGCGTGCAGAGAGATTCTGAAACGCAATCAGCGCCGTCATTTCGGCGATCGCGTCCTCGCTGAAATGGCGTGTGATCTCACTTTTGATTTCGTCATTCACACGGGGCGGCGTCGCGGTGACAGCCTCGGCATAGGCCAGCGCCGCACGCTCCTCTTCGCTAAAAAGAGCGGAATCACGCCACGCGTTGACGGCCTGAACCTTATCCAATGCGCCCGAGCGCTCCGCCAGGCGCAAACTGTTGGCATCGATACAAAAAGCGCAGTGACAAAGCTGCGATACCCGGGTCATTAACAGCGAACGGAGCACCGGCGACAGGCGCGCGTGACGACGTTCGAGAAAACCGACGAACAATGCCACCAGCCAGAAAAGACGTGGCATCCTTCCCCACCAGCGCGTGGGGTTAAGCACGGCACCAAAGTGTTTTTTCTGCATGGCGGCAATCGGTTTTATGCTGACCGGAAGGGTGGCGATGGGATCTACCCAGGTGGACGTCTCTTTCACCTGATTCTCCTGATGGCTGGACTCTTAGAATGGGCACGATAATATGGTGTTTTTCGCTAACAAGTATTGACGACCATGCTAAAAACAGTCGATGTCGTTGCGGCAATCATCGAAAAAGACAACAAAATTTTACTGGCCCAGCGCCCGGCTCATGCCGACCAGCCGGGCATGTGGGAATTCGCAGGCGGAAAAGTAGAAGCCGGTGAGACGCAGTCCGAGGCGCTTGTCCGCGAGCTTCACGAAGAACTCGGCATCCACGCGCAGCCTGGTGAGTATGTGGCAAGCCATCAGCGTGAGGTGTCACAGCGGTTAATCAACCTTCACGCCTGGCACGTTCCGGCGTTCAGCGGCGCGCTGACGGCGCATTACCACAGTGCGCTGGTGTGGTGTACGCCCGAAGATGCATTTGGTTTCAACTTAGCGCCTGCGGACATCCCGCTGCTGGAGGCGTTTATTGTTTTACGCGACGCCAGACCAGCGGATTCGTGCTAATGGTGCGTTCATCACGCTGGCACTGCAACAGAATGCCGTCCGCTTTTACCACCGCCCCTTCCGAATAGTTCTGATCCTGATAGATGCAGCACTGGTTACACGGCTGCGCTCGCTGGCCGCTGGAGCTGAACACCTCCGGCGGCACATTCACGTCCACATCCGGGCGAATGCGGTCTGCCTGCGCGCCTGCGGTAAACATCAAACATAACGCGGCTATCACGTAACGGTTCATAGACTTATCTTCCTGTTGTGCCCTGATAAAGACTATAACGGTAAACCGGCGCAGAACCTTTAATTTATCTCCTCATCGCTTTTGGTTATGACGCAGCCCCGCTGATTAATTTCCCTTTCGGCATGCATTTCTGCTTGCTTCACAAAGCGGTACGGATGGTATAGTCAAAAAAACAACACAATTCGTATAAGCAATATACATAAAATAATATAAGGGGTTCTTATATCTATGGATCAGACACGCTCTCTGGAAGCTTTCCTCTCTTATGTTCAACAGCGCGACCCGCATCAAAGTGAGTTTGCGCAGGCCGTACGTGAAGTCATGACCACGTTGTGGCCGTTCCTTGAAGAAAACCCGCGTTATCGCCAGATGTCACTGCTTGAGCGCCTCGTGGAGCCGGAGCGCGTGATCCAGTTTCGCGTGACCTGGGTAGATGACCGTAATCAGGTCCAGGTTAACCGCGCGTGGCGCGTGCAGTTTAATTCCGCCATCGGCCCGTTTAAGGGCGGGATGCGTTTCCACCCTTCCGTGAATCTGTCGATTTTAAAATTCCTCGGCTTTGAGCAGACGTTTAAAAACGCCCTTACGACCCTGCCAATGGGCGGCGGGAAAGGCGGCAGTGATTTCGATCCGAAAGGCAAAAGCGAAGGCGAAGTGATGCGTTTCTGTCAGGCGCTGATGACCGAACTCTATCGTCATCTTGGTCCCGATACTGACGTTCCGGCGGGCGATATCGGCGTCGGTGCGCGTGAAGTGGGCTTTATGGCCGGCATGATGAAAAAGCTCTCGAATAATAGCGCCTGTGTCTTTACGGGCAAAGGGCTCTCCTTTGGCGGCAGCCTGATCCGTCCGGAAGCCACCGGCTACGGGCTGGTCTTTTTTACCGAGGCGATGCTAAAGCGCCACGGCTTAGGGTTTGAAGGTATGCGCGTGGCGGTGTCCGGCTCCGGTAACGTGGCCCAGTACGCCATTGAGAAAGCAATGCAGTTTGGTGCCCGCGTGGTTACCGCGTCAGATTCACGCGGTACCGTGGTGGATGAAGCCGGTTTTACGGCCGAGAAGCTGGCACGCCTGTGCGACATTAAAGCCAGCCGCGACGGCCGTCTGGCGGATTATGCCCGTGAATTTGGTCTGACCTGGCTCGAAGGCAAACAACCGTGGGGCGTGCCGGTCGATATCGCCCTGCCATGTGCGACCCAGAACGAACTGGATACCGAGGCCGCACGCACCCTGATTACCAACGGCGTGAAGGCCGTGGCCGAAGGGGCGAATATGCCAACCACCATCGAAGCGACCGATCTGTTCCTTGAGGCCGGCGTGCTGTTTGCGCCAGGCAAAGCCGCAAACGCCGGTGGCGTGGCGACCTCTGGCCTGGAGATGGCGCAAAACGCCGCGCGCCTCGGCTGGAAGGCAGAGAAAGTGGATGCGCGTCTGCACCACATTATGCTGGATATTCACCACGCCTGTGTCGAGTACGGCGGTGAGGCATCGCAAACCAACTACGTGCGCGGAGCAAATATCGCCGGGTTCGTGAAGGTCGCGGATGCGATGATGGGGCAAGGGGTTATCTAAGCACGCTGTCGCCCTTTCCCGTCGGGAGAGGGCGACAACCGAAAGCACATCAGGCTGCGCTTTTTTTCTTTTTGAACGGTTTCTTCGGCGCACCACCCGGTGCAACCATCCCCCGGAACTGCTTCACCGGCGTATTACGCGCCTGGTTAATCAGCTCGTACAAGGTCCCCACCAGCGGCTGCATAAAGTCCTGATAGCGACACTGCTTTTCACTGATTTGCGTCAGCACAGATTCCCAGTGTGCCGTCATGTCCGGCCTTGCGGCCAGCTCAGGCAGTGAGTGAATCAATGCGCGCCCCGGTTCAGTCGAGTGGATATAGCGCCCTTTTTTCTCCAGAAAACCGCGCTTAAACAGCAGCTCGATAATGCCCGCACGGGTCGCTTCCGTGCCCAGTCCGTCGGTGGCACGCAAGATCTTCTTCAGATCCTTATCCTGAACAAAACGGGCGATCCCGGTCATTGCCGAGAGCAGTGTCGCATCGGTGAAGTGGCGCGGCGGTTGGGTCTGGCGTTCAACCACTTCGCCTTTCTCACACAGCAGCTCGTCATCTTTGGCAACCACCGGCAGCGGCGTGCCGTCATTCTCTTCGTCACGCTCTTTGTTGCCAAGCAGCGTGCGCCAGCCAGCCTCCGCCAGGAAACGCGCCTTGGCGATAAATTTCCCTTTGGCAATTTCCAGCTCAATCACGCATTTGCGGAACACGGCGTCCGGGCAGAACTGCATCAGGTACTGACGAGCTACCAGGTTATACACCTTCGCTTCGTTTTCCGTGAGGTTAACATTGCTGGCGCGCGCCGTCGGGATAATCGCATGGTGGGCATCCACCTTTTTATCATCCCAGCAGCGGTTATGAATGTCCGGATTCACAACCGGTTGTGGCAGCAGATCCGGCGCGTGAACGGCAATGGCGTTCATCACCGAGTGACGGCCGGCAAAGTGCTCTTCCGGCAGATACCGGCTGTCCGAACGCGGATAGGTAATGAGCTTGTGGGTTTCGTAGAGCTTCTGGCAGATATCAAGGACGTTCTGCGCGCTCAGACCGAAGCGTTTCGCCGCTTCAATCTGCAGCGCGGAAAGCGAGAACGGCAGCGGCGCGGGTTCTGATTCCCGTTTATCGTTATAGCTGGTGACAATAGCAGGCTGACCGGTAATCCGGTTGACCACGTGCTCCGCCAGCGGACGGTGCAGCAACCGCCCCTCTTCATCCTGATACGATTCGCAGGCATCGCTTGGCTGCCAGACGGCGGTAAAGCGCTCGTCTTTCGGCGTGACGATATGCGCTTTAACCTCAAAGAAATCTTTGGCGACGAAATTCTCAATCTCTTCGTCACGACGCACCACCAGCCCCAGCACCGGCGTTTGCACACGCCCGACGGAGAGGACGCCCTGATAACCGGCATTACGCCCCAGGATGGTGTAGGCGCGGGTCATGTTGATCCCGTAAAGCCAGTCCGCACGAGCGCGGGCCAGCGCGGAAACGCACAGCGGAATAAACTCGCTGTTCGCGCGCAGACGTGAAATGGCCCGCTCCACGGCCTGCGGATTGAGGTCGTTAATCAGGCAGCGCTGGACCTGCTGGCGTTTTTCCGGCGCCAGCTCCAGATAGTCCAGCACCTCATCCACCAGCAGTTGCCCTTCCCTGTCCGGGTCACCCGCGTGGATGACTTCCGTCGCGTCATGCAAAAAACGTTTAATCACGTTGAGCTGTTTGGTGACGGAGGGCCGTGGCTGCAGGCGCCATTTTTCAGGGACGATGGGCAGGTCATTGAGGTTCCAGCGGGCATAGCGGCTGTCGTAGACATCCGGCTGCGCCTGCTCAAGCAGGTGGCCGATACACCAGGTGACCACCTGCCCGTTACCGCATTCGATAAAGCCGTCGCCCTTGCGATGCGGCTTCGGCAGCACATCGGCAATGGCACGGGCCAGGCTCGGCTTTTCGGCAATAAACAACCGCATTGAATTAACGGATCTCAATCATCGGTCGGCCACCGCGCGCGGTCACCAGTTCACCGATCGCCGTCAGGGTAATACCAAACTCTGCGGCCGTCGCCTGGACGTCGGCTTCAGCGTCTGGCGTGACCGCCAGCAGCAAACCACCGGACGTTTGCGGATCGCACAGCAGATTGCGCCACGCTTCAGGCATTTCACCCATCAGATGACCATAGCTGGCAAAGTTACGCTGGGTACCGCCCGGAACGGCGCCCGCTGCAATGTACTCCTCCACACCCGGCAGCTTCGGCACGTCCTGATACCAGACCTGCGCCTGTACGCCCGCGCCCTGACACACTTCGGAGAGGTGTCCGAGAAGGCCAAAACCGGTCACGTCGGTCATGGCTTTCACGCCGTCGATATTCGCAAAGGCCGCACCCGCGAGGTTCATCTGGCACATGACCTCGGTTGCCAGCCCCTGGTGTTCCGGCTTCAGCAGCGATTTTTTCTCCGCAGTAGTGAGGACACCAATGCCCAGCGGTTTGGTGAGGAACAGCTTGCAGCCCGCCTGCGCGGTGCTGTTGCGTTTCACGCGCTCGGTGGGCACCACGCCCGTGACCGCGAGACCGAAGATCGGCTCCGGCGCATCGATAGAATGCCCCCCGGCCAGCGCGATCCCCGCCTGCTGGCAGGCAAAACGTCCCCCTTCAATCACTTCACGGGCAATTTCAGGAGCAAGGGTGTTAATCGGCCAGCCCAGAATGGCAATCGCCATAATCGGTTTGCCCCCCATGGCGAAAATATCGCTGATGGCGTTGGTGGCCGCAATACGCCCGAAATCGAACGGGTTGTCGACAATCGGCATAAAGAAGTCGGTGGTGCTGATAATGCTGGTGCCGTTACCCAGGTCATAAACTGCCGCATCGTCACGCGTTTCGTTACCGACAAGCAGGTTCGGGTCGACAAACTTCGCCTGTTCACTGTGGAGAATGGTCTCCAGCACTTTCGGGGAAATTTTACAACCGCAACCGGCTCCGTGGCTGTATTGCGTTAAACGAATGGTTTGCTCGCTCATGGACGTCTCCTGTCATCTCAATCGCGCTATGGTAGCGCTCATTCCATAAAGAGGTAAGTATGACTGTCTGAATTCTGCGGCAGATGCTCAGAATCCAGACAGTTTAGCGCGCGTTATCAGAAACGGCTGACGAAAGGCGTGGTGTCCGGCACATTAATGGTGGCGGAGGCTTTAAGCTGAGGCGTGCCGAGATAGAGGAAGCCGACAATTTTATCATGTTCACCACAGGCGAATCCGTCGCGAACCGGCTGGCTGTTGGTCAGCGGCCCTGTGCGCCAGATACCGTTAAACCCTTGTGCCACGGCGGCCATTTGCATTGCCATGACGGCACAGCCGGCAGACATTTCCTGCTCCCAGACCGGCACTTTGTGGTCGGCCTGACATTTCGCCACGACAGCGATGATCATCGGCGCACGGAATGGCGCACTGCGGGCTTTCTCAATACCCTTCTCATCCTGACCTGCGGCAACCGCCCCCTGCTCCAGTATCTGACTGAAACGATCGCGGCCTTCACCTTCAATCACAAAGAAGTGCCATGGCTGCAGCGTACCATGATCCGGTGCACGCAGGCCGGCACGCAGAATATTCTCCAGTTGCTCCCCTGCCGGCGCCGGCTCGGTGAGACGTGAAGCGCTACGGCGGTTAACAAGCAGTTCAAGTGCGTCCATTGGTTAACTCCTTTCTTGAAATTTACTCACAAAATTAACACGGCGGCAGATTTTGTTACAGCGTAGCAGGCGATTCCTGCTGACAAGTGACGGTTGGGTCATTACGATAACCGCACATTGCCGTCCCGTGGCGACGGAAACAGTCATTTTCTGGTTAGGGAGAATACATGCGAACCCTTTGGCGAATCATTGCCGGTTTCTTTAAATGGACGTGGCGACTGCTCAACTTCGTCCGCAACCTGGTGATGAATATCTTCTTCATCCTCCTGGTTCTGGTTTGCGCAGGCGTCTGGATGCATATCAGCAACGCAAATCAGGCGCAGCATTCGACTCGCGGGGCGCTGTTACTTGATATCACGGGCGTCATCGTCGATAAGCCGTCCACCAGCAATCGTCTGGGCGTTATTGGCCGTCAGCTGTTTGGCGCGACATCAGACCGTCTTCAGGAAAACTCCCTGTTCGATATCGTCGATACCATTCGTCAGGCAAAAGATGACCGCAACATTACCGGCATCGTGCTGGATCTGAAAGATTTTGCCGGCGGCGACCAGCCTTCAATGCAATACATTGGTAAAGCGCTGCGCGAATTCCGTGACAGCGGCAAGCCGGTGATTGCGGTCGGGGACAGCTACAGCCAGGGGCAGTATTATCTGGCCAGCTTCGCCAACAAAATCTGGCTCTCCCCGCAGGGTACGGTCGATCTGCATGGCTTTGCCACTAACGGTCTGTATTACAAATCGCTGCTCGACAAACTGAAAGTCACCACCCACGTCTTCCGCGTCGGAACCTATAAATCCGCCGTGGAGCCGTTTATTCGTGATGATATGTCCCCTGCGGCCCGTGAAGCGGACAGCCGCTGGATTGGTGAGCTGTGGCAGAACTATCTGAGCACCGTGGCCGCTAACCGCCAGATAACCGCTGAACAGGTGTTCCCTGGCGCGCAGGGCGTGCTGGAGGGCCTGCGCAAGGTTGATGGTGATACCGCAAAATATGCGCTGGATAACAAACTGGTCGATGCGCTGGGCACCAGCGCGGATATCGAAAAATCACTGAGCAAACAGTTTGGCTGGAGCAAAGAGGATAAAAACTTCAGCGCTATCAGCATGTACGATTATGCGACCAAAAAGCCGGATGACAGCGGTGACAGCGTCGCGGTGGTCTTTGCTAATGGTGCCATCATGGACGGCGAGGAAACGCCGGGTAACGTGGGCGGCGATACCACCGCATCGCAAATCCGTGATGCTCGCCTTGATCCGAAAGTGAAGGCGATTGTACTGCGCGTAAACAGCCCTGGCGGCAGCGTCAGCGCTTCTGAAGTGATCCGCGCTGAACTTGCCGCGGCACGTGCAGCCGGCAAGCCGGTAGTGGTATCGATGGGTGGAATGGCGGCCTCGGGCGGTTACTGGATTTCAACCCCGGCTAACTACATCGTCGCCAACCCGAGCACGCTGACCGGCTCGATTGGCATCTTTGGGGTGATTAACACCGTGGAAAACAGCCTGGATTATCTGGGCGTCCATACCGATGGCGTTGCCACTTCACCGCTGGCGGATGTGTCGGTCACCAAATCGCTGCCGCCTGAAGTCTCTGAGATAATGCAGCTCAGTATCGAGAACGGCTACAAGCGCTTTATTACGCTGGTGGCAGAGTCCCGTAAAAAGACACCGCAACAGATCGACGACATTGCGCAGGGCCACGTCTGGACCGGCCAGGATGCGAAGAATAATGGTCTGGTAGACAGCCTGGGCGACTTTGATGACGCGGTGAGGAAAGCCGCCGAACTGGCGAAGCTCAAGCAGTGGCACGTTGAGTATTACCAGGACGAGCCGTCGTTCTTTGACCTGGTGATGAACAGCATGTCCGGCTCCGTGCGTGCCATGCTGCCTGAGGCGCTGCAGGCGTATCTGCCTGCGCCAGTCGCGACGGCGGCTAAAGCAATGAAAGCGGAAAGCGACAAACTGGCGGCCTTTAACGATCCACAAAGCCGTTACGCGTTTTGTCTGACCTGTGCAAACGTCCGTTAAACACCGTCCCCTCTTCCCGTGAAGAGGGGATTTTTTTCTTTTGAAGAACAAGAACTCACTACCATGCAGAAGAAATCGATTTATGTAGCCTACACTGGCGGTACCATCGGTATGCAGCGCTCTGAAAACGGCTATATCCCGGTCTCCGGCCACCTTCAGCGCCAGCTCGCGCTGATGCCTGAATTCCACCGTCCGGAAATGCCTGACTTCACCATCCACGAATACGAGCCGCTGATGGACTCCTCCGATATGACGCCGGAAGACTGGCAGCATATCGCGGACGACATTAAAGCCCATTACGACCAGTACGACGGCTTTGTGATCCTGCATGGTACCGACACAATGGCGTTTACCGCCTCGGCACTCTCCTTCATGCTGGAGAATCTGGGCAAACCCGTCATCGTCACCGGCTCGCAAATTCCGCTGGCGGAGCTGCGTTCTGACGGGCAGATCAACCTGCTCAACTCCCTGTATGTGGCAGCGAATTACCCGATTAACGAAGTGTCGCTGTTCTTCAACAACCGACTGTATCGCGGCAACCGGACCACGAAGGCGCACGCCGATGGCTTTGACGCTTTCGCCTCACCGAACCTGCAGCCGCTGCTGGAGGCGGGCATCCATATTCGTCGTCTTGGCACCCCGCCTGCGCCGAGCACGGCGGGCGAACTGATTGTTCATCCGATCACGCCGCAACCGATTGGCGTGGTAACGATTTACCCGGGTATCTCTGCAGATGTGGTGCGTAACTTCCTGCGCCAGCCGGTGAAAGCGTTGATCCTGCGCTCTTACGGCGTGGGCAATGCCCCGCAGAACGGCGAGTTCCTGAAAGAGCTGCAGGAAGCGAGCGAGCGTGGGATCGTGGTGGTTAACCTGACGCAATGCATGTCCGGTAAAGTCAACATGGGCGGTTACGCCACCGGTAACGCCCTCGCGCATGCAGGCGTTATCAGCGGATTCGATATGACCGTTGAAGCCACGCTGACTAAACTTCACTATTTACTGAGTCAGGATCTGGACATTCAGTCCATCCGCAGCGCGATGATGCAAAACCTGCGCGGCGAACTGACGCCGGACGAATAAGGAGGCACCATGACGCAACGCGCCCTGTTACTGGTCGATTTGCAAAATGATTTCTGTGCGGGCGGCGCACTGGCCGTCGCTGAAGGTGACAGCACCGTAGACGTGGCGAATACGCTGATTGAGTGGTGCAAAACGCGGGGTGAGGCAGTTGTCGCAAGCCAGGACTGGCACCCGGCTGACCACGGCAGTTTTGCCAGCCAGCACGGCGTTGAGCCCTTCACGCAGGGTGAGCTTGACGGCCTGGCACAAACCTTCTGGCCGGATCACTGCGTGCAACAGACGGAAGGTGCGCAGCTGCATCCGCTGCTGAATCAGAAGGCCATCGACGCGGTGTTTCATAAAGGGGAAAACCCGTCTATTGACAGCTACAGCGCCTTCTTTGATAACGGGCATCGCCAGAAAACGGCGCTGGACGGGTGGTTACGCCATCACGAAATCACCGAACTGATTGTGCTGGGTCTGGCGACGGATTACTGCGTGAAGTTCACCGTGCTGGACGCCCTCCAGCTAGGCTATACCGTCAGCGTCATCACCGATGGCTGTCGCGGGGTGAACATTCAACCGCAGGACAGCGCACAGGCGTTTATGGATATGGCCGCGGAAGGCGCCACCCTGTACACCCTGGAAGACTGGCTGGAAACGCACGCCTGACCTTCTCGTCGGGCAAGCCACAGTGCTGCCCGGCACGCCCCGTCTCATTCCCCATAAAGTGAACTCCCTCGCATCACCAGCGAAGCGGCAATGCTATTCTCTTCAGGCTGTTTTTTCGCCACGCCTTTTCCGTGGCGTGGTTATTTTTGTTAAGTCAAAGAGGAACTTGTATGAAACGTTTGCCTTTGCTGGCAGCATTACCCCTGCTTTGCGCGTCAGTGGCTTCCGCCACTCCCCTGATGTCTGTGGGATATTTTAATGGCGGTGGCGATGTCACCGCCGGTCCCGGTGGTGATATCAATACGCTCGACGTTCGTCAGATTACCCACCTGAACTACTCATTTGGTCTGGTCTATAACGATGAGAAAGACGAAACCCATGCTGCGCTGAAAGATCCGGCGAAACTTCATCAGATCTGGCTGTCGCCAAAAGTCGTCGCCGATCTGGCGCTAATCCCGACGCTACGTAAGCAAAATCCAAACCTAAAAGTGCTGCTCTCCGTTGGCGGATGGGGTGCGCGTGGCTTCTCCGGCGCAGCCGCGACCCAAGAGAGCCGTGCGGTGTTTATCCGCTCGGCTCAGGAGATTGTCGAAAAATATGCACTCGACGGCATCGATCTTGACTGGGAATACCCGGTAAATGGCGCATGGGGACTGGTGGCCAGCACGCCAGCCGATCGCGATAACTTCACCGCACTGCTGAAAGAATTGCGCACCGCCTTCGGCCATAAAAAGCTGGTCACCATCGCGGTGGGGGCAAATGCAGAAAGTCCGAAAAGCTGGGTGGATGTAAAGGCCATTGCCCCGCTGCTCGACTACATCAACCTGATGACCTACGACATGGCGTATGGCACACAGTATTTCAACGCCAATCTGTATGACTCCAGCGACTGGCCAACGGTGGCCGCCGCAGACAAATACAGCGTGGATTTTGTGGTGAACAACTATCTGGCGGCCGGGCTGAAGCCGCAGCAGATGAACCTCGGGATTGGTTTTTACGGCCGCGTGCCGAAACGCGCCGTGGAGCCCGGTATTGACTGGACAAAACCCGATGCGCAAAACCATCCGGTGACCCAGCCCTACTTTGGGCCTCAGGAGACCGGCTTGTTCGCGTCACTGGGTTACGACCTGACCAAAGATACGTATGTGAAGTACAACGATATTGTGAAAAAGCTCTTAAACGATCCGCAGAAGCGTTTTACCGAACACTGGGACGAACGGGCGCAAGTGCCGTGGCTTTCAGTGAATGCGGCGGACGGCAAGGCGCTGTTTGCCCTTTCCTATGAGAACCCGCGTTCCGTCGCCATCAAAGCGGATTACATCAAGGAGAAAGGTCTCGCCGGGGCGATGTTCTGGGAGTACGGCGCGGATGACAATAACCAGTTAGCGAAACAGCTGGCGGAGTCGCTGGGAATTAAACCCAAAGAGTAAGATAAGCACGCCCTCTCTCCTGAGAGAGGGCGCTGGCAGGACAGCCGCCCCACCGTTACTGCATCTTTATCGTCGCGATCGGCTTTGGCGTGATACCAAAGTCCTCTTTCAGCTCGCGCTTGCTCTTCATCACCATCTGGCCTTGAGTGTCGATAGTCATGTGTTGCGCGTCGGTATTGTTACGCGCCTGCCAGAGCATCACCAGTTGCAGACTGTTCTCTTTTTGCTCCGGCGTGAGCGCGACACCGTCTGGCCATTTTCCCAGTTCAACTGCAGTCACCAGGCGTTGATACACCTCCGGCGTCATACCGCTAATCATGTCATCAATATTCACGATCTCTCCCTTTCAAAGGAATAATTTGCTGAATCGTTTTTTCAACCTTTGATCTGGTCACCGTTTTCATCATCGGTGAAGCTCATCGACGCTGAATTCACACAGAAACGCTCACCCGTCGGCTGAGGACCATCCGGGAAGACGTGTCCAAGGTGAGCGTCACAGGTTCCGCAACGAATTTCAGTACGCACCATGCCGTGCGACGTGTCACTCAGGTAGCGGATCGCATCGTCGCTGACCGGCTCATAAAAGCTTGGCCAGCCACAGCCAGAATCGAACTTCGTTTGGGAATTGAACAACGGGGCATCACATACCAGACAGTGGTAGACACCGTCGCGCTTGTTGTGCAGTAAACGGCCGGTAAAAGGCGGTTCGGTTCCGTGATTTTGTGTCACGTAAAACTGCATTTCGGTGAGGTTTTTTTTCAAATCGTCAGGGTTACGTTGGTTCGACATATGCTTACATCTCGCTGTAGAAACAGACACCTTTTAACCCGGATTCTAACAAAACATTAACACCCTTGCGTGCACTTTTGTTCTAAACTTATGTGTCGCGAAAAGGCGGTCAGGCAATTGTGATCATGTTCACATTTTTATCCTGCGAGGACTTTAAAATGCCGCGCGCAGCCCCCATGTGGTTGCTAGCTCAAAGGGAAAGTGAGGCGAGTCAGTCGCACAAACGTTAGTCACAGGATTGATTTGTCGCAATGATTGACACGATTCCGCTTGACGCTGCGTAAGGTTTTTGTAATTTTACAGGCAACCTTTTATTCACTAACAAATAGCTGGTGGAATATATGACTATCAAAGTAGGTATCAACGGTTTTGGCCGTATCGGCCGTATTGTTTTCCGTGCTGCTCAGAAACGTTCTGACATCGAAATCGTTGGTATCAACGATCTCCTGGACGCTGAATACATGGCGTACATGCTGAAGTACGACTCAACTCACGGTCGTTTCGACGGCACCGTTGAAGTGAAAGACGGCCACCTGGTTGTTAATGGCAAAACCATCCGCGTTACTGCTGAGAAAGACCCAGCTAACCTGAAATGGAACGAAATCGGTGTTGATGTTGTAGCTGAAGCTACCGGTATCTTCCTGACCGACGAAACTGCGCGTAAACACATCACCGCGGGTGCGAAAAAAGTTGTTCTGACCGGTCCTTCTAAAGACAACACCCCAATGTTCGTTCGTGGTGCAAACTTCGAAACTTACGCTGGCCAGGACATCGTTTCTAACGCATCCTGCACCACCAACTGCCTGGCACCGCTGGCTAAAGTAATCAACGACAACTTCGGCATCGTCGAAGGTCTGATGACTACCGTTCACGCGACCACCGCGACTCAGAAAACTGTTGACGGCCCGTCTCACAAAGACTGGCGTGGCGGTCGTGGCGCGGCTCAGAACATCATCCCATCCTCTACCGGTGCAGCTAAAGCTGTAGGTAAAGTACTGCCAGAACTGAATGGCAAACTGACTGGTATGGCGTTCCGCGTTCCAACTCCTAACGTATCCGTTGTTGACCTGACCGTTCGTCTGGAAAAAGCTGCTTCTTATGAAGAAATTAAGAAAGCAATCAAAGCTGCTTCCGAAGGCGCAATGAAAGGCGTTCTGGGCTACACCGAAGACGACGTTGTATCTACCGATTTCAACGGCGAAGTGTGCACTTCCGTGTTCGATGCTAAAGCGGGTATCGCACTGAACGACAACTTCGTGAAAGTGGTTTCCTGGTACGACAACGAAACCGGCTACTCTAACAAAGTACTGGACCTGATCGCTCACATCTCCAAATAAGTTGAGATGAGTTCTTGATCCAAAAAGGCGACTTCGGTCGCCTTTTTTATTGTTTTTAGACAGAGGATTGCTTAATGATTAATAAAATTTTTGCACTTCCGGTAGTCGAACAACTTACCCCTGTGCTCTCCCGCCGACAGATTGATGGTGCGGATATCATCGTCGTTGACCACCCGCGCGTAAAAGCCTCCGTGGCGCTGAACGGCGCACACCTGCTCTCCTGGAAACCTGAAGGCGAAACGGAAGCACTGTGGCTGAGCGACGCGACCTCCTTTAAAAAAGGGGATGCGATTCGCGGCGGCGTGCCTATTTGCTGGCCGTGGTTTGGACCTTCCACTGAGAAAGGCCTGCCTTCTCACGGTTTTGCCCGTAACCAGCAGTGGACGCTGAAAGCGCACAATGAAGACGATAACGGTGCGGTACTGACCTTTGAGCTGCAGGCGAATGAGGAAACCCGTGCCCTGTGGCCGCACGATTTCACCCTGTACGCACGCTTCAAGCTGGGCAAAACCTGCGAAATCGAACTGGAAGCACACGGCGAATTTGAAACCACCTCCGCCCTGCACACCTATTTCAACGTTGGTGACATCAGCGCCGTGAAGGTGAGCGGCCTTGGCGATACCTTTATCGACAAAGTGGATAACGCGAAAGAAGGAAAACTGAGCGACGGCATTCAGATATTCCCGGACCGTACTGACCGCGTTTACCTGCATCCGGAAGCGTGCAACGTGATCCACGACAGCGCCCTGAACCGTGGTATCGAAGTGGTACACCACCATCACAGCAACGTGGTGGGCTGGAACCCAGGCCCGGCACTTTCTGTCAGTATGGCCGACGTGCCTGATGACGGTTACAAAACCTTCGTCTGTGTGGAAACGGCGTGCGTCACTGCGCCACAAAAAACCAGCGAAGAAAAACCGTCTCGCTTAGGGCAGACAATCAGTATTGTGAAGCGCTAATACGCTACCGCCCCTCTTCCTGTAAAGGAGAGGGGCATGCGTCAGGATTAAACGACATCCAGCGGGAGTTTATGGGTGGGTGGCGGGAAAGCATTATCCAGTTTGTGACGTTCTTCCGCGGTGAGGATTATCTCCAGCGCTCCAGCGTTGGCGTTAACATGCTCAATCGAGGCCGCTTTCGGTATGGCAATAACACCCTGATGGCGGATAACCCACGCCAGCAGAATTTGGGCGGCAGTGGCGCGGTGGTTATGCGCGATGGCATTCACGACCGGATGGTTCATCAGCCCCGAACGCAGGCGCCCGGCCTGAGCCAGCGGGCAGTAAGCCATCACCGGCATCGCCTGTTGCTGACACCAGGGAAGCAGATCAAATTCAATTCCCCGTGACGCCAGATGATAAAGCACCTGATTAGTGGCACAGGCGGAACCGCCCTCTTCACGCCACAGCGCCTGCATATCTTCATAATCCAGGTTTGAGACGCCCCAGCGGCCAATTTTTCCCTGCTGCTGGAGTCTTTCCATCAGCGTAATGGTTTCATCCAGGCCATAGTTACCGCGCCAGTGCAGAAGGTAGAGATCAATATGGTCTGTCCCGAGACGTCGCAGACTGGCATCACACGCCGCCTGGCCTTTCTGACCGCCAGCGTTCCACGGGTAGACTTTTGATACCAGAAAAACGTTGTCGCGCTGGCCCTTAATGGCCTCCCCGACCACCTCTTCCGCTCCGCCTTCGGCATACATTTCAGCGGTATCAATTAACGTTAACCCCAGATCAATGCCCGCCCGCAGTGCATTCACTTCGGATTTACGCTGGCTGGCTTTTTCTCCCATATACCAGGTACCCTGTCCAATAGCCGGAAGTGGACGCCCCGCGGAAAAGGTCACGGTTTTTACGCTCATATCATTCCCTCTTTTTCGTTGCACCACACCAATGCAAACGGGGCGCAAGCGCCCCGTTTTGATGCAATGATTGCACTGTTTTAATGCACAATCAGAACTTGTAGGACACACCGACTGAGAATATGCCCGCCCAGGACTTATCAACCATCGGGCTGTCCTTCACTTCATCGCTCAGACGCTCATAGCGCCCGGTACCGTAGACGTTCCAGTCACCGAGGAAGTTATAGCTCGCCGTCAGCTCAAGGTACGGATCCCAGCCGTCGTCCGCACTGTAGCTCTTCAGACCGCTACGACGGGATTCGTTCTTAGAAACACCATAGTAGTAGTCGTTGTAGTTCTCACTGTTATATTGCACACCGATACCCGGGGTTAGCGTTAACGCACCGTTGGTGTAGCGATAGAGCCAGGCCAGATCCCAGATAAAACCGTTGCTGTTATCCAGCGTATCCCCCGCAAGTGCGGTACGCAGGAAGCCATATTCGGTGTTATGCACATAAGAGAGTCCCGCCATCATGGTGCTCTTACGCTTGTCGAGCTGGCGAAGCGCATGGCTGTCGCTGTCACCCGGCTTGAAGTGCGTCGGATCGTAGTAAGCCATGATGGAGAGCTTGTCGGCCGTATCATTCCAGAGATAGTAGCCACCGCCCAGACCGCGGAACCAGAAGTTATCGCCTTCATAGGTGACAACCGGAACTGGATAAACATCACGATCATACTGTTTGTATGGGCTGTTAATCACGCCAACGCCCGCGCCAACAGTCCACTGACTTTCCGCCGCCTGTGCGGTGCTAACAGCGGTTGCGGCAAGTACGCCCAATGCCAGAAGTTTGAGTTTGGTCACAATCCATTCTTTCCTGTAGTCAAATAATCAGCGAGAGAAGTTTAACCGCCATTGTCGTACATCCCAAAATTTTTTGCCTGCTAATCAGTCTGATTAACCCGTTATTTTCAACTTTTCAGGTGACAGCCTGCTTTCATTTATATGACTACTGAATGAAAAACGTGCTTTTACCCTAAAACAGCAGGGGAAATTTTTGGATGAGTTATTGATATGTCATTGAAATTAGATTTTATCGGCATGCAAGTTTTGCAAATGCCATCTACGCTTTAAATTAAGAAGAGTTTTTTCTGAACACCCTGCGGTTCTTAGCGTCTGACCTGGCACACAGGTTGCTGCTCTGGCAGTGAGGTGCGAGAGATTCTCTTCCGGGAGCCTCCACTACTCATACGAACGGCTCTTATCCTGTGCTAAAAAACGAAAGGACGGCATGCCATGAATATATTCGATCACTATCGCCAGCGTTATGAAGCTGCCAAGGACGAAGAGTTCACACTGCAGGAGTTTCTTACCATTTGTCGGCAAGATCGCAGTGCCTATGCCAATGCGGCAGAACGGCTATTAATGGCTATTGGTGAGCCAAACATGGTTGATACTGCCCTGGAACCTCGGCTTTCCCGTCTCTTTTCGAATCGGGTGGTCGCCCGATACCCGGCGTTTGAAGAGTTCTATGGTATGGAAGATGCCATCGAACAGATTGTCTCCTACCTGAAGCATGCCGCCCAGGGTCTGGAAGAGAAGAAACAGATCCTTTATTTACTCGGCCCTGTGGGTGGGGGTAAATCATCACTGGCTGAACGTCTGAAATCACTGATGCAGCGCGTCCCTATCTATGTGCTGAGCGCTAACGGTGAACGCAGCCCGGTGAATGACCATCCGCTGTGCCTGTTTAATCCGCAGGAAGATGCGCAAATTCTGGATAAAGAGTTTGGTATTCCGCGGCGCTATCTTGGCACCATCATGTCGCCTTGGGCGGCAAAACGCCTGCACGAGTTTGGTGGGGATATCACCAAATTCCGCGTCGTCAAGGTGTGGCCATCCATTCTGGAACAGATTGCTATCGCCAAAACTGAACCGGGGGATGAGAACAACCAGGATATCTCCGCCCTGGTGGGTAAAGTCGATATTCGTAAGCTGGAAAACTACGCGCAAAACGACCCGGATGCCTACGGTTACTCGGGTGCGCTGTGCCGCGCCAACCAGGGGATTATGGAGTTCGTCGAGATGTTTAAAGCACCGATTAAAGTGCTGCATCCGCTGCTGACGGCCACCCAGGAAGGCAACTACAACGGTACGGAAGGTATTTCCGCCCTGCCGTTTAACGGCATTATCCTCGCGCACTCAAACGAATCTGAGTGGGTCTCCTTCCGTAATAACAAAAACAATGAGGCGTTCCTTGACCGTGTCTACATCGTCAAAGTGCCTTATTGCCTGCGGATCTCCGAAGAGATCAAAATTTACGAGAAACTGCTTAACCACAGTGAGCTGGTACACGCACCTTGCGCACCAGGCACCCTGGAAACGCTGTCGCGCTTCTCCATTCTCTCGCGCCTGAAAGAGCCGGAAAACTCCAGCATCTACTCGAAAATGCGCGTGTATGACGGGGAAAGCCTGAAAGATACCGACCCGAAAGCGAAGTCTTATCAGGAGTACCGCGACTACGCCGGTGTGGACGAAGGGATGAACGGTCTGTCCACGCGTTTCGCCTTTAAGATCCTCTCCCGCGTGTTTAACTTCGACCATGCGGAAGTGGCGGCGAACCCGGTTCATCTGTTCTATGTGCTGGAGCAGCAAATTGAACGCGAGCAGTTCCCGCAGGAACAGGCTGAACGCTACCTTGAGTTCCTGAAAGGCTACCTGATCCCGAAATATGCGGAGTTCATCGGCAAAGAGATCCAGACCGCCTACCTGGAGTCTTATTCAGAGTACGGGCAGAACATTTTTGACCGTTATGTCACCTATGCTGACTTCTGGATCCAGGATCAGGAGTACCGCGACCCGGATACCGGCCAGCTGTTCGACCGGGAATCCCTGAACGCAGAGCTGGAAAAAATCGAGAAGCCGGCCGGGATCAGTAACCCGAAAGACTTCCGTAACGAGATTGTGAATTTCGTCCTGCGCGCCAGAGCGCATAACAACGGACGTAATCCGAACTGGACCAGCTACGAGAAACTGCGCACGGTAATCGAGAAGAAAATGTTCTCCAATACTGAAGAGCTGTTGCCGGTGATTTCGTTTAACACTAAAACGTCAACCGATGAACAGAAAAAGCACGACGATTTTGTCGACCGTATGATGGAGAAAGGCTACACCCGCAAACAGGTTCGCCTGCTCTGCGAATGGTATCTGCGCGTACGTAAATCGTCTTAATACAAGTACAAGTGCCCGGTAGCGCATACGCCTGCCGGGCTACAAAAATGTCCGGCACGTCCGGACACTGCAAGTTGGCAAATGCAGTACGGGGGATATATGACCTGGTTTATTGACCGTCGTCTTAACGGCAAAAACAAGAGCACGGTAAATCGCCAGCGCTTCTTGCGCCGTTATAAAGCGCAAATTAAACAGTCGATCTCCGAGGCCATCAATAAACGCTCGGTGACCGACGTCGACAGCGGCGAATCTGTCTCCATCCCCACCGATGACATCAGCGAACCGATGTTTCATCAGGGACGTGGCGGCCTGCGCCATCGCGTACACCCAGGTAATGACCACTTCGTGCAGAACGACAGAATCGAGCGCCCGCAAGGCGGCGGGGGCGGTTCAGGAAGCGGTCAGGGACAGGCCAGCCAGGACGGTGAAGGACAGGATGAGTTTGTCTTCCAGATTTCAAAAGATGAGTATCTCGACCTGCTGTTTGAGGATCTGGCGCTGCCGAATCTGAAAAAGAACCAGCATCGTCAGCTTAACGAGTACAAAACCCATCGCGCGGGATATACCGCAAACGGCGTGCCCGCTAACATCAGCGTGGTCCGTTCGCTGCAGAACTCTCTGGCGCGACGCACGGCCATGACGGCAGGTAAACGGCGCGAACTCCGCGAGCTGGAGAGCAACCTGAAGGTGGTGGAAAATACGGAACCGGCGCAACTGCTGGAAGAGGAACGCCTGCGCAAAGAGATAGCCGAACTCCGGGCTAAAATAGACCGGGTACCGTTTATCGACACCTTCGACCTGCGCTACAAAAATTACGAAAAACGCCCCGAACCGTCGAGCCAGGCGGTCATGTTCTGTCTGATGGATGTCTCCGGCTCGATGGACCAGGCCACCAAGGATATGGCGAAGCGTTTTTATATCCTGCTCTATCTGTTCCTGAGCAGAACCTATAAGAACGTGGAAGTGGTCTATATTCGCCACCACACTCAGGCGAAAGAGGTGGATGAACATGAGTTCTTTTACTCGCAGGAGACCGGTGGCACCATCGTGTCGAGCGCTCTGAAACTGATGGATGAAGTGGTGAAAGAGCGTTACGACCCGGCGCAGTGGAACATCTATGCCGCGCAGGCATCAGATGGCGATAACTGGGCAGATGACTCCCCGCTGTGTCACGACATACTGGCGAAGAAAATTCTGCCGGTGGTGCGTTACTACAGCTATATCGAAATTACCCGCCGTGCTCACCAGACGCTGTGGCGTGAGTATGAACATCTGCAATCGATGTTTGATAACTTTGCCATGCAGCATATCCGCGATCAGGATGATATCTATCCAGTGTTCAGGGAACTGTTCCATAAACAGTCAGCCAACAGCAATGCCTGACCCAACAGCCAGCGAATCCGCTGGCTGTTTTCTTTACGTCCTGCCTATCCCAACGGCGAAATATTCTGTGCTAAGGTTAAACGCTGCGTATTGGTATTTAACAGGTAAATCGCTATGTCTGATGACGTTAAGGGAACAACAACCCACCAGCAACTCATTACGTTGTTAACCCAGCAGGGCGCACGATTTCGCGTCATGGAGCATGACGCCGTGGGGAAATGCGAAGCGGTGAGTGAGATCCGCGGAACCGATCTGGGGCAAGGGGCAAAAGCACTGGTCTGTAAGGTGAAGGGAAACGGCGTAAAAAAACACGTTCTGGCGATCCTCGCCGCCGATCTGCAGGCCGATTTAAGCCAGCTTGCCAGCCATTTTGGGGGGATAAAAGCGTCTCTCGCAAGCCCTGCCGAAGTCGATACCCTGACCGCCTGCGTTTTTGGCGCCATTCCGCCTTTTAGCTTCCATCCCGATCTGGCACTGGTGGCCGACCCGCTCCTGTTTGAGCGTTTTGATGAAATCGCGTTTAACGCCGGTCTGCTGGAAAAATCCGTGATTATGGATACGCAGGATTATTTGCGTATCGCCCGTCCTGAGCTGGTGACGTTCCATAAAGCGTAATCGTGTAGGCTGGCATCCCGTCAGCCTTTTTTTTCCAGAAAAATAACTGACGAGACCAGGATAATGGCAACAGCGAAAAACGATGAAGAGATGATCAGCGTTTCGATAAACATGTGATCGTACATTTTTGCGCCCCTTTTTCGATGCCTGCCCCTGTTTTATCCCCCGTAAATGACAGGGTTATGACAGCAGTAAAATCTTTTTAAAAACTGTCTTCAGCCGTGTTTCCGCGTAAAGTAAGCAGGCTTACTCTTTTGGCAAGGATTCCTTATGTTTGACCCGACTCTGCTCATTCTTCTGGCCCTCGCTGCGCTTGGCTTTGTCAGCCATAACACCACCGTCGCTATCTCAATTCTGGTGCTGATCATTGTGCGCGTGACCCCGTTAAACACCTTTTTCCCGTGGATAGAAAAACAAGGTCTCACCATCGGGATCATCATTCTGACCATTGGGGTGATGGCACCTATCGCCAGCGGTACGCTGCCTGCCTCGACGCTGCTGCACTCGTTTGTGAACTGGAAATCGCTGATAGCGATAGCGGTAGGCGTTTTTGTCTCGTGGCTGGGCGGGCGTGGCGTTACGCTGATGAGCAGCCAGCCCTCGCTGGTGGCCGGTCTGCTGGTGGGAACCGTGCTGGGCGTGGCGCTCTTTCGTGGCGTTCCGGTGGGCCCGCTGATTGCGGCCGGGCTGGTCTCACTGTTTATCGGGAAGTCATAGTCAGGCTGGCAATATAGCGCGCTGGCGTCTGCCCCAGCCCCTTCTTAAACATCGTGATAAACGCGGTGGTGGAGTCGTACCCCAGCGACTGCGCCACCTGCTGTACCGACTTTCCCCCAATCAACAGCTGTAACGCCACAATAAGCTGCAGCTGATGCCGCCAGCGGCGAAAGCTCAGGCCCGTCTCTTTTACCACCAGGCGCGCCAGATTGCGCTCACTCATGGCGAAGTGGCTCGCCCATTGTGCCAGCGTCTGCCAGGCGGCAGGCTCTTCCGCCATCTTCTCGCTCATCAGCCGGATTTTTGGATGAGGCGAAACGGGCAGTTGCAAATGTTCCTGACGCTGCAGCGGTAGCTCGTCAAAAAGAACATCCACCAGACGCGATGTGGCAGCAAGCGAAAGCGCTTCACGTGATTTTTCCGCCAGCGATAAGATCAGTTCCCGCACCAGAGGGGAGATCTTCAGGGTGCAGCAGCGATCGGGCAAACTTACCGCTCCGGGTTCAATAAACAAAAAGCAAAGCTGGGCACCCGGCGTGGCCTTATTGCTGTGCGGCATCTGGCCAGGGATCCACACGGCATACTGGGGCGGAACCATCAGCATGGCGTTTTCCACTTCGCAGGTGATGGCGCCCCCCAGCGCCAGAATCAGCTGTCCCTTACGGTGTTGGTGCCGCGGAATGTATTGTTCCTGCGCCACCACGCGGATGCGAAACGCGACAGCCGCATCATGCTGGCTATCGGGATCGTAGCCGTCCAGTCCGAGACCAATCATCAGGTTGTCCGATATTAGCGATAAACTGTCATTTTAGCCTGATTTCAACCGTGGAGAAAATCGGTATTGTGTGCGCTCGCTTGAACGTATGAGAACACAATGACTACTGCAATTCGGGTTTCAGGAAAACAGGGCGCGCTGCTGATCGCAGGTATCCTGATGATTGCCACTACGCTTCGCGTCACCTTTACCGGAGCAGCACCGCTGCTCGATACCATTCGTCTCGATTATGGCTTGAGTACAGCGCAAACCGGTCTGCTGACCACCCTGCCTCTGCTGGCTTTCGCCCTTATCTCCCCGCTCGCCGCAGGTGTTGCCCGGCGTATCGGCATGGAGCGCAGCCTGTTTATCGCCCTGCTGCTGATTTGCGTCGGCATTGCTGTGCGCTCCCTGCCTTCCGCCCCCCTACTTTTCATCGGTACGGCGGTGATTGGCTGCGGTATCGCACTGGGCAATGTGCTGTTGCCTGGGTTAATTAAACGTGACTTCCCGGGACAGGTTGCCAGACTCACCGGCGCGTATTCCCTGACGATGGGGATCTCCGCGGCGTTAGGTTCCGCACTGATTGTTCCGCTGGCGCAGGGGGAAGCCGGCTGGCATGGCGCCCTGCTAGTGCTGATGGCCTTTCCGCTGGCGGCGTTACTGCTCTGGCTGCCACAGTGGCGTCAGAAACACGTTGCGACGGTGACCGGTGCAGGCGCGTTACATAACCGCGCCATCTGGCGCTCTGCCCTCGCCTGGCAGGTCACCCTTTTTCTGGGGATTAACTCGCTGATTTACTATGTCATCATCGGCTGGCTACCGGCGATCCTGCTCAGCCACGGGTATAGCGAAGCCCAGGCGGGTTCTGTGCACGGACTCTTACAGCTGGCCACCGCCGTGCCGGGTCTCGCTGTGCCGCTGATCCTCCATCGTCTGAAGGATCAGCGAGCAATCGCCGGCGTCGTGGCGCTGTTGTGCGCGATAAGCGCAGCAGGATTGTGGTTTGCGCCGGGAATGGCGGTCATGTGGACGCTGGTGTTTGGTTTTGGTACCGGGGCAACGATGATCCTTGGCCTGACCTTCATCGGGCTGCGCGCCAGCTCTGCGCATCAGGCCGCGGCCTTGTCCGGCATGGCACAGTCGGTTGGCTATCTGCTGGCCGCCTGTGGCCCGCCGTTGATGGGCAAAATTCACGATGCTGCCGGTGACTGGCGGTATCCGCTTCTGGCCTGTGCACTGGCCGCCGTGATCATGGCCGTTTGCGGTATGCTTGCCGGGCGTGACCGGGAGGTAACGCCCCGTTAGTAGAATGGCAGACCACCAGGTCTGCCTTTTTTTATCCGCGCGCCGCGCGCAGCATTGCCTGTACCAGCACCACCGGTCGACCTTCCAGCGCGGCACGTTCATGCTGGAATAAGGTGATCACGAAGAACGGATGGGTCAGTAACTCCGCGGCGCGAATTTCACCCTGCTCGTCCCAGCCGGTGACGCGCATGTCACCGCTCTCCAGCTCCCGTGCAAATTCCGGCGACACACCGTAATTGCAGTGATATCCCTCCACGATTTCCGGTTTGCCATAGGCTTTGGCGATGAGCGTATTGTTGCGCAGCTCAATTGCATCGGTTTTTTCCACCAGCGAGCAGGTTAATGGCGCAATCACCATTGTGCCTTCGGTATCCGTTTCGGCGTGAGCCGCATCGTGCCAGCCCAGCACATTACGGGCGTACTCAATCAGCGCATGCTGGAACCCGCCGCAGGTGCCGAGGAAGGGAATACTGTTTTCGCGTGCGTAGCGTGCAGCGATAAAGGCCGCCGCCGTGTTTTTGTACGGGCTTGCGGGAACCAGCCAGATAGCGTCATAACCCACCAGATCTTCCGGGCTGGTCAGTTCCGTGGTCGCGAGCCAGTCATAATCAGCGGTGAGGTCAAGAACGGCAGCGGCGTCGTCAATTGCCAGCGGGATCGCCTGGTGCGCAATAGCATCGGGATTGTAATCGCCAACCAGCGCAATGCGTAGTGTGGTTTTAGCCGGGAGGTGTTCCATGAAAGGTTCCTTATGCCTGAGTATTAGCAGATAACATAAGGAACCTCAGACTACCGATCTTCTGCAATTATCACAATACCTTAAATTGGGTGGGTAAAGACAAAGTGCTAGAGTAATACGCAGAACGTTTGGCCGCAGGTGAGGAGAAAAGATGATCCAGTGTAAACGCGTATACGAACAGGCAAGCCCGGACGATGGTTATCGGGTGCTGGTAGACAGACTCTGGCCGCGTGGCGTGAAGAAAACCGATCTCGCGTATGATGAATGGTGTAAAACGCTCACCCCGTCCAACGATTTACGCAAGGCGTTTCATAGCGAAACCCTTGATTTCAACGCCTTCAGCAAGGCGTACCGGGAAGAGCTGGCGCAGCACAAGGACGAGGGGTTGCGTCTTGCGGCGCTGGCCAGCAAGCAGACCTTAACCCTTCTCTATGGCGCGAAAGATAAGGAACACAATCACGCCCTGGTGTTAGCCGACTGGCTGCGTAATGTCTAGTCAGTCGATCATCAGTTCATCAAGGATTTGCGGCGCCGTATCCGGGGTAAGCGGCATCAGATGTTCGGCACGAATAAACGCAAAGCCGTGCTGATTGTCAAACGCGAAGACATCACCGGTCACCAGCCAAAGCGCGCGATCCGAGGTGGCGGGTAACTGCGTCATGACGCCATTGACCGGATTAACAAAACGCTGGCCGGGCTGACACAGGCCAAACAGTTCAACAGATTTACCAATATTACGACGGCCGGACGCCGTGCGGGCACCGATGATCATCGCCATGCTGCCCGGTTTAAGCTGAAACATACTTCTCTCACGATAACGGTAGCCATCGAAAGGCTAAGAATAATCCTAAAGAGAAGTGTACCGCAGCCACTGTCCCGCTGTCACCTGGCAGGTTGCGGATGATCGCGACGATAAAGCGCCCATTCATCGATCACTTCGCCACCGGGCAACTTGCACTCCGTGCGAACCCCTTGCGGGCTCTGAACCGGGACCTGTTCCCCGCCTTTATTCAGGCAGTAGACGGAGGCGGGATTAGCCATCCCGATAATATGGGGCGGTTTCGGGGCATCAGGCGGGGATGTTTTGGAGGTACAGGCGGCCAGCGGTAACGCCAGTGCCAGAAGCAGTAATCTCATCTCATTGATCCTTTTAACTTCATCAGATTTTAAGGGTAACGGGTCATCGCCGCTTTCTCCACGATTTCTCCATCTTAACTGCACTTTTCCACACTACAGTGGCACGTGTTCTCAATGACCAGAGAACATCATTCCGTAATCAAGATGTCTTTGCCCCGGTCTCAACATCGGGGCTTTTTTTCTCCCCCGCTCCCCTGTGATGAATATTAAAATTTTTATATTCATGTTTTACTATGCCCGAAGTCGAAAAATTCAGCATAACATGCAGATGCAGACGTCTTCTGCATGGGAGTGAGCCTACGTCATGTCGGATATTATCCTTGCCCGTGTTTCAGAAACGCTCGCCACTGAGCAGTCCCTTGAAAGTCTCGTCCGCCAGCTGCTGGAGATGCTGGAGATTGTGACTGAAATGGAGTCCACCTACCTGACGAAGGTCGATATCAATGCGCGGCTGCAGCATATCCTCTACGCCCGCAACAGCAAGCAGATGCAGATCCCTGAGGGGCTGAGCGTTCCCTGGGGCGACACGTTGTGTAAGCGCGCCATTGAGAGTGGTACGTTGTTCAGTAACGAGGTGGCTGAGCGCTGGCCGGATTGCGATGCCGCGAAAGCCCTTGGCATTACAACCTACATGAGTATCCCCATTCACCTTGCGGATGGTTCACTCTATGGCACGCTCTGCGCCACCAGCACGGAAAAGAAACATCCCAGCGATCGCGGTGAACAAGTTTTGAAATTATTCGCCGGGTTGATTGCCCAGTATATTCAGAAAGAGTCGCTGGTGATCCAGCTTCGGGAAGCCAATGCGGCACTCATTGCGCACTCTTATACCGATGCCCTTACCGGATTACCAAACCGTCGCGCCATCTTCGAAGAGCTGACGACCCTGTTTTCACTGGCAAAGCACCTTAAACGCAACGCCATCATCGCGTTTATCGACCTTGATGATTTCAAGCTGATTAACGACCGTTACGGGCATGAATCAGGCGATCGGTTCCTGATTGAAGTGGGCAAACGTCTGACTGAAGAAAAACAGGCGGACGAAATAATTGGCAGGCTGGGCGGTGATGAGTTTCTGGTGGCCTCGCTTAGCCAGACCAACAGTACGGGTGAGAGCACACAGATTAACCTGCTTAAAACGCGCCTCGACGCCCGTATTGCAGGAGAATACTGGCTGGGGAGCGTGAACATTATTTATCCTGGCGCCAGCTTCGGTGTGATTGAAGTTGACCCCACCGTGACCGATCCGGACAGTGCGTTACGCGCGGCTGATGTCGCGATGTATCAGCATAAGAAAGGAAAAAGCAAAACGCGCTTTCTCGCGATGGATTAACCCCGTACACTCTACGACGTTATAAAAACCGAAACAGGTGATGGTATGAGAATAGGGATCCTCTTCCCGGTCGTTATTTTTATAACGGCGGTAGTGTTTTTGGCCTGGTTTTTTGTCGGTGGTTACGCTGCTCCGGGGGCATAAATGAGAAAAACAACCCTCATTATGCTGATCGTGGCAATCGTGGCTGTTGCAGGCTCGCAGCTAGGCTGGTGGTAAACCCACCACGTAAAAAGGCCGCCATATGGCAGCCTTTTTCAACATTTATCAGGCTTAACTTTTGATTTTTCTGTAGATAAACAGAACAACCAACGCACCGATCACCGCGACAGCGAAGCTGCCGAAGTTAAAGCCATCGACCTTACCAAAGCCGAACAGCGTACTGATCCAACCGCCCACCACTGCACCGATAATCCCCAGTATTACGGTGACGATAAACCCACCGCCATCTTTGCCCGGCATAATCCACTTCGCCAGAATACCTGCAATAAGCCCAAAGATAATCCAGGATAAAATTCCCATAAGTTTCCTCTCCGTATGGTTTTTGTCATTAAATCAACGACACAAGAAAGGATAGCACAGGATTTCAGAAAGGAAATTTGTGATAAGCATCACAGTGAGAGAGTGCGCGTTTAATCATCAACAGCACCACAAGAAATGTGGGGTTGCATCTTTTGTTGAGAAAGATTATCTTTCTCAACACTGAATGGTTGAGTGAAACACTCAGGTATTCAGTACGACATTGCTCACATTGCTTCCAGTATTTCTTGCCCACTCTAGAGTGGGCTTTTTTTTTGCCTACACCGCAACAAAAGCGTGCCGGTTTCGCCCTGCACGTTTTGCCTGATAGAGCGCCTGGTCGGCGGCTATAATGATGTTCTGCTGGCTGCCCGCGATATCCACGGCACGAGCAGTGGAGATCCCGACGCTAACCGTGACCCGCCCGAAGGGACTGAAAGCATGTTCAATATGCAGCGAAAAGACATTGCGAATGATCGTCTGACCGAGGCGGAGCGCTTCCTGGATATCCGTGTCTGGCAGGATCAGTGCAAACTCTTCCCCGCCATAGCGCGCCACAACCTGGTTGTCCCGGTTGAGGCTCTCCCTGAGGCTATTTCCCAGCAGGGTTAAACAGCGGTCCCCTTCGGGATGACCATAGTTATCGTTGTATTTTTTGAAGTAGTCCACATCGACAATCAACACCGAAATCGGGGCGTCGCTGGCCGCACAGGCCGCAATTTCTGACAGAATTTTTTCATCAAAAATGCGTCGGTTGAAAAGCCCGGTTAGCGCATCTTCAGACGCAATAATCTTCAGCGCTCTGTTATCCCGTGTTTTTCTGGATAAATCGGAATAGAGGAAACAGGACGCCGCAATGAGTATCGCGGTAAAAACCAAAATGAGTACAGAAAGCTGGAGAGCCTGCTTGCGCCAGGGGGCGAGTGCTTCTTGCGTACTGACCGCCACGGTGGTGACGAGCCCGTAGCGCTTGTTCTTCTCGAAAGCATAAATGCGTTCGATTTTATCAAACCGTGAGACAGAGCTGGCGATACCCGCGTTTTGTACCTTGAGGTATGTCCTGAAGAGAGGCGAATCCGAAACAATCGCGCCGATGTAATTATTTTTAAACGGATGACGTACCAGCAACACGCCTGACTGGGTTGTTAAGCCGATCACGCCTGAGTGACCAATATTGATCTGCCCGTATAACGCCAGAAAATTTTCGATACCCAGCGTAACCACAACGACACCGTTAAACGCGCCGGTAGGGGTTTCCAGCCGACGACTAATGGTTATGACCCATTTACCATTCGTTCTGCTGACCACCGGCTGGCCAATAAAAATCTGCTGGCTCTTATTTTCTTTGTGGTAGATAAAAAACGACCTGTCCACCCCTTTCCGGGGTCCGGAAAAACTTTCATGCAGTGCCGTAAAAATATTCCCTTGCGCATCGTAAACAACCACATTATTTATCTGGATAAGAAGATTATCCTGATTGCTTATCATCCGCTGGATATTTTTGGCCTGTTGTGGGGTCATGCCATAAATTTTGATTATGTCGGAAACCGAAGTAATCAACATTTCACTTTGGCGCATGATCCCTTCGCTGTACACGTCTAAGGTATGGCTCAGGTTGGCAACGCTGGTATTTATTTGCTGGATTGACTGCTGCCTGGACGTGGTAATTTGGACGGCAAGCGACAGCGAAATGATCAATGAGACAATGATGACGGTAATAGTTGTTGTGTAAAAAGTATTTTTCACATGCACGAGCTCTTCCACCTTATCACGCCTGACATCCCTGGCTGACAACTAGAGTCACTGTAACAAAGCTCAGGATAAGAGGAAAATGAATTGCACTTAAGCATACAACAGAAATCTGATGATATTTCGCTTTTCGCAAACGGGCATCAGATATTATTACTGGGCCCCTTTCACAGAAAAAAATCTCTTACAGACTGACCTTCTCCAGGGGCTTAGATAAGATGATTTTAATAAATTCTTTATACGAGACCGGTTTACCAAAATAGTATCCCTGCAACAGGGTAATCTGATTACGGTTGAGATAGTCCAGTTGCTCCTTCGTTTCTACCCCTTCAGCCACGATATGCAGTGAGAGTTTTTTCGCCAGGTCAATCACACAGTCCAGCAGGATCGTAGAGTCTTTCGCCTCTGATACCCGGTTCACGAAACTTTTATCGATTTTAATATAATCAATCGCCAGCGCGTGCAGACAGGAGAGTCCGGAATACCCGGTCCCAAAGTCATCAAGCGCAATGACGAAACCGGCGTTATGTAACGCATTGAGATTTTCCACCAGATGAGGATTATCGATCAGCGGTTCACGCTCGGTCACTTCGAGAACCAGTTTGACCTCTTTACCATAAAAGCCTTTTCCAAAGACCCGGCAGTCAGCGATAAAAGAAGGCGCATTGATGTGTCTGGCGCTGATGTTCACCCCGATGTGAAATCCGTCCGGCAACTTAGGCAAAAGCGGCTTAAGCTCGGTCACCACTTTCGCCATTAACCCTTTGGTCAGCGGAATTATCAGGCCGCTGCGCTCGGCAATCGGAATAAAAACATCCGGTGGGATAAAGCCTGATTTTGGGTGCTTCCACCTTGCCAGCACTTCCACGCCATACAAACCGCCGGTATCGCCATTCACGATCGGCTGATAGTACGGAACGATCTCGCCGTGGATGATGGCTTTACGCAGATCGTCTTCAAACGAGCTGCTTTTCCCCCTGTAGCGACGGATAAGAATGCCAACAGCCGCAGATAACGCAAGGATAAGCAGTATGAGGCTCCATCCCTGATACAGTAAACGCGTCAGGCTGAAAAAGGCGGGAGGCTGCCAGGCCATGCTAAACGGAAAATGTGCCGATGCTGTTAAGGAACCCGCCCACTTCACGGGGGGCCAGCCGGTCACATCGCCCGCGCCGGCTATTGCTTTATCGCCAACAACCAGCCTCAGTCCCTTGTTGTTTGCTGCACTCGCAATAACATCCCGCAAATGCGCGTCGCTAACGCTTACGATAACGCGCCCTTTCGCGACGGGCATCTGAAAAAGTAACACCGGAATGCCGTTCACCAGGCGATTACCGGGGAGCAGCATCAATCCTTTGTTGGGCAGCGTCTGCGGGCGAACAATCAATACGCCGTTTCCGGGAAGGGAGGTACAGACGATCCTGCCCTGCTGCTCAATCATAATGGCGCGAAGATGCGGTTTCAGCGCAGCTTCCGAACCCAGTTCACGCTGTCCGGTGTCGGTACACCCTGCAGCGGCGACCCGTTTTGCTGTATCTGCAGCACTGACAGCCTCAGCAAGAATGGCCTCAATTTTACGCGTGCTTGCGGCGGCGGTTTCGGCATAATTTGACCGGGCCATATGCCACAACTGCCAGTTAATGATCAGCATGCCACTCAGAAACACAAATAAGGCACACAGAATGGGGAGCATAACGTTGCGCACGATTTTTTCCTTAGGAGAAAAATGCTCATTTATGACCTGTATAAGGCGATCGCCTGGCAAACTCTGCGCTGCTTAAAGCAATGTGAAAAGTTTAGTTAAGATTTATCTTAAAAAACTGGTACTTCCGCATGAGTTACTCTGACTGAATAAGATAAACCTCCATTATTATCAGGCTTGTGCCTTGCCCTGGCTGTGTTAAGATTTGTGAAATCAGGGAGCGGACGGGACCACTGGAAAATGAAAAAGATCATTGCCGTTGCTATCATTTCAACGTTGCTGGTCGCCCTCTCTCTCTACGCGGTTAATGCGGTTATCGTGGCCCAGCAAAAGAGCAAACAGCTCGAGGTTTCCCATTCCCTTTTGCAATATTCAGAAGGCCTGTCTCAAAGTGTGGCGCAGGCGCTCAAAAGCATTACTACACAGGGTTGTGATAAAACCAGTCTCGATAGTTACAGGCAGATAAAGTTAGATAGCCTCTATTTCGGGGATATCGGTTTTATTGAAAAGGGGAAAATAGCCTGTACTGCTTTTTGGGGTAAACTCGCCACTCCCGTTGCCCTTCCTGCAGAGCTGCATAAAACGCCACGGGGTTTTCTTCTGGCACAGTTTTCCAGAAAAGATTTTTTTACAGGCAATGCGGCAATTTATAATAACGTGATTATATTCACCTCCCGCTATGCTTACGATAAGTTCACGCCGATTACGGCGAACTATTCACTGAGTACGACGACCAAAGATTTCGGCAGAACATTTTTCTCAGCCTCCCCGGTGATAAAAGAACAGAGCTGGCTGCATTCAAATCTGTTTACCTTAACCCTGACGCAGTGCAGCGCCGTATGGGATTTGTGTGTGATCGTGAAGCATCACAACGCAGGGCTGGCTTCGTTGTCGCTGGTGGTGTTTACCCTTCTCACGGCAATTCTGGCTTTCATCTGGATAGCGATCACGCTGTTTTTCTTCCGCATCTATGAAGATCGGTTCTCACTGGAGCGCACGCTGGTTAACGCGGTAAAAGCCAATACCATCAGCGTTAACTACCAGCCCATTATTCGAATCCAGGATAAAAAAATGGTGGGCGTCGAAGTTCTGTCGAGATGGCGCGATAATAATCATGGAGAGGTCTCGCCTGAGCTCTTTATTCCCTTAATTAAGAAAATTGGCCTGTATCAAAAGTATTATATCAATATCATCGAAAAATCCCTGGCAGAAATCGCCTCGCTGGCGATTAAACATCAGCTGGTGATTTCATTAAACATTGGTCGAACCGAGATTGAAGACGGGCAATTCATTAAGATTCTTTGTCGTGAGTGTTTAGTGAATAGCATTCCACTCTCCTTGATAAAAGTCGAACTCTCTGAAAAGGCGGTCTCCACTGCGGATGTTCTCGAAGGGTTTTGTCAGGCGTTAAAATCGCTGGGTGTGAGAATATCAATTGACGATTTTGGAGTGCAAAACTCTAACCTCGCCCGCATATCGCTTCTGGAATACGATGAGATCAAAATAGACAAATCGCTGGTAGATGGTATTAATGAGCATTATAAACAGAATATATTCGTCATCTTTAGTGACGCCCTCGCCAGACTGAATAAAACGCTCGTCTTTGAAGGTGTGGAAAGCAAAACGCAATATCGCTTTATCGCTGACCGGTATCCTGATGCCCTGATTCAGGGATGGTATTTCTCTAAATCACTGACCATTGATGAACTGACGCAGCAACTTAACAACGATAAGCAAAAACCAGCGCGTTAACGTGTCAACATTGACGACGTGACGGCTCTGCATAGCGTCCAGTTATAATTCACGACGTTGAGTTTTAGCTCTCCGCAAACCTCACCGTAACGCTGCATGCGGCGCTCACGGAAAAACGCCCTCAGTGATTCAGGCAGACAGTCTGCCTGGTAGCGCAACAGCGTAGTGTGCCAGAACGGCGCTGGCAAAGGGGTATTGCCATGGCGTAAGCGCAACGCCTCTTGCCAGTCCGTGGTTAACAGACGTTCACAAAACGCCTGCCGCTGCCTCAAGGCAAGTGTATCGGGTATGCCTGCAAGCAAGAGCTGGTTGGGCAATGCCACCAGCCTGAGTTCCCGAACCGTGATACCCAGACCTGCAAAAGGGGTCCATGCGTCGATAAGCTGACGCGTCTTCGCCGGTAACGGTGCATTCCCGTCGTAGAGAGGGAGCGTTATGGGTACGAAGGTGAAATGGAAGCCGGATGGCGGCTGGAGGTCTACTAACGAGTCGTGGCGGGTCAACGCCCGCAGTTCCCGAAACAACATGTCGAGAGACGCGGTCATTTCCAGCTGGAAACCTGTCGCCAGTGCGAGCTTTTGCGTAGCATAAAACGGCTCCCTTACCGCTCCGATACCGTCCCGCTTTTCCCAGAGCGCCAGCGTCTTAGCGTTGGTGTCGTGGTAATGTTTTTCCAGATCAGACGTTTCCATTTCTTTCCTAAAAACATATAGTCGTCACATTCAGACCGTAGATTACCCTGAAGCACACTCTCATTTGGTTAAAACGTGAAAAATTCTCTGTTGTTTCCGCTGGTACTCTTTTTCCTGATCGTTATTTTCGCCCTGCTCATCGGTAAACCCTCAACGCACATCCCGGATAAAAAATGCATGTGGTCCGATAGCGTGATGCTGAGCTGTTTAGCAAAGCATCAGCACAACGGTTTTTGAGGCGGACTATTCATTTCCCCACTGATTGAGGAAGTTCGCAATATCATCAATGCGCGCGCTACGGATGCCGGCTTCACTGGCCATCTCTTGCTGGGCTTCCTCGCTGATCTCTTCATTGTTCGATAAACGGGTGAGCAGCAACTGGAAATAACAGGCAAGAGGATCGCGCTCTGCCTCACTTACCGGCTCCGCGGCTTCCGACGCGTATTCATCGACGATGTCATAATACTTAAGTGGAATTTCATTGTGCATAAACAGTCTCTTCTCTGACCTTTAAGGGTAATGCCTGAGTATATCGGACGGCACTCTTAGACCAAAGCCTTGTTAATCAACGCAACCACAATGCAATCAATGCAGCCAGCGCCGGTAAAGCCTGAACATAGAGTATTTTTCGGCTGGCGGTCATGGCACCGTAAATGCCCGCAATCAACACGCAGGTCAAAAAGAAGAAGACCACAGGAACACCGCTTTCACCAAGCCACAGTCCCCAGAGCAGTCCCGCTGCCAGAAAACCGTTATACAACCCCTGATTTGCGGCCAGCACGCGGGTATCGCGTGCAAAATCAGGGCTGAGATTAAATGCCTTGTGGCCTGTTTTTGTGTTCCACAGGAACATTTCCAGCACAAGTATGTAGAGATGAATTAACGCAACAATAGCGACAAGGATCGTAGCTAACATCTTGCAGTCTCCCGCAGGCTGAGGAAAAAAACGGGGACCTTCTGGCCCCCGTTCACGTTTAACCCAGAATCTGGATGACATATTCGCGATGATCGCGTCGCCAGACTCTGAACATTTTAGCATCTTCTATAGCGTTAACGATCGGGCCAGCGACTTCAACCATTTTATATGGCGCATCAACGTGACACCGGAACGTACATTAACTCAGAACGCTTCCGTTCCATACCTCTCCGAGATTTATTACCCGGTCATTATTGTATGCACCAGAGGCATTCAGGTTTTTCAGCGGGCTCCAGTCATTGTTCCAGGGGATAAACATGGTTGCTTTAGGGTATTTCTGAAGAATAACACTCACTAAGTTTGCATAATCAAACTGGCCATTAATTGTTGATGGCCCCACTTCTGCAAAGGCAAACGGCTTATTCAATGCCACCATTTCATCGTAACCGTTTACAGTGGCAGGATTGCCTGTATACAAGTCCAGGCCAGTAATATCAACATACTCTGCGCCAGGGTAATAAGATGTCTTATAATCCCGGTTTGCATCAGGAGAGAAGACCCAGAGTAAATTGTTTAACCCTTTCGTTTTAACGAAATAATTAAAGATATCCTGATACAGGCGTCGATACAGATCCATACGTACAGTATCGTTTGTATTCTCACCGGTTGCCCCCCACCAGAACCACTCGCCATTCATCTCATGCAAGGGTCGATAAAAGACGGTGACACCTTTCTCATTCAGTTGCTGTAGGCCCTGAGCGACCTTATCAAGCATTGCCAACCAGCGTCCACGCGACGGTGTTCCAGACTGTAAGATTGCAGAAAATTCATCATTACTCACAGGATGCTTGAGAGCCCCCTTTCCATCACCAGGATTATTACCCGCAAAACAAGGGTTTGGTAAATGGTGGCTGATCGCGACCAGTCCGCCTTTTTTCCAGTGGTCGATCAGATCGACATTACAACCAAAATCGATCAAACTGGCTTCCTCTCCTGGGGTACAGGCATCCCAGCCACGGGCATAGTCAGCGCTATAAATAGCGGGGAATTTCCCGGTCAGGGCCTGCAGGTCTTTTCCTTGTTGCAGGGAAAAAGCATCGACGCCGCCGATATTGCTATAGCCACCAAAAATACCTGAAATGAGCTTTTTACCCTGTCGATCGGACAGACTACTCAACCACTGATAAATCATTTTCGCATTATTATCTGCAGACTGATTTGCGGGTACTACAGTAAAAGTACTCATTTGTAGAATATCCTTATGTCTCGATTGGAAAATACATGGCAATGAATGACCATGCGTGTTTGCTACGTACACAATAAAACTGACATTGCCCGGCTTTATTTTTTCGTACAGTTTGTCTGGCTTTTCCCACTACCGTGGACAGTGCCCGCGCAGCAATACCGTTTGATTAAATAACTTGCTGCGACAGGGATATTTATATCAGCCGCCTGCTTAAAATGATGCTAATTCACGTTGTGCTATCTCCCGTAATACGAGTGATATTCCGCACACCAGAAAGTTATGCTGACAACCGAATTAATGAGGGTTTCACCGTAATCGTCGCACCCGATAAGTTAGATCAGGTATTCATGAGCGCGGCACCGGGTGAGGCCGGACACCATAACAATGAATTTAGAGAGACGTGGAATTAAGATACTCAAGAAATTTTGGGGCATACATCGCCGAATCAAACGGCGAAAGCGCATGATGGCCCGGTAAAGCGTGGACGGTAAATGCTATTGAAGGAGGAGTTTTGATAACCGTACGAAATCGAATAATAAAAAACGGGAACCCATCGGCTCCCGTTCTTGTTTAACCCAGACTCTGGATTACATGTTCGCGATAATCGCGTCGCCAAACTCTGAACATTTCAGCAGCTTAGCGCCTTCCATCAGACGTTCGAAATCATAGGTAACGGTTTTCGCGTTGATCGCGCCTTCCATACCTTTAACGATCAGGTCTGCGGCTTCGAACCATTCCATATGACGCAGCATCATTTCTGCAGACAGGATGATAGAACCTGGGTTCACTTTATCCTGACCGGCATATTTTGGTGCCGTACCGTGGGTCGCTTCGAACAGTGCGCACTCGTCACCGATGTTCGCACCAGGGGCGATACCAATACCGCCAACCTGCGCCGCCAGGGCGTCGGAGATGTAGTCACCGTTCAGGTTCATACAGGCGATAACGTCATATTCAGCAGGACGCAGCAGGATCTGCTGCAGGAACGCATCGGCGATCACATCTTTAATGATGATCTCTTTGCCGGTGTTCGGGTTCTTGATCTTCTGCCATGGACCACCGTCAATCAGCTCACCACCGAACTCTTCCATCGCCAGCTGGTAGCCCCAGTCTTTGAATGCGCCTTCGGTGAACTTCATGATGTTGCCTTTGTGAACCAGCGTCACAGAGTCACGGTCGTTGGTGATCGCGTATTCAATGGCCGCACGCACCAGACGTTTAGTCCCTTCTTCGGAGCAAGGCTTGATACCGATACCGCAATGCTCAGGGAAGCGAATTTTCTTCACGCCCATCTCTTCACGCAGGAATTTAATCACTTTCTCTGCGTCAGCAGAGTCCGCTTTCCACTCGATGCCCGCGTAGATGTCTTCTGAGTTTTCGCGGAAGATAACCATGTCGGTCAGTTCAGGGTGCTTAACCGGGCTTGGGGTGCCCTGATAGTAACGAACCGGACGCAGACACACGTACAGGTCCAGCTCCTGACGCAGCGCAACGTTCAGGGAACGAATACCGCCACCGACTGGAGTTGTCAGAGGGCCTTTAATAGCAACGCGGTAGTCGCGGATCAGGTCCAGCGTTTCAGCTGGCAGCCAAACGTCCTGGCCATAAACTTGAGTAGATTTTTCACCGGTGTAAATTTCCATCCAGGAAATTTTACGCTCGCCTTTGTAGGCTTTCTCAACAGCGGCATCAACCACTTTCAGCATTGCCGGGGTAACGTCTACACCGATACCGTCACCTTCGATGAACGGGATAATCGGATTGTGAGGAACGTTAATCTTGCCGTTTTGCAGGGTGATCTTTTTACCTTCCGCCGGAACAACTACTTTGCTTTCCATTAACCTCTCCTTCGAGCGCTTCTGGTTGTTACTGATCTTATGTTAATAAATTGTAATGAGCCCTTCGATAGTACCTGATTGTCCGACGCCATGAAAGGTCTTCGTTAATAGGCTATAATGCGGCAATTGATAACGTCTGAAAATACCATGAAGAAAACTTCTTTTACAAAACACCGGGTTGAGCGATTCAGCTCACGACAAGCCGCCAGAAGACCACAAGAATCCCAGCCAAAGCGGGTGATTTTGTTCAATAAACCCTACGATGTTTTGCCGCAGTTTACTGACGAAGCCGGACGCAGCACGCTGAAGGATTACATTCCTGTTCAGGGCGTCTACGCCGCCGGCCGTCTGGACCGGGATAGCGAAGGACTTCTGGTCTTAACCAACGATGGTGCCTTACAGGCCCGGCTCACTCAGCCGGGCAAACGCACGGGAAAGATTTACTTCGTCCAGGTTGAAGGTGAACCGGATGATGAGACGCTGGCGACATTACGCCGCGGCGTGACGTTAAACGATGGTCCTACCTTGCCTGCAGGTATTGAGCTCGTCAGCGAGCCGGAATGGCTGTGGCCACGCACGCCGCCTATCCGCGAGCGCAAATCCATCCCGACGAGCTGGCTCAAGATCACCCTTTATGAAGGCCGTAATCGCCAGGTTCGCCGGATGACCGCACACGTGGGCTTCCCTACCCTGCGACTTATTCGCTACGCCATGGGCAACTTCACCCTGGATTCACTGGCAAACGGTGAATGGCGGGACGTTACCCCTTAAGGAGTCACTATGTTTAAACCGCATGTCACGGTCGCCTGCGTGGTTCACGCGCAGGGTAAGTTTCTGGTCGTAGAAGAGAGTATTAACGGCAAGGCGCTGTGGAACCAGCCTGCCGGGCACCTAGAAGCCAATGAAACCTTACTGCAGGCCGCTAAACGCGAACTGTGGGAAGAGACCGGTATCCACGCGGAGCCGCAGCACTTCATCCGTATGCACCAGTGGATTGCCCCTGATCACACCCCGTTCCTGCGCTTTTTATTTGCCGTCGAGCTTAGCGAAACGTGCGCCACAGAGCCGCAGGACGATGATATCGATCGCTGCCTGTGGGTCACTGCCGAAGAGATCCTGAATGCGCCAAACCTGCGCTCGCCGCTGGTTGCCGAGAGTATCCGCTGCTGGCAGTCTGCTGGTCGCCTGCCGCTTGAGGTGATTGGAGAATTTAACTGGCCGTTTACAGAGGGTGCCAATGGTGGGGGGGCGTGATAGAATACGCCGCCTTGAAGTTCAATGTCGTGAGTATTCCATGTCAGATAACAGCCAGAAAAAAGTGATCGTCGGCATGTCCGGCGGTGTCGATTCCTCCGTTTCCGCCTACCTGTTGCAACAACAGGGCTATAAGGTGGAGGGCCTGTTCATGAAGAACTGGGAGGAAGATGATGGCGAGGAATATTGCACTGCTGCTGCGGATCTCGCCGATGCGCAGGCGGTGTGCGATAAGCTGGGCATTGAACTGCACACCGTTAACTTTGCCGCAGAATACTGGGACAACGTCTTCGAGCTTTTCCTGGAAGAGTACAAAGCCGGTCGTACCCCGAACCCGGACATTCTGTGCAACAAAGAGATCAAATTTAAAGCCTTCCTGGAATTCGCCGCAGAAGATCTGGGCGCAGACTATATTGCGACCGGGCACTACGTGCGTCGTGCCGATGTGAATGGCAAAAGCCAGCTGCTGCGCGGTCTGGATGGCAACAAAGATCAAAGCTACTTCCTTTATACACTCAGCCACGAACAGATTGCGCAAAGCCTGTTCCCGGTAGGCGAGCTTGAAAAGCCGCAGGTGCGTAAAATCGCCGAAGAGCTGGATCTGATCACTGCTAAGAAAAAAGACTCTACCGGTATCTGTTTTATCGGCGAGCGTAAATTCCGCGATTTCCTTGGTCGTTACCTGCCGGCACAGCCGGGCAAAATCGTTACCGTCGACGGTGATGAAATTGGTCAACATCAGGGGCTGATGTACCACACGCTGGGCCAGCGTAAAGGGCTGGGTATTGGCGGCACCAAAGAAGGCAGCGAAGATCCGTGGTACGTCGTAGATAAAGATGTCGAAAACAATATTCTGGTTGTTGCTCAGGGCCACGACCATCCGCGTCTGATGTCCGTCGGCCTCATCGCACAACAGCTGCACTGGGTCGATCGTGAGCCGCTGAAGGGTACGCTGCGCTGCACGGTAAAAACACGCTATCGCCAGACCGATATCCCTTGTACCGTCACCGCGCTGGATGATGAACGCATTGATGTGCGTTTCGACGAGCCGGTTGCGGCGGTCACCCCAGGCCAGTCCGCCGTATTCTACAGCGGCGAAATCTGTCTGGGCGGCGGGATCATTGAACAGCGCCTGCCGCTGCCGGCCGTTTAACACGATTGCACACATAAAGGAGAACGTGTGGCGAAGAACTATTATGACATCACCCTGGCACTGGCTGGAATTTGCCAGTCTGCCCGTCTGGTGCAACAGCTGGCGCATCAGGGTCATTGCGATGCTGACGCGCTGCACGTTTCACTCAACAGCGTTATCGACCTCAACCCCGGTTCGACTCTGGGTGTCTTCGGTGGGAGTGAAACCAATCTTCGTCTCGGTCTTGAAACTTTGCTTGGCGTGCTCAACGCCAGTAGCCGCCAGGGGTTGAACGCGGAGCTGACCCGCTATACGTTAAGCCTGATGGTGCTGGAGCGTAAGCTCAGTGCGGCCAAAGGCGCGCTTGATACGCTCGGTGACCGCATTGCCGGGCTGCAGCGCCAGCTCGACCATTTTGATCTGCAGTCCGAAACGCTGCTCAGTGCCATGGCCGGCATTTATGTTGACGTCATCAGCCCGCTGGGCCCACGTATTCAGGTCACCGGCTCTCCTGCCGTGCTGCAAAGCCCGCAGGTTCAGGCAAAAGTCCGCGCCTCCCTGCTGGCGGGTATTCGTGCCGCCGTGCTGTGGCATCAGGTTGGCGGTGGCCGCCTGCAGTTAATGTTTTCTCGTAATCGCCTGACGACTCAGGCAAAACAAATTCTTGCTCATTGTTAACCTCCCGGAGTTGCGAATTATGGAATTATCCTCACTGACCGCCGTATCCCCTGTAGATGGACGCTACGGCGATAAAGTCAGCGCGCTGCGCGGGATCTTCAGCGAATATGGTTTGCTGAAGTTCCGTGTTCAGGTTGAAGTACGCTGGCTGCAAAAGCTGGCCGCCCAGGCAGCAATCAAGGAAGTTCCTGCTTTTGACGCCCAGGCAAACGATTACCTCGATAAAATCGTTGCTGACTTCAACGAAGAAGATGCTGCGCGCATTAAAACTATTGAGCGCACCACCAACCATGACGTAAAAGCGGTTGAGTATTTCCTGAAAGAGAAAGTGGCAAGCGTGCCTGCGCTGCATGCCGTGTCTGAATTCATTCACTTCGCCTGCACCTCAGAAGACATTAACAACCTGTCTCATGCGCTGATGCTCTCCACCGCGCGCAAAGACGTGGTGCTGCCTTACTGGCGTAAAATCATCGACGCGGTAAAAGCACTGTCTGTCGAATATCGTGATATTCCGCTGCTGTCCCGTACCCACGGTCAGCCGGCCACTCCCTCCACGATGGGTAAAGAGATGGCAAACGTGGCGTACCGTATGGAACGTCAGTATCGTCAGCTGGAGCAGGTCGAGATTCTGGGTAAAATCAACGGTGCGGTAGGTAACTACAACGCCCACATCGCCGCCTACCCGGAAGTGGACTGGCATCAGTTCAGCGAAGCGTTCGTGACCTCTCTGGGCATTCAGTGGAACCCGTACACCACCCAGATTGAGCCGCACGACTATATCGCGGAACTGTTTGACTGCATCGCTCGCTTCAACACCATTCTGATCGATTTCGATCGTGACGTGTGGGGTTACATCGCGCTGAACCACTTCAAACAGAAGACCATCGCCGGTGAAATTGGCTCCTCAACCATGCCGCACAAAGTCAACCCAATCGACTTCGAAAACTCCGAAGGCAACCTGGGCCTGGCGAATGCGGTGCTGCAGCACATGGCGAGCAAACTGCCAGTTTCCCGCTGGCAGCGCGACCTGACTGACTCCACCGTGCTGCGTAACCTGGGCGTGGGTATCGGCTACGCGCTGATCGCGTATCAGTCCACCCTGAAAGGTGTAAGCAAACTGGAAGTGAACCGCGACCGTCTGCTGGACGAGCTGGATCACAACTGGGAAGTGCTGGCAGAGCCCATTCAGACCGTCATGCGTCGTTATGGCATTGAAAAACCATACGAGAAACTGAAAGAGCTGACGCGCGGCAAACGCGTAGACGCCGAAGGCATGAAACAGTTTATCGACAGTCTGGAACTGCCAGAAGACGAGAAAACCCGCCTGAAAGCGATGACCCCGGCAAACTATATCGGCCGTGCCATCACCATGGTTGACGAGCTGAAGTAACCTCCCTTCCCCCTTTCCGCCTGGAAAGGGGGCTGCTTTTCCCCGGTTTACTTAATGTTTATCCCCACAACAACATAATCAGCGTGACCGTGGAAAAGAGAACACAGAAATAGCAATAGAGGGCTCACCCGCCTCACCATAGAGTTATCCATATTGACAACAAGCCCTAAAGGGGCTAATCTTCATCCTTATGGCCCCGAATCGCTTGTGCGCATCATCCCGTAAGTGAGAACAATGAATGCTATACCTTTTGATGCCAGAGTAGTCATTATATCTGTGTATATTAAATTCTTTTAACAAATAAGCCTCGCGGGGCTCTTACCGGTGCATTATGTCGCTGATCGATAATTACACACCACCTACAACAGCAGACCTTGCGCACCTTAAAGAAGAACTTGGTCTCACAGGCTTCCAAATGGCAAATTTAGCTGGTCTTGCCGGCAGCAATCACTGGAGGAAATATACTGGTGGCGAAACGCCCAGAATTATGGGAATGCATATGCTCTTTTTTTTGGCCGCACAGTTAGCATTGAATGATAAAGAGTTGAAGAAAGTACTCGAAAAAATGCGTGAGATAGGGGCAAGCATCTCCTGAGGGATTCGCTATTTAACATGGAACTACAATGAAAATTTTTATCGTAAATCTAAAAAAATCAGTTGAACGTCGTAAAAAAATGGAAGCGCAACTGAATGCCTTAGGTCTTTCAGCTGAGTTTATCGAAGCAGTAGATGGCAGACTCATGTCTGAAGAAGAAAGGAAGGGAGTTACTGCCAACGTTAATTATGCATTCCTTCCTGGTGAGATCGGCTGTGCATTAAGTCATCAAAAAATTTATAAAAAAATGATTGATGAGAAGATCGGCGAAGCCCTTATTCTTGAGGATGACGTTGTTTTAAATGATGATTTTAAAAACGTTTTGGAACACATTACTGTCCCAGAGGTTCGTCCTTCTGTCATTTTACTAAGCCGTACAAATAAGTTTTTCCAAAAAAAAATAAAAAATATTTCCACCGGCTATTCTTTGCATAAGACCTTACATGCCACTACCACGCACAGTTATATTATCAACAACAAGGCTGCGTGCTCTTTACTCAAAGGGCTTAATCCTGTTTGGATTGTGGCTGATAAATGGGGACTATTCGAAGATATGTCATTGGTTGAAGTATATTCGGTAGTGCCTCATCCAGTTCATCTCTCTGAAGAAGCCCAAAATTCTACTATCAACATTCCGGAAGATTCACAAACCATCCATTTAAGAAAAAAGGAATTATGGAATCTTCTTATGTCACGTAGAACATTTAAAACGAAAATCAAACACAAATACAGAAGAGCGATTCTTCCACTTTTCCATAAGGTCATAAATCAAGGTAAAGGTTAAAACAGTAAATTCATAAGGAGGCTTGACTGGCCGTTCAAAATAGGAGGGTTCTCTAATATCGGAACAATTGAGAACCCCTCCGGAATTTTGCCATTCCATAAAACATTCAGTTTTTTTAATCTATTGCCAAAGACTACTGAGTCGCATTCTGTAAAGAGTGTGTTTGCTAAACCGCAGTGAAATACATTGTGACTCTTCTTTCTGCTTCTGTGTAATTCACACCATTATACCCGTACTAAATACATATAGTTTTCGTAAAATTTCATAACGGAAAATCAGGATCGCGTTTCACTTATCGCGGTATTTGCTGGCACGAGATTATCCCTGACTGGATTGCAAATAGCAGTTATATCAAAAAAGCTGGAAATCCTGGCATTGTCATCGCAAGTGAAATCCAGTTCGGTCAGTTATTGATCATTGAGATATGCTGAAGTGCAGCAAAGAACAGCCGACCGGCAGGTCTTAAACTCTTCACTCCCTGACAGGGTCAAAAAGGACCATGCGCCCTCAACAATTAATAAACAAATGGCTGTTTTATAGGAAATGCTGCAGCATGCAAATCGAAGTCGGTTTATATTATACGCTCCTTATGAGGGTGTATCGCGGCTTAGGCTATCTAAGGCCGATCCCGATCCACTTTTACTTCATGAGAACCTGGCGCTGATTGCAGCCCTCCCCCGAAAATTGGCGTTGACCATCATAGTACTCCTACACTCGGGAATGAGGCCTGGCAAGATTTGAGCCCTGGCATGGGATGATGTTGATCTGGAAAAACCGAGCCGCAAAATCTACGTTTCGTTTTCCACCAGAGAAAAAATCACGAGCAAATGAGATCTATTTTTCAAAAAATTCGATTTCTTGGGATTGGCGACGAGGTTTATTCCAGGTTGATAGGAGATATGCGCCAGGGTCAGGTCAACATGCTGAACAATCAGATGCCGACAGCGATGCCCCCAGGACGCCCCAAACAGTACGGGAGCATGAAAAAAGTCATTTAATTTCATGACGCTGGTTTCAAACTCCATAATCAGCGTTAAACTATTCATACCATTCATATAGGGAGAAAAGATGATGCGCGTACTGGTTGTTGAGGATAACGCATTGCTACGCCATCACCTGAAGGTTCAGCTTCAGGAGATGGGACATCAGGTGGACGATGCCGAAGATGCAAAAGAAGCCGATTATTATCTCAATGAGCACCTGCCGGACATCGCCATCGTCGATCTCGGATTGCCTGATGAAGACGGTTTGTCGTTGATTCGTCGCTGGCGCAGCCATGATGTCTCCCTTCCGGTTCTGGTGTTGACCGCACGTGAAGGCTGGCAGGACAAGGTTGAAGTGCTCAGCGCGGGCGCGGATGATTACGTCACCAAGCCGTTTCACATCGAAGAAGTGGCGGCACGCATGCAGGCACTGCTACGCCGCAACAGCGGCCTGGCCTCCCAGGTGATTTCGATTCCCCCTTTCCAGGTTGATCTCTCCCGTCGTGAATTCTCGATCAATAATGAAGTCATTAAGCTGACCGCGTTTGAATACACCATCATGGAAACGTTAATCCGCAACAGCGGCAAAGTGGTGAGCAAAGATTCCTTAATGCTTCAGCTTTATCCGGATGCCGAGCTGCGTGAGAGCCACACGATTGATGTGTTGATGGGACGTCTGCGCAAGAAAATTCAGGCGGAGTACCCGCAGGACGTGATCACGACCGTCCGTGGTCAGGGTTATCTGTTCGAAATACGCTAAATGAAAGGGATCTTGCGTCATATTCTGCCCCTCTCGCTGCGGGTTCGCTTTTTACTGGCAACGGCCGCCGTCGTGCTGGTGTTATCCCTCTCCTACGGCATGGTGGCTCTGGTGGGCTACAGCGTCAGTTTTGATAAAACAACTTTTCGACTGTTGCGTGGTGAAAGCAACCTGTTTTATACCCTGGCGAAATGGGAAAACAACACGATCACCGTCGAAATGCCGGAAAACCTTAACCAGCAAAGCCCGACGCTGGCCCTGATTTATAATGAAAAGGGAAAACTACTTTGGGCACAACGCGATATCCCATGGCTGGTTAAAAGTATTCGTCCGGAATGGCTTAAGACCAATGGTTTCCACGAACTTGAAGCCGATCTGAACACCACCAGCTCGCTGCTGCGCGAGGACCGCTCCCTGCAGCAAAAGCTGAATGAGATCCGCGCAGACGATGCCGAAACAGAAATGACGCACTCCGTGGCGATTAACCTCTACCCGGCCACGATGAACATGCCGCAGTTAACCATCGTGGTGGTCGATACCATCCCGGTCGAACTTAAACGTTCTTATATGGTATGGAACTGGTTCGTCTATGTTCTGGCCGCGAATCTGCTGCTAGTAATCCCGCTGCTGTGGCTCGCCGCGTGGTGGAGTTTACGCCCCATCGAATCGCTGGCGAGAGAGGTGCGCGAGCTGGAAGAACATCATCGTGAGAAGCTCAACCCGGAGACTACCCGCGAGCTGACAAGCCTGGTGCGTAACCTCAACCGTCTGCTGAAAAGCGAACGTGAGCGCTATGATAAATACCGCACCACCCTCACCGACCTCACGCATAGCCTGAAAACGCCGCTGGCGGTGATGCAAAGTACCCTGCGTTCGATGCGCAGCTCAAAGCTGAGCGTTGATGACGCCGAGCCGGTGATGCTGGAACAGATCAGCCGTATTTCTCAGCAAATTGGTTACTATCTGCACCGTGCCAGCATGCGTTCCGGCAGCGCGTTATTGAGCCGCGAACTGCATCCTGTGGCACCGCTTCTGGATAACCTCATCTCCGCGCTCAACAAGGTTTACCAGCGCAAAGGGGTCAATATCAGCCTCGATATCTCTCCCGAAATCAGCTTTGTTGGTGAACAAAATGATTTCATGGAAGTGATGGGCAATTTGCTGGATAACGCCTGTAAATATTGCCTGGAATTCGTGGAAGTTTCCGCGCGTCAGACGGATAACGAATTGCATATTATCGTTGAGGATGATGGCCCGGGGATCCCACGCAATAAACGTGATGTGGTATTCGACCGCGGACAGCGTGCGGATACGTTACGCCCCGGCCAGGGGGTTGGGTTAGCGGTGGCACGCGAAATCGTCGACCAGTACGACGGAAAAATTGAAACCGAAGACAGTTTACTCGGAGGCGCCAGAATGGAGGTCATTTTCGGTCGCCAGCAGCCCACATCGAACGATAGTTAACCCGTTATGTGAAAAATGCGAGGATCTCGCACCCAGGCTCCTGTGCTTCCGTTATAATCCGAGTCAGTAAGAGCCTGCGGAATAAAAAAATATGGATTATCACTTAACACTTAACTGGCCCGAATTTATTGAACGTTACTGGCAGAAACGCCCGGTCGTTCTTAAACGCGGGTTCAGCAATTTTGTCGATCCTCTCTCCCCTGACGAACTGGCCGGCCTGGCCATGGAGAGTGAAGTCGACAGCCGCCTGGTAAGCCACCAGGACGGGAAATGGCAGGTCAGCCACGGTCCTTTCGAAAGCTACGATCACCTCGGTGAAAACAACTGGTCATTACTGGTTCAGGCGGTTAACCACTGGCATGAACCGACTGCGGCGTTAATGCGTCCGTTCCGCGCCCTGCCCGACTGGCGAATGGACGATCTGATGATCTCCTTCTCCGTGCCAGGAGGGGGCGTTGGTCCGCATCTGGACCAGTACGACGTGTTCATCATTCAGGGTACAGGCCGCCGCCGCTGGCGCGTGGGCGACAAAGTGCCGATGAAACAGCACTGCCCGCATCCGGACCTGCTTCAGGTCGATCCGTTTGAAGGGATTATCGATGAAGAGCTGGAGCCGGGTGATATTCTCTATATCCCACCAGGGTTCCCGCACGAAGGGTATTCGCTGGAAAACTCGCTGAACTACTCCGTCGGATTCCGCGCACCAAGCGGTCGCGAAATGATCAGCGGCTTTGCTGACTACGTGCTGCAGCGTGAACTGGGCAGCCATCGTTACAGCGATCCGGATGTGCCTGCACGCGAGCACCCGGCCGATATTGTGCCAGCCGAACTGGACAAGCTTCGCGGCATGATGCTGGATTTGATCAATGAACCGGCGCATTTCAGCCAGTGGTTTGGTGAGTTTATCAGCCAGTCACGCCATGAGCTGGATGTGGCACCGCCAGAGCCGCCATACCAGGCCGACGAGATTTATGACGCACTGCAACAGGGCGACAAACTGGTTCGTCTGGGCGGGTTGCGCGTACTGCGCATCGGTGAAGATGTTTTCGTTAACGGCGAGAAGCTGGACTCCCCTCACCGTCCGGCGCTGGAGGCTATTGCCAGCCACCTGACCTTAACGGCCGATACCTTTGGCGATGCGCTGGAAGATCCCTCTTTCCTCGCGATGCTCGCCGCGCTGGTGAACAGCGGGTACTGGTTCTTTGAGGACTAAACCGTAAAGAAAAGCGTGCCGGGTGGCGGCTTCGCCTGACCCGGCCTTTTTTTTGTCATTACCGCGCCGCGGTCAGCTCCGCAATTCGCACAATCACCTTCACCGCTTTTTCCATTCCTTCCAGCGTCACGAACTCGTGCTTGCCGTGATAGTTGTAGCCACCGGTAAACAGATTCGGGCAAGGCAGCCCCATAAACGACAGCTGCGAACCGTCTGTGCCGCCACGAATCGGTTTTAACAGCGGTTCAATATCACAGTCACGCATTGCCTGCTGCGCGATATCGAGGATATGCGGATGCGCCATCACTTTCTCGCGCATATTGTAGTAGCTGTCTTCGATAATCAGCTCGATATAGCAATCCGGATGCAGGCCCTTACCGACCTTTTTGGCTATCTCCATCATCTTACGTTTACGCGCTTCAAATGCTTTACGGTCAAAGTCGCGAATGATGTAGTGCATCTGCGCACTGTCTACGGTGCCTTTAATGCTGGTCAGGTGATAAAAACCTTCATAACCGTCGGTCTGTTCCGGGCTCTCTTCTGGCGGAACTTCCGCATGAATACGCGACGCCAGCGACAACGCATTCACCATGACCCCTTTGGCGGAGCCAGGATGAACGTTGTTTCCGACGATTTTGATTGTCACGGACGCGGCGTTGAAATTCTCGAACTCCAGTTCCCCTACGCCGCCACCGTCGACGGTGTAGGCCCACTTCGCGTTAAAAGCATCTACGTCGAAGTGTTTTGCCCCCTTGCCGACCTCTTCATCCGGCGTAAAGGCGACACGGATATCCCCGTGCGGGATATTTTTCTCTTTCAGCACCGCCAGCGCCGTCATGATCTCGGCAATACCCGCTTTGTCATCGGCACCCAGCAGCGTTTTGCCGTCGGTGGTGATGAGCGTCTGACCGAGCAGCTGGTGCAGCACCGGGAACATCACCGGCGACAGTACTTCGTCACCAATCCCCAGCGCAATGTCGCCGCCGCGGTAGTTTTCAACAATCTGCGGGTTCACATGTTTACCGCTAAAATCCGGAGAGGTGTCGACATGGGAGATAAAGCCAATCGCCGGGATATCACCGGAGACATTCGCAGGCAGCGTTCCCATCACAGTGCCTTTCTCGCTTAACGTGACGTTAACCAGCCCCATGGCGTCGAGCTGCTCTTTGAGCAGGTTTAATAACTTCCACTGGCCTTCGGTGCTTGGCACCTGGCGGACACCCGGTTTAGATTGGGTATCCAGCGAAACGTACTGTAAAAAACGCTCAAGTAATTTATCCATGCAGTCACCCTCACTTTTTGTGACAACATTATCAATAAGCATCAAAAGGCAAATATTGCGTCAGGTCACTTTTATCCCGCAAACGAGAATATTTTCCGTTTATATCGTATCCGTTAGTAAATGTAGCTTATGAATCAGTGACAAGGATTGGCGATTACAGTGGTTTGCCGTAGAATGTCCGCCCTCATTACGAGTCACCAAGGTGGTTACACACAAACCCCGCTTCGGTCTGCATCCCGGAGCGTCTATATGGGACAGCGCAAAAATTGAATACACAATCCCGTTCACGTTCACCGCTGGTGCAACTGGAACGAATTCGTAAAAGTTTTGATGGTAAAGATGTTATTTCCGGGCTCAACCTGACCATCAATGACGGTGAGTTCCTCACGCTGCTTGGCCCCTCTGGCTGCGGCAAGACAACCGTACTGCGCCTTATCGCCGGACTGGAAAACGTCGATAGCGGTCACATCCACCTTGAAAACCAGGATATCACCCAGGTCCCCGCCGAAGAGCGGCACGTGAATACCGTCTTTCAGAGCTATGCCCTGTTTCCGCACATGACCGTGTTCGAGAACGTCGCATTTGGCCTGCGGATGCAAAAAACCCCGGCCAGCGAGATCCCGGCTCGCGTTACCGACGCGCTGCGCATGGTGCAACTGGAAGAATTTGCCCAGCGTAAGCCACACCAGCTTTCCGGCGGCCAGCAGCAGCGCGTTGCTATCGCCCGCGCTGTGGTCAATAAACCGCGTCTGCTCCTGCTGGATGAGTCACTTTCCGCGCTGGACTATAAACTGCGCAAGCAGATGCAGAACGAGCTTAAAGCCCTGCAGCGCAAGCTCGGCATTACCTTTGTCTTCGTTACCCACGATCAGGAAGAGGCACTCACCATGTCGGACCGTATCGTGGTGATGCGTGACGGCAAAATCGAGCAGGACGGCACGCCACGTGAAATCTATGAAGAGCCGAAAAACCTGTTCGTGGCCAGCTTCATTGGGGAAATCAACATTTTCAACGCCACGGTGATTGAACGCCTGGACGAACAGCGCGTGCGGGCCAACGTAGAAGGCCGCGAGTGCAATATCACCGTGAATTTTGCCGTCGAAAAAGGGCAAAAGCTCAACGTCCTGCTGCGCCCGGAGGATCTGCGCGTTGAAGAGATCCACGGCAATACTGATGCCGAGGGCCTGATTGGCTATATCCGGGAGCGCAACTATAAAGGGATGACGCTGGAGTCTGTCGTCGAACTGGAAAACGGTAAGATGGTGATGGTCAGTGAGTTCTTTAATGAGGACGACCCTGATTTCGACCACTCCCTCGACCAGAAAATGGTTATCAACTGGGTAGAAAGCTGGGAGGTTGTACTGGCTGATGAAGAACACAAGTAAATTCCAGAATGTGGTGATTGCTACTATCGTCGGTTGGCTTGTGTTGTTTGTCTTCTTACCCAACCTGATGATCATCGCCACCAGCTTCCTGACCCGCGACGATACTGACTTCGTAAAGCTGGTCTTTACGCTGGACAACTACTCGCGTCTGCTCGATCCGCTCTATTTTGACGTGCTGTTGCACTCGCTTAATATGGCGCTGATCGCCACCGTTGCCTGCCTGGTGCTGGGTTATCCCTTTGCATGGTTTCTGGCACGTCTGCCGCAAAAAGTGCGTCCACTGCTGCTCTTTTTGCTGATCGTGCCTTTCTGGACCAACTCCCTGATCCGCATCTACGGGCTGAAAATTTTCCTCAGCACCAAAGGCTATCTGAACGAGTTCCTGTTGTGGCTGGGCGTGATTGATACGCCAGTGCGCATCATGTTTACGCCGGGTGCGGTCATTGTGGGTCTGGTCTATATCCTGCTGCCCTTTATGGTGATGCCGCTCTATTCCAGCATTGAGAAGCTGGATAAACCGCTGCTGGAAGCTGCGAGAGACCTGGGCGCCAGCAAACTGCAGACCTTTATCCGGATTATCATTCCGTTGACCATGCCTGGCATCATTGCAGGTTGTCTGCTGGTAATGCTGCCGGCAATGGGCTTGTTCTACGTGTCCGACCTGATGGGCGGCGCGAAAAACCTGCTTATCGGCAACGTGATTAAGAGCCAGTTCCTGAACATTCGCGACTGGCCGTTCGGTTCCGCTACCAGCATTACGCTCACGGTGGTGATGGGCCTGATGCTGTTGATCTACTGGCGTGCTTCACGATTACTGAATAAAAAGGTGGAACTCGAATGATCGGTCGACTGCTTCGCGGCGGTTTTATGACCGCCATCTATGCCTATCTTTATATTCCGATCATTATTTTGATCGTGAACTCGTTTAACAGCTCGCGTTTCGGCATCAACTGGCAAGGTTTCACTACCAACTGGTACAGCCTGCTGATGAACAACGACAGCCTGCTGCAGGCTGCTCAGCACTCCCTGACGATGGCGATTTTCTCCGCCACCTTCGCCACGCTGATTGGTTCGCTTACCGCCGTGGCGCTCTATCGCTATCGCTTCCGGGGTAAACCGTTCGTCAGCGGGATGCTGTTTGTGGTGATGATGTCGCCGGATATCGTCATGGCGATTTCGCTGCTGGTGCTGTTTATGCTGCTGGGCGTCCAGTTGGGTTTCTGGTCACTGCTGTTCTCCCACATCACTTTCTGCCTGCCGTTTGTGGTGGTCACCGTCTTCGCACGCCTGAAAGGGTTTGACGTACGCATGCTGGAAGCCGCAAAAGATCTGGGTGCCAGTGAGATGACCATCCTGCGCAAAATCATCCTGCCGCTGGCGATGCCCGCCGTGGCTGCCGGATGGCTGCTGAGTTTTACCCTGTCGATGGACGATGTGGTGGTCTCCTCCTTCGTCACCGGCCCGAGTTATGAAATTCTGCCATTGAAGATCTATTCAATGGTGAAAGTCGGCGTCTCGCCCGAGGTGAACGCGCTGGCGACCATACTGTTAGTGTTCTCGCTGGTGCTGGTGATTGCCAGCCAGGTTATTGCTCGTGATAAAACAAAATCTCAGGGGACAATGAAATGAAAAAAATGCTTGCCGCTGCGGCACTGGTGCTCGGAATGGGTGCCGCGCACGCTGATGACAGCAAAACGCTCTATTTCTATAACTGGACCGAGTATGTGCCACCGGGCCTGCTGGAGCAGTTCACGAAAGAGACGGGCATCAAGGTTATCTATTCTACCTATGAGTCGAATGAAACCATGTACGCCAAGCTCAAAACTTACAAAGAAGGCGCGTACGATCTGGTCGTCCCGTCGACCTATTTCGTCGATAAAATGCGCAAAGAGGGCATGATTCAGAAGATCGATAAAACGAAGCTCACTCACTTCAACAATCTCGATCCGGAGATGCTCAATAAGCCGTTTGACCCGAATAACGACTACTCCATTCCTTACATCTGGGGCGCAACCGCCATTGGTGTCAACAGCGAGGCTATCGATCCGAAAACCGTTACAAGCTGGGCCGATCTGTGGAAACCGGAATACAAAGGCAGCCTGCTGTTAACCGACGACGCGCGCGAAGTGTTCCAGGTAGCGCTGCGTAAGCTCGGCTACTCAGGCAATACGACGGACCCGAAAGAGATTGAAGCGGCCTATAACGAGCTGAAAAAGCTGATGCCTAACGTGGCGGCATTCAACTCTGATAACCCGGCAAACCCGTATATGGAAGGCGAAGTGAATCTGGGCATGGTGTGGAACGGCTCCGCGTATGTTGCCCGTCAGGCCGGTACGCCGCTGGAGGTAGTGTGGCCGAAAGAAGGCGGGATCTTCTGGATGGATAGCCTCTCTATTCCTGCAAACGCGAAGAACGTTGACGGTGCCCTGAAGCTGATTAACTTCCTGCTGCGCCCGGACGTCGCGAAACAAGTTGCGGAGACCATTGGTTATCCCACCCCGAACCTCGCTGCGCGCAAGCTGCTCAGCCCGGCCGTCGCGAACGACAAATCGCTCTATCCGGATGCGCAAACCATCAGTAAAGGCGAGTGGCAAAACGATGTCGGTGACGCAAGCCGCATCTATGAAGAGTATTACCAGAAATTAAAAGCGGGCCGGTAAGCGGCCAGGCTTTCTTCCTCACTCCGTCTTAGCGGAGTGAGGAACGATTAACTGACGGCGTTCTCCCCGGCCCAGATCGTGGCCTTCCTCATCGCCTCTACGATCTCGTCCTCTGCCAGCCCCAGCGCGTGACTTATTCTGCTTGCCTCATCCCACTGCTGCTGCTCGTAGTAATGGCAGAGGCGAACCATGTCCGCTAACTGCCCTTCCTGATGGCACAACGCATTACTCACGCTCTGCGGGACAGCAATTTGCGTCATCAGCTCTGCCATCGGCAGCTCAAGCAGGGTATCAAGCAGTGAGAACAGACCGCACATGAACGCATTCTCAGCCAGCATCGGCTCGTTCAGTTTCTCGGCAATCAGTTCACAGAATTTCCCGCGCATCATACTCATCGGGTAAAGCTCGGTGACGGTGTCGTTGGCTGCACTTGCCAGCACTACAACGGCTACAAACCTTCTGAGCTGATTTTCTCCAAGATACCTCAGCACTTCACTCAGGGTTAACTTGCTGAAATTACAGGCCCCCATGTGTTTAAAAGCGGTGTGCTTCATATAGCGCATGATTTTATAGGACAGCGTGAGGTCGCTTTTGATTAACGCCTCGATGATCCGAAAGTCAGGTTTATTGCGTCCTACTTCCATTTGCAGACGGAAAATTGCAAGCTGATTTTGCGATAGCCGTTTATATTTAATCACCTCCGGACGACAGAAAAAATATCCCTGGAAAAGAGAAAATCCGGCATCGCTGTATTGTTTGAATTCCTCTTTAGTCTCAATTTTTTCAGCCAGATATTTAATATGCCCGGTCAGGCTTTTACGCTCACTCAGGTAATTTTGAATTTGCGCTAAGGTGTAATTCTGGACATCGAATTTGATGATGGAAATATAGGGCAAGAAAACATCCCATTCCGGTGCGAGAGTGAAATCATCGAGCGCAAAGCAGTACCCGTGCTCATACATTTCTCTCACGGCCTGCAAAAGCGCCTCACCCGGGTCAGCATCTTCCAGGATCTCAATGACCACGTTGTTTTTGTCCAGCGCCTCAGCGCTGCGGTCGATGATCATCCGGGAAGGAAAATTGATAAACGACGTATGTTCCCCGGCGATGCGCTGGGACGGCACGGATAAGAACTGGTCTGATATCATTCTGGATGTGGCATATTCCGCCGACACATCGGGGAAACGGTTGGTCATTCCGTCTCTGAAAAGCAGCTCATAGGCCACGGTATTCATATCGAGGTTAAAAATGGGTTGTCTCGCGATAAATCCATACATATCCCATCCTCCTGAACGTCTTTATATTTATTAGCATCCCCTATCTGCACAACGATAACGAGCATTATCGAACACTAATTTGATTGAATGCACAAAATAAAAGCATCCACACTAATTAACGGGAATTAGCGTTCAAAAATTTAAATTAAATATACCCGGTGCTCTACAGAAACATGGCGAAATATCCGATAAGTGATCTGTGCCTGCCCGACATGCACGTCATTACGGGAGTTGAGAATGAAAGACGCCATGGTCCGAAAACAAAAAATAAGAGTCAAGACGTTGATGCTATTGTCCATTTTCCTCACCGTGACGGTGGGCTTTACGGCAACGATCGGTTTTATGATGTGGCAGTGGATGGATCAGCAAGAAGTGCTGGCTAAAAAACACATCCGTCAGATTGCTGAAGTGCAGTCGTTGCAGGTCAGTAAACAGATGGATTCCGCCCTGGCGGCCGCGCGTGACATGGGAAATAGCGCTCAGGCACTGCGCGACGCGGGCATCGTTGATCGACAGGGACTCAACCAGCTGCTAATCCATTATCTCTCAGCGCACCCTCAGTTTCTTTCAATGTCGATGGCCTTTGAACCTGATGCCTTCGATGGCAACGATGCCACCTTTGCCGGTCAGAGCGGTGAAGATCCTGCCGGACGTTACGCCCGCTACGTTGACCGCGACGCCACAGGCAAACCGGCATTACATCTGCTGACGGACATCGAAACGCCCGGCAGCGGCGATTATTATCTGCTGCCGAAGCAACGGCAAAAAGATGTCATCATCGAACCCTATATTTATCCCTACAATGGGGTGGACGTAATGCTCACCTCGATTGCCGCCCCCATCATGCGTGAGGGTCAGTTCCTGGGGTCCGTCACGTCGGATTTCTCACTCGCCACCCTGCAATCGATGATCGGGGCGATTAAGCCGTGGAACGGTACAGGCTACGCCCTGCTTCTGTCGGCGGGCAACAGCGTGGTTTCCAGCCCGGATAAACGTGCCGTAGGCAAGCCTTACACCGGAACTGTCACAGGGGATGAGGTGATACGCACAAACGATCCTCAACTGAAGGAAGAGGCGTTTATCACCTGGCAGGCGATTACCATCGGCAACAGTCAGACGCCCTGGAAGCTGGCTATCGTCACCCCGGTCAGCGAAGTGATGGCCGAGGCAAGACAATTTTTACTGAAAGCCATCCTCCTGATGGTGTTAAGCATTGTGGTTGTCAGCCTGGTCATGGCGCAAATCTTTACCCGTAAAGTGGACCGCCCGGTGGGGGGCGAACCGTCAGATGCCGCCGGGATCGCGCTGGCCGTGGCCGGCGGCGACCTGAACAACGCTATCCCGGTGCGTCCCGGGGATACCAGCAGTATTTTTTACGCCCTACACACCATGCAGATGCAGCTCAAGCGCATCGTGGGTAACATCAGCGAAGCCAGCCACTCCGTTCACGGTGGCACCAGTGAAATTTCGGCAGGCAATCTCGATCTGGCCTCACGCACCGAAGAACAGGCAGCGGCGATTGTCGAAACCGCAGCCAGCATGGAAGAGATTTCGGTCACGGTGAAAAATAACGCCGACAATGCGCACAAAGCTACCACCCTTACCGATCGTGCCGCGACCCTTGCCGGACATGGCGAGACGCTGGTGAACGATGTCGTGGTGGTGATCGGGGAAATTGACGAAAGCGCCCGTAAGATTGGAGAGATCAACAGCATTGTGGACGGTATCGCCTTCCAGACCAATATTCTGGCGCTGAATGCCGCCGTAGAAGCGGCGCGCGCGGGCGAACAGGGGCGCGGTTTTGCAGTGGTGGCGGGTGAAGTTCGCAACCTTGCCCAGCGAAGCGCCAACGCGGCAAAAGAGATCTCCCAGCTGATAGCCGAGTCTTCAGGCCGTGTCAGCAAAGGCGTTGAGCTGGTCAATGAAACCGGCGTCATGATGAAGCAGGTCATCGAGGCCGTGTCGCATGTGCATCTGGTGATTAACGATATTGTTCAGGCTCTGGATGAGCAGAATCGGGGAATTAGCCAGGTCAGCATTGCCGTCAATCAGATGGACAGCACGACCCAGCAGAACGCGTCCCTGGTACAACAGATCTCGGCAGCGGCCCTGTCGCTGGACGAACAGGCGAAATCGCTGGAGAAAACGCTGGCGTACTTTACGCCATAAACAAAAAAGGCACCCGCAGGACGGGTGCCTTTTCAGGCTATCGCGATTACAGCCCTTTCAGGAGCTTATCGACAAACTCCGGTACGACGGTACTGGCCAGGCCATAGTGCTTCTCTTCGAACTCGCTGCCCACCTGGCTCGGCTCCAGATTCAGCTCAACCGTATGCGCGCCGTGCAGCCGCGCTTCGTGAACAAACCCGGCCGCCGGATAGACATGGCCAGACGTGCCAATGGCGATAAAGACATCCGCCATGGCCAGCGCGCTGTAAATGTCATCCATACCAAGCGGCATTTCACCAAACCAGACCACATGCGGGCGCAGGCGCGATGGAAACTGGCAGCAATGGCACTTATCTTCAGGCAGCACGTCCTCTTTCCAGTCCAGCACCTGACCGCTCCAGGCGCAGCGAACTTTCAGCAGTTCACCGTGCATATGGATGATGTTTTTGTTACCGGCCCGTTCATGCAGATTGTCGATATTCTGCGTAACCAGCAAAAAACGATCGCCAAGCGCCTCTTCCAGCTTCGCCAGCGCCAGATGCGCCGGATTAGGCACAACCTCTGGCTGCTGCAGCTGACGACGGCGGGCGTTATAAAACGCCTGTACAAGATCCGGATCGCGGGCAAAGCCTTCCGGCGTCGCCACATCCTCAACACGGTGCTCTTCCCATAACCCGTCCGCAGCGCGGAAAGTACGAATACCTGACTCTGCGGAGATCCCCGCCCCGGTCAGCACCACCACTCTGGGTTTATCCATCGCTTCTGGCATCATTCTGTCTCTGAAAAAGATCCGCTGGCGCAAGCGCTCACGTAAGCGGCGTTTATTTTTGCGAAAACGGCTGAGTCGACCTAAGCGACGCGACAGCATAAAAACCTCGTAAACTAATCGGTGAGATGAAGGAATGCGGCTCCGCGCATCCCTCCTGCGTCCCCGTGTCGCGCACGTTCAATACGCGGCACGCGGGCAACCGGCAATAAATGTCGGGGCAAACGCCCGGACAGCTGTTCCGTTAACGCGCTAAAGTTTGAAAGCCCTCCCCCAATCACCAGCAGATCCGGGTCGACGATGGTGAGAATATTTCCCAGACACACCGCCAGCAGATCCAGATAGCGCTCAACGTGCTCTCGCGCCTGCGCATCCCCCTGCTCCCACAAGGTAATGATTTGAGGGGCTTCAAGTTTCTGATGATAGAAGTGTTCGTAAAGCCATGCAAACCCACGTCCGGAGAGGTAGTTCTCAATACAGCCATGCTGACCGCAACCGCAGCGGGTCAGCGGGAAGTCGCGCCCGACGACCGCCAGGGCATCAACCGGCAGGCGGATATGGCCGAACTCTCCCGTAATGTAACTGCGCCCGGTAATCGGCTTACCGTTGATGACGATCCCTCCCCCTACGCCCGTGCCGAGGATCAGCCCCATCACCAGCGGATAGCGCTGAAACTCATCGTCCCAGGCTTCGGAGAGTGCAAAACAGTTGGCATCATTATCTAAACGCACGTCGCGTTCAAGCAGAGCGGAGAGATCGGCGCGCAGCGGTTTACCGCTGGCAGCAGGAACGTTGGCCGCATACAGCGTACCATCGTCAGTTTCGGGCATTCCCGGAATACCAATGCCGACGCTGCCTTTCACGCCAAAACGTGAATCAGCTTGCGCCACCAGCGCGGCAATGGCAGTTAAAAATTCATCATAGCTTTCGCGTGGTGTGGGAATGCGGGTTTCCCACTGCAGTTTGAGGTTTTTATCAAACACGCCCAGCGCAATTTTGGTGCCGCCAATATCAAATCCATAATACATCACGCATTCCTCTTTTTGATTTGGCGGCCTGACGACCGCTAAATCATGACGTAATTACTGGCCACTTAATACCCTCGCCGGATCAATTCGGCTTGCGCGACGCGCCGGATACCAGCTTGCCAGCAGACTCAGTAAAAGTGCCGTTACCAGCACATAAAAAACGTCCAGCCAGTGCAATTCAGACGGCAGGAAGTCAATAAAATAGATATCACCTGACAGGAACTGGTGGCCAATAAGCGCCTCGATGCCATTGATAATTGGCGTCAGCTGCAGAGAAACCACCACGCCAATCACCACGCCGCAGAGGCTCCCGAACAGCCCAGCCAGCAGACCGTACCAGACAAAGATGGCGCGAATAAGACCGTCTTTTGCCCCCAGGGTACGCAGGACGGCGATGTCGCCGCTCTTGTCTTTGACCGCCATCACCAGCGTCGAGACGATATTAAAGCACGCGACCCCAATCACCAGCACCATCGCCAGATACATAATGGCGCGGATCATCTGGATATCACGGTACATATAACCGTAAGTGCCAATCCAGCTTTTGATGTAGACATAGTTATTGGTCACGCTGCCGGCATCACGCACCAGCTTATTGGCGTTGAAGACGTCGTTGACCTTAATGGCAATCCCCGTCACGCTGTCGGCCATGTCGAGATACTGGCGCGCGTCTTCCATCGGCACCATCGCAAAGCTGTGATCGAGCTGGCCGCTTAACTGAAGAATACCGGTGACGTGCAGACGTACGCGTTTAGGTTGCTGCAGCTTGTGGTCGGCACTGGCGTTCGGGATCATGATAGAGACCCAGTCGCCCTGCTTAACCTTCAGGGCCTCGGCAACGCCTTTGCCCATAATAATTTGCTGTTCACCGGCCTTAAAGTTTGCCCACGCGCCGTTTTGCACATATTTCGGCAACGCGCTGAGGCGCTCTTCCTGCACCGGGTTCACCCCTTTTACCTGAATGGCGCGCAGGTTAACGCCGCTCTCGACCAGCCCGGTAAAGTTAATGTAAGGCGCGGCCGCCACGATGCCTGGCACTTTTTCGATTTTGCTCAGGGCATCGCTCCAGTGCGTCCACGGCTGATTCACCGGTTCGATTTCACCGTGCGGGACCACCGCCAGGATGCGGTTATTCAGTTCACGCTCAAAACCGTTCATGGCGCTAAGGCCCACGATCAGCACCGCCACCCCCAGCGCAATACCGATGGTGGAGATCACCGAGATCAGTGACACCATGCCGCCGCGACGACGTCCGCGGCTAAAACGCAACCCTATGAGTAACGATAACGGTGAAGCCATTACTCCGCCCCCATCAGGGTCAGTTCTGGGTTCAGATGACCGTCGCGCATCTCAAGCTGACGTCCCATCCGTTTTGCCAGCTGGAGATCGTGGGTTACCACCAGAAACGCGGTTCCCTGCGAGGCATTCAACTCACCCAGCAGCTGGAAAATACTGTCCGCGTTGCGGGCGTCCAGGTTACCCGTTGGCTCATCCGCCAGTACCAGGCGCGGATTGTTGACCAGCGCACGCGCAATGGCCACACGCTGGCGTTCACCGCCGGAAAGTTCAGAAGGACGATGATTACCGCGATGCCCAAGCCCAACCGCTTTCAGCATATCGCTGGCGCGGGTGTTAATTTCTGCGGGTTTCTTTTTACCAATCAGCAGCGGCATCGCCACGTTTTCCAGCGCCGTGAAATCCGGCAGCAGGTGGTGAAACTGGTAGATAAAGCCCAGCTCGCGGTTACGCAGCTCCGCTTTTGCCGCAGATGACATTTTGCTCATTGGCTGGCCGGAGAAAATCACGTCACCGCTGGTGGGTGTATCCAGCCCACCGAGCAGGTGTAATAACGTACTTTTCCCGGAGCCGGAACTGCCCACAATCGCCATCATCTCACCTTCGCCCACGCTGAAGCTCACATTGTGCAACACGTCAGTCTGCACAGTGCCTTCCTGATAGCGTTTGGACAGGTTGTCGCATTGCAACAGGATCTTATTCATAACGTAAAGCCTCAGCGGGTTGAGTGGCGGCAGCGCGCCAGGAAGGATAAAGCGTAGAAAGCAGCGCAATGGCCATCGCAGCCAGCGCAATTCCAATCACCTGTAACGGTTCGATAGCCACGGGCAGCGCCGCACCATCAAGCAGAGCGCCGATGATCGGCATTAAATTGTTAAGCTGGCTGGCGAGCAGCGCCCCCAGCGCCGCACCGAGTAGCGCACCGATAATCCCGGCACTGGCACCCTGCACCATAAATACCGCCATGATCTGGCGCGGCGTTAGCCCCTGAGTCTGCAGAATGGCGACCTCACCCTGCTTTTCCATCACCATCAACCCCAGTGAGGTGATGATGTTGAAGGCCGCGACCGCCACGATCAGGCTCAGCAGCAGCCCCATCATATTTTTTTCCATCCGCACGGCCTGGAACAGCTCGCCCTTGCGTTCACGCCAGTCCTGCCATTTGGTCCCTTCCGGCAACGTTTGCTGGCTGAGGGTATCCACTTTTAGCGGGGCGTCGAGCCACAGGCGCCAGCCGGTGATATTCCCCGCCGGATAGCGCATCAGACGTGACGCGTCCTGAATATTCACCAGCATCTGATAACCATCGACTTCGCTGTTGGCGGCAAACGTGCCAACCACCGTGAACAAGCGCTGGCTTGGCAAACGTCCCATCGGCGTAAACTGACTGGCCGACGGTACCATTACACGCAGCTGGTCGCCACGGTTGACGCCAAGCTGCCCGGCCAGTTGCTCGCCGAGGATCACGTTATATTTGCCAGCTTCCAGGTCGGTCTGCTTCACGTTCACGAGGAATGGCGTCAGTGGGTCGTTTTGCGCCGGGTCAATGCCCAGCATCACGCCGACCGCCACGCTACGGGCGCTTTGCAGCACCACATCGCCCGTGGTTAACGGCGCAACGCGCGTGACACCCTGTAACTTCGCCGCGCTTTCCGGGAGCTGTTGTGGGTTAACGGAACCGTTGGTTGAGGAGAGGATAGCCTGCGGCATCAGCCCCAGGATGTTGTTTTGCAGCTCGCGCTCAAAGCCGTTCATGACGGAAAGAACCGTCACCAGAGCCATTACGCCAAGCGTAATGCCAATAGTCGAAAGCCAGGAGACAAAACGACCGAAGCGGTCCGCGGCGCGCCCACGCATGTAACGTAAGCCTATGAAGAGTGCGACAGGTTGGTACATGAAATCCGTCTGTTTGCTGATAGCAGACCCACGAGTATATAAGCGAATCCCTTAAGCGTAAATGACTGAAACCGTAAGCTTTGGTAATCATTTTTCTGAAAAATTCAGATAAATCAGGGTGCTACTCTCTGAAACCTCCCTGTACAGCCTCCACCTTTTCCGAAAAACCTCCTGATACAGACTGTTACCCGTTACATCACGGTTTTGTTTAACAACAATTGTTCGTTCGTTTATGGCAAAAAGGTAGTCGCGAACAATGAAGCAAAAAGCATTATGGATTAACCAGATAAAAGGGCTGTGTATTTGCCTGGTGGTTATCTACCATTCAGTCATCACCTTTTATCCCCATCTCAATGGGTTACAACATCCGTTATCCGGTCTTCTCGCCAAATGTTGGGTCTATTTTAATCTCTATCTTGCTCCCTTCCGCATGCCGGTGTTTTTCTTCATTTCCGGCTATCTGATTCGACGTTACATTGATGAGGTGGACTGGCGTACCAGTCTCGATAAACGGATCTGGAGCATTGTCTGGGTACTGGCGCTGTGGGGCGTTCTGCAATGGCAGGCGCTGAGCCACCTCAACGCCTGGCTTGCTCCCGAGCGTGAACTGGCCACTTCCTCCAATGCGGCCTATGCCGATTCCCTTTCCGGGTTTGTGAAGGGAATGCTCACCGCCAGCACCAGTCTCTGGTATCTGTATGCCCTGGTGGTCTATTTCACGCTGTGTAAACTGCTGAGCCGCTGGAAGCTGCCGGTACTGGGGCTGCTGGCACTGGCGAGCGTCGCGATAAACTTCCTGCCGCTGCCGTGGTGGGGAATGAACAGCGTGGTGCGCAACATGATCTACTACAGCCTCGGCGCGTGGTATGGCGCTGAGCTGATGGCGTGGATGAAAGGGTTCAATCTGCGTCGCGCCTGGCTGGCGTTAGCCGCGTTCGCTGCCGTTTCTGTGGTGCTGTGGTTTGCTAACGTCCCGCTGCTGCTCTCCCTGCTGTCGATTGTGTTGATCATGAAGCTTTTCTACAGCATTGAGCAACGTTATGCCGTCCATCCTAATAATCTGCTTAACGTGATCGGTTCTAATACCATCGCGATTTATACCACCCATCGCATCCTGATTGAGGCCTTTAGCCTGTTCCTGATTGGTGAGATGAATGCCGCATACTGGCCGGTCTGGGCGGAGCTGACGTTGATTCTGGTCTACCCGTTTGCCAGCCTGTTGCTCTGCACCGTTGCCGGGCTTGGGGTGCGAAAGGTCTCCACCGCACTGTTTGGTGATGTGTTCTTCTCCCCGCCTTCCACGCTTTCTCCGTCATCGGCCAGCCGCTGATGCGCTTTTCGCCCCCTTTTGGGGGCGAATTTCCTCCCTGTGCGGTTCCGGTTTGATTATGTAAAACGATCGAGGATAATAAAGACATTGCGTATCAGTGATATGCCCCAATACTGTTGGTATATCCCCAAGAGACTCTGACATAGCCATGCCTGAACACTATCGATATTCCTTGCCTGTCAAAGCGGGCGATCAGCGCCAGCTGGGCGAACTTACTGGCGCGGCGTGCGCCACGCTGGTGGCAGAAATCGCTGAGCGGCACCCGGGTCCGGTGGTACTGGTTGCCCCGGATATGCAAAATGCCCTGCGTCTGCATGATGAAATTCGCCAGTTCACTGACAATCTGGTGTTCAGTCTGGCCGACTGGGAAACGCTGCCGTATGACAGTTTCTCGCCGCACCAGGAGATCATCTCCTCTCGTCTGTCGACCCTGTATCAGTTACCGACGATGCAGCGCGGCGTGCTGATCGTCCCCGTAAACACCCTGATGCAGCGCGTCTGTCCGCACAGCTATCTTCATGGCCATGCGCTGGTGATGAAAAAAGGCCAGCGCCTGTCCCGGGATGCCCTGCGTGCACAGCTCGACAGCGCCGGTTATCGCCATGTCGATCAGGTGATGGAGCACGGGGAATATGCCACGCGTGGTGCACTGCTCGATCTTTACCCGATGGGCAGCGACCAGCCGTATCGTCTGGATTTCTTCGATGATGAAATCGACAGCCTGCGCATATTCGACGCCGACACGCAGCGCACGCTGGAAGAAGTGGACTCCATCAATTTACTGCCCGCACATGAGTTCCCGACAGACAAAACCGCAATCGAACTGTTCCGCAGCCAGTGGCGCGACAAATTCGACGTCAAACGCGATGCCGAACATATCTACCAGCAGGTCAGCAAAGGGACGTTGCCGGCGGGTATTGAATACTGGCAGCCGCTGTTCTTTAACGAGCCTCTGCCCGCGCTGTTCAGCTATTTCCCGGCCAATACGCTGATTGTTAACACCGGTGATATCGACGCCAGCGCCAGCCGTTTTGAGAGCGAAACTCGCGCCCGCTTTGAAAACCGGGGCTTGGACCCGATGCGTCCGCTGTTGCCACCGGAGGTGCTGTGGCTGCGCACCGACGAGTTGAACGCCGAGCTGAAACGCTGGCCGCGTATGCAGCTCAAAACCGATTCGCTCGCCGACAAGGCCGCCAATACCAACCTCGCCTTCCGCACGCTACCGGATTTATCCGTTCAGGCGCAGCAGAAGTCGCCGCTGGATAATCTGCGCAAGTTCCTCGAATCCTTTACCGGGCCGGTCGTGTTCTCCGTTGAAAGCGAAGGCCGCCGGGAAGCGCTGGGTGAACTGCTGGGGCGGATCAAAATCGCGCCGAAACGTATTTTGCGCCTGAGTGAAGCCACCGGTAATGGCCGTTATCTGATGATTGGCTCCGCCGAACACGGGTTTGTGGATACCCTCAACAATCTGGCGCTGATTTGCGAAAGCGACCTGCTGGGGGAACGCGTGGCGCGCCGCCGTCAGGACAGCCGTCGCACCATTAATCCGGACACGCTGATCCGTAACCTCGCCGAACTGCACCCCGGCCAGCCGATTGTTCACCTCGAGCACGGGGTGGGCCGTTATCAGGGCATGACGACGCTGGAAGCCGGTGGCATCAAGGGCGAATACCTGATGCTGACCTACGCCAATGACGCCAAACTCTATGTGCCGGTCTCTTCACTGCATCTCATCAGCCGCTATGCCGGCGGTGCAGAAGATCATGCGCCATTACATAAACTGGGCGGCGACGCCTGGGCGCGCGCGCGGCAGAAAGCCGCGGAAAAAGTGCGTGATGTGGCGGCAGAGCTGCTGGATATCTACGCCCAACGCGCGGCCAAAGAAGGCTTTGCCTTCAGGCATGATAAACAACAGTACCAGATGTTCTGCGATAGCTTCCCGTTTGAAACCACGCCGGATCAGGCTCAGGCCATTAATGCTGTGCTGAGCGACATGTGCCAGCCGCTGGCGATGGACAGGCTGGTTTGCGGCGATGTCGGCTTCGGCAAAACCGAAGTGGCGATGCGCGCCGCCTTCCTCGCGGTAGAAAACAACAAACAGGTCGCGGTGCTGGTGCCTACCACCCTGCTCGCCCAGCAGCATTTTGACAACTTCCGTGACCGTTTCGCCAACTGGCCGGTTCGTATTGAGATGCTGTCACGTTTTCGCAGTACCAAAGAGCAGACGCAGATTCTGGAACAGGCCAGCGAGGGTAAGATCGATATTCTGATCGGCACCCACAAGCTACTGCAGAGTGATGTGAAGTGGAAAGATCTGGGGCTGTTGATCGTCGATGAAGAACACCGCTTCGGGGTCCGTCATAAAGAGCGTATTAAAGCGATGCGTGCCGACGTCGATATCCTCACCCTCACCGCCACACCGATTCCGCGAACGCTGAATATGGCGATGAGCGGCATGCGCGACCTGTCGATTATCGCCACGCCGCCGGCACGTCGTCTGGCGGTAAAAACCTTTGTTCGTGAGTACGACAACCTGGTCGTCCGCGAGGCTATTCTGCGTGAAGTACTGCGCGGGGGTCAGGTCTATTATCTCTACAACGACGTGGAAAATATCCAGAAAGCGGCGGACAGGCTGGCAGAACTGGTGCCGGAAGCGCGCATCGCTATCGGTCACGGTCAAATGCGCGAGCGCGAGCTGGAGCGGGTGATGAACGATTTCCACCACCAGCGCTTTAACGTCCTGGTGTGTACCACCATCATTGAGACCGGGATCGATATTCCGACGGCCAATACCATCATTATTGAGCGCGCGGATCACTTTGGACTGGCGCAGCTTCACCAGTTGCGTGGCCGCGTTGGCCGCTCGCACCATCAGGCCTACGCCTGGCTGCTGACCCCGCATCCGAAAGCGATGACCACCGATGCGCAAAAACGTCTGGAGGCTATCGCATCGCTGGAAGATCTGGGCGCGGGCTTCGCGCTGGCGACACACGACCTTGAGATCCGCGGTGCAGGTGAACTTCTGGGCGAAGACCAGAGCGGCTCGATGGAAACCATCGGCTTCTCGCTCTATATGGAGCTGCTGGAAAATGCGGTCGATGCCCTGAAGGCCGGACGTGAGCCATCGCTGGAAGATCTGACCAGCCAGCAAACTGAGGTGGAACTGCGCATGCCTTCCCTGCTACCGGATGATTTTATTCCGGATGTGAACACGCGTCTGTCGTTCTACAAACGTATCGCCAGTGCGAAAAATGAGAACGAACTGGATGAAATTAAGGTAGAGCTGATCGATCGCTTTGGCCTGTTGCCGGATGCCGCGAGAAACCTGCTGGATATTGCGAGGCTGCGCCAGCAGGCACAGAAGCTGGGCATTCGTAAGCTCGAAGGCAATGAAAAAGGTGGCGTGATTGAATTTGCCGAGAAGAATCACGTTAATCCGATGTGGCTAATCGGTCTGCTCCAGAAACAGCCGCAGCATTTCCGTCTGGATGGTCCAACGCGTCTGAAATTTACGCAGGAGCTGACGGATCGTAAAAACCGGATGGAGTGGGTTCGTCACTTTATGCGTCAGCTGGAAGAGAACGCTGTCGCATAATTCCCCTTCCCCCCGTTGGCGCAATGCTTACGGGGGGACAATTTACAAACTCTTTGCACTTCACCTGGATTTCCCGACATACCCATTCGCCATAATTATCGTTAACGCCTTATAAAACAATAACCTTATTATTTATATGGATTATGGTGATGATGACCTCTTCGCGTTTTACCCGCTGGATAACCGTGTTTGCGCTGGCAGCAACGGTCGCTGTTGCGCTTCCTGCACGCGCAAATACCTGGCCTCTTCCCCCTGCTGGCAGCAAGGTCGTGGGCGAAAACCGTTTTCATGTGGTTGAAAATAATGGGGGATCGCTCGAAGCGATTGCCAAAAAATATAACGTAGGCTTTCTGGCTCTGCTGCAGGCTAACCCTGGCGTCGACCCCTATGTGCCACGCGCTGGCAGCGTCCTGACCATCCCGTTGCAGACCATTCTCCCGGATGTAGCGCGCGAAGGGATCGTGATAAACCTTGCCGAGCTGCGTCTTTACTATTACCCACCGGGTAAAAATGAAGTCACCGTTTATCCAATCGGTATTGGCCAGCTGGGCGGCGACACGCTGACCCCAACAATGGTCACCACCGTATCGGATAAACGTGCCAACCCAACCTGGACGCCAACGGCTAATATTCGTGCTCGCTATAAAGCACAGGGGATTGATTTGCCGGCTGTGGTGCCAGCGGGTCCGGAGAATCCGATGGGTCACCACGCGATCCGTCTTGCGGCCTATGGTGGCGTTTACCTTCTGCATGGAACAAATGCGGATTTCGGTATCGGGATGCGCGTCAGTTCCGGCTGTATTCGTCTGCGCGATGATGATATCAAGACGCTCTATAGCGTGATCACGCCTGGTACTCGAGTGAATATTATTAATACGCCCATTAAGGTTTCTGAGGAGCCGGGTGGCGTAAGACTGGTTGAAATTCACCAGCCGTTATCGAAAAACATTGGCGACGATCCGCAGACACTGCCAATTAATCTGAATGCCGCGATGGTGAGCTTTAAAACGAATGCCCGCACGGATGGCATCGTGATGGAGCGTGCGATGGAGGCGCGTTCCGGGATGCCCACCGATGTCACCCGGCATCAGGATGTCACCCAGCAGTCGATGTAATCCCCAATAAAAAAAGCCCTGCTGAGCAGGGCTTTTTTACAGTGGCATCGCAGTGGCATAAATGAGGGTTTAGCCAGGCTTATTTGTAGATAACAGCGGTGCCGTGCAGGGTGTTAGGACCGGTCACGGAGGTGATGCGGAAAGATTTTGCACCCATCTCGTCAGCTTTCTGCGCCAGCTGATCTTCCAGTGAGCCCAGGTTAGTCCCGGCAGAAGCAGAGATAGTCCCGACTTTATGCTGGTCAGCAGGGGTTGATTGCACTTCAACAGCAGCGAAGCTTGCGAAAGAAAGTGAACTCAGAACAGCAGCAGCGATGAGGGTTTTTACGTTTTTCATGATTTTTACCTTTGGGCAGATGATTTGGAGGTCGTTAGCTATTTAGTTAACGATCGATAGGTAAATCATAAATGTGATCCAGCTCACGCGTCAACATCTTTTTATAACGAACATTAATTAAATTTTAAATCCGTTATTTTTCATACCCATATGATTAATTTATTTTTCTCTCATCAGTGCTGGTGGTCACCCGCGATTATTTTTATAATGATTATTCAACAAACCAACAGAGGACCAACGGCAAATGACAACCGACGTGACGAGTTGCGCGAAGAAAAGCCGTGGCCGACCAAAAGTGTTCGACAGGGATGCAGCGCTTGATAAGGCCATGACTCTCTTCTGGCAACATGGGTATGAAGCGACCTCGCTTTCCGATCTGGTGGAAGCTACCGGTGCCAAAGCACCCACGCTGTATGCTGAATTCACCAATAAAGAGGGGCTGTTCAGGGCAGTGCTGGACAGATACATTTCACGCTTTGCGGCGAAACACGAAGCCCAGCTGTTTTGTGAAGAGAAAAGCGTCGAACAGGCGCTACGGGACTACTTCACCACCGTCGCGACCTGCTTCACCAGTAAAGATACCCCTGCGGGCTGCTTTATGATTAACACCTCTGCCACCCTTGCGGCCTCCTCAAAAGAGATTGCCAACACGGTGAAATCGCGCCATGCCATGCAGGAAGAGACGCTAAGCGCGTTCCTGTCTCAGCGCCAACAACGAGGTGAAATTCCTGCGCATTGCAATCCACAGATGCTGGCGCAATACCTGAACTGTATTTTGCAGGGTATGTCGATAAGCGCTCGTGAAGGGGCTACGCTGGAAAAACTGCAAACCATTACCGCGACCACGCTGAAACTGTGGCCTGAACTGCTCAAAATCTGACGCAAAAAAAAAGCTCCTCAGCCTGAGCGCTTGAGGAGCTAAGTTCAGAGAACATCTTTTTTACACTTTGTTATTCAGTACCAGCTGGCCGTTTCCATCCAGCGGAATTTGAGTACCCGGGTCTTTATCCATGCGGATCTTGCCCTGCTGATCGCCAATTTTGTACGTCACGTCGTAACCCAGCATTTTCTCCGACTTGTCATAGACGGTTTTGCAGCGCTGCTGAGTCGTCGTGTACGTGTCGTTATCCTGCATAGCGCCCTGCACCTGGTTACCGGCATAGCCGCCGCCCAGCGCGCCGACCACGGTCGCCACATCTTTACCACGACCACCACCAAACTGATGGCCAATCACACCACCGGCAACCGCACCCAGTACTGAACCGGCGATACGGTTTTCATCCTGTACCGGACGGCGATGGGTCACGGAGACGTTACGGCACTCCTGACGAGGCGTTTTCACGGTTTCTTTAATCGGGGTAGCAGACACGACCTGTGCGTATTGTGGGCCGCGATCCAGTACGTTGAGACTGGCAACGGCAGCCACACCTAACGCAGCAGCGACGCCAATCCCTATACCCGCCAACATTGATTTATTCACGGGACTTCCTCCTTTGTTGCTATTGGTAACAATTTTGCAATGCAGGTCGCGCTTCGCCAATAAGACAAAGGATCAAAAAGTGGACATGGAGGAGAGATATATTGTGTTTAGGAGAACTCTTAAGCACTCAATGTACGATGAGCAGCATGATATGCTAAAAATCCCCTCCGGAGGCCCCGGAGGGAGAGAATATTAGTGCAGCTTCAGGCGTGGTCGAATAACGCGGTTGATTCGTCCCACCAGCATCATCAGCCCGGTTTTGAAGTAACCGTGCAGGGCAATCTGGTGCATACGATAGAGCGAGATATAGACAAAGCGTGCAATACGCCCTTCCACCATCATGGAGCCGCGCATCAGGTTACCCATCAGGCTGCCGACGGTAGAGAAGTTCGAGAGCGATACCAGAGAACCATGGTCTTTATAGACATAAGCTTTCATCGGCTTACCTTTGTACTGCGCCAGAATATTGTGCAGTACCAGGCTTGCCATCTGGTGCGCTGCCTGAGCACGCGGAGGCACAAAACCGCCCTCCGGACGCGCGCAGGAAGCACAGTCGCCGATGGCGAAAATATCCGGATCGCGTGTGGTTTGCAGGGTCGGCTCGGTCACCAGCTGGTTAATACGGTTCGTTTCCAGCCCGCCAATCTCTTTCATAAAATCAGGCGCTTTGATGCCAGCAGCCCAGACCATCAGGTCTGCTTTGATGTACTCGCCATCTTTGGTGTGCAGGCCGCCGTCGTCCGCGCTGGTCACCATGGTTTGGGTCAGAACCCGCACGCCCAGCTTGGTCAGTTCATTATGCGCCGCGCCGGAAATGCGCGGAGGCAGCGCCGGCAGGATACGTTCACCCGCTTCAACCAGCGTCACGTTCAGCGCGTCATTGGTTAAGCCTTTATAGCCGTAGCTGTGCAGCTGTTTCACCGCGTTGTGCAGCTCAGCAGAAAGCTCGACGCCCGTCGCCCCCCCACCAACAATCGCGATATTAACCTTCCCGTTCGCACCCATATTGCTGGTGTACTTCAGGAACAGGTTCAGCATTTCCTGGTGGAAACGACGTGCCTGATGTGGGTTATCGAGGAAGATACAGTGCTCTTTTACACCTGGTGTGTTGAAGTCATTGGAGGTACTGCCCAGCGCCATGACCAGCGTGTCATACGGCAGTTTGCGCTCAGGAACCAGCAGTTCCCCTTTTTCATCGCGCAGCTCTGCCAGGGTAATGGTTTTGCTCTCACGATTGATATCCACCACGGAGCCCAGCTGGAACTGGAAATGGTGATTGCGCGCATGTGCCAGATAGCTCAGCGCGTCCACGCCCTCATCCAGTGAACCGGTCGCCACTTCGTGCAACAGCGGTTTCCACAGGTGGCTGTGGTTACGATCCACCAGCGTAATTTTGGCTTTTTTGCCGCGACCGAGCTTCTTGCCTAACTGTGTAGCCAGCTCCAGCCCGCCAGCACCACCGCCGACAATCACTATCTTTTTCAATGGCGTAGTCAACGTGACCCCCTCAAATTATTAACCAATTGTTAATTAAAAGTTATAAAAATAACCCTTAATTAACAACAGGTTACAGCACTGAAACCATTCAGGTGCATTGAGAATACCACGTCAGGCGCATTGGTCATACCAAAATTGATATGCATCAAGTTTTGATGGCTTAAAAGTAGACAATTCTGGACAAAAAGAAAGCCCGCCGCGCTTTCGCGGCCGGGCCTGGCAGGTCGTACGCAGTGGCTTAGCCCAGGGTTTTGAAGGCTTTGATCCGCTGCAAATGCGGGGAGATGTTCTTGAATTTGTGGGTCTGTTCTTCATCCCAGACAATTTCATAGTAATGATGCAGCAGCTCAGCCGCCCGGTGGCTGTTAAGGGCTTCATCATTACGCGACAGGATCACCAGACAACGGTCGCGGTTTTTCTCCCGAAAATTACTGACGCACTTGGTGGCAATATCGACATACTCTTCAGGGCGGTCAATTTTACCTTCCATGTTCTCATTCGGGAAAAGATTAGGATTGAACACCACCTGGCGGATATCGCACAGGAATCCAATCCGCTCTGCCCAGTAGCCACCTAATCCCACGCCACAAATCAGCGGACGGTCATCGATGTTGAGCTGCAACATCTTGTCCACCTCTTTGAGCAGGTGCTGCATATCATGCTTTGGATGGCGTGTGCTGTAACTGATCAGCCGGACATCCGGATCGATAAACTGCAGCTGCAGGACCTTCTCATGATTACCAGGACTGTTTGAGTCAAAACCGTGTAAATAGATGATCATTGTCTTCTCACCACGCTACGCCTTCCGGGAGGATTTACAGGCTGGCTTTATGTGCCTGCCAGCGTTCATTCAGGGCTTCAAGCTGCGCGTTGACCGTCTTCCAGCGCGCCGAGTCCATCAGCTCCTGACGGCTAAATGAACCTTTATGATACAATTGTGTAACACGCTGTGCATTGATCGGCGACAGGTTATCCAGCACGCTGACGGCACCTTTACGATTATTGCAGACGAGGATCATATCGCAACCTGCGTCCAGCGACGCCTGACCGCGCTCGGCGTAGCTGCCCATAATCGCCGCCCCTTCCATCGACAAATCGTCAGAGAAAATCACGCCATTAAACCCCAGCTCCTGACGCAAAACGGTTTTCAGCCAGTGCGCGGACCCGCTTGCAGGACGCGGGTCGACGTCGCTGTAAATCACGTGCGCTGGCATGATGGCGTCCAGCTTGTTATCGGTGATCAGGGAGCGGAACACCGACATATCTTTGGCACGAATGTCAGCTTCCGGACGCGGATCGCGCGGCGTCTCTTTGTGCGAGTCGGCGGTCACCGCACCGTGTCCCGGGAAATGTTTCCCGGTGGTTTTCATTCCCGCGTCGTGCATACCGTCAATGAAACAGCTCGCTATCGCCAGCGCAATACGCGGATCTTCATGGTATGAGCGTTCGCCAATGGCGGCGCTGATATGCCCCACGTCCAGAACCGGCGCAAAACTGATGTCGATATCCATGGCAATCATCTCGCTGGCCATCAGCCAGCCAGCCTCTTGCGCCAGTTTGCCACCCTCTTCCGTGCCCAGTAATGCCGCAAAAGATTGGGCGGCAGGCAGGCGAGTAAAGCCTTCGCGGAAACGCTGTACGCGTCCGCCTTCCTGATCGACGGCCACCACCAGATGATTGCGCGATGCAGCACGGATCTGGCGCACCAGTTCTCGCAACTGCGCCGGATCGTGATAGTTGCGGGTGAACAGGATCAGGCCTCCCACCAGCGGGTGCGCCAGTATTTCACGCTCCTCCGCATCCAGTTCAAACCCTTCTACATCCAACATGACTGGACCCACACCAACCTCTCTTATCCTTTAGTTTGTAACTGACGCCAGGCATCATCTGCCAGCGCAATAAATTGTTTGTCTCGGGATTGCTGAAAGCGCATTTCAAACCAGCCAGCCATCAGCATGACGACCCACGGTCGCCAGCGCCTCACCTGACGCCCCAGGATACCGACATTCATGTGCGCTACCCGGGCGTAGTCGGTGATGAGCCGCTGCCGCGCAGCATCATCTTCCGACCAGACTGCCGCCAGCTCCAGCGCCACGTCTCCGTCACCGGCATACTCCCAGTCGATAAGCCTCGCACCGAGGGACGTATGAACAATATTTCCGGCATGAACATCCATATGCAGCGGCGAGAGCCGAAGCGGCTGCGGTTCGCCCGTTTTACGCAGCCGTTTTAGCTGTGCCAGCCAGAATGGGGTTCGCCTGTCGGCTGAAGCCTGCTGCCAGTATTGTTCAAGCAACGGCAGCAGCGTCACCCGCCACCCCAGACGCGGTTGCCGGTGCAGATGACAGAGCATAGCCGCAAGCACTGCCGTTTCCGGTAGCGTGTTGCCGATCTCCCCTGCCAGATACTCCACGGCCATCCAGCCCTGGCGGTAAAAACGGGGCTTTGGCACCAGATCCGCCGGAAGGCGTTTCAGTGCCCGAAACTGACGGCGGAAATGGGATGATGACGCTAAGGGATCGTGATTCTGCCGCAATACCAGACGTTGCTCGCCCTGCTCTATAATGCAACTCGCGCCGCCAAGCCCGGAAGGGGCCTGCGGCGCGATAAGGCGATACTGTGGAAAATAACGCGTCAGGATCTCTTCATGCGTCCTGTCAGAGTTGCGTAACGGCACCTTTACCTGACCAGATAATCTCGCCTGTCTGAACCAGCATCAGCTGCATCTGCAGGGCTGGCGTGTTCACATTACCGGTGGCACTGGAGTAAAGCACATACTGCGCACCGACGTTACGGGCAATCCCAATCGCCTTGCTGCGTGAACCGAGGCTGTCCTGCGGTGACAGGCCCAACTGCTGCTTGGCTACCGCGAGCTGCTGTGCCGAGACCAGCGTAAACTTACCGTTATTAGCCAGGGCATTGCGCAGGGTTTCTGTCGCTTCGCCCGCGTTCAGCGAACCGTTGGTACGGTTATTCACGCTATCAACCAGCAATACGCTGCCCGCGGTCACACCCTGAGCCTGCAGCATTTTGCCGACCATCGGTTGCATCGCACCGTTCCAGTCGTAATGGCGAACGCGCGGCGCAGGCTGCGATGTCTGATCCGGATGTTCAATTGGACCAGGCTGCGACGGAATAGACGGCACAGTCGGTACGGTTGGCGGCGGCTGCGTTGGCTGTGTCGGCTGCTCGGTACCCGGTTTGGCCTCTTCCACAGGCGCAGGTTCTTCAGTTCGGGTCACACACCCTGCGAGGAACAGAGCGAAAGCAGTCACGAGCGCATAACGGCTCAAATTTTTAATCAAGGTTCACCCCTTACAAATAAAGATAAAGTCTCACCTTATGTGCACCCAGATAGTTGGCGCTGCCATAGAGCGTTACCGACGATCTTGCCGGAATAGTGACGCTGCGCGGCGCTTCCAGCGGATGCATTTCAAGACCTCGTACGTCATACCAGAAAAAACGGTAGTGCACCGTCACTGGTTCTTGTCTTTCATTAAAGAGCGTAGAGGAAGCAGAAGAGTTGATTTCACTGATCGACAACGCAGGTTGTTGCGCCGTGATACCCGCAGCAAGTACGGAGGATTCCATCACCAGCGTCTGTTCATCGCTGACGGGGATCGCCGGACGCGTGCTGCACCCTACGATCAACATCGTCATTACCAGCGCTGCAATACGCCCTTTAAGCATGTCAAAGACCTTTATGTGCCAGCATCGGCCCCAGAGGACGTCCACCCAGCAGATGCATGTGAATATGATAAACTTCCTGACCACCGTGGCGATTACAGTTCATGATGAGACGGTAACCGTCATCAGCAATCCCTTCCTGCTCAGCAATTTTTGCGGCCACTGTCAGCATACGACCTAACGCTACTTCATGCTCGGTTTTTACGTCGTTTACGGTCGGAATCAGAATATTAGGAATAATAAGGATATGTGTCGGAGCCTGAGGAGAAATGTCCCGGAAAGCCGTCACCAGCTCATCCTGATAAACGATATCCGAAGGGATTTCGCGGCGGATAATTTTACTAAAAATCGTTTCTTCAGCCATGACCTTTTCCTTTTTTGTTTAATCTGGCGTAGTGCGCCGCCATTAACACATTCTCAGTATTACTGTGTGACACAACACAAGAGTATGAGCGAGATTCTCCTGTCCTTTCAACCTTCTCCACCGATTTCTTTCCTGAATGTCCTCCAGCTGCCTGGAGAGTGAGCGCTGACGCGTCGCGATCGCCTGAAACATTATTTCAGTTCCTTTTGACACATCTGTTTACACCGTTAATCTCAATGCGTATATTTCGCATTTGCATTTTCATGCGCATTTTCAACATAGAAAACGACATCAGCCCGTACATGCGGGACTGATGCAGACCACCTTCACCATTCATTAAGGGTTTGATGATGTCTTTCATTACTCATACCAGGGATGGGCAACGCCAGCCTGTCGCAACACCTTCGTTGCTGACAGCCTGTATTGCTATGGCATTGATGCCAACCGTCAGTTTTGCCGCCTCCACGACCGAAGATACGGTAGTTGTGGAGGGTGGCTTTGATAACGTACAGGATCCCTCCAGCGGACAGGATCAGGACTACAGCGTAAAAACCACCACCACCGGGACCAAACTGTTACTTGTTCCCCGCGATATCCCCCAGTCCGTCAGCGTGATTAGCCAGCAGCGCATGGCAGATCAGAACCTGCAGTCAGTCGGCCAGGTGTTAACCAACACCACCGGCGTAACGGCCCAGGTGCAGGACAGCGACCGCACCGTATTTTACTCGCGCGGATTCTTCGTCAGTAATTATGCGTTCGATGACCTGCCGACCTCCATCAGCGAAGTATGGAACTTTGGCGACACCGCCGCCGACACCGCCATTTATGACCGTATAGAGGTGGTTCGCGGCGCTACCGGGCTGATGTCCGGCACCGGTAACCCATCCGCCTACGTCAATATGGTGCGCAAGCACGCAGACAGTAACGTATTCAAAGGGAACGTCTCCGCCAGCTACGGCAGCTGGGACAAGCAGCGCTATGTGCTGGATTTACAGGCCCCGCTGGTAGAATCCGGCAAGGTGCGCGGTCGTCTGATCACCGGTTACCAGGACAACGACAGCGCTGTGGATAACTACCACTACCGTAAAAAATTCCTCTATGGCGTGGTGGATGCCGACGTCACCGACAGCACGACCCTCTCCGTAGGCTATGAATACCAGGAAAGTCACACCGCCGATCCCACCTGGGGCGGGCTGCCAACCTGGTATAGCGACGGAAGCAAAACGCATTACGACCGCAGCCAGACCGTTGCGCCTGACTGGGCTTACTCGGATAAAGACAACACCCGTATCTTTGCCAACCTGACCCAACGTTTTGACAACGGCTGGGAAGCGCACATCAACGGCATGCATGCGGAAACCCATTTCGACAGCAAACTGATGTATATGTCAGGCTATCCGGATAAAGAGACCGGGGCAGGCATGGTCGGCTACGGCGGCTGGAACCGCGGTGAACGTAAGCAGGATGCCATCGACGCCTTCCTGCGTGGCGATTTCAGCCTTTTTGGTCGTCAGCATGAGATGATGTTTGGCGGGAGCTTCAGCCGCCAGCGTAACCATTACGATAACAGCATGCCGGATGCGTTATACGGTATGGTGGATGTGGGTAATTTTAAAAACTGGAATGGCACTATCGCCGACCCGCAGTGGACACCGTGGAAGCTCTATAGCCAGGACGACATTCGCCAGTCTTCGGCGTATACCTCGGCCCGATTCTCGCTGGCCGACCCGCTGCACCTGATCCTTGGCGCGCGTTACACCAACTATAACATTCGCTATAACCCGGCAGGCTCCCCGGATACCCGTCTGGAAAGTTCCAAAGATGACGTAACGCCTTATGCAGGACTGGTTTATGACATCAATGAAGACTGGTCGACCTATGTCAGCTACACCTCTATTTTCCAGCCACAGGACAAGCGTGACGCGAGCGGTCGTTACCTCGACCCTACGACCGGTAAGAGCTACGAAGCGGGGGTGAAAGCGGACTGGTTCAACACCCGCCTGACCACCTCACTGGCCGTTTTCCGTATTGAACAGGATAACGTGGCGAGCAATACCTACACCTATATGCCGAGCGGTGAATCTATTTATGAATCACTGGATGGCGTGGTCAGCAAAGGGATTGAATTTGAGCTAAACGGTGCACTGACCGACAACTGGCAGTTAACCTTCGGGGCGACACGGTTTATTGCAGAAGATAAGCGCGGGAATGCCATCAGTTCCGATCAGCCACGTACGACCATGAAGCTGTTTACCCGTTATCAATTGCCTATGCTGCCGGAACTGGCGGTGGGCGGCGGGGTGAACTGGCAGAATAAAGTGTGGACGGATGTGGAGGGTGGCCCGGCAGGCCAGTCCCGTGCAGAACAGGGCAGCTATGCGCTGGTGAATCTCTTCAGCCGTTATCAGGTCACCAGGGATCTGGCCTTGCAGGCCAACGTTAACAACCTGTTTGATAAAAAATACTACGACTACGTCGGGTCATACGTTGTCTATGGCGCGCCGCTGAACGTCTCCGTCAGCGCGAATTACTCTTTTTAAGTTTCTACCCATAAAAAAGGCAGCCATTCGGCTGCCTTAGTCTCCCCAGGTCACAGCTTAGCTGTTGCGGATGTACTCATCCATTTCGGTTTTCAGGTTATCGGATTTAGTCCCGAAGATTGCCTGAACGCCCGAACCAGCAACAACAACCCCTGCTGCACCCAGTTTTTTCAGACCCGGCTGGTCTACTTTCGCGACGTCGGCAACGCTAACACGCAGACGAGTGATGCACGCGTCCAGGTTAGTGATGTTTTCTTTCCCGCCGAATGCGGCAACCAGAGCCGGAGCCATTTCGCTTGTCGCGGTGGCTTTGCTGTCTTCTGACGCATCTTCACGACCTGGTGTTTTCAGGTCCAGTGCTTTGATCAGCACGCGGAAGATGGTGTAGTAAACAACGGCATAGCACGCACCAACGATTGGGAACAGCCACAGTTTGCTGCTGTTACCGGACAGAACGATGAAGTCGATCAGGCCGTGAGAGAAGGACGTACCGTCACGCATACCCAGCAGGATACAGATTGGGAACGCCAGACCCGCCAGAACCGCATGAATGATGTACAGGATCGGCGCAACGAACATGAAGGAGAACTCGATCGGCTCGGTGATACCGGTCAGGAACGAGGTCAACGCTGCGGAGATCATGATACCGCCCACTTTTGCACGGTTCTCTGGTTTAGCAGAGTGCCAGATAGCAATTGCCGCTGCCGGCAGACCGTACATTTTGAACAGGAAGCCACCAGACAGTTTACCTGCAGTTGGGTCACCCGCCATGTAACGTGGGATATCACCGTGGAATACCTGACCTGCTGCGTTGGTGAATTCACCAATCTGCATCTGGAATGGAACGTTCCAGATGTGGTGCAGACCAAATGGTACCAGGCAACGCTCGATGAAGCCGTAGATACCAAACGCTACAACCGGGTTCTGATAAGCAGCCCACTGAGAGAAGGTCTGGATAGCGGAACCGATTGGTGGCCAGATGAAGGACAGGATCACGCCAGTGAAAATCGCTGCCAGACCAGAAATAATCGGAACAAAACGCTTGCCCGCGAAGAAGCCCAGATACTCAGGCAGCTTGATGCGATAGAAGCGGTTGAACATGTACGCTGCAATCGCACCGGAGATGATACCGCCCAGAACACCGGTGTCTGCCAGGTGTTTCGCAGCGATCTCTTCTGCCGGTAAATGCAGAACCAGTGGCGCAACCACTGCCATGGTTTTCACCATGATGCCGTAGGCAACAACTGCAGCCAGCGCAGAAACGCCGTCGTTATTGGTGAAGCCCAGCGCCACACCGATAGCGAAGATCAGAGGCATGTTAGCAAAGACGGAACCGCCTGCTTCGGCCATCACGTGGGAAACTACGGCTGGCAGCCAGCTGAAGTTAGCAGAACCGACACCCAGCAGGATACCTGCGATAGGCAGTACGGATACTGGCAGCATCAGCGATTTACCGACCTTTTGCAGGTTAGCAAATGCATTCTTAAACATAATTGAGAGTGCTCCTGAGTATTTGTGCTTTTTTTACGCTTTCACGCATTGGCCCGGGGGGAGTACCGTGCCGTGGACAGGACATCTAAGCGCCCTTTATTTATTACACAGAGTAAAATAATTCCCTCTGAGTTTGTTTGACGGCTATCACGTTTCAGCTTAAGACGGTCGAAAAACTTTCAGTTATTTACAAAAAGCATTTCTGGATGTGTCTAAATACACCTTCACCGCCCCAAATGAGGCGGTGAACTTTACTCGTTTTATGTATTAATTACGAGCCTAAAAAAAACAGGCGTATCAAACAGATTGCAGGCGGGCGGGGTCGATATGGAACAGCGTAGAGAAGTTGTCCGTCGTGACGCGGGCCAGCTCTTCAATGCTGACGCCTTTAAGCACGGCCATGTACTCGGCTACGTCTCTCGTCATGGCTGGCTGATTTTCTTTACCGCGATGCGGCACCGGTGCCAGATACGGAGAGTCTGTTTCCACGAGGATGCGATCGAGCGGAACATAGCGTGCAGCCTCGCGGAGTTGCTCAGCGTTACGGAACGTCACGATCCCCGAAAACGAGATATAAAACCCTAAATCAAGCAGTTTACCCGCTGTTTCTCTGTCTTCTGTGAAACAGTGTAGTACGCCACCGCAATCCGTCACCTTTTCTTCCTTCAGGATCGCCAGCGTATCGGCGCGCGCATCACGGGTATGGACAATCACCGGCTTGTTGAGCTCGCGACCAATGCGAATATGATGGCGGAAGGACGCTTGCTGGCGCGGTTTCGTTTCCGGCGTGTAGTAGTAATCCAGCCCGGTTTCCCCCATCGCCACGACGCCCTCTTCTGCGGCCAGCCGGCGCAGTTCCTCAACGTCGTATTCTTCATCCTGATTGAGCGGATGCACACCACAGGAGAAAACAACGTTCTCCCGCTCGCCCACCAGCTCACGCATGCCGCGATACCCCGGTAACGTTGTCGCCACGGCAAGGCAAAACTTCACATCACGGGCAGCGGCTTTGGCCAGCACGTCGTCCACGTTTTTATGCAGGGATTGATAATCCAGGCCATCAAGATGGCAGTGTGAGTCGACTAAAAACATAATGTCTCTCTCAGAGATGGGAAACAGGCGCTGTCACGCCTGGTTGCAGGTAATGTTCGATACGCAGCAACTGGTCGGTCAGTAAAAGCTCGCGATTAAGACCGGTCACTGTTAAAAGCTGTTCACGACTCTGACAGATATCGTGAAGGATAGCGTGTAATGATGCTCCTGACAGGCTGTTTGCCAGCGTGTTAACCAGCGGCCAGACGTCCGGGTTGGTCAGTAGCGTTGCTCCTTGCTGGAGTTTGAGCGCATCCAGAAGTAAGGAAGCCAGCCAGTGCAGACGTTCCGCGGCCTGCTCGCCGTTAAGCACAGGCAATAAACTTAGCCAGTCGCGGCTGGTGATGGAAGACTCAACGGCCCGGCAGAGCGCGTCTCGCTGTGACCAGACCTCTGGCTGCAGTAATGCCAGCGCCGCCGCGGGCGCACCACTGCTCAGGCGCAGCGCAGAGAGCGCCCCTTCCTGTGACGTTGTCACTTCTCGTTCAAGCCAGCTCAGCGCCCATGATTCCTGAGGCACCGCGAGGTGATGAAGACGACAACGGCTGCGCAGCGTTGCCAGCAAACGCCCCGGGTCACGACAGGAGAGAAGGAACCACGTTTTCTCCGGCGGTTCTTCCAGCGTTTTAAGCAGCGCATTCGCCGCCGCCTCGGTAAGCTGTGCTGCGTCTTTGAGCCAGACGACTTTTGCGCCGCTGAGCCGCGCATGTTCGTACAATTTTTCACTGACTTCACGCACGGCATCAATACCGAGCGCGCTTTTGCCCTTCTCAGGCTCGAGCGTGTAATAGTCAGGGTGCGTGCCCGCCTGCATTAACTGGCAGCCACGGCATTTACCACAGCTTTTATGGCCTTGCGGCTGCTGACACATCAGGAAGCGGGTGATGGCGTAAATCAATGCATCATCCCCCATTCCCGGCAGTGCCTGAATCAGTAACGCATGATGCCCCCGACCAGCCTGATAGCTTTCGATCAGGTTTTCAAAATGCGGGCGCAACCATGGGTACCATTTCATGCCTGTTGCTCCTGTAGCCACTGCGTAACCGTCTTCTGAATTGCGCGGGTGACCTCTTCCAGGGATTGCGTCGCATCAATGGTGCGAATACTGCCATCCTGATCCGCCAGTTCCAGATAGCGCGCGCGGGTACGGTTAAAGAAATCAAGCGACTCCTGCTCAATGCGGTCCAGCTCACCGCGAGCACGGGCGCGCTTGAGACCCACTTCCGGCGTCACATCCAGATAGAGCGTCAGGTCAGGGCGAAAATCACCCAGCACCGCATCGCGCAGCGTGGCCAGCATCGTCTGGTCAATACCACGTCCACCGCCCTGATAAGCCTGGGTCGACAGGTCATGACGATCGCCAATTACCCACTTGCCATTAGCCAGGGCCGGTTTAATGACCGTCTCCACCAGCTGCACGCGCGCCGCGTAGAACATCAATACTTCGGCTTTATCTGTGATGACCTCGTCACCTACGGATTTGATATCCAGCACCAGGCTTCGCAGCTTTTCGGCCAGTTGCGTACCGCCGGGCTCGCGGGTAAATACCATGTCCGCAACGCCAAGCGATTTGAGCGTATCCACCACCACGTTGCGGGCCGTGGTTTTACCCGCCCCTTCGAGTCCCTCAATGACAATATATTTACTGCGCATTTTTTTCCTTAAGTGCCTTCAGATAGTCCTGAACGGAGCGATTGTGGCTGGCAAGGTTGGTGTTAAAGGTATGCCCCCCTTTTCCATCAGCCACAAAATAGAGATACGGTGTTTTAGCAGGATGCGCAGCCGCACGCAGGGAAGCCTCGCTCGGCGTGGCAATCGGGCCCGGCGGCAGACCGCTAATCACGTAGGTATTATACGCCGTTGGCGTCTCCAGATCTTTTCTTGAAATCTTACCGGTATAACTCTCGCCCATTCCGTAGATGACGGTGGGGTCCGTTTGCAGACGCATGCCGATACGCAGGCGGTTAATGAAGACCGATGCCACCTGATCGCGTTCGGCGGCGACGGCCGTCTCTTTCTCAATAATTGAGGCCATCGTGACAAACTGGTTTTGATCTTTGTATGGCAGACCGTCCATGCGACCTTCCCAGGCGGAATCGACGGCTGCAACCATCTTTTTATGCGCCCGCTTAAGGATAGCTACATCGGTCGTGCCTGCGGTGTACATCCATGTGTCTGGCCAGAACCAGCCTTCCACCCACTCAGGGTGTTCAAATTTCAGTACCTCGGCCACCGTCTGATAGCGGTCATCTTTCAGGGTATGCTTAATGTACGGAGCATCGCGCAGCTGCTCGAGATAATCGCTCAGGCGCATCCCCTCAACAAAACGCAGCGGGAACTGCGCTTCTTTACCGCTTTCCAGCAGCTGAAGCATCTCTTTGACGGTCATCCCCGGCGTAAAGCGATAGGTACCGGCTTTGAAATGAGACAGTTCAGGCTCGATACGTAACAGCCACTGAAACACGCGCGGACGGTTAATGATCTTGTCGCCATAAAGCTGTTCGCCAAGCGCCAGGCGGCCCGTCCCCGCTTTCAGGGTAAAAATCGTCTCGTCTTTAATCAGGATCTTACTGTTCGCCAGCTGACGAACTTTCCACACTCCCGCTCCGCCGGCAAGACCCAGCGCAACGATAAGGAGGAGGACAAAGCGCAACATTTTCTTCATGACTATCGGGTTTGCTCACATATCGGGGCTAAAAACTGAAACAGCTCGCGCGAGGACAAGCTGTATTGACCATACGCGCGGACGGGTACAACCGGCATCAGCGCATTACAGATGATAATTTCATCAGCCTGGTGCAGCGCCTCTTCTCTCGCGCTCACTTCGACAACGCGAAAGCCAGAGTGTGCCAGCTGCTGCAAACAAAACTGACGCATAATCCCGTTGACGCCGGCCTGCTCGAGCGACGGCGTATAAACATCGTTCCCCTGCCGCCAGAGTAAATTAGCCGCACAGCATTCCGTAATAAACCCTTCGCTGTCAAGAACCAGCGCCTCATCAGCGTCCGTCTGTTCAAGATGAGTGCGAATCAGTACCTGTTCAAGGCGATTGAGGTGTTTTATACCGGCAAGCATGGGGTTTCGCCCCAGACGTACCGGGCTGAGCGTCAGCGTAACGCCCTCTTCACGCCAGCGCGGATAATGAGCAGGACAGGCAGACACCGAAAGGATCCGCGTTGGGTGCTGGCAAGCTGAACCGCTGTATCCCCGGCCACCGCTGCCGCGGCTGATAATCACCTTCAGAACACCGCTTTGCTTCCCGGCCGCCAGATGGCACATCTCCTGACGCAATGTGTCCCAGTGCGTGAAGGGGATCATCAAGGCTTCACAACCCTGCTGAAGACGACGAAGGTGCGCCTCGAGCAGGCAGACATTGCCGTCGAGAATGCGCGCTGTCGTAAAGCAGCCATCACCAAACTGAGTTGCCCTGTCACCAGCAGGCAGCGTGTTTTGCTCAAGGCCATTGATTAAAAACATGGTGGCTCCTTATGCGTGGGCATTTAGTCTGGCAGGATGCCATGCAGCCGACAAGAAGATTAGGCTTAATAAAAAAGGCCCGACAAGCGGACCTTTTTTTATCGCCATGATGCAGTCAGGCTCAGATCTTTTTGAAGATCAGTGAACCGTTAGTACCACCAAAGCCGAAGGAGTTACACAGGGTGTACTCCATACCACTTACCTGACGCGCTTCGTGAGGAACGAAGTCCAGGTCACAACCTTCATCCGGATTATCCAGGTTGATGGTTGGCGGAACAGCCTGATCGCGCAGCGCAAGGATAGAGTAGATAGACTCTACTGCACCCGCCGCACCCAACAGGTGACCGGTCATGGATTTCGTGGAGCTCACCAGCACGCGGCTGGCGTATTCGCCGAAGATAGACTTAACAGCCTGAGCTTCTGCTTTATCGCCTGCAGGCGTAGAAGTACCGTGCGCGTTAACGTAACCAATGTGCTCCGGGGTAAGACCCGCGTCGCGAATCGCGTTGGCCATTGCCTGCGCGGCGCCCGCACCATTTTCTGGTGGTGACGTCATGTGGTATGCATCGCTGCTCATCCCGAAGCCGACAACTTCAGCATAAATCTTCGCGCCACGTTTTTTAGCATGTTCGTACTCTTCAAGTACGATCATACCCGCACCGTCACCCAGCACGAAACCGTCACGGTCTTTGTCCCACGGACGGCTTGCTGCCTGCGGGTTATCGTTGCGGGTAGACAGCGCACGCGCTGCACCAAAGCCACCCACTCCCAGCGGAGTACTGGCTTTTTCCGCACCGCCCGCAACCATAGCATCTGCATCGCCGTACGCAATCATGCGCGCGGCCTGGCCGATGTTATGCACGCCAGAGGTACATGCGGTAGCGATAGAAATGCTTGGCCCACGCAGGCCGAACATGATGGTCAGATGACCTGCCACCATATTAACAATCGTGGACGGAACGAAGAACGGGCTGATTTTACGCGGGCCGCCATTCATCAGAGATGTATGGTTTTCCTCGATCAGACCCAGACCGCCAATCCCGGAACCGATAGCGGCACCGATACGGGTTGCGTTCTCTTCCGTAATTTCAAGGCCAGAATCCTGCATGGCCTGAACGCCAGCGACAATTCCATATTGAATGAAGGCATCCATCTTGCGCTGTTCTTTGCGCGAGATGATCTCTTCACAGTTAAAATCCTTTACTAAGCCAGCAAATTTCGTTGCATAGGCGCTAGTATCGAAATGGTCGATTAGGCTGATGCCGCTCTGACCGGCAAGGAGAGCTTTCCAGGTGGACTCTACGGTATTGCCGACAGGAGACAACATGCCAAGTCCGGTCACAACTACACGACGCTTAGACACGTTTGTCCTCCAGGGAGGGATAAAAAAGGGATTCGTGGGACAAAAAAGATAAAACTCAGGCGGTCGAATGACCGCCTGGAGATGTTCACTTACGCCTGGTGACCGTTGATGTAATCAATGGCAGCCTGAACGGTGGTGATCTTCTCAGCTTCTTCGTCCGGAATCTCAGTATCAAACTCTTCTTCCAGAGCCATTACCAGCTCAACGGTGTCAAGAGAATCTGCGCCCAGGTCTTCAACGAAGGAAGCGGAGTTCACAACTTCTTCCTGCTTAACGCCCAGCTGTTCGCCGATAATTTTCTTAACGCGTTCTTCGATAGTGCTCATACTCTTAAATTTCCTATCAAAACTCGCTTTCGCGATGGTTTTCGTAGTGTATAAAATGTTGAAAAATTTGCAACTAAATCCCGGCAGTTCTTACCACGATTTTACGTTATTTTGAGGCCATTCGCCCTAATAACGCAAATATTTTTCATCGTGATTAAACCATGTACATCCCGCCGTTGACGTGGAGGGTCTCACCAGTGATGTAACCCGCTTCGTCAGAGGCTAAAAATGCAACCGCGCTGGCAATTTCTTTAGGGTCGCCTAAGCGGCCCGCTGGAACAGCTGCCAGCGTACCCGCACGCTGCTCATCAGTTAGCGCACGCGTCATGTCCGTTTCAATAAAGCCCGGAGCAACAACGTTTACAGTAATACCGCGGGACGCAACTTCACGTGCCAGCGACTTACTGAAACCGATCAGACCTGCTTTCGCCGCAGCGTAGTTAGCCTGACCAGCATTTCCCATGGTACCAACCACAGAACCGACAGTGATAATACGACCATGACGCTTTTTCATCATAGCGCGCATTACCGCTTTTGACAGACGGAATACAGATGACAGGTTGGTTTCGATGATATCGTTCCACTCGTCGTCTTTCATTCGCATTAACAGGTTATCACGAGTGATCCCGGCATTATTTACCAGAATATCCACTTCGCCAAATTCTGCGCGAATATTTTCCAGAACAGATTCGATAGATGCAGGTTCGGTCACATTCAGAACCAGACCTTTACCGTTCGCACCCAGATACTCGCTGATGGCCTTAGCGCCATTCTCGCTGGTTGCTGTACCAATCACTTTCGCGCCGCGCGCAACCAGTGTTTCAGCAATTGCACGCCCGATACCGCGGCTTGCGCCAGTGACCAGGGCAATTTTTCCTTCAAAACTCATGGTATTCCTCTTTTATTGCGAGAGTGCCGCTGACATCGCGTCCGGCTCGTTAATTGCCGAAGCAGTCAGGGTGTCAACAATACGTTTTGTCAGACCGGTGAGGACTTTACCTGGGCCGACTTCATACAGATGCTCAACGCCCTGAGAGGCCATAAACTCAACGGTTTTGGTCCACTGTACCGGGCTGTAGAGCTGGCGAACCAGCGCATCACGGATAGCGTCCGGCGAGGTTTCGCATTTCACATCGACGTTGTTCACAACGGAAATTGTCGGTGTGTTAAAAGTAATTTTTTCAAGCTCAACGGCCAGTTTATCGGCAGCAGGTTTCATCAGTGCGCAGTGGGACGGTACGCTGACGGGCAGCGGCAGAGCGCGTTTCGCCCCTGCAGCTTTACAGGCTGCACCAGCACGTTCAACCGCGTCTTTATGACCGGCGATAACCACCTGGCCTGGCGAGTTGAAGTTAACGGGAGACACCACCTGACCTTCAGCGGATTCTTCACACGCTTTTGCAATCGCAGCATCATCGAGGCCGATGATAGCAGACATGCCACCGGTGCCTTCAGGTACTGCTTCCTGCATGAACTTACCGCGCAGCTCAACCAGACGCACCGCGTCAGCAAACGCGATAACACCGGCACACACCAGCGCAGAGTATTCACCCAGGCTATGGCCCGCGAGCAGCGCTGGCGCTTTACCGCCCTGCTGCTGCCAGACACGCCACAGCGCAACGGATGCCGTCAACAGCGCTGGCTGAGTCTGCCAGGTTTTGTTCAGCTCTTCGGCTGGTCCCTGTTGGGTCAGCGCCCACAAATCATAACCCAGCGCAGCGGAAGCTTCACGGAAAGTCTCTTCGATAACCGGATACTTTGCTGCCATTTCAGACAACATCCCAACGGCCTGAGAACCCTGGCCCGGGAACACAAAAGCAAATTGCGTCATTATTTAATCCTTATACTAGAAACGAACCAGCGCGGAACCCCAGGTGAACCCGCCACCAAAGGCTTCAAGCAAGACCAACTGGCCCCGTTTGATTCGTCCGTCACGTACCGCTTCATCAAATGCGCACGGTACTGACGCCGCAGAGGTATTGCCGTGACGATCCAGCGTCACCACAACGTTATCCATCGACATGCCCAGCTTTTTAGCGGTCGCGCTGATGATACGCAGGTTTGCCTGATGTGGCACCAGCCAGTTGAGTGCGGAGCGGTCAAGGTTATTCGCTTCCAGCGTTTCATCGACAATGTGCGCAAGCTCAGTCACCGCCACCTTGAACACCTCATTACCCGCCATCGTCAGGTAAATAGCGTTATCCGGATTAACGCGATCGGCGTTAGGCAGGGTCAGTAATTCGCCATAGCTGCCATCGGCATGCAGATGCGTAGAGATGATGCCCGGCTCTTCGGACTGACCGAGCAGTACCGCGCCCGCACCATCACCAAAAATAATGATCGTCCCACGATCGGTTGGATCGCAGGTACGTGCCAGCACGTCAGCACCGATGACCAGCGCATATTTCACGGCACCGGATTTAACATACTGATCGGCAACGCTCAGCGCATAGGTGAACCCTGCGCACGCTGCGGCAACGTCAAATGCCGGGCAGCCTTTAATGCCGAGCATGTTTTGCACCTGGCACGCTGCGCTTGGGAAGGCATGCGTGGCAGAGGTCGTGGCAACCACGATCAAGCCAATCTGATCTTTATCAATGCCCGCCATTTCGATAGCACGCTGCGCGGCTTCGTAACCCATGGTCGAAACGGTTTCGTCTGGCGCGGCAATACGACGTTCACGGATACCTGTGCGCGTGACAATCCACTCGTCAGACGTATCTACCATTTTTTCAAGATCGGCGTTGGTACGCACGTGTTTTGGCAGGTAGCTGCCGGTACCTAAAATCTTCGTATACATGTACGCTCAGTCACTTTTAGCTAATACAGATTCCAGGCGAGCGGCAATCCGCTGAGGGACTTGTCGCTGCACCGCCTGCACTGCCTGTTCAATGGCGACAGTAAATGCTCGCTGATTGGCGGCACCATGACTCTTAATCACGATGCCGCGCAATCCTAACAGACAGGCGCCATTATACTGGTCGGGGTTGAGGTGACTGAATCGCCGCGTCAGGCTTTTTTGTAACCAACGCTTTAATAAAATCAACCACCAGGCGCTTTTTTTGCCTTCTCCCTGCGATTTAAGCAGTGAGAGAAACATTCGCACGACCCCTTCCATGGTCTTCAACGTTACGTTTCCGGTGAAGCCATCACACACCAGAACATCCGTTTTCCCCGTCAGCAACTCATTGGCTTCGAGATAACCAATATAGTTGATGGAGGGAACCTGTTTGAGCAATTCGGCAGCTTCGCGAATGCTGTCCAGGCCTTTGGTCTCTTCTTCACCGATGTTCAATAACGCAACACGGGGATTGTTTATCCCGACCACTTCTTCTGCCAGCACCGACCCCATCACGGCAAACTGAGCCAGCATTGTACTATCACAATCGACGTTAGCACCCAAATCGAGCACCACGGTCTTGCCCTTCTGCTGATGCGGTAATACCGTCACCAGCGCCGGACGCTCAATACCTTCAATAGGTTTGAGCAACAATTTCGACAGCCCCATCAGCGCGCCGGTATTTCCCGCACTGACGCAAGCCTCCGCGCGTCCTTCCTTCACCAGCTCCAGCGCCATTCGCATAGAACTGCCCCGGCTATTGCGAATCGCCTGCGATGGACGTGCATCACTGGCAATAACTGACTGCGCAGGAATAATCTGCAGACGCGAACGTTGTTCGAAGTCAGCTTTTGCAAGTAATGGCGTGATTGTGTCGGGATTGCCGACTAAAAGAAGTGTGAGTTGCGAATTAGAATTCAGTGCCTGCAAAGCTGCAGGCACTGTCACGGAAGGGCCAAAATCCCCTCCCATGACATCTAACGCCAGGGTTAGACGTGTCAAGGTATCGTCACAGCCTGGTTCGGTAAATTCCCCGTTTGCACGGGGAAATCCTCACTAAGCCTAATCACGCTGACGCGTGATTACTTAGTGATAACCTTGCGGCCGCGGTAGAAACCGTCAGCGGTGATGTGGTGACGCAGGTGTTTCTCACCAGAAGTCTTGTCTACAGACAGGCTGGTAACTGCAGTCAGCGCGTCATGGGAACGACGCATGCCACGTTTGGAACGGGTTGGTTTATTCTGTTGTACGGCCATGGACCTTACTCCTCAATTACTTACGCTTTAAGCTGGCTAATACGGCAAATGGGTTTGGTTTTTGCGCTTCATCAGGCAGTTCCCCAAAGACCATGTCCGCCTCGGACACTTCACAGTGTTCAGATTCATGCACCGGAACGACTGGCAAGGAGAGGATGATTTCATCTTCAACCAGAGCCAGAAGATCGATTTCACCGAATTCATTAACTTCAATCGGTTCATACGCTTCCGGGAGTGCTTCAGCCTGTTCGTCAGAACGGACCGGACTGAAACAATACGTTGTGTGAACATGCTGTACAAACGGTTTCCCGCAACGCTGACATTCGAGGGTTACCGTCACCTTTGCATCACCGGTTAAAACGGCGAGACGCTGGTTATCGATAGCGAACGACATGGAGCATTCTACATCACTGTCCACACTGACTACGGATTCGGCGACACGCTCAGCCTGATCGGAAGTATAAATACCTTCGTAATCGAGGCGTTTTTGAGCCGTGCGAACCGGATCAAGAGTCAGGGGTAATTTTACCTTTTGCATAGGGCGCGCATATTAACTTTGTAACGTCATATAGTCAAAGAAAAAGGCAACCACAGCTGCCTTTTGCCAATTATTCGCACACATTGCGGCCTGTAGTTTAAAATGGCTGGCATCGATACGCTATATCTGGTGATAAAAATATGCCAAATCTCGTTCTTGCCTCCACCTCACCCTACCGCCGAATGTTGCTGGAAAAGCTCGGGATCCCGTTTGAATGCGCGGCGCCGGAAGTTGACGAGACGCCGCAGGCGGGCGAATCACCACGTCACCTGGTCACCCGTCTTGCGAAGGAGAAAGCGCAATCACTTGCCGCACGCTACCCTTCGCATTTGATTATAGGCTCCGATCAGGTTTGTGTGCTGGACGGTGTTATCACCGGAAAGCCGCACACTGAAGCGAATGCCTGCCAGCAGCTTATGCAAGCGCGGGGCAATATCGTCACCTTTTATACGGGTCTGGCGCTCTACAACTCCGCCTCGGGTCACCTGCAAACCGAATGCGAACCTTTCGACGTCCATTTTCGCCATCTTAGCGAGCAGGAAATCGCCGACTATGTGCGCCGGGAGCGACCGCTCAATTGCGCCGGAAGCTTCAAAAGCGAAGGTCTGGGGATTGCCCTGTTCGACAAGCTGGACGGACGTGACCCGAACACACTGGTCGGGTTGCCGCTGATAGCATTGTGCCAGATGCTCAGACGCGAGGAGTGTAATCCACTGAAGATGTGAGTATTACGGTTGATGCATTACTTACCGGCCTGAGAGACCTCAGGCCGGTAAGTGCCGGCCAAATCAGCCGCGCAGCACCTTCAGGCAGCGTTTTAACTGCTCATCAAGGGGGGCTTCAATGCGAATTGTTTCGCCGGTATTCGGGTGAGTGAACGTCAGTGCCGCCGCATGCAGGAACAGGCGTGACAACCCGGTGCCCGCCAGCTGCTTATCAAACTCCCTGTCACCATAGCGGTCATCAAATGCGATCGGATGACCGGCATACTGCGTATGTACGCGGATCTGGTGGGTACGGCCGGTTACCGGGCTGCAGCGCACCAGCGTGGCGAACGCATAGCGCTCTTCCACTTTGAAACGCGTCTCAGACGGCTTCCCTTCCTGATTCACACGGACAATGCGCTCACCGCTTTGCAAAATATTCTTCAGCAAAGGTGCCTGCACCGCCTTAACGTGGGACTGCCAGTGGCCACGAACCAGCGCCAGATAATCCTTCTGCATCCCTTTTTCACGCAGCTGCTCATGCAGGGAACGCAGGGCAGAACGTTTTTTTGCGACCAGCAGCACGCCGGAGGTATCGCGATCGAGACGGTGAACCAGTTCAAGGAAACGGGCTTCAGGGCGCAGCGCACGCAGGCCTTCAATCACGCCAAAGCTGAGACCACTCCCCCCATGGACAGCGGTACCTGACGGTTTATTCAGCACCAGGATATGATCATCCTCATAAAGGATAACGTCACTCAGGGCGGCCACTTTCTGCAACCTGGGTGAAACGACCTCTTCTTCGCGTTCCGCAACACGGACCGGCGGGATACGCACTTCATCACCGGCTTCGAGTTTGTACTCAGGCTTCACGCGTTTTTTGTTAACCCGCACTTCACCCTTGCGCAGGATGCGGTAAATCATGCTCTTTGGCACGCCTTTGAGTTGGGTGCGCAAAAAGTTATCGATACGTTGCCCCGCGTCGTCTTCCGCGATGGCAACCATTTTTACGGCTGGAGTCTCTGTTTTCATGGTTGGCGATTCTAAATATCGTCAGCCATTAGCGCCACTCATTTTTCTATGCTTATATTTACTTTTATCCGGCCTGTTCCCTGTTTCACGCAATCGATTTGGTGGTTATTAAACCAATCACCGCCTTGAAGTGAAGAAACTGTGAGTAACCGGGTGATAATTGGTAAAAGTCATCTTGCTATAACCCGGCGAGCAGTGGAATAATGAACTCGTTTTCCGTGTTAAATCCTGGTTAAGTAAGGATCTCGACGGAATGACCAATTTTGTCTGACCGATCATCCACGCAGCAATGGCGTAAGACGTATTGATCTTTCAGGCAGTTAGCGGGCTGCGGGTTGCAGTACTTCCCGGTATAAGGATTGTTCTCTGGAGAGTTCTACCCAGGCAATTCCCCTGATAATTGCGCTGTGTTTCCGTATGAAATACAGGCAACCGACACTCTGCGCCTCTTAAGCGAGCGACAACCGTGAGGTTGGCGACGTGAATAGACACGAGGCCATCGGTTCATACCCCGGAAAGCGTCACCTTGCCCGCAGCTTTGTCGTCAATGTAAGAATAACGAGTAAGTTACGATGAAAAGAATGTTAATCAACGCAACTCAGCAAGAAGAGTTGCGTGTCGCCCTTGTGGATGGGCAGCGCCTGTACGATCTGGATATCGAAAGTCCTGGACACGAACAGAAAAAAGCGAACATTTACAAAGGTAAAATCACCCGCATTGAACCAAGCCTTGAAGCTGCATTTGTCGATTACGGTGCTGAGCGTCACGGTTTCCTCCCTCTGAAAGAAATCGCCCGCGAATATTTCCCTGCAAACTATAACTCCCATGGCCGCCCAAACATCAAAGATGTGCTGCGTGAAGGTCAGGAAGTCATTGTTCAGATTGATAAAGAAGAGCGTGGCAACAAAGGTGCCGCACTGACCACCTTTATCAGTCTTGCGGGAAGTTATCTGGTTCTGATGCCAAACAACCCGCGTGCCGGTGGTATCTCTCGCCGCATCGAAGGTGATGACCGTACCGAGCTGAAAGAAGCGCTGGCAAGTCTTGAGCTGCCTGACGGCATGGGGCTTATCGTCCGTACCGCAGGCGTCGGCAAATCTGCCGAAGCGCTGCAGTGGGACTTAAGCTTCCGTCTGAAGCACTGGGAAGCAATCCAGAAAGCGGCAGAAAGCCGCGCAGCGCCGTTCCTGATTCACCAGGAAAGCAACGTGATTGTGCGTGCCTTCCGTGACTACCTGCGTCAGGACATCGGTGAGATTCTGATCGATAACCCGAAAGTGCTTGAGCTGGCGCGCCAGCACATCGCTGCGCTGGGTCGTCCGGATTTCACCAGCAAAATCAAACTGTACACCGGTGAAATCCCGCTGTTCAGCCATTATCAGATCGAATCGCAGATTGAATCCGCTTTCCAGCGTGAAGTGCGTCTGCCATCCGGTGGTTCTATCGTTATTGATACGACCGAAGCGCTGACCGCCATCGATATCAACTCCGCACGTGCTACGCGCGGCGGTGATATCGAAGAGACCGCCTTCAACACCAACCTTGAAGCCGCTGATGAAATCGCCCGCCAGCTCCGCCTGCGTGACCTGGGTGGTCTGATTGTTATCGACTTTATCGACATGACCCCTGTTCGCCACCAGCGTGCGGTTGAAAACCGTCTGCGCGAAGCGGTACGTCAGGATCGTGCTCGTATCCAGATTAGCCATATCTCACGCTTCGGCTTGCTGGAGATGTCCCGTCAGCGTCTGAGCCCTTCACTCGGTGAATCCAGCCATCACGTCTGTCCGCGCTGCTCCGGTACCGGTACCGTTCGTGATAACGAATCTCTGTCCCTCTCTATTCTGCGTCTGATTGAAGAAGAAGCGCTGAAAGAGAACACCAAAGAGGTTCATGCCATTGTTCCCGTGCCAATTGCGTCCTACCTGCTGAACGAAAAACGTGCGGCCGTCAGCGCAATTGAATCACGCCAGGGCGATGTTCGCTGCATCATCGTGCCTAACGATCAGATGGAAACCCCGCACTACCACGTACTGCGTGTCCGTAAGGGTGAAGAGACCAGCACGCTCAGCTATCTGCTGCCTAAGCTGCATGAAGAAGAGATGGCACTGCCTTCCGATGAAGAACCTGCCGAGCGCAAACTGCCAGAGCAGCCAGCCTTAGCAACCTTCATCATGCCTGAAGCTCCGCCAGAAACGGCACTGGAAAAACCCGTGACCAAACCGGTGGCGCAAAAACCAGAAGCCGTTGCGGTCAAAGCCCAGCCAGAACAATCGGGTCTGCTGAGCCGCCTCTTCGGTGCGCTGAAGAAGATGTTTGCAGGCGAAGAAGTCCAGCAGCCTGAGCAACCGAAAGAAGCACCGAAAGAAGCGAAACCTGAACGTCAGCAGGACCGTCGTAAACGTCAGAACAACCGCCGTGACCGTAACGATCGTAATGACCGTAACGAACGCCGTGACAACCGTTCGGACAATAATGAGGGTCGTGAGCAACGCGAAGACAACCGTCGCAACCGTCGCGAGAAGCAACCGCAGAATGTTGAAGATCGTGAAATTCGCCAGCAGGCGGGCGATGAGTCTGAGAAGAGCAAACAGCGCGACGAGCAGCAGCCACGCCGTGAGCGTAGCCGTCGTCGTAACGACGAGAAGCGCCAGGCGCAGCAGGAAGTCAAAAACCTGAACCGCGAAGAGCCTGTTGAACAACAGGAAAGCGAGCAGGAAGAACGTACTCAGGTTATGCCGCGTCGTAAGCAGCGCCAGCTGTCACAGAAAGTGCGTGTAGGTGCCCTGCCGGTAGAAGAGACCGTCATCGTCCCTGCAGAAGCAAGTGACACTGCACCAGGCACTCAACTGGCGAAAGTGGATCTGCCGGCCGTCGTCGAAAACAACGCTGAGCAAGACGATAACGGTGAAGGCCGTGATAACGCGGGTATGCCACGTCGTTCACGCCGTTCTCCGCGTCACCTGCGCGTCAGCGGTCAACGTCGTCGTCGTTATCGCGATGAGCGTTACCCGACACAGTCGCCAATGCCATTAACCGTAGCGTGCGCGTCTCCTGAAATGGCATCCGGTAAAGTCTGGATCCGCTACCCGGTTGCTCGTCAGGAACAGGTTGTGGAAGAACAGGCTGTCACCGAAGAGGTGATTGCCCCGGTAGCCGCAACTGAAGAAGCGGTAAATGAAGCCGCTATCGTGGTTGAGCCACAGGCCGTTGAGTCAGAAGCGCCTCATGCAGTAGACGTTGAAACCACGCACCCAGAAGTGATTGCCGCGCCGGTTGACGCCGCACCGCAGCTTATTGCTGAAGAAGACACCGTGGTCGCTGAAGACGTTGTTGCTGAGGTTCAGCCAGCAGCAGCGGTAGAAGAGACCCCGGACGTGGTTGTCGAAACCGTGACTGAAGACGTGGTTCAGGACGTTGAAATTGACGTCGAACCGGTGCGTGAAGCCGCGAAAGCAGAAGAGCCAGAAGTGAAAGCCGAGCCGGTAATCACCGCTCCGGCCCCTGCTCACGTTGCGACAGCCCCGATGACTCGCGCACCAGCGCCGGAATATGTGCCGGAAGCGCCGCGTCACAGTGACTGGGTCCGCCCTGCGTTCAACTTTGACGGTAAAGGCTCTGCCGGTGGCCACAGTGCAACGCATCAGGCGACGGCACCGGCTACCCGTCCGCAGTCTGTTGAGTAACGACACATAGCGTAAAAAGCCGACCTTCGGGTCGGCTTTTTTATTGCTCGCGTGCCGGCTTTCTCATACCCGCAATGTCCGGCATCACCCTCTTCATCATCTCCAGAAAACGGCGTAAACGCGCCGGATAATAACGCGACCACGGATAAACCAGATGAACCGGGAGCGCGGCGGGCTGCCACTGTGGAAGCAAATGCACTAAGCGCCCTTCCTGGATATCCTGCTTGACCGTCCAGCTTGAAACCATCGCCACCCCTAACCCTGTCAGGGCGGTATTGCGCGCAACATGCAGGCTATCCGTGCTTAGTCGTGGCGCAATGGAAATACGTTTTACCTGCGCAAGATCATCCCACAACTCCACATGTCGCTGATAGAACGTGCTGATGGCAATCCAGGGAAGCGCCTGCAGATCCTCCGGTGTGTGAACCGGCGCAAACTGGTCCAGCAGCGCAGGCGAAGCTACCACACAGCGTGGCACTTCCGCCAACAGCACGGAGACGGTTGCCGGATCCACCTCTGCGCCAACTCGAATAGCACAATCCAGATTGTCGCTCAGAAAATCCACCGACTTATCGTTGAGCATCCACTCCACCGACAGCTGAGGATAACGCTGCAAAAACTCCGTTAACGGCCTCAGAAGCTGATCCTGCCCAAAGGCGTGCGGTGCGCGTACCCGTAACACGCCGACCGGCTCGTCCTCCGTCTGGCCGATTTCATCTTCCAGTGCCAGCCAGCTATCAATGACCCGCCGGGCATGTTGATAGCAGCGCTCGCCGTCATCGGTAAGTTTTGTTGCATGGGTGGTTCGCAATAAAAGCCGTACCCCCAGCAGCGTTTCCAGAGACTGAAGGCGGCGGCTCACCGTGGCCTGGCTCGTCGCAAGCAGTCTTGCCGCCCCGGATAGCGATCCGCTTTCCACAATACGAACAAATGTGCGCATGAGTTCAACCCTGTCTATACGCTCAACTCGCTTCATCATTTTCCCTGCTATACGCCAAACGTATAAGCGTTTTACCACCAGGCCCTCTACCGTCGCAAGGCGTAGTGATAAAAAATAGCGGCACACTATGAGTGAGGAACGTCTTATGAACACAACAACTGCTCCCCATGCCGCCAGTCGCTGGGTGATTTTTATGCTGGCTTTGGGGGCTGGCTTTAGCGTCGCATCCATTTACTACGCGCAACCGCTGCTGCCGCTGATAGGCGCCGACCTTCATCTTAGTATTGAAGGGATGGGGCTGGTCCCGACGCTGACCCAGGCAGGCTACGCGCTCGGTATTCTTTTTCTGTTGCCACTTGGCGATCGTCACGACCGCAGGACGTTAATCCTGATAAAAAGCGCCGCCCTGGCACTGTTTCTGCTGGGCTGCAGCCTGACCGGGCAGCAGCACTCATTGCTGCTGGCAAGCCTGCTGATTGGCATGGCCGCGACCATGGCACAGGATATCGTTCCCGCAGCGGCTATCCTCGCCCCCGAAGGGAAGCAGGGAAAAACCGTGGGAACCGTGATGACAGGGTTGCTGATGGGCATCTTGCTGTCGCGAACCGTCAGCGGTGTGGTGGGTGAAGCTTTTGGCTGGCGTGTCATGTATCAGCTGGCCGCTGTAAGCATCGCATTTATTGGGGCGGTGATGTGGCGGGTACTCCCGCGTTTTGCCATTCACTCCACGCTGAGTTATCCCGCCCTGATGCGCTCAATGGAACATCTGTGGCGTCGTTATCCGGCTCTGCGTCGTGCAGCACTGGCACAGGGTTTTCTGTCGATTGCCTTTAGCGCCTTCTGGTCAACGCTGGCGGTCATGCTGCTGGAGCGCTATCACCTGGGGAGCGCCGTCGCGGGTGGTTATGGTATTGCCGGGGCCGCGGGGGCCTTAGCCGCTCCGCTGGCGGGAGGTCTGGCGGACAAGCTGGGTGCCGGAAAAGTCACGCAACTTGGCGCGGCACTGGTTACCGTCTCGTTTGCCCTGATGTTCCTGATGCCCGCACTCGGTCTTCATGGACAACTAATACTGATTGCTGTCTCAGCCATCGGGTTTGATCTGGGCCTGCAGTCCAGTCTGGTGGCGCACCAGAATCTGGTCTATAGCCTTGAGCCTCAGGCCAGGGGGCGTCTTAACGCCCTGCTCTTTACGGTGGTCTTTATCGGCATGGCGTTAGGTTCGGCTGCGGGGAGTAAAATCTACACGCTGGCTGGCTGGACGGGCGTGGTTGCCCTGGCAACGGTATGCGGCGTCATTGCGCTGGCAATACGTCTGATTGAAAGTGCACGCGTCGCCTCCGCACCGGCAGAAATCGCGTAAAAAAAATGCCCAATCCACACGGATTGGGCAGTAAAACATGCCCAGTTTCAAGACATGTTCCAAGAGGTCAAGATATTATCTGTTCAGCTGGAACAGGGACATGCCCTGCATATCGCTAAACGCTTTATAAGATGCCTGCAACGCGGCCTGCTGCATGGTGTAAGAAGAGATCGCTGCGTTCCAGTCCACATCAACCAGGTCGCTCATCTGCTTAGTCTGGCCCAGTGCACGATCGTCACCAAGTGTATCCAGCTTTTCAAGCTCGTTCATCTTGGTACCCACATCAGCAACAACAGTAAGGATATTGTTCTGGGAATTTTTGATACCAATTTGAGCATTTGCAATCACCTGAGCTTGCGCAGCTGCAGCTGTCGGATCGTTTTCAATCGGCGTTTTCAGCGAGGCCACGGTGGCATCAAGGATTTTGAACATATTTGTTTCGCCATATCCCCCACCCGGCACTTCCTGTGCATTACTCGTAATGCTCTCGAAAATTTGCTGCCCAGTATGGCTAATTGCCATGTTTCGTGCCGTATCGACTTGCTGAGTGATCGGCTCAAGGCCACCTTTGTAATCCCCGGTAGCAGAATCAAACGGTGCACTTTCTGTTTTATATCCTGCAAAGATAAAACGACCATTACCATCGGCTGTATTGGCCAGGTTCATGAGCTGATCGCGCACGCCCTGGATATCAGTTGCCAGGGAAAGGCGGTCATCATCACTTAATGTCCCATTTGCAGCGTAAACTAATTTCTCACGCACGCTCGATAAGGCGGTGTTAACCTGAGCCAGTACATTATCCTCGAGCGAGACTTTTTGCGTAGCAAACGTACGCGCCAACGCAAACTGGCTATTTTGTGACTGTGATTGTGACAGAACAATAGCCTGCGACGCCGCGATGGGATCGTCCGACGGGCGATTGACACGCTTGCCGGTGGACATTTGTTCACCATAACTCAACCACTTGCTCTGGGAATCGGTGATCCCGCGCATGTTTTGGTCGTACATCATCTGGGTGCTAATACGCATGTTTCACCTCAGCCTTAGCGAATATTAATGATTGCATCAAAGAGCGAGCTGGCAGTTTGTAAAACCTGCGCATTAGCGAGGTAATACTGCTGATAGCGCTGCAAATTGCCATACTCTTCGTCAAGGTTTACCCCTGAGATCGACTGCTGCTGTTTGGTTAACTGCGTCGCCACATTCGCTTTCGTTTCGCTGCTGGTTTTCAGTGCCGCTGTTGAGCTACCAACGGTACTGACGAGGGAAGCATAAGCATCATTGAAAGACTTATTCCCGCCGACAAGCTTGCTATTTTGCAGATCCAGCAATTTTTGACCGTTGCGGTTGTCACTTTCGCCACCGGCGCTTGTCGATGCCATCGCCAGTTTGGACTCATCATTAAACTTGAGTTCCATGTTTACGATGACATCAGAAACGGGCTTCACAACAAAACTGTCTTTGTTATTCGCGGTACCGCTCACGTTGACATTCAGGCCGTCGAAAGACAGATTGCCGCTCGCATCCGGACTCATCGTGAAACTGGTCTTATCCGACGTACGCGTAATGGTCCAGTCGGTTCCGTTGAACTGCAGCTTATAATCCGTTGCCTGGACTTTAGTACTGTCAGCCACGGAGGCTGTCAGCGCGGCGGTACCTGAATTCTTGCTGTTGGACACAACCGCAGGCGAGCCAAAGTCAAAGAGCTTGCCGCCAGCATCGCCGTTAGCATCAAAACCCGCTTCATGCTGCTTGTTCATCGCGTCAGCAAAGGCCAGCGCCATCTGGTTAAGGCTATTACGCGCTTTATCCAGATCTTCAGAGCGGAAGGTGAGTAAACCGCCAAGGGTGCCGGTGGTAATCAGCTTCTCAGGAATTTCGATATTGCCGGAAACATCATCGGTATAGGCCAGCGTTGTACGGGTTGGGTCTGCGCTGGAATTCACCGCAGCCAGCTGGTTCGCTTTGCTCCCCTGTACCAGGCTGTAACCGGTGCCAAATGAGACGTTATACGTGCCGCCATCCTGCACAGAAACTTCAACACCGACAATTTTATTCAGTTCGCTCACCAGCTGATCGCGTTGATCGAGCAGGTCATTTGGTGATGAGCCAGCACCCACGCCGGTCAGACGGGAAATCTGATCGTTCAGGTTCGCAATCTGTTTGGCGTAGTTATTAATTTGATCGACGCTGGCAGAAATCGCGGTATTCACCTGAGAATCCTGATCGCGAAGATACTGATCGTTGGTTTTAAACTGATTGACCAGGCCATCCGCTTTGCCCAGCACCGTCTGGCGCGCAGCCGGATCTTCTGCGTTGCTCACCAGCGTCTGCAGACTTTTGAAGAAGTCCTGCAGCGTGGTAGAGAGCGAGTTGGTGGTATCCGAGAGCACATCGTCGATCTTTGACATCTGCTGATAGCGCGTAGTCAGGCCGCTGCTCTGGGTCTGCGCGGCGCGCAGCTGGTTGGTAATGAATGCATCATACTCACGCTGGACACCGGAGACATAAACCCCGTTACCTACCCAGCCACCGCCGGTCAGCGTGCTGTTTGACGCGCCCAGCACTGTCGTCTGGCGGGTATAACCTGCCACGTTATAGCTTGAAATATTATTACTGACGGTATTGAGTGCCGACTGCGCAGCACTGAGGCCACTCATGGCACTGTTAATCAAACTGGACATGGGGGTTCCTTTTATACGTTCAGACACGAGTCCTGATGAAGGTTATCGGCAGCCTCCACCGGGACTTGAGAACTTTCAGAACAGATTTTCGATATCTGTGCTATAGGCTTTACTGACCTTCTCGCCCATCGATTTCAGCTGCTGAATCATACTGGTGAGCTTACGCGCATAGTTCGGATCGGTGGCGTAGCCCGCGTTCTGCAGTGCCTGAGCGCCCTGCTCCGCGGTTGCCGCCTGTGTAACGGCGGTATAACGCGGATTTCGGCTCAACAGGCCCACATAGTCGGATAAGGCTTCCAGATAGGAGCTATAGACGCGGAATTTGGCTTTAACCTTCACCGCCGCACCGTTTTCATATTCAGTGGTGGTGATCTCGGTGGTCGGCCCCTTCCAGCTCGACGTGGCCTTCACGCCGAAGATGTTAAAGCTCGGATCGCCGTTTTCTTTACGGATCTGCCGCTGACCCCAGCCGGACTCCAGCGCCGCCTGCGCGAGGATCAGGTGATGAGGCACGCCGCTCTGTTCACTGGCAAGACGTGCCGGCAGCGAGAGCTGCGCCAGGAAGTCTTTGCTGTCGCCAGAAAGTGGCTCATCGCTGGTACTCGTGGCCTTCGGTATGGCTTTGCGCACCATCTGCGTCAGGGCCTGATTCTGATAACTGGTCACCGTTTGCAGGTCGAACTTCATCGGCACCTGCTGTGGCTTATCATCCGGCTGGATGCCCTGCGCGGCTTCGGTCTGTTTGACAATCATATCAGCCAGACCGAGGCCTTTCCCGGCGGTCATCTGCTGTGCAATCTGCTGGTCATACATGCTGGTGTAAAGACGGGTTGAATCACTGCTGAACATCCCGTCTTTCGGCAGGGTTTCACGCATGCTTTTCAGCATCATCTGTACAAACATCCCTTCCACCTGGCGGGCGACCGGGCGGATATTCGCCGCCGGGTCCTTACCTGCTTTGGTTTTCAGTTCGTTGAGCGACTGGGCATCCCAGGCAGCACCGGTCAACAGCTTGCTATCGGTCAGCATCAGATGATTTCCAGTTTGGCGCGCAGACATCCCGCACTTTGCATGGATTGCAGAATCGACATCAGATCCATCGGCGTCGCCCCCAGGGCATTCAGGGCCCGAACCACGCTATTGAGGTTCGCGCTGGAGCGTACGCTCTGCAGCGACCCACCGCTCTGGCGCAAATCAATCTGCGTTTGTGGCGTCACCACGGTCTGGCCACCCCCGAACGGGGTATCAGGCTGACTGACGTTGGCGGAGCGGTTAACCGTCACGGAGAGGTTACCCTGCGCCACGGCACAGCTGTCGAGCGACACTTCGCGGTTCATCACGACCGAACCGGTGCGCGAGTTGATAATCACTTTGGCATCCTGAACCGGAACATTCACTTCCATATTCTGGATATCAGCCAGCATACGGACCTGGTTGCTGCTGCCGGTAGAGGTGCGGATCTGCACGGTACGGGCATCCAGTGCCGTGGCGCTGCCGTAGCCGCGGCTACGGTTGATGGTGTCGGCAATCTGCTGCGCCATCGTGAAGTCTTCATTATTCAGCTGCAGGTTAATGGTGTTGCCTGCGCCAAACTGGGTCGGCAGTTCACGCTCAATGATCGCACCATTGGTGATACGCCCGCCGTTCAGCTGGTTCACCTGCACACTGCTGCCGCCCGCAGACGCGCCGGCACCGCCGACCAGAATGTTCCCCTGCGCCAGCGCATAAACCTGGCTGTCGACCCCTTTCAGCGGAGTCATCAGCAGCGTGCCGCCACGCAGGCTTTTGGCGTTACCCATTGACGAGACCACGACATCAATTGTCTGCCCCTGGCGCGCGAACGCCGGGTAGGAGGCGGTGACCATGACCGCGGCCACGTTTTTCAGCTGCATATTGGTTCCCGCCGGGACGGTAATACCGAGCTGGGAAAGCATGTTGTTCAAACTTTGAGTCGTGAATGGCGTCTGGGTGGTCTGGTCGCCCGTTCCGTCCAGACCCACCACCAGGCCATAGCCAATCAGCGAGTTTTCGCGTACGCCCTGAACGCTGGTGAGATCGCGAATACGGTCAGCCTGGGCAAACGTTGCCACCAGCGCCAGCGCCACGGCGAAGATCGATTTAAACATGGGTCACCTCGCTTACATCGGCGATAAGTTAAGGAAGAAACGCTGCAGCCAACCCATATTTTGCGCTTCATTGATGTAGCCGTTACCGACGTACTCGATGCGCGCATCCGCCACCTGGGTGGACGGAACGGTGTTGGTGCCGCTGATGGTGCGAGGATTAACCACGCCCGAGAAACGAATGAACTCAGTGCCCTGATTGATGGCGATCTGTTTTTCACCCACAACGTGTAAATTGCCGTTAACCAGCACCTGGTCAACCGTCACCGTCAGCGTGCCGCTAAAGGTATTGCTGGCATTCGCGCCACCTTTACCGTTAAAGGTATTGCCGCCAGAGGCCTCGACATCAGCACGCGCATTGCCGAACAGGCCCTGCAGATAGCGTGGAACGGTATCGAAACCGAAATTGGTTTTGCCATCGCGGCTGGCATTCGCCGACGAGCTCTTGCTCGCGCTGACGTTTTCCTGCAGCACAATGGTCAACGTATCGCCGACATTACGCGGGCGGCGATCTTCAAACAGCGGTTGATAGCCATAATTGATTGGCTGCGCGGTCTGGAAAATGGAGCCGTTCACCACTGGCGCCGGGCCAGGAACGGGTTGGGCGGTAGTCGCACCCTGCACTAAAGGTTTAGACGGGATCAAGGCACACCCGCTGAGGGTGACAGCCAGAACAGTCAGTATCGGATAACGAAACGCCGCGTTTTTTTGCATTGCCTTCATCTTCGAAAACAGGGAGCCGGCGCGGCGTTGACCGCACCGGGCTACACCTTAGAGTTGCGTCAGTTTCTGCAGCATCTGGTCGGTCGTCGACACTGCTTTACTGTTAATTTCATACGCGCGCTGAACCTGGATCATATTCACCAGCTCTTCCGCAACGTTCACGTTCGAGGTTTCCACATAACCCTGATACAACAGACCCGCACCGTTGAGGCCCGGGGTGCTTTCATTTGGCGTACCGGAGGATTGCGTTTCGGTGTAGAGGTTCTCACCAATGCTTTCCAGACCGGTGTCGTTCATGAAGGTGGTCAGGTTTAGCTGTCCAACCTGAACAGGTGCGGCCTGCCCCTGCTGCGTCACACTCACCACGCCGTCACGCCCGATAGTAATACTCAGGGCATTCGCCGGGATGGTAATCGCAGGCTGAACCTGGAAACCACCCGCCGTCACCAGCTGGCCATTCTGATCGACCTGGAACGATCCGTCGCGGGTATAGGCAGAAGTACCGTCAGGCAACTGCACCTGGAAGAACCCCTGGCCTTTGATTGCCACGTCTTTGCTGTTGTTGGTCTGAGACAGGTTGCCCTGGCTATGCAAACGCTCGGTGGCTACCGGACGAACACCGGTACCAATCTGCAGGCCGGATGGCAGCGTCGTTTGTTCAGAAGACTGCGCTCCCGGCTGGCGGATGGTTTGATAAAGCAAATCTTCGAAAACGGCACGCTGACGCTTGAAACCATTGGTGCTGACGTTTGCCAGGTTGTTGGCAATCACATCCATGTTGGTTTGCTGCGCGTCCAGGCCAGTTTTCGCGATCCATAAAGAACTGATCATAAGGAGTCCTGTTAACTCATAGCCAGAAGTTGGTTAGCCTTGCCCGCGTTTTCATCAACGCTGCTGATAATCTTCATCTGCATTTCAAAACGGCGGGCACTGGCGATCATGTCGGTCATCGCTTCGACCGGCTTGACGTTACTGCCTTCCAGAACGCCGGACATCACGCGGATGCTCGGATCGGCCTGTAACGTGGCTCCCCGAGTGGCCTGGGTCGCCTGGGTCAGACGGAACATTCCGTCATCGCCACGCTGCACCTCTTTGCCTTCCGCCTTCACCAGCTTCAGACGCCCGACGGGCGCAACGGTATTGGCCGGATCGCCCGGGTTCAATGCCGAAATAGTCCCGTCGGCCGCGATAGTCAGCTCAGACCCTTCCGGCACCGTCAGCGGACCCGCTTCACCCATTACCGGATGACCCTGAATCGTCAGCTGGCCCGTGGCACTCACCTGGATGTTACCGTTACGGGTATATCCTTCACCGCCGTCAGCGGTCTGCACCGCCAGCCAGCCGTCCTGTTGCAGGGCAACGTCCAGCGGGCGTGAGGTGTAATCCATCTGGCCTGGCGTCATATCCGCACCCGGCGTAGAGGCCGTAACCAGCGTACGCGTCGGCAGGGAGAGCCCTTCCACCGGGACCGCACGCAGCGCATTAAGCTGCGCACGAAAGCCCGGTGTAGAGGCGTTTGCCAGGTTGCTGGCAGTAACAGCCTGCTGATTGAGCGTCTGGCTTGCCGCGCCCATCGCGGTATATATTGCGTGATCCATTGCGCTTTCCTGTCAGCCGCTTAACGCAGGTTAACCAGCGTGTTGAGGATCTGATCCTGGGTTTTGATGGTCTGCGCGTTCGACTGATAGTTACGTTGCGCGACGATCATGTTCACCAGCTCTTTACTCAGATCCACGTTAGACGCTTCCAGCGCACCGTTGGTCAGCGTACCGAAGTTACCGGAGCCCGCGGTACCCAGCAGCGCCACGCCAGAAGACTGGGTGGCAGACCAGACGTTATCGCCTTCAGACTTCAGACCTTCGTTGTTGGCGAAGTTAGCCAGCACGATCTGGCCCAGGGCCTGGGTCTGTTCGTTGGAGTAGTTACCCACCACGGTGCCGTCGTCGTTGATCTGGTAGCTCACCAGGTCACCCGGTTTGTAACCGTTCTGGTTGGTTGCCACGATGTTATTGCCGCCGGTGTTCTGCTGCATGGAATTGGCGAAGCTCATCGCAAACGTGGCTGGCGTTGCACCTGGAACGGTGCCGGTAGTGATATTGATGCTGCCGCCGCCAGTCAGTACGCCGCTGGTGTTGAAGGTCAGCGTGGTCGCCAGGGATGGCGTGCTTCCTGCAACGCTGCCGTCCTGGGCATAGACTTTCCAGGAGTTTGCCGGAGTCGCGTCTTTAACGTAAAACAGGTTCATGTTGTGCGCATTACCCTGGCTGTCAAAGACCGTCACCGTCCCTTTTTTGTTGTAGCTGTCAGGGTTGGTCGGATCAAAGGCCGTGGTTGGCGCGGTGTCAGTGGAGTTCAGGTTGATCTGCTGGGACGCGGTGGTGGTGGATTTCGCCGCCATCAAGGTCGTTGGGATATTGATCGCCTGCGGGTTAGCGCCGGTCTGAACCGTTGGCGGAGTACCCGCAACAGGATAACCGGTTAATTGCAGACCCTGCATGTTCACCAGGTTACGGTTTTCGTCCAGTTTGAACTGACCGTTACGGCTGTAGAACACAGAGCCGTTGGAATCGACCATACGGAAGAAACCGTTCTGGCTGATGGCGACGTCCAGACCACGACCGGTATTGGTCGTCGTACCGTCGGTAAAGTCCTGAGTGATGCCCGCAACTTTCACGCCCAGACCTACTTTGGAACCGGCAAACATATCTGCAAATGAGGCAGAACCGGATTTAAAACCATAGGTCGCGGAGTTGGCGATGTTGTTGCCAATGACATCCAGGTTGGTGGCCGCAGCATTCAGGCCGCTGACCGCTTGAGAAAAGGCCATGACTTACTCCTGATAAGTGTTAAGGCTTAGATAATCTGCCGAACTTCGTCGAGCGTGGTGGTACCCGAGGTACCCAAATCCAGTTTGTTACCGCCGGCGCCTTTAATCACGCCCTGAACCAGCGCGAACTGCAGCGGCTGCGCCACCAGTTGGGTGGTTCCGTTGCTGGCGCTGATCGCCACTTTGTAAGAACCGTTTGGTGCTTTCGTGCCGTCGGTCAGGCTGCCGTCCCAGGTAAAGGTGTGTACGCCTGCCTTCAGCTCACCAATCTCAATGGTGCGTACCACTGCCCCGCTCGCATCGCTGATCGTCGCAGTCACTTTGTCAGCCGGCTGCTGCAGCTCAACGCCAAACGGCGTGGTGGTCGTGGTTGACGTCCCCTCGGTAGTGCTGGTGCCGGCAAGGATCGTGGTCCCCGGGATCATCACCCCATGACCAATCAGATTCGCAGCCTGCAGAGACTGGCTGTTGTCAATCTGACCGGAAACGGAGCCAAGGGTAGTGTTGAGTTTTTCAATGCCGCTGACGGTACTGATCTGCGCCAGTTGCGTGGTCAGCTCGTTGTTCTGCATCGGATTGGTGGGATCCTGGTTCTTCAGCTGCGCCACCAGCAGCGTCAGAAAGCTGCTCTGCAGATCGGACGCGTTACTGCCCGTCAGGGCGTTGGAACCCGTCGAACTTTTGGCGCCATTAACACCTGAGTTCGTGGGATCATTCACATTTACGGCGATGGACATGCATGTCTCCTTTACTGGCCGAGAGTGAGTGTTTTGAGCATCATGCTCTTCACGGTATTAAGCACTTCGACGTTTGCCTGGTAACTGCGTGACGCCGACATGGAGTTCACCATCTCACCCACCACATCCACGTTAGGCATTTTTACGTAACCGTTCGCATCCGCCAGCGGGTTGCCAGGCTCATACACCAGCTTGTCCGGTGCCTGGCTCTCAACCACATCAGAGACTTTCACACCGCCGGTGGCCGCGCCTGGCGCCGCATCGACCTGAAAGACGACCTGTTTCGCACGATAAGGCTGACCGTCTGGTCCGGTCACGCTGTCGGCGTTCGCCAGGTTACTGGCGGCTACGTTTAGACGTTTGGACTGCGCGGTAAGCGCCGAGCCGGCGATATCAAAAATATTCAGCAAGGCCATTTATCAGTTGCCCCCCTGCAGGACGTTCATCATGCCTTTGATTTGTCCGCCGAGAACGGTCAGGCCTGTCTGGTACTTCAGGCTGTTATCGGCAAACTGTGTACGCTCCCGGTCCATGTCCACGGTGTTACCGTCGAGTGAAGGCTGGTCGGGAATGCGATAAAGCAAATCGGTCGTTGGTGCGGTCATCGTCTGAGCGGGAATATGACGTGAGGAGGTCAGCGCGAGCGCGACACCGCTCCCTTCTGCGCGTCCACGCTCCATCACTTTTTTAAGCTCACTGGAAAAATCAATATCGCGCGCCTGATACCCTGGCGTATCGGCGTTAGCGATATTGGCGGCTAAAATTTCCTGCCGCTGGGCACGTAAATTGAGCGCTTCCTGCTGAAAACGTAACGCGGCGTCGAGTTTATCGAGCATGTCTCCTCCGCTGATGGCAAAATTTCAGTTCACAGCTTAAATCTCAACCCATCCGCCTTATCGACGGAATAAGCGCAAAATGCGTCGCTATTTATTGCGTTGATGAAAAACCACTGCAGGTAGAATTCACTCAATTCTGGAAACGGTGGAACTTGCGATGCAAACGTTAAAACGTGGCCTGATGGCAACTTTCTTGCTTTTTAGCCCCCTGGTGCAGGCGGATGGTTTACAGGATCAGCTAAACACCTTTTTTGCCCAGAAGCTGGCGGGCTTTAGCGATGAAGTTGTCGTCACGGTACGCACGCCACCAAATCTGTATCCCTCCTGTGAGCAGCCGTCATTTACCGTGACCGGCACCACCAGACTGTGGGGGAACGTGAACGTGCTGGCACGCTGCGCCAACGAAAAACGGTATTTACAGGTTGCAGTCCAGGCGACAGGCAATTATGTTGTCGCCGCTGTCCCCATTGCCCGGGGTACCGCACTGCAGGCCAACAGCGTGACGTTGAAACGCGGCCGTCTGGATCAGCTGCCGCCACGGACAATGCTTGAAATTAACCAGGCGCAGGACGCCGTCAGCCTGCGTGATGTCGCACCGGGCCAGCCGATACAGCTGTCGATGCTGCGCCAGGCGTGGCGCGTCAAGGCGGGTCAACAGGTGATGGTGGTGGCCAATGGAGATGGCTTCAGTATCAACAGTGAAGGGAAAGCGTTAAACAATGCCGCGGTGGCGCAAAATGCCCGCGTCAGAATGTCTTCAGGGCAGGTGGTTAGCGGAACCGTCGATTCTGATGGGAATATTCTGATTAACCTATAATCTTTTTAAAGATTTCGCTGCAGCTGCCGATAAATATTCAACTATTGATGATGTCAGGCGCCAACGCCGCGAACCCTCGATGAGGACAACACTATGAGCATTGATCGTACATCAGCCCTGAAGCCGGTAAGCGCTGTACAACCTCGCGAAACGAATGACGCTACGCCGCAGAAAACGCGTCTGGAAAAACCGTCAACGTCTAACAGCACCAGCGTAACCCTGAGCGATGCCCAGGCAAAACTGATGCAGCCCGGCGGCAACGATATCAACATGGAACGCGTTGAAGCGCTGAAAACGGCTATTCGTAACGGCGAGCTGAAAATGGACACCAGCAAAATTGCTGACGCCCTGATTCAGGAAGCGCAGAGTTTCTTACAGAGTAACTAACCGTATGAGTCGACTGTCAGAAATACTGGATCAAATGACGGTTGTCCTGAACGACCTGAAAACGGTAATGGACGCTGAGCAACAGCACCTCTCTTCCGGTCACATCAACGGCAGCGCGTTGCAGCGTATTACTGAAGACAAAAGCTCGCTTCTGGCGACGCTGGATTACCTTGAGCAGCAACGTCGCGCTGAGCAGGATCCTAAGCGCAGTGCTAACGACGATATCGTTGAGCGCTGGCAGACTATTACAGAAAAAACCCAGCACCTTCGCGATCTCAACCAGCATAACGGCTGGCTGCTTGAAGGTCAGATAGAGCGTAATCAGCAAGCGCTTGAGGTGTTAAAACCGCATAAAGAAACCGGGCTGTACGGTGCGGATGGGCAGACAGCGACGGCACGTATTACGGGCGGGAAAAAGATTTCGATTTGAAGCATAAGCGACAAATCAAGCAGTGGGGAGCACCATAAGGTGAACTCCCCTTTTGGCGTTTATGCCGTACGGCGGGCAAACTCTTTCACTTTGAAGCCCAACACGGCGAGGGTGGCAAAGTAAGCCACAACCCCAACACCCACCACGGCCATCAGTCGCAGCAGACGATAAGGCATGGTGCCGAGCGACCACTCCGGCATCACGTGCATCATGCCGAGCAACGCCGCTGCCATCACCAGCACCGCGATAACCAGTCGCACAAGGAAACTCGCCCAGCCCGGCTGCGGCGTGAAGATATCCTGCTTACGCAGCTGCCAGTACAACAGCCCGGCATTCAGACAGGCCGCCAGACCAATAGACAGAGCCAGCCCCGCGTGCTTCAGCGGGCCAATAAACGCCAGGTTCATCAACTGGGTCATCACCAGCGTCACCAGGGCAATCTTCACCGGCGTTTTAATGTTCTGACGGGAGTAGAACCCTGGCGCCAGCACTTTAACAACAATCAGCCCCATCAATCCCACCGAGTACGCCACCAGCGCCTGCTGAGTCATGGACGCATCATGGGCTGAAAATTTACCGTACTGGAACAGCGAGACGGTCAGCGGTTTCGCGAGGATCCCCAGCGCCACCGCGCTTGGCAGTGCCAGCAGGAAACAGAGGCGTAAGCCCCAGTCCATCAGGCGGCAATACTCATCATGGTTGCCGCTGGCAAAGCTTTTAGAGAGCGACGGCAGCAGAATCGTCCCCAGCGCGACGCCCAGTACGCCAGAAGGAAACTCCATCAGACGGTCAGCGTAGTACATCCAGGAGACCGAACCGGACACCAGGAAAGAGGCAAAGATGGTATTGATGATAAGTGAGATCTGGCTGACAGAAACCCCGAGGATTGCAGGTCCCATCTGCTTCATGACGCGCATTGCGCCGGCATCACGGAAATTAATGCGCGGCAGAACCAGCATGCCAATTTTCTTCAGATGCGGCAGCTGATATGCCAGCTGCAGGACGCCGCCCACGGTCACCGCCCAGGCCAGCGCCAGTACCGGCGGGTTGAAATGCGGTGCGGCAAACAGGGCAAAGCCGATCATGCTGACATTCAAAAACGTCGGCGCAAACGCCGGAACGGAGAAGCGGTTCCAGGTATTGAGGATTGCCCCCACCAGCGAGGCCAGTGAGATCAGCAGGATATAAGGAAAGGTAATGCGCAGCAGCTGGGTGGTGAGCGCAAATTTATCAGCGGTGTCGGCAAACCCCGGCGCGGTCACCATAATCACCCAGGGCGCAGCCAGCATCCCCAGGACTGTCACAATAGCCAGCGCCAGCGTCAGCAGCCCGGAGACGTAGGCGACAAACACCCGCGTAGCATCTTCGCCCTGCTTGCTTTTATATTCCGCCAGAATTGGAACGAAGGCCTGCGAGAAAGCGCCCTCAGCAAAAATACGGCGCAATAAATTCGGCAGTTTGAACGCGACGAAAAAGGCGTCCGTTGCCATCCCAGCACCAAAAACCCTTGCCACAATGGCATCGCGCGCAAAACCCAGTACGCGAGAAAACATGGTCATCGAGCTGACGGCTGCCAGCGATTTTAATAAGTTCATTAATGTGAATTTCCACAACCATACGGCAAAACGCCTGCAGAGCAGGCGTAATGAATGCCCGACGGCGTTGCGCTTGCGCAGGCCTTCGGATTTGCAGGCCGGGTAGGCGAAAAGCCTCCCGGCGAAACCAACAATCGGCGCTTAGTCTACCCGGATTTAAGGGAATTACTATCGGCAGATGTTACAGAGGGTTATTCACTCATGGCCTCTCGCCAGAGCCGTTCCACGATGCGTTGCGCCATGATGGCCTGTTCACCGGCGGTTTCCGGAACCGTCTGATTTTGCACGCAGCTAATGAAGTGACGGGCGCATCCCGCGAAGCCGCGTTGCTCCAGAGTGCTCTGCCAGCCCGGCGCCGGAAGCGTGACCACACCGTTGCCCTTCTCTTCTCGCCACTCCCGCATGTCAGTGATGTCATACAGCGCACCGTCAGTGACGGCCTGGACAAACTCCCGCTGACTGCCCGCACGACGATGCATGCTGGTGGTCACCTGCAGATGTTCCAGCGCAAAGTGGTGCTCGGCGTAGACCATCTCGCCCAGATCGTTGGTCATCAGGGTCCCGCTTTTCAGCTGAGCCTGGCCGTTTGTCAGCCAGAGCGCCGTGTCCACCACGTGCAGATAATCATCGAGAAGCGTAAAGCGCAGATCGTTTGGCCCGACGCTGTCGGTACGGTGTTTATCCATCCTCAGGGAGGCCAGCGCGCCCGGCTGTGCCTTCAGCTGCTGATAAAGCGGAGCGAAGCGGCGGTTAAAGCCCACCATCAGCGTCAGGTTCTTGCGTGCCGCCAGCTCTATCAGTCGCTCGGCATCCTGAACGTTCTCCGCCAGGGGCTTATCCACACAGACGTGAACACCGGCATTCAGCAGTTCGCTGACCACCTGATAGTGTGTTGCCGTTGAGGTATGCACAAATACCGCATCGCACTCGCGGGCTAGATCCGACAGCGAAGCGGCGTAAGGTATCCGCCAGGTTGCGCAGATGCGTTCAGCCTTCTCGCGGGTAGGTGACCACGCGCCCTGAAGCGTCCAGTCCGTTGCCGCGCCTAATACCGGTAACCAGGCTTTTTGTGCAATACCGCCAAGCCCCACCACGCCTACACGTAATTTTTTCACTGTTAATCTCCCAAATGTGCCAGCAGTGCGTCCAGGCGCTGTTTCAGCCCAGCGACCTCCTCTTCCAGCGCGTCCACGCGCGCCGTCAGGCTGCCGCTGACAACAGTGGACTCTTGTTCCGTTGCCAGCGTCGCGGTATCCACCTCGCCACTGAAGAGATGCATATAGCGGCTCTCACGCTTGCCCGGTTCGCGTGCCAGACGCACCACGTAAGGGCCATCCTCGCGGGTTGCAAGCCCTTCCAGGGTTTGTTCCACTTCCTGCATATCCGCAAACTCATGCATACGGGAAGCCCGTGTGCGCAGCTCGCCGGGAGTCTGTGCCCCGCGCAGTAAAAGGGTCGTGATCACCGCCACTTCCGCGGCGCTCAACTTCAGGTCGCCGAATTCGGAATTACAAAAACGTTGTTCGTACTTGGTGACGCGGTTTCCGAAGCCGCAGACGGTGCGCAGATAATGGCGTTTCACCAGTTCATCCAGCACATCCTGAACGTCATGCTCGCTGAGGTTCATTACCGGCTCGCGGTTGGTCTTTTGGTTGCAGGCCATCATGACGGCGTTGACAGAGAGCGGATATTGCTCCGGCGTCGTGACCTGTTTTTCCAGCAGGCATCCGACGACGCGCGCTTCTGCACCGCTTAACTGATATTTCATCTCTTCTCCTTAGCGACCCGCTGTCCAGTCCCGGGTGGTTAATGCCGTGAGGACATGGTCGCGCCATTCTCCATCTATCAGCAGATAGTCTTTGGCGTAACCCTCTTTCTCAAACCCTAAACGCGCCAGCAAATTACCGCTGCGCTGATTATGCGGCATATAGTTCGCCATAATACGATGGATATGTTGCGTGCGTTGCATATAACGGATCGCCACCGTTAATGCTTCATACATCAGCCCCTGCCCCTGCCATTTCTGACCGATGGAGTAGCCGAGGTAGCAGGCGTGAAACGATCCGCGCACGACGTTTGAAAAGTTGGCGATGCCGATGATCTCTTTTTCTTCAGGATCGAGCAGCGCAAAATAAAACGCACTTCCCTGCTTATGAAATTCCGCAATCATACTGAGGCGCGCCTGCCAGCCGGATGGGTAACAATGGCTCTCATCCCGAACGGGTTCCCAGGGTTTTAAAAACTGGCGATTCTCGGCGTAATAATCCGCCAGACGCCAGGCATCACGCTCATGCACCAGACGAACGACCAGCCTGTCCGTTGTCAGACGCACTTTTGGCACATTACTGCGATAGCCAAACATCGATACCACTCCTTCCCGTCACTTCTGCTGACCCATTAGCTTTACTATACCTGTGCCTGCGCCGTCTGTGAAAACAGTGACATACCATTTTGACCTCTTTTCACATTTTTCGATGAGAACTCTCTATCAAAGCGCTCTTTTGATAAAAAAATATTGTCACGCCCAGGGGTGGGAAAACGCGCAGTAACCCCGCAGAATGTTAGCGTGCTCACCATCCTGTTTTCCCTGGAGGGAAAATGTCCCGCGTATCACAGGCGAGGAGCCTGGGTAAATATTTCCTGCTAGTCGATAACATGCTGGTCGTGCTCGGCTTTTTTGTCGTGTTTCCTCTTATCTCGATCCGCTTTGTCGATCAAATGGGCTGGGCGGCGCTGATGGTTGGCATCGCGCTGGGTTTACGCCAGTTTGTCCAGCAAGGCCTTGGGGTGTTTGGCGGTGCCATTGCTGACCGCTTTGGCGCGAAACCGATGATTGTGACCGGTATGCTGCTTCGTGCGGCAGGCTTTGCCACGATGGCGGTTGCCCATGAGCCCTGGCTTCTGTGGTTCTCCTGCTTTCTCTCCGGGATCGGCGGAACCCTGTTTGACCCGCCGCGCACCGCGCTGGTGGTGAAGTTAATTCGCCCGCAGCACCGCGGACGTTTCTTCTCGATTTTGATGATGCAGGACAGCGCGGGCGCGGTAATTGGCGCGCTTCTGGGGAGCTGGTTGCTGCAGTACGATTTCCGTCTGGTCTGCGCGGCTGGCGCGGTGCTCTTTATTCTGTGCGCCCTCTTTAATGGCCTGTATCTGCCAGCATGGAAATTGTCAACGGTGAAAGCGCCGGTACGCGAAGGGCTGGGCCGCGTCCTGCACGACAAACGTTTTGTCACCTACGTATTGACCCTGACGGGTTACTACATGCTTGCCGTGCAGGTGATGCTGATGCTGCCTATCATGGTCAATGATATTGCGGGAACCCCGGCCGCCGTGAAATGGATGTACGCCATCGAAGCCGCGCTTTCGCTGACGCTGCTCTATCCGATTGCCCGCTGGAGCGAACGGCGTTTTCGCCTGGAACATCGTCTGATGGCCGGGCTGTTTTTAATGACGCTGAGCATGATGCCCATCGGTCTGGTGAATTCTCTCCAGCAGCTGTTTACGCTGATTTGCACCTTCTATATCGGCTCTATCATCGCCGAGCCAGCTCGTGAGACGCTGAGCGCCTCGCTTGCAGATGCGCGTGCCCGCGGCAGCTATATGGGGTTCAGCCGACTCGGTCTGGCCTTTGGTGGGGCTTTGGGTTACGCCGGCGGCGGCTGGCTGTTTGATGCAGGCAAAGCGCTGAATCAACCGGAACTGCCGTGGATGATGCTCGGCGCGGTGGGCTTTATGACGCTGCTGGCCCTCTGGTGGCAGTTCAGCCAGAAGCGCAGCGCAAGCGGCATGCTCGAACCGGGCGCGTAGCCCTTCCCTCTGGCGGGAGGTCGCTCCCGCCTCACTTCTCAGTTTTTTCTGCTGGTTTCTGCCATTTCACACTGACATACTGACGTAACAGGACAGAAGCGCCGATTTTTCGTTAAGGAACACTATGAAGAAAATTGTCATTGCCGCTGCATTCATTGTCAGCGGTCTGCTGGTGGGCTGTAACCAGCTTACGCAATACACCGTCAGTGAACAGGAAATTAATCAGGCGCTGGAAAAACATAACAACTTTTCAAAAGACATCGGCGTGCCCGGGCTTGCCGATGCGCATATCGTCCTCAGCAACCTGACCAGCCAGATAGGACGTGAAGAGCCAAACAAAGTGACGCTGAACGGGGATGCAAACCTCGATATGACCTCCCTCTTCGGCAACCAGAAAGCCAATATCAAGCTGAAGCTGAAAGCGCTGCCGGTCTTTAACAAAGAGAAAGGGGCTATTTACCTGCAGGAGATGGAAGTCGTCGATGCGGAAGTCACGCCGGACAAGATGAAATCTGTGCTGCAAACCCTGATGCCTTATCTAAATCAGTCGCTGCGTAACTATTTTAATCAGCAGCCAGCCTATGTCTTAAGTGAAGACAAGAGCAAGGGTGAAGCGCTTGCGAAAAAGTATGCTAAAGGGATAGAGGTGAAACCGGGAGAAATCATTATTCCCTTCACTGATTAACCCGTAGGGCGCCGAGGCGCCCTTTTTTTTACGGAAAAGTGTGCAAACGAAAACGTTTCCGCTTATGATTTGTGTCCGGCAAAAACAGCCATCCGAATGACTGATTCCTGACAAGCCGGAGCTTCCATGACTGCACAACCCCAGGTTCTTAAAATCCGCCGCCCTGACGACTGGCATATCCATCTGCGCGATGGCGATATGCTCAAAACCGTCGTGCCTTATACCAGCGAAATTTATGGCCGCGCGATTGTCATGCCTAACCTGGTGCCACCAGTCACCACCGTCGATGCCGCAATGGCGTATCGCCAGCGCATTCTGGATGCCGTCCCGGCGGGCCATGATTTCACCCCGCTGATGACCTGCTACCTGACCGATTCCCTGGATCCAAACGAAGTGGAACGCGGGTTTAACGAAGGCGTATTCACCGCTGCGAAACTTTACCCGGCCAATGCCACCACCAACTCCAGCCACGGCGTTACCAGCATTGATGCCATCATGCCGGTACTGGAGCGCATGCAGAAACTGGGTATGCCGCTGCTGGTTCACGGTGAAGTCACGCATGCCGAGATCGACATCTTCGACCGTGAAGCCCGTTTTATCGACACCGTGATGGAGCCCCTGCGTCAGCGCCTTCCCGCGCTCAAAGTGGTCTTCGAGCACATCACCACCAAAGATGCCGCGGAGTATGTCCGCGACGGTAACGAGCTTATCGCCGCCACCATCACGCCACAGCATTTGATGTTTAACCGTAACCACATGCTGGTTGGCGGTGTACGTCCGCATCTGTACTGCCTGCCGATCCTCAAGCGTAACATTCACCAGCAGGCGCTGCGCGAACTGGTTGCCAGCGGTTTCTCCCGCGCGTTTCTGGGCACGGATTCCGCACCTCATGCGCGTCATCGCAAAGAAGCAAGCTGCGGCTGTGCGGGCTGCTTTAATGCCCCAACCGCTCTCGCCAGCTATGCAACCGTGTTTGAAGAGATGAATGCCCTGCCGCATTTCGAGGCGTTCTGCTCACTCAATGGCCCCCGTTTTTATGGGCTGCCGGTCAATGAGACCTTCATTGAGCTGGAACGTAAAGAGAGCCAGGTTGAGGAAGCCATTCCACTGACCGATGACACGCTGATCCCATTCCTGGCAGGTGAAACCGTTCGCTGGACGGTAAAACGCTAAAAAATCAGTGCCCCTTGTTGTCAAACCGATAATATACCTGTATAAATAAACAGTATATTACACAGGGGGCATTTATGCGTATTGAAGTCACCATAGCCAAAACTACCGTTCTGCCTGCCGGCGCGCTTGATGCGCTTGCAGGCGAATTATCCCGTCGTATTAACAACACCTTTCCCGAAAACGATGGTGCCGTAACGGTGCGTTACGCGGCCGCAAACAACCTCTCCGTCATTGGCGGCGCGAAAGAAGATAAAGCGCGTATCACCGAAATCCTGCAGGAAACGTGGGAAAGCGCCGACGACTGGTTCATCACAGATTAACACTGCTCCCTCATTGTGTTTTTTTGCCGGGTCGCCCCGGCTTTTTTTTCGCCTGAAAATCCAGAAAGTTCAAATTAATTCGGCAACTTCTTTAAAAATCGTGAACAACATGGTGTTTTATTGTTCGAACAATCCTAAAAAGCAGAAAAATGTGTTGCTAGCTGTTTATTTTTCCCTTAGGAACCCTTATTACTTGTATACTGAAGTTGCTTCAGAAAAACATGCATTGAACCTCGAAGTCGTTGTCTTCTAACACGCATTATGGGGGTTATAATGGAAAAGAATAGCGAAGTCATCCAGACCCACCCACTCGTTGGCTGGGATATCAGTACCGTAGACAGCTACGATGCACTGATGCTGCGTTTGCACTACCAGACCCCAAATCAGCTGAACCGTGAAGAAGCGGAAGTTGGACAGACGCTGTGGCTTACGACAGACGTCGCCCGTCAGTTTATTTCTATTTTGGAAGCAGGCATCGCAAAAATAGAATCTGGCGACTACCAGGAAAATGAGTATAAACGGCATTAGCGTTTAGCCCACTTTTCACTCTACAGGCACCCTCGGGGTGCCTTATTTATTTCTCCCTTGTATAAGCCCCCGATGTTAATTACTCTGCTAACAAAGCGTTAGTTTAAGAGATGCCCATGAAATATGATCTGATTATTATTGGTAGCGGCTCCGTTGGTTCTGCCGCCGGATATTATGCCACCCAGGCTGGCCTCAAGGTTCTGATGATAGATGCCCATCTTCCCCCTCATTCAGAGGGAAGCCATCATGGCGATACTCGCCTCATTCGTCACGCCTATGGTGAAGGCGAGCGCTATGTCCCGCTGGTACTTCGCGCGCAAGCGCTCTGGGACGAACTGGCTAAACAGACTGAGGAACGCATTTTCGAACGCACGGGTATCATTAACCTTGGTCCTGCCCACTCTGATTTTCTCGCCAGCGTCGAACGCAGCGCGAAGACATTCAACCTGGACGTTGAGAAGCTCGACGCGGCGGGGATCATGTCACGCTGGCCGGAAATCACCGTCCCGGACGATTATGTTGGTCTCTTTGAAGCCCATTCTGGGGTGTTGCATTGCGAAACAGCAATAAAAACCTGGATAGCGCTGGCCGCGAAAGCAGGCTGCGCCCAGCTTTTCAATTGCCCGGTCGAGGCCATTAAACATGACGCTGACGGCGTCACGGTGACAACCCTGGACGGAGAGTACACGGCCTCCCGATTGCTCATCAGTGCAGGTACCTGGGTAACCCGTCTGCTGCCAGACCTGCCCGTACAGCCGGTGCGCAAGGTCTTCTCCTGGTTCCAGTCTGATGGCCGTTACAGTACGCAGAATAAATTCCCGGCGTTCACCGGCGAGTTACCCAACGGCGATCAGTTCTACGGCTTCCCTTCGGATAAAGACGCGCTCAAAATCGGGAAACACAATGGGGGACAAATCATCTCCTCTCCTGAAGAACGTAAACCGTTTGGCGCCTACCCACAGGATGGCTCTGAAGCCTTCTCGTTCCTGCGAAATATTCTGCCGGGCGTCGGTGGCTTACTCTATGGCGCGGCATGTACCTACGACAACACGCCGGACGAAGACTTTATTATCGATACGCTCCCCGGGCATGAGAATACATTGCTCATCACCGGTCTGAGCGGTCACGGCTTTAAGTTCGCGTCGGTGCTGGGTGAAATTGCCGCGCAGTTTGCCCAGGGTATTACACCGCAGTTTGATCTGACGCCCTTCTCTCTTTCACGTTTTAACGGATAATCCACCACGGGCTTCGGACGTTCCGGAGCCCGTCTTCATGTTACGGTTTGCGGGGCGCTATGCGCAAAGTTGTGGGTTTTCTCATCAATAATATTCGTGAGCATTTGATGCTCTATATCTTATTGTGGGCGCTGCTGGCCATCATTGATTTTATTTACATTGTATTTTACTGAAAGCCTGCCTGACATTTATTGACATTACTTTATATTTACTTAAGTTAGAACAATTCCTCAATTAGCCCTTTGTTAAGTCTTGCACGAAGACATTGAATTACCTTTGCGGATCATTTTCAAAACCGCTGAAATAAATAAAATAAAAATCAATATCGACTTATTTCAGTTGCAATATCATTCCTTCCCGTTCATTTTTACTGCTCTGTTTATTTGATAATGGTAATCCTGATGCAATTGCGTAACACCTCCCGGCGCTATGGAATAATATCCATAAGCTTGCACTGGATATTTGCTATTGCGGTCTATGCCATGTTCGGACTTGGCCTCTGGATGGTGACGCTCAGCTATTACGATGGCTGGTATCACCAGGCCCCGGAGCTGCATAAGAGCATCGGCGTGCTGCTGATGATGGGGCTGGTTATTCGCGTGATCTGGCGACACATTTCACCGCCGCCTGCCGCGCCAAAGACCCACAGTAAATTTACCCGTATCAGCGCTGTTGCCGCGCATATTACGCTTTATGCGCTGCTCTTCGCTCTTCTGATCAGCGGCTATCTCATTTCGACAGCAGAGGGTAAGCCAATAAGCGTTTTTGGCATTTTTGATGTCCCGGCAACGCTTGCCGATGCGGGATCACAGGCCGATATTGCCGGGGTGATTCACCTCTGGCTGGCATGGAGCGTGGTTATCCTGTCCGTGCTGCACGGGCTTGCCGCCCTTAAACATCATTTCATCGATAAAGACGATACGCTAAAGCGCATGCTTGGCCGCTCGTCAGTTGACTCTGGAGCTTAAAATGAAAAAACACCTGCTGGGTATCGCACTGGGTTCTCTGTTATTTACCACTGGCTCAGCCGTTGCTGCTGACTATAAAATTGATAAAGAGGGCCAACATGCTTTCGTCAATTTCCGTATTCAGCATCTCGGGTATAGCTGGCTGTATGGCACCTTTAATGATTTTGACGGCACATTCAGCTTTGACGAAAAAAATCCTGCCGCCGATAAAGTCAACGTGACCATTAATACCAACAGCGTCGACACCAATCATGCAGAACGCGATAAACATTTGCGCAGTGCGGAATTCCTGAACGTGTCTAAATTCCCGCAGGCCACCTTCACCTCCACGGAAGTGAAAAAAGATGGCGATAAGCTGGATATTACCGGCAACCTGACGCTCAACGGCGTGACAAAACCGGTTACGCTGAATGCAAAATTAATGGGCCAGGGTGACGATCCGTGGGGGGGTAAACGTGCCGGATTTGAAGCCGCAGGTAAAATTCACCTGAAAGACTTTAATATTACTACCGATTTGGGCCCTGCTTCTCAGGATGTCGAACTGATTATTTCCGTTGAAGGCGTTCAGCAGAAGTCATAATAACGACGCCCGGCAGGCTTTCACGCTGCCGGGCATCAGCCTTATTCAGGGTCGGGAATACCCAGTTTGGTGTTCAGACGGCCACGGGATTTATTAAAAATCTTGTTACCATTTTCCCGTCCTGCACGACGACGGCGTTGCTCCTCTTCCGGCAGCATGCTCTCTTCACTGCACAGTTCGCTGCAGCATCCGTTAAATTTCTCGGCACAGGCCGGACACTGAATAAACAGCAAATGACATCCGTCATTTTTGCAGTTGGTATGGGTATCACACGGCGTACCGCACTGGTGACAGTGGGCAATCACATCCTCTGAAATACGCTCGCCCATTCGTTCGTCAAAGACAAAGTTCTTACCGATAAAACGCACCGGTAAACCCTGCTCACGGGCACGGCGGGCGTACTCAATAATGCCGCCTTCAATGTGCCAGACCTTATTAAACCCGTTGTGCTTCATCCAGGCGCTGGCCTTCTCACAGCGGATCCCGCCGGTGCAGTACATCACGATCTTTTTATCTTTATGTTCCTGCATCATCTCAACCGCTTTTGGCAGTTGCTCGCGGAAGGTATCAGCCGGAATTTCCATCGCGTTTTCGAAATGCCCCACTTCATACTCATAATGGTTACGCATATCGATGAACACCGCATCCGGATCGTCCAGCATCGCATTCACTTCCGCCGCTTTCAGGTATTCCCCGACATCAGCGGCGTTAAACGCCGGATCGTCAATACCGTCCGCGACAATGCGTTCACGCACTTTCATGCGCAGTACCCAGAATGATTTACCGTCATCATCCAGGGCAATGTTCAGGCGTACACCGTTGAGAGCCGGATCGAACCCGTAAAGCAGGTCGCGGAAGGCGTTTACTTTGCTTTCCGGTACGCTGATCTGGGCATTGATGCCTTCACGGGCAAGATAGACGCGACCGAAAACATTCAGCGTCGTGAAGGCCTGATAAAGCGCATCGCGGGTCGCTTGTGGATCGTTGATGGTAAAGTATTTGTAGAATGAGATTGTCGTGCGCGGTTCGGTTTCAGCCAACATACGCGCCTTTAACATCTCATTCGAAACGCGGTTGTGTAACACTGGCATGGTGTACAAGTCCTGCAATCGTTAGAGAGAATGAAAAATCGGTCGGCATCATATAGCAAACAATGACAATTTACATCCACACAATTTACGCTACATTTCACACACCCCTAGTTAGTCAGACTTAACAATTGCTGCATTCGTACACGTTTCGAAGACAGACATTTTGGCTACGCCTCAAAAAATGAGACAATAGCTAAACAGGACGTTAGAACACAGGAAAGACATGACCCAGTTACCGAAATTTACTGTCGCCCTTTTGCATCCCCGCTATTGGTTGACCTGGCTTGGCATTGGTTTTTTATGGCTGATGGTCCAACTCCCTTACCCTGTGATTTTCCGTGTGGGCAAATGTGTGGGCCGTATTGGTCAAAAATTCATGAAACGCCGCGCCAGGATTGCCTACCGCAACCTTGAGCTGTGCTTCCCGCAGATGAGCGAGGCGGAACGTCATGAGATGGTTACCAGGAATTTCGAATCCGTTGGCATGGGGCTGATGGAAACCGGTATGGCGTGGTTCTGGCCAGACAAACGGATGGCCCGCTGGAGTGAAGTCACCGGGACAGGTATGGAGCCTGTGCATACGCTTCAGGCCAATAAGACAGGCGTACTGCTGATTGGCGTGCATTTTCTGACGCTGGAGATCGGTGCGCGTATGTTTGGCATGCAGGCACCTGGTATTGGTGTTTATCGCCCTAACGATAACCCGGTGATCGATTTAATCCAGACCAACGGCCGTATGCGCTCCAACAAAAGTATGATCGACCGGAAAGACCTGAAGGGGATGATCCGCGCGCTGAAATCAGGTGAAGTGATCTGGTATGCCCCTGACCACGATTATGGCCCGCAATCCAGCGTATTTGTCCCGTTCTTCGCCGTTGAAGAGGCGGCCACAACCACCGGTACCTGGATGCTGGCGAAAATGTCCAAAGCCGCGATCGTCCCGTTTGTCCCGCGTCGCAAGCCGGATGGCTCAGGCTACGAGTTAATGATGCTCGAGCCGGAACTCGCGCGGCCGCTGGACGATGCGGAAACGACCGCTCGCTGGATGAACAGAGTGGTTGAGAAATGCATCATGCTCGCGCCGGAGCAGTATATGTGGCTCCATCGTCGCTTCAAAACGCGGCCAGAGGGTATGCCGTCGCGCTATTAATTTTCCGTGCGGCCATCAGGGCCGCACGCTCATTTAGCTTTAAAAGCGCCTCCGCATTGCAGCGATCATAACCCAGGCGCATACTTAGCAGGCTTATTACTTCAGGCCTATGGTGCTCTGCACCTCATTATGCGGATTGTTATGTCACCCTCAGATGCCCCCATAAACTGGAAGCGTAACCTCACAGTTGCGTGGCTTGGCTGTTTTCTCACCGGTGCGGCGTTTAGCCTGGTGATGCCCTTCCTGCCGCTTTACGTTGAACAACTTGGCGTCACCGGTCACAGTGCGCTCAATATGTGGTCTGGCCTGGTCTTCAGTATCACCTTTCTCTTTTCCGCGATTGCTTCGCCCTTCTGGGGTGGCCTTGCCGATCGCAAAGGACGAAAGATCATGCTGCTGCGTTCGGCACTGGGGATGGCCATCATTATGGCGCTGATGGGCCTTGCGCAGAACGTCTGGCAATTTCTGATTTTGCGCGCGTTACTGGGCCTGCTGGGGGGCTTTATTCCTAACGCAAATGCGCTCATCGCCACCCAAATTCCGCGACACAAAAGCGGCTGGGCGCTCGGAACGCTCTCCACCGGTGGCGTGAGCGGCGCATTGCTGGGACCGCTGGCAGGCGGGCTGCTGGCGGATAACTACGGCCTGCGTCCGGTCTTTTTCATTACTGCCAGCGTCCTTTTTCTCTGCTTTATCGTCACGCTGCTCTGTATCCGTGAACGTTTCACCCCGGTCCCCCGAAAAGAGATGCTCCACGCACGGGATGTGCTGACCTCGCTTAAAAATCCCAGGCTGGTGCTAAGCCTGTTCGTCACGACCCTGATTATTCAGGTAGCAACCGGGTCGATTGCCCCTATTCTGACGCTCTACGTTCGCGATCTGGCCGGTGACGTCAGTAATATTGCGTTTATCAGCGGGCTTATCGCGTCGGTGCCCGGCGTGGCAGCGCTGCTCAGCGCCCCGAGGCTGGGAAAACTGGGGGACCGCGTGGGCCCGGAAAAAATCCTGATATGCGCCCTGGTGATTTCCGTTCTGCTCCTCATTCCGATGTCGATGGTACAAGCACCGTGGCAGCTTGGCCTGCTGCGTTTCTTACTGGGAGCGGCAGACGGCGCGTTACTGCCTGCGGTTCAGACCCTGCTGGTGTACAACTCAACGAACCAGATAGCCGGCCGCATTTTTAGCTATAACCAGTCATTTCGCGATATCGGCAACGTCACCGGACCGCTTGTCGGAGCCGGGATTTCCGCCAGTTTTGGTTTCCGCGCCGTGTTTATCGTCACCGCGGGCGTGGTGTTGTTTAATGCGGTTTATTCGTGGTTCAGTTTATCGAGGGCTTTACGACCGGTCGTTAATAAGACGAACGCGTGACAGCTTATTTTTGCATTCATACTTGCAGAACCCGATATTCAGCTATTCTTTCCCTGAAACCTTCAGGAAAACAGGGAGACACCAATGACCATGTACGCCACACTGGAAGAAGCTATTGATGCCGCTCGTGAAGAGTTCCTCGCCGATAATCCTGGCGTTGAGGAAGAAAATGCTGACGTGCAACAGCTTAATATCCAGAAATACGTTCTGCAGGACGGGGATATTATGTGGCAGGCCGAATTCTTTGCTGATGATGGCGAGGAAGGAGAATGTTTGCCGGTCCTGAGCGGAGAAGGTGCGCAGGCCGTCTTTGATGGCGACTATGACGAAATCGAACTACGGCAGGAATGGCTTGAAGAAAACACCCTGCACGAGTGGGATGAGGGCGAATTTCAGCTCGAGCCGCCGCTGGATACGGAAGAAGGACAGACCGCAGCCGATGAGTGGGATGAGCGTTAATTTCCCCTATTCATAAGGGCCGTGCTGAGCGTCGATCGGCAACAATAGCGTATCGAATACCAGTGAAAACGGTAAATCGAGCACGGTGAGATAGCGCCACGCTGAGTCACGTACATCCCATTTTACCCCGGGGTAGTACTGATTACCGTGGCCTTGCCCTGGAATGGTGCGGCTGATGATGCTGCCACAGCCGCTGAGTAAACACGCCATCATCACGGCGAGGATTATTTTCATCAATGACCTCTAAAAAAATACCGGCTTTTCAGCCGGTATTTTTATTTGCCGGGTAGCGTAACGCCGCCGGGCACAGAAGGCTTACTTCGCCTTCAGCGCGAGTGGATTAATTTTAATCTCTTTATAGTGGCTGACCCACGAAGAGTATTTTTCCGGCGCAGACCACACACGGTAGTGAAGGCGTGCCATCGTAACCGGATCGCTCAACAGCACCAGACGACGGTCGCGGTTGAGTTTTTCCGGCGTATCATTCAGCGCCTGCTCAACGTGACGATCGCGGGCAATCTCCAGTACCTGGCTTGCACGGTGACGCGCTGTCGCCATGGCCGTCGCCAGAGCGTTAAATGACGGGTTAAACACCGCGTGCATAAAGCCATCTTCCAGCGAGCGTTTGCGGTTCTGCTCCAGATACGTGTCGGTATCCACCAGCACCTGTGGCGGCGAATACTCTTCCGGGATCAGGAACAGTTTCCAGCGTTTGGTACGCAGCCCCACCGTTGAACGGCTCGAAATCACTGACACAAACGGTGACAGGATCAGCGAGAAGACAATCGGTGCCAGCCAGAACAGGAAGCGCAGATCCAGCCAGGCCATACCTGCCGCCCATACCAGACCCAGCAGCAGCTGCGAGCCATGACGCATGAAGGCTTCCCCCCACGGCGTGGAGTCATCATCACGCTGCGGTGAATTCCAGACCACTTCCCAGCCGAGGAACGCGCTGACCACAAACACGGTATGGAACAGCATACGCACCGGCGCCAGCAGCACCGAGAACAGCACTTCCAGCAGAAGCGAGAGCGTCACGCGGCAGAAACCACCGTACTCTTTCGAGCCTTTGCACCAGATCAGAATGATACTGAGCAGCTTAGGCAGGAACAGCAGTACCATGGTGGAGGCAAACAGCGCAATCGCCAGCTCCGGACGCCACTGCGGCCACACCGGGAACAGCTGGCGCGGTTGCAGGAAGTATTGCGGTTCCGTCAGAGCATGCACCACCTGTAGCGCAGTAGAGAGCGCAAGGAACATAAACCACAGCGGTGCGGAGAGATAAGACATTACGCCAGTCAGGAATACAGCACGGTGAACCGGGTGCATCCCTTTTACGAGGAACAGGCGGAAGTTCATCAGGTTACCGTGACACCAGCGGCGGTCACGCTTGAGCTCATCCAGCAGGTTCGGCGGCAGCTCTTCGTAAGATCCCGGCAGGTCGTAGGCGATCCAGACGCCCCAGCCAGCACGACGCATCAACGCCGCTTCCACGAAGTCGTGCGACAGAATAGACCCCGCAAACGAACCTTCCCCCGGCAGCGGAGCCAGCGCACAGTGCTCAATGAACGGCTTCACGCGGATAATGGCGTTGTGACCCCAGTAGTGAGACTCACCCAGTTGCCAGAAGTGCAGACCAGCGGTAAAGAGCGGCCCGTAGACGCGGGTTGCAAACTGCTGGCAGCGCGCATAAAGCGTGTCCATACCGGACGCTTTTGGCGAAGACTGGATGATCCCCGCGTTCGGGTTGGCTTCCATCAGACGCACCAGACCGCTCAGGCAGTCGCCGCTCATTACGGAGTCAGCATCCAGCACGACCATGTAGCTGTACTGATTCCCCCAGCGACGGCAGAAGTCATCGATGTTTCCGCTTTTACGCTTCACGCGACGACGACGACGGCGGTAGAAGATCTGGCCTTCACCCTGTACTTCCGCGATCAGTTCCATCCAGGCTTTTTGCTCGGCAACGCAAATGTCCGGGTTGTAGCTGTCACTCAGGATATAGACGTCAAAATGCGCCGCGTTACCGGTTGCCTTTACGGATTCCCAGGTCGCACGCAGACCCGCAAATACGCGGTCAACGTCTTCGTTACAGATAGGCATGATCAGCGCCGTACGGTGCTCAGGATTAAGGGGTTCATCCCCGACCGTTGAGGCTGAAATGCTGTATTTGTCCCGCCCCATCAGCAGCTGCAGGAAGCCCATCAGCGCGGTCCAGAAACCGGCTGACACCCAGCAGAAAAGAACGGCAAACAGCAGAAGAATGCCGCTCTGCAGGATATACGGCAGCAGCTGCATGAAGGAGACCCAGATATCCTGGCCCATCATGTCTGCAGGGTTGATAAGCGCCCAGCCCTGGTAAGGCAGAATGGTTTTCATGTACCAGGTAGCGACCACGGTCTGCGCCAGCGTCAGTAACAGCAGAATGTAACGACGAATGGTCCCCACGGTCCGCCATTTCTGTTCGGAGGCCTGCTCTTCTTTCGTCAGGCGCGACAGATAGCGCGGCGTAACATCACGCCCACGCAGGCGATCCCAGAAGCGGCCAACCGGGTTGGTGCGCCACGGGTCAGGGAACATCGAGGAACGCGTGGCTTTCGGCATTGCCTGAAGCTGATCGCGTCCTTCGTCGTCTTTAATCAACTGCCCTTCTGCCAGCGAGTCTGGCCATGCCTGCTCCAGACGCGCCTTTACTGACCCCAGCGGCGTATCATCGTCACGTGAAAACGGACGGTGTTCGCCATCCAGCGCGGTATGCACCGCGCGGATGTCGCTTTTAGGCAGCGCCGCTTTTTCAATGTCCGTCAGCGGCATGGCATCAATATATTCAGATGTATTATTCATTGGCAGGTAGCTGATAGCTCCAGGTTTCACTCAGCGGCTGATCGTTACTGACCAGCGCAGCACGCATTTCAGTGGTCTGTTTCGGATCTTTCACTTTCACGCGCAGCGTCAGACGCCAGCCTTTCGTTACCGGGTTATAGCGTACGGTGTTCTCAACGATTTCACCGTTATCACCGATGCTCGCCTGAGCGGCAACGGCGGTATCCGGGGACAGTTTTTTCATATCCTGGCCCGCGAAGTCCACAACAAAGGCCACGGTGCCATCAGGCTGACGGATCAGGTTAGACTGCTTCACATCACCCGTAGAACGGCGAGTCTGCATGACGTACGCGTTATCCGGCGCATGCAGTTTGTCTTCGTCGCGGCTAAAGGTAATGGTGTATTTGAAGTTCATCTCTTTACCGGCTTCCGGCAGCTGATCCGGCGTCCAGTAAGCAACGATGTTATCGTTGGTTTCGTCATTGGTTGGAATTTCAACCAGCTCAACCTTACCTTTACCCCAGTCACCTTTCGGCGTGACCCAGGCGCTTGGGCGCAGGTCATAGCGGTCATCCAGATCTTCAAATCGGGAGAACTGACGGCCACGCTGCAGGAGGCCGAAACCTTGCGGGTTTTCCATCGCAAAACTGCTAACAGCCAGATGTTTCGGGTTATTCAGCGGACGCCAGATCCACTCACCATTACCTGCATGAATAGAAAGACCGTTGGAATCGTGCAGTTCCGGGCGGAAGTTCGTCGCCGGTGACGGCTGATTCGGCCCAAACAGGAACATACTCGTCAGCGGTGCAACGCCCAGTTTGCCGACTTTATCGCGCAGGTAAACTTTGGACTGCACGTCAACGACCGTGTCACGGCCAGGCATAATCACAAAGCGATAAGCACCGGTCGCACGCGGGGAATCCAGCAGTGCATAAATAGTCAGGCGTTTGTCGGTTGGTTTTGGACGTTCAATCCAGAACTCGCGGAAACGTGGGAACTCTTCACCTGATGGCAGCGCGGTATCAATGGCGAGGCCACGCGCAGAAAGCCCGTACACCTGCCCTGCCCCGATCACGCGGAAGTAGCTGGCACCGAGCATGCTGACGATTTCGTCGTTTTTATCTTTGCTGTTGATCGGGTAAAGCACCTTGAAGCCAGCGAAGCCCAGGTCTTTAACCGTATCTTTATCGTGCTGAACATTGCCAAAATTGAAGTAATCCGGGCTGTACTTGATTTTACGTACCGCGGTCGCCGTCACTTCATTAATGGCAACAGGCGTGTCGAAGTACATTCCCTGATGATAAAACTCAAGCTTGAACGGGGTTTTAATGTTGTTCCAGTACGCTTTGTCATGGTTGAACTGGATCTGCTGATAGTCCGCATACTTCATGTCGCGGAAAACGGAGGGCAAGTTACTTTTTGGCGCTTCGTAGCTCTTGCCTGCCATCGATTTTGCCTGTTTTGCGACATCGTCGATGTTAAAGGCCAGTGCCGATGAGGTATACAGAGATAACACCACTGCAGCACCCAACCAACGCATTTTCATCATCTGTGGTTTATGTTTCATAATAAGTAAGCACTTCCCCCTTTGTGTGCTTATATCGATCCGATCCATTTTAATGGAAACTCAGGCAATCCGACAACATTATCACTGCTTTGTTCAGCTCGCTGGCTCATGGATTAAGCAAATGAAAGAACCCGCTTTTCACTTTGCGTGCTTATCCTGGAGACAGGGTGTCGGTCTTGGTGTAGGGTTGGCTTCGAATGTAACCATTATGAGTCTTAGGGATAAGGCGAAAAGTCTGAGAATGCACAAAGTTATATGAGCTCAACACCTGTAGAACGTGAATATTTCCTCGACTCGATCCGGGCATGGCTGATGCTGTTGGGGATCCCCTTTCACATTTCACTGATTTACTCCAGCCACACCTGGCATGTGAATAGCCAGATGCCTTCCTGGTGGCTCACGCTGTTTAATGACTTTATCCATGCCTTTCGTATGCAGGTGTTTTTTGTCATATCCGGCTATTTCTCCTACATGCTGTTCTTACGCTACCCGGTAAAACGCTGGTGGAAAGTGCGCGTGGAGCGTGTGGGCATTCCGATGTTGACCGCCATTCCCCTGCTGACGTTGCCGCAGTTTATTATGTTGCAGTACGTCAAAGGCAAAGCGGAGAACTGGCCAAATCTGACGCTGTATGAAAAGTACAATACCCTGGTCTGGGAACTGGTGTCTCACCTGTGGTTCCTGCTGGTCCTGGTGGTGCTCACCACGGTCAGCCTGGTCATTTTCAGCCGCCTGCGCCATCGCCTGAGTACCCAGGCCGATACCTTCTTCGCCAATATTACGCTGGGTAAACTGTCTCTGCTCTTTTTGCTGCTGGGTATCGCCTATGCGGCCGTGAGACGCACGCTATTTATCGTGTATCCGCCGATACTGAGTGACGGGCTGTTCAATTTCGTCGTGATGCAGTCGCTGTTTTACATCCCCTTCTTTTTAGCCGGTGCGCTGGCATTTATTCATCCCAAACTTAAATCGCTGTTTACCACCCCGTCGCCATGGTGCGCCCTGGGTGCCGCTATCGCGTTTGCGGCCTATCTGTTAAATCAGCGCTATGGCAGCGGCGATGGCTGGATGTATGAAACAGAAAGCGTGATCACCATGCTGCTGGGTCTGTGGATGGTGAATGTGGTCTTCGCGCTGGGACACCGCTTGCTGAACTTTAAGTCCAGCCGCGTGACCTACTTCGTCAATGCTTCACTGTTTATTTACCTGGTGCACCACCCGCTGACGCTGTTCTTCGGCGCTTATATCACGCCACATATTGCGTCCAACACGCTGGGTTTCTTTACCGGACTGGTCTTTGTGATTGGGATTGCCATCGTGCTTTATGAAATCCATCTGCGGATCCCGCTCCTGCGTTTCCTCTTTTCAGGAAAACCACAGGCTAAAGCCTCATAAACAAACGCGGCGCACTCAGTGCGCCGTGTTTGTTTTAGCTCTCTACGTCCTGTCCACGCTGCGTGAGAAGCCGCTGATAAAGGTGTGTGGTTTCTTCGTCGAAACAGACAAAAATCACCTTCTCAGGCATCGGCTTGAGGGAGAGGTATCGGTAAACGGTCTCTACCGCGATCGTGGCAGCGGCAGGTTTTGGATATCCGTATACCCCAGTGCTGATAGCCGGAAAAGCCATCGTCTTATAGCCGTTATCCGCTGCCAGGCGCAGGCAGTTGCGGTACGCCTCCTCCAGAATACTCGCCTCATACCGATCGCCGCCATGCCATACAGGCCCCACTGCGTGAATCACCGCTTTGGCAGGAAGATCTCCCGCGAGGGTAATCACCGCATGACCCGGAGGACATTCACCCTGCTGCTGACGCACAGCTTTACAGGCCTCAAGGAGCTGCGGTCCTGCAGCCCGGTGGATTGCGCCGTCAACACCGCCCCCGCCCATCAGTGATGGATTGGCCGCATTAACGATCACGTCGACGTGCATCGTCGTAATATCGCCATGAATGACTTCAATTTGCGGTTTCATACGTACCCTCTGCTACCCGCCTTTTTCTTAAGTGTATCGCAGAGGAGGTATGGATAAAAAACTATCGGGGAAAAACCTCTTCCGCCGGGGAGCGGAAGAGCGAGAATTAACGATACTGAATTTGAACAACCGCGAGCGTTTTTTCGGGATTAAGGTACTTCATGCTGAGAGTTGCGAGGCTGGAATCGTTGACCTGACCGTTAAGTACATCTTCATAGCTGACCCTGCGCGTTTGCATCCGATTATTATCCGGGCATGTCATTGCAAACGCGTCATGATGCGGTGTGACCACGCAGGGGTCTGCGACAATAGCGCCGCGAAAATGAATCACACCACCGTCGACAATCGTGGCTGAAAAAGCGGGGGTAATAAATGCAGAGAGGATCAAACCTAAACCATAAACCCGTCGGGCTAAATATTTGGTCACTATATGTACTCCTCAATGAAAGTCGTCCTTGAGGGGTAAACGCGCTCCGTTAGGGCAAACAAAGCATCACGTTATGGAACAGCACTTCACAGCTCCTGATAACAGCATAGCTCAACCGCGCACGCCCGCCATATCCACAACGTCTTGATTTCATAATCATTAGAGCGCACTTCCCGCTGGGGACCATTGCTGTGATAAATGAAGCGATTTCCCGTCAGAGACGGTGACAGTAATGTTCACCTTGTCTCCGGAATCTATATTTAAACTCAGTCGCATTAAATCAATCGTCTGATTAGCGGGAATAAAAAGTGTGTTTTGTTGCCGTGAAGAACTTTGCCCCCCCTGCCCCTGTCGCAAAGAGACAATCTGCACCTGACATTCACACGGTTCCGTCAGAATAACCTGCGGAATAATGGTGGTCATATTTCCCTGTTGCGATGTTTTAAACGTGATCTGACTGGAAAGCGCCGCGAGGAGAATTAAGGTATTCATGATGAACTCCCGAAAAAAAACAGGGCAAATGCCCTGTTTTTTGTAGCACAGACTGGAAATTAATACTGATGTGCAGTCGCGTGGTTGCCAAAACCAACCTGCTGAACAGTCACAGTGGATCCGGATGCGGTTTGATCAACAGCAGCACCGTTGCCACCACCGTACTGGCTAACGTTCATCACCGAGTGGTTACCATTCCACTGGTCAAGCGTTGCGCTGTTACCGAAACCATTCTGAGTCAGACTAATTGAGCTGTCATCAGAGCCCTGACCAACGTCAGCACCGTTACCGCCGCCACTCTGATTAATGGTCAGTGTGGAATTTCTCGCACTGGTTTGCAAAGCGAGAGCCGAGTTACCGCCACCGTACTGGTAAATGCTCAGCGTTGAATTTGGACCACTGTCATGACCACCGTGGCCATGCCCGTTACCCCAACCGCCTTGATTAATACTACCGGCCATAGCACTACCAGAAACTACGATTGCTGCAATTGCTGCCACTTTGATAAATTTCATGGTAAACCCCCATCGGATTGATTAAAGTCGCCGCTAAATAACTAACGCTGAATAACGCGAATCGCCATTTGCGACTGTCTCTGCACTACAACTGCGGTTTTCTGCGTACCGTACTGCGTAATATTTGCTCTATTACCCGACCCTTTTTGGATAATTTTCGCACTATTACCATATCCATCTTGCGTAATACCTGCATCATTCGCGCTACCGCTCTGATCGATCCAGGCAATATTATAAGTCCCTGATTGATCAACTCTCGCTCTGTTGCCTGCGCCATCCTGAGAAACAATGGACAATAATTTTGACCCGTCCTGGCGAACCTGAGCATCATTTAACATGCCCTGCTGACCAATAATGGCTGCCTGATTTAATGATGAACGACTTAATTCATTAACCGTGAAGTTATATTCAGCGTTAGCCAAATCTGAATCAGCCGCGATTACAAATCCAGGCGCACCCAGTAATGTAAACATCATAAATAACGATGTATTTTTCATGTTGTCACCCTGGACCTGGCTATTTGATAACGCCATAACCTTGTTACTGTGACTTCGTGTTAGAACGACTCGTAATTTGTTAACGCGTCGTTACGGTGATGAGTATGTCTGCCGAAACATTTTAAATATCTCACCCGCGTGGCTTATTTTTATTTATCACGTCACCTCAAAGTAGTAATTCCATGCAAAAAAACGTTATAGACCGGGGTTCTTATTTTTCTATTAAGCCTTTCTTAATAATCGATTGTGCAGCGGGACGAGAGGGGTAAAGCCCCCATGCAACGGACGCTAAACGAAACGCCAGGAGGACATTTTACACAACACGTGACACGAGACCTGTTTTCTTAAGACGCAGCATCGTTCATTCCAGGACTTAGAAAATCTCTGTGACTCATACCTCTTTACAGGAAGAAATAAATAATTAATACTCATAAAAATCAAACAATTATAAATATTTGTATGATTTTTAAAATCTGTGCAGGGTTATTTACATGTACAACTTTCTTATCATTCCACAACATTTAAAAGAGTCCATTTTCACAAATTAATATTGATTTTTACATCCTGTTACACGTTTAACACTTGCTTTAAAGTTAGTAATAGCTAGATTGAAATCAGATGTACGAAATTTGTTTTATATTTACCTCCTGCTGGAGGTTATGTTTTTTTTCTTCACACAGCAGTGCAACATCTGTCAGTACTTCTGGGGTCCTCTTTTTTATCTGGAGGACCGCTGTCAGGTGTCATAAAAAAGTGGGGTTTCATCATGTATAATGAAGTCCAAAGTTTACATGGTCATACGTTACTGTTGATCACAAAACCTTCGTTGCAAGCGACCGCTTTATTACAACATTTAAAGCAATCGCTGTCTCTGCACGGGAAATTACATAATATTCAACGTTCTTTTGATGATATTGCACCTGGCAGTATCATTCTGATTGATATGATGGAAGCGGATAAAAAGCTTATCCATTACTGGCAAGATAATTTAAGCAGGAAAAACAATAATATCCGCGTGTTATTATTGAATACCCCTGATGAGTATCCCTTCAGAGATATTGAAAGCTGGCCGCATATCAATGGTGTGTTCTATATCACGGAAGAAGAAGATCGGCTGGTCGAAGGTCTGCAGGGTATATTGCGCGGCGAGTGTTATTTTTCGCAAAAACTTGCCAGCTATCTCATCACGCACTCCGGAAATTACCGCTATAACAGTTCAGAGTCAGCGCTGCTAACGCACCGTGAGAAAGAGATCCTGAACAAATTGCGCATTGGTGCTTCAAATATTGAAATCGCCCGTTCGTTATTTATCAGCGAAAATACGGTAAAGACGCACCTTTATAATCTTTTCAAGAAGATAGCTGTTAAGAACCGAACTCAGGCTGTTTCATGGGCAAACGATAACCTCAGGCGTTAATCAAATGAAACGCACGTTGAGTTGGATCGCCGCAGCGAGTTTTATGCTCGCTGCCGGGAACGTACGGGCCGTCGAGGTCGAAGTTCCCGGATTGTTAACAGACCACACTGTCTCCTCGGTCGGGCACAATTTTTATCGTGCATTCAGTGACAAATGGGACAGTACATTTACTGGAAATATAACAATCAACGAGCGACCCAGTGCACGATGGGGAAGTTGGATAACAATAACGGCTAATCAGGACGTTATTTATCAAACATTTTTATTCCCCACGAAAATAGACTTCGATAAAAACGTAGCCTTAGCACTGGCTCAATCAGAAGATGCTATTAATCGCCTGCAAATTGATAAAGCGCTATTAAGCACCAGCGATTTAGCAAAAGACGAATTCTAGCGAACCTATATCCGGAGGCTGTCATGCGTATTGCATATGCAGTTGTTTCGATAATGCTAATAACCCCTATAAGCTGGGCCGGAAATATGACGTTCCAGTTCCGTAACCCTAACTTTGGCGGTAATCCCAATAATGGGGCGTTTCTGTTGAACGAAGCCCAGGCGCAAAACTCCTATAAGGATCCCAGCTTTAAGGATTTTAGCGTCGATACCCCATCGGCACTGGACAACTTCACGCAGGCTATCCAGTCGCAGATTTTGGGAGGGTTGCTGACCAACATTAATACCGGCAAACCCGGCCGAATGGTGACCAACGACTTCATTGTCGACATCGCCAACAAGGACGGACAACTCCAGTTGAACGTTACCGATCGAAAAACCGGGAAAACCTCCACCATTCAGGTTTCCGGTCTACAAAGTGATTCAACGAACTTTTAAACAACAACGAAATAAGGACAACGATCATGCAGCGCTTCCTGATATTTGTTGCAGTGTGCTTATTGAGCGGTTGTTTAACTGCTCCACCTAAAGAAGCTGCAAAACCAACATTAATGCCTCGGGCTCAAAGCTATCGTGATTTAACACATTTACCTGCGCCGACCGGTAAAATATTTGTCTCGGTTTACAACATTCAGGATGAAACGGGACAATTTAAACCTTATCCGGCAAGTAACTTCTCTACGGCAGTGCCACAGAGCGCCACCGCCATGCTGGTGACCGCCCTGAAAGATTCGCACTGGTTTATTCCTCTGGAACGTCAGGGTCTGCAGAACCTGTTAAATGAACGGAAAATTATTCGCGCTGCGCAGGAAAATGGCACCGTTGCGAATAATAACCGCATGCCGCTGGAATCACTGGCTGCGGCGAACGTCATGATCGAGGGATCGATTATCGGTTATGAAAGCAACGTTAAATCGGGTGGTGTGGGCGCGCGTTACTTTGGTATCGGTGCTGATACGCAATATCAGCTCGACCAAATCGCCGTAAACCTGCGTGTCGTCAACGTCAGCACGGGCGAAGTGCTCTCTTCGGTAACGACCAGCAAAACCATTCTTTCTTATGAAGTGCAGGCCGGGGTTTTCCGCTTCATCGATTACCAGCGTTTGCTGGAGGGTGAAATCGGGTATACCTCTAACGAACCGGTCATGATGTGTCTGATGTCAGCCATAGAAACCGGGGTAATCTTCCTGATTAATGATGGTATCGATCGTGGATTGTGGGACCTGCAGAACAAAGCAGAGGCGCAAAACCCGATACTGGTTAAATACCGCGATATGTCAGTGCCTCCGGAATCCTGACAGGAAGCGCATAAAAAAGGCGAGATCATCATCTCGCCTTTTTTTATTCACTTACCGCACTGATGTTTTGCGCTTTATCCCGTCTGGCGGCCAGCCAGAGGCCGCTGTTCTTCATGGCATAGCCAAACACCAACCCCAGCATTAGCGAGGGAAGCACCAGCGCCCAGTCCCCCTGCCCTGCAAACGTCGCGCATGCGCCCATAAAGGTACCGGGTACAAACGACAGCAGCATATGCTTTGCCTGGATACACATCAAAAACGCGACTACGCCGGTCATGATATAGCCCAGGATCTCCAGATGCGGGGCCAGCACGCTGCCCTTCATAATCACGAGTGCCCAGATAACACCGCTCATCAGGGTACAGCCAGAGATAAAAAGCCCTTTTACGCCGCCCTGCGGGCAGGCAAAGTAGGCCGTACAGCCCAGAAACCCGGCCCAGCTGAGCAACCCGAGAGAGACCGCCACCCATCCCCATAGTCCGGAGAGAATGCCTGTCGTGAATGCGATACAAAGTAATATGTTCATGGCGCGCATCTTAGCAGAAGCGCGCCATGGAAATGAGATCAGATGCACATTCCGTGCAAGATGAAATGTATGGTTGCAGAATTTATGTGGCCTAAATCACTCTTCATCCTCTTCTTCCAGCTCATCCCACATTGCCGCAATGGCGTCGCGGGTCAGCGGAGCCAGCGTTCTCCAGAACGGCGAGGTCGCATGTGCTTCAACTTTGCCGAGGAAAGTACCGCACCACGGCAGCAGATACGCTCCGAAGAGCGTTTCGATAGCCTCGTTCTCATCATCAGCGGCGTGATCTTCAATCCAGGATGCAGCCAGCAGCAACGTTCCGATATGGTCCGCAGGGGTATCCGTCAGCGGCATTCCGCGTTCAGAGAGAAACGCGCGCACTTCCGCTTCCGTCGCCCCTTCCTGCCAGGCTGAACGGTACGGCGAAACGCGGCATTCGTCGCCAATAAACAGTGCGTTGTAATCCGTTGAAATCTGCTGCATATCGCAACTTTTTTGCAGACGCTCCAGCAACTCATCCTGTTCCAGCGGCCAGTTTTGCGCCAGTTTCCCTTCACGAATCAGGGTAAAGAGTGGAACCAGCAGCGGGTCTTGCGGCTGACGATAGAACAGCGTACCCAGCACGCGGCAAAGGATGGAAAACTCATTCATTTTTTTATTCCATTACACAATTAAAGATCGGCAAATTCATCAATCGGATCCATTCCGCGTGACTCGAGGAAATCAAGCATGCGGCGTGGGGTAACGTTAAGGATCCTGTCTTCCGGGAAATCCACGTCATTCAGTATTTTCAGGCATTCACTAAAATCACCCAGCGTAAACGCGGTATGGGAATCGGAACCCAGCGCCACCATGCCGCCTGCATCCCGTACCGCAGCTGCAACGGCGCGACAGTTTGCTTCACTGCCCTTACGCGAGTGAACAAAAGAAGAGTTATTGATCTCCAGCGCCACGCGGTGTTTCGCTGCCGCCTGGGCAACAGCCTCGATATCAATCGGGTATTTAGGATTACCCGGATGAGAAATAATGTGCACGTTGCCGCTGGCTATGGCAGCAATCATCGCTCGGGTGTTCGTCTCTTTATCCTGTGGCGCGAAAACCGGCTCGTGGAAACCGGCAAGGATCAGATCCAGAGAGGTCAGCATCGGTCCGGTACAGTCGATTTCACCGTCTGTATTTTTAATGTTTGCCTCGATGCCGCGCAGTATCCCAATACCGTCCACCAGACGTGGCCAGATCCGCATATTCACAAAATGCCAGTAGTGCGGCGCATCTGCCATGTCCGGGCCGTGATCGGTAATCGCAAAAAGCGTAATGCCCTTGCGTTTCGCTTGCGCGATATAATCATGGAGGTTGCTATACGCGTGGGTACTGGCGACGGTGTGCATATGCAGGTCAACGGGATACATCTTTCTCTCCTCTGCGGTTTTTCCAAAGGATAGCAGTTATCTGCAGCGAATATTAGCAAAAACCCGGCTAACGCCGGGTTTCACTCAGTAGCCGCGCTGTCTGTCGACCTGTCCGGTTACCGGATGGCCCTGCTCCATCTCACTGATGGTGTGGGTAATATAGGCCACAGCTTCCGCCGGACGCGTGACCGCTGCAATGTGCGGCGTCATCGCCACACGCGGATGTGCCCACAGCGGGCTTTCGGCCGGTAACGGCTCGCGGCTGTACACATCCAGCATCGCCCCTTTCAGTTTTCCGCTGTTCAGCGCCTGCAGCAGATCGGACTCAACAAGGTGTACCCCGCGCGCCAGGTTCATTACGTAACTCTGGTCAGCCAGTTGATTTAGCAGTGCACCATTGATAATCCCCACCGTTTCGGCCGTATTTGGCAGCAGGTTGATGAGCACGCGCGTACCGTTCAGGAACGCAGGAAGCTCATCAGCGCCGGCAAAACTTTCTACGCCCGGATAATCCTTGCGGCTACGGCTCCAGCAACGCAGTGGGAAGCCCCACGGGGCAAGTGCTTCAGCGACTTTTGAGCCGAGCACGCCAGCCCCGAGGATACCAATGGTAAAATCTTCGCGCTGATAATCCGGCAGCGGTTCCCAGTGGGATTGCTGTTTTAGTGCCTGATAGTCGTCGAAGCGGCGGAACCAGTGCAGCACCTGGCTGACAGCATACTCCTGCATTTGCTGGCCCATGCCGGTATCTTCCAGACGGAAAAGAGGGATCTCTTCCGGCAGCATTTCAGGGTGTGCTTTCAGTTTGCTCAGAATCGAATCCACGCCGGCGCCCAGCGCAAAAACGGCCTTCAGTTTACGGCCCTGGAGCATTTCTACCGGCGGATGCCAGACCAGCGCGTAGTCAGCATGTTCGTTATCACCACGTTTCCACTCACGCACGCGCGCCCCGGGCAACGCCGCCGAAAGTGCCTTAATCCAGTAAGCAGTATCAAAAGTGGGGTGATAGAAGATTATATCCATAGTCATTCCTGCCTTTTATTGCGCTGTTTTGTGTTCATTTTCAACTGGATTGCCAGCATAACAAATTTTTCCCGCCACCGCGTTGTTGATAAAAAAGGCGCTTTCAGCACATTTAAAAGCCATGTTGACTGAAGTTTGTCTAAATGCGCTGATTTACTGAAAAAGTGAGTTGACGCCAGTTCGGCTTTTCCTTACATTAGCGCCCGTCCCAGCAACAACGGGATGACAATATGGTGAGGTGTCCGAGTGGCTGAAGGAGCACGCCTGGAAAGTGTGTATACGGCAACGTATCGGGGGTTCGAATCCCCCCCTCACCGCCATATTTAAGATAGGAGCTCGTACGAAAGTACGGGCTTTTTTCTTTTATATTCCCCGCCCGTGCAGCATGAGGCCTTGTGTGGTGTAAGATCCTCACCCTCGCCCAGGGGAGAAGGAAAGATTAATCTTCCACCATCCGCGCATACTCTTCGGTAAGAAAATCCACCAGTGCCCTGACAGACGGGAGTAACCCGCGTCTTGAAGGATACACAGCATGAATCACCTCACGTCGTGGCTCCCAGGCATCAAGTACGCGAATGAGGTCCCCTGACGCAAGCTGCTCTTTCACCATCAATATGGGCAACTGCACCACGCCGATACCCGCTATAGCCGCTTCACGCAATGCCAGCATATCGGTAGTGATCAGGCGAGGATGGTAATGGATTTCCGCCTTCGCCCCTTCGGGACCGCTCAGTTCCCATTTATGGATGTGTTTACCCTCGTTCGTGCTTAATCCAGGCCAGGCACTGAGTTCAGAGGGCACCAACGGTTTACCCATCCGCTGAATCAACGCCGGTGCGGCGACCAGACAATGTCCCCGGTCAGCCAGTACCCTTAACACCAGATCGCTGTCATCGAACGGACGCGGGCGCACGCGAATCGCGACATCAATCCCCTCCCCCACCAGGTCTACCCGCCGGTTGGTTGCCTCAAGCTGCAGCGCGATCCCTGGATAGCGCGCCATAAATCTCGCCAGCATCGGGCCAACATGGACATGCAACAATGTTATCGGGCAGGTGATCCTGACAATACCGCGCGGCTCAGCCTGTAACGCGGCCACCGCCTCCTCAGCAGCTTCTGCTTCCACCATCATCGCTTTACAGTGCTGATAGAAGGTCTGACCTACTTCTGTCACCGTAAACTGCCGCGTTGTGCGATGTATTAACCGCACGCCAAGCCGCTCTTCCAGCTGAGCTATCCGGCGGCTTAGCCGGGACTTCGGCAAATCGAGCGCACGCCCCGCTGCAGCAAAACCACCGTAGTCGACCACCTTCACAAACCAGACGAAGTCATTGAGATCCTGCATAAATCCTCATCGTTCTATTTTCAGAACAGTGAATGCCATTTTCACTATCTACCGGGATATTAACGCTGAATATAAGCTAATTACATCAACAACGCTTCAGGAGTTCATCATGAAAAACGTAACAGGCGTGTATACCGCTCCCCGTCAACACTGGGTTGGTGATGGTTTCCCGGTACGTTCAATGTTTTCTTACCAGACGCACGGCGAGCCACTCAGCCCGTTCTTGCTGCTGGACTACGCCGGGCCATACACCTTCCCGGCGGATGGGGCAAAGCGCGGCGTCGGCGAGCATCCGCACCGGGGTTTCGAAACGGTCACCCTCGTCTATTCCGGCGAAGTTGAACATCGCGATTCCACCGGCAGAGGCGGCGTAATAGGCCCCGGGGACGTGCAATGGATGACGGCGGGCGCTGGCATTTTGCACGAGGAGTTCCACTCCAGCGCGTTCGCGCAGAAAGGCGGTGAACTGAAAATGATGCAGCTGTGGGTCAACCTGCCTGCCAAAGACAAAATGGCGACGCCGGGCTACCAGAGCATCACTAAGGCGGATATCCCTGTGGTCACGCTGCCGGATAACAGCGGCTCGCTGCGGGTTATCGCAGGTCGCTACGAGGATGTTGCTGGCCCCGCACACACCTTTTCGCCGCTAAACGTCTGGGACATCGCGCTCAATCAGGGTAGCCATCTCACGCTCAGTCAGCCGGAGGGCTGGAGCACGGCGCTGGTTGTGATGGAAGGCACCATTACGGTGAACGGAACAGCCCAGGCAGGCGAGGCACAGCTGGTTGTATTAAGCCAGCAAGGCGACACACTCCATCTGGAAGCGAGCCTCGATGCCAAAGTCCTGCTGATGGCCGGCGAACCGCTGAATGAACCCATCGTGGGCTATGGGCCGTTTGTGATGAACAGTAAAACCGAAATCGCGGAAGCCATTCGTGATTTCAACTCCGGCCGCTTCGGCCAGATCTGATGGTAATAAAGGAGAAGAAGATGTCTGCACCTGCAAATTTTAACGGCTCACGCCCGGTTATTGATGTAAACGATGCGGTGATGTTGCTTATCGATCACCAGAGCGGACTTTTCCAGACCGTGGGGGATATGCCAATGCCAGAGTTGCGCGCACGTGCTGCGGCGCTGGCAAAAATCGCTACCCTGGCGAAGATCCCGGTGATCACCACCGCTTCTGTTCCACAGGGACCGAATGGCCCCCTTATTCCGGAGATCCACGCTAATGCGCCACATGCGCAATACGTTCCACGTAAAGGTGAGATCAACGCCTGGGATAACCCGGAGTTTGTGGCTGCGGTGAAAGCCACCGGGCGCAAAACGTTGATCATCGCCGGCACCATCACCAGCGTCTGCATGGCGTTTCCCTCTATTAGCGCAGTCGCGGAGGGTTATAAAGTGTTTGCGGTTATTGATGCCTCCGGCACCTACAGCAAAATGGCTCAGGAGATCACCCTGGCGCGCGTGGTCCAGGCCGGGGTGGTACCAATGGATACCGCGGCGGTTGCCTCTGAGATCCAGCGGACATGGAACCGGGAAGATGCAGCCGAGTGGGCTGAAGTGTATACCCATATCTTCCCTGCCTATCAGTTGCTGATCGAAAGCTATACCAGAGCACAAGAGGTGGTCAAAAACAGCGAAGTGCTCGATTCACAGCGTTAATCACCGGCTCCACGGTCAAAAAGACGTGGAGCTGATTATTGCTTAACCGAACAAGCACTAAAGCAGAAAATCTGCTTGACCGTTTTAGCGCAACTCCCTATAGTAGCGCCCCGTTGCCCCCCAAGCGGTCAGGCAGCAAAACAATATGGTGAGGTGTCCGAGTGGCTGAAGGAGCACGCCTGGAAAGTGTGTATACGGCAACGTATCGGGGGTTCGAATCCCCCCCTCACCGCCATATTTAAGATAAGAGCTCGTACGAAAGTACGGGCTTTTTTCTTTTATATTCCCCGGACAGGGGGGATGAGAATCCCCGACCGGGGTTCGACAACTGGCGACAGCCAGTTGGACAGACTGAAAGCGCAGCGAACAGGCTGCCCGCAGGGCGAGCGAAGCGAGTCAATCCCCCCCTCACCGCCATATTCAAGGTAAGAGCTCGTACGAAAGTACGGGCTTTTTTCTTTTATATCCTCCGGACAGGGGGGATGAGAATCCCCGACCGGGGTTCGACAACGGGCGACAGCCAGTTGGACAGACTGAGCGCGCAGCGAACAGGCTGCCCGCAAGGCGAGCGAAGCGAGTCAATCCCCCCCTCACCGCCATATTCAAGATAAGAGCTCGTACGAAAGTACGGGCTTTTTTCTTTTATATTCTCCGGACAGGACGCCCGCACAAAAAACAAAGCCCGGTTTCCCGGGCCTTGAACACAACGGCTAACTCAATAGTACGCTTGCAGCGTGCGCTGGCACAGCGCTGAACGCACGCAGTCTTCTTTCGTGAAGCGTACCACCCCAATCATCTCATCTTCCTCAAAACGTGACATGGCGTCGCTCAGTCCGGACTTCACGCCCGACGGCAGATCGCACTGGGTAATATCACCATTGACGATGACCGTCACGTTTTCCCCGAGGCGCGTTAAAAACATCTTCATTTGCGCTGCGGTCACGTTCTGAGCCTCGTCAAGAATGACGACCGCATTTTCAAATGTACGTCCGCGCATATAAGCGAACGGCGCGATTTCCACCTTGCCAATCTCTGGTCGCAGACAGTACTGCATAAAGGATGCTCCCAGACGTTTCACCAGCACGTCATAGACGGGCCTGAAGTAAGGGGCAAACTTCTCTGAAATATCTCCGGGCAAGAAGCCAAGATCTTCATCAGCCTGCAGTACCGGACGGGTGACAATAATTCTCTCCACGTCTTTATGGATCAGCGCCTCTGCCGCTTTGGCTGCACTGATCCACGTTTTCCCGCATCCGGCTTCACCGGTTGCAAAGATGAGCTGTTTACTCTCGATAGCATTCAGGTAGTGCGCCTGAGCCTCATTGCGCGCCACAATTGGAGAATTATCACGGCTGTCTCGGGCCATGCCAATTGCTTCTACGCCACTCATCTGCACAAGCGAGGTGACCGATTCTTCTTCACGCTGTTTATGGCTACGTGAATCCCGTCTCAGCACACGTTTTGCTTCGCGACGAGCTTTGATCACTGCTTTTTGTCTTCCCATGGATAGCACCTTGAGTTGTTGGTATTCATCACACGTGCCAGTTTCAGCACGATTATGCGCACGAACATCAGAGGGTTGGCTTCCTTGTAAGCCATTGCTTGCTTTACCGGATGACGCAACAGAACGGCTACGCGCACCATTCTGCACGTCGGTCGAAAGAGATTCTTGAGTCGAGGGGGATAATTTTGTGGTGAGGAAATCGCTGCCGGAGTCTGAGCCTCCGCGCCGGGTGCTGCGGGTGTTGTGTTTACCATGTCCAGTACAGGACGCAACCATTCGCGATCTCCATAGTGATTCAGCATCACTGCCGGGAACTACCGCTGTCTTATCTTAAGTACATCAGGAGTTATCATAAATGCAACATTTATTTTACCTGAACGTAACTTTAAGACTGTCCCTACAGTGGAAATCAGTCTCATACAGGAATATTACAGAAATATAACAGCAGGACAGGCATATGAAAAAATAATGTCCCCGCGAATTATCGCAGGGACAATTATCAGGCTTCAATCAACCCTTGAGCGAGATAGGCGTTGCGATCGCGTGCGCCAGGCAGGGCAAAGAAATAACCGCCGCCGATGGGTTTAATGTACTCTTCCAGCGCTTCCCCGTTTAAGCGTTTCTGTACGGTCAGGAAGCCCTTCTCCAGGTCGTGCTGATAGCAGACAAACAGCAGCCCCATATCGAGCTGGCCGGCGTTGGTTACGCCAAGTGAATAGCTATATCCCCGACGCATCATCAGGCTGGATTGTGTCTCTTTGGTACGCGGATTGGCCAGTCGGATATGGCTGTCCAGCGCGATGACATCGCCATTCGGATCGCTGGCGTAGTCAGGCACATCATGCTCGTTCTTCATCCCGAGCGGAGCGCCACTCTGTTTATCGCGGCCAAAAATCGTCTGCTGCTCTTTGAGCGGCGTACGGTCCCAGAACTCCACGTGGAACTGAATAATCCGCACCGCCTGATAGCTTCCCCCCACAGCCCATGCCGGCTCGCCCTGATCGGCCGTCACCCAGACCACCTCTTTCATGAGCGGATCATTACGGCTGTCCGGGTTGGCCGTGCCGTCTTTAAAGCCCAGCAGGTTTACGGGCGTCTCTTTCCCTTTGCTGCGGGCGGCATGGTCAGAGATAAACCCTTCCCGCTTCCAGCGAACGCTCAGCAGGTCCGGCGTGTGCTTGATGATGTCGCGCAGCGCGTGGATCACCGTATCCTGGGTATTGGCGCAAATCTGCAGGAGCAGATCGCCGTGGCAGAGAGCAGCATCCAGAGAATCATTCGGGAAACGCGTCATTTTCTGCAGCGCTTTTGGCTTCTGTTTTGCCAGCCCGTAGCGCGCATCAAACAGCGACTCACCGAGCGAAACGGTTATCGTCAGGTTATCCGGAGCGATAAATGCCCCGAGGATACCGGAATCCATCGGCGGCAGACGCGGGTTAGGCGTGTCCGGCGCCGGACCACCGGCGGTGAGAAACGCGATGCGCGTCGTCAGCAGGCGGAACAAACGCTCAAGATCGGCTTTATCGCTTGCCAGCGAATCAAAAGCCACCAGCATCATGGAGGCCTGCTGTGGCGTCAGAATGCCCGACTGATGCTCGCCATAAAAAGGCTGCGTCTCCATGCGTGCATTGGGTGACAGCGTGCCGGGAGCACTTTGCGGTTTCGCCGCATGCGCCACCGGGCACCCTCCGGCCAGAGCAAGGGCGCCCCCCAGCGCCCCTACCCCTTTTAACAATCGACGACGTGAAGGTTCCACCACGTCGTGTTCATTCTGCTTGTTCATCGTGCTTAATCCAGACCCAGTACGCCACGCAGCAGGGAGAGATCTTCCGCCAGTGTGGTAATCGGGCCTTTCAGCGCGTTACGGTCGGCATCGGTCAGTTTATCGTAGGTTTCAAACCCGTCTTTGGTACGGTACTTCGCCAGAATGGTGTCGACTTTTTTGAAGTTGGCATCCACTTTCGCCAGCAGTTCGCTGTTATCTTTCTGCAGCTGAGGACGCAGCAGATCGACAATTTTCTGCGCGCCATCGACGTTGGCCTGGAAGTCCCACAGGTCGGTGTGGCTGTAACGGTCTTCTTCACCGCTGATTTTACTTGCCGCCACTTCTTCAATCAGACCCGCGGCACCGCCCACCACTTTTGATGGCGGGAAGGCCAGCTCACTGATGCGTTTTTGCAGCTCAAGCACGTCACTGTTCAGCTGATCGGCATATTTATCCATCCCTTTGAGAGTGTTATCGCCAAACAGGGCTTTCTCCAGACGGTGGAAGCCGGTAAATTTCGGGTCGGCGGCTTTCTGCTCAAAATCATCTTCACGGGCATCAATGCTGCCATCCAGGTCAGAGAACAATTCGGCAATCGGCTCAATCCGCTCGTAATGCTGGCGGGTTGGCGCATACAGGGATTTCGCTTTCGTGATATCGCCCGCTTTCACCGCATCGGTGAAGGCTTTGGTACCCGCAGCCAGGTCCGCCGTCTCTTTGATGACATACGCTTTATAAGCAGTAATCGCATCACCCAGGCTCAACAGGGCCGTGCCTTTTCCGGCGTCGGCCGTGGCGTCACCCTTCACGATAAGCTTGCCTTTAGGGTTCGTCAGCAGCCCGCAGGTCATCTCATATTCACCCGGCTGCAGGTTGGCGGTCATCTTCTGACTAAAGCCCGGCGCGATATTTTCACGCTCTTCCACCACCATGACGCCTTTCAGGATTTCCCACTCCAGCGCCTTCTGGCTGTGGTTCTGAATAATAAACTGGGTTTTGCCGCTGTTGACCGTGATGGTCATTGGCTCGCACTGCTTATCATTGACCGAAACCTTGACCTGCGGAACATCCGCGCCCCAGGCGGAAAATGTTGAAGCGAACAGCGCGGCAATGCCTGCGCATAACGCACTACGACGGAACTGAATTGCCATGACTCTTCCCTTTAAAAGTATGTTGTAACTAATGCAGTCAGATTACGGCGCAACGCGCGACGTCTGAGTGCCGGTGCGCGGCGGCATGGCAAACAGCACCAGCGCCGGAACCAAATAGATAAAATACATCGCCACTTCGCTGACGCTCGGCGTTTCCTGGTAACCAAAAATACCTTCGAGCAAGGTACCGGTCAGGGAGTGCGTTGAGAGCACGTTACTGAGGTCGAACGCCACTTCCTGGAAGTGATTCCACAGGCCCGCTTCGTGGAAAGCGCGGATCGCCCCCGCCGCCAGCCCAGCGGCCACCAGCAGAATAAACAGGCTGGTCCATTTAAAGAACGCACCCAGGTTAAGACGAATGCCGCCCCAGTAGAGCAGGAATCCCAGCACCACCGCAGTGGCCAGACCCAGCATCGCACCCAGCGGTGGCCAGATCCCCACATCCTGCTGAAATGCCGCCAGCAGGAAGAAAACCGACTCCAGCCCTTCCCGCGCCACGGCGAAAAAGACCATCATGATCAGCGCCCAGCCGTGGTTATTGCCCTTTTGCAGGGCGTTATCCACCGCCTGCTCCAGCTGCACCTTCACGTTGCGGGACACTTTACGCATCCAGAACACCATCCAGGTGAGGATTACCACGGCAATGACGGCCACGATCCCTTCAAACAACTCTTGCTCTTTCTGGGGAAACTCACCGGTGGTTTCATTGATAAGAATGCCGAGGCCCAGACAGAGTGCTGCAGCGAGGAATACCCCAATCCACATGACACCAATCCAGCGTCCACGCTGGGTTCGCTTCAGATAACTGGCGATGAGGCTGACGATGAGGGCCGCTTCGAGACCTTCACGTAACATAATGAGAAATGGAACAAACATGCCGACACCTTAAATGTTTATCGCGGTCAACTGATGCAAAGAAAGGTAAATTCTTGTGATAGTGATTATCATTACGCCAGCAAGAAAAACAAGCGAAATGTGTGTTGTTTTGATGACGAGTTGTAAACACCCAGCCTGGTAATAATTGCTGGCGTTATCGTTAAGTTTATAAGTTATAGCGAAAATGCCCATTTACGGTTAATCAGGGCTGTGGCTAAATATCTGCCTCAAAAACCAACTGAAAATTAACCATGTTTAACATTATCCATTTCCTGCTGGCGCTGGTGATTATTCTTGCGCTTGCCTGGCTGGTGAGTTTCGACCGCCGAAAAATTCGCATTCGTTTTGTTTTACAGCTGATTGTCATTGAAATAGCCCTGGCGTTCTTTTTCCTTCATGCCGAAAGCGGGCTGTTCATTATTAAATATGTCTCGGGATTCTTTGAGTCACTGCTGAAATTCGCGGCCGAAGGCACCAATTTCGTCTTTGGCGGGATGGGTGAAAAAGGACTGGCGTTCATTTTCCTCGGCGTACTCTGCCCGATTATTTTTATCTCCGCACTGATTGGTATTCTTCAGCACTGGCGAATTCTGCCGATTTTTATTCGGGTGATCGGGACACTGCTGTCAAAACTGAATGGCATGGGTAAGCTGGAATCGTTCAACGCGGTGAGCTCGCTGATCCTCGGACAGTCTGAAAACTTTATTGCCTACAAGGGTGTACTGGGCGACCTCTCCTCTCGTCGTCTCTTCACCATGGCGGCCACGGCCATGTCGACGGTATCCCTGTCGATTGTCGGTGCCTATATGACCATGCTCGACGCCAAATTTGTCGTTGCCGCGCTCATCCTGAACATGTTCAGCACCTTTATTATTCTCTCCATTATCAACCCGGCGCGCCCGGAAGCAGAGCCGGACATCAAGCTTGAAAAGCTGCACGAGTCCCAGAGCTTCTTCGAAATGCTTGGCGAGTATATTCTGGCCGGTTTTAAAGTGGCGATGATTATTCTGGCGATGCTGATTGGCTTTATTGCCCTTATTAGCGCCGTTAACGCCCTCTTCTCCAGCGTATTTGGTATGAGCTTCCAGCAGATCCTGGGCTATGTATTTTATCCGCTGGCATGGCTGGTTGGTATTCCGCTGAGCGACGCGTTGAATGCCGGCAGTATTATGGCAACCAAGCTGGTCGCAAATGAATTTGTGGCAATGATTGAGCTGCAAAAAATTGCGCATCAGATGTCACCCCGCGGACTGGGCATTTTGTCCGTTTTCCTGGTGTCGTTCGCTAACTTTGCCTCTATCGGCATTGTGGCCGGGGCGATCAAAGGCCTGAACGAGCAACAGGGGAACGTGGTATCGCGTTTTGGCTTACGTCTGGTGTATGGCGCGACGCTGGTCAGTTTACTGTCCGCCAGCTTTGCAGGACTGGTGCTGTAAGCGATAACGGCGGGTTCTCCCGCCGTTTTTCATTAAAACTGCACGCACACCGGCTGATCGACCCGCATCACCGACTCCTGCGCGAAGCGTGATTTATAAATACCGCGCAACGCTTCAATATTCTTCTCGCTCTGCGCATCTTTACCGTGGATCAGCATAAGCGCCTTACTCGGTTCACGCGCCACTTTCCCGTCGTTACCCAGCCACTGCCCGCGCGCATCAAAGACCGTCAGGCCATCGCGAAAACGCGGCGTCACGTCCTGGTCAACGAACTGCTGCCACTCGCCGGTGGTGATTTGCGCGCCTGCGGGACGGTTTAGCCCGAAATAGAGCGTGGTTTGCTGCATCTGGTTATCTGCTTTGCAGGTCTCCATCGCCGCGTGTTGCGACGGCACACTGCAGCCCGCCAGCATCAATAATGCCGCTACCATTACCCCTGTTTTGATTGTCATGCTTCGCTATCCTCATTGTTATAAGCACAGCGATATCATCGTAAATTGCGGATTTTGGCAAGAAAAAAGCCGGGTAGCACGCGCTTACCCGGCCTGTCTATCAGCGAAAAAGATTACTCAGCCTGCAGCTTAGACGGCGGTGCAGTGTGATAGTGTGCGTCTGCTTCAGCAAAACGTTTCTGCATTGAGGCAGAAGGCGCTTTACCCAGCAGGCTGAACACCACAATGCCGATACTGCCGAAGATGAAGCCCGGGATAATTTCGTACAGACCGAGCCAGGCGAACTGCTTCCAGACGATCACGGTAAGCGCACCGATAATCATCCCCGCCAGCGCGCCGTTGCGGGTCATGCGCGACCACAGCACCGAGAAGAGCACCACCGGACCAAACGCCGCACCAAAGCCCGCCCACGCGTAGCTCACCAGGCCCAGCACGCGGTTCTCAGGGTTTGCCGCCAGCGCAATGGCAATTAAGGCCACCACCAGCACCATGAAACGCCCCACCCAAACCAGCTCTTTCTGGCTCGCATCTTTACGCAGGAACGCTTTGTAGAGGTCTTCGGTGATTGCACTTGAGCAGACCAGCAGCTGGCAGCTCAGGGTGGACATCACGGCCGCCAGGATCGCGGAGAGCAGAATACCGGCAATCCACGGGTTGAACAGAATGCCCGCCAGTTCGATGAACACACGCTCTGCGTTCTGGTTTACTGCACCTGCCTGCGCCGGGTTATTGTTGAAGTAAGCGATGCCGAAGAAGCCAACCGCACAGGCACCCGCCAGACAGAGGATCATCCACGTCATACTGATACGACGGGCATGAACAATCGTGTGGTGAGAGTCAGCGGCCATGAAGCGCGCCAGAATGTGCGGCTGACCGAAGTAGCCCAGACCCCAGCCCATCAGAGAAACGATGGCGACAAAGTTCAGCCCTTTCAGCATGTCGACGTTTTCAATGCTCTTCTGCTTAATTACTTCCAGCGAATCAGCAAAGCCGCCGACGGTGAAGATGACAATGACTGGCGTCAGGATCAGAGCGAAGATCATCAGGCTCGCCTGCACGGTGTCAGTCCAGCTTACGGCCAGGAAACCGCCCACGAAGGTATAGAGAATGGTTGCCGCAGCACCGGCCCACAGCGCCGTTTCATAGCTCATGCCGAAGGTGCTTTCGAACAGGCGCGCACCGGCCACAATGCCAGAGGCACAATAGATGGTGAAGAACACGAGGATAACCAGCGCAGAGATAATACGCAGCACGCGGCTGTTATCTTCAAAGCGTCCGGTGAAGTAATCCGGCAGGGTCAACGCATTGTTGTTGGCTTCGGTATGCACGCGCAGACGGCCTGCAACCAGCTTCCAGTTGATCCATGCCCCAACGGTCAGGCCAATGGCGATCCAGCTTTCAGAAATACCGGAGATGAAAATCGCCCCCGGCAGACCCATCAGCAGCCAGCCGCTCATGTCGGACGCGCCCGCAGAGAGTGCGGTAACCATCGGCCCTAAGCTACGCCCGCCCAGAATGTAGTCGTCAAAGTTCTTTGTTGAACGCCATGCCAAAAACCCTATCAGGATCATGCCAAATATATAAACGAGAAATGTCACCAGCATCGGTGTGCTAATTGCCATTCAAATTCTCCAAAATGTCGAGCGACAACCGTCCGGGTTGCCTTGTTATGTCATCACCGGAACGTAGTGATGTGTGTATGTGTTTCTGTTGGCCGCGCGTATCCTGCCGTAAGCAGTGCTCGCACACAAACGATTTAACACTGCATTTACATCAAATTCATCCCTGGTTTTATACGTCTTTCGTATAGGTTGCACTCGCTCACGCTTTTACGGGTTGCACCTTTTAAAAGTGTTAAGTCCCGCATAAAAACAGGCCTCTCATCCAGAAGCCAGCACTTTTTTCCAGCTAACCATCTCTTAACAATCCATTCATTTCCTGGGTTGCAAACCAGGTCACATTTAACACGGTTGCACAAAGTTGCAACATGGTGGATATTTCACGCTATCGATAGCACACGACGACAGAACAACAGGAGCTTTGGCATGGGTATGACCACCATGGGGGTTAAGCTGGATGACGCAACCCGCGAACGGATTAAGACCGCAGCAACACGCATTGACCGCACGCCGCACTGGCTAATCAAGCAGGCGATTTTTAACTACCTTGAAAGACTCGAAAGCGATGAGGGGCTGCCAGAGCTGCCCGCGCTGCTGGCGGGTGCGGCCAATGAAAGTGATGAGGTTTCCGCCGCTGCTGACGAAAACCATCAGCCGTTCCTTGAATTCGCCGAGCAGATCCTGCCTCAGTCCGTCAGCCGCGCCGCCATTACCGGTGCTTACCGTCGTGCCGAAACCGACGCCGTACCGATGCTGCTGGAGCAGGCCCGTCTGCCAGAAGCCATTGCCTCTCAGGCGCACAGCCTGGCGTATCAGCTTGCCGACAAACTGCGTAACCAGAAAAATGCCACCGGCCGCGCCGGAATGGTACAGGGTCTGCTGCAGGAGTTTTCCCTCTCCTCTCAGGAGGGCGTAGCGTTGATGTGTCTGGCGGAAGCGCTGTTGCGTATTCCTGACAAAGCCACCCGTGACGCACTGATCCGCGACAAAATCAGCAACGGTAACTGGCAGTCACACATTGGCCGCAGCCCGTCGCTGTTCGTCAACGCGGCGACCTGGGGCCTGCTGTTTACCGGCCGACTGGTCTCGACCCATAACGAAGCCAACCTCTCCCGCTCCCTGAACCGCATCATCGGCAAGAGCGGTGAACCGCTGATCCGCAAAGGCGTGGATATGGCGATGCGCCTGATGGGCGAGCAGTTTGTTACCGGCGAAACCATCGCGGAAGCGCTGGCCAACGCCCGTAAGCTCGAAGATAAAGGTTTCCGCTACTCTTACGACATGCTGGGTGAAGCGGCTCTGACCGCCGCCGACGCGCAGGCTTATATGGTCTCTTACCAGCAGGCGATTCACGCCATTGGTAAAGCGTCAAACGGTCGTGGTATTTATGAAGGCCCGGGGATCTCCATCAAGCTCTCGGCCCTGCATCCGCGCTACAGCCGTGCGCAGTACGACCGGGTGATGGAAGAGCTCTATCCGCGCCTGAAGTCTCTGACCCTGCTGGCGCGCCAGTACGACATCGGTATCAACATCGATGCCGAAGAGGCCGACCGCCTGGAGATCTCCCTCGATCTGCTGGAAAAACTGTGCTTCGAGCCGGAGCTGGCAGGCTGGAACGGAATTGGTTTCGTTATCCAGGCGTATCAGAAACGTTGTCCGTTCGTGATTGATTACCTGATTGACCTGGCAAGCCGCAGCCGCCGTCGCCTGATGATCCGCCTGGTGAAAGGCGCCTACTGGGACAGCGAGATTAAACGCGCCCAGATGGAAGGTCTGGAAGGCTATCCGGTCTATACCCGCAAGGTTTACACCGATGTCTCATACCTTGCCTGCGCGAAAAAACTGCTCGGCGTGCCGAACCTGATTTACCCGCAGTTTGCCACCCATAACGCCCACACTCTGGCGGCCATCTACAGCCTGGCCGGTCAGAACTACTATCCGGGTCAGTATGAGTTCCAGTGCCTGCACGGCATGGGTGAACCGCTGTACGAGCAGGTCACCGGTAAAGTGGCGGATGGCAAACTGAACCGTCCGTGCCGTATTTATGCCCCGGTGGGCACCCATGAAACCCTGCTGGCGTACCTGGTGCGTCGTCTGCTGGAGAACGGGGCGAACACCTCCTTCGTTAACCGTATCGCCGATACCACCCTGCCGCTTGACGAGCTGGTTGCCGATCCGGTGCAGGCGGTTGAGAAGATGGCGGCCCAGGAAGGTCAGATTGGCCTGCCGCATCCGAAGATCTCGCTGCCGCGCGAACTGTACGGCAAAGGTCGCGTGAACTCCGCGGGCCTGGACCTGGCGAACGAACACCGTCTGGCCTCCCTCTCCTCCGCCCTGCTCAACAGCGCGCTGCAGAAATGGCAGGCCAAACCGATTCTGGAGCAGCCCGTCGCTGATGGCGAAATGCAGCCCGTGATTAACCCGGCGGAGCCAAAAGATATCGTCGGCTACGTGCGTGAAGCAACCGAAGCAGAAGTGGATCAGGCGTTGGACAGCGCGGTGAATAACGCGCCAATCTGGTTCGCGACGCCGCCGCAAGAGCGTGGCGCCATTCTGGAACGTGCTGCGGTGCTGATGGAAGACCAGATGCAGTCGCTCATCGGGATCCTGGTGCGCGAAGCAGGTAAAACCTTCAGCAACGCCATTGCCGAAGTTCGTGAAGCGGTCGACTTCCTGCACTACTACGCAGGCCAGGTTCGTGATGATTTCGATAACGAAACCCACCGTCCTCTCGGTCCGGTGGTGTGTATCAGTCCGTGGAACTTCCCGCTGGCGATCTTCACCGGCCAGATTGCCGCCGCACTTGCCGCAGGCAACAGCGTGCTGGCAAAACCGGCGGAGCAGACCCCGCTGATTGCCGCTCAGGGTATTAACATTCTGCTGGAAGCAGGCGTGCCTGCGGGTGTCATACAGCTGTTGCCGGGCCGCGGTGAAACGGTCGGGGCGAAACTGACCGCCGATAACCGTGTGCGCGGCGTGATGTTTACAGGCTCGACTGAAGTGGCCTCCCTGCTGCAGCGCAACATCGCCACCCGTCTTGATGCACAGGGGCGTCCAACGCCGCTCATCGCTGAAACCGGCGGCATGAACGCCATGATCGTCGACTCCTCCGCGCTCACCGAGCAGGTGGTGGTCGATGTTCTCGCCTCCGCCTTCGACAGCGCGGGCCAGCGCTGTTCCGCCCTGCGCGTGCTGTGTCTGCAGGATGACGTGGCAGACCACACACTGAAGATGCTGCGCGGCGCGATGGCCGAATGCCGCATGGGTAACCCGGGCCGTCTCACGACCGATATCGGGCCGGTTATCGACGCGGAAGCCAAAGCAAATATCGAAAACCATATTCAGACCATGCGCGCCAAAGGCCGTCCGGTCTTCCAGGCCGTGCGTGAAAACAGCGAGGATGCCCGCGAGTGGCAGACCGGCACCTTTGTGCCGCCAACGCTGATTGAACTGGCCAGCTTCGACGAGCTGAAAAAAGAGGTCTTTGGCCCGGTATTGCACGTGGTGCGCTACAACCGGAACAACCTCAACGAGCTGATTGAACAGATTAACGCCTCCGGCTATGGTCTGACCCTTGGCGTGCATACCCGCATCGATGAGACCATCGCTCAGGTGACCGGCAGCGCTAAAGTAGGCAACCTGTACGTCAACCGTAACATGGTCGGCGCGGTGGTGGGCGTACAGCCGTTCGGCGGTGAAGGTCTGTCAGGTACCGGTCCAAAAGCCGGTGGTCCACTCTACCTGTACCGTCTGCTGGCAAACCGTCCGGACAATGCGCTCGGCGTGACGCTGGCACGTCAGGATGCCGAACGTCCGGTGGACGCGCAGCTGAAGGCCGTGCTGACACAGCCGCTGGAGGCGCTCATCACGTGGGCAGAAACACGCCCGGAACTGCGCGCTGTCGCACAGCAGTATGGCGAACTGGCGCAGGCGGGTACCCAGCGCCTGCTGCCGGGGCCAACCGGTGAGCGCAACACCTGGACGCTGATGCCGCGCGAGCGTGTGCTGTGCGTGGCGGACAACGAGCAGGATGCGCTGGTCCAGCTGGCCGCCGCTGCTGCAACCGGTTGTGAAGTGCTGTGGCCGGAAGATGCACTGCATCGTGACCTCGCGAAACAGCTGCCGAAAGCGGTCTCTGCCCGCATTCATTTTGCAAAGCCCGATGCCCTGCTGACTCAGCCGTTTGATGCCGTTATCTATCACGGTGATTCCGACCAGCTGCGCGAACTGTGCGAGCAGGTGGCGGCCCGCAGCGGTGCGATTGTTTCGGTGCAGGGCTTTGCCCGCGGCGAAACCAATCTGCTGCTGGAACGTCTGTACGTGGAGCGCTCGCTCAGCGTGAACACCGCAGCGGCGGGCGGTAACGCGAGCCTGATGACAATCGGTTAATCGTGTAAAATATCCCCGGTGGCACTACGCTTACCGGGGTGACAAAAAAACCCAGGGCCGGATAAGCACAGCGCATCCGGCTTTTTTACATGGAGGGGATGATGAAAAGATATCTGATCGCGGGGGCTGCATTGCTGCTGAGCGCGAACGCGCTGGCAGAAGAGTGCGCAAATGCGACCACCCAGCTTGAAATGAACACCTGTACGGCGCAGCAGTACCAGGCAGCCGATAAAAAACTGAATCAGACGTATCAGGCTGCCATCAAACGCGCAGAAGCCCCACAGCGTGAGCTTCTGAAAAAGGCACAGCAGGCGTGGATTGCCCTGCGCGATGCCGACTGCAACTTTATCGGGTCGGGTACGGAGGGAGGCAGCGTCCAGCCGATGATCATCAGCCAGTGCCTGAACGAAAAAACCGTTGAGCGTGAAGCGTTTCTTGCCTCACTGATGCAGTGTGAAGAGGGCGATTTAAGCTGCCCTCTTCCGCCGGGAAACTAACGCACGCGGATCCCTTCAATGATCATCTGCTGAACGTTTTCCAGCGTGCTGTGGAAAAACGCCTCATCCTGAAGCGTCTTACCGGTTACCGCTTCAACCTGGGCCGCAAAGTCAGCGTAATGCTGAGTGGAGGCCCAAATCATAAAGATCAGATGATGTGGGTCAACTGGAGCCAGCTTCCCGCCCGCCACCCATCCGGCAATAATGGCCGATTTCTCGTCAACCAGCTGTTTTAAATCCCCGGTCAGTTCCGCCTGCAACAGCGGTGCGCCCTGCAGCATCTCCAGGCAGAACAGCCGTGACGCCTGCGGATAATCACGCGACACCTCCAGCTTCAGGCGAATGTACTCCCTGATTGCCACCAGCGGGGCAAGCTCTTCGCGAAACGCCTTAAGCGGCGCCAGCCAGATATTGAGGATCTGCTGCATCACCGCAATATAAAGCGCCTCTTTCGACGGGTAGTAGTAGAGCAGATTCGTTTTCGACACACCGGCCTGTTCCGCCACCTGCTCAAGGCGCGTGCCATGAATACCAAACTGCGAAAAGGTCTCCAGTGCCGCACCGAGGATGGCCTGCTTCTTCGCACTGACCGCCTGCGAACGTTTACCGGGTGTTTTCACTGCACCTTGTGTCATTCCCGCTCTCCATATTTTGCGTTGCCATCAGCATAGCAAAACCCCTCACCGACCACGACACTCTGCACTCCGATCGCGCATGAATGCCTGTTTTCTGTGCAATGTTTTTGACCATTTAGTCCACATTTGCATACCTCAATTAACCAACCATTGATTAACACATTAATAACAAAGCCATTTTCAAAACTGGCATTGCCTTTGCAAAACCCTTTTTACCTGCAACGTCGTAAAGAGAGGTTCGTGATGAAAATTGGCGTATTTGTACCTATCGGCAACAACGGCTGGCTAATCTCGACCACCGCCCCGCAATACATGCCTACTTTTGAGCTGAATAAGGCCATTGTGCAAAAGGCGGAGCACTACCATTTCGATTTTGCGCTTTCGATGATCAAGCTGCGGGGTTTCGGCGGCAAAACCGAATTCTGGGATCACAACCTGGAGTCCTTCACCCTGATGGCCGGGCTGGCAGCCGTCACCTCGCGCATTCAGATCTACGCGACGGCCGCCACCCTCACCCTGCCGCCGGCGATCGTTGCCAGAATGGCCTCCACCATCGACTCCATTTCCGGTGGTCGCTTTGGCGTTAACCTGGTTACGGGCTGGCAAAAACCTGAATATGAGCAGATGGGGATCTGGCCGGGCGACGAGTATTTCTCCCGCCGCTACGACTACCTGACCGAGTATGTGCAGGTGCTGCGCGATCTCTGGGGCACAGGCAAAAGCGACTTCAAAGGTGATTACTTCACCATGAACGACTGCCGCGTCAGCCCGCAGCCTTCCGCCCCGATGAAAGTGATCTGCGCCGGGCAGAGCGACGCAGGAATGGAATTCTCCGCTAAATACGCCGACTTCAACTTCTGCTTTGGCAAAGGCGTGAATACCCCAGCCGCCTTCGCCCCGACCGCGGCACGCATGAAAGAGGCCGCGGACAAAACCGGTCGCGATGTGGGTTCCTATGTCCTGTTTATGGTCATTGCCGACGAAACCGACGACGCCGCCCGCGCGAAATGGGAACGGTATAAGGCGGGCGCGGACGATGAAGCACTGAGCTGGCTCACCGAACAGAGCCAGAAAGATACCCGTTCCGGCTCGGACACCAACGTCCGTCAGATGGCCGACCCGACCTCAGCGGTCAACATCAACATGGGCACGCTGGTCGGTTCCTATGCCAGCATCGCCAGAATGCTCGATGAAGTGGCCGCCGTGCCCGGTGCGGAAGGCGTGCTGCTGACCTTCGATGAGTTCCTGACCGGTGTGGAAACATTTGGCGAGCGCATTCAGCCGCTGATGCAGTGCCGCGCCCACATTCCTGCCATCACAAAGGAGGTCGCGTAATGACCACGCTTGCAGCACGTCCGGAAGCCATCACCTTTGCGCCGCACCAAAGCGCCCTGATTGTGGTGGATATGCAAAACGCCTATGCCAGCCAGGGCGGCTATCTGGATCTGGCGGGATTTGACGTCTCCACCACCCGACCGGTGATTGAGAACATTCAAACCGCAGTCAACGCAGCCCGCGCGGCAGGCATGCTGATCGTCTGGTTCCAGAACGGCTGGGACGATCAATATGTGGAGGCCGGTGGCCCGGGCTCTCCCAATTTCCATAAATCGAACGCCCTGAAAACCATGCGCAAACGGCCCGAACTGCAGGGCACACTGCTGGCGAAAGGCAGTTGGGATTACCAGCTGGTGGATGAGCTGGTGCCAGAGGCAGGCGATATCGTGCTGCCCAAACCGCGCTACAGCGGCTTTTTCAACACCCCGCTCGACAGCCTGCTGCGCAGCCGGGGGATCCGTCATCTGGTCTTTACCGGCATCGCTACCAACGTCTGCGTGGAATCCACCCTGCGCGACGGCTTCTTCCTGGAATATTTTGGCGTGGTGCTGGAAGACGCCACCCATCAGGCCGGGCCGGCGTTTGCGCAGCAAGCGGCCCTGTTCAACATCGAAACCTTTTTTGGCTGGGTCAGCAACGTCGCGGATTTTTGCGACGCCCTGAATCCACCATTAGCCCGTATTGCCTGAGGAACAAGACCATGCCGAAATCCGTGATTATTCCGCCAGGAACCAGTACCCCGATTGCCCCGTTCGTGCCCGGCACGCTGGCCGATGGTGTGGTGTATGTATCCGGCACGCTGCCGTTTGATCAGCACAATAACGTGGTCTACCCCAACGACCCAAAGGCGCAAACCCGCCACGTGCTGGAGACGATCAAAAAAGTGATCGAAACAGCGGGTGGCACAATGGAGGATGTGACGTTCAACAGTATCTTTATCACCGACTGGAAAAACTACGCCGCGATTAACGACATTTACGCCGAATTCTTTCCCGGTGATAAACCGGCCCGGTTCTGCATTCAGTGTGGGCTGGTGAAGCCAGATGCGCTGGTTGAAATCGCGACCGTTGCACACATCGCAAAGTGAGGCGGCCATGAAGCTCTCTGTCTCACCTCCCCCTTACGACGGCGCGCCCACGGTTGTCCTGATTGCCGGGCTTGGCGGGGGCGGCAGCTACTGGCTACCGCAGCTTGCCGTCCTGGAGCAAGAGTACCAGGTGGTGTGCTACGACCAGCGCGGGACGGGCAATAATCCCGACGTGCTGCCGGAAGCCTACAGCCTGGCGATGATGGCCGACGAGCTGGCCCGGGCGCTGAATGCCGCCGGGATCGTTCGTTACTGCGTCGTGGGTCATGCGCTGGGAGCGCTGATCGGCCTGCAGCTGGCGCTCGACCACCCCGATGCCCTCAGCGCGCTGGTGTGCGTGAACGGCTGGCTCACTCTGAATGCTCATACCCGACGCTGTTTCCAGATCCGCGAACGCCTGCTTCATGCAGGCGGCGCACAGGCGTGGGTAGAGGCACAGCCGCTGTTTCTTTACCCGGCCGACTGGATGGCCGCCCGCGCGCCGCGTCTGGAGGCCGAAGAGGCTCTGGCACTGGCCCACTTCCAGGGCAAAAACAACCTGCTGCACAGGCTGAATGCCCTGAAGAAAGCGGACTTCAGTCGCCACGCCTCACGCATTCACTGCCCGGTACACCTCATCTGCTCCGCCGACGATCTGCTCATCCCTGCGGTCTGTTCCACTGAGCTACAGGCGGCCATCCCCGGCAGCCACAAGGTGGTGATGCGTCAGGGCGGGCACGCCTGCAACGTCACCGAGCCAGAAACCTTTAATACGCTGCTGCTGAACGGGCTTGCCAGCCTGCTGCACAGCCCTGAACCCGCTTTATAAGGAGCCCTGATGAGCGAAGCGATTACCCCTGGCGCGCTGGCATCACTGTTTACCGGCGCACGCACCCATAACGGCTGGCAGGCGATCCCCGTCAGCGACGAGACGCTGCGCGAGATCTACGACCTGATGAAATGGGGTCCAACGTCCGCCAACTGCTCGCCAGCGCGGATTGTGTTTGTACGAAGCGCAGAGGGAAAAGAAAAACTGCGCCCGGCGCTTTCCAGCGGCAACCTGGAGAAAACCCTCACCGCCCCGGTCACGGCGATTGTCGCCTGGGATAGTGAATTTTATGAACGCCTTCCCGCCCTGTTCCCCCACGGGGATGCGCGGAGCTGGTTTACCTCAAGCCCGGTGCTTGCCGAAGAGACAGCCTTTCGCAACAGCGCGATGCAGGCGGCTTACCTGATTTTCGCCTGTCGGGCGCTGGGGCTCGATACGGGCCCGATGTCAGGCTTTGATCGCCAAAAAGTCGACGACGCGTTTTTCACCGGCACGTCGCTGAAAAGTAATCTGCTTATCAATATTGGCTATGGCGATACCAGCAAACTCTACGGCCGTTTGCCGCGTCTGGCCTTTGAAGACGCATGCGCACTGGCATAAGGAGCCACCATGATGACACCCGATAAACAAACCTTCCGTGATGCCATGGCCTGCGTCGGTGCGGCGGTCAATATCATCACCACCGACGGTCCTGCCGGGATGGCGGGTTTCACCGCCAGCGCGGTGTGCAGCGTAACGGATTCACCGCCCACGCTGCTGGTATGCCTGAACCGTGGCGCATCCGTCTGGCCGACCTTCAGTGAAAACCGCACCCTGTGCGTCAATACCCTGAGCGCCGGACAAGAGCCGCTATCAAACCTGTTTGGGGGGAAAACCCCGATGGACGAGCGCTTCGCCGCCGCGCGCTGGGAGACTGGCGAAACGGGGTGCCCGCGTCTGGAGGAGGCGCTGGCCTCGTTTGACTGCCGTATCAGCCAGGTGGTGAGCGTGGGCACGCACGACATCCTGTTTTGCGACATCGTTTCGATTATTCGCCACCCCGCGCCGCAAGGGCTGGTGTGGTTTGACCGCGGCTATCACGCGCTTATGCGACCCGCCTGTTAACCCTCCTTAAGGAGTCAGCTCATGGCAATGTTCGGTTTTCCCCACTGGCAGTTGAAATCGACCTCTACAGAACCTGGCGTGGTCGCGCCGGATGAAAGGCTCCCGCTCGGGCCAACCTTAGTGATGGGGGTTCAGCACGCGGTCGCGATGTTCGGCGCAACGGTGCTGATGCCCATGCTGATGGGGCTTGATCCCAATCTGTCCATTTTGATGTCGGGTATCGGTACCCTGCTGTTCTTTTTCATCACCGGCGGGCGCGTGCCCAGCTATCTTGGTTCCAGCGCTGCGTTTGTCGGCGTGGTCATCGCCACCACCGGCTTTAACGGTCAGGGTATCAACCCGAATCTGAGCGTCGCGCTCGGCGGCATTATCGCCTGCGGGCTGGTCTACACGCTGATTGGCCTGGTGGTCATGAAGGTCGGGACGCGCTGGATAGAGCGGATGATGCCTCCCGTCGTCACCGGGGCTGTGGTGATGGCAATTGGTCTGAACCTTGCGCCAATAGCCGTCAGAAGCGTCTCCGGTTCGCCCTTTGAAAGCTGGATGGCGGTGATCACGGTACTCTGCATTGGCCTGGTGGCGGTGTTTACGCGGGGGATGATCCAGCGACTGTTGATCCTGGTGGGGTTAATCGTTGCCTGTCTGGTGTACGCCCTGCTGGCAAACGTCTTCGGTCTGGGCAAGCCGGTTGATTTTACACTGTTGCATAACGCCGCCTGGTTCGGCCTGCCGCAGGTGACGTCTCCGGTCTTTAACACGCAGGCGATGATGTTAATCGCGCCAGTTGCGGTGATCCTGGTGGCAGAAAACTTAGGCCATCTGAAAGCCGTTGCGGGTATGACCGGGCGCAGCATGGACCCTTACATGGGCCGCGCCTTTGTCGGCGACGGTCTGGCTACCATGCTCTCCGGCTCGGTCGGCGGTAGCGGTGTAACGACCTACGCTGAAAATATTGGTGTGATGGCAGTGACCAAAGTTTACTCCACCCTGGTCTTCGTGGCGGCAGCGGTGATGGCGATGCTCCTCGGCTTCTCACCGAAATTCGGCGCGCTGATCCACACCATTCCCGCGCCGGTGATTGGTGGGGCATCGATTGTGGTATTTGGTCTGATTGCCGTTGCCGGGGCACGCATCTGGGTGCAGCACCGTGTCGATCTGAGCCAGAACAGCAACCTGATTATGGTGGCGGTCACGCTGGTGCTGGGGGCGGGAGATTTTGCCCTGACGCTGGGCGGCTTCACCCTTGGTGGGATTGGCACCGCAACCTTTGGCGCAATCCTGCTTAACGCCCTGCTGAGCCGCCGGGAAGCGGCCGCACCGCAGGGCGACGTGGTACATCAGGACTCTTGATTTATCGCAGCGCTGTCACGCTCTGGCAGCGCTTTTTTCTTCCGTTTCAGCTTCAGCTCACTCACCAGCACGCCGGCGACAATAAACGCCGCACCCACCAGCGCCAGCAGCGGTAAACGCTCTCCCGCGATACGCCCGAAAATGCCCGCCCATACCGGTTCACCGGTATAGATAACCGTCGCACGCGTCGGGGAAACGCTGCGCTGCGCCCAGTTCATGGTGACCTGGATAATGGCGCTAAAGATGCCCAGCCCCAGCGCCACCACAACCAGCCCGGTGGACATCGGCGGAACAGACTCCCCTGCCGGCACCATGGTGGCAAAAGCCACCAGCGACGCGGTCGCCAGCTGAACCACGGTGACGCGCTTGACGTCCACTTTGCCAGCCCAGGCGCTGATCAGAATAATTTCCGCTGCAATCGCGATAGCGCCCACCAGCGTAATGATTTCGCCCGGCCCCAGCGCCAGCAGGTTGTTTTCCGGCCCGGCAAGCAAGATAAGGCCAATAAACGCCAGTACGATCCCCGTGCAGGACATCAGACCCGGTATTCTCCCCAGACAGAGCCATTGCAATAACGGCACCAGCGGCACATACATGGCGGTGATAAACGCCGATTTGCTGCTGGTGATGGTCTGTAATCCCCACGTCTGCAGGCTGTAGCCCATGGCAATTGCAACCCCTATGGCCACCCCGGCCTTCAGTTCTTTAAGCGTCAGCCCGCGCAAGGTTTTAAGCGAGAGTAATCCCACGGCAATCGCCGCCGTCGCAAAGCGCAGGCCGACAAAAAAGAACGGACCGCTCAGCGTAACCGCATACTGGACGGCGAGAAAGGTTCCGCCCCAGAACATGGTGATCAGAATGAGAAGGGCTTCCTGAGGTTTGACGGAGAATGTGAAACGGGAGAGAGACATGCGGCACCAGCAAATAAGCATCAATCCTCTAGTGTGCGATGCCTTTGGTGACAGTTCAATGTTGCAGAAATAAAAAACCGCCGGGAGATCCCGGCGGCAGGGTATCAGCCCGGCGTATTACTTATTGCTGCCATGACTGTTTTTGCCCCCTTTTTTGCCAGCTTCTGATGCGCGCTGAGGGTCATTTTTGAAATTCCCCCCGCTAGACTGGCCACCTTTACGACCTGCTTCTGATGCTCTTTCACGGTCTTCAGCGAAATTACCTGAACCACCACGATGGTTTGCCATCTCTAACCTCCAGAGTGTGAAACATTAGACATCATATTGCATTCAGTAAAAGAGGATTCTTTCACCGCGCGGCTGAAGGACAGTGCCTTTATCTGTGCCGCGTGAAATTAAGCTTAGTGGAATGCGGCTATCCGGCAAGTCAGAGGTAATATTCTGCAACATGATCTCAGCCATTCGGGTGAGATTACGCGACGGCCATTTATAAGCCTTTCTTATCATTTTAAAAATCCGCAGCGGGAAAGTTGTTTCATTTTGCTACAAAGCGCTTTTGTATCCATATTGTTATAAATCAAAGAAATGCCGTTCATTTTTGCAGTCTGGCTGTGATGACATATCTTTAAATGAACGCAGCGATCCGCTGTCAGAAAACACAAACGAGGAGTGATGCAAAATGGCAAAAGTTCTGGTGCTCTATTATTCCATGTATGGACACATTGAAACCATGGCTCACGCGGTAGCAGAAGGTGCAAACAGAGTGGACGGCGTAGAAGTTGTGGTGAAACGCGTACCGGAAACGATGCAGGCTGAGGCGTTCGCCAAAGCCGGGGGGAAAACACAAAATGCCCCGGTTGCCACCCCGCAGGAACTGGCTGATTACGATGCCATTATTTTCGGCACCCCTACCCGATTTGGCAATATGTCAGGTCAGATGCGGACCTTCCTCGATCAAACCGGAGGACTTTGGGCATCCGGAGCGTTATACGGCAAACTCGCCAGCGTCTTCAGCTCCACCGGGACCGGCGGCGGTCAGGAGCAGACGATTACGTCAACCTGGACTACCCTTGCTCATCATGGGATGGTGATTGTGCCGATTGGCTACGGCGCGCAGGAACTGTTTGATATTTCCCAGGTTCGTGGCGGGACACCGTACGGCGCCACCACCATTGCCGGTGGCGATGGCTCCCGACAGCCGAGCAACGAAGAGCTCACTATCGCCCGCTATCAGGGTGAGTATGTCGCAGGCCTCGCCAAAAAACTGAACGGCTAACTCAACAGGAGGACAAGCATGCCAACTCAAGAATCCAAAGCCCACCGCGTGGGTGAATGGGCAAGTTTACGCAACACCTCTCCGGAGATCGCCGAAGCCATTTTTGAAGTCGCGAACTATGACGAGAAGCTGGCAGAGCAGATTTGGGAAGAAGGCAGCGATGAAGTGCTGGAACGTGCCTTCGGGAAAACGGACAAAGACGCGCTCTTCTGGGGTGAGCAAACCATCGAACGTAAAAACGTCTGAACGTTTCCCCCCGCCTGAGCGGGGGGTTTTACCTATTTCGCCGCGTTATTCATCACCGCATTGAATTTATCGATTGGGCAAAAACCGTTCGCATCAACCGGACACCCCTTCAGCTCCAGCGTCACACGCTGTGCCGGCGCATCCAGTGACAGTACGCTGGCGTTACGCAACTGGTCGGCGCTCTGATAGACATACTCAATCTTCATAAGCTCCTGGTTGGCGCTTTTATCATGCCAGCGCTGGAAAACAATTTTCCCGCCAATTGGCGTCCGCTCGTGCTGGTCATGCAGCTGGTACGGTTTGAAATCCAGCGCCGTAAGCAGCGACGCGATATTGGAATCATGCCCCACCAGCAGGGTGATTTTCGGCGCTTTCGCCTGCCCGGTGACGAGAGCCTGGTCGATATACTTCACCAGCGGTTTGGCCACGTTTTGCGCCACCTCGGTGGAGGTAAACAGCGAGTCCTGATAGCCATTTTTCAGCTGCGACAACACGCGCCACTGTTGATCGGTTTTAATTTCACCCCAGGCAACCTGGTCTGCCGGGAAGCCTTCGTAATACTGCAGCGTGAAGGCATCCACCAGCGAGTTACCGACTTTTAACGGCCCCGATACGCCAGGTTCTTTTTCATAGTCGGCGCTGAAGGTATCTTTCGCCTCTGCCAGCGAGCACACGTTCTTCTCTTTACAGGACGGTGAATCGGCGTAATTCGTCATCTGCTCCAGCAGCTTGTAGCTCTCGCCAAGCTGCATTTTCTGCCGCTCAGTCTCCATCGCCTTCAGCGCTTTTTCACGGAATTCAGGTGAGTTATCCGTAATCACCGGGTTAAAGGTCGGATCCATGGTGCCCATTTTTTCCTGATGATGCACAGGCACATCGCACCCCGGGAAGGCGCCGGTGATAAAGAACTGCGCGGTGGCGACAGTGCGCTGCAGGCTGTTGGCATAGGCATATACGCTATCCGCGGCCGGGCACTCGCCGGTTTTCACCATCCCCTGCTGTGCCAGCCACTCACGCATATAGTGGCCCATATAGACTTCAAGCACGCCACCTTTGGTGGTGAGCTGACCGCCTGGCACCTCCCATTCTGGCCACTGCTTCGGTGTGGATTGCTCGAGCACGCTGCCATTATTGGCGAGCGGCGCGCGCAAATTATGGCGACTCATGATTAAAACTTGTTCCAGCTGATACCCTTCCGGCGTCTCTTGCGCCTGCACGCCAGATGTCACTGCAATGGAACCGGCGATTGCCAGCGCGAGTAGTGCTTTTCTCATCCCTAATTCCTCACTCGTTTTAAAATGTCGCAGTGAGTGTGACAGATTCGTGACAATTTTCCGGGAAGCGTTTCGCAAACTGAGGATTACTTTTCAAGGCGATCGCCGTATTCGCTCATCCAGTCGGCCAGCGGGGAGAGCGCGCTCTGGAGGGTTAACCCCAGCGCGGTTACCTGATACTCCACCCGCGGTGGGATCTCCGGGTAGATAGTGCGCGACACCAGCCCGCGCTGCTCAAACAGGCGCAACTGCTTCGTGAGCTCTTTTTGCGTGATGGGGGCAGCGGCGCGCAGCAGATCGCCAAACCGGACCGGTGCATTGAGCATAATCAGGCGATAGAGCACCGGGATGGCCCACTTACCGGAAATCAGGTTTACAAACTGCGTCATCGGGCAGAGATAAACCTCAGATTTTTTTTCACAGGGTATATTGAGTGATTCCGCCATAGCACACCTCTAGCCTCATTAGTATCCAAATGGTACCTGGTTTCCTTTCGATACTAACGTTTCTATAGTGCTTTCTCCAGAGTCATTTCAGGAGAAGCACATGGGTCGTTTAGCAGGTAAATATACGCTGATTACCGGCGGCACTTCCGGTATTGGTCTCGCTACCGCGCAGGAATTTATTGCCGAAGGGGCGCACGTTGCTGTCACCGGACGTAACCCGGATACCCTTGCCGAAGCACAACGCATTCTGGGCGATAATGCCTGGGTTATTCCGACCGATGCGGGTGACATCGCCGCGCAAAAAGCGCTGGCGGACACGCTCGCCTCTTGCTGGTCGCGTCTTGATGCCGTGTTTATTAACGCCGGCGATGTGACGCACGGGCTGCTTGAAGAGTGGCAGGAAGACGCCTGGGATCGCCTGATGGGCATCAACCTTAAAGGACCGTTCTTTTTGATTCAGGCCCTGCTGCCGCTGCTCAATAATCCCTCCTCTGTGATCCTGTGCGGGTCCGTGAGCGCCCGCATCGGGCTGCCTGCCAGCAGCGTTTATGCCGCCAGCAAGGCGGGATTACTGTCGCTGGCACGCACGCTGTCAGGGGAGTTGTTGCCGCGCGGTATTCGCGTCAACGGCCTGAGCCCGGGTCCGGTAGAAACACCGGCATTTAATAAAACGGGGTTAAGCGAGGAAGCGCTCAAGGCGATGCTGGGGGATATCACCAAACTTGTGCCGCTGGGCAGAATGGGCACGCCGACGGAGCTGGCGAAAGCCGCGCTCTATCTTGCCTCTGACGAATCGCGCTATATGGTGGGAACGGAACTGCTGGTCGACGGCGGAATGGGAAACCTGTAGGTCAAAAGGCGCTGATGCCGGTGACGATGCCGACATACAGCGCCGCCCATACGACGGCTGAAATCAGGCTTACCGCGTACACCTTCGCCGCGTTCAGTCTGAGCATGCCCGCTGCCAGCGGGACGATATAGCGCAGCACCGCCAGGAAACGCGCGGTAAAGAGCACCAGCACGCCGTTTTTCTGCAGCTGATGTTGTACCCGCAAAAATTTCTCGGCGTGCCGGGAGGTGAAGCGCGTGACCAGCCGCGTGTGGCCCATCAACTGGCCGATATGATAATTCAATACCGACCCTGTTGTGGCACCCGCCGCGACAGCCAGCCACGTCAGTCCCGGATGCAGGCTGGTCTGGCTGACGGTGATCCCTGCCAGCAGCATCACCGAGGCCGGCGGAAGCACGGAGGAAACCAGTACCGTAGACTTGCTCAGCGCGATGACGAAAAGCAGCGCGAACAGATGCGTCGGATAGAGCGCAAAATGATTCAGCAGATTGTCAAACCACGTCATATTCCACCCCGCAGCGTTCGTGATGCTGACCATTAGAAACGAACAACCTTAAATGGGGTATCAACCGCTCAGACCTCCAGCAGAAAGGCATTAACGACACGCGAAAATGTCAGCGCCATTAGAAACACAGAGGCGTGGAATTATACTCTCTTGAGCAATAACCTCCGTCATTGATGAATAATCGATGTCATTAATACGCGGGATTAAATTATTGTTCTAAACGTTTCTTAAACGTCTTTTAAATTCCACAGCGCGATTTTTAAAGTGGCGTATTATCCCTCTCGTTTTACAACGATCTCGTTATGGCGAGGCTCCTGTACAAATACACGTTATCGCTCTGGTGGGTTCGAGAGAACCGGCACAGGGTAAAACAGGCACTGTCGAATCAAGGCTTTGTCAGTATAACTTCCCTTACGGGATACGGTGTACAGTGCTGAACCCAGGACGTGGGGATCTCCTCTTCGACATGCCCTGTCTTGCTCGCCCCTGAGAGATTTTATTATTCAAAGGGAATTCACTATGTCTTACGCTATTCACAATCAAAACCTGGCATTCAATGACAGCGCAATCGCGCAATATATGAATACCGATTTTATCGTCCTCGATATTTCATTATGCGTGGCGCTGGCACGCGAGCAATTTTTCGAAAAATTAAAAGACGATGATATTCCATCGCATATTTTCCTCGAAGATAACGGTCGGCTGGCGGGCATGGTTGCGGTGCGCAAACTGCTGCAGACCGCCGATACGGTACAGCCGGTGAAAACGCTGATGATTTCTCAGTTTCTGCAGGTCAAACCGGAAGACGAGCGTGCCGATGTCGCCGGGCTGCTGGCCCACGGCGAGGCGGATGTCGTGCCGGTGGTCACGCACGGTAAAGTGGTCGGCTGCCTGACCGAACGCGAAATCGCCCATCTGCTGGAAGATGATGTCACCGAAGATGCCCAGCTCCAGGGAGCAACGCTGCCGTTGGAAAAGCCGTATCTGGAAACCAGCCCCTTCAGCCTGTGGAAAAAACGCTCCGTCTGGCTGCTGCTGTTGTTTGTCGCTGAAGCCTATACCAGCTCGGTTATTCAGCACTTCGAAGAAGCGCTGGAATCCGCCATTGCCCTGGCCTTTTTTATTCCGCTGCTGATAGGGACCGGTGGGAACAGCGGGACGCAGATCACCTCCACGCTGGTGCGTGCAATGGCGCTGGGTGAAGTGCGTCTGCGCGACGTTGGCCGCGTGTTACGAAAGGAGATGACCACCTCGCTGATGATTGCCGCCACGCTTGGTCTTGCCGGGTGTGTTCGCGCCTGGATGATGGGTATCGGGCTGGAAATTACCCTTATCGTCAGCCTGACGCTGGTCTGTATTACGCTGTGGAGTGCGATTGTCTCGTCAGTTATTCCGATGGTACTGAAGCGCTGCGGCATTGACCCGGCCGTCGTTTCCGCGCCCTTTATCGCGACGCTTATCGACGGAACCGGTCTGATTATCTACTTCAAGATTGCGCAGTACACGCTGGGGCTGGAATAAGAGTGCAGCACCTCACCCGCCGGGATGAGGTGCTCACCGTTTTACATATCGCCAAGCTGATGTGCGATATCACGAAGCTGTTGCGCCAGCGCCTGCAGGTTTTTGCCCTTCTCACCTTTCGGCCCGGTCGACTGCCGCACCACCAGCCGGGCAGGCAAAATGGATGACATGCGCACGGCATTGTCTTCGCCACTATCAAGAATGCGGCGCACCGCCTCCTTCCCCTGCAGATCCAGGTCCAGCGATACCGTGGTCAATGCCGGATAGAAGAATGAGCTTTCGTAGGTGTCATCGTAGCCAATCACCGATTTTTCACCCGGAATGGAAATCTGATGCTGATGGAAAGCACTTAATACCCCCAGCGCCATCTGGTCGTTGGCCACCAGCACGGCAGAAAATTGCGGCGTCTCGCGCAGCATCTGCAGTGCACCCGCGTAACCGCTCTGCGCATCCCAGTTCCCGCGGATCACCGAGGCCGGCTCCAGACCGTAACCGTTCAGGGTTTCAATCCAGCTTTTCAGCCTGAGCTGCGCCGAGACAGAAGAGGCTGGCCCCGCCAGCAACGCGATTTCCCGGTGCCCCAGTTCGTAGAGATATTTGACGCTGGCACGGGTGCCATCTGCCGGGTTAAACGAAACGTTAAACACGGAACTGTAAGGGTCAACGTCGAGGAACAGACAGACGATATCGTCGTTGTCCGTCGCGATTTTCTGCGCCTGCTCTGCTTCCAGCGGGACGTTGATGATCACCTTACTGACGAGCTGAGATTTCAGTTCATTGATCGAATCCTGGATGCTGTGGTTGACGTTCTCATCAATCATGGAGATCAACACCTGGTACCCTTCCACATTTGCATAGCGTTTTACCGCCGCGGCGACCTGTGACGGCGCATGCAAAGCCAGCGAAATCGTCACCAGTCCGACGGTCTGGGTCTGCTTTCCGACCAGCTGCTGCGCCAGACGGTTCGGGACATACCGCAATAACTCTATGGATTTCTCCACCTTGTGACGCGTGGCTTCGGATACATTGGCAGATTTATTCAGTACCCTGGACACGGTCTGATAGGAGACGCCCGCATGGCGTGCGACGTCCTCTAACGTTGCGCTTTTCGACTTCATGGTCCGGTTCCTTATGTTGTTATGCGCTGATTGTATCAGGGGCGATATAAAAAAACGTCCACTGGGCACGTCTGGCTGCCATAACACCATCAAAAAGTATTACGTTCACAATACTACATTTCTGGTCGCACCTCATCAATCGTAACAAAATTGGCTATTTTATTTGCACTTAATCACAGATTAACGATCACGCAATTGCCAGAAAAAAGGTTTAGGCATTTTATGACAGCGGATTTGTGAACGTATTACAAAACAATAAGAGGGTAACAATGAACACGACGATCCGCTCTGTATCTGTTGCGTTGGCTGCCGCGTTAGCGTCTCCTTCGCTGTTTGCAGCGTCTTCAGTACCAATTGATTTTCATGGGTATCTTCGCTCCGGTGTGGGCGTCTCACGGGATGGTGGGATGGAGGAGTGGCAAAAAAATAAAATTGGCCGTCTGGGTAACGAGGCCGATACCTACGGCGAGCTGGAGCTGGGCTCAGAGGTGTACAAAAAGAACGATGTCAGCTTCTACCTCGACAGCATGGTGAGCATGGTCTCTGACGGCTCTAACGACAATGAAACCACCTTCGGCGACGATGCGCAGTTCGGGTTGCGTCAGTTGAATCTGCAGATCAAGGGGCTGATCCCCGGCGATCCGAACGCGGTGATCTGGGGCGGTAAGCGCTACTACCAGCGCCATGACCTGCACATCATTGACACCAAATACTGGAACATCTCAGGCGCGGGTGCCGGTATCGAAAACTACACGCTCGGACCGGGTGCGGTGTCCGTGGCCTGGATCCGTGGCGATGCCAACGACGTGGACTACCGCGTGGATGGCGATAGCGACGTCAATATCAACTACATCGACCTTCGCTATGCGGGCTGGAAGCCGTGGGCGGGTGCATGGACTGAAGTGGGCATTGATTACGCCATGCCAAACCCCACCAATAAGCAGAAAGAGTACGGTGGGCTGTATGAGGCCGACAACGGCGTCATGGTCACCGGTGAGATCAGCCAGGACATGTTAGGCGGCTACAACAAGCTGGTGCTGCAGTATGCGAACAAAGGCCTGGCGCAGAACATGGTGTCCCAGGGCGGCGGCTGGTATGACATGTGGAACTACGTGAACGACGCCAGCGGCTACCGTGTGATTAACACCGGCTTAATTCCGATTACGGACAAGCTCTCCTTCAACCACGTGCTGACCTGGGGCTCGGCGGATGACACCACGCAATTCACCGATAAATCGCGCCTTGTCTCTCTGGTGGGTCGCGCGCAGTACCAGTTCACCGAATACGTGCGTCTGATTGGTGAAGTGGGTGGTTTCTACCAGAAAGATACCTACACCGACGGCTCCAGCTACAAGCAGAGCGGAGAGAAGTACACCCTCGCACTCGGACTGGCGGATGGGCCTGATTTTATGTCGCGTCCTGAACTGCGCGTCTTCGCCTCTTACCTGAATGACTCCGAGAAAGGACAATCCTTCGAAGACGGCACCGCAAATAATACCTGGAACGTTGGCGTGCAGGTGGAAGCCTGGTGGTAATATTTATTTCCTGATATGCGTTAATCGTTATTGTATCTCCAACAACTGGCAGTCTATTATCCTGGTTTGGGATAGCCATTATTTTGGCTATCCCTTTTTTATTATTAATGACTAAAATGCGCATCTAATAATTGCCGCAAGGTATCAGACTGCCGGCCAAATATCGCATGCACCTGCTGGCCAATAATAATTACGCCCAGCGCCCCCTCCTGTTGTAACGCCTGCGTATCCACCTTATTTAAATCTTTTACCGTGACGCGCAGACGGGTAATGCAGGCTTCAACATGTTCGATATTATCGTCGCCGCCGAATGCAGGAATTAAACGCTGAGTTATTTCACTGTCCATAATACGCCTCTCTGTTATGCAGATAAAAAAATGCCTGCTCATAGAGCAGGCGCCTTCAGATTGATTAGCCAGGGTTGTACGACGCGACGCCCTCAGCGACTACGCTTTACGCCTGAGTACCCGACAATCCCACGGCAGCAGAGCAGTATCACCCGCGGCGGCGGCATCGGTCATGCAGTCGGTATACCCCTGCGGCAGCGTAATGAGCTGCTGCTGGGCGGTGTAGTTCTGCACAAACACCCACGTGGTTTCGCCGTCCGTGCGGGCCGTTGCCACTACACCCGGTGGGAAATCGCATTCCATGGCCCGCGGCAGCGCCAGTTCGTCAATAATCCCGGCGAAGAAATCACGCTGGAACGGCAGATCGTTGCGCGACGCCACATGCCACGCTTTCCCCTTACCGAAACGGTTCACCGTCACGGCAGGCCGACCGGCGTAGAAATCATCCCGGTAGGTCGCCAGCGGCTGAGCGTTTTCGACATGGATCAGCTCGCACAGATGACGAACCTGATACGGGCCCTGCAGGCCAGCCGCATTACCCGCCAGCCCCTGTACCAGATTACGTTCTCCCTCACCGAGACAGTCGATCTCTTCTGCCCAGATGCCGAGCAGTTTACGCAGCGGCCCCGGGAACCCACCGAGATGGCAAAGATCGCTTTCATCCACGATGCCGCTCCAGTAGGTGGTCACCAGATGGCCGCCCCCGGCGACAAACGCTTCTGCGCGTTCGGCGAAGCCTTCCCGCACCATATAAAGCATCGGCGCAATCACCAGCGCGTACTGGCTGAGATCGCCGTCGGCATCAATCACATCCACCGCGATGCCTTTTTCCCAGAACGGACGGTAGTGTTCGTTAACGGTTTTTTCGTACTCCATCCCCATGTTGCGCGGCCCTTCGGCATCGTCCAGCGCCCAGCGATTTTGCTGGTCGAAGATAATCGCCACCCGTGCCTGCGTGCGACACCCGACCACCCCCGGCAGGCGCTCAAGCATTTCGCCCAGACGCGTCACTTCGCGCCCGACACGCGTATCAAGATGCCCCACGTGGTCGATAACCGCCCCGTGGAATTTCTCCACCGAACCGCGGCTTTTACGCCACTGGAAGTACTGTACGGCATCGGCCCCGTGTGCCACCGCCTGCATTGACGAGAGAATATGCATCCCCGGCTTTTTCAGCTTGCTGGTCGGCTGCCAGTTGGTGGTACTCGGCGTGGACTCCATCAGCACAAAAGGTTTGCCGCCTTTCAGGCTGCGCATCATGTCGTGGTACATGGCGGTGTAGCAGGCGAGCTGGGTTTCGTCTTTCTCCTTGTGCCACATCGGGTAGCTGTCCCAGGAGATAAAGTCGATCGCTTTCGCAAGCTGCCAGTAGTCGTAATCGTAGAAGTACTCCATGAAGTTGGTCGTCACCGGCAACGCTGCGTTGACGGCTTTTAGCGGCGCAACCTCATGGCGGCAGAAATCTGTTACCTGCGCCGTATTAAAGCGGCGCCAGTCGAGGTTCAGACCGTGAATGGACACCTCTCCCTGCGGCGCAGGGGACTCAATCTGCGACCAGTCGCTATAGGTGTGGCTCCAGAAGGTGCTCCACCATGCGTGGTTCAGCGCATCCAGGGTTTTGTAGCGCGCTTTCAGCCAGTCACGAAAGCGCTCCTGGCACAGATCGCAGTGGCACTCACCGCCGTACTCATTGGAGATATGCCAGCCCAGCACCGCCGGGTGCTGTGAATAACGCTCAGCCAGTAAGCTATTCATTTTGAATGTCTTCTCACGGTACACCGGGGAAGACATACAGTGGTTATGACGTCCACCGTGCAGCGCAGGCACGCGGTTACGCCCTACGCGCAGCACCTGCGGGTATTTTTGCGACATCCATGCCGGGCGCGCACCGCTCGGCGTGGCGAGGAAAATATGGATCCCCGCTGAATATAATTTATCAATGACGTTATCCAGCCAGACAAAATCATATTCCCCTTCACGCGGTTCGAGCTTCGCCCAGCTAAATATGCCCACCGACATGACATTACATTTCGCCTGCTGCATCATGGCAATATCTTTTTCAATAATACCGGGGTAATTCTCCCATTGCTCCGGGTTATAGTCGGCGCCATGCAATAACGCAGCGACCTTCGAACTTAAAGGCGCAAATTTATTCATATTAAAAACGTCCTGAAGTGAAACAGAATACTATTTAAATACCGTTATCGACGGCAGCACTTTGCCATGACAATCAAATAACGCCTGGTTTTCGCGGGCATTTCCCTCTTTCCAGTCATCATGGATATATTTCATGCCGGTTTTGGTGGCCCATGTGGTGCCCGGTACGGCAATCCAGGTCGGCTCCCAGTAGAACAGACCTTTACCGCGACGATCGGGAACGTCAATCACGGCCTGCATTAAATCGTGGATATAATCGTACTGACCCTGCACGGTGCCGGGGTAGCCACCGTCCTTCTCTTCTTTGGCCTGGAAACTGTTTTCTGCGTTATCGCAGTTCTCCAGCGTATAGCCATAGGCCGCTTCCACCACAATGACGTCTTTGTTATAGCGTTTGCTGATGTCATCCATATTGGCTTTCAGCGCGCCGATCGGGCCATTCCAGTAGGTGTACATCGACAGGCCGATAATATCGAATGGCACATCGCGCTTCGTGATCTCATCAAACCACCAGCGGAAGGTGTCATTTTTAGTGCCTTCGGCCAGGTGCAGCATAATTTTCACCTGCTCGCCGTCGGTCAGGTTCTCTTTCATCCCGCTGATTGCGGCGTTGAGTAACCCGGCTACGCGGTCAAACTCGCCACCACCCTGCCCCCAGCTTTTGCCTTCCGGCCAGAGTATTCCGCCATTGATTTCATTACCAATCTGGACCATGTCCGGCAGCACGCCCTCTTTTTTAAAGCGGGCAATGGTGTCGCGCGTATAGTCATGGATTGCCGTTTTAAGCTGCGGGTAATCCATCTTCTCCCAGGCTTTAGGTTTGAACTGTTTGCCCGGGTCGGTCCAGAAATCGCTGTAGTGGAAATCGAGCAGGAGTTTTATGCCCTGGGCCTTCACGCGCTTCGCCAGCGCCAGCGTGTTTTCCAGATTGTTACTGCCGCCCCCGTAGGTATTTCCGTTGGCATCCTGCGGATCCACCCACAAACGCAGGCGCACATAGTTCACGCCGTTGGCTTTCAGAATGGCAATCGCGTCCTGCTGCTGGCCATTCTGGTTATAAAATGTTGCGCCATGCTGTTCCGCCTCGAGCAGCGTCGAGATGTCCGCCCCCTTAATAAAGTCTGCCGGCATGGCGTTAAAAGGACGCGTTTTTACCCCGTCCGCGGCGAACGCACTCGCGGCAAGACCGCAAGAAAGACAAACAGCAAGCAAAGCGGGTTTGAGTCTTTTCATGGTTATCCCTTAGTACTCCCGGAGGTCAGACCGGAGACGAAGTATTTTTGTAAGGCCAGATAGAGGATCGCGACCGGCACCGCAATCAGCACCGCGCCTGCCGCGTAGGTGGTGTAACTGGCACCCATTTTTTGCGCCACCAGGTTATAAAGCCCGATGGATAAGGTGTATTTGTCCGGGGTGCGCAAAATGGTGCTGGAGAGAATGAAATCCCCCAGCGGCCCGGTGAAGGAGAACAGCGCCACCACCGCCACAATGGGTTTGGAAAGCGGCATGATGATCTCGATGAAGATGCGGAAGTTACTGGCTCCGTCCATGCGCGCGGACTCATCCAGATCCTTAGGAATGGCGTCCAGGTAGCCCTTCATCAGATAGGTATTCATTGGGATCATGCCGCCAACGTAAATCAGCACCAGCGCCAGATGGCTGTTGATTAAGCCCAACAGCTGCGAGAGCACGAAGATGGCAATCAGCGCCGAGAACTGCGGGATCATCTGCAGCAGCAGGAAGAGCATCAGTCCGTTCTGCCGCCCCTTAAAGCGAAAACGCGAGAAGGCATAGGCGGTAAAGCTAACGCTGATTAAGGTCAACACCATGGTCAGGAAGCTGATTTTCATCGAGTTCCAGTACCACGTCATATAGTTCACCTGACCATTAAACAGGTCGGCGTAATGCTGGAACGACAGGTTCTGTGGAATAACAGAGGAGCTTAACAGGCTGTTGCCCGCGTTGAGTGAGGCGCCCACCGTCCACACCAGCGGGTAAATGATGATGACCGACACCAGCACAATAACCAGCCAGGAGAGTGAAAGGCGGACCCATTTCTCACGTTTAATACTTTGTGATTTAGCCATTGTTACGTCCCTTACGCCATGTCGTCATTTTTGAAAGATTTGGTGGCGCGGAACTGCCATAGCGCCAGGCCGACGACAAAAACAGACAGCAGGATGGTGATGGTCGCCGCAATGGCATATTGCGAAGATGACATCGTCAGTTTGTAGATCCACGACACCAGAATGTCGGTGCCGCCCGCATTCGACCCTACCACCGCCGGTCCGCCGTTATTGAACAGATAGATGATGTTGAAATTGTTGAAGTTAAAGGTGTATTGCGTAATCAGGATCGGCGCAATGGCGTAGAGCACCAGCGGCAGCGTAATGGTCCGCAACCGGGTCCAGCTGCTGGCGCCGTCCATGGTGGCCGCTTCATACAGGTCATCAGGAATGGCCTGCAGCACGCCGGTGGTCATGGCGAAAACAAACGGGAAACCAAGCCAGGTTTGCATCATGATCAGCGCCGTTTTGGTCCAGAACGGATCGGTCATCCAGGCTTTAGGCGCAATACCAAAGAAGGCCAGAATGGCGTTGTTAATCACCCCGAACGAGTCATTAAACATCCCGGCGAAAACCAGGATGGTGACAAAGCCCGGCACCGCCCACGGCAAAATAAAGATGGTGCGGATCAGCGGCTTAAAGCGTAAATCTTTCTGGTTCACCAGAATCGCCAGCAGTACGCCCACCGTACACTGCAGCGTAGTGGCGAGCAGCGTCCAGACCACCGTCCACTGCAGCACGTCGAAGAAGGTGGAACGCCAGATAGAGAGCGTAAAGATATTGATGAAGTTCTTAAACCCGACCCAGTCAACCAGCTTAGCCGGCGGCGTGTGGTAGAGGTTGTAATTGGTAAAGGCGATGGCAAACCCGAACAAAATGGGAAACACCACCACAAACACCAGCAGGATAAAGCCCGGGGTGATCATCAGATACGGGAAGCCGTCGCTCAATAGCATCTGATATTGTTTACGCACGCTGTTAAGCTGCAACCCTTCGTCACGTTTCAGGCCATTGACCCACGCGTCACGCATCGACAGGTAATACACCATCACGCCGAACGCAGCGATTAACACGCTGATGATCCCCTCCGCCAGCAGGAAGATGGAGTTGTCGCGCGGCACCTCCTCACCCAGCGTCACCAGTCCCCACAGCCCTTCGCGCAGAAAATCAGCAAATACGCCGATAAAACTGGCAAGCAGCACCAGGAAGATGACCCCTTTCAGCCACTGACGGTGGTAAAACTGACCGAAGCCGGGAATGACCGCCAGCAGCAGGCTGGTCCAGGCGTGACGCCCGGCCACGCGCGGTTTGGCAAAATGTTCCGGGATGATACTCACAAACAACTCCTTTCAAAAAACGGGAGAGACGCCCTCCCGTTCTGCGACGTCAGAAAACTACTGGTTGCTGGCCTGCATGGCTTCGATTTGCATCTGAACCTGTTTTTCTGCGCTGTCGAGCGCGGCTTTCGGATCCTGTTTACCGGTCAGGCTCAGCTCGAGGGCCGCGTTCGCCGGAGCCCAGACTTCACCCATTTCCGGAATGCCCGGCATCGCTGTCGCCCGTGCGGCCTGCACGGCAACCGCGCTGGCTTTCTCGTCGTTCTTAATGAGCGGATCGTCAATCATCGCGGTCAGCGGCGGAATTTCACGCGTCGCGATATAGCGCGTTTTGACGTACTGCGGCTGGTTGATAAATTCGATAAATTTCTGCGCCATGGCTTTGTCTTTGCTCCAGGTAGAGACGACATAGCCCTTCACGCCCAGGAATGAACTCATTGGCTTACCGTCCGGCAGCGTCGGCAGCGGCGCAACGCCGTAGTTAATGCCCGCCGCTTCATACGGCTGGAACGCCCACGGACCGTTGATGACGGCTGCCGCTTTTTTCTCGGTAAACAGAGAATCGATCGCGTTCAGACCGTTATCGCCGATGATCCCCGCCGGGAATACGTCATCGGTATAGAATTTTTTCAGGTAGGTGACCGCGTCTACCGCGCCCGGCTTGTTCAGGCCCACGTCGCTGGCGTTATAACCGCCTTTATCGTTTTTACCGAAGATGTACCCGCCCATCGGGGAGATAGCCCCCCAGCTGTAGTAAATCTGGTCGAACTTGGCGAGCAGGCCGTACTGGTTTTTGGCGCGCTGCTGTTTAGAAAAGTCATACCAGTCCTGAAGTGAGTTGAGCGGCTTCGCGATCAGGTCTTTGTTGTAAATCAGCACCAGCGTCTCAACCGCTTTCGGCACACCGTAAAGGGTGTTATCCATTTTGAAGGCATTTATCGACGCCGGCGTGTACTGTTCGGTCTGCTTCGCCTCCAGATTCAGGGGGGTCAGCAGCCCTTGCACAACCGCGCCGCCGAGTTGATCATTGGGAATGACCAGCACGTCCGGGCCAATTCCTGCCGGGCCGTCGAGGCGCAGTTTTTCCAGCTGCTGCGCGTAAGGCATCTCCTGCAGGTTAACCTTAACGTCGTACTGCTTTTCGAAATCGGCGACCGCGTCTTTAATGCCGGACGACTTTTTGATGTCTTCCCAGACGTTAAGCTGCGTGGTGGCGTGAGCCTGCACCGCGAGCGTAGAGAGGATCAGAGCAGCGAGTATGTTCTTTTTCATTATCAACCTCATGTGAAGGTATAACAATTTTATGGTTGTTATTGCATTTCACCGCCATACACCTTCGCCAGAAAACCGACTAACACTGGCGTATAACGTATAACATCAAATGCCTTTGGTTTGGTATACGCTACCCTTCACATCATGATAACTCTACAAAAAACTGTAAGTTGTGTGATCGTCATAACATTAATGGAATATCAGTATAGGGTGCGTGAATACTGGAAGTTATAGTCAGAGCAGACAAATTGCACCGTCCAGCCATGTAGCAAATAATTGTTATACGTAATACATACACGGCGGTTTACTCGGGGAATACAGATGTCGAACATACAATTGAGGAATGTCACCAAACGCTTTGGCGACACCGTAACCTTGCACAACGTGAATCTTGAGATTGAAGACGGTGAGTTTGCCGTCTTTGTCGGTCCTTCCGGCTGCGGTAAATCGACAATGCTGCGCATGATTGCCGGACTGGAGGACATTAGCGAAGGGGAAGTGTTAATTGGTGACGAGGTGATGAACGACGTTGCCCCCTCCCACCGCGGCGTGGCGATGGTGTTTCAGTCCTATGCGCTCTACCCACATATGACGGTGGCCGAAAACATGGGCTACGGCCTGAAGGTCAATAAGGTGCCGAAAGATCAGATCCGCCATCAGGTCGAGATGGTGGCCAAAACGCTGCAGCTTTCCCACCTTCTGGATCGCAAACCTAAGCAGCTTTCCGGCGGCCAGCGCCAGCGTGTGGCTATTGGCCGCGCCATCGTACGTAATCCGCGGGTCTTTATGTTCGACGAACCGCTCTCCAACCTGGATGCCGAGCTGCGCGTGGAGATGCGTCTGCACCTTGCCCGTCTGCACCAGGAACTGAAAACCACCATGGTGTATGTCACCCACGACCAGATAGAAGCGATGACCCTGGCTGATAAAATTGTGGTGATGAACTACGGAAAGGTTGAGCAGATGGGCGCGCCGATGGAACTCTACTACAAACCGGCGAACAAGTTCGTGGCCGGGTTTATCGGCTCGCCGAAGATGAATTTCCTGCCGGCAACGGTAGAGTCCTGGCAACCGGGTGAGCTGACGGTGAGATTATCCCAGCAGAAGACACTCACACTGGCCCTGACCACCACACCGTTGAACGCAGGCAGCCCGGTGACGCTGGGCATCCGTCCGGAACATTTAACCACCGATCTCCGCCACGGCACGCGGCTGACGTTTAACTGTGAAGTGGTTGAGCGTCTGGGCAATAACACCTACCTCTTCGGTCAGTGCTACGGCCACGACAATGTGAAGATTTTGCTGCCGGGCGATGTGAAATTCGCACCGTGGCAGCAAATTGATGTGGCTTTTGACGATCGCCACTGCATGGTGTTTGACGAGCAGGATGTGCGGGTGAGTGCCGACATCGATGAAGCGGTACGCTCGGTCGCTTAACCCGCCAGACGCATCACCGCACGCGAAAAGGCATCAACCGCCAGCGCGACATCCTCAGCCATCACCGATTCCGCCGGATGGTGGCTGACGCCTCCCCTACACCGCACAAACAACATCCCTACCGGCCAGCGCTCCGCCAGGGCGATGGTGTCATGACCGGCACCGCTCGGCAGCGATAATGTCTTCCCCTGCACCGATTCTACAGCCTCCGCCAGCAGCGCCTGCAGACGTGTATCGCATGGCGTGGCGGCGATTCGGTAAAATTCGTCGGCTGCAAAATGTATTCCGCGACGGGCCGCTATCGCCTGCGCCTGCGTCAGCAGTGCAGTAAGCAGAAGGTCAAGCGGCGCATCCTGCGGGCCGCGAATATCTAACGAGAGCGCGACCTCGCCGGGGATGACGTTTACCGCACCAGGCAGACAGCGCAACTCACCCACCGTGGCCACCAGGTTGCCGCCGTGCTGACGGGTGGTGCTTTCAATCAGCACCATCCATTCGGCGGCGGCGGCCAGCGCGTCCTTACGATGCGCCATCGGCACGGTCCCGGCGTGGCCGGCCTCACCGGTGAAGCGGCAGTTCAGACGACGCGCGCCGTTAATGGCTTCAACCACGCCCAGCGCCAGACCGGCCTGTTCCAGACACGGTCCTTGTTCAATATGCAGCTCCAGACAGGCGCTGAAATCATCCGGGCGTCGGGCGGCCATCGCGACACGGCTGGGATCTAACCCTGCCTGTACCATCGCCTGCGCCACGCTGATACCTCTGGCATCGCACGTGTCGAGCCAGCCCGCAGGCCAGGTGCCCGTCAGGGCGCGGCTGCCCAACAGCGTGATACCAAAGCGGGTACCCTCTTCATCGCAAAAGCCGACAATCTCAACGGCCTGCGCCAGCCGTTTTCCCTGCTGGTGCAGGCTGTCAACGACTTCAATGGCCGCCAGCACCCCCAGCATCCCGTCGTAGCGTCCGGCATTGCGCACGGTATCCAGATGCGAGCCAAGCAATACCGCCGGTGCGCCCTCCTGCTCGCCTTCATAACGTCCGCAGATATTCCCCACGCTGTCCTGCCAGACGGTCATGCCCGCCTGGTTCATCCACTGCCCGACCAGCTGGTTAGCCTGCAGATGCTGGGCAGAGAGATACACGCGGGTAAGGGAATCCTGGGTTTCGCTGATGGCGGCTAGCGCATCGGCGCGGGCCATCACACGTTCTGCCGCCTGCTGGCGTGTCGCGTGATTCATAGCGCCGTCTCAGTGCGGTAATGATCCCACGCGGCCTGCATCGCGGCACCCTGCGTAGTGGAAAACTTCAGGTAGTTCAGTACCGACTCCAGCGCACTCAGGGTGGTCATCACGCAGTCTTTACGCGCGTTATAGCCCATGGTGCCAATACGCCACACTTTGCCGTGCAGCGGACCAAACGAAGTACCGATTTCAATGCCGAAATCCTCCAGCATCAGTTTACGCACCTGGTCACCGTTTACGCCCTGAGGGATAAGCACGCCCAGCACGTTGTTCATCTTGTGCCTGAGGTCGCCGAAGGTCTCGAGTCCCATCGCCTGAATACCTTTCAGCAGCGCATCCCCGTGCAGCTTGTGGCGGGCGATACCGTTATCCAGCCCTTCCTGCAGAATGAGGCGGGCACATTCGCGGGCGCCAAACAGCGCGGTGGTCGCTTCAGTGTGGTGGTTCAGACGCTCGGGTCCCCAGTAATCCATCACCATGCCGAGGTCGAAATAGTTGGAGTAAATCATCTCTTCGTCGCCGTCGCGATGGGCATCGGTACGGATCCCCTCTTCGATGCATTTGCGGCGACGGATTGCCTCTTCCATCCGCGGGCTCAGGGTAACAGGCGAGGTGCCGGACGGACCGCCAAGACATTTCTGCATCCCCGCCGAGACCGCATCCAGTCCCCAGGCACCGGTCTCCAGGGCGTTGCCGCCGAGCGACGCGGTAGCATCGGTATAAAACAGGACATCGTAACGACGGCAGATTGCCCCGAGTTCCGCAAGCGGCTGCAGCATGGTGGTGGACGTATCCCCCTGCACGGTTAACAGCAGGCGCGGACGCACGCGTTTAATGGCATCTTCCACCCGATCCGGTGTGAACACCTCACCCCACGGTACCTCGATGGTGTGGACCTCTGCGCGGCAGCGGCGGGCAATTTCGCACAGCAGATGGCCGAAGCGACCAAAAACGGGCACCAGCACCTTGTCCCCCGGACGAATGGCCGATACCAGAATCGCTTCAATTCCCGCGCGGGAGGTGCCGTCCACCAGCATCGTCCAGCGGTTTTCCGTGCGGAACACGCCGCGGTAGAGTGCCATGACGTCGTTCATGTAGTGGGTCATCGCCGGATCGTACTGGCCGATAAGCTGGCTCGACATGGCACGCAATACGCGCGGATCGGCGTTGATCGGCCCCGGCCCCATCAGCAGACGTTGTGGCGGATTGATTTGCGGAAATTGAGCGATATCCATTTTTTAGTCCTTAGTTAATTGAGGCCGCGCACGGAGGAGATAAACTGTTTAAGCTCAGTGGTCTGTGGGTTAGCGAACAGTGTTTTGCTGTCGCCCTGCTCCCAGACGCGCCCCTGATGCATAAACACCACGCGGTCGCCCACTTCGCGGGCAAAATTCATTTCATGGGTCACCAGGATCAGCGTCATCCCCTCAGCGGCCAGTTGTTCCAGCACCTTGAGCACTTCGCCCACCAGTTCCGGGTCGAGCGCGGAAGTTATCTCGTCACAGAGTAAAACTTTAGGCGACATCGCCAGAGCACGGGCAATCGCCACGCGCTGCTGCTGGCCGCCGGAGAGGCTTGACGGGTAGTAATCCAGACGGTCACCCAGCCCGACTTTCTCCAGCATGCGCTGCGCCAGTGCCTGACATTCTGCTGCGCTTTTCTTCAGCACCCGACGTGGCGCGAGCATCACGTTTTCCATCGCCGTCATGTGCGGGAAAAGGTTGAAGTTCTGAAATACCATGCCGACCGAGCGGCTGATTTCACGCGCCTGGGAATCCCGGTCGGTAATGGTCATGCCGCCGAGCTTGATGCTGCCGTCCTGATACCCTTCGAGGCCGTTAATGCAGCGCAACAGCGTGCTTTTACCCGAACCGCTGCGCCCGATAATTGAAATGACCTGGCCCATGTCGATGTCCAGATCCACGCCCTTGAGCACGTGGTTATCGCCGTAGTACTTCTGCACCTGATTAATGGTGATGAGAGGCATTGAATTTAGTCTCCAGATAACGGCTGTAGCGCGACAGCGGATAACACAGAATGAAGTAGCCGAGCGCCACCAGCGCAAAGACTTTAAACGGCTGATAGGTCACGTTGGTCAGCATCGTCCCGGCCTTGGTCAGCTCGATAAAACCGATAATGGATGCCAGCGCGGTCCCCTTAATCACCTGCACGGCGAACCCCACCGTTGGGGCGATGGCGATGCGTAACGCCTGGGGAGCCACCACGCGAAACAGCGTCTGGCCGAAGGTCAGCCCCAGACAGCGCGACGCCTCCCACTGCCCTTTCGGCAGCGCACGAATACTGCCAAACCAGATATCAAGCAAAAAGGCGCTGGTGTAGAACGTCAGGGCCAGCGACGCGGCGGTCCACGGCGAAACATCGATACCCAACAGCGCCACGCCGAAGAAGGCCAGGAACAGTTGCATCAGCAGCGGCGTGCCCTGAAACAGTTCGATATAGCCGCGAATAAGACGTTTTACCGTACGCCCACCCGTGAGGCGCAACAGCAACAGCGGCAGCGTTACCGCCGCCCCGCCGACAAACGCCACCAGCGACAGCAGCACCGTCCAGCGTCCGGCGAGCAGCAGATTGCGAATAATGTCCCAGTCGGTAAAGGTGGTCATCATGCCTGTACCCCCAGCCACTTCCGTCCTGCCGCCATCATTAGCTGGCGCAGGGTAATTGACAGCACCAGGTAAATTCCGGTGGTCACCAGATAGACCTCAAAGCTCAGGAACGTTCTTGACTGAATCAGGTTGGCGGCAAAAGTCAGCTCTTCATAGGAGACCTGCGACACCACCGACGAACCGAGCATAACGATAATGCACTGGCTGACCAGCGCCGGATAAATACGCTGCAGTGCCGGTGGCAGCACCACGCGTATAAACGTTTGCAGGCGGGTAAGCCCCAGCACGCGGCCGGCCTCCCACTGTCCTTTGGGCGTAACCTGAATACCGGCACGGACAATCTCCGTGCTGTACGCGCCCAGGTTGACGACCATTGCCAGCAGCGCCGCTTCGCCCGCCGTCATCTTCAGCCCCAGATTCGGCAGACCGAACACAATGAAAAACAGCTGCACGACAAAGGGCGTGTTGCGGATAATCTCCACGTAGCCGCCCCAGATCCGGCTAAACCACGTCGTCCGGCCGCTGCGAATCGCCGCCCCGAAAATACCGATCGCCAGCCCGCCGAGGGTTGCCATCACCGTCAGTTGAATGGTGACCCACAGCCCTGCCAGCAGCGCCGGCCAGTACGGCCAGAGCGCAGAGAAATGGAGTTGCTCTGTCATCGCCTTACACGCCCAGGCTTGCCGGCAACGGCGCTTTCAGCCACTGCTCAGAGAGGCTATTCAGGGTGCCGTCTTTAATTCCCTGCTCGATCACCGCATCAACTTTCGCTTTCAGCGCCGGTTCGTTTTTCTTCAGCCCGATAAAGCACGGCGAGTCCTTCAGCATAAAGCTCGGAACCGGGGCTTTGGCGGCGTTCTGGCGGGAAATCGCCGCCACGACCAGATTACCTGTCGCCACGTACTGGACCTGACCGGACAGGTAAGCCGACAGCGTGGTGTTATTGTCTTCGTAGCGTTTGACGTCTGCATCTTTCGGCGCAAGGCTGGTCAGCACCATGTCCTCCACCGCACCCCGCGTCACGCCAATGGTTTTTCCACTCAGCTGAGCAGCATCTTTCAGTTCAGCCCCTTTCGGGCCGAACACGCCGAGGAAGAACGGCGCATAGGCACGGCTAAAATCAATCACCTTTTCACGCTCGGCGTTTTTGCCGAGGCTTGAGATCACCAGATCCACCTTATCGGTTTGCAGATACGGCACGCGGTTGGCACTGGTCACCGGCACCAGCTGCAGCTTGAGCTTCATCTGTTTTGCCAGATAGCGCGCCATGTCGATGTCGTAGCCCTGCGGCTGGAGATCGGTCCCGACTGAACCAAACGGAGGAAAATCCTGCGGGACGGCGATACGAAGAGTGCCGCGTTTCTCAATATCCTGAAGCTGGTCAGCTTTTGCTGGCAGGTTTGCAAACAGACAGACGGCCCCGGTCAGTGCAATCAATAACTTTTTCATGGTGCTTCCCCGTAACGTTAACATGAAACAAAAGATTCTTTGAATTAGATTTTGCAACTAATGTGCCAGATGAAGCGAAACGGGAAATTTTCTCTGAAGGCCTGATAAAACGAGAGCGGGGCGGAAAAGGCCTCCCTTTTCCGCCCCGCTCTTCTGCACTATTTTAATGCAAAGCACCAGCCTGATGCCCCATTATCGCTGTTCCAGTTCGTCCAGTTGCTGATACAGGGAGGCGATATTGTGGATCCGGGGACGGCCTTTATCGAGGATTTCATGCAGGAAGGCGTTAGCCAGCAGGTTGATCAGACTGTTGACCGACGAGTAGCTGTCGTACGCCGAGACGCTGTCCAGCGGGGCGCAGAGCTGCCAGCTGGTCAGCGGAAACAGGCTGTGTGCCTGCGGCTCACACATCAGCAGAACCGGAATACCGCTGTGCTGAAGCTGCTGCAACAGCGGCCGTACGATCCGCGGGCGACGGCGAAACGCCATCATAATCACCAGATCGTCGGGCGTGAGATCGACCAGTTCCTCGCTCAGGCTCTGCCCCGGCTGCGGCAGCAGCAGCACCTGTCCGCGCGCCTGCAACAGCTGCTGGCGCAGGTGCAGCGCCGCCGGATAGGCGTTGCGCATCCCGATAATCACAATCCGCCGCGCCTTCACCATTGAGGCCATGGCCTCGGCAAACTGCTGAGCATCCAGAGCGTTGACCCACTGGGTAAGGTTTGCCATCTCCTGCTTATAATGCCGCGCCAGCAGAGTGTTGCCCTGCACCGCATCGCGGTTATCGGTCAGCGGCATGCCGCTCTGGCGCAGCGTGCGCAGTTCGTCGCGCATCTCTTTATACTTCTCATAGCCCAGACGCTTAAACAGACGGCTCACCGTGGCTTTCGACACCCCGCTCAGCTGCGCCAGCTCGGCGCTGTTATAACTAATGAGGTCGTCGAAATGATCAAAAATAAAATCAGCCACCCGTTGCTCCTGCGGTGACAACGACGCGTATTGCGCTTTCAGACGTTCATCAAGCTGTTCCATAAAGCCTCTGTAACTTTTGTTTCACCTCACTATACCTTTCATTAAGCATGCCAGCTTGTTAAAACGTTATGTTACGACTGACGTGAAACTTTTCATTCATAACTGGAACAGCTTTTGCAGCACCTTATGACTTTTGGGTTATGAGGACTCTCCATGCAAAGTAATGTCTCCGTACACGGAATGGCCGTGGCGCCCCACCATCTTGCCAGCCAGAGCGCCCTGGCCATTCTGCGTGAAGGCGGTAGCGCGATTGAGGCAATGGTCGCCGCCGCCGCAACCATTGCCGTGGTTTACCCGCACATGAACGGTCTCGGTGGGGATGGTTTCTGGCTTATCGTGCCGCCCGATGGCGAACCGGTTGCCATTGACGCCAGCGGCGCAGCTGGCTCACTGGCGACGCTTGCCGCCTATGACGATGTCTCTCAGATCCCCCATCGCGGGCCTCGTGCGGCGCTGACCGTGGCGGGAACGGTGAGCGGCTGGGACGAAGCACTGAAGGTTTCGCGCACGCTGACGGGCACCGCTTTCCCCTGAATCGCCTGCTGGCAGACGCCATTGACTATGCCCGAAACGGCACGCCGGTGACCGCGTCTCAGGCCGCCGCCACGGCCAGTAAGCTGGATGAACTGAAGGACCTGCCCGGCTTCGCAGAGACCTGGCTGACGGACGACAAACCGCCGCAGGTCGGCAGCCGGTTTTATCAACCGGCGCTGGCCTCCACGCTCTCGCACCTCGCAGAAGACGGTCTGGACAGTTTTTATCGCGGCCCGCTGGCGGAGCGTCTGGCCCGGGGCATGGCAACGCTGGGGCTGCCCATCACCCTGGCTGACCTAAACGCGCATGTCGCCCGGCGCACCACGCCGCTGAAATTACAGCATCAACAGGGTGAAGTGTGGAACCTCGCGCCGCCAACGCAGGGGCTGGTGTCGCTGGCGATCCTCGGGATAACCGACCGCCTGTCCATGGCCGATGCTGACGAAGCGACCACCGTTCACCGCATTGTAGAGGCCACCAAACTGGCGTTTGGTCTGCGCGATGCCCATATCACCGATCCGCGCGAGCTGAAAACCGATATCCAGAGTCTGCTGGATCCTGCCGCACTGGCCGCCCTCGCCGACCAGGTCGATGATAACCAGGCCGCACCGTGGGGCTGCGGCAAAGGCCCTGGTGATACGGTCTGGATGGGGGTAATGGATAACAGCGGTCTTGCCGTGTCGTTTATCCAGAGCATTTATCACGAGTTCGGCAGCGGCGTGGTCCTGCCTGATACCGGCATCGTCTGGCAAAACCGGGGAGCCTCATTCAGCCTCAATCCCCGTCACCTGCTGGCGCTTGCGCCAGGAAAACAACCGTTCCACACCCTGAACCCGGCAGCCGCGCGTCTGCATGACGGACGCGTCATGGTCTACGGCTCGATGGGCGGTGACGGCCAGCCGCAAACTCAGGCCACCCTGTTTACCCGCTATGTGGTGCAGGGGGTATCGTTGCAGGAGAGCATCGCCCGCCCGCGCTGGTTACTGGGGCGCACCTGGGGACAGACGTCCGACACCCTGAAGGTGGAAGGCCGCTTTACGCCGCAGACCGTCGCGCGCCTGCAGGCGCTGGGCCACGACGTGGAGTGCTTCCCGGCATTCAGCGAAGCCATGGGCCACGCGGGTGCGATTGTTCGCCATCCTAACGGGCTGTTTGAAGGGGCATTTGACCCGCGCAGCAACGGCGCCGCCGCCGGATTTTAAGGAGAGACTGATGAATACCACACAACCTGACTGGCATGCCTATCTGGCGCAAATGGAGTCCGTGCTCGGCGTTGAGCTGGATGACGCCCGCCGGGCAGAACTCTATGTGCAGTTCTGCCGTATCGCGGCGATGGCCGCCCCGCTGATGGCGCTGCCGCTTGATGACCGTCTGGAGATCGCAGGAGTATACAAAGCATGACGCTACACGAGATGAGTATCAGTGAGATCCAGCAGGCGCTGAGTGCAGGCGACCTGAGCGCCCATGACATCGCCCGCCAGACCCTGGAAGCCATTACGCGCATCAATCCCCATATCAACGCCTGGACCACCGTCACGGAAGAACGCATGCTGGCCGAAGCCGAGAATATCGACACCCTGCGTCGGGAGAAACGCCCTCTGCCGCCACTGGCGGGCATTCCCTACGCGGTGAAAAACCTGTTCGACGTCGCCGGGCATACGACCCTTGCCGGTGCAGAGCTGTTCAGCCAGCGCCCCCCCGCTACCGCTGACAGCTTTGCGGTACGCCAGCTGCGCAGTGCCGGTGGCTTATTGTCGGGGATGGTCAACATGGATGCCTACGCCTACGGCTTTACGACGGAAAACAGTTACTACGGCGCAACGCGTAACCCGCACGATGTGACGCGCATTGCCGGAGGATCGTCCGGCGGCTCTGCCGCCGCGGTCGCTGCCGGACTGGTCCATTTTTCGCTCGGTACCGACACCAACGGGTCGATTCGCGTACCGGCCTCCCTGTGCGGAATATACGGTCTTAAGCCCACTTTTGGTCGTCTGTCACGCGCCGGCAGCCATCCGTTTGTCGCCAGTCTGGATCACATCGGGCCGTTTGCCCGTCGCGTGAGCGATCTGGCGTCGGTGTACGATGCACTGCAGGGTCGGGATACCAGCGACGGATTTCAGGCGGAGAGCTCCCGGGAGCAGACCCGGCCCCTGCTCGACCGCGGTCTGGATGGTTTGCGCTGCGCGGTGCTCGGCGGCTATTTCAGTACCTGGTGCGACAGCGACATGCGGGACGCCGTGGCGCGGGTGGCAAAAGCTCTCGACGTGCAGGAAACGCTGCAATTCCCCGATGCCGAGCTGGCCCGCTCCGCAGCGTTTATCATCAGCGCCTCGGAAGGCGGAAATCAGTACCTGCCCGCGCTTCGCCGCGAGCCCGGGCGTTTTGAACCCCATTCGCGCGAACGGCTTCTGGCCGGCGCGATGATCCCTTCTGCCTGGTATATTCAGGCCCAGCGTTTTCGCACGCAGGCCCGACAGGCGTTTAAAGCGCTGTTTGCGCAGGCCGACGTGCTGATCGCCCCGGCCACGCCGCGCTGTGCAACGCAAATTGGCGAAGAGATTATGGAGATCAACGGCCAGCCGTTACCGGTTCGCGCCAGCATGGGCATGCTGACGCAGCCGATTTCGTTTTTAGGTTTACCCGTTACCACCGTCCCGCTGCGCACCGCTCAGGGCGCACCTGTTGGCCTGCAGTTGATCGCCGCACCGTTTAACGAGCAAGCCTGCCTGCGTGTGGCGCGGGTTCTGGAAGCAAGCGGAATAACCGATGCCCGGCCGGCGGAGATGGCTCCATGATAAATCACGATGACATTAACCTTCCGTGGGTCGTTGCAGAAGTGACCGCAGCCTTTTACCGCTATGAAGATGCGCTGGTAAGCAACAACATTCCGGTGCTGGATGAGCTGTTCTGGCACGACAAAAACACGGTGCGTCTCGGTGCGGGCGAAAACCTGTACGGCATTGAGGAAATCCGCGCCTTTCGGGCGGCGCGCCCGTCCGCGGGTCTGCAAAGGACATTGCACCATACGGTAATCACCACCTTCGGAGAGGATTACGCCGTGTGTAGCACCGAATTCACCCGCGAAAGAACGGAGCGGATTGGTCGCCAGCAGCAGACATGGGTACGCTTCCCGTACGGCTGGCGGATTGTGGCGGCGCAGGTGAGCGTGATGACGTAATGTTAATAACCCTGCCCAGCCTGCTTCTTTTCCCATCAGATAAGCAGCAGGCCGGGACAGGCGTCGCCGCCCCCCGGCGCACTGCTGGATCGTTATTGTTGAAACGGGTGCACCTCACGCCAGTGATCGGCTATCTGCTGGCGGGTACAGACCCATACCCGATCGTGCTGCGCAAGGTAATCGAGGAACCGCTGGAGTGCACGAAAACGCCCCGGACGCCCCAGCAGACGGCAATGCATGCCGATGGACATCATCTTCGGCGCACGTTCCCCTTCTTCGTACAACACGTCAAAGCTGTCTTTCAGGTAGGTATAAAACTGCTCGGCGGTGTTGAACCCCTGCGCGGTCGCGAAGCGCATGTCGTTGGCATCCAGCGTATACGGCACAATCAGGTGGGGTTTGCGCGTGCCGTCGCTGCACGCCACTTGCGTCCAGAACGGTAAATCATCGCCATAGTAGTCGCTGTCATAGTCAAAGCCCCCATGTTCCACTACCAGCTGACGGGTGTTTGGGCTGTCACGCCCGGTGTACCAGCCGGCAGGCGGTTTGCCAAACAGGTCAGTCAGGACATGCACGGCCTTGTGCAGGTGCTCGCGCTCCTGGTTGATATCCATACTTTGATAGTGGATCCAGCGCCAGCCGTGGCTAACCACGTCGTAATCAGCTGCTTTGATGGCGTCGACGATATCGGGATGTCGCGCCAGCGCCATTGCCACGCCAAAGACCGTCAGCGGCAGGCCACGCTTGCAGAATTCGTTATGGATCCGCCAGAACCCGGCACGGCTGCCGTATTCATAGAGGGAGTCCATCGACATGTGTCTGTCCGGATAACTGGCCGCACCAATGATGTCCGAGAGGAATTGTTCTGAGCCGGCATCACCGTGCAGCACGTGTTTTTCCGCCCCTTCTTCATAATTGAGTACAAACTGCACGGCGATGCGCGCCTGGTTCGGCCACTGCGCGTGCGGCGGCTTGCCTGCATAGCCGCGTAAGTCCCGCGGATAATCTTCGTTAAAAAGCGCCATTATCACCCCCCCCCTCAATTAAAATGGATTCAGTGCCTGAAAGTGTCCGCTCAACGCTTTTTTCTCCGGGAAAGCCAGGTCCCCGTGTTTGCTGGTTGACAGCCCCAGCGCCACCAGCGACTCGACCATTTTCACCGCCGCACTGACGCCGTCGATCACCGGCACGTGCAGCTCGCGCGTCAGCTCCTGCGCCAGCGTCGCCATTCCACCGCAGCCGAGCACAATCGCGCCGCAGCCATCTTCTTTCAGCGCCTGGATGCAGCGCGCGCGCACCTTCTCCTGAGCCAGGCCGCTACCGTCTTCCAGTGCCAGCACCGGCAGATCGATGGCATGCAGGGCTGCACAGTGGTCCTGGAAACCATACTGGTGCAACAGATGACGGGCGATAATCCGCGTGCGCGGCAGCGTGGTCACAACGGAAAAGCGCGTTGCCACCAGCGTGGCCATATGCATCGCAGCTTCTGCGATACCGATGACCGGCCCCTGCGCCAGCTCGCGCGCCGCCAGCAGGCCGGGGTCACCAAAGCAGGCAATCACATGTCCATCCACGCCCTGTTGCCGTCCGCGTTTTATCTGTTCGAGAACGCCCACGGCGGCGATGGCCTCATCAAAATGACCTTCTATCGAGGGCACACCTGCGCTCGGGCAGACGGCGAGGATCTCCGTTCCCGGTGCTGCTACCGCGCGGGCTGCGGCGCCGATGGTTTCCGTCATCGCGAGGCTGGTGTTGGGGTTAATCACTTGTATACAAACAGACGACATTACGACTCCTTGTGGCTGGCGAACAGCCGGGCAAAATCAGGCAGGCACTCACCGGCCCGTTCGAAACAGAGACTGGCGACAATATGTTCAAAATGGTGCATTAAGGCCTCACTCAGGGGCTGGAGCGCCTTCTGGCGCAAGAGTTCCACCAGTTGCTCGTGGTCATTGCAGCGGCAGCCCTGACGCCACGGCGCGCCCCAGGCTGCGATCACCAGCGACGACCGCTGGCTCAGGCCGGTCACCATCTCTGTCAGCACCTGATTGCCTGAAATGGCCTGAAGCTGAATATGGAAATTGGCGGAGTGGCGGATTGCGGCGGGACCGTCATACGCTTCGTGCGCCTGCTGCTCCTGGCGAATAATCCCTTCCAGCGCAGCCAGATGTGGCGGCTGACAGTGGGCCAGCACGTCCGGCAGGTTAGCCACCTCAAGCAGCGCGCGCGTGCGGAAGATCTGCTGCGCCTCTTCTACCGTCGGGCTGGCCACGTGTGCACCACGTTTGGGCGTTAAGGTGACCATTTGCACAGCGGCGAGTCGTTGCAGCACTTTGCGAATACCGGTACGGCTCACGCCGAAGACTTCAGCCAGCGCCTCTTCAGGCAATTTACTTCCCGGGAGCAACTGATGTTCGACTATCGCGGTCATCAGCGCCTGAAAGATGGATTCATCTTTGTCATGCAGGTCTGGCGCGGTCTGCAGGCTGTTTATGTTGTTCATTCACCACTCCGATTTTTACTTTTCGCTATCGAATCGTATACATAAAAATAAAATATTGCATACAAGATTTATTATTTTGGCCTGGATCCTGCAACACCGTCTGCACTCCCACTTAACGGGTTTTCATTCACAGGAGCAGGTTTCATGCCAAACAGACAAAACGCGCAGCACGGTACGGCCGCTGATTCCGGTGCGGTTTACAGCCCACGGCTTTGCAATGAGGATCTGGCACCGACGCGTGACCAGAACTGGAGCTGGTACAACATCTTTTCTTTCTGGATGTCGGACGTCCACAGCATGGGGGGTTATGTTGTTGCCGCGAGCTTCTTTACGCTCGGGCTGGCAAGCTGGCAGGTCTTGCTCTGCCTGCTGATAGGGATTTGCATTGTGCAGTTGTGCGCCAACCTGGTGGCGAAACCGAGTCAGATGGCAGGCGTACCCTACGCGGTGATTTGCCGTCAGGCATTTGGCGTTTTCGGGGCCAATATTCCGGCGGTGATCCGCGGGCTGATTGCTTTCGCATGGTACGGCATTCAGACTTACCTGGCCGCCAACGCGCTGATGCTGGTGGCGCTTAAGTTCTGGCCTTCACTCGCGACGCTCACCACCGGTTCGTTCCTGGGCCTGTCGCATCTTGGCTGGATCTGTTTCGCTATCATGTGGGTGCTGCAGGCGATGGTCTTCTGGCACGGCATGAGCGCCATTAAGCGCTTTATTGATATCGCCGGTCCGGCGGTCTACGTGGTGATGCTGGCGCTGGCGGGATGGATTGTATACAAGACCGGTTTTGACGGCATCTCCTTTACCCTCGCCAGCAAATCCCTGAGCGCCGGTGAGCAGACCTGGCAGATGATCACCGCCACGGCGCTGGTGGTCTCTTACTTCTCCGGCCCGCTGCTCAATTTTGGTGACTTCTCCCGCTACGGTAAAAGCATGGGGGAGATCCGCCGCGGTAACCGCTGGGGCCTGCCGTTTAACTTCCTGCTGTTCTCCATCGTTACCGTGGTGATTGTGTCGGGTACGCAATCGCTGTTTGGCCGCATGATCACTGACCCGATTGAAACCGTCAGCCGTGTGGGCAACGATCTGGCGGTGGCCATTGGCTTGCTGACCATGATCACCGCCACCATCGGGATCAACATCGTGGCGAACTTCGTCTCCCCGGCGTTTGATTTCTCTAACTGTTCACCGCAAAAAATCAGCTTCCGCACCGGGGGGATGATCGCCGCCGTCGGCTCTATCCTGTTAACCCCGTGGAACCTGTTTAACTCGCCGGAGCTTATCCACTACACTCTGGACGTGCTCGGGGCGTTTATTGGCCCGCTGTTCGGGATTCTGATTGCCGATTTTTACCTGATTAAGCGCGGCAAGGTCTCCGTAGACGATCTGTTTGATGACACGCCAAAAGGCAAATACTGGTATCGCAACGGTTTCAACCCGAAAGCCATCGGCGCGCTGGTGCCATCCGTTGCCGTTGGACTGGTGATAAGCTTTATTCCCTCCCTGCATGAAGTGGCCAACTTTAGCTGGTTTATCGGCGTCTTCCTGGGCGGGGTCACCTACCGCTGGCTGGCGCGGGAAGATCGTGAAGCGGCAGGCGCCTCGTCGTTCAGCCCCCGCGTGGCGACGCAAAAAGAGTAACCCTTCCTCCGGGCCGCAGTTCCTCTGCGGCCTTTTTCATTCTGGCACCGTTTTTGCTCAGTCTCATCACCCCGCTACGCAAACACTAAGGCAGGAATCATGATGGACTACCAGACTGCGATCCGCGGTGCATTTTTTGATATTGCCCAGGTCTGCAACAGTGCAGACGTTATCGCCCAACAGGCGCGCTACCTTGAAGACGGGCTGTTGTTCATCCATAACGGCAAAATTCTGGCGCAGATGGCCTGGCAGGAGGGCGAGCAGTATCTTGATCCCTACAAAGGGTACACCGACCTGCGCGGCAAACTGCTGCTCCCGGGTTTTGTCGATACCCACGTTCATTACCCGCAGACGGAGATGATTGGCGCTTTTGGTGAGCAGCTGCTGGAGTGGCTGACCACATACACGTTCCCGGTAGAAAGCCAGTTTGCCGATGAGGCCTATGCGAAAGAGATCGCGGCGTTTTTCATCAACCAACTGGTCAGCCACGGCACCACCACCGCGCTGGTGTTTTGTACGTTGCATCCTGAATCGGTCGAGGCGCTGTTCACCGAGGCCCTGCGCCTTAACATGCGCCTTATCGCCGGGAAGGTGATGATGGACCGCCACACGCCTGACTACCTGAGTGAAACCGCGAAAGAGAGCTACCGGCAGACGCGCGAGTTGATCCAGCGCTGGCACCACCGTGGACGGTTGGGCTACGCCATTACGCCACGCTTTGCCCCGACCTCCTCACCGGAACTGCTGGCCGCGGTCAGCCTGCTCAGAGAGGAGTTTCCCGACACCTGGATGCAGACCCATCTGAGCGAAAACCCAAATGAAGTGGCCTGGGTAAGCGATCTGTGGCCGGAACATGAACGTTATCTGGATGTGTATCATCATTACGGGCTGACCGGCGAACGCAGCGTGTTTGCCCATGGGATCCACCTCCATGAGAGCGAGTGGCGCTGTCTGCACGATACCGGCTCGGCGGTGGCGTTTTGCCCCACCTCGAACCTGTTTCTTGGCAGCGGACTGTTCCGCTTACCCGCCTGCTGGCAACACCAGGTGCGTATGGGCATTGGCACCGATGTGGGTGCCGGAACCACCTTCAGCATGCTGCGCACCCTCGGGGAGGCGTACAAGGTGGGTCAGCTGCAGAGCTACCGCCTGCGCGCCAGCGAAGCGTTTTATCACGCCACGCTGGGCGGCGCTCACGCCCTGAGGCTGGACGATAAGATTGGCAATTTCGCCCCCGGCAAAGAGGCCGATTTTATCGTCATCGACCCGGCCGTTACGCCGCTACAGCGCCTGCGTCACCGGCGCTGTCAGGACATTTATGAGCAGCTGTTTGTGCTGATGACCCTGGGCGACGAGCGCAATATTAGCGAGACCTGGGTCAACGGTGTGCAGGTGTGGTCAACTGCCGCGGTAGGTTGACCACCCGCCCGGCGCAATCACAAACGGCAGGTGGAAGTGCTCGTCTGCCGTTTCTCCCGTCACAAAATCGATCTGTGCGCAGGGGTAAAGCGTGTCGCGGCCGGTTTCGGTGAACCAAGCCCCAATCTCGGCCACCAGCCGGTAACGTCCTGCAGGCAGGAAAGGGATAAACGCGGTGATGCGCCCCTGGGCGTTAGTGAAAGCAGTGGCCAATACGACGCCGTCCTGCTCAAGATAAACCCTTACGCCCTGCGCCGGTTTTCCCGTCGAAATATCAAGAATATGCGTGCTTAACGTACTCATTTGTCAATGACTCCTTCCAGCCGAAGCAGCGTAATTTCCCGCAGCTGTTCCAGTGCGACCTGTACCTCCTGCGCATCGCTGTTTTCCAGCCGGGCGTTGAGGGCGCGTAAAATCTCCTCACCGCTACGGCCTTTCGCGCGGATCAAAAACACGCGTCCAAAACGGGCCTCGTAGCGAGCGTTCCCTTCCTGCAGTGCCTGTGCCAGCTGCCTGTCGCGGTTGTCGACGGCGCCCTGCTCCTGGCGCGAAAGCACCGCCTCCGCCTGGGCTCCCGTCGGTTTCTCACCAATACGCGGGTGCGCATTCAGGGCCTGCGTAAGCGCCGTTTCATCCCAGGTTTGCGCCAGTGTCCGGGCGGCGTCGAACAGTGCTTTGCGGTGTAAATAGGGCCGCCCCTGCACCAGCGCATCGGCCCAGTCGGGCAACGCCACGCAGGGCTGCAACCGCGCGAGCGCCTCTTCGTGGCTCAGTTGATTAAAAGTTTGCAGTGCAATCATACTCGCTCCCGTCATATCGTCGTTTTCTCGCTTTGCACAAACTACGCCACTCTTGCCATCCCCCATGAAACAGTCGATTCCGGATCGCACAACAGGAAATTATTGATTCATAAAAAGGCATTCTCACCGCGTTTGCGCACCTTAGCAGTGCAAAACCACCCCATACAACGCGCTTTTCGCCACTCTGCAGCCTGGTACGCAAATTGCTCTTCCCTTTATACACCCTGCAAAAGGAGAGAAGCATGAGAGCAATCGTTATTGGCGCGGGCATTGGCGGCCTGAGCGCCGCTGTAGCGCTGAAGAAGGCGGGAATCGACTGTACCGTGTTTGAGGCCGTGAAAGAGATGAAGCCCGTCGGTGCAGCCATCTCCATCTGGCCCAATGGGGTGAAATGCATGCAGCACCTCGGGATGGGCGACATCATCGAGACCTACGGCGGCCCCATGCGCTTTATGGCCTATAAGGATCACCGGCGCGGCGATACCCTCACCCGCTTTAGCCTTGCCCCGCTGGTCGAGCGCACGGGCGGTCGCCCCTGCCCCGTGTCGCGTACGGAACTGCAGCGCGAAATGCTGAACTTCTGGGGGCACGAGAACGTTCAGTTCGGCAAACGCGTTGTAAGCGTCCGTGAGGACGCGACTGGCGTCACCGTCACCTTCACCGACGGTACTACCGCGACGGGGGATTTCCTGATTGCCGCCGATGGCAGTCACTCCGCGGTTCGCCCGTACGTGCTGGGCTATACGCCCGAGCGCCGCTACGCCGGTTACGTCAACTGGAACGGGCTGGTGAAGATTGATGAAGAGATTGCCCCTGCGCACCAGTGGACCACCTTCGTCGGCGAGGGCAAGCGCGTTTCGCTGATGCCCGTCGCCGGCGGACGCTTCTATTTCTTTTTTGATGTTCCGCTCCCCCTCGGGCTGGCGGAAGATCGCACTACCCTTCGCGCCGATCTCACGGGCTATTTCCGCGGCTGGGCGCCACCGGTGCAGAAGCTCATCGCCGCGCTGGATCCCGAGACCACCAACCGTATCGAAATCCACGACATTGAACCGTTCGACACCCTGGTGCGCGGCAACGTGGCGCTTCTTGGCGATGCCGCGCACAGCACCACGCCGGATATCGGCCAGGGCGGATGCGCGGCGATGGAGGACGCCGTGGTGCTGGGTGAATGCCTGCGCGAGAACCACAACATCGCACTGGCGTTGCGGCAGTACGAAGCGCTGCGCTGTGACCGGGTCCGTGACCTGGTGCTTAAGGCCCGTAAACGCTGTGATATCACGCATGGCAAAGACATGGCATTGACCCGGGCCTGGTACCAGGAGCTCAAAGAGGAGACCGGAGATCGCATCATTAACGGTCTGTGCGACACCATTCAGGCCGGGCCTTTAGGCTGAACGCGAGAGGGACAACCATGAAAATACAACCGACTCCACCCGCCCATTGTACGTTTGAGCCAGAGGACTGGCTGCGTCTGGCAAAATGCTGGCATCCGGTTGCTCGCGCCTGCGACATCGGCGCGGCACCGGTCAAAGCCACCCTGCTCGACGAACAACTGGTTATCTACCGCGTCAAAGACCAGGTTGTGGTCGCCCGGGACGTTTGCCCGCACCGCGGCGTACCGCTGACGCTGGGCTTTCACGATGAACACGGGATTATCTGCCCTTATCATGGCTTACGCTTTGGTGAAGATGGACGCTGCAACCGCATTCCGTCCAGCCCTGACCAGCCGGTTCCCGCGAAGCTTAACCTGATTAACTATGCCGTGGAGGAGCGCTTTGGGTTGATCTGGACCTGCCTGGCGTTTGATCCGGATAACCCAATGCCGCTGCCCACCATGCCGCACTGGGATAACGACGGATTTCAGCAGATCAACTGCCCGGCGTTTGAAGTGAATGGCTTCGCCGGCCGTCAGGTGGAAGGGTTTCTGGACGTGGCGCATTTTGCCTGGATCCACACTGACACCTTTGCTGACCCCAATAATCCGCTGGTTCCCCATTATCAGCCCCAGGAGACGCCGTTTGGCTTTGTTGCCGATTACTGGAGCTCGGTGAGCAACTACCCCGCCAGCTCCGATGTCCAGGCCCCGGAAGGCTTCCAGTGGCTGCGTCATTTTGAAATGCATCTGCCGTTTACCGCCACGCTGACGATCCATTTTCCGGGGGAAGCCAGGCTGGTGATCATGAACGCCGCCTCGCCCGTCTCTTCACGGGTAACCCGCATGTTCGCCCCTATCGCGCGCAACTTTGACCTGCATATTCCGGTAGAGGAAGTGCACGCCTTCAATTTGCGTATTTTTGAAGAAGACCGCCTGATGGTTGAGACGCAGCGCCCGGAAAGCCTGCCGCTGGATCTGACTCTGGAAGCCCATATCCCTGCGGATAAAAGCTCGATTGCCTACCGCCGGGGGCTGAAAAAGATGGGCTTCGGCGAGTTTTTCCTGGTGTGACGGAGGAACGTGATGAGCGAAATGTTAAGCGTTATTGTCGACGGTCTCTGGCGTGAGGGGGATAAGAGTCTCGCCGTCAGGCTGGTGTCAGAATGCGGTGAAGCCCTGCCGGGCTGGCAGCCCGGGGCGCACATTGACGTGCATCTGCCCTGCGGGCTGATTCGCCAGTATTCGCTGACCGGGGCAAGTGACAGCGAGAGCTATCTTATTTGCGTAGGACGTGAAGTCGCCTCGCGCGGCGGGTCACGCTATGTTCACGAGACGCTACGTCCGGGGCAGAAACTGTTTATCTCCTCACCGCGCAATCTGTTTGCGCTGCACGAGGCTGAACGCTTCTTGCTGCTGGCGGCAGGGATAGGCATAACGCCCTTGTATGCGATGGCCCGGCAGCTGGAGGCTTCCGGCACCCCGTTTACGCTGCACTATTACGTTAAAGAGCATGGCAACGCGGCGTTTGCGCGTGAACTCATGCAATTTAAACACGGCGAGTGTGTCATCCATACCATCAGCCCGCGCACTGCGCTGGCAGAGCACATGCCCACGCCCGCGCCCGGTTTCCATGCCTGGGTCTGCGGGCCGGCAGGCTTTATGGAGAAAGTGTATCAGGTCGCCCTCGCGAGAGGCTGGGCGGAGAGCAATCTTCACAGCGAAGCATTCCAGCCCGTTATGCCCGCCGACTGTAATGAAACGGGCGAGATTTTTACAGTCAAGCTGGCATCAACCGGCGAGCGCTGGCCAGTGCCGGCGGACAAAACTATCGCGCAGGTGCTGCTGGAAAACGGCGTGGCGGTACCGCTCTCCTGTGAAATGGGGATTTGCGGTGCCTGTCTGACGCCGGTTATCGACGGCGTAGTGGATCACCGGGATAGCGTGCAGTCGGAGGCGGAGAAAAGCGCGGCAGACCAGCAGGTGGCGCTGTGCTGCTCGCGAAGCCATTCAGGGGAACTGGTGATTGGGTTGTAGAACGAAAACACCCTGCGATATTGCTATCGCAGGGTGTTTAAATTTGGCGGGATCCACGGATAGTCAAAACAAATGGCATACAGGGTTTCGGAGAAAAAAGCATGTCCATAATCACCGATATCATCCCAAAAAACAGCAGACCAGACGATAAAACGATCCCTCATGGCAGCATAACTGGCCTGACACGTCATCATCTTAAAAGGGGGAAATATCCGTGAAACTTCCCGTCATAATGACGAGTTTTAAAGTATCTTAACGATGGATTTACTCTGATGCATTCCGTTTTATTTCAGCATATCGGGCTGCCAGTTGTTTCAGATGCATCTCCAACTGAGATCTCGCAGCTGCAGGTAAAGGTACACCAGGAGGATTTTCTGACAAGATACGCAGTTGCTCTTCAGCCGGTATGGACTGGTTAAAAGACTGCCGGACGGAAAATACAACCGACTTCAGTTCACTGACCGTCATGTATTTGCCTTTCTGCTCATCAAGCCCGTTCAGCCGGTCACTCAATTTTTGTAGCGTTGACATCCCCTTATACCAGCCATTGAGCTGTTCTACCGGTAATGCGGCAGCATTAAGGTGTTGCTGCCACTGTTGTATCAGGGGTTTGGCTTGCTCCGGCCACAGCACCTGAGCCTGTTCTGTAAGTTTTCGGCTGTAAGTAATATTCCAGTCAGGAGGCAATTTATCCAGTCGGGCAAGCTGCTGCTGTGTTTGTTCTATCATTGTTTGTGATGACGGAGATTGCTGACGCAACATATCCAGTTTTTCAGGCGCGAGAGGTGCAGGTAACGGAGCCAATGAGGCAGCAAGCTGAGTCTGTAGCGGGTCTGGTCGGTGAAGAAATTGCCAGCTCCACACTGCGCCCGTACTTATTATCAGCATGGTACACATTCCGGCAGCGAAGGATTTCCACTTTTTTACCTGAGTGGGCATTGCCGTCAGTACTTCCACATTAGCGTGGTGTTCTGGCTGTGCAACGAATACCCACTTCACTGGGCTGTCTGGCGCAGGGGTCTCTTCAGAGAGACTACCGGTATGAGAGCCTGTTGATATTACTGCACCATTCTTTACGGTGGCAGGCAGGACAATACCAGACTGAATATTCGACCCGGTACTGGTTGTATCGTTGCTGTTTTCCAGCCGGACAGCGCTGTTGTGCATCAGGGAACGCAACGTATCGAGCTGGCTCAGATGCTTAAGCTCCAGACGTTGAAGCACCTCCCCCAGACTGCCAAGCAGTTGCTCAGCCCGATACAGTTGTCTGAGGTCGCTGTAATTGAGCGGGAGCGAGCGCATCCGTTGCTGAAGACGCTGGTTCAGACTGCTGAGGATTTCCATGCGGGCATGTACCGGCTGCGGCCATAGTGTGCCCCACTGATGGCTTATCAGCGCATCCAGTATCGCCAGGCCTTCATTGAGGCCGAATAAGCCGGCCAGTTGCGTCCGTGCCAGCGTGTACCAGGCCGCCGTCTGTAACTCCACACCGTTTTGCTCAAACAGTGAAAGGCAGAGTTTTCCGACATAATGCCAGTTCACATCCGGACGGGCCGGATGTGTCAGTTTACTCAGTTCATCACGCAGGGTGGCATAATCCGCTAGCGTGCGCGGATCGCCACCGGTTTTGATTTTTCGTGGATTGATGTCATTCATGGCTGAATATCCAAATGAAGGTTGCGGTGCTGTACTTCCTGTTTATGCAGCTTCACCACAAGTCTGCTGGTACTGCCAGGTTAACAGCTATGAAAGAAGCGCTAAAATCAGACAAAAAGAAGTACTTTGATCAAAAGGTTGTACTGTGCGCAGCAACATCCCCGGGGGATTAAAGGTCCAGTCACTGAAATGACCTGCCCGTATGAACAGGCGCCCCAGAGAGATCACGCAGCCTTCTGCATGAAGGGTCACTTCCACGCATCCGGTCACGCCCTGGCCGTACAAAAATACTGGTGTAAATTTCACAGACTGGTCATCTACACACAGAAAGATATCGGTAATCTCAAGAGCCCCGTACTCCACCAGCAGATCCGTAACGGATGTATTCAGCGTCCCCTCGTTCAATCCGGTACCCTCCAGCCACGCGTCCATTTGCTCCTGAAGCTGCGCATTCGATGGCAAAAATCTGCAATATCGGCCTGACTCTTACTGTGTGTTGGAACTGATGAAAGCTGTCTGGCCTTACACACGAATTGCGGTATCGAGATACTGCTGTTGCTTCAGGTGCCTCAGCATCACGCGTCCTTCGGGCATAAACTCGGTGCCGTAACGTACGAGGCCAATGCCCTTAAGCTCAGCATCAATGGCATAACGCAACTCTCCTGGCACGTGCTGTTCGAGTAAAGTTACATTGAGGGACTGCAAACGGGGTTCATACTTGAGCAGGACACCGGCCAGCGTATCGATCAGCTCGTGGGCTGTACCCGGCATGCCTTGCAGAATTTTGGTCATGTCCGGCAAACCATAATCTGGTAAATGGGATATGGTCCCGGCTCGGGCGTTCAAAATACGCTGGATGTTATCCAGTACAGATAAAATAACCTGGTCTTCTTCGTTTACAACTTCAAGGGGAAGATCCCCTGTAAAGTTGCCGGTAAGAATTTCATATAAAGAGGGCGTTTTTTGATTCATAATATAGCATATTATTTTAAATGATAGAGGTTTAGGTTCTAAGGGATGTGAATTACCTTATCTTTCTTTCAAGGATTTTTTTGCAAAAATAATTATTGAACAACCGGATAATGAGGAACAAAACATCAATATTACTCGAAGTGGATTTGTTCCATACCAAGAATAAAGCATAAAGATAATAACCAGGCCAAAGATTACTGAAGAGTGCTTTGGTTTTATAGATGTTGCCAGAAATGTAATGGGTATGATAATGCATCTCATATAGAAGATTAAAAATCCGAGTCCTACCCCCTACTCCTTGGTGTAAAGTAAGTTATGTACCATTCGTAACCAAAATGATGCACTGCTAGAACGATAATACATCCAAGGAAGGCTATTATTAGTTTTACTAATTTTTTATTTTTTGCATTCAGGTAAAATCCAGCCTGAAAACCCGCTGTCAGATGGGGAAAGAAAATCAATGCCTGACCATTCAGGTGCAACTAAATCAGAGAACTGATATTCCCAAAAATGCCAAGCTGAACTTTTCATTTTTTCCAGTTTTGTCATAGACAACGAAAAATGATTGATTTGAAAAAAGACGTAATACCCTCCCCACCCCGCCAAAAGGATTGTAGTCAGGAATGTAAGTAATAGCATAGCAAGAGCTGCCCTCATTCCATATTTTTTCACTGTCTGTTGCTTTCATATAAGTCAGGATCTTAATGAACAGAAGAGTCTTCCCGGTCGAAGTCCGGCTTTACCCGGTAGCGACCCTGCTCATCCAGGTGCGCGTAGATATCATTTTTCTCCCGGCTCTCGACGCGGGCCGGAAGTGTGCCGTGGATTTCAGGGCGCGGGATTTCAGTTGGGCGGAAACAGTAGCGTTCGGTATAAGGCATCCCCCAGACCGACACATGCAGACGGGAATCCCTGGCGCCCCGGAAGGTCACGAGCGTGAGGAGCACGCCTTCCTTCAGGGCAGCAATGACATCGCCCTGCGGCTCCAGCACCTGCCCGGGAGTGAGGTGTGCCGCATTGCTGAACAGGTGAATACAGGCAGTCCTGTTCAGCTCACGCTCATGGTGGAGTCGGGCGTAGAATGCCCCGCTTTCGGTGACCGGCTCCGGGTCGGTGTCGTCACCCGCTTCACGGTACGGCGCGGCATAACGGTAATGCTCCCCGGTCGTCACCGCGTCATTGCGAACACTGACGGTGGTATCCATCGGTGTGGAGGCTGTCCGGTAGTTGTAATCCCGCGTGGCGACCGTGCCGGTGGCAAGGGTGTGCCAGGTTCGTACATCCCAGACCGACTCTGCCGCACCGTCAAACAGACCCGACGGCTCGCTGTAGGGCAGGCGCACATCAAACTGGTAGTTAAGCTGGCTGTCGGCCAGTAAGTACGTATCCAGACTGCGCACGTCGTCCATCACCGCACGCCAGTAAATCCCTACTTCAGACAGAATACGCTGGATAAACTCAAGGTCCGTTTCACGCCACTGGGTGATAATTTCACACGGCGGGTAGGTGCGCTCCAGGTGGAATTCAAAATCGGGTCCCTCCAGCCCGTGTTTACGCAGCACCAGCTCAACCACCTCAGGAACGGACTGGTTCTGATATAACGCGCACTGTCGGGTGTATCCCAGGAGCGACAGGCGGGAACTGAGCGTAAGACGGTAGTGGGACTGATCCTTTGAGGTGGAAAGCCATTCCAGGCGGGTAATAATACCGTGGACATTTTTACCGCTCCGCATCCGGAAAGAGGCATATTTCATCAGGACCTGTTCAGGGGAAATGTTACTCTGCGAAGTGGTGAACTCGATATCCCACTTAAACGGCTCGCTCAGCGCTTCCCTGCCGCGAAAGCGCAGAACATCCGGCTTCACCGAACTGTCATTGATATCCAGAAAATATCGGGTCTGTCCGTCGAAAAACGCTAACCAGATATTCAACTATCCTTTATATAAACACTCCCCTCATCATCCCGGTGTAAAAGGCTCCATAACGCAGGAAGATGAATTTCAGCCGCATATATATTGCTCTGATATTTGGTTGCTTCTGGCATCAACTGCCCGGCCTGAACATCAACAAACTGCTGATGTCCTCCGGCTATGGTCGCCCAGAGGCCTGAATGCGGACAAAGCTCCCCGCTCGGGCAGGTAATGCGTTTGCCTGGCGCATCATCCAGAAAGTATTCTGATTCATCAGGGATAATTCCGTCACAGTAGCGGGTATCTTCCCAGACCAGACGCCAGTGAACGTCCCGGTAACGGATTGGGTCGTCAGGGATAACCATTTCTGTATCACTTTCAATTAATACGTCGTAATACACCTGGCGGGGAGCATTCATTCCACGAATAAAATAATTATACGGCCCGAGATTATTAAATCCGCTGATGCCGTCTTTAATAATCAATAGCTTATGGTTGTAATGAATCTTTACCGGTTCCCAGATGCCGTCGCAGGGCACCATGTCATCGGTTTTAATAATAATATCACTGCGCTCCGGAACAGGAGACAAGTTTTTCGGGAAAGCCGGATACGCTAACTTATTAAAATTATATTCATAATTATCTAATTCTAATAAATATGCAGCATCGAAAAAGTTGCATACATTGTCATGTGGTGGATACATTAGATAGTCACCATGTATTTTTGCTGCAATCTTCAGCTTATTGAGCTTTTCTATATCTGGTGGGTAAGGTTCCTGCTGAGAGCCTCGTTCATGACAGAGAGGGTAAAAAAAGCTGTCGATCAATCCAACCGCTCGCTCAAGCTGCTCAAATTCACCAGTTTTTAACTGCCATACTTGCCGATTACCCACAGCCAATTCTGCAAGTCCTTCGTCATAGAGACGTAGCGCATCATAGGCCCAGATAATATTCTTTGGATGAAAACCATATGTTTTTTCTTCCGGCCAGGTCTTTAACGCTTCTTCATATTTCTGCACAAAATAGGCCCAGGCATCCCGTTTGCGCTGCCAAAGGGTATAGCTGCTCAGTCGCTGTAACAACCAGAACAGTTTGCGGCGCACTTGTTCATCCGTCATTGGATACTTTGTTTTTTCAATGGTTATCATTGTTCACTCCCTGTGGTTGTCTGCCGTTCAAAACGGGCTGCATTCAGTATCGTCCGATCTGTCACTTTGCTGCGCAGTTCATCATCATGCAATTCACGCGTGGTCGTGGCATATGGAGGCTCTATCCCTTCTGGTTTACTGTAGCCATGCACGCCGTTAACATCCTGCCAATTTGTGGGATAAAACTCAGCCTTTACGCCATTAATTTCAACACTGGCAGCCTGTCCGATAGCTTTGACCTGTTCCCCAATACGGTTAACCTCTTGTTTAAGCATCTCATCCAGATTAATAATCACCTGTTCGCCACCACCTTTCAGATATTGAGCTGGAATTGCACTACCGAACTGTTCAGCTATTTTCCCATGCCAGGCGTTGCTACCCGGCATACGAGTTGCCAGGTCTTCCGGCAGATGCAGCACCACCAGAAAACCGTTGCCGTTCCACTCATCCAGTACCGCCGATAACTGGCGCCATTCTTCAGCACTGCCCGGCACTTTTTGATACCCCCAGAATCCACCAGCAGCCCACGAACCATTAGGAGCCAAATCTGTGGGATTACCAAAGGCACGAAAAATAGTGCTTCCCGCCATATCACGGGCGCTTTTAGCCGTGATGTCACCACTAAATGAGGCGATGGATGTAAATACTGGCTTATTACCAAAAGCAGGACTTTTCCCTTTACTTCTTATCAAATCTGGATACCCGGCTTTAGAGTATTTTCGACGCAATGTCGTTTTATATAATTCCTCCGCATGAACACTCGGATACCGCGTCCCTTGCTTCAGCGCTTCCCGCAGCGGACGTTCAATCAAATACGCCTCAGCCTCACGCCGGACCTCAGCGCGTCCTGTTCCCGTTGCTATCGTATGTATTTCACCTTTATACACCAGCGCCTGTAACACTCGCAGTTTCGCATCCAGCTCTTTCAGCGCCTGCGGGATCATTCTCGATGCCAGCTGTTGCAGTGCCGTAAAACCATCCCGTACCCGGAGTAAGTCCGCCTGCCATTTCTCCGGCAACATCCGCCCGACGCGGGCTTTCAGGATTTGATTGATGGCTGTGATCATCGTGTTGCAAAAATCACTCATCTTTTCAATCAACTCTGCCTGATACTCAACGACATTCTGCTTATTCAGCCACTTCACCGCATCACCTTCGCCGATACGGTTCAGAAACTTAATCACAGCGCCAAGGGTTTCCACATTCTCTGCCGCTTTTGTTGTCACACGCAGGGCCAGACGTCCGACGCCTTTTATCACGCCACCAATTACCGGGATTAGCGCAAACAGCAGGATCACCAGAAATACCCATTCAGTCACGCTTTCCCGTTTCTTCGGTTCTTTCGCCAGTCCTATCGAAACAGCAATCAGATCGCGTACTGCCGTTACATCGCCGACCAGCGGGATCATGCCGAGCACCGCATCAACGATGATCTGCCCGATGGTCTGTTTTTCATTAAATGCCCCCTGAAGCGTACCCCAGATCCACTGTCCAGTTTCCAGGCTGGTTTCCTTAAACCAAGCAACGCTCACCCCACTCATTCCACACCTCCGCTGTGTTTCGCTATCAGTGAGTCAATGTCTGCCTCGCTGAGAGATGTCCCAACAAACGACTGATTATCGATCTTATTTTTACGTAAATAATTCCGGATATCCGGCCCGAACTCCACCTGCACACTCCCCGGCGGGACGTCTTCCAGATGCAGATATCCCGCACCGTCAAGGTTACCTTCCCGGACAGAGCCATCAGCAAGAGTCACTTTGAAAGGCGCGCCCACTACCGGGACATCGTCGTGATACAGATATTGCATCAGCACACTGGCAGTGGATTTAACCGGGTCGGCAAGCCAGGGCATTTCCGGCTGTTGTGACGCAGCTCCCGCCGCCATCGTCCTTTTAACTTTGCGCATATACGACGCCGTCGTACCATACTCGACCTTCCCGGCCTCAAGTCGCAGATAGCTTCCGCCGCCGATCAGCGTGATACGTTTTTTTCCGGCCAGGGAGATGTCACTCGCCGAGCTCACCGTCAGCTTATTCTCTGCAAACAACCGCAGGCTGGCGTTTTGCGCCTGGATATCTATTGGCCCTTCTCCGGATTTGATGCTCAGTTGGCCGGTGCGGGCAAAGAGCCCCAGTTTTTCTCCGGCCAGCGTGGTTAGATTGCCCATAGTTCCGACGCTGATATCGCCCCCGGCGTTGACGACCACGTTTCGTGCTGCGGCCAGTTGCATATCTTCACCACTGGTCAGGGCCATGCCTTCCGGCGCCGAGAAGAGAACTGTCTCGTTAAGTGGTTTCAGGCGTTGCTCAAACATCTGTACCTGGCTGTCGACATCCGCCTTCAGCGCCTGCGCCTGTTCTGCCGCCATTTCCAGCTGCTGCAGTTGCTGGTTAAGCCGGTCGATTTCCTGGAGGGCGGCGCTCATGTCCAGTACCTCGCCCTGCGCCTTCGCCTGCGCATCGGCACTGACAAACAGCCCCTTTCCGGCGCGGATAACCCCGTGTTCATCAGTGCGCAGTTCGCTACCGGTGCCGCGGGATTTGCCCTGATTGTCCACCAGGTGCCCGCTGTTGAGCTGCGTCCTGCCGTATTCCGTGGCGAGCTTGATATGCTCCTCGCCACGTTTGTCCTCCATCCGCAATTTTGAGTTAGCGGGTGTTCTGAGGATATTTCGGGTGTGATTATCCCGGTTCACGAGGTCCGGATGTTCGGAGTCGTGCAGTGCGTACGCGATGTACGGCAGGTCAATATCGCCATTGCTATACGCAATGGCCACTTCAGTGCCGTCAATGAGCGGCGTATGCCAGCCCAGCGTGTCACCGACAGTCGGCTTCGCCATACGCAGCCACAGATACCCAAAGCCCTGCTCTGTTCCTTCGCGGTCGAAGTCCGGCTTTACCCGGTAGCGACCCTGCTCATCCAGGTGCGCGTAGATGTCATTTTTCTCCCGGCTCTCGACGCGGGCCGGAAGTGTGCCGTGGATTTCAGGGCGCGGGATTTCAGTTTGACGGAAACAGTAGCGTTCGGTATAAGGCATCCCCCAGACCGACACATGCAGACGGGAATCACGGGCCCCCCGGTAGGTCACCAGGGTGAGGATAACGCCCTCTTTCAGGGCAGTTATGACATCGCCCTGCGGCTCAAGCACCTGTCCCGGCGCAAGGTGGGCAGCGTTGCTGAACAGGTGAATGCGGGTCGTTCTGTTCAGCTCCCGCTCATGATGGAGCCGGGCCCAGAACGCGCCGGATTCGGTCTCCGGCTCCGGGCTGGTGTCATCACCTGCTTCACGATAAGGCGCTGCGTAGCGGTAATGCTCTCCGGTGGTGACCGCGTCGTTACGCGCGCTGACCGTCGCATCCATCGGTGTGGAGGCTGTCCGGTAGTTATAATCCCGCGTGGCGACCGTGCCGGTGGCAAGGGTGTGCCAGGTTCGTACATCCCAGACCGACTCTTCCGCACCGTCAAACAAACCCGATGGCTCGCTGTAGGGCAGGCGCACATCAAACTGGTAGTTGAGCTGGCTGTCGGCCAGTATGTACGTATCCAGACCGCGCACGTCGTCCATCACCGTACGCCAGTAAATCCCCACTTCAGACAGAATGCGCCGGATAAACTCAAGGTCCGTTTCCCGCCACTGGGTGATAATTTCACGCGGCGGGTACGTGCGCTCCAGGCGGAATTCAAAATCGGGCCCCTCCAGCCCGTGTTTGCGCAGCACCTGCTCCACCACCTCAGGAACGGACTGGTTCTGATATAACGCGCACTGTCGTGTGTATCCCAGGAGCGACAGGCGGGAACTGAGCGTAAGACGGTAGTGGGACTGATCCTTTGAGGTGGACAGCCATTCCAGGCGGGTAATAATACCGTGGACATTTTTACCGCTCCGCATCCGGAAAGAGGCATATTTCATCAGGACCTGTTCAGGGGGGATATTCGCCTGTTGGGTCGTGAACTCAATATCCCATTTGAACGGTTCGCTCAGTGCTTCCCTGCCCCGAAATCGCAGAACATCCGGTTTTACCTGGCTGTCGTTGATATCCAGAAAATAGCGAGTCTGCCCGTCAAAAAGCGCCAGCCAGTTATCCATTATGTCACTCCTTTACCGGCACGAGGCTGAGCCAGCCTTCACCCAGCTCGATGGTCCGGGGTTTGTCCGGATCGAGGTCGTCACGGGTCAGTACCAGACGCCAGCGGTTGTCCTTCTGATCCGGTCGGTTAAACAGCCCCACCACCGCCACGAACTGTGCTTCTTCATCCATGGGCATATTCAGAGAAACGCTGCCGTTGGGCATCACCAGCAGCTCTTTTGATGCCAGAACATCGTCCTTAAGTACCGTATCGGCATTGCGCAGCAGCGTCTGGTAATCGGCGGCATCAACCGCTTTCCGATCCCTGAGGAGATAAACCCGCACCATTGTTGCCAGCGGCGTCTGTGCGGCATCGGCGTTAATGGCCGTGCGTGGGGTAAAATCCAGATGCAGCGTTTTAATTTTCTTATAGAAGATGGATTTCGTGATGCTGACCGTACCGTCCGTGACGGTCTGCGTCAGACCGCAGCCTGCGAGCAGACCACAGGCAATAAGCGTCAGCGCCCACCAGCGGGTTACTGTTGCCATTCAAAAGTTCCTTTATTGAGAGAGGGAATACGTGATTAGTCGAAGCGGTAATGTCCGTCTTCTGCGGGTTGCAATACAGAATAGTGAAGCCCTTCATAGCAACCCAGGTTGACGGTCAGACTTTCCCGTGGCGTATTGAGTTTGCCTTCCTTCAGACCCAGTAAACCGGTTCTGCCCAGCTGTATACGCCTGCCATTACCCAGACGAGGCTCAGGGAGCAATCGCACAGGCACGGTGAGGCGCACTCGGGCGTCACTGCGGTAGCCGAGGTAGACACGCAGCAGGACCATCAAATCGGTATGAAGGACACCACCGGGTAACCAGCCTTCCGCCTCGTCAGGATCCGCTGTCTCCAGTGACACCAGGACCCGGCTGCATGCTTCTTTTGCGGTTTTACCCAGCGTGGCTCGCTGCGAAAGACGGATCTGGCTCCCGATACCCAGCCCGCTACGGTTATCGATATGCACCTTAACCGGATCGGGTTCGGTGATAATTGTCCGGGTATTCGGTGCCAGCAGGCTCACCAGGGCCCGGATGCCTTCAGCATTGCGGGTGGGTAATCGCATGGTGCCCAGCAGGGCCAGGAAGCGTGAAACCGGCGTTGCCACCTGCTCAACCGTGCCCGGTATACCAAGGCCGACCAGCCCCAGCAGACACTGTGATATGGCATCGCGGCCACCTGCCTCGAAGGTCGCCGGATAGGCGTATTTTCGCCAGATCCGGTAATATTGCGTGGTGATCCGGTGGCTGAAAATATCCAGAAATGAGGTGATCGCCTCGTGTCCTTCACGGCGCTGCGCAATGTCGTCCAGGTAGGACGTCGGCAGAGGCGAATCCACGCCATACATGCCGAGGAATGTGGTGCGGACGGTCGGCGGCAATTCCGGATGGTCTTCATCGGTTTCAACCGCTTTAAGGGTACTGACCGGAAAACCCATACCAGGCCAGGGCCTGAAACGCACCGGATCGTCGCCCGGATGGCTGGTGGTACCCAGTTTCGGGGCGTCCGGATTTTCCTGCTCCAGCAGTTGGCAGAAACGATAGAAATTGGCCCGCCAGATATCTTTGTTAAGGGCCAGCGTCAGCCCGGTACGTGCTGGCTGTGATTCTCGCGCCATCTCAGTCGTTTCCCTGTCGGTTGCAGCACCAGCGTGAGCTGATTAAAGAGGTGAATATCGGCATAGAGCGCGAAGAACCGGTGCAGCATCTCCCCGAAGAGATGCACATCACCCTCGCCTGCAAAATTATCCATATTCAGCGTGACCTCAATGTCCACGCCCCGGAGCATAAAACCCTTCTCAAAACGGCGGATCAGGGTGTGCTTCACGGAGACGATTGCTTCTAGCCGACGACGGTTCATTTCATCGTCGGTCCAGTCATAGAGCGCCAGCGTCCCCCGCAGGACTTCAGGGTTATCCATCATACTGAGGAAGTTTGATCCGAGGTGACTCATCACCCGCCAGTGGAAACGGTCGTTTGCCGGGGGATACAGTGGCATGGTGGGGGCCGAGAGGTTCAGTACCCTGACGGGCACTTTGCCTGCTTTCACGGCTCTGTCCAGTAGTGTGCTTTCCAGTGCCTTACGCGGAAGCTGCCCGTTGGTACCGGTTATTCGCATCGAAAGGGATTCTGGTTTATCGGACAACTGCTCCAGCTCGAACGAGCGGCCCCCGAGAATTAACCATGTGTCATACAGACCAGAGGGGCCGCGTTTCACGCGGGTGTGGAAGTAACGCTCAGGGGCATCGTGGCGCATCATGCCGCCACGGTGGCGGAAACTGGTGAACGGTACATAGGGGTGTTTGCCATTCTTCACCGTACCGTGGATGTTATCGACGCTGTAAATCTCGGTGTGACCATCCTGAAGACGCAGCGGCCTGAGCAGATATTCATTATCGAGCGGATCCAGGGTCAGCGGGTCGGCTTCCAGGGTGAAGAGATTAATGACCGGTGCACAGTGCAGGCGGAAGTTTTCTGTCTCAAAAGGCAGATCGGATGACCAGGCTTCACTGAGCACGATGTCGATTTCAAACCAGGAGCTGGCTTCAGTGAGTCCGATGGTGTCGAGACCGCGCAGCTCAACAAACATAAATTTCGGACGGAAGCTAAAATACTCCAGCAGTAGCTGGTAGCCGCTGAAGGCTGTATCGGCTTTCTTCCACAGGCCGTCATTGTCATCAAAGCCCATGGGTTTACACCAGCCATCAAACTGATGACGTTCGGTATATGTCCCTGCATGGCGGGCATACATGGCGTGGATGCGACGGGACATTGCCAGATGCAGTGCTGAACTGATCGGACTCTCTGCGTTGAGGAATATGGCGACTTTGTCGATCCCGGCTTGACTCCAGTCCACTTTTTCTGGGCATTCGAAGCGCAGACGGATAGCAGAGCGGCCATCGGTTTCCGTATGCAGGCGGGCGTCCGCAAGATGCAGTGGTTGCAGGGGCACATCGCGAGTCGTCCGGTACTGACAGGCGGTTTTGTGCGGCCCGACAGGACGAGACAGAACGGAGAAGCCTTCAGCCAGCATTTCGGCCTGACGCAGACTACGCCAGTCAGGCGAGAACTCGACGATGGCCAGCGACGGGATGGTCCGCATATAGTGTGGCCACAGCAGGCTCACCAGACCTTCGGTCAGCTCTGGCAGGTCGTCATCAAGCTTTTCACGCAGACGGCCCATCAGGAAAGCAAAGCCTTCGAACAGGCGTTCCACATAAGGATCGCGGGCGCCGGGTTTATCCAGATTAAGCATCGCAGCACGATCCGGATGAGCCCGGGCAAACTCTTTACCGGCTTCTCGCAGGTAGCGCATCTCTGCTTCGTAATAGCGCAGGGTTAAATCATCCATGCACGGCATTCCTGAAAATTATTAAAGAGAACATTAGCCACAGAGCACCATGGCACGGGCCGGGTCAATGGCGATCAGACCTGCCAATAGCGTATCCATCTCAGGCATCAGACGGGCTTTATCAGATTCGCTGCGACCGGCTTTCATGCGTAGCAGCTTCAGGCGTCGGGCCTGGACTTCAAATAACAGAGCGGGCTCCCAGTCTTCCAGCGTCAGCAGTGGCGCACGGGTAGTGAGTTCACCAAGCAGATGAAGCGCCATATCGTTTCGGCCATACTGCTCTGCCACCCGGGCCATGAGCAGGCGTATCAGCCAGCGATGGCGCGGGGTATCCATCCCCGGTCGGGACTGGAGCCAGGCAAGCGCTGCTTCAGGCCCTTCGGTGTCTCCCTTTTCCATGGCTTCGGACTCAAGAAGCAGCACATCGTCCGCCTGACCATTAACGACGGTAGCGGATTCATCGCCGTATATCAGGCCCTCTTCATTCACTTTTTCAGCAATCCAGGCAGTAGTGACTTCGTCGGCAAAGGGAGTGCCGTCATTCCATGCCAGCCCTTCAAGGCCCGGGAGGCGTTTAAGCAGCAACCGCAGATCGAACAGGACGGAGTCTGACCAGGTATCCCAGGGCTGACCCGCATGGCTGAGCCCCTGCCAGAGATACCACTGGAGATCGAGCCAGAAATGATTCACGCCTTCGCAATACATCTGGCTGGCCTGCTCAACCAGCTCGACCCAGTTTTTCTGAAGGTAAAGGCGCTTCAACTGAGCTCGATACTCGGGTTTAGGCGGTACCAGGCGGGTGCGCCCGCTACTGTCCAGCGGAGGGATCTGATCGACCGTATCCCACCGCACGGTCTTTATCAGTCGATGAGAAGCCTGCCAGCCCTGCGGCTGCTCGCTTAGCCAGCGGGAAAGTAACTTTGCCTGGTCGAGTAAATCGCGGCCAGATTTCACGGCTGACAGCTGCGGTGAATCAGAATGGGCAGGTTCACGCCCGTGCTCCTGGGCACTGCTGTTCTGGGGGACCAGCGCTTCCATGCCACCCGAACGTGCCAGACGGTTTTCAAGAGCGGTACAAAGGCCTGCAAAAGACGGTTTCTCGGCTTCCGGCCAGTCAGCCACTCTGGATTCAAGCAGGCTGATGACGCCAGCCGTCAGACCGGCATCATTGCTGTCCACCTCGGGCCATAACAGCAGTGCATCAATCACTTTTGCACTGTTCAGCCACTCCAGCGCAGCTTTACGGGCTACGGGACGCCGGGGATGGCATGCCTGCCCGTAGCGGGTCAGCATCGCGACAAGCAGCAGTAAGCCTTCGGATAACCCTTTTTCACCGTCGCGGCTGAGTCGGGCCTGCACGTACCAGGTCACGACACGAATGTCTTTGGCGCATTCGCAAAGACACTTCTGGGCCAGCTCACACAATAACGCTGAATCGGTACCTGAAAGCTTGTTGATCTCCTCACGCATCAGCTGAAAATTATCATCATATGCGGGATCGTCCCCGGTTTCTGCCCCGGAGGTGAACGGGTGCAGCCAGTTATCCCAGAGCGACAGGGCATCATTTGCCCGCGAGATGAGGCGCTGCCTTTCTTCCTGCCTGGTGGCGCAGGCGGTTAACAGTTCTTCCGGTGAGCTCATTCTTTTTCCCGTTTGTTTGTCTCTTTCATAAACCTCACGACCGCTTCCAGAGAATCGTCGTCCTTACCATTGACGATTTGCGGTAGCTTCCATTTCAGCAGCATACTTTTCTCCTCCCCCTGAGTGGGTTTGGCCTTCCAGTAGCTTTACCTGTGGGCTTTTCTGACATGGGGACGAAGGCGCCGATGGGGCGCGGAGGTGCTGTCCCCTGGTGTACCTGGCGCTGGATTATGCTTCAGCCAGTCGCTGAGCCATGCGCGACACTACCGAAAGGTCATAAACTGGCATGGGGATGAGGATTCAGTTTCGTGCCATCGGTTCACTTTGCTGCAAATACCCTGAGACCAGCCTTCAACCTGTTTTGCGAAAGCCCGTGCCAGGTAAATTTTCCCGCCCATCATTACTGGCGCTCTTCTCCGCCAGCTGCGACGCTAAAGATAGTGTCGGGCAGCGTGAATCCCTGAAGTTTCAGCAATGCCAGGGGACCTGTACCGAGCTCGCTACGCATCACAAACTTCAGAGGGTTGCCATCGGCGGTGATCCACACCAGTTGTGTACGGCTGGCGTCAAGCGGAGTGATGAGAGCCTTGTCCAGCAGGCGAATGAACCCCCAGTTGCCCTGGTTACTGGCATACAGCTGCATGCCGCTGTTCACACTACGCCAGCTGAGCGACACGCCAGGATAGTAAGTGTTTCCAGGCCAGGTGAAGCTTTGCCAGCTTTCCATCTGATTGAAGTAATCCAGGTTCTGCTCATCAAGGGTAAACTGCACTCTGGCAACATCCCGTGAAGGACGCGTCATCAGTTCGAAGTGAACACCCGCATCGCCCTGCGAAAACACGATATCTGACAGTTCCGCCAGCTGATTAATCGCCCGGAGGAAATCCGGGCTGACAACCATCCCCTGACTTGCGGAAAGGTCAACGACCCAGCGATTTCCCTCCTGGTGGAGGATCCCGCCAAGATTCGTTTTCAGGAAGGTCGTGATTCGACCCGAGTCGCTACGCAGGAACTGAGCCAGCAACGGCAACGAGGCATCGCTGCCGGTGGCTTTAAACGGATAGCGTCCCGCAAAGGCCTTATTCCACTGTTCAACAATGGTCGACTGCCAGCGGGCATTGAGGCTTCCCGCAGCCGGGGCAAGTACCTGCCGCCAGGCCAGATCAAGCGGTTGCACAAATAACGACTGGCCAAATCCATTCCACTCCTGCCCCAGACTCGCCGCAACCAGACTGCCATAGTCGCGGGTATCGGTCAGATCGATTGCTTTGCCCTGGAATACTGTCTGGGCCAGCATCTGCGACATGGCCTGCGGATCCGGGGCGCTGGTAACCTGCTGGAGTTTCAGGCGTACCTGCGTGACGCGGGCAAGCCAGGACTGGAAACTGAGGTTACCGTTGGCACCGGTGCCCTCTTTACCTTCCATCAGCCCCATCAGCGGTCCAAACACCTCATCGAGCGGCCCTTTTGGGCCCTGTGCCTGTTCAATAAACTGTCTGGCATTTTTTTTCTGACCGATTAGCTTTTTCGCCGAATCGACAATCGAATCGGCCAGTGCCTCGCCCTTTTGCCCTGTTTTGCCCTGCCAGGCCAGCGTGTTCATCAGTGCCACCAGCGGCGACTGACGGACATCGCCGATCAGGTTGAGCTGGGCAATCGCCTCAGAAAGTGACGTGGCTTCCTGCCACTGAATGCTGTTGACCATGTTCAGCCAGGCATTGCCAAAATCGGTAAAATAGCGTTCAGTCAGGCGGGCTTTCAGCGCCTCCGGGGAGATATCGCTCCCTGTCTGGTGCGTCTTATCCGTCAGTACCCAGTCAATTTCATCACGGCGTGTCTTGACGACCTCGTTAATCGCATCCTGAACCTGCTCTTCCCAGGCCTGACGCGTAAACATACCGGGGACGACTTCGTCAGTGCTGAATACCGTTGAGGCATCGGTGTCGCCTGTCATATCGGCAAGCGTTAAATCAGGCCAGTTGCTGGCCACGCGCTTTAGCATGTCCTGATACAGGCCAGATTCAGCGTTACGCTGACCTACCTGCTTAAGCAGGATCTGACGGATCGTGCTGATTAATTCCGCGTCAGGATTAATTTTCCATTCCGGATGTGCCGGGAGGTTTTGCGCATAAAAGCCCAGCAGTTTAGGTGCAATGTCCTGCCATATGCCATCCGGCACATTCTGGCGTTTCGGTAAGGCTTTCAGCACGTTTTTTGCCAGCCAGCCTGCGTCCGCTTTGTCCGGACGGGCCAGCATCAGATAACTTTTGAGCACGTCATAGGTGTGCTGTGTGCCCTGCATTCGGGCATCACTGGCAGGAGGCAGTTGCACAAAAGCATTCAGCTGCTGCCTGAGACTATCTGCGGTGGCATCCCTCATCAGCTGTGCGTTGTTTTTCGCATACAGCGGCCAGAGTGCGGCCAGCGTGTCGCTGTCCTGATTAAGACCAAATCGGGTGTACCATGGAGCGCCGGTCGCCTCACGGTGTTGCAGACGGGCAATGGCTTGCTGGAGTACGAGCTGGTTGTGCAGGCGTTCTGCCAGGGGTTTTGTGGTATCCGCTGCCTGACTCGCCGTTTCCTGTGCCTGATAAATCTGGGTACGGTTAACGATCAGGGACAGCAGTGTACCGGCCCCCCACAGAACAATCAGGGAAAGCAGAATTAACCGCAGCATCTTCAGCCAGTCGAAGCCCAGCTTTCTGCCGCTGACGGCATCACAGTCATCAATGACGGCTTTCCAGGTCGGTGTGTCGAGGCGTGTATTTGGTACCGTTCCGGCAACGGCCAGTTCGGGGCTGAACATGACACCACGTAAACGCCAGGCCGCAGATCCCTGCATCAGCCCGCTGAGTAAAACAGCCAGACTGGCTTTCAGCTCCTGCCGCAGTCGGAGGGACAACTGAAGAAGACCAAAGTCAGCCGGATTATTCATTATCTGTGCCATACCTGCTTTTTGCAGGTGTAGCGCCAGTGTAGAAAACCCTTCACCCGCACCTTTCACGGTGCCTTCCGGCCCGAATATGACCCCTGTCGCAGTCGTTTCCGCGTCCTGATGAACACCGGTAGCCTTATCAGTCAGCCACAGCCAGACAGGCGCCTGCCAGCCAAGCTGATGGTCGGCTTTCTGGCGGCAACGCAAGAAGGCATCCCGCTCGCTGTCCGTCGGGAGCGCTGAGGTACTCATCACCTGAATGATGCCATCAATCGGTTGCCCGGATCGCAGGCGTACCAGTTTTGAAAGGAAGATCTCATCCGGGAGTGACTGCGCATCACCGCCATAAATCAGCACGTTGCCGTCGCCTTCCTGCCAGAGGTCATGAGACAGGCCTGGGGCCGCTTTCTGGACGTCGTCCGGATTACCCATCACCAGCAGGATTCGCACCTTACGCTGCCAGCGGCGTCCATAGCGAAAGCGCAGGTGTTCGGACACGGCGTCTTCGCTGAAGACAGGTTCTTCTTCATCATCTTCGCTCGCAATGGTGCCTGTTGCCGGGGCGACCATCTGCGCCTTTTTCTGACTCCAGTGGAAATACAGCCCCGATTTACCTGCGAAGTCGAAGGCCTTCTCAATCAGCCAGCCGAATAAAAGCATCGCGGCAACCAGGATGGCACTGAACGTGAGGATCCGTTGCCCGTCATACGGCCCAAACCCCGTGGCCGAGGCGACATTTTCCGGAAAGGCATAAAAGAGAAATGCCACGATGACCGTCAGAAAAAAGGCGACAGTCACAACGGAGCCGATGAGTGTTTTTACTTTTACCTTAGACATTTTTGGGCGTTCCCTTGCGAACTTCTTCTTTGGTGATGACCGCTACCCAGATGTCGTCTTTGTCAGCGGCGGGTTGTGCGGCGATAACCTGGGGGCCATTCTCGTTACAGACAGCCGAGGCAAGAATTATGGCAAGCCAGGGGGCGGCACGACCGGCATATCCCAGTGCCGGATCAATACTGCGATTGTCTTCTGACAAGCTGAACATTACTCCGTTATCTTCGCAGGCTTTATTCCACGCGCTCCCCCTGGATGTGATTGGTCCGGTATGCCAACCAGCATTTAGTGCTTCAGAACTTTTCCCAGCCCATAATATTGCCCGTTGCAGTGTTTTTCCCAGCGTGTGTTCAAGGCCCTTTTCAGGACGATGAAGGCATACCGCATCTGGATAACCAATAGCCTTACGGTTGCTGAGCACCACAAGAGTAATTGCATCAGCGTCATTTACATTAGGCTGCGCTGGCAATGAAAACGTCATTGCGACAAGAATGCCCGGATGCTCCCATCGGTTATCCAGCCAGGCATCAAACGCAACAAGACCTTTTCCCGCAAGAAGCCTGAAAACTCGCCCTGTTTTTGCAGCGAGTTCATTTTTGAGGTGTTTCTCCACCGGTTCCAGGATATCGTCGTCGCAGTCCAGCATCACACAACAGGGAATATCCTTAGGCAGGGTGTCGGTAATTTTTTGTACATGGGCAACGAGCGTTGACGCGGTGGAAATAATTTCGTTCTCTAAGTCGGTCTGAAAGGCCGTGAGGGCTGCATATCTGACGGCAGCGGTACCTCCACGTGGCGTGGATATCCCGGTTGTCGGTGTGGGATGCATAACCGCATTACTAAGCATCCCTGGTTTATTTCCGGAAATATGTTGAATGCAAGTACCGAGTATCCACGCGCAGCGTTGACCCCGGCGCGTTTCACGTTCAATCAGTTTCTCCCGTTCCACATTCCTGGACTCAGACCCAACCTGCCCTGCTTTATATGCGAACCGTCGAACGGAGAAAAAAAGTCCCCATGTGCAGAAGGGTAATCCCAGCGCGGTAAACCAGAAAATAAAACCTGTTCGCTCCGTCGTCCAGTTCCAGAGCGCTAACGCAATCCCCCCTGACATGACAAATGCCAGGAACAGTAGCCAACGGCGGGTATCGGGTCGCGGCACTTTCGCCGCTTTATCGGGGATAGCATCCAGCAACACGGGCATACTCAGGCAACCTTAGCTGGTACAAAAGAACTGATCAATGTGCAACCGCAACCGCACTTGTGGCCGTGAAAGGCTACAGGGATCCCGTTATCAAGGTAATCCGGGTTACCTTCTATGATCGTTGTAAGACCATGACCTGGTATCGGGCAGGAAACCATGTCACCTTTACGCGCCACGCCAACCCCGCCAAATATCATTGTGGCAGAACAGGTCATGACTGAACCACCGTGAGTGGTTTGATCGCCTTTTCGGATAATCTGGAGCATTATTTACGGTCTCATTGTTAGGTTGTATGTGATTTTTCGAAATTATTGAGTGGCCTGATCTCGAACAAATGATAAAATGCGAAATTCCTTTTTAATTAAGCGAAGGGGTGATAATTTTGCTGTCACTCCCTCGCTATAAAATCATTTGGCTATAGTATCGGACTTGATCCAAGTGATTAGGGGTATGTTTTTGTGATTAATGTAACCTACATTCACCCATTTCCTATCTGATGAGTACTGTATGATTTTTATTTTATCACCTGGGATCAGGTAATTTTTAGTTTGGCTGTTATTGTTCGGGGCGGAAAATAAATTTGCCCTTTCAGTAATTGATAATTCTTCTTTACGGGTGTGCAAAAATGATAATATTGCATCTAATGCAAGTTTTTTATTAATTTTATTCTCCCTTGCTAATTGTTGGTATTTATCTATATTTTCTATGGAGGGGGCATCACAACGGAGCAAGTTACTTGCACCTCTGGCATCAAGCGAAGAAAGTTTGTCTTTCATTTTAATAATTGAAGGCCGCATAGTATTGAAATCAAAAATATCAGCACCAACTTCTTCAGAACTGGCCAGTACATCTTTCCCTTCAGTCCAGGTATATCCGCATGCTTCTCCATCCCAGTCACTTACAATACAACCATTGCTCATATCAATAACACTACAATAAGCCCTTTCTGTATACTTCGACGTTCCATCTCCGAACTCAACAGTTCCACCTGAGACACTATTAACAATCAGGTATTTTCCTGAGGGTGAGACTTTTGAAGAGCCATCCTCAATGTAAAAACGGTCATCCCGACTGAGATCAGCAGAGTAATTTTTATTGGAAAAAAAATTTTGCCCCATGAATTATCCTCATAATGTTCACCATTTTTTTTCTGTGAAAAAGTCAAACTCCCTTCAGTTGGAGAACTGATTACGACATCTGCATAGCTTACGGAAAAAAAACTGGTGAATAACACAATAAATATAGATATGCGATAAATCATAATTTAGCCTTTAATGAATTATAACGGAGTGTAGAATCGGTCATTCTTCTTGTTAGTTTGTACTCCTCCAGCCATTTAATTTCATTTGAAACACACTCACACTTACAGGTTTGAGGCGGGTGAGTTTATATTAAGCCCTGCAACAAAAAAATAGCATTTAAGGCGACTCATGGGAAAAAGTACCCATTTTTATTCACATAAGGAATGTCAACAATATAATCACTTACAATATCATCACTTCTGAATGAACTAGGTAAACAATCCCTTGATTGAATAATTCGTTTATTCTTTAGGATGTCAAATGACATCGTATATTCATTATTTTCAGAACCATCAATTACATTAATAACATAACTATATTTACCGCGCTTGAATCCATAATAAGTAACCCCCATTTCGTTATCTCTGGTGCGCCTTAGTTTATTCGCTTCGTTAAAAATAACATTTAGCTCTACTTTTCCATCTCTTTTAAAATTATAATTTATTTCTTTTGTAATATTATCAATGAAAAATAAAGCTTCTTTGACTCCTTCTCCAGGTAATGAGCAAGTGATAATATTAGTCACATTCTGCTTTGTTGCCATCGCGCCTGCCGACAAAAAAAAGCAAAGCACTCCCGCTAAAAATACTATATATTTTCTCATTGAAATACTTGTTCGCATAATAAATAAGCCTCTTGTCGTTCCGCTAACCCCATATTCCCACCGTTTACTCTTTTTGTAACAGCAACAACATCACTATAACCGTTACCTTTATCTAATGAATAAACTTCGTAATGCAACCAAAACCATAAAGCGCTTCGGATAGCATAAGGCATTGTATTTATTTTTTCAGGTTCTGAAACAGTGTCTGGTGCTTCATCACTCCAGTATTCATGATATCCCTCCATAAATCCAATGTATTTTTCATATCCGGTAACTTGAATGAGCCCTCGACCTCTGAAATTATAGCCATCATCTGGATTATTTTGTCTATTACCATTCAATCTTAAGTAATGTTTACGACCTATGGCTTGCTCATCCGCACGGCGAATAATTCTCCCCGCAGAGTTTTTCTCATAGCCATCATTTTCGGACTCAACCGGATGCTCTCGATAATACCGGCTAAACGACCTTAAAGTTGCTGGTGAAAATTGAAATCCTTCTGTTTTTCCTTTCATTTGAGGGCCAACCTCTCCTTTAATCTGGGAGAAGAAATGACGCAACCTCGTTGGAGTATCTAACTTAAACTCTTCCAACCTCCCCTGAAGTTCAGCAACGACTATATTTAAATTAGCATCAGAAGCTTGCGGGAAAATAGTATTTAACTGATTATAAGTAACACCATTACTAGTCCCTATAGCTTTAAGAAAAACGACCGGATGCATATGCCACACCTCAGGCCCCAGCACCACACCCTTTTCCGATACTGCTTTCATCCACGTCATTTTAACCAGAAACGCTTCCAGATATGTTTTCCACAACGGCGCATCCGTGGTTAACGTATCCAGATAGGTCTTCCATAGTTGATCGTCCTTGCCGTAGTACCATTCACTGGCATGCTTTGCTATCACCCGGTACAGATGATCACGGTAGGAAACATTGTGAATCGCCTGAAGGTACTCCTGCTCCGAGTAATACCCATCCTGGTTACTGTCAATCAACTCCAGCAGGCGCTTGTAGTTGTACTTATTGAGTGCGTGGGTGGTCCGAGTTTCATCCTGTGCCGCTTTATACAACTGCTCCAGAATCCCCTTCACCACGTTATCCGGTTGTTTTATGCCATCAATCAGGTCAAAACTCTCCGGTGCCTTATTCAGCGTCACAAACCCGAGCTCGCCTAACGCATACTGCGACACTTTCTGAACACTGGTGGCAGATAGCCAGCCACCTTCCTGACGTATCTGAAAATAAGCCGCATCCCGGTTATTTGTCAGTGCGTTCCCCTCAGCATCGGCACCCGGCACTTTTGCAAGCGTAACAATACCCGATATCTTTGTTTTACGACTGCCCGCAACCATCCCCTGCTCACCCTTTTCAAACAACGGTGCATCGGCTTGCCACGTCAGATAAACCGGATTATCTTCCCCCACCCTTCCTGGATTGGTGATGAATTTCTCCATATCATCCATGCTCAGGCATTCTATATGTACCTGGTAGCGCGAGCGTTTGCCATTTTCTTCCGGTAGCTGATAAAAACCCATATGCCCGAGACTGTCTCCGGCATTGATCGGTATAGGCTCTGAAGGTACATACACATCATTAAAAACGGGTCCACTACCGGATGCTGCCGGTGCAACAGGCGTCAGACTGTCGCCGTCTGATACTACCCATACCCGGTCGCCCTTTTTCAACTTATCCTTATCCCGGCCCAGAGTGACCAGACTGAATGTTCTAGCTGCATCGCCTGGATTCTTACCTGGACGTATGACCTGCTGTGCGGTATTACCGGGCTCGTATGAAAGCGGAAAATCGGCTACCAGACTGCCTGCATTTTTATATTGGAGAACATCGTCACTGCTCAGATAGTACGCCCAGTTTGTACGCGAAGTGCAGTTCACAACGCCTTCTGACTCATTAGTGTAAGCCGGAGAACATTTTGCCCACCAGGACGGAACGGGCACCGATTCTGTTGCTTTCAGATACCCCTGGTCTGATACCGTCCAGATTCGGGTGCCTGCGGCAAGTGTTTCTCCTGCTGTATTCTTCGTCTCACGGGTAATGGTTACTTCGGTAAACTGACGCTGGTCGCTGCTGCGGGTCACAATAGTGTCACTCAGCGTGACTACGGTGTCTTTCCCCAGTTTTCCGGCTGCGCGCCCTGTCTGCAAATCTTCCGCACTGGAGTAATAGCGCTGAACGCCAGCCACTTTTCTGTCCGCCAGGCTGCCCTGTTGTTTATAAGCAGCATAAGGCGCCAGATTCATATACAGAGTGAAAAATGTCAGTCCGCTCTCTTCTGTATCACCCGGCTGGATATAATGTTTCACCAGCACAAATGAGGTCGAAAGGAACAATTTTTCACCGCGCCATTCAATCCCAGCACTCTCATAGTCCTTACTGACGCGCCAGGCAACTATCTCACCGTCCGCCATACAACGAATAAATTGTTCCCCTTTATAGAGCTCGCGACAATATTCATTCTCAGCTCTACTGTCAGTACTCAGGGCGCACCAGGGAATAGTGGCATCAGTAATATGGATCCCCCCATGCCACATTCCCTGACTTCCCACCAGATACAATCCTGAGCTTTCCCCTCCGATCATCGATAACAACTCTTCCACAGAGGAAAAGGGATGACCTTTTTTGTTTGAGGGCACGGGAAAGCTGATTTTGGGCATCTTTGCAGCCATAACTAACCTTCCTTGTTATTCACTCGTCCATTTGGCGGAGTTTTTAGTTGTGACCGTGACGTTCGTCACTTTAAAGTCCGGTGTATCCATCTGCTGGCTGGCACCGGTCCCCGGCACCAGGTAACTAGCCACTTTCATTATCATCATCCCTTCAGAGCCATGCTCAATACCGTTCTTACTCAGCCTCAGGTAAGACCCACCACCGTTAAGCGTCAGTGTTTCAGGCGTGCTGATAATAATTTCGTCTTCACTACTGGTCACCGTCAGCTGCTTTTCAGAAAACAGGGCCATCGTGTTGTGCTGAGCCTGAATCTCGATGTCACCCTGGTTGGCAACCAGCTTCGCCCCGTCTTTATGCACAAACAGACCAAGCGCTTTTTCAACGCTCACGGACAAATTTTTCATCGCACCGACATCAAGATGCTGCCCTGCATTGATCATGGTATTGCGGGTACTGCTGAGCTGAAGGTGTTCACCTGAGGTAAATGCCACGCCCTGTGGAGCACTCCCCAGCAGGACCGCAGACTGGAGGTCTTTGATTTTGTCGGTTACGAGGCTAATCTGGGTGCTGATGTCGGATACCAGGGCACCGGCTGCTTCAGCGGCGCTGTTCAGGGCCTGCATCTGGCTGTTGGCCTGGTTAATCTGGTTAATCGCAGGCGCCATTTCCAGAACCGGTCCCTGGGCTTTGGCCTGGGCATCCGCCGTCAGGAACAGCCCTTTTGCCGCACGTACAGCGCCATGTTCATCCGTTCGCAGTTCAAAACCGGCCCCGCGCTTTTCACGCTGGCTGTTGACCAGGTGTCCCATGTTCAGCTGCGTTTTGCCGTATTCCGTCGCGAGCTTGATATGCTCTTCCTGGCGCTTATCCTCCATCCGCAACTTATTGTTCGCCGGAGTGCGCCAGACGTTCCGCGTATTATTGTCACTGGTGACGTGGTCCAGATGTTCTGAGTCATGCAAGGCATAGGCGATGTAGGGACGATCCGGGTCTCCGCCGTCAAATACGATGGCCACTTCCGTTCCGTCGATAAGCGGGGAGTGGAATCCGTAGGTATCACCGGCATAGGGTTTTGCCAGCCGAAGCCACAAATAAGCATAGCCCTGTTCCGGACTGTTGCGGTCGAAGTCCAGTTTCACCCGGTAGCGCCCTTCCGGGTCGAGCCAGGAGTAGGTATCGCCTTTCTGAGTGCTTTCCACCCGGGCCGGAAGCGAGCCGGATATGACCGGGCGATTAAGTAATGCCGGACGCCAGCAGACGGTTTCGCTGTAGGGGATGCCCTCAAACGTCAGCGTAAAGCTACTTTTGCGTGAACCACTGGTGCGTACCGTGGTGATGACGATACCGCCTTTTACGGCATCGGGTAATGAGCCGTCCGTTTCCAGTACCTGACCCGGAGCCAGATGAGGGCTAGAGGAATGACCTTTGACGTGATACTGCGCGTTCAGAATACGTTCGTGACGCAGACGGGCGAAGTATGCCCCGGTCTCTGTACTTTCAGCGTCACCTGCTGTCAGGAAAGGCTCCGCATAATGATACGTTTCCCCGGTGGTGATCCCCTCTTTGCTGAAAATACTTTCGGTGCTGTCCTGAGGCGTCAGTGCATCACGGTAGTTGTAGTCACGGGTGGCCACACTTCCGCTTACCACGTTATATGCAGTCTGAATATCCCAAATGCTCTCCTGCCCGCTGTCACTCATCCCGGCCTGGTTGCGTAATGGCAGCGTGACACCAAATTCATATTGCTGCTGGCTGTCCTGAAAAATCACCACGTCCTGCTCAAGACGGCTGTCCATTTCATAGCGCCAGTAAATGCCCACCTCCGCCAGCAGGCGCTGGATAAATGCCAGATCGGTTTCCCGCCACTGGGTAATGAGTTCGCGGGCCGGATAGTCACGAGACAGATGGAACTCAAAATCAGGACCTTCAAGTCCGTGCTTACGCAATACCCGTTCAACCACTTCTGTAACTGACTGATTGAGGTAGATTTCGCTCCCTTTCGTATAGTCCAGAAGGGCGATACGGGGAACGATCGTCAGTGCGTAACGGGTCTCATCATTCGAGGTGGACACGCGCCGAAATGACTTAACCACGCCGAATATCGCCCGGACCGGCAGCGCTGGTGTCCCGTCAAACACGGGGGTCTGGAAAATAAATGACGCCGGTTTCAGCAGTAACGTGTCGCAGGCGATATCCGCAGAGGTGCAGGTCACCGCCACGTCATACCGCCAGGGCTGGCTGAGTGACTCCACCGCACTGAAGCACACCACATCCAGAAACTCAGTGCAGCCATGCACGTCAACGCGATAGCGTGACTGGCCCAGCAGTTGTTGTATCTGGCTGTTTGCCTTGCTTATTAAAGAATCGGTCATGACGCCACCACTTCTGTATTTTCATCGAAGGCCAGCACAATGCCCTCTTCATCATCCCAGGTCAGCTGTAGCGAGGAAGGCTTTTGTTTTGCTGCCATATGGCTTAGTAACTGCTGGCTCAGAACCGGCAGAATCTGCTGATTAAGCAGGCTGTCCACGTTGCGGGCACCGGTATCCGGCAGCAGACAGGCAGTCGTCAGGGTGTCGATGAGGCTTTCGCCAATGTGAGTGGAAATGCCATAGTGACGTTGCAGCCGCGTGCTCACCTGTGCCAGTTTCATGTCGACGATGGTACGCATGGCATCTATTGCCAGCGGGCGGTATATCACCGTCTGGAAGCGAGCCAGCAGCGCTGGCTGGAAGTGATCGCGCAGGATCGGACGTAACAACTCGTGCAGATCGCTCTCAGTGGCTTCTGGTTGTTCTTCCAGCAACTGCATCAGCGGGTCACTGCCCAGGTTGGACGTCATCAGGATCACGGTATTGCGGAAATCAATTTCACGCCCTTCCCCGTCGCGCATAAAGCCCCGGTCAAACACCTGATAGAACAGGTTCATCACATCCCGGTGTGCTTTCTCCACTTCATCCAGCAGCACCACGCTGTAGGGCCGCTTACGCACAGCCTCGGTGAGAATGCCGCCCTGGCCGTATCCTACATACCCCGGTGGAGAGCCTTTCAGTTGCGAAACGGTGTGCGACTCCTGGTATTCCGACAGGTTGATAGTAATGAGCGATTTTTCACCACCATACATAACGTCAGCCAGCGCCAGTGCGGTTTCTGTTTTACCCACTCCGCTTGGACCCACCAGTAAAAAAACACCCTGCGGACCGTTTTCCGGCGTCAGTCCGGTTTTTGACGCTCTCAGGCGCTGGGCAATGGCATTCAGTGCAGGACTCTGGCCAACTACACGGGTTGCAAGCTGTTCTTCAAGCGTCAGTAATTCGGTTTGCTCGTCCTTCATCAGCGACGAGAGAGGAACCCCTGTCCAGTCGGCGATCACGGTCGCGACGGTGCGGACATCAACATCCAGACCCAGCAGTGGACTGTTATTCTGAATCTGAGAAAGCTCGTGCTGAAGGGCGGAGAGTTCCTCCTGGCGGCTAATGTCTTCACGGCAGGCTTTCAGCGAGTCGGTGAGCTGCTTCTCGGTCTCATACTGTGACTGAAGGGCCATTTTTTGCTGACTGAGCGCCAGGGTCCGTTGTTCAATCTGCGGCAGACGACTGGCATCAACACTGTTACCCAGCGAAATATCTTCCAGTAACTCCTGCTGCTCCATGCCAAGCGCAGTCAGTTCAGCCTGCAACCGGGTAAGCTGTTCCGGCAGCGTGTCCAGGCTCATCCGCACCCGGGCCGCTGCGGTATCCAGCAGGTCCACTGCTTTATCTGGCAACTGGCGTCCGGTCAGATAACGGCGAGACAACGTCACCGCTGCGCGGACGGCATCGCCGGTAATATGTACACCGTGGTGTTCGGCATAGCGTGATTTCAGGCCACGCAGCATCAGGCAGGCGGTGTCATCATCGGGCTCATCAACCTTGACCATCTGGAACCGGCGATCCAGGGCTGCGTCACGTTCGAAGTACTGCTTGTACTCACTCCAGGTGGTGGCCGCAATGGTGCGCAGTTCACCGCGAGCCAGTGCCGGTTTCAGCAGGTTGGCTGCATCTGCCCCGCCCGCCTGATTACCGGCACCAATGATGGTGTGTGCTTCATCGATAAAGAGCAGCACCGGCACCGGGGAGTGCTGGACGGCGTCGATGATATTCTTCAGTCGCTGCTCAAATTCACCCTTTACACCTGCTCCCGCCTGAAGCAAGCCCAGATCCAGGGTCCTGACGATGACAGGCTTAAGACTTTCGGGCACATTACCTTCAGCGATACGCAGCGCCAGTCCTTCAACCAGGGCCGTTTTACCCACGCCGGGTTCACCGACCAGGATCGGGTTGTTCTTACGGCGTCTGGAGAGAATGTCCACCATCTGACGGATTTCGTTATCGCGTCCAAAGACCGGGTCAATCTTTCCTTCCCGGGCACGGGCGGTCACATCGACCGTAAAGCGATTGAGAACGGACTCTTCCTGTGAAACGGCAGGCTGCGCACTTACGCCTTCAGCCTGGTGTTGTGCTTCATGCTGTAACGGTGCGGCCCGCCCAATAATGCTGACATTGCCAGGCTTCTCACTGAGCGCAACGTCATGCCGCTCATCCGACTGGGCTTCCAGTAAGGGACGTAACCTTTCCAGCTGGCTGGTGGTCAGCGTCATCAAAGGCCAGAGGCCATCACAGCGTGTCAGTCCGGACGTCTCAACCATGGCCGCGAGCAAATGTACGCTGCGGATCTGCTCATCTCCGGCAAGCGTGGCGGCAAGCCAGGCCTGTTTCAGCAGGGTCTGGAGAGACGCTGAGAGCTCCGGTCGGGTGCGGACAGAACGTGGCTGTGCATCCAGCCAGCTCAGGAGTGACTGCCAGACGGTATCCATATCCCATTCATAACGGCGGGCGAGAACGGTCAGATCACCTTCGCCCTGCTCCAGTAATTTTAACAACCAGTGCTCAGGTGTGATTTCTGCATGCGCACGGGTCTGGCATAAAGAGGCTGCACCTTCCAGCGCTCTGGCGCAGTAAGGGTTAAGTCGTCGTAACAGGACTGCTGAATGATGTTCCATGTCGTTCCCTCGTGTTCAGGCACGCTACCGCCCCTGGCCGTCAACCGATGCCCATAAGGTTCATGCCGATAAATGGTGAAACTGCTCTGCAAAGCGTCCGTCTGGCAGGCGCTGTGCGGAACAAAATAAAAGGCGGACAGAGGGAAACTGTCCGCCTGGTTTTTACGCGGTGGTTCTTTCGTTCCAGGAATCGGAATGAATGATGTTGCCGTCTTTGTAGGTCCAGGTGATTTTTTCGTAGCGCAGCTCGATCTGCTCAAGGTGGTTATGCTTCTCGAAGGAAGCATCCTTGATGTCGTGCATTTTTGGTGCAACTTTCACCAGCTTGACGTTTTCCAGTTTGGTGTTGAAATACTCAACTTCCTGACCGGCATCGTTGATCTTGTACCACTTGAACTCAGCAGACTTCAGGGTCTGGCCCGTGGTCACGGCTTTGTACAGATACGGGCTGGAAGAGTCGATTTCCTTGGTAAACAGGAACGGCGTGTGAATGCGGGTTCCGGTCAGCTTTCCAGTGTTGTTATCAGTCGGGATATACAGTGTGTGTTCCTGAGCAACAACTTCGATGCTTCCTTCGCGATCTTTCACATCTACAGAGCCCTTAATGTCAGCGCCGCCATCGTCTTTCAGCCACAGATAAACTGGGATTGCCATGTTTACTTCTCCATTTCTTGAGTTGAAACGTCACGTACATCCTGTGACGCATGTTTTGAGCCTGGCAGACGACAGGCGTCAGCCTGCGGTACCAGACTGATCTCGACACGCCGGTTATGCGCACGGCCATCAGGCGTATCGTTTGAAGCAATCGGTCGGCTGTTGCCGTAGCCCTGAACGGCAAAGCAACTCTCCGGGACGTCCCCGGTATCACGCATCCAGTTACGGACGGCTTCAGCGCGTTGTAAAGACAAGGTCTGATTGAGCTGTATGCTACCGGTATTGTCTGTGTGGCCGCTGACCACGATCAGCCAGCCCGGTTTGGCTTTGATCCCCACCAGCGCGTTGACGAGTATTTTGGTTGACCCCTCTTTGAGCGCTGATTTGCCGGAATCGAAAAGCGACATGCTATCGAGACGAACTATTTTCGGGACCGGTTTTGGTTCAGGGGCAGGTGGAGGTGTCCAGGTATCAATGGCCTGCTGCAAGGCCAGCCACAGGCGTTGTCCCGGGTAATAGCCCAGGCTGTAACGTAAAGGCTCTCCCTGCCGTTGCCAGCGTTCAAGCAGAAGTGCATCCTGTTTCAGAGCAGCCAGCGAGTCTGCTTTAGGACGGTAGTGATTCATCGGGATCGCGTTCCAGCGCTGTAAATCGGCACTCACCTGACGGATGAGGTCACGATTATTGAGCGCGGAAATACCCAATGCGGTCAGCGCGCACAGCCACATCAGCAGCACCAGGCGGCGGGTACGCTGCCCCCCCTGAACGGTTGATGCAAAAGGTGCCAGAAGTGGCAGAACGGCATCCGGGAAAAGGGTTGCCAGAACTGACTGACCGGGCTGGCGGGAAAAGTGCAAGCAGGTCCGGGCACAAAGCCAGGTGGACCAGACTGACTGAGCCTCAGGATTGACCACCCCGAGGCGCATGGCCACGGAAAAAACACGTACAAGCGGCGTTAGCCGGTCCGGTTTCTCCAGCTCGTCAGTCAGCGTATTACGGATAAAGGAAAATGCCTGGCTGACAGTTGGCAGTAGCAGGATATTGTCTTCCGCCTGCTGCCAGTCAATAAACGCCTGAGGCGAATCATTAACCGGACAGACTATCGGCTTGTCACCGCGAACGATGATCCACGGCGTTTCGGGCCCGGAAAATTCGGCATTCACCACCACCGGCAGTGTGAAACCCGTCAGGGATTTAATTTGTTTACACTGCTGGCGGAGCGTTTTCAGTGTGGAGCGCAGTACCGCTTCATCCTGATGTTCATCTGGCAGGCAGCGATACATCACCGAAAGCTGACCAACCTGTCGAGGGAATTGTTTCTGTATGCTGCGGACAACGTCAGTTAACCGGCTGACGTCACCGGCCCGAAGCCACCATCCCTGGGCTGTTTTACGCAGAGGGCCTCCCTGGAACAACGCTTCCAGCATGTCACCACACACCAGTACAACGGGGCTCTGGGTATCGAGTAATGGCAGTTCAGCAGCCGGGAGGGTAACGTCAGATGTGTGCTCTTCACTCCGACAGTTTTTAAAAACAGTCCAGCCTGCCAGAAGGAGGATCAGCAGAGTGACCAGGCCTTTAAAAACGTTGCCTGTCGGGATGAAATACCACAGCAACCACAGCAACGTGGCAACGGCTACCAGGGCGTGGAGGACGACCGGAATGATGACTGTTCTACGCATTAGCCATGCAGCTCCGGTATTTGTGCCGACAACAGTGACTGGAGCCAGAGGTGACCACCCCACCAGATAACGCCGGTAAGAATGACGGCGAGCGCTATCCAGAACCAGACTGAGCGCATCAGACTCCAACGATGTTTCCCCATCCGGTTAACAACCAGAGACAGGTCTGCATCAGGCGGAGAAACCCGTTCAGAAAGGGCTTTCACTACCTCATCACGCTCCGACTGGCTGACCGTTTTCAGACTGTATAACCCCTGAAAACCCAGCGCTATCACCCGGTGATAGCAGGTTAAAACGGCCGGGTTAGGTGAGGGCTGACGCAGAACCTCTGCAATCCGATCCCACAACGCTTCGCCTGCCCGGAATGAGCCAAAAAAACGGGCCTGAAGCGGCGCTTTACGCCAGGCCACCTGGCCTTCATCAACTTTCGGCTCCTCTCCTTCCTCGCCTTTTTCAGACTTACGGCTCATCACCGTTTCGTCCAGCAAGGCACATTGTGCGTAGGAAATATGCTCCACACTGGCGTCGTCATACCCGGCACGCTCCAGCGCTTCTCGCACACTTTCAACCTGTTTAACGCATTTGTTGTAAAGCGCAGTGCCATTAAGCGTAACGGCACCTTTTTTAAGCATAGTGACGGTGAGCCAGGTCTCCGTCATCAGCTGGTCGATGTCGATATCCTGTCTCATGAGCGCAATACCGCGAACAGTTCTAGTTCAAGAGCACCAAGCAACTCAGGCACATAGAACATGCACACGCCCTGCTCCTGCATTTCATGCGCAGCGGGGCTTTCCATATCGAGTGCGAAGTACTGGTTTTCCATGCGTACAGGCAACGCTGCCGGGACTCTGCTCACCGGGATCAACGGGATACCCTTAAGTGCCGCGCCATAGATCTCGCTGACATCATCAGGTGAACCTGCCTGACAGAGTGCAGGGAATTTCTCGGCGACCTGCCAGGCCGGGATATCGGAGCGCACAGAGAGCCAGAGGTCGGCCTCTTCACGCAGGCGGATATCGTGGAGGTTGGCTTTCCATGTCTGTCCGTCCGGGCGTGACATTTCCAGGGCAATGACCCGGGATGGCAGACTGGCCTCCAGCAAACCCGTTATCAGATCAAACAGCGGAGGAAACGCATTGGCCGGTTCCTCGTGGTCATAACCCGGAATGGCGTCAAGATCATGGTTCAGGGAAAAGGTCAGCATACTGCCTGCCAGACGTGCAAGCTCCGCCCACACCTGTTCAGGTGGCCGGGAAGGAAAACGTTCGTATTCTGTCAGCACTCTGGCGTGAGAATTCAGTGCATTCAGCAACCAGAAAAGGGAAACATCGGCGACGGCAAAATCGGCGAGCCTTTCGTTGCTTTCACGACGCATCGTCATCAGACGCTGGCGCCGGGAGCGTAACTGACGATTGAGTAGCACCAGACGTTCGCGAAGGACAGGGCTTGCCGCAAAAGACGCAACGGGCGGAATAAAGGACGGATCCAGTCGCCATGCATTTTGTCCATCACGGATCAGTCTGGCCACCGGGCACACTTTCCAGGAATCATTGCTTTCATGGGCAAACCGGATGGTGAAATTATACCGGGCAACGGCTATGGATTCTTCTTCGGACCCGAAGGCATCCTGCAACGTCACCCATTCCTCGCGATAGCGGAGCGGGCGGTCTGCGGTAACACCTTCCTGTTCTACGTTGGCAATACCCGGCAGCATGTGAGGCAGTGCGATGACAACGGTTACGGAATCGAGACCTGCCAGCTGGCTGGCATCTAACTCCCGTGGACGTGGAGGCAGATCGCTCCTTTGAGCATCAATCAGCGATCCATCGTCCAGCCAGAGGCGTAGCTGCGTAATCTGGATCAGACCAGACGAAAGAAGGCTGTCATTAAACTCAATCTTTTCTACCCCCCAGGGGAATGGGGATGCTAGCGCTGATGCACCGGCACCGCGAAAAGACTCCCATTCAGCCTGCTGCTGGAACTGTTGAGGGGACAGTAAAGCCCCCTCGTTCCACAGTGGACGATATATTTTCATCCCTGCTCCTGCCCTATGCTTTGGCTTTCGGCATCTGGGATACCAGTGACAGATTGACGTCCATCCCTTCTACCTGGAAGTGCGGCACGGCGTACAGCTTCACGCGGAAGAAGCCCGGGTTATCTTCGATATCTTCCACCACCACTTTCGCATCGCGCAGTGGGTGGGACGCCTGCAGCTCATCGCCGGGATCGGTCATTTCCGTCACCAGACCGCGAACCCAGGTGTTCAGCTCCAGCTCCAGAAGACGACGATCCTTAGTGGTGCCGATGTTTTCGCGCTGAATGAGCTTCAGGTAGTGCGCGATACGCGACAGCAGGAAGATGTAAGGCAGACGGGCGTTGATGCGGCTGTTGGCAGTAGCATCAGCGGTGTCATACGTGGCCGGCTTCTGCGTGGAGTTCGCCGAGAAGAAACAGCTGTAATCGCGATTCTTGTAGTAGGAAAGTGGAATGAAGCCCAGATTCGCGAACTCAAATTCGCGGGTTTCCGAGATCATCACTTCAGACGGGATTTTTACCTGATTGCCGGTACCGAGGTCGTACAGATGAATAGGCAGGTCCTGAACGGCGCCACCGGCCTGCGGGCCACGAATTTGTACACACCAGCCGTTGTTAATGAAGCTGCGTACCATGTTGGATGCAAAGGCAAACGAGGCGTTGGTCCACAGGTATTTGTCATGATCCGGACCTTTCACTTCTTCGACGTAGTTGAAGCTACGCACAGGTACGGTATCCGGACCATAAGGCAGGCGCCCCAGTACACGCGGCATGACCAGACCGATATAGCGGGAATCATCCGTCTCGCGGAAGGATTTCCACTTGATGTACTCAGCGCGGTCAAAGTAATTACCGATATCTTTAATGGCCGCCACGTCCTCCATATTGTCTTTCAGGAAGAATTTCGGGCCGGCAGAACCGATAAACGGCATATGTGCAGCAGCAGACACTTTAGAGATGTTGCGCAGCAGGGCTACATCCTGCGCAGACGCATCAAATTCGTAAGCGGAAATCAGCGCAGCAATCGGCTCGCCACCGGGGGTATCATACTCATCAATATATGAATGTTTATACAGCCCGCTTTGGACGATTTCCGGGCAGTCTTCAAAGTCCTGACGCAGGTCTTCTTTAGACATATCCAGGAGTTCAACTTTCACGTTCTGGCGAAAATCGGTTTTGTCGACAAGAGATTTCACACCGCGCCACAGACTTTCTACCGCCTGAAAGTCTTCATGATGCATAACAGCATCAAGCTGACGGCTGATCTGGTAATCCAGTTCCGCGATATGGTGGTCAATCAGGTTTTTATCGAGTTTCTCAACTTTTGAGCCCGCTTTTGTCAGACATTCCAGGAACACCTTCATGCCGGCAGTTAAACGTTCGTCTGCTGTTGCATCCGACATCGCCTGTGCATCCTGCCAGATATCAAGCGCACTTAGCTCAGAGACAGGGTTAAGATTGATTTTTTCAAACAGGGACGCATATACCCCGCCTGCTGCAGGACGTTCAAGCACTACACTCTCGTTACCCGCGGCATTCTCATTTTTTACAGACATCAACATATTCCTTATTAATCCGTTAAAAGCATATGGCCGTTATGGCTGTTTCGGAGCCAGGGCTGAGAGTTCGGCTCTGAGTTCTGCACTTAATGCAGGATCGAGAAGAATTTTTTCCAGCTCTTTTCGGAAAGCCTGGTTATCAAGCAGGTTTGCTTTTAAATCGCGAAGCAAATTGCGCATGGAGAGCATGGCCTTCAGCTGAGGTATTTGCCGCGAAACCTGCTCCGGAGAGAAATCATTAATACTCTGGAATGTCAGATTGATGTTGTCTTCACTGCCATCACCAGCAAGCGTGTTTTTAACGGTAATATTTACGATTGGGGAATATTCGGAAAGTACAGAGTCAAAGTTGTTTTTATTCAGATTAACTTTTTTGCGCTCCGATAGTGGTGCAGTCTCCTGACCATTACTGAAGTTTCCCGCCACCAGTAATTTCAGTGGGAGCTCAGTTTTCTTGCTCGCTCCGCCCGTATGCAAATCAAGCTTTAAATTAATACGTGCCTTGGGTATTTCGGACTGAAAAGAAGAGTTAGACATGGCTATCCCTGTTTTTTGGAGTTATAAAAACGGTCAATGCCAGTGAGAAATTAATAAGAAAGGCAAACCCAGCCAGAACAACTTCCAGGCTCACGTCATCGGACGAAAATCAAAACCCCGGAATTAAAAGCGGGCACATTCCATTCACCAGCATATCGACATTGTGTTTTTGAGTATTTGTCTGAAATGAAAAAATTTCGGATAAGACCCAATGGCCGGAGTGTAGGAACGTTCCCCACTCGATCGGAAATCAAAAAATGTAACAAAATGTTTCCAGTAGAAATCCTGACAGCCAAAGATCATCTTTCTGATTTATAAGAATTTTCTTGCACACCCCTTTAACCCTTATGAAATAAGGGTGTACAGTAAGTGATCAATTTAATTTAGGGGCAAGTTTGTATAAAATCTCATCAATCACATGAAATATCTGATTTTGTACTTTTATCAAAAAATGAAAGGCAGAACGTGCCTGCCTGTGTGAAAAATTGGCGACATTTACTGGCCTTCACCATTTTTATTATTTATTTAAATGGGTCTTATTATTTTCATCAGAAAAACAAATATCGCAGGGGATTTTTGCATGCCTCGCCCCAGTACTCGTGATATGTACATCTCAGGTATCGTTCGAGGAGTGGGTACGACCTTGAACAACAACCTGTTCTGTGTAGTTTGAAAAAATTCGGAAGGGTGTCCATCGTTCCGTAAGTTATATGCATAAGGGCGTATCTGTGAAGCTGATTCCCTTAGATCGCGTGGCTACATCCGATAACCATGAAAATGTAACCAGACGACTGAATGCTCTCATTGATGAAAACAGGCATTGCGATCGTTATGAAGATGAGATGTTTGCTATTAACTATTTTGAGAAGGGAACGACTCACGTCATAAAACGACCAGATCGGGTGGATAACCCCAATGACATCATCGCTGGCATTATCCTGGAACACCAGGAGCAAGATGTAACAGATGCCGGTTACTAATTCGTCCGATGGATTCTTAGCCCCACCGACGCAAGCCAGACGGCAATGGCATACTGAAAACCGACAAAAACAAAAAACCCAGGTCGCATAACGGCCTGGGTTTCAAATTTGGCGGAAGCGTAGAGATTCGAACTCTAGAACCCTTTCGGGTCGCCGGTTTTCAAGACCGGTGCCTTCAACCGCTCGGCCACGCTTCCAAAGTGAGGCGCACTATAAACATCTATTAGCGCCTTGTAAAGCAGGAATTTTTCTATTTTTTTCTGCGGGTGCTATCCATGCCCCTTAAAAGCAAAAAGCCCCGCGATATGACTATCGCAGGGCTTTTATGTCTGGCGGAAGCGCAGAGATTCGAACTCTGGAACCCTTTCGGGTCGCCGGTTTTCAAGACCGGTGCCTTCAACCGCTCGGCCACACTTCCTAAGTGAGGCGAACTATAAACACCTCTCCGCATGCTGTAAAGAGTGACCGCATTCGTTCGCTTTAAAAATAGCCAAAACGCGTTTAATCGGTTGAATAGACAACGTATCGGCCATTTTATCAGCACAAAATTCAGCGTTCATGATCAGTGTTTTTTGATATACATGTCCCTGGTGAAATAGTACCCCAGCTTGTCCGGCGTGAATCCTCCCACCCACGGTTTGACCAGGTGCGTGCGGACATAGTGATAAACCGGAATGGCAGGCACATCGCGCGCCAGCAAATCTTCCGCCTGCTGATAGAACTTACCGCGCTCTGCCGGTGTTTTGGCTTTCGCGGCGTTCACCAGCGCCTGGTCATACTCCGGATTGCTGTACTGGCTGGTGTTTTCGCTGTCACCGGTACGGAAGTTGTTCAGGAAAGTGGCAGCATCGTCGTAATCGGCAATCCAGGCGTAGCGCACTGCGTCAAAGTCGTGGGTATGCATCGTATCGAGCATCGTTTTCCATTCCTGATTTTGCAGCTTCGCCTCCACCCCGAGGTTTTTCTTCCACATCGAACTGGCGGCAATCGCGATGCGCTGGTGCGATTCAGAGGTGTTATAGAGCAGGTTAAAACGCAGCGGATGGCTGGCGTTAAAGCCGGCTTCGGCCAGCAGCTTTTTCGCTTCTTCGATTCGTTTATCCATCGGCCAGCTGGCATAGTCCGGGTTCTGGAGCGTCACACCGCCAATATCTGGCTGGCTGATAAGCCACGCCGGACGCTGCCCCTGCCCTAATACCTTCCCGGCAATGATCTCTTTATCCAGCGCCATGTTCAGCGCCTTACGTACACGCGCGTCGTTGAACGGCGGCCGGGTGGTGTTGAATTCATAGTAATAGGTGGCAAGCTGCGGGGAGACATCCAGCTGGCTACCCAGGGTTTTCTTGAGCTGGGCAAACTGGTTGATCGGCACCGTATAAACAATATCGATTTCACCTGCTTTAAAACGGTTTACATCCGAGGCCTCGGAGGTGATCGGCAGATAGGTCACCTTATTGATAACGGTATGTTCGTTATCCCAGTAGCGCGGGTTACGCTCCGCCACGATGCGCTCGTTAACCACCCACTGCGACAGTTTATACGCTCCGCTGGTGACGATATGCTCCGGTTTGGTCCACTTATCACCAAACCGACCAATCAGCACCTTATCCACCGGCACCAGCGACGGGTGGGCCAGCATGGCAAGGAATGCGGCATTAGGTTGAGTCAGCGTGACCTCAAGCGTGGTATCGTTAATGGCTTTTACACCCAGCGTATCCGGTGCTTTTTTCCCTTGAGCGATATCAGCGGCGTTAACAATATGCATGTTGCCCGGATAGCTGGCATACGGCGAGGCGGTTTTGGGGTCTGTCAGACGCTGCCAGCTCCAGACCACATCCTGCGCGGTAATCGCGGTGCCGTCACTCCATGTGATGCCTGGACGCAGATGAAAAGTCCAGACGGTGTTGTCTTTGTTCTCCCATTTTTCTGCCAGCCGTGGCTGTATTTCGCCAGTCGGAGAAACGCTAACCAACCCTTCGAAGATATCGCTGATAATATTGAATTCGACATCGCTTTCGACTTTATGCGGGTCAAGTGAGGCCGGTTCATTACCGTTGTTTCTGACCAGTTCCTGTTTATCGGCCAGCTGTGTTCCTGCTGGCACGTTAGCCGCCCAGGTCGCCGTGCTGGCGCACAGGATCCCTGCCGTTAACAAAGAGAGTGTAAAGCGCGTGCGTGCTTGTGGTTTCATTTCCTTCGCCTTATTGTCTGTTTTTTGACGATCCGGAAATAACACTTAGCGCTCAACGTGTAATAACGCAATATTTTTCAGTAACCTATAAGAGCTTGATCTGAATAAATGAAGCAAACCGTTGTTCATTCTGCTGAAAAGGTTTTCTGAAGAATAAACAACCAACAGTAACGCTAACGTCCTGAGTAAAGATGGGTAAAACCACTTTGAGACTGGCGCGCCGTTTCCTATTCTTTCCGCTAATTACATCTGTCATAAGAGAGTGACTCATGGATCGTATAATTACTTCTTCACGCGACCGCACATCGCTACTCAGTACCCACAAGGTGCTGCGCAATACCTATTTCATGCTCAGCCTGACGCTGGCATTCTCGGCGATGACCGCAACTGCCAGCACCGTGCTGATGCTGCCATCACCGGGTCTGATCCTGACGCTGGTGGGGATGTATGGTCTGATGTTCCTGACCTACAAAACTGCTGATAAACCGGTGGGTATTCTGTCCGCGTTCGCCTTTACGGGTTTCCTGGGCTATATCCTGGGGCCCATCCTTAACGCCTATCTGTCCGCCGGTATGGGCGACGTGATTGGCATGGCGCTGGGCGGTACCGCGCTGGTGTTCTTCTGCTGTTCGGCCTACGTGCTGACCACCCGTAAGGACATGTCCTTCCTCGGCGGTATGCTGATGGCAGGTATTGTGGTGGTGCTGGTAGGTATGGTGGCAAACATCTTCCTGCAGCTGCCTGCCCTGCACCTGGCGATCAGCGCCGTGTTTATTCTGATTTCTTCTGGCGCAATCCTGTATGAAACCAGCAACATCATTCACGGCGGTGAGACGAACTACATCCGCGCCACCGTGAGCCTGTATGTATCGCTGTACAACATCTTTGTCAGCCTGTTGAGCATCCTGGGCTTCGCCAGCCGCGATTAATCAACAATGCTGTGAACCAGAGCCCCGCTTATGCGGGGCTTTGTTTTTTGGTACACTGCTGCGGTTTTTGACTGACGCGTGAATGACTATGTTGAGTTTTGAAGGTAAAGAGATTGAAACTGATAACGACGGTTATCTGACAGAGAGCAGCCAGTGGAGCGAGCCGCTGGCGGAAAAAATCGCCGAAAACGAAGGTATCGCCCTCTCCCCGGAACACTGGGAAGTGGTGCGTTTTGTGCGCGAATTCTATCTCGAATTCAACACCTCCCCGGCGATCCGCATGCTGGTCAAGGCAATGGCCAATAAATTCGGTGAAGAGAAAGGCAACAGCCGTTACCTGTATCGCCTGTTCCCGAAAGGTCCGGCAAAACAGGCCACCAAAATCGCCGGCCTGCCAAAACCGGTGAAATGCATTTAGTAGCGAATACCGAAGTTAACGTATTCCCGGCCGGGTTGATGGGGTTCGGTTAAAACCTTATCAACCCGCGCGCTGCGCGGCCCACCTGCTTTCAGCCATGCCACCAGCTTTTCAACCTGCTCCGCATCACCACAGGCAACCACCTCAACGCTGCCATCATCCCTGTTTCGCGCGTATCCCGTGAGCCCCAGCTGCATAGCTTCGCGCTGCGTGCTGTAACGGAATCCGACACCCTGAACCATGCCGTGTACCCAGGCAATTGTGCAGATTTTTGACATTTTTCTACTCCTTAACGTAGCGTTTTCGGCAAACAGCCATAATGTTGCCGGAAACGGGCAGTAAAACGAGAGCTGGAAAGATAACCACATTGTAATGCGATTTCACCAATAGGTAACCGGGTTGACTGTAAGTGTGACAGCGCAACGGCCATCCTCACCTCCTCAACAATCTGGCGAAAACTCTGCGACTCTTCGCGTAACCGTCTGCGTAGCGTCGGCACGCTCAATGCCAGGCGGCTGGCAACATCCTGTGCAGTCCAGGCCCTGGCGGGCGACAGCATGATGAACTGCCGCACCTGCTCGGACAGGTGGCTATTACGCTCTATAAGCAACGGCCCTGCGACGCCGTCATGAAGCAATGCCAGCAAAAGTCCGAAAGCCTGATGCTTTTGTAACGCCTCCGGTAAATCCTGACGCACGGCATGCAGCAGGCTACTCCACATAAATGCCAGCCCCTCACTCAGGGGAGCACAGAGGGAATGTAATTCTGTGCGCGGCCAGGATTTCAGGTAATGCGTTTTAAACTCCGCCAGAAGCTCCGGTGACAACATCAATAAGTCAGAGCGAAAGAGACCATTCGCGGGTTGATTTATGATCTCCAGCGGCGTATTGGCGGGAATAATGATCAGCGACGCTTTCGTCGCCACCAGGCGGTTATCGTCCTGAACAATCACTTTACTGCCGTGAGTGATATGGCAAATGGCAGGAAGAAAGAGTTTAACCTGGTGCAGGTGATGCATTTTACTGGCACTCACTTCACCAGCCGTCAAATGTTTATGTTGAAACTGGACTCCCTGCACCATGCCATCCTTATCTGCTGTAGGTAACGGTTAAGCTGGCCTTTGCCAGGACGTGACTGTTAAGCATAAAACCCACCAGCGCGCCGCTGGCATTCCTGTCGACAGGCAATTTATCCACATCCAGCGCCCAGACGGTAAACTGATAACGGTGCGGCTTATCCCCTTTGGGCGGACATGCGCCGCCGAAACCAGAATAACCGAAATCATTACGCCCCTGCACAACCCCGGCCGGTAATGTCTCACCCTTCGGGTTTCCGGCATCGGCGGGAAGCGTCAGCGTCTGGAGGGGAATATTGACCACCGTCCAGTGCCACCATCCACTTCCGGTAGGGGCATCAGGGTCAAATACCGTGACGGCAAAACTTTTCGTCCCGACAGGCGGATTTTTCCACGCCAGTTGTGGAGAGTGATTCCCACCGTGACACCCAAACCCGTCAAACACCTGCTGTTGCGACAACGGGCGTTCACTGGCCAGATCCTGACTGCTGATGGTGAAAGACGATGCCGCTAAAACATGAAAACTGACCACCACCAGGGTGGTTACTGCTATCGCACGGCGCTTTTTCATTTGTGTTTCCCTTTGCTATACCGGAAACCCTACTGTAAAGCCCACTGCAGCGCAGTACTGTGCCTAAGCGATTTGATTTTGTGCCGAAACGCTCAAAGGCATCCGCAGATGATTGCGACTTGCTGAATGTGCTACTCTACGCGCCATTTCCCTGGAATCGACAGAATAGCAAATTATGAGTGTACGTTTAGTGTTAGCCAAAGGGCGCGAGAAGTCATTATTGCGCCGCCATCCCTGGGTCTTTTCCGGTGCAGTAGCCCGTATGGAAGGCAAAGCCAGCCTCGGAGAGACCATCGATATCGTTGACCATCAGGGGAAATGGTTAGCGCGAGGCGCATATTCGCCAGCGTCCCAAATCCGCGCTCGCGTCTGGACCTTTGATAAAGATGAAACGATCGATATTGATTTCTTCGTTCGTCGTTTACAGCAGGCGCAGCAGTGGCGTGAGTGGCTGGCAAAGCGTGACGGTCTGGACAGCTACCGTGTGATCGCCGGTGAGTCTGACGGTCTGCCTGGCGTGACGATCGACCGCTTCGGTAACTTCCTGGTACTGCAACTGTTAAGCGCAGGGGCTGAATATCAACGTGCTGCGCTGATCAGCGCGTTGCAATCGGTTTTCCCGGAATGCGCCATTTATGACCGCAGTGATGTGGCAGTGCGCAAAAAAGAGGGCATGGAGCTGACGCAAGGTCCGGTCACCGGTGAACTGCCGCCTGCCCTGTTGCCAATCGAAGAGCACGGTATGAAGCTGCTGGTGGATATCCAGGGCGGCCATAAAACGGGTTACTACCTGGACCAGCGTGACAGCCGCCTGGCCACTCGCCAGTATGTTGCCGACAAACGCGTGCTGAACTGCTTCTCCTATACCGGCGGCTTCGCCGTCTCGGCGCTGATGGGCGGCTGTGCCCAGGTTGTCAGCGTTGATACCTCTCAGGAAGCGCTGGACGTGGCGAAACAAAACGTCGAGCTGAACAAGCTGGATCTGAGCAAAGCCGAGTTTGTTCGCGATGACGTCTTCAAACTGCTGCGTAAGTATCGCGATCAGGGCGAGAAATTCGACGTCATCGTGATGGATCCACCGAAGTTTGTGGAGAACAAAAGTCAGCTGATGGGTGCCTGCCGCGGCTATAAGGATATCAACATGCTGGCCATCCAGTTGCTGAACCCGGGTGGAGTGCTTCTCACCTTCTCCTGCTCCGGCCTGATGACCACAGATTTATTTCAGAAAATCATCGCTGATGCCGCAATAGATGCTGGTCGTGATGTACAATTTATAGAACAGTTCCGTCAGGCAGCCGATCACCCGGTGATCGCTACCTACCCGGAAGGGCTGTATCTGAAAGGGTTTGCCTGTCGCGTCATGTAACTTGAAAAGAGAAATATTGCCCGCACATAACGTGTAAGTAGTGTTTCCCGGGAGGTGACTATGATTGCCAGCAAATTCGGTATCGGCCAGCAGGTCCGCCACACTTTGCTAGGGTATTTGGGTGTGGTCGTGGATATCGACCCGGAGTATTCCCTTGATGAACCGTCAGCGGATGAGCTGGCGGTTAACGCAGAGCTTCGCGCCGCGCCCTGGTATCATGTGGTGATGGAGGGGGATGATGGACAACCCGTTCACACCTACCTTGCTGAAGCGCAGCTGAGTAGCGAACTGCAGGATGAGCATCCAGAGCAACCCACGATGGATGAACTTGCTCAGACTATCCGCAAACAGTTACAGGCCCCGCGCCTGCGGAACTAAGCGTGTAAAAAAAGCCCGATAAACGGGCTTTTTTTTATGACTTCGCCAGCCCCAGACGGGGAATCTCAATCGCCGGACATCGGTCCATTACCACCGTCAGACCGGCTTCTCGCGCCAGCACCGCCGCCTGCTCGTTAATGACACCCAACTGCATCCACAGCGTTTTCGCGCCGATGGCGATGGCCTCTTGTGCCACTCCCCACGCTGCCTCGGAATTGCGGAAAACATCCACCATGTCGACTTTTTCAGGTACCTCGTTCAGCGTGGCGTATCCCTGCTGACCCAGTAAGGTTTTACCGGCCACTTTCGGCGACACAGGGATGACGTGATAGCCCTGATCGAGAAGGTATTTCATCACCCGGTAGCTTGGGCGATCCGGTTTATCGCTTGCCCCTACCAGTGCAATCGTGCGCGTCGATGTCAGAATCTCGGCAATTTCGTTCTCTTTCATGGTTTTCCTCCAGGCTTTTTTATGAGTGTACGTCAAAGCGCACATCTCAACCATGCATCCCATGCAGATGCATGAGGGCAAAACGGCAGAATATGTCTATATGTTAGTAAACGTGATTATCGAAATATTTGGATACATTACCGCGGCCGAGTCATTTCAACAGGAGCCCTCTATGAAAACCGGCATTGCCACTGCTGTGATTGCGTTAGTGATGCCAGTTTGCGTCTTTGCGACCACGCTACGGCTTACAACGGATATTGATCTGCTGGTGCTGGACGGAAAAAAAGTGTCCAGTTCCTTGTTGCGCGGTGCGGACAGCATCGAACTTGATAATGGGCCACACCAGCTGGTATTGCGGGTAGAAAAAACCATCGGCCTCGCTAATCATGAACAACGCATGTATATCTCTGCGCCGCTGATTGTCAGCTTTAATACCCAGCGGGTCAGTCAGGTGAACATTACCCTCCCGCGTCTTGAAACCGAAAAAGAGTCGGCGGCCTTTGACGCCTCTCCGCGCCTTGAACTGCTGGACGGGGATTCAATGCCGATTCCGGTAAAACTCGATATTCTGGCGTTAACCTCGTCCCCGAAAGGCACCGATTACGAGGCCGCGACCGAAATCTATAACAAGGCGGGCAAACGCGCTTCCCTTCCACAGTTTGCCACCAGGATGGCCGACGACAGTACGCTGCTGTCCGGTGTCTCAGAGCTGGATGTTATTCCGCCACAGTCCCAGACGCTGACGGAACAGCGTCTTAAATTCTGGTTCCAGCAGGCCGATCCTGAGACCCGGGCGCGTTTTTTACAGTGGGTGAAGCAACAACCTTCATCATAAGCCACATTTTTTTCGCCTTTCTCTTGCAGCGTCAGGCGGTTCCCGTCATCGTGTAGTCAGTTAACCTGATGGATAAGATTATGGAACTGACAACACGCACGCTACCGGAACGCAAACACATTGCTCTGGTTGCGCACGATCACTGTAAACAAATGCTGCTTAACTGGGTTCGCCGCCATCAGCCATTGCTGGAAAAGCATGCTCTCTCAGCGACCGGGACAACCGGTAACCTGATCCACCGCGAAACGGGTCTGGAGGTCAATGCCATGCTGAGCGGCCCGATGGGCGGCGACCAGCAGGTCGGCGCTCAGATTTCTGAAGGGAAAATTGATGTACTGATTTTCTTCTGGGATCCGCTGAATGCGGTTCCGCACGACCCGGATGTCAAAGCCCTGCTGCGTCTGGCAACGGTATGGAATATTCCGGTGGCGACAAACCTGTCGACGGCAGATTTCATCATTGAATCCCCGCACTTCAACTCACCGGTTGAGATCCTGATCCCGGATTATCAGCGCTATCTTTCCGAAAGACTGAAGTAGTTTTTTGCCCGGTGGCGACACGCTTACCGGGCCTGCAATATTACCGCTCCGCTATCCCGTTAAGGCTTCCTCGCCACTGGCACATCAATACTCTTCAGAATATCGACAAACACCGACGGCTCCTCTTTGTTGAACAGCAGCCACACGCGATGACGCGCGCGGGTCATCGCCACGTACAGCAAACGCCGCTCTTCGGCGTCCGGAAAATCTTCCGGGACCGGCAGTAACGCCTGTTCCATTACCGACTCTCGTGCCGGAGCAGGGAAACCATCGCTCCCCTCTTTGAGCCCCATCACTATCACATAGTCGGCCTGCTGTCCTTTGCTGGCGTGGATGGTCATAAAATCGAGCTGCAGCTTCGGCCAGCGGGTCGCGGCTTTTTCCAGCGCCGCAGGCTTAAGATGGTGATAGCGTGCCAGCACCAGAATACGTTCATCCGGCTTCGCATAGCCGCTCAGTTTGTCCAGCAGCGGCTCCAGCTGATCGTCCACCAGCAGGGTAACGGCTTTTTTGTCCCCGGCCCGGAGGCTATTTAGCGGTTTTACCAGCTGATGCGGGTTCTGCTGGATAAAGCGGTTGGCAACTTCACCAATCCGGGAATTGAAGCGGTAGGTGGTATCCAGATCGCTGCGATCGCCTTCGCCAAAATAGTGATGGAATGCAGTCGTCAGGGAGAGCTGTGCCCCGCTGAAGCGATAGATAGCCTGCCAGTCATCGCCCACCGCAAACAGCGAGGTATGTTTATTTTGCGCCCTTAACGCCGAGAGCAGCGCGGCACGTTGCGGCGAGATATCCTGGAATTCATCCACCAGGATATGCTTCCACGGGCTGACAAAACGGCCTTTCTCAAGAATGATAATGGCCTGATGGATCAAACCGGAGAAATCGACGGCATTTTCCTCTTTCAGCGCGGTTTTCCAGGCTTTCAGTATCGGAGCCATCAGCTTAACCCGCTTCGAAAACAGGGCGCGGATCGTCTCCGGCGCGCTTTCAATCATCTCGGCCTGCGATCCGCCGTGCATCCGCATCAGGCTAACCCAGCGGTCGAGGCGAGAGCCCAGGCGACGAGCCAGTTTTTCATCCTGCCAGAAATTGCCTTCCGGTACGTCCCAGTTGAGTTCTTCTTCCAGCCACTGACGCCACCCTTTAGCCTGCGCCTTTTTCTCACTGCACTGCTGACGCCACGTTTTAATGAACAACGCCTGACGCGCCTGCGTGTCGTTTTCCAGCTTGCTGATGGCAGGCACTTTTTTACTGCCCTGCTGAATGATATGCAGCGCCAGGGCATGGAAGGTTCTGGCGGTAATATCCCGGGTATGCAGGCGTTCCTGTATGCGTTCGTCCATCTCCTCGGCCGCCTTACGGCCAAACGCCAGCAACAGTATCTGGTCGGCAACAGCCTCACCCGTTGTCAGTAGCCAACCCGCACGGGCCACCAGCACCGACGTTTTGCCGCTTCCGGCACCCGCCAGCACCAGCAGGGAGTGCTCGCCGTTAACCACGGCGCGCGCCTGTGCAGGGTTAAGCGGTGAAGATTCAACCGTGCTGAAAAAGTCGGCATAACGGGTCAGCATGGCATCTGTCCACGCCTGGTTGTGCGCCAGCCGGCTCTTGTCTGTATCGCCAAGCCAGGCCTGACACTGACGCCAGGCGTCACGGCAATTGTCGAACTCGTCAAGACGCGTCACGGATAACGGCAGTGCCGCCAGCGCCTGCCTAATCTTTTGCTGCAACCCGGCCGTCTGCTGGCGGGTGAGCCACATTTGTTGCTCGTTACTTTGTGCAATATCGTTCAGTACCTGCTGCAGTACCTGAGCGGCAATCACGCTCATATCCTGGCTCCACTGCTGCCAGAGCATATTCAGGTGATGATGGAAGCGCTGGGTCTCAGCCCACTCGGTACCGTGAAGGCGCACGACTTTATCGTCAGGCAGGACAAACTCCAGTTCGCCCCAGACCAACCCGCGTTTACAGTGGATAGCCAGCAGTTGATTAAACGGAATGAGGTATTCGTGGCGTTCTCCGGAGACTTTCACTCCGGCATTAAGGAGGACAACCCTGTCGTAGGGGTGTTGCGCCAGGCGTTTGCCTAATGATGTTGCTTTCAGTTCCATGTCCAGCCGAATCCACGAAGAGATAATTTACCTGACAGTTTAACTGCCAGTTTTAAGGTGCTCCAGCCTAAAAAAACGTTACAATCACTGGGCGTTAATCATATCGAAAGGAACTGAGGGTTTATGCGTACTGTTCTGAATGTTTTGAATTTTGTGTTAGGCGGTTTTGCCACCACTCTTGCCTGGCTTTTTGCCACGCTGGTGAGCATCGTCCTTATTTTTACGCTCCCCCTGACCCGCTCCTGCTGGGAAATCACCAAACTCTCTTTCATCCCGTACGGGAATGAAGCCGTCCACGTTGACGAACTGAATCCGGAGAGCAAAAACGCACTGCTGAACACGGGAGGCACGGTTCTCAATATTTTGTGGCTGGTTTTCTTCGGCTGGTGGCTGTGTGTGATGCATATCTTTGCCGGTATTGCCCAGTGCATATCCATTATTGGTATTCCGGTGGGGATCGCGAACTTTAAGATTGCCGCCATCGCGCTTTGGCCAGTTGGGCGCAGGGTCGTTCCGGTAGAAGTGGCACAGGCGGCACGTGAAGCAAACGCGCGTCGTCGTTTTCAGTAAATAAGGACTGGCCGTGCTTATGCTAAGCCCACTGCTTCGCCGTTATACCTGGAACAGCATCTGGCTTTATAACGTCAGAATATTTATCGCACTGTGCGGCACGGTTGCTCTGCCGTGGTGGCTGAATGACGTAAAACTCACCATCCCGCTCACGCTGGGAGTGGTTGCGGGGGCGCTGGCGGATCTGGACGATCGCCTTGCCGGGCGCCTGCGTAATCTTGTAATTACGCTGGTCTGTTTTTTTATCGCGTCAGCCTCCGTGGAGCTGCTCTTCCCCTGGCCCTGGCTGTTTGCCATTGGCCTTACGCTCTCTACCAGCGGGTTTATTTTGCTTGGCGGCCTTGGGCAGCGCTATGCCACTATCGCCTTTGGTGCCCTGCTGATCGCCATTTACACCATGCTGGGTGTTTCCCTTTACGATCAATGGTACCAGCAACCCATACTGCTGTTGCTGGGGGCCATCTGGTATAACCTGCTGACGTTAACCGGGCATCTTATTTTTCCGGTTCGCCCTCTTCAGGACAACCTTGCCCGCAGCTTTGAGCAACTGGCCCACTATCTTGAGCTAAAATCCCGGCTCTTCGATCCGGATATCGAGGAGGAGAGCCAGTCTCCGCTTTACGATTTGGCTCTGGCCAACGGTCAACTGGTCGCCACGCTTAACCAGACGAAAGCCTCACTGCTTACCCGTCTGCGGGGCGATCGCGGTCAGCGCGGAACGCGAAGAACCTTGCACTACTATTTCGCGGCGCAGGATATACATGAGCGTGCCAGCTCCTCGCACGTTCAGTATGCTGCCCTGCGCGAGAAGTTCCGCTACAGCGACGTGATGTTCCGCTTCCAGCGCCTGCTGTCGATGCAGTCTCAGGCATGCCAGCAGCTGGCACGCTCCATTTTGCTGCGTACGCCCTATCAACATGACCCGCGCTTCGAACGCGTATTTAGCCATCTTGATGCGGCGCTCGATCGCGTTCAGGCTAGTGGATCATCGCCGGAACATATTAAAGCACTGGGATTTTTGCTGAATAACCTGCGGGCGATAGATGCTCAGCTGGCTACCATTGAATCCGAGCAGGCGATGGCGCTCCCCGATAAAGATGTGGAGAATCAGCTTGCTGATGACAGCGTGCATAGCTTCAGCGATATGTGGCTGCGACTGAGCCGCAACTTTACGCCGGAATCGGCACTGTTTCGCCATGCGGTGAGGATGTCACTGGTGCTGTGCGTGGGTTATGCCATCATTCAGATAACCGGGTTACATCACGGTTACTGGATCCTGCTGACCAGCCTGTTTGTTTGCCAGCCAAACTATAACGCCACCCGCCACCGCCTTGCGCTACGTATTATTGGTACGCTGGTGGGCGTCGCTATTGGGCTGCCGGTGCTCTATTTCGTGCCCTCTGTCGAAGGCCAGCTGATCCTGATCGTGATCACCGGTGTGTTGTTCTTCGCCTTCCGTAATGTGCAGTATGCGCATGCCACAATGTTCATCACGCTGCTGGTGCTACTCTGCTTTAACCTGCTGGGTGAAGGATTTGAAGTGGCCCTGCCCCGCGTGATAGATACGCTGATTGGCTGCGCTATCGCCTGGGCGGCGGTCAGTTTTATCTGGCCGGACTGGCGATTCCGTAATTTACCGCGTGTGGTAGACAGGGCGATGAACGCGAACTGTCGATACCTTGATGCCATCCTTGAGCAGTATCATCAGGGTCGCGATAACCGTCTGGCTTATCGTATCGCACGCCGCGATGCGCATAACTGTGATGCTGAACTGGCTTCGGTGGTCTCTAACATGTCCACGGAGCCTCGCGCCACGGCAGAAATTCGGGAAACGGCTTTCCGCCTGCTCTGTCTGAACCATACCTTCACCAGCTATATTTCGACGCTGGGTGCCCACCGTGAGAAATTGACTCACCCGGCCATCCTCGCCCTGCTGGATGATGCCGTATGCTATGTCGATGACGCGCTTCATCACCGACCAGCCGATGAGCCTCGCGTTCAACACGCGCTGGATGAACTGGCTCAGCGTATAACGCATATTGACCCGGGAAGCGACAGCAAAGCACCGCTGGTTCTTCAGCAGATTGGCCTCCTTATCGCTCTGCTGCCAGAAATTTGCCGACTGCAACTGCAGATCGCTACCTGGAGGAGTGATTCTCCTGTGGCTCAGGCAGCGCATTAAACCACTCCGTTAACTCCCGGCGAATTCCCGCCGGGAGTGCCGCCTCATGAAGTCCGGCGATGGCCCCTTCCAGCGCGAACAGCACTTTAATGCTGAGCGCTTTATTTTTCGCCCGCATCTTTAGCCAGCTCGCACGGGCACCCAGCTCCCGCAGCGTCTCTTCATTAGTGATTCCGGCTTCAAAGAGCAGCACTTCAAGCTGAAAGGTGAGATTGGGCAAGTCCTTGAGGCGGTTTCGCCGATCACGCTGCGAACGCTCTTTTCGTGCCGCATTGAGCGCGAACGAGGAGAGCTGAAGCAGCCGTTCTCTGTCCTGCCACAGTCCGTCATCGACACGATAATAATTGAGCAGCACCGGACGACCCCGTTTCATGAGGGTTAAGAATGACGAGGCATTTTTTACACAGTATTTTGCACTTTCCTCACAGGCCCGGAGATACAGTTCCCCATCGGAGACCATAGCGAAGACGGCATCATCTACGGCCAGGGTATACCCCCCGAACAGCGCACGATGGTGGATTTCACCTAAGGGTGAAAGGTATTCCTGGGATTTATAAATCCGTTCATAAGATATCTTTTTCATGATATTTCCCTTCAAAATCATAAAGTAACAACGAAATTTCTTACTAGCGGATCCGTTAGCAGGAAAATAGGCAACTTATCGTCGTTGAGCAAGATGATTTTTCCAGGCGCATCAATAATGAATGAATTTTGCGAGTCGCTTTCCGAAAATGAGGTTGATCTTTATGCATACAGGGGTTACTGTATATCCATACAGTAACTACAGGGCTGGAATGAATATGTACACTTCAGGCTATGCAAATCGCTCAACCTCTCTCTCTTCTTCCGCTGGCAATGTCACGCAGAATTCCACCGGGCGTGTTTCGACAGGGCTTATCAGTGAAGTGGTTTATCGTGAAGACCAGCCCCTGCTCACTCAACTTCTGCTGTTGCCGTTATTACAACAGCTTGGTCAGCAGTCGCGCTGGCAGCTTTGGCTGACGCCTCAACAAAAACTGAGCCGTGAATGGGTGCAGTCCGCGGGCCTGCCGCTGACAAAGGTCATGCAAATTAACCAACTCTCTCCCTGCGATACCGTGGAATCGATGATCCGGGCGTTACGTACGGGGAATTACAGCGTGGTGATTGGATGGTTATCAGACGAATTGACCGATGAGGAACATTTTCGACTGACTGAAGCGGCTGAAGAAGGTAGTGCGATCGGGTTGATCATGCGTCCGGTTCGACCAGATTCTTATCGCAGAGGACAACTTTCTGGCCTAAAAATTCACTCAAATTTGTATCATTGAGGAAAATTAAGATTATTCCTGGAATTTTTTTTGACCACAAGATGCGATTTTAGTTCCAGGCGCCAAAACTGCGGCAAGGCTTGTCTGGTGCGGTTCTCCTTAATTTTATTGCACAAAACTCGTTCGAAAAATGTTAAATAATCGGTATACGGAACTTTTTTTTTCATATGCCTGACGGACTTCACACTTGTAAGTTTTCAGCTACGTTGTAGACTTTACATCGCCAGGGGTGCTCGGCCTAAGCCGAAGATATCGGTAGATTTATATTTGACCACGCCCCCCGGTGAAGGATTTAACCGTGAATCTCTATTGAGACCTTCATGGCGAATTTTGGATGATAACGAGGCGCAAAAAATGAAAAAGACAGCTATCGCGATTGCAGTGGCACTGGCTGGCTTCGCTACCGTAGCGCAGGCCGCTCCGAAAGATAATACCTGGTATGCAGGTGGTAAACTGGGCTGGTCTCAGTTCCATGACACCGGCTGGTACAACAGCAGCCTGAACAACGATGGCCCTACTCACGAGAGCCAGCTTGGTGCAGGTGCGTTCGGTGGCTATCAGGTTAACCCGTATGTTGGTTTTGAAATGGGTTACGACTGGTTAGGTCGTATGCCATACAAAGGCGACAACGTAAACGGCGCTTTTAAAGCTCAGGGCGTACAGCTGACCGCTAAACTGGGTTACCCAGTAACTGACGATCTGGACGTGTACACTCGTCTGGGCGGCATGGTATGGCGCGCTGACTCCAGCAACAGCATCGCTGGCGACGACCATGACACCGGTGTTTCCCCAGTATTCGCTGGTGGCGTTGAGTGGGCTATGACCCGTGATATCGCTACCCGCCTGGAATACCAGTGGGTTAACAACATCGGCGACGGCAACACCGTTGGTGTTCGTCCGGACAACGGCATGCTGAGCGTAGGTGTTTCCTACCGTTTCGGCCAGCAGGAAGATGCAGCGCCAATCGTTGCTCCAGCGCCGGCTCCAGCTCCAGAAGTACAGACCAAGCACTTCACTCTGAAGTCTGACGTTCTGTTCAACTTCAACAAAGCTACCCTGAAACCAGAAGGTCAGCAGGCACTGGATCAGCTGTACACCCAGCTGAGCAACCTGGATCCTAAAGACGGTTCTGTAGTGGTTCTGGGCTTCACCGACCGTATCGGTTCTGACGCTTACAACCAGAAACTGTCTGAGAAACGTGCTCAGTCTGTTGTTGATTACCTGATCTCTAAAGGTATCCCAGCTAACAAGATCTCCCCACGTGGTATGGGCGAAGCTAACCCAGTTACTGGCAACACCTGTGACAACGTTAAAGCTCGCGCTGCACTGATCGACTGCCTGGCTCCAGATCGTCGCGTAGAGATCGAAGTTAAAGGCATCAAAGACGTTGTAACTCAGCCAGCGGCATAAGTTATCGTCTTATAAAAAAACCCCGCATTGCGGGGTTTTTTATTATCTGAATCTGAAGAAAACAAAAATCTATTTCTTACCCAAGAGAGCCTGAAGATCATTCTTCAGCGTCGACATCTGGTTGGCGTACTTCTCTTTATGCTCGGCATCTTCAATCAACTGCACTATCGTTTCTGACAGCGTTTTCCCACGCCGTTGCGCAAGCCCTGCCAGACGTTGCCAGACCATAAACTCCAGGTCGATGGATTTTTTGCGAGTGTGCTGATGCTCCGCATTAAAATGCCGTTTGCGACGCGCACGAATAGTTTGCTTCATCCGGTTTAACAACGCAGGATTAATGTGTTTCTCAATCCAGCCGTTAACTTGTACCGGTTCATTTTCGAGGGTCAGCAAAATATCCACGGCTTCTTGCGCTGCGCTGGCTTCGATGTAGCAGGTGATCAGCTCCCCTTCACGGTGCTTTTTGACCAGGTACTTCCATTTCCAGCCGCTTTCGAGATTTTCCAGTTGTTGATATTTCATTGCGATCTCAGTGTTACCACGTAACTCTGTTCAGAATATCAGTTTTTTGGCAATCTGCTGAAAAGAAATCATATCCTGTGAGTGAATGCAGCCAATCGCCCTGCCGAAATGCCCAATCCTGCTTGGGTAGAGCCCCCCGCTTACGGTATACTCCACGCTTTTACATCTAACTAAAAAACATCAACTTTGACCATTACGAAACTTGCATGGCGTGACCTCGTTCCGGATACCGAGAGCTATCAGGAACTGTTTGCACGACCCGATCTCGCAAAAGAACACGAATTCATCCTTAGCGATACGCAACCCCGTTTGCATTATGCGCTGGAGCAGGTGTTAAGCCCCTGGGCAACATCACCCTTCATGATGCTCAAGGCCCCGGAAGAAGCGGAATATCTGACGCTTCTGGGTGATGCCATGCGCCAGTTGCGACCGCAAGCGAACGCCGTCTTTGGCGGCCAATATCGTATCGCGGGACATGATGTCACATTCGAACCGGCAGAGCAGCCCGACGACCGCTTTGCTGCCAGGGGTGAGGTGATTACCGCTAACTGGGTCGAGGCTGAACAACTCTTTGGTTGTCTGCGCCAGTTTAACGGTGAGCTCTCGCTGCAACCAGGGCTGGTGCACCGCGCCAATGGCGGCGTACTGATCATCTCGTTGCGCACCCTCCTCTCACAACCTCTGCTGTGGATGCGCCTGAAAACGGTGGTTAGCCAGCAGCGTTTTGACTGGGTTGGCTACGACGAGTCTCGTCCCCTGCCTGTCTCAGTTCCTTCAATGCCGCTGTCGCTGACCGTGGTGCTGACGGGTGATCGTGAATCGCTGGCTGACTTCCAGGAGATGGAGCCCGAACTGGCTGAGCAGGCGGTCTACAGCGAATACGAAGATAACATCCAGATTACCGATGCCGATGATATGGCACAGTGGTGCCAGTGGGTGTTGAGCGTTGCGGAACGTTTCGCACTGCCAACGCCGGCCGCCGACGCCTGGCCTGGTTTGATCCGCGAAGCGGTTCGCTACACCGGTGACCAGGAGACGCTGCCGCTCTGCCCGCTCTGGATCGGCAAGCAGTTACGTGAAGTGGGTGTCGTCAGCGGTAACGGCGCATTCACCGGTGAGCAGCTTACCCAGATGCTGGCGCAGCGTGAGTGGCGTGAAGGCTATCTTGCTGACCGTATGCAGGATGAAATTCTGCTGGAACAAATTCTGGTTGAGACCGAAGGCGAACGTATCGGGCAGATCAATGCCCTGTCGGTGATTGAATTCCCCGGCCACCCGCGCGCTTTCGGGGAACCTTCCCGCATCAGTTGCGTTGTGCATGTCGGTGACGGTGAGTTCACTGATATCGAACGCAAAGCCGAGTTGGGCGGCAACATTCACGCTAAAGGCATGATGATCATGCAGGCGTTCCTGATGTCAGAGCTGCAGCTTGAGCAGCAAATCCCCTTCTCCGCCTCGCTGACGTTTGAGCAATCATACAGTGAAGTCGATGGTGATAGCGCCTCTATGGCGGAACTGTGCGCCTTAATCAGCGCTCTGGCAGAAGTGCCAGTTAATCAGAACATCGCGATCACCGGCTCGGTCGATCAGTTTGGTCGTGCGCAGCCAGTGGGTGGTCTGAACGAAAAGATTGAAGGCTTCTTCTCGATTTGTCAGCAGCGTGGGTTAAACGGCAAACAGGGGGTGATTATTCCTGCCCCTAACGCGCGCCATTTGAGCCTCAGCCAGGACATTCTGGATGCCGTGGACCAGGAACAATTCACCATCTGGGCCATCGAAGGCATTGATGATGCACTACCCTTACTGACAAACCTGGTATGGGACGGCGAAGGGCAAACAACCCTGATGCAGACTATCCAGGAGCGCATTGCTCAGGCGACGCAGCAGGATGCTCGTCATCGTTATCCCTGGCCGTTACGCTGGTTAGGCTGGTTTAGTTCAAACTGATCGGACTTGTTCAGCGTACACGTGTTAGCTATCCTGCGTCCTTCACTAAAATAAGGCTTACTGAGAACATGGTAGATAAACGCGAATCCTATACAAAAGAAGACCTTCTTGCCTCTGGTCGCGGTGAACTGTTTGGTGCTAACGGCCCACAGTTACCGGCCCCGAACATGCTGATGATGGACCGTGTCGTGAAAATGACCGAAACCGGCGGCAACTTCGATAAGGGTTACGTAGAAGCAGAACTCGATATCAATCCGGACCTGTGGTTCTTCGGTTGCCACTTTATTGGCGATCCGGTAATGCCTGGGTGTCTGGGTCTGGATGCAATGTGGCAGCTGGTTGGCTTCTATCTGGGCTGGCTGGGTGGTGAAGGTAAAGGCCGTGCGCTGGGTGTGGGCGAAGTGAAATTCACCGGACAGGTTCTGCCTACTGCGAAGAAAGTGACCTATCGTATTCACTTCAAACGCATCGTTAACCGCCGCCTGATTATGGGCCTGGCAGATGGCGAAGTGCTGGTAGACGGTCGTCAGATTTATACCGCAAACGACCTGAAAGTGGGTCTGTTCCAGGACACTTCCGCGTTCTGATTTCGCGTTGAGCGACCCCATAAAGGCGAAACCTCCGCAGTGCGGAGGTTTCTTTTTTTGAAAGAGACGTTATCAGGCTATGAGTGCCCTGTCGCCGATGGCTTCTCGCCAGCCTCCAAGCCATTGTGACCTTTGATTTATCGTCTGATAAGGACACATTTCTTTAGATCGTCCAGCGATGCCGGCCTGATAACCACGTTGATGAGCCCGTTCCAGGCGATCTCGTTTCTGTCTCTTCATGCCTCGTTTCCCTCATTCTTTTGTCTGGTGGAAAGAAAACAGTGTCTGCACAAACTTGCGCAGGCACAGATAACGAATACCCCGAATTAGTCGCAGCGTCAATGTTCAAAATTCATACGGGTGTCATATTTGTGAGCTACCTGGAAGATCATTTGTACAAAAATTGTGACCCGGCACAAGTAACGGTCTGAAGTGAAACTGAAAAAAAAACCGCAATCAGCAACAGGCCGACTGCGGTTTTTACCGATGAATTTTACTTATGGCAGCCGGGAAATCTCCCTGGCGATGCTGGCCGACTCTTGCGCCCACCCCTGGGCCAGCACTTTCACCATTTCATCGTAGCCATCTTTCTGCTGTTTCAGCTCAAGATGGAAAGGACGCTTAATCATCTGGCCCTGATGGTTCAGCAACCACTCTCCGCTAATCACCACCGCACCGTCATAACGGCCATGGAAACCCGTAACCGTGACGTTCAGCGTATCCTGGTCGTTACCCAGCGGCTGCGACGCGACAACCCAACCCGGAAGCTGGCTGCCCAAATTGGCCACCAGCGTGTTGCGCAGCTGCTGATCCAGCGGGCTGGCCCACAGGTTGTTTGTCGCAATCACGTATTTTACGTCGCTGGTCTGGTAGACCACGCCGTTGCCTGCCAGATAATCCGGCACGGCAACCTGCTCAACCCACAGCAGACGGTTTCCCTGACTGGCGGTACTTTGTACCCCGTTTTGCGCTGCAAGAGGCAACTGATAGTAGCTCTTGTTCTCCACGCCTGAACTGCACGCCGTTAACAGCAGAGCGCCAACCATTAATAGCCATTTATTCATTCTTTTGCCCTCTTAGGCTCAGGATCCTTTTTATCTTTCGCTTCGAACACCAGCGCGTTGCTCTTCTCATTGAGCGTTTTCAGAACCGGCTGCAGTTCACGCAAGACCTGATCAAGACGTTGCATATCTGCCACCATCTTGTTGTACGCCGCCGAGCCAGGCTGGAAGCCCTGCATACTGCGGTTAAGCTCACGCAGCGTTTTCTGCATATCCTGCGGCAGCTGCTGCATACTCTGGCTTGCGGTGATCTTGTTGATATTATCCAGCGTGGTTTGCAGGCGACGCATCGTTGCCTGACTTTCGCTGAGCGAACTGGTCGCGGCTTCAATCATCGGATTCAGTGGCAGATTGTTAATCTTATCCAGTGTCTCCATCAGACGCTGCTGGATCTGTGCCAGGCCGCTGCTCACCGTCGGGATGATCTTATAACCACCGAACTCCCGGATACCGGTAATCGGCGGGGCTTTTGGATAGAAGTCCATATCCACATACAGCGCACCGGTCACCAGGTTGCCCGTCTTCAGCGACCCACGCAGACCCCGGTTCATCAGTTCGGTAATATGCGTACCAATATCCTGATTCTCGCCAATCTGGTTGAGCAGACGTTCCGGCTCAATGCGAATCAGTACCGGAATGCGGTAATCGTCATCCAGTACCTGCTGCAGACCCGGTACAAAGAACGGAACTTGCCCCACCGTACCCAGGCGAATGCCGCGGAATTCAACAGGGGCGCCCGGCTGAAGGCCACGGACGGAATCTTTAAAGAACATCAGGAAGTCGATGTGATCGGTATAGAGTGCGTCCTGAATGCTGCGTTGATCGTCAAAAAGCCTGAACGCCGTTTTCTCTGCAACCGGCTGTCCCAAATCTTGCCCTTCCGGCACATCAAAGCTTACACCGCCACCAAACAGCGTGGTCAGGGAGCCCATCTCCACGCGCATTCCCGCTGACGTCAGATCAACCGCGATCCCGCTGTCCTTCCAGAAACGGACGTTGCTGGTGACCAGCCGATCGTTTGGCGCGTTGATGAACAGCTGATAGCTGATGGTGCGCTTTTGCGGATCAAAGGTACTTGTTTCAACCGATCCCACGCGATAACCGCGGAACAGCACGGGATCGCCCGCCGTTAACTGGCCCGCTTTTTTACTGTCCAGGATCACGCGGATGCCTTTCGCATCTGGCGGCGCAAGCGGTGGCGAGTCAAGCAGCTGGTATTGCGCCGGCTGGCTTCCTTTTTTACCCGGCTGCAGTTCAATGTAGGCACCGGAGAGCAGCGTACCTAAGCCGCTGATCCCTTCACGTCCTACCTGCGGCTTGACCACCCAGAAAGCTGAATCACCGTGCAGCAGTTTTTCCATGCCCGCGTTCAGGCGTGCCTTGATTTCCACATGGGTTAAATCGTCGGTCAGGGTTGCGCTTTCAACCACGCCCACATCGACGCTGCGGCTTTTGATGGTCGTTTTACCGCCCTCAATCCCCTCGGCATTGGTGGTGATGAGCGTCACTTCCGGTCCCTGATGGCTGTAATGATAAAACAGGATCCATGCACCGATCAGCGCGGTCACGATGGGGAAAATCCACACCGGCGACCAGTTTTTGACCTTCTGCACTTTCGCCTCTCCACTCTTATTTTCCATGCTCTTACTGTTCCTCATGGCTTGATTCAGGCTCACGATCCCACGATAAACGAGGGTCGAAGGTCATGGCCGCGAACATGGTCATAATAACGACCAGCGCAAACATTAATGCCCCCATCGCGGGATAAATACTCATCAATCCGCCCATCCGCACCAGTGCAGAGAGAACGGCAATAACAAACACATCAATCATTGACCAGCGTCCAACAAACTCGACGACTTCATAAATCAGGTGCATGCGTTCGCTGTCGCGTTTGCCATGGCCTTTCGCATCCCAGCAGAGCCAGGCAATGGCGATCATTTTTAACGTGGGTACCATAATACTGGCAATAAAGATCACCCCCGCAACGGGATAGGAGCCTTCACCCCACAGCAGTATTACCCCGGCAAGGATTGTCGAGGGCATTTTGTCACCGAGCAAATCGGTGATCATAATCGGCAGGATATTGGCCGGCAGGTACAACATGATGGAAGTCACCAGCAGCGCCATTGTCCACTGCAGGCTATTTTTACGTCGCACGTATCCTTTTGTTTCGCAGCGCGGGCACACATCCAGATCGGCTGGCAGCACAGCGGTGCAGCATGGGCAAGAACGAAGCCCCTGACGGATGCCTGGCACCCCCACCTTTACCGTCTGCACCAGCGTCGGTGCCGGCGCGATATCGTCCCACGCCCAGCGTCTGTCCACACACTGGAAGGCGCGCAGTTGCAGCACGCAGTACAGACACCAGGGTACAAAGCTGCTGCCGATACCCACATCGCCATACGCCATCAGTTTGACGAAACTGACCAGGATACCTGCCAGAAAGATTTCGGCCATGCCCCAGCTTTTTAACTGGAACAGGATACGCGCGAGCCAGATTTTAAGTGCGAGGGGCATCGCGACGCGGTTCACCAGCAACAGAATGACGACCAGACAAAAAGCCGGGACGATCTGTACGAACAGGAGGAAAAAGGTGCCGAGGCTGGCATAGTCTTCCGAGAACATAACCCCCGGAATTTCAAGCAAATCGACCTGGCTGGTCATCCCTCCCACCTTCATATAAATGAAGGGGAAGAGATTGGAAAGCAGCAGCATGAACAACGCCGCCAGCGCATAAGCAGTGGGACGCTGCCTTGGTGCGTCCCACTCGGTTGTCAACGTCGTACCGCAACGGGGACACAGGGCTTTATGTCCGTGACCAAGCTCTGGCAACGCCACGAGCATATCGCATTGAGAGCATAATATATGCCTGTCGGCATGGTGCTGGTCACACATATTGTATCCCTGTTTATGCGCCGTTCTTCAGAGACTCAAGGTACTCCCAGCGCTCAAATGCTTCTTCCAGGGCTTTTTCAGCCGCGGACAGTTCTGCCAGTACTTTTTGAGTATAGTCATGCGATTGGGTAAAGAATGACGCATCAGCGACCTGCGCCTGCAGATCTTCAAGTGCGGCTTCCAGCTCTTCAAGACGCTGAGGGAGTCCTTCCAGTTCGCGCTGCAGGTTATAGCTTAGTTTAACCGAGGTTTTCTTGACAGTTTCTGCTTTTGTTACAGCAGGTTCGGAACTGGTTCTGGATTTAGCCTGTTTTAGCGCCTGAGACTGCGACTGCTGTCCTTTCGCATCGTGATAGCCGCCCACATACTGTCCGATTCGCCCTTCACCTTCGAAGATCCAGCACTCGGTCACGGTGTTATCGACGAACTGACGGTCGTGGCTTACCAGCATCACGGTTCCCTGATAGCCGTCGATCAGCTCTTCCAGCAGTTCGAGCGTTTCCACGTCCAGGTCGTTTGTTGGTTCATCGAGGATCAGCAGGTTACTTGGCTTCAGGAACAGACGTGCCAGCAGCAGACGATTTCGCTCACCGCCTGACAACGCGCGTACCGGCGTCAGCGCGCGTTTCGGATGGAACAGGAAGTCCTGCAGGTAGCCCAGCACATGGCGCGGCTTACCGTTAACCATCACCTCTTGTTTACCTTCCGCCAGGTTATCCATCACCGTTCTGTCCGGATCCAGCTCCGCACGGTGCTGGTCGAAGTAAGCCACTTCGAGCTTAGTCCCGCAGTGAATGCGGCCGCTGTCAGGCTTCAGCTGATCCAGCATCAGCTTCAACAGCGTGGTTTTACCGCAGCCATTCGGCCCGATCAGCGCGATTTTATCCCCACGCTGAACCTGTGCGGAGAAGTCTTTCACCAGCACTTTGCCATCAACCTGATAGTTGACGTTTTCCATTTCGAAGACAATTTTGCCGGAACGGGAGGCCTCTTCAACCTGCATTCTGGCGCTGCCCATCACTTCGCGGCGCTCGCTGCGTTCACGACGCATCGCTTTCAGCGCGCGAACGCGGCCTTCATTACGGGTACGACGAGCTTTGATGCCCTGACGGATCCAGACCTCTTCCTGCGCCAGCTTGCGGTCGAATTCAGCGTTCTGCAACTCTTCCACACGCAGGTTTTCTTCTTTCTCCAGCAGATAGGTATCGTAATCGCCAGGGTAGGTCACCAGCTTGCCGCGATCGAGATCGACAATACGCGTGGCCATATTGCGGATAAACGAACGGTCGTGGGAGATGAAGATAATGGTCCCGTTGAAGGTTTTGAGGAACCCTTCCAGCCAGTCTATCGCTTCGATATCCAGGTGGTTCGTCGGTTCATCCAGCAGCAGCACTTTCGGCCCGCTGACCAGCGCGCGGCCAAGCGCAGCCTTACGCAGCCAGCCGCCAGAAAGCGCCGACAGCTCCATGTCCGGTTCCAGTCCGAGCTGCGCCAGCACTTCATTGATGCGGTTTTCGAGCTGCCACAGGCCGTGGTGATCGAGCATCTCCTGCACTTTCGCCAGTTCGTTAAGATTCTTGTCGCTCGGGTCGGTCATCACCAGGTGAGAAATCTCGTGATAACGCTTCAGGTATTCAGCCTGCTCAGAGATACCTTCGGCAACAAAATCGTAAACGCTGCCGGTCACGTGACGCGGCGGATCCTGCTGCAGGCGAGAGACGATAAGATCCTGCTCGTAAACAATACGCCCGTCGTCCAGGCCCTGTTCGCGGTTGAGGATTTTCATCAGCGTGGATTTACCCGCGCCGTTACGGCCGACCAGACAGACGCGCTCGTTGTCCTCGATGTGCAGTTCTGCATTGTCGAGAAGCGGCGAGTCGCTGAAAGAGAGCCACGCGCCGTGCATACTAATTAAAGACATGTATTATTCCTTTCAGACCGCGGAGATCAACCAGCAGTTATGGATCTGACGATTACGGGCAAAGTCCTGGGACAGCGTTTTTTGGCTAATTTCTTGTGCTTTCAGTCCCAGAGCAGCCAGCCCCTCATGATCCATGCGGAAGCCGCGTTTGTTATTCGAGAACATAATGGTACCGCCCTTACGCAGCAGGCGTTTCAGGTCGGTCATCAGGCGCAGGTGATCGCGTTGAACGTCAAAGCTATCTTCCATACGCTTGGAGTTAGAGAACGTTGGGGGATCGATGAAGATCAGATCAAATTGTTCGTCCGTTTCGCGTAGCCAGCCCAGCACGTCAGCCTGCATCAGACGATGCTGACGCCCGGTGAGACCGTTCAGGCGCAGGTTACGTTCTGCCCATTCCAGGTAAGTACGGGACATATCCACCGTGGTGGTACTGCGCGCGCCGCCAAGGCCAGCATGCACGCTGGCGCTGCCGGTATAGGAGAACAGGTTCAGGAAGTCTTTACCCTTGCTCATCTGGCCCAGCATGCGGCGGGCGATACGGTGGTCAAGGAACAGACCGGTATCCAGATAATCGGTCAGGTTAACCCACAGGCGCGCGTTGTATTCGCCCACCTCGATAAAGTCACCCTTCTCACCCATTTTCTGATACTGATTTTTCCCTTTCTGACGCTCGCGGGTTTTCAGCACCAGTTTGTTAGGCGCAATGCCCAGCACCGAAATTGTTGCCGCAATCACGTCCAGCATACGCTGACGCGCTTTTTGTGCATCAATCGTTTTTGGCGGCGCATATTCCTGCACCACAACCCAGTCAGCGTAACGGTCAACCGCCACGTTGTACTCCGGCAGATCGGCATCATACAGGCGATAACATTCGATACCTTCCTGTTTCGCCCATTTTTCGAATTTCTTCAGATTCTTACGCAGGCGGTTAGCGTAATCTTCCGCCACACCCGATGGTTTACTGTCCGCCGCTTTCTCGGCCAGATGGTAGTTTTTCTGCACGCAGTCCAGCGGACCGTTTTTCGCCTTAAACTGGCGTTCGGCACGCAGTTGCAGACAGCTCAGCAGTTCTGGCGAGGCGCTAAACAGCGACAGGTTCCAGCCGCCAAAGTCATTTTTCATATTACGGCCCAGCAGGCTGTGCAGGGCAATCAGCGCCGGTTCGCTATCAAGACGCTCGCCGTAAGGCGGGTTGCTGATAACGGTACCGTATGGGCCTTTTGGCAGCGGATTGGTCAGGTTCGCCACGTCTTTCACTTCGAAGGTGACCAGCTCGCCGATACCGGCACGGCGGGCGTTGCTGCGCGCACGCTCAATGACGCGTGAGTCGCTGTCAGAGCCATAGAAATGGGAGGTGTACTCCGCCAGACCTTTACGTGCACGGGTCTGCGCTTCGTCTTTGACCTCTTTCCACAGCGCCTCATCGTGCTGCGCCCAGCCGCCGAAGCCCCAATGGCCGCGGTGCAGGCCCGGTGCGCGGTCGGTGGCCAGCATAGCGGCCTCAATCAGCAGCGTACCGGAGCCACACATCGGGTCGAGCAGCGGTGTGCCTGGCTGCCAGCCGGAACGCATCACGATGGCGGCGGCGAGAGTCTCTTTGATGGGCGCCATACCGGTACGATCGCGATAACCACGCAGGTGCAGACCCGCGCCGCTCAGATCCAGAGAGATACTGGCGGTGTCGCCGTTGAGCCAGACGTTGATCCGCAGATCGGGATTTTCACGATCGACGTTTGGGCGTTCCTTATTTTTACGCGTGAAGCAGTCCACAATGGCGTCTTTGACGCGCAGGGCACCGTACTGGCTGTTGCGGATCTCATCGTTCACGCCATTAAAGTGCACGGCAAAGGTAGCATTCGGGGAGAAGATCTCTGTCCAGTCGATCATCTGTACGCCGGTGTAGAGGTCAAGGTCGCTGTAAACCTTGCACTCTTTCATCGGCAGCATGATGCGTGATGCCAGACGGCTCCACATCAGGCTCTGGTAAATAAGCCGTGTGTCGCCCTCAAAATGGACACCACCCTGAACCACCTGGCACTCTTGCGCGCCCAGGGTTTCCAGTTCAGTTTTTAACAGCTCTTCCAGCCCACGGGCCGTACTGGCAAACAGAGAATTCATATCGTCACTTTTACTCTTAGAAAATTGTCGCGCATTATAGCTAATATGGCGTGTATGTCATAAAGTTGAAGGCTTATTTTCATTCGAGGGGCTGTGCAGTGGCGACGTTATCCAGGCTTTTTATTCATCCGGTGAAATCCATGCGCGGGATCGGCGTTTCACACGCGCTGGCCGACATGAGCGGATTTGCCTTCGATCGTATCTTTATGGTCACCGAACCTGACGGTACGTTCATTACCGCACGCCAGTTCCCACAAATGGTTCGCTTTACCCCTTCCCCGCTTTATGACGGTTTGCATCTCACCGCGCCGGATGGCTCCAGCGTGGTGATCCGCTTTGCTGATTTTGCGCCTGTCGAAGCGCCAACGGAAGTGTGGGGCAATCATTTTACCGCGCGCATCGCCCCGGATGACATTAACCGCTGGCTGAGCGGCTTCTTCTCCCGGGATGTGCAGCTGCGCTGGGTCGGCCCGGCGCTGACGCGGCGCGTTAAGCGCCACGAGGCGGTCCCGCTCTCATTCGCGGACGGCTTCCCCTTCCTGTTGACTAACGACGCCTCCCTGCGCGACCTGCAGCGTCGCTGTAAAGCCAGCGTTCAGATAGAGCAGTTTCGTCCCAACCTGGTTGTTACAGGCGCTGACGCCTGGGAAGAGGATACCTGGAAAGTGATCCGTATCGGCAGCGTGGTATTTGATGTCGTGAAGCCCTGCAGCCGCTGTATCTTTACCACCGTCAGTCCCGAAAAAGGCCAGAAACACCCTTCCGGCGAGCCGTTAAAAACCCTGCAGTCATTCCGCACAGCGCAGGACAATGGCGATGTGGATTTCGGCCAGAACCTCATTCCGCGCTCAAGCGGCGTCATCCGCGTGGGCGACGAAGTCGAAATTCTCGCCCGTGGACCCGCAAGAGTGTATGGCGCAGGTCAGGAAGAAGAGTTCGTCGACGTTGAGACGCCGGCCAGCTCGCCCGTAGACATTCACTGGCAGGGCACCGTTATCCGCGGCAACAATCAGCAGGTTTTACTTGAACAGCTGGAACAAGCGGGGATCCGCGTACCTTACTCCTGCCGGGCAGGCATCTGTGGGTGCTGTCGAATCAAGCTGGTCGAAGGGGAAGTCAGCGCGCTGAAAAAATCCGCGATTGGCGATGATGGTACAATTCTGTGCTGCAGCTGTATTCCGAAAACGTCGGTACAGCTGGAAGCTTAAACGGCCTGCTCGAGGCTGAAAGCGTCTACGCGTTGCTGCGGTTTCAGCCTGTCATTCATTACCTTAATGGCATCCCCCAGTTGCATCGTCCGCCCGGCAATGGTCACACCGGGCTGGGCCAGCAGACAGAGTGCGGCATTTTCGCCAGGCTCAACCACCAGCAGGCTCACCTCTTCAGCGGTATCGCTCAGGTTTACGCTTGCCGCATCGCCGGTGGCGGGGGTCCAGTTCATGCTGTGCGGTAAAAAATGCCAGCTTTTCGGCATTTGCGGTTTCAGGAATCGAATAGCCACTAACGCGTTTAATACCAGTTCGGCACGCTGCTCTTTAGAAAGCACCAGGTCGCGGCATTTTTCTTCAAAGGAGAAATAAAGCGCAGCGTCGTCAACACAAAAGCCTGACGGGGAGAAGGCGTCCGGGGTTAACATTCGGCGAGCAAAACGGGAACGAAACAACATACCATTGGCTAAATCGAGCATCATGCGGTCATGCTCGTCACAAAAATACCAGCGCCAGTTATCGTCAGGTTTAATTCGCATGTTTCTCTCCCGTCCCCAAACTTCCTGTACTAAAAATGTCCTGTTCGCCGCTTCGTTTATAACACCATTAATAAAAGACTATAATGACTAAATAAGCAACAATGACGGAATATAAAACAACCAGGGCTGGAAATAAAGCCCTGGTTGTCTGATAAAGAGAAAAGATTAGATATGAGTAACGATTTCTTTAATCAGTTGCGGTCCTTTAAAAATAAAACCGGAATAGATTTGCACCAGTGAGGCACCCGCCGCCATCTTCTCGCGAGCCGCAATCACGGAGTCGATACCACCGACGCCAATAATCGGCAGTCGTCCTTTTAATTCTGCTGACAGGGCACGAATAATTTCTGTGCTTTTTAATTGTACCGGACGTCCACTTAACCCACCCGCTTCGTCACAGTTTTTCATTCCCTGAACGAGCGAGCGATCGAGTGTGGTATTGGTCGCAATCACCCCGTCAATATTATGGCGAACTAAACTGTCGGCAACCTGGATCAATTCTTCAGCAGAAAGATCCGGTGCGATCTTAACCGCGACCGGAACATATTTATGGTGGATCGCCTGGAGCTCATTTTGTTTATTTTTAATGGCACTCAGAAGATCGTCCAGTGCTTCGCCATATTGTAAAGAGCGCAGACCTGGGGTATTTGGTGAGGAAATATTCACCGCAATATACCCCGCGTAGGCATAGACTTTTTCCATACAAATCAGATAGTCATCTTTACCCTGCTCTACCGGCGTGTCTTTATTTTTGCCAATATTGATGCCCAATACACCATCAAAATGGGCTTTTTTTACGTTCTCAACAAGGTGATCAACGCCGAGGTTATTAAAGCCCATGCGGTTGATCAGCCCTTCGGCTTCGACCAGGCGGAACAGACGCGGCTTATCATTACCTGTCTGCGGACGCGGCGTGACGGTACCGATTTCGATGGAGCCAAAGCCCATCGCGCCCAGGGCATCAATGCACTCACCATTTTTATCCAGACCCGCCGCGAGACCCAGCGGATTTTTAAAGGTTAGGCCCATGCATTGCACAGGTTTTTCAGGCACGTTTTGACGCACCAGTGCGGCCAGCGGCGTTCCGGTAATACGACGTAACTGCTGGAATGTAAATTCATGAGCGCGCTCAGGGTCGAGCTGGAAAAGGGCTTTACGAACGAAGGGGTAGTACATGAACTCTCCTGGATTCCCGGTGTGCAAACCGGGAGGGGATTATGTGCGATCCGGCCCGGAAAGGGAATTGACCTGTGGCAAAAAAAACACCGTTAGACGCAATCGTTTACCTCGCAGCCCCGTTCTTATGCGCTTTTTCGCATTTTAATTGCAGATAAATCATTTAGTGGAATAACCGGGCAGTGTCACACTCCTGAAAATTGTTATGAATGTTAGATAAAAGCAAACAATTAGTTATAAGGAGCATGCATGCGCGTCATAACCCTGGCCGGAAGTCCACGATTCCCCTCTCGCTCCAGCGCACTGCTGGAATATGCCCGTGAAAAGCTCAATGCTCTGGATGTGGAAGTATGCCACTGGAATCTGCATAACTTCGCCCCCGAGGATCTGCTCTACGCCCGTTTTGACAGTCCGGCGCTGCAAACGCTGACTGAACAGCTTAAAGGGGCTGATGGCTTAATCGTGGCGACGCCTATCTATAAAGCTTCGTTTTCCGGGGCCCTGAAAACCCTGCTCGATCTGCTGCCTGAACGTGCGCTGGACGGCAAAGTGGTTCTGCCACTGGCAACGGGCGGCACGGTGGCCCATTTACTGGCGGTGGATTATGCCCTCAAGCCGGTACTCAATGCGCTAAAAGCGCAGGAGATCCTCCACGGCGTCTTTGCCGACGACTCGCAGGTTATCGATTATCAACACAAGCCTCGCTTCACGCCGAATCTGCAAACCCGCCTCGACAGCGCCCTGGAAACCTTCTGGCATGCCCTGCACCGCAGAGATATCCACGCCCCGGCGTTTAACCCGTCACAGGGAGTCGCCCATGTTTAAAAGATTAACCCGTCTCGGACTGGCCGGGCTGTTAGCGCTCACCTCGCTGGCCCACGCGGCAGAGACGGCGCCTGAACATTTACGCATCGGCTATCAGAAAGGCAGCGTCAGTATGGTGCTGGCTAAAAGCCATCAGCTTCTGGAAAAACGCTTCCCGAAGACCACATTCTCCTGGATTGAGTTCCCTGCTGGCCCGCAAATGCTGGAAGCCCTGAATGTCGGAAGCATCGACCTCGGCAGCACCGGGGATATTCCGCCAATATTCGCGCAGGCGGCGGGGGCCGACCTGGTTTATGTCGGCGTTGAGCCGGCCAAGCCGAAGGCTGAGGTCATTCTGGTCCCTGAAAATAGCACCATTAAGACGGTCGCCGATCTCAAAGGCCACAAGGTTGCATTCCAGAAAGGCTCCAGCTCGCATAACCTGCTGCTGCGGGCCCTGCAGGAGGCGGGGCTTAAATTCACCGACATTCAACCCGTCTATTTGACGCCGGCTGATGCTCGCGCCGCTTTCCAGCAGGGCAATGTCGACGCGTGGGCTATCTGGGATCCCTACTACTCCGCAGCTTTACTGCAGGGTGGCGTGCGGGTATTAAAAGATGGCACCACGCTGAAACAAACCGGCTCGTTCTACCTCGCCGCGCGCCCGTATGCGGAAAAGAATGGCGCTTTTATTCAGGATGTTCTTAACACCTTTACTCAGGCGGATGCGCTAACGCAAAGCCAACGTCAGGAAAGCATTACCCTGCTGGCGAAAACCATGGGCTTACCTGAGCCGGTGATCGCGAGCTATCTCGATCACCGTCCACAGACCACCATTACCCCGGTGGACGCACACGTCGCTGCGCTGCAGCAGCAAACCGCAGATCTCTTCTATCAAAATCGCCTTGTTCCAAAACAGGTGAATATTCGCGAACGCATCTGGCAACCCGCAGGCAAAGAAGGAACCAAATCATGAGTCTGAATCTTTTCTGGTTTTTACCCACCCACGGTGATGGACACTATCTTGGCACAGAAGAGGGTTCACGCCCGGTTGACCACGGCTATCTGCAGCAGATTGCGCAGGCAGCCGACCGAATCGGTTTTACCGGCGTACTGATCCCCACCGGACGCTCGTGCGAGGATGCGTGGCTGGTAGCCGCATCGATGATCCCCGTGACCCAACGCCTGAAGTTCCTCGTGGCACTGCGTCCGAGCGTGGTCTCCCCGACCGTCGCGGCGCGCCAGGCGGCAACGCTCGACCGGCTCTCTAACGGCCGGGCCCTGTTTAACCTGGTCACCGGAAGCGATCCGCAGGAGCTGGCGGGTGACGGCGTGTTCCTCGATCACACCGAACGCTATGAAGCGTCCGCCGAGTTCACCCGCGTCTGGCGACGTCTGCTGGAGGGGGAAACCGTCACCTTCGAAGGTAAACATATTCACGTTCGCGACGCCAGGCTCTACTTCCCGCCGGTGCAGCAGCCGCGCCCTCCTCTTTACTTCGGCGGCTCATCAGATGTGGCGCAGGATCTGGCGGCAGAACAGGTTGATCTCTACCTCACCTGGGGTGAGCCGCCCGAGCTGGTCAAAGAGAAAATTGCCCAGGTGCGCGCTAAAGCGGCAGCGCATGGTCGCAAGGTACGCTTTGGTATTCGCCTGCATGTGATTGTGCGTGAAACCAATGAAGAAGCCTGGCAGGCGGCCGACCGGCTGATCGCGCATCTCGATGATGAGACTATCGCTAAAGCTCAAGCGGCGTTTGCGAAAACCGACTCCGTCGGCCAGCACAGAATGGCGTCATTGCACAACGGTAAGCGCGAGAATCTGGAGATCAGCCCGAACCTGTGGGCGGGCGTCGGCCTGGTGCGCGGCGGTGCGGGTACCGCGCTGGTCGGCGACGGTCCAACTGTGGCTGCGCGGATCAATGAATACGCGGACCTGGGTATCGACAGTTTTATCCTCTCCGGTTATCCGCACCTGGAAGAGGCCTACAAAGTGGGCGAGCTGTTATTCCCGCATCTGGATGTCGCCATCCCGGACGTACCGCAGCCCCGCCAGCTCCAGCTTCAGGGCGAAGCCGTGGCTAACGAGTTTATCCCGCGAAGAGCCGCACAAAGCTAAGGAGTTGCCATGTCTGCCCCCACACAAAAATGGTTGCTACGTGCCGCCCCATGGTTTTTACCCGTTGGCATTGTGCTTGTCTGGCAACTCGCGTCTTCTGCCGGCTGGCTGTCGAGCCGTATTCTGCCCTCTCCGGAGGGCGTAATAGAGGCATTCTGGTCGCTGAGCGTCAGCGGCGAACTCTGGCAGCATTTGGCCATCAGCTCATGGCGCGCGGTAATTGGTTTTTCGATTGGCGGAAGCATCGGCCTGGTACTGGGTCTGATCAGCGGGCTTTCTCGCTGGGGCGAGCGGCTGCTCGATACCTCCATTCAGATGCTGCGTAATGTGCCGCATCTGGCGCTGATCCCACTGGTCATTTTATGGTTTGGTATTGATGAGAGCGCCAAAATTTTTCTCGTCGCGCTGGGTACGCTGTTCCCGATTTACATTAATACCTGGCATGGGATCCGCAACATCGATCGCGGACTGGTCGAAATGGCACGCAGTTACGGCCTGTCCGGTTTTGCCCTCTTTATGCATGTGATCCTGCCGGGCGCCCTGCCCTCCATAATGGTCGGCGTGCGCTTTGCGCTCGGCCTGATGTGGCTGACGCTGATTGTGGCAGAGACCATCTCTGCAAACTCAGGGATTGGCTATCTGGCGATGAACGCCCGCGAATTCCTGCAAACGGACGTGGTGGTGGTGGCCATTATCCTCTATGCCCTGCTCGGCAAACTTGCCGACGTCAGCGCCCAGTGGCTGGAACGCAGCTGGCTGCGCTGGAATCCAGCCTATATTTCACAGGAGGCTAAAGCATGAATACTGCCCGACTGACTCAGGGTACACCGCTGCTCCTTAACGGTGTCACGAAGCGCTATGGCGAAAACACGATTCTCAACGCGCTGGATCTGCATATTCCTGCCGGACAATTTGTCGCCATTGTGGGCCGCAGTGGCGGCGGCAAGAGTACGCTGTTACGCCTTTTAGCCGGGCTAGAATCCCCCAACGGCGGCGAAATTCTGGCAGGCGCGACACCGCTGGCCACTATTCAGGATGATACCCGCATGATGTTTCAGGACGCGCGCCTGCTGCCCTGGAAAACGGTGATTGATAATGTCGGACTGGGCCTCAACGGCAACTGGCGGGATGAAGCCCGCCAGGCGTTGGCCGCCGTAGGGCTGGAAAACCGTGCGGATGAATGGCCTGCTGCGCTCTCCGGCGGGCAGAAGCAGCGCGTGGCGCTGGCGCGAGCGCTGATACATCGTCCGGGCTTGCTGCTGTTGGATGAGCCACTCGGCGCGCTCGACGCCCTGACGCGAATCGAAATGCAGGACCTGATTGCCGCGCTCTGGCAAAAGCATGGCTTTACGGTACTTCTGGTGACGCACGACGTGAGCGAAGCCGTCGCGATGGCAGACCGCGTGCTGCTAATAGAAGAAGGGAAAATCGGTCTTGATGTCACGGTCGATATTGCGCGTCCGCGCCGCGTAGGGTCGGCAAGACTGGCAGAGCTGGAGGCGGAAGTGCTGAATCGGGTGATGAAGCGCGGGGTCAGCGAGCGAGCGTTAATGACGGCTCACGGCTGACATCCTCCCTCTCCCACCGGGAGAGGGAGGATGGGTCTTTCGATCAGGCCAGTGCCTTAGCGATCTTCTCGTACAGATCGCCAGACAGGTTTTCCAGCCCTTTCAGCTGCTCAAGCGCAGCACGCATTTTCGCCTGGCGCTGTGCATCATAGCGTTTCAGACGGATCAGCGGCTCAATCAGGCGTGACGCCACCTGTGGGTTACGGCTGTTCAGCTCGGTCAACATTTCCACCATAAACTGATAACCGCTGCCATCTTCCGCATGGAACGCCGCCGGGTTGCTGCTGGCAAACGCACCAATCAGGGAACGCACGCGGTTTGGGTTGCTCATGGTGAAGGAGCGATGCTTCAGCAGACTGCGTACATTGCTGAGGGCATCGGCCGCCGGGCTGGTGGCCTGCAGGATAAACCACTTGTCCATCACCAGACCATCCTGATGCCACTTGTCGTCGTACTCCTGCATCAGCGCATCACGGCATGGCAGTTCAGCGGCAACACTTGCAGCCAGGGCTGCAAGCGCGTCGGTCATGTTGTCTGCTTCGTGATACTGCTTGCTCACCAGCGTGTTTGCCAGCTCGCGCTCACCGAAGGCCAGATAACGCAGGCAGGTGTTACGCAGGGAACGTTTACCGATATCAGCATGTTCCACACGATAAGCGTCAAGCTTATTGGCGTTGTAGATTGCGAGGAATTCGTCCGCAAGCTCGTTCGCCAGCGTACGGGTCAGCGCTTCACGCACCGCCACAATGGCAATCGGATCGATGATGTCGAACAGTTCGGCGATTTCGCCTGCGGATGGCAACGTCAGAATTTCAGCCGCCAGCGCCGGGTCAATCTTCTCATCCAGCAGGACTGCGCGGAATGCGTCCGCAACGTGAACCGGCAGCGACAGCGGCTGGCCCTGCTGATGACGATTAACGTTCAGCTTGATGTAGGTCGCCAGCAGGCTTTGCGCCGCATCCCAGCGTGAGAAGTCATTGCGTGCATGGCGCATCAGGAACGTCAGTTGCTGGTCGCTCCACTTATATTCCAGTTTCACGGGCGCAGAGAATTCACACAGCAGCGCGGGAACCGGCTGGAAATAGACGTTATCAAAGATAAAGGTCTGTTCCGCCTGGGTCACGTTCAGTACGTGGTGGACCGGATGGCCGCCCTTCTGCAGCGGGATCACGTTACCCTCGTTGTCATACAGTTCAATACTGAACGGAATGTGCAGCGGGTGTTTTTCTTCCTGCTCTGCCGTTGGCGGCGTGCGCTGGCTGATGGTCAGGGTGTACTGCTCGGTTTCCGGATTGTAGTCGTCTTTGACGGTAACAATCGGCGTGCCGGCCTGGCTGTACCAGCGGCGGAAATGGGAAAGATCGACATTAGACGCATCCTCCATCGCTTGCACAAAATCGTCGCAGGTGGCTGCGCTGCCGTCATGACGCTCGAAGTAGAGCTGCATCCCTTTCTGGAAGTTCTCTTCACCCAGCAGGGTATGGATCATGCGGATAATTTCCGCCCCTTTTTCGTACACCGTCAGGGTGTAGAAGTTATTCATCTCGATGACTTTATCGGGACGGATAGGGTGTGCCATTGGGCTGGCATCTTCCGCAAACTGCAGGCCACGCATGGTGCGCACGTTGTTAATGCGGTTCACCGCACGGGAACCCAGATCGGAACTGAACTCCTGGTCACGGAAGACGGTCAGGCCCTCTTTCAGGCTCAGCTGGAACCAGTCACGGCAGGTGACGCGGTTTCCGGTCCAGTTATGGAAATACTCGTGTCCGATGACGCGTTCAATATCCAGGTAATCTTTATCGGTCGCGGTATCGGTTCGCGCCAGCACGTATTTGGAGTTAAAGACGTTAAGACCTTTATTCTCCATCGCGCCCATGTTGAAGAAGTCGACAGCAACGATCATATAGATGTCGAGGTCATACTCGAGGCCAAAGCGCTCTTCATCCCACTTCATGGAGTTGATAAGCGAGGTCATCGCCCATGGCGCGCGGTCCAGATTGCCGCGGTCGACGAACAACTCCAGCGCGACGTCGCGGCCTGAACGGGTTTTGAACGTATCACGCAGCACGTCGAAATCACCCGCCACCAGCGCAAACAGGTAACACGGTTTCGGGAACGGATCCTGCCACTGTACCCAGTGGCGACCGTTTTCCAGCTCGCCTTCACCTACGCGGTTGCCGTTGGAAAGCAGGAACGGATAGAGGGTTTTATCGGCGATGATTTTCGTTGTAAAGCGTGCCAGCACGTCCGGGCGGTCAAGATACCAGGTAATGTGGCGGAAACCTTCGGCCTCACACTGGGTGCACAGGGCCACGCCAGACTGGTAAAGCCCTTCCAGCGCCGTGTTGGCAGCCGGGCTGATTTCATTCACGATGCGCAGCGTAAAGCGTTCCGGCAGGTTGTCGATAACCAGCTGGTTGCCTTCTATCTTATAGTCAGACCATGCTTGATCATTGATCTGCACGGAGACCAGCGTCAGGTCTTCACCATCCAGACGCAGCGGCACAGCCGTCGCGCTCTGGCGCGTGAGCTGGCTTACCGCCGTGACAACGGTTTTAGTGGCATCCAGGTCAAAAGTCAGATCGATATCGCTAATCAGGTAATCCGGCGCACGGTAGTCGTGGCGGTATTTGGCTTGTGGCTGTTGTGTCATAGAAAACCTTATGCATCGTTTGTCGAATAACGAATCCAGTCTATTCCTGTTGTGTAAAACGCGCTATGCAGAATGTTCATCTTTTCAGGTACAAACACCTTTTTCGCTACATTTGTATAACACGGGGCACAAAATGCCCTCGACCATAAAGAGCGCTTATGTTGTGATCGGGGTTCAATAAATCACTAAACAAGGTATACTCCGGAGTTGTTTATTGTACTAAACGCTCCTGTGAGAGGATGCTACTGCGCACCTATGACTCAATTCGCTTCTCCTGTTCTGCATACATTGCTGGATACCGACGCGTATAAACTGCATATGCAGCAAGCCGTTTTCCACCATTACTATGACGTCCATGTCGCGGCGGAATTCCGCTGCCGTGGTGACGACTTGCTCGGTATCTACGCAGACTCCATTCGTGAACAGGTCGATGCTATGCAGCATCTGACGCTGCAGGACGACGAATATCAGTGGCTCTCTGGCCTGCCCTTCTTTAAAGCTGACTACCTGAACTGGCTGCGCGACTTCCGCTATAAGCCGGAGCAGGTGACCGTGGTCAATGATAACGGCAAGCTGGATATTCGTCTTGAAGGCCCGTGGCGTGAAGTGATCATGTGGGAAGTTCCGCTTCTCGCGGTGATCAGTGAACTGGCCCACCGCTACCGTTCGCCGGAAACCGGCGTTGAGCAGGCGGTCGCGTCGCTGGAAAATAAACTGGCCGCATTCTCAACGCTGACCGAAGGGCTGGATATGTCCCGCTTCCGCCTGATGGATTTTGGCACGCGTCGCCGTTTCTCTCGCGAAGTGCAGCAGGCTATTGTGAAGCGTCTGCAGCAGGAGCCGTGGTTCGTGGGCACCAGCAACTACGATCTGGCACGTCGTCTGGATCTGACCCCAATGGGTACCCAGGCGCATGAGTGGTTCCAGGCGCATCAGCAGATAAGCCCGGACCTGGCAAACAGCCAGCGCGCCGCACTGGCCGCGTGGCTGGAAGAATATCCCAATCAACTGGGCATCGCGCTTACCGACTGTATTACGATGGACGCGTTCTTGCGTGATTTTGGCCCTGAATTTGCCGAACGTTATCAGGGATTACGCCATGATTCCGGGGATCCGGTTGAATGGGGTGAAAAGGCCATTGCCCATTACGAAAAACTGGGCATTGACCCGATGAGCAAGGTGCTGGTCTTCTCCGATAACCTCGATCTGGCGAAAGCGGTCGATCTCTATCGTCATTTCACCTCCAGAATTAACCTGAGCTTTGGGATTGGCACCCGCCTGACCTGCGACATCCCTCAGGTAAAACCTCTGAACATCGTGATAAAACTGGTGGAATGTAACGGTAAGCCGGTAGCGAAGCTCTCCGATAGCCCCGGTAAAACCATCTGCCATGACAAAGCCTTTGTGCGCGCATTACGCAAAGCATTCGATCTGCCGCAGATCAAAAAAGCCAGTTAACCGCTTTCGGGAGCCTTTCAGGCTCCCCTCTCCTCAATTTATTTCTTAATTCTTCTCTTTTGACTGCGAAATCTGCTTGTCTGATGGCGGATGCCAGGTAACATAGATATCCCCCCCAGTAAGGGTGGACAAGTGTTTATTTTTTCCGACTATTAACAGAGAGAATATTATGAGCGTTGTGCCTGTAGCCGACGTACTCCAGGGCCGTGTCGCCGTTGACCAAGAAGTCACCGTGCGCGGATGGGTGCGTACTCGCCGAGATTCTAAAGCTGGCATCTCCTTCCTTGCCGTCTATGACGGTTCCTGCTTTGATCCTGTACAGGCCGTCATTAATAATTCTCTGCCCAATTACAATGATGACGTTCTGCGCCTGACAACGGGTTGTTCCGTTATCGTAACCGGTGTTGTTGTGGCATCACCTGGTCAGGGTCAGAGTTTCGAAATTCAGGCCTCAGCCATTGAAGTCACTGGCTGGGTTGAAGATCCCGACACCTACCCAATGGCGGCAAAACGTCACAGCATCGAATACCTGCGTGAAGTGGCGCACCTGCGTCCACGCACCAACCTGATTGGTGCGGTTGCCCGCGTGCGTCATACGCTGGCGCAGGCGCTGCATCGTTTCTTCGACGAGCAGGGTTATTTCTGGGTGTCTACCCCACTGATCACCGCGTCCGATACGGAAGGCGCGGGTGAAATGTTCCGCGTCTCTACGCTGGACATGGAAAACCTGCCGCGTACGCCAGAAGGTAAAGTGGACTATGACAAAGACTTCTTCGGTAAAGAGGCCTTCCTGACGGTTTCTGGTCAGCTCAACGGTGAAACTTATGCCTGCGCGCTGTCCAAAATCTACACCTTTGGTCCAACCTTCCGTGCAGAAAACTCCAACACCAGCCGTCACCTGGCGGAATTCTGGATGCTGGAGCCTGAAGTGGCGTTCGCAGATCTGGATGATGTCGCGGGTCTGGCAGAAGCGATGCTGAAATATGTCTTCAAAGCGGTGCTGGAAGAGCGTCCTGATGACATGAAATTCTTCGCAGAGCGTGTCGACAGCGATGCAGTCGCACGTCTGGAGCGTTTCGTCTCAGCAGATTTCGCGCAGGTGGACTACACCGACGCGGTGGCCATCCTCGAGAAATGCGGTGAGAAGTTTGAGAACCCGGTTTACTGGGGCGTTGACCTGGCGTCTGAGCACGAGCGTTACCTGGCCGAGAAGCACTTCAAAGCACCGGTTGTGGTGAAAAACTACCCGAAAGACATTAAGGCCTTCTATATGCGCCTTAACGAAGACGGTAAAACCGTTGCGGCGATGGACGTCCTGGCACCGGGCATTGGTGAAATCATCGGTGGTTCTCAGCGTGAAGAGCGTCTTGACGTTCTGGACGCACGCATGGAAGAGATGGGCCTTAATCCTGCGGATTACAGCTGGTATCGCGATTTACGCCGTTACGGTACCGTCCCGCATGCCGGTTTTGGTCTGGGCTTTGAGCGTCTCATCGCCTATGTCACCGGTGTTCAGAACGTCCGTGACGTTATTCCATTCCCACGCACACCGCGTAACGCCAGTTTCTAATCGACTGAATAACAAATGGCCAGCAATTGCTGGCCATTATTTTATTCTGCATTGTCAGTTTTCGTCAGCGCAAAGTCAGCATTTTTAAACCACAACCCCGTTACAACCACTACCTGTTACGTTTTGTTTCCACGAAACATCTACGCACAAAAAATAAACCCTATTCTTATTGCGCTTATTGCAATCTGAAGCAATAGCACAAAATTCAACCAGTTTTACAGCCATCCAGAAGTCTTTTTCGGGTCATAAGAAAAAATGAGCCGTTTGGCTTCTGTTTATAGGAATTGCCTTTATCTAAATTAATTATAAGCTTTTCATATAGATATCAAAGTATCTGCCGTTTAATTCGCCAGTGGACACTGAAATTTGAGGTGGTTCACAAAGTTCCGAAAAATACACATTTGTTTACACATGATTTCTTTTTGTAACTTAATCTTGAGAATTGTAGCACTTTCAGGCTAGCGAAACGGTTCTATGAATGGAAAGATGCCTGTCAGATACATAAAGACACCTAACTCTCATCAATAGTTCCGGAAATATTTATTGACAGAATTTATTGGCGGCAGTGGCGAGTGTCATAAAAAAACCAATGAGGGTAATAAATAATGATGAAGCGCAATATTCTGGCAGTGGTAATCCCTGCCCTGCTGGTAGCCGGTGCAGCTAACGCTGCAGAAATCTATAACAAAAGCGGCAACAAACTGGATCTGTACGGGAAAGTGGTTGGTGAGCACGACTTCGTTACCTCTGGTGACAACACTGACAGCAACGACGCTACCTATGCTCAGATCGGTTTCAAAGGCGAGACTCAAATTAACGACCAACTGACTGGTTTCGGTCAGTGGGAATACCGTGCTCTGGCAAGCCAGGCAGAAAGCAACCAGACTCAGCGTACCCGTCTGGCGTTCGCCGGTCTGAAAGCGGGTGATGCAGGTTCCATCGACTACGGCCGTAACTACGGTATCGTATACGACGTAGAATCTTACACCGATATGGCGCCATCTTTCTCAGGTATGACCTGGGCAAACTACTCTGACAACTTCATGACTGGCCGTAACTCTGGTCTCCTGACTTACCGCAACTCTGACTTCTTCGGTCTGGTTGACGGTCTGAGCCTGGGCCTGCAGTATCAGGGCAAAAACGAGCGTACTGACGTGAGAACCGCTAACGGTGACGGTTTCGGTACCTCTGTAGGTTATGAGTTCGGTGAAGGTTTCGGCCTGATCGGCGCATACAGCAACTCTGACCGTACTGACGCGCAATCCGCAGACGGCAAAGGCGAGAAAGCGGAAGCATGGGCTGTTGGTGCTAAATACGATGCGAACAACATCTACCTGGCAACCACCTATGCTGAAACGCGTAACATGACCCGTGAAGACGACGGTTCTTTCGCAAACAAAACGCAGAACTTCGAAGTTATCGCTCAGTACCAGTTCGACTTCGGTCTGCGCCCATCCGTGTCCTACGTGCAGTCTAAAGGTAAAAACCTTGCACAACGTGGCACCTTCGCTGGCGGCGATGCTGACCTGCAGAAATTCGTTGAACTGGGTGCAACTTACTACTTCAACAAAAACTTCAACATCTATGTTGATTACCAGCTGAACCTGATCGACGACACCGACTACTCTCGTAGCGTGGGTATCGTGAACGGTAAAGACGACCAGGTTGCAATGGCTGTAACCTACCAGTTCTAATCAGTACACCACGTTGTTATATGCTTAATGAACAGGGCTTCGGCCCTGTTTTTTTTATGTCTGATAGCAAAAAATGGCGACTTTTGAAAAGCCGCACGCTTTTTGTCGCAAACGGTTGGCATTTTGTAAATCTACCGTTAACCTGATAGCGGATTTCACTTCTGTAATCACAATGGAACTTCGTCATGTTTGAGAACATTACCGCCGCTCCTGCCGACCCTATTCTGGGCCTGGCCGATCTGTTTCGTGCCGACGACCGCCCTGGTAAAATCAACCTGGGTATTGGTGTATATAAAGATGAAACCGGCAAAACCCCGGTGCTGACCAGCGTTAAAAAAGCTGAGCAGTATTTGCTGGAAAATGAAACCACCAAAAATTACCTCGGTATTGATGGTATCCCTGAATTTGGTCGTTGCACTCAGGAACTGCTGTTCGGCAAAGGCAGTGCAATTGTGAGCGACAAGCGTGCGCGTACAGCACAGACCCCTGGCGGTACCGGCGCGCTGCGCGTCGCGGCGGATTTCCTTGCGAAAAACACCTCTGTTAAGCGTGTCTGGGTGAGCAACCCAAGCTGGCCAAACCACAAGAGCGTATTCAACTCTGCAGGCCTGGAAGTCCGTGAATATGCTTACTACGACGCAGCTAACCACTCTCTGGACTTCGACGGTCTGCTGACCAGCCTGAATGAGGCTCAGGCGGGTGATGTGGTGCTGTTCCACGGCTGCTGCCACAACCCAACCGGTATTGATCCAACGCTGGAACAGTGGGAACAGCTGGCGAAGCTCTCCGTAGAAAAAGGCTGGCTGCCGCTGTTTGACTTTGCATACCAGGGCTTCGCCCGTGGTCTGGAAGAAGATGCGGAAGGTCTGCGCGCTTTTGCTGCCGTGCATCAGGAACTGATCGTGGCAAGCTCTTACTCCAAGAACTTCGGTCTGTACAATGAGCGTGTCGGTGCTTGTACGCTGGTTGCGGCGAATACTGAAACCGTTGATCGTGCATTCAGCCAGATGAAATCCGTGATCCGCGCTAACTACTCTAACCCGCCTGCACACGGTGCCTCTGTCGTTGCGACTATCCTGAGCAACGATGCACTGCGTGCTATCTGGGAACAAGAGCTGAACGATATGCGTCAGCGTATTCAGCGCATGCGTCTGCTGTTTGTGAACACCCTTGCGGAGAAAGGCGCTGACCGTGACTTCAGCTTTATTATTAAGCAGAACGGTATGTTCTCTTTCAGCGGCCTGACCAAAGAACAGGTTCTGCGTCTGCGTGAAGAGTTTGGCGTCTACGCCGTGGCGTCTGGCCGCGTCAACGTTGCAGGCATGACCCCAGACAATATGGCGCCGCTGTGCGAAGCCATCGTCGCCGTGCTGTAAATTGCACCCATAAAAAAAGCCTGCGTAATGCAGGCTTTTTTTTATTCTGGTTACCAGACAGGCATTTCGTCCTGAAGGAACGGGTTATGGAGTCGTTCATAACCCAGCGTCGACATCGGACCGTGTCCAGGGATAAACGTCACATCATCGCCCAGCGGCAACAACTTCTGTTTAATCGACTGAATCAGCTGTCCGTGGTCGCCACGTGGAAAATCGCTGCGTCCTACGCCACCTTTGAAAATCACATCGCCGGAAATCAGCAGACGGGACTGGTCATCAAAGAAGACAATATGGCCTGGCGTATGCCCAGGACAATGCAACACCTGTAAAGTCACATTCCCTACGTTAACGCGCTCTCCTTCATTTAGCCAGCGATCGGGCGTCAGGGGCAGACACTCATCAAGGCCAAACATGCGGCTCTGGGCTGGTAAACCCTGCAGCCAGAACTCATCTTCTTTTTCCGGACCGATCACAGGCACACCGAAGTGCTGTGCCAGCTCCGCCGCCGCACCAACATGATCAAGATGACCATGCGTCAGTAAAATCTGCATCAGCGTGACACCGCTATCAGCGACTTCCTGCTTGATTTTCTCAGCGTCACCGCCGGGATCGACAAGCGCGGCCAGTTTGGTTTGCTCACACCAGATTAATGAACAATTCTGGGAGAATGCAGTAACCGGAATAATACGATAGTTCATACTGCTCCTGTGTTTCGTTATTACCAGTGCCGGACCGGACCGGTATCAATATGCACAAAGTTGCTACTTGGGTAATATCCTACACCACCTGCGCGCATAGATAACGCAGCTTTGCGAATATTGGCTAACGAAACGCCTTCAATATGGAAATCCATTGCCTGTCCCTTCGTGTGATAGCTTTTTTTCGCTACCCCACGGCTGTGGGCGCGCAGTTCATTATTGGTATCAACAGAGCGATAACCAGAAATAAGCTGCACTGGCTTGCTGGTACCCAGCAGGCCCTGAAGGCGGAATAACTGATCAAACAGTCCTGGGTCGATGGCTTTTATTTTATTCGCGCGGAAATCACGGAAAAAATGGTTAAGTCTTGCTAATTCATCCTGAATATAGCCTCTGCCATCGAAGAACTCCGCTTTTAACGACTCACCGGTGTGGAGATTGTTGAGCGTTAAAACTCGCGGACGAGGTGTCGAGAGGGTGGCAAATGCTGGCGTCGGCAAGATGGCCGCTGCGCCGAGCGCAACACCACCTAACGCCAGCAGTTTGCGGCGATTAGCGTCAAATTTGTCCATGATAATCAGGTCTACAGGTCAATGTTTATCGTAAATATGCTTAGCGCACGAAGGGCACCTTAACTGGCAAAGCCGACTACGTCAAGGCACCCAACCCCAGTAAATACGCGGCCTCCAGCCATATAGCCCCGTATTCACCATTACTTACGACAACCTATTTTCCCGAACTGCTTCATTTACCTGATTAATTGTTCAGCTTTTGGCAAAATTTGTGCGCCGGATCGCGCCGTGAGATCATAATTGTAAATATCTGTACGATACTGCGTCCGCCCGTCCTCACCCACAAACGCCGTCAGATAATAAAGATTGACCGGAATATTATGGCGAATATTAACGTAACGCGTATCCCCCTGCTTCAGGGCGTCAGAGATGCGCGTATCGTTCCAGCCTGCATCCTGCAACAGCATATTAGCCAGCTCCGAGGCTTTATTGACACGCACACAGCCTGAACTCAGCGCGCGGGTATCTTTCTGGAACAGATTGTGGTTCGGCGTATCGTGCAGATAGATAGCATCTGAACTCGGCATATTGAACTTGTAGCGTCCGAGCGAGTTATGCGCACCGGGTGCCTGCTGGAACCGGAATGGCAGATTAGACGCGGTAATGGTTGACCAGTCGACCATATAGGGGTCTATCGCCTCTTTGCTGTTCCAGCCGCGCATCACCGTATAGCCATGGCGTTCCAGGTAACCCGGATCGTTCCAGACCTTGGGCAGAATGTCTTTACGTGCCAGCGTCGGCGGTACGTTCCACGGCGGGTTAACCACCACGTTGTTCAGTGCACTGCTCATCATCGGCGTTTTGCGATCGGGACGTCCCACAATCACGCGTGACGCCAGCACTTCACTGCCGTTCTGGTAATAGACCAGCGAATACGCTGGAATATTCACCATGATGCCGGTAGAGAGGGTCCCTGGCAGCAAGCGTAAACGCTGGATATTGAGCGCCAGCACCCCTGCCCGCTGCGCAGGTGAGACGTTCAGCCAGTCGCGCGTTGACTGGCCAATCACGCCATCAGCACCCAGCCCCTGAGCAGCCTGAAACTGCTTAACCGCTGCAACCAGCTCCCGATCGTAGGCCGCGGGCTTATCACTCAGAACGGCGGCTTTTTTCTCTTTCACCGGGGCTGACGGGCTGACAACAACGCTTTGCGCATCATCACCCGGCAGGGCAATTTTAGGCCCGCTATCCAGAATACCGGAGCGTTTGAGGATCTCACGCAGGGCAGGCACATCGCTGCTCCACTGTCCAGGACGCAGCGTCGCGGTACCACGCATCTGCGGCCATGGACGTGAATCCCCGACCAGTTCCAGAAGCGACTGATGCATGGTCGCGTATTGCGGATGTGCCGGCGCGAGGCTCGCAATAAAGCGCGGCAGATCGCCACTATCCAGTGCCAGTTGCCACTGGTTAATTACCGACAGTGCCGGAGTCGCCAGCTTGTAAGGCTTATCGCTGTACAACCAACGGTTACCATTGACCGGAATACCGGCCACAAACTGGAGATACCCCATCATGGCATCGGAAAGCACCACGTCCCGCGCCTGCCCGGTGACAGCAGGATCGGTTAAGAGCTCAACCCATTTTGTGAACTGCGGCTGGAACCCTGCAATGGCGACTTCTGCCAGCTGTTGCTGGAAGGCGCGCACGGCATCACGGTTTTCCCACATGGGTTTCATGTCACGCGCCGCATAGAGCAGCGTGAGCTGGCTGGTATAGACAGGCGTGTAGCCTGCTGGCAGCCCAGACAGCAGCTGCTGGCGAAGCGATTCCGCGTCGATGCCTTCTGGCAACGGTTTAATACCGGCCATGATGGCCGTCGCAGGAGACTGCTCCAGCGGTTGAGACAGCGACGTTGGCTGTGTGCCAGTCGTTGCTGTGCTGTCAGTCGGCACAATTTCAGGCTCGTCGGCCTGAGCGGTTAACAGTGGAGCAAACGTCACTGCCAGGCATAAACTTAGCGCAGACAGCTGACGACCACATTTTTTCTTTAGCAACATCCCTTGCCCCCTGTTTTCACGACATGCCCATCACGTTGGGGCTTTCTTTTATTATAGGGTGACGGCAAACCTGTTGCCTTACCTTATGTAAAGAAGTTTAAAGATAACGCAGCCTTAAACACAAGTTAAGCGAAAAAAAAAGCGGCGCTGGTGCGCCGCTCACGGTTAGAAAACGCCTCAGGACGCGTCTGCCGTTGTTTCCGGTAAGGATTCTGGCGGCTGGGGAGCAAAACCGCGTAACCCGACCACGTGAACGTGTTCGGTATTCTGGAATACCTTACGCACCAGTTTATACGTGGTGCCTTTCTCAGGACTGATGTTCTCCGGCGCTGCGATAATGAGCTGCATATCAAGACGCTCACAGAGTTCAAACAGCGTGGCAATTGAGCGGGCGTCAAGACGCGCAGCTTCATCCAGGAACAGCAGTCGACATGGGGAGATATCTTTGCCGCGCAGACGACGCGCCTCATCTTCCCAGCTCTGGACCACCATCACCAGAATCGACATCCCGGTACCGATAGCTTCACCGGTAGAGAGTGCACCGGACTCCGCACGGAGCCAGCCGTCTGAACCACGGTTAACCTCCACTTCCATTTCCAGGTAGTTACGGTAATCCAGGAGCTCTTCACCAATGGTTTGCGGCGTGCGTTGCCCCATGTCAATCTGCGGATTAAGGCGCTGATACAGTTTCGCCAGCGCTTCGGAGAAGGTCAGACGGTTGCTGTTGAACAGATCCTGATGCTGTTCGTGCTGTTCAGACAACACTTCCAGCAGCGTCGAGTGCGCTTCACGCACGTTCACGTTCAGACGCACGCTGTTTACCTGACCAAACGATACGCTCTGCAAGCCCTGGTTCAGCTGGCGAATTCGGTTCTGCTCGCGCTGGATGGTTTTACGGATGATATTCGCCACGCTGCGGGAACTGATAGCCAGTTTCTGCTCGCGGGAGGTCAGCTCTTCCGTCAGGCGGCCCAGTTCGATTTCCATCTGCTCAATGGCTTCGACCGGATCGTCGGTACGAATGATGTCCTGACGAATACGTTCACGCAGGTGCTGATAAACGGCCACGAAGAACTGGATCTTACGCTCAGGGCGTTTCGGATCTTCGGACATACGCAGCACATCGCGCAGGTGTTCGTTATCCGCCACCGCCAGACGCAAGGCACCCAGCGCCTTATCCGACATAGAGCGCAGTTCATCCGCAGAGAGATAGGCCAGCTCGCGACGATGCAGACGGCGTTCAACGTTATTGTCTTTCACCATCCGCATGACGGCGCACCAGCCCGCCTTCGCGGTCACGACCTGCTCACGCATTTCGTGATAATCACGCTCCAGCTTGCGCAGGCGACGAGTCAGGTTATCCATTTCCGCTTCACAGAAGGTCAGCGCTTTTTCCAGCTGATTACGACGTGCGCGGTTATTACTGAGCTGCGCATGCAGTTCATCACGACGGATACGCGCCCGCTCTTCTGCTCCGCTGTCAGCACGGACGCCAATGTCCTGCAACTCTTTCTGAAGATCGTTTAACAGCTCTTTCTTGGTGTCGAAGGAGCTTTTCAGCGAGGCCAGGACCTGATTGTACTGGTTCAGCTGTGCCGAGTGGCTACGCATCGCATCACGGGCGCGAGTACGTTCCGCTTCAGCCTGTTCAAGGCGCTGACGCAGCTTCTCATTGAGATCGCTGTTACCGCTCAGCATCTCCGCGGAATCGGAGTAGCCGAAGTGGGCCCGGCGCTGCACCACTTCCGTCAGGGCAAACGCCTGCTGGCGCGCTTCGCGCTGCACCTGCTGCGACCAGGCGTAATCTTCTTTTAACTGCTCGAACTGCTCCGGATCGCTCTGCAACACGGAGACCATTGGTTCGAGCTTCGCCAGCTGATTACCGTACTGCTGAACAAAACGTGCCGCTTCCTGAGCTTCATTCAGACGTTCCTGAATCTCATCCACGCGGTCAGCCAGCGTGTCATCTGCCAGCAGATTCAGGCGAGGCAGGATGCGGTTAAGGGCCGCAACGCCCTCTTTCGCCTGTTCGAACTGAACGCGGCTTTGCTGGTTGTCATTTTCATGGTTTGAGATCGCACGCTCAAGCTCGCCACGACGGGTGTTGAGCTTGCGAATTTCGGCTTCCGGGTCAGCTTCAAACGCCACGCCCAGATGGCTGCCGATAAAGCGGCTGAACGCCTGATGAAGACGCTGGGTTTTCTGCACGTCAAACGACAGGGTCGCAAAACGTTCAGACAGCGTCTCACGCTCGGCGTGCAGACTTTCAATCCGGTTTTCACGCGCTGCGCGACCAAACAGCGGAAGCTCAGGGAAGCGAGAATAACGCCACTGACGATCGGCGATTTTGACGACAACCGCTTTTTCCAGCTCATCGACGCTGAATACGCTGTCATCGAACGACTGCGGGTCCCCTTCGATTAAATAGAGGTCTTCCGGGCAATCTTCCAGCCCTGCCAGCTGGTCAGCAATCAGCGACAGATCCGGGACCACAATCGCGTTACGTGATGGGCCATACAGGGCTGAGAAGTACGGCGCATCGTCCAGACCGACATCGTCATAGATTTCGGACAACAGCACGCCGCCAAAACGTTCAGCCAGGGCGTTCAGACGTGAATCTTCCGAACCACCAGGCTGGCTTAAGCGCTCAATCTCTTCATCGATCTCACGTTTACGGGCGCCGACTTCATCGCGCTCAACAATCGCCTCGCGCTCGCGCTCCAGCAGCTGTTGCAGATATTCGGTCACGTCCTGGCTGGACTCAAACTGTTCGCCGCACTGTTCACTGAGCTGGTTCAGGCTGCTTTGGGCAGCCAGCCAGACTGGTGCACGCTGCAGCAGCACCTTAGAACGGGACTGCAGCTGCTCCATCTCCTGGCGCAGCGTCATGCGCTGTTCACTGGCGTTGGATACGGAATCGGAAAGCGCAGCAATACGCGCTTCGAGCTCCTGATGCAGAGCTTCAAGATCGTCGAAATCGTAATTTTTGCCCTGGCGCTTACAGAACTCCGCCAGCATACGCTCGGCTTCCTGCTGTTCGCGAAGACGCTGTTCCAGTTCGTTCAGGCGCATACGCAGCGGCTGAACCTGCTCGGCCAGATGGCGCTGGTTCACACCGTCGCGCAGCAGTTCACGGGCAACTTCCCACGCTTCGTTACGCGCAAGCGGTCCGTTAATTGCCACAACCAGCTGGTACGCTTGCTCAAACTGACTGTGCGCCGTTTGCGCGACGCTCATCTTCTGTTCAAGCGAGAGCAGTTTCTCGGTCGCTTCCTGCTCTTTGGCCTGGAAGGTATCCAGCCACTGGTCAGCGCTTTCCGGGGTGAGGTCAGGCAGATGACACAGCTCTTTTGCACGCTGTAACGCCTGAAGTGCCTGGGTATACTGAATTGCACGCGTCTGCTGCACGTCCAGCGCCTGCTGGTAATCGGCCAGCTGATTTTTCAGCTCATCCACTTCCAGCTCGGCGGCCTCGGCACGTGCTTCGTTCTCTTCCTGCATGTCGGCAGCTTCCGCCACCACTTCATTTTGCTCTTCGAGACGAATTTGCAGCTCATCGAGATCCGCTTCATAGCGCTCGATCTTCTCCTGCTGACGCAGGGCGGTCTGCACCAGGTTCAGGTGATCGCTGGCAGCCTGGTAATCGGCTTCCAGATCGCCTTCGGCACCGTTGTGCTCGCCCAGTTCACGCGCCATTTCGACGTGCTTATACTGCTCAGCCACCAGCTGTTTACGGGAGGTAAACAGCTCGCGGCGGTACTCTAACGCCTGATCGAGATGGACACGACGTTCATTGGCGTGACGCATATAGTCCGCCGCCACGTAGTTGGTGGCCTCGCTAATCAGGTGCTTAAACAGGTCACGGTCAGACTGCGTCACGCGAATGGCTTCGAGCGTCATGCGGTTTTCACGCAGCGCGGCTTCCATATCCTGGAAGGCCTTACGCACGCCGCTGTTTTCCGGCAACAGGTAGTCGCGCAGGGAGCGGGTAATGGCGCTGGAGATACCACCGTACAGCGATGCTTCGATCAAACGGTAGTATTTGCTACGGTCAGACGCGCTGCGCAGACGACGCGCCACAACGCCCAGATCAAACATCAGGGAGTGGTAATCCGTAATGGAGTTGAACTGCTTGAACTGCACGCCTTCGATGGTTTCGAGCTTATCTTTCAGCTCCTGCAGCGTCAGCACGCGCGCATGGCGCTCATTCAGGGTTTCCGTCAGCAGCGCTGTGGGCTGCATGGAGGTTGGCAGACCCTGGATGGCAAACGGTTTAATGTCCACTTTACGGTCACGGCCTGCGACCTGCTGCAGACGTACCCCCACCACCACACGCTGATGTCGGGAGTTAATGACGTCCAGTACCGAATAACAGACGCCTGCTTTGAGTTTGCCGTGCAGGCCTTTATCGCGAGAGCCGCTGGTCGCCCCCGCTTCGGTGGTGTTACGGAAATGGAGCAGCGTCAGATCGGGGATCAGTGCCGTAACAAACGCCGCCATGGTGGTGGATTTACCCGCACCATTACCACCGGAGAGCGTCGTAACCAGCTCATCCAGATCGAACGTCCGGGCAAAGAAGCCGTTCCAGTTAATCAGCGTTAGTGAGCGAAATTTACCGCGTTCAATCATTACTCTTCCTCCCCGCTATCCGGCAGATTCTCTTCATGCTCATCATCGAGCTGCAAATGGTTTTCCACCGGCATCGCTTCACCGTCGCGGATCATGCGAAGCTGCGCTTCACGCGCATCGTCGCCCGCACGCACATCGGCGCCGAAGCGGAAGACAGATTCCGTGATGCGGAATTTGCTGCTGTCATGGCCCATAAACCAGACCATGCCCAGACGACGCAGACGGTTAAGGGAAGAGCGAACTTTTTCCTGCAATTTCTGGCGGTCAAGATCCGAGCCGGTGGAGCGGTTGTTCACCAGCTTAAGCAGCTTGCTCTCATCCGCCAGCGCCAGCAGCTCGTCGTAAAGCTCCTGCTGGGTGAAGATGCCTTCATTTGCCAGACGCTCCGGGCTGAGATAGAGGTAACAAAGAATTTTGCCGACCATCATATCCAGCTCAGAGAGCACGGAACGCGGAATCAGGGTTGTGGAACGTGGACGCAGGTAGAAAAACCCTTCCGGTGCGCGGATAAGCTCCACGTTATAGCGGGCGTAAAACTCTTCCAGGTACTCCTGGAAGTCCATCAAAAAGGCGTGATTGTCCAGCTCGTCTAAGCCAATGTGACGACCGGCACGCAGTTGGCTGTCCAGCGCCGGAAACAACGGATTCGCCAGCGCCTGTGCCAGCTTAACTGGCATCACTTGTTCAATATTTGTCAATGACATGCGCCTGTACCTTGGCTCCGTAATCGTTAATCGGCTGCCACTTCGGCGGCAGCCCGGTGAAATCTGCTTGCGCGACGCCCAGACGCACGGCCTGGTCTACCACGATGCGGGCGATGTCGAAGTGGCGCGCGCGAGGATATTGCGCCAGATAGTCGCGCACCACGAGCCCAAGATCCAGCGGCACTTGTCTGGTTTTGTAGACAGCGAGCTGTTCTTCGATCATCGCCGCAAGTTGCTCACGAATTTCGTTGAACTCTTCATATTCCAGATCCGGTGGCAGTTCACCGGTCACTTCTTCATCGCGCAGGGCCATCTCTTCGTCGCGCATATCCAGCAGACGATCGGCACTGGCGTAAGTCAGCGCCCATGGCGCATCGAAATAGGTCTGTACCGACTGGCGCAGACGCTGAGCAAAGACGCGGTTTTTATCCATATCGATCGCGGTACGGATAAATTTATGCACGTGACGGTCATAACCGATCCACAGGTCAATCGACTGCTGACCCCAGCTGATAATACGATCGAGTTTGCTCTGCAGATCGAACACCAGACGGTCAATAAAATGCAGATCGTCATGGGCCATGGTCGCATCCTGGATGCGCAGCAGGTTCGCCTGAAGCTTATCCCCTGCGGCTTCCAGCGTATCCTGCAGTTCACGCAGCGTACCCGAGGTTTCCGACAGCAACATTTCACAGCTGGAGATGGCCGCACGCCAGTCTTTATTCAGCAACTGCGCGATATCGTCTTTTACCTGTTGCTGCTGTTCATCCATCAGACGCTGGGTCAGATCGATGCTGTCGAAAATCTCTGCCACCGAATATTTCAGCGGCGCATAGACGTTACGGTGCCAGTGGAATTCGTCACCGTTTTCATCCGCTGCATCGGCGGCGCGCTTAAGTTCACCCGCCACAATCGAGAGCTGCATGGAAAGACGCAGCGTGGAAAATTCACGCTGGCGGATGTAGTAATCGGTGATGCCGATACCCAGTGGCGTCAGACGATAGATGGCGTTTCCTTCCGCCTGCTCGCTGGTAAAGCGGTTCAGCAGACGTTGACGCACCATATCGTTGATTGCGTTGTTGGCACGCACGCTAATGGTTTCGCTGGTTTGCTCAAACGCATCACTGACATGGCGGAACGCATCCACCAGTTCACCCTCGCTCATTTCGCCATCCAGCCGTTCGCCGTTCAGCGTGGCAACCGCCAGCAGGAAAGAGAGTCTGTCTACCGGCAGCGAGATGGAGAAATCGTTTTTCCTGGCCCAGGCAACCAGTTCGGGGACTGTCTGGGAAAATTCACTCATAGGTTATCCTTGCATCTGCGGCTTGTGCGCGGTGACGTGAATATAGCGGCCAAGACTGACAAAAGGTTCCTGACGGCAATACCGCGTTTCTAATTCTTTTAAGGTGTCAAAACAGTCACGCTGTTTGTGTTTTTCACGCAGATAATCATGAAACACCCTGACGCCCGTTTTCCCGGTTATCTGCCAGCCAATCTCTTCCAGCCAGCCATACACCTGCTGCGGATCACGCGGATAATCCGGGGAAAGCGTGCGTTTTTTCTTTTTTGGCATCCCGACCTGAACATAGTCAAAGTTACCCGCAACCATGTTGTGCATCAGGAAGCCGTTAGCATTGTAGAACATCAGTGACAGCGTACCGCCCGGGCGCAACATCGACCACAGGGTGCGTAACACGCTTTGCGGATCGGCAACCCACTCCAGCACTGCATGAAACAATATCAGATCAACCTGGGTTTCCAAATGCTGTGCGATGTCCTGAGCGGCGCATTGTATAAAATGCATGTTGTCGCTCACACCTTTCTCTTCTGCGGCACGCGTCGCACGCGCGATCATCTCAGCAGAAAGATCGCAAAGCGTTACGTGATGACCGCGCTGGGCCATTTTAATAGCCGTCTGCCCTTCACCGCCGCCAGCGTCCAGCACGCGCAACGTTTGCCCCTCAAACGAGGCCAGGATGTTGTCCAGATCCTGCCAGAGGATCGTCTGACGCAACTGCCCTTTCGTGGTGCCATAAATGTTGCGCGAAAACTTTTCCGCGATGTCATCAAAATTGCGATCCCGCATTGGGAGAGTTCCACTCGCTAACTGCAAAACCGCTATTTTGTCACACCCGCGCGGAGAATGAACCTCTCTGGTGTAATATCACGAGTAATCACCTGCTATATGGTTAAAAAAGGAACCAAAAAGGATGCTTTTTACCCTGAAGAAATACATTGGGGGGATGATGCTTCCCCTTCCACTGCTGCTTATCATCATTGCGCTGGGGCTGGCGCTGGTGTGGTTTAGTCGCTTTCAGAAGAGTGGCAAAACGCTTATTACCGTCGGCTGGCTGGTCCTCCTGCTGCTGAGTCTGCAACCGGTCGCGGATAGCCTGTTACGCCCTGTCGAAAACAGGTACCCGACATGGCAGGGTCATCAGGAGGTAAAGTATATCGTGGTGCTGGGTGGGGGTTACACCTGGGATCCGAACTGGGCGCCCAGTTCAAACCTGATTAACAACAGCCTGCCTCGACTGAACGAAGGCATTCGCCTGTGGCTGGCGAATCCGGGATCGAAAATGATCTTTACCGGTGCGGCGGCAAAAACAAACCCGGTCAGCACGGCCGAAGCCGGAGCCAGAGTGGCTGAATCGCTGGGTGTACCGCGTTCCGCTATCATCACGCTGGACAGCCCAAAAGACACTGAAGAAGAAGCTGCCGCCGTGAAGCAGGCGATTGGCGATGCCCCGTTCCTGCTGGTTACGTCCGCCTCGCACCTGCCGCGGGCGATGATTTTCTTCGAAAGAGTTGGCCTGCATCCCCTCCCCGCGCCGGCTAACCAGATGGCCATCGACGCGCCGCTTAACCCGTGGGAACGGACGATCCCGTCCCCGGTATGGCTGATGCACAGCGATCGTGTCGGTTACGAAACACTTGGACGCCTCTGGCAATGGCTAAAAGGCGCGTCAGGCGAGCCAGGGCAGGAGTGATTTCGTGGCGAGATCGAAGTTGGCGCGATTAAAACGGCCAGTATTGACCAGTTGCGCCACTTCATCCCAGAGCAGATAGAGCCAGCGGCGCCAGAGAAACGCTTCTGCAACCGGCGCCCGCTGGAGATAATGCCAGAGTAACCCCTCTGCGGCCCCGCTGTCGCTGAGCCTGAACAACTCGTACTCGCGCGGTGCCCAGAGCATGATCCCCGGCCCTACCATTGCCAGGAGCTGGTCGCTGCGAGGGTCTTTCAGCATGCTGCGCAGGGTAAAATTGCCGTGAACCAGCACGCAGTTGTCGTTAAAGCCGTCAAACAGCGCGGGCAAACACTCCCGGGTGCGGAACAAAATACGTTTGTCCTGCATGGTCAAACCGGTGTTATTAAACTGGTTAAGGGTGCCCCACAACACTTCCACCCGCTGGCGGTACCACAGTGGCCACAGGTTTTCCTGGGTGCTGTCTACCGGCCCGACGAGCCCACCGCTGTCTTGTCTGTGCCAGCCCAGCAGCGCCTCGACAATCTGATCTTTCAGCTGTTCCCAGCGTTCCGGTGAACGAGCAGGCGCTTCCACAGGCACGCCACGTAACCGCTCAATCAGCAGGACATCGGGGCCGGGGTGTTCTTCATGCGTCATCACGCCATACACCGTCGGCATGCGGACGGTCCCTTGTCGCGCAAGCATCGACATTTTCCAGGCCAACTGCCTGGCAACGCCCGGCGAGGTAAAACTTCGGGCCATCAGCGGCATTGGGTTTCCCTGGCTGTCATATAACGACCAGAGTGCGGTATCTGCTTTTTCGTTCACACACTCAACCCTGCTTAACTTCTCACCCAGCAGATGGCTCAGTTCAGCACGCAGCTGTTCCATATGAGATTACCCCCATTAAGACTACTGCTTTTATAATGAGCGCGCGGACAGAAGATGTCACCCGACAGAGATCAATTATGGAAAAGAAAGGGAAAATAACCTGGAGAGAGCATCCCCCGTAAGGAGGGATGCGGGCGCTATTAACGCAATTCGGCGCGGACGCGCTCAAGATCTTCCGGGGTGTCAACACCCGTACCTGGCACTTCCTGCGCAACGGCAACGTGGATTTTTTCCCCGTACCAGAGCACGCGGAGCTGCTCCAGCATTTCGATATGCTCCAGCGGGCTGGGTGCCCAGGTGACATAACGACGAATAAAGCCAGCGCGGTAGCCGTAGATCCCCAGATGACGCAGGAATGAATCACCAATGGTCTCTTTTGAAACCGCAAAACGATCACGATCCCAGGGAATAGTGGCGCGAGAGAAGTAGAGCGCATAGCCCTCGGCATCCATCACCACTTTCACCGCGTTCGGATTAAACGCCTCTTCAGCGTGGAGCACAGGTACCGCGAGCGTAGCCATACCGACCTGGCGCTGCGCCAGGTTTTCCGCCACCTGGCGAATAATGACCGCCGGGATCATCGGCTCGTCGCCCTGTACGTTAACGATGACCGTATCATCATTAAAACCGCATTTCTCAACCACTTCTGCCAGCCGCTCTGTGCCGGACTGGTGATCGGCGCGGGTCATGCACACTTCTCCGCCAGCCGCCTCAACCGCACGGGCAACGTCCGGATGATCGGTTGCCACGATAACGCGCTCAGCACCGGACTCACGCGCACGTTCAAGGACATGCACAATCATCGGTTTGCCGTTGATATCCACCAGCGGTTTACCCGGCAGACGGGTTGATGCATAACGCGCAGGAATAATGACAACAAAACTCATGGTTTGCTCTCTTCTGCCACCAGGGAGCGGGCTTCGTTTTCCAGCAATACCGGAATACCGTCGCGCAGCGGGAATGCCAGACTGTCCAGCTTGCAAATCAGCTCTTGTTTGTCCTGGCTGTAGTAAAGTTTGCCGTTGCACACCGGGCAGGCAATAATTTCAAGTAAACGGTGATCCATAGTTCCTCCGTATGGGTAATCGCTAAAGCTTAACACATTCCTTTTTCAGGGAGTGTCTGTTTCCCAGCCACGTCGACAGGTGCTAAACAACCCGTCAGGCACCCTACCCAGCGCCACGTCGTGGGCCTCCTGCCAGCGTGCGAATTCGCTAATGGCGGAGGTTAATCCTTTTTCCAGCGCCGCGGTGGTCTTGATCCCCTCTTCAAGATAGAGCGCGATAATCTCCAGCGTGCCGGTTTTGCGGTGCATTTTGGCGTCCATTCGACCGACCAGTTGCCCTTTGTGCAGCAGAGGCAACACAAAGTAGCCGTACTGACGCTTTGGCGCGGGGGTGTAACACTCAAGCCGATAGCTGAAATTAAACAGCTGTTCGGCCCGTTTTCTGTCCCACACGACCGGATCGAAAGGCGATAACACCGTGCTGTGGGTTGCCTGAAGCTTACTGTCCAGAGCCTGGGGTAAGAGCGGGAGGAGATCCGAATGCAGCCACATGTCCCCGAGGGTTTCTACCGTGACGGGGATAACACGATGTTCACGCTGCCACATTTCCAGTAGCGGTTTCAGGGCCGGCTGGCGAAGGCGATAGTAATCCGCCAGCCACTGCGGCCGGAAAATGCCCAGACTGCGGGCGCTGTTCTCCAGCATGATGGCTTCCGCTGCCTCCTGGGTGAGTAAGTCACGCTCATCGTCCCAGTGGGGCATCACGCGGTGCGTCAGGTCATACACGCGCTGAAAATTACGCCGTTCAATCACCATGACTTTGCCGGATGTAAACAGTCCTTCAAGGTGGCGTTTGTGCGGCTTCCACTCCCACCAGCCGCTGGTCCCTTTTCTCGGATGTTCAAAATCGGCGGAACGTACAGGACCGTTTTGCTGAATATGCTCGATAAGCTGTGCTATTTCAGTCGCGTGCTCCTGCATCCATTCCTGGCGGTATTTCCAGCCCATCTTTTCGGGGGCCAGCATGCGATGGCGAACCAGGGCAAAATCGCTGCGCGGCAGGAAACAAGCCTCGTGCGCCCAGTACTCCATTAAGTCCCCCTTACTGAGCGCGTCATCCAGCCACTGAGGAGGATAATTCCCCAGTCGACTAAACAGCACAAGGTAAGGGCTACGGGCCACGATATTAATGGTGTCAATTTGAAGGAGCGACATGCGCTGAACGGTAGAGAGAATATCGGCGGGCTGCGCGCGGCGGCGGGGCTTTTTGAGCAGCCCCTGTGCGGCAAGGTGCAAATGACGTGCGGCTGAAAGCGAGAGTTGCGGTAAAGACATGCGTTTTCCTGTCAGTCAAAGCGCCACCAGAACCGCGTAAGCCATTACTGCACTAACGCAATCAGTTCCTTGAGCAATTGTTCCGGTTGCTCACCGCTGAGTTCAGCGTCAACCGGCAGATACCACCAGTTATCCTTCGCAAAGGCACGGCATTTCACCGCATCTTTTTCAGTCATGATTAGCGTCTGCCCCGGCGCAGTCAGGGCCGCGACCTGATCTGGCACCAGCGCCTGATGATCGGCCAGCGGAACGCGTTTTTCAAGCCGGGCACCACACTGTTCCAGCGTCGCGAAGAAACGCGGAGGATGACCGATACCCGCCATGGCCACCAGCGCGGGTAACAACGAGACAGCACGGCGCTCTCCGGTCAATAGATTCACCGCCATTCCCGGCCTGAGATGCATAGGGATCTCACCCGGTTTGGCCTCTCCACCGTTAACAATCACCGCATCAACGGACCTGAGACGCGAAGCACGTTCGCGCATTGGTCCGGCGGGTAGCCACCAGCCGTTACCGAACCGGCGAACCCCGTCAATGACCACAATCTCTTTATCACGCGCCAGCGCGTAATGCTGCAGACCATCGTCAGTAATAATAATGTCTACCATGTGTTCGGCAAGAAGTGCCTGAACGGCATCACTGCGTACCGGGGAAACCGCAACAGGTGCGCCTGTACGCTGGTAAATCAATACTGGCTCATCACCCGCTTCAGCGGTCGTAGTTTCCGCGGTCAACAACAGGGGATACTGCGCCGCTTTTCCGCCATACCCACGCGATACCACGCCTGGGCGTATACCGCGATTTTGCAGTTGCTCCACCAGCCAGATCACCACCGGTGTTTTACCGTTGCCGCCAGCCGTCAGGTTACCCACCACGACAACCGGCACCGGCGCGCGCCATGCTCGCTTTAACCCCAAGCGGTAAAGCAGACGAATGACGCCGCTCACCAGGCCATAAAGCCAGGAAAGCGGCAGAAGCAGCAGCCACAGCGGTGATTCACCGGACCAGATGCGTGCAATCATTCGCCGAATTGCATCTTATGCAGTTGGGCGTAAACGCCGCGGTGCGCCAGCAAATCAGAGTGGCTTCCGCGTTCGACAATCACGCCATCTTCAACAACGACGATTTCGTCAGCCTGCTCGATAGTCGACAGACGGTGCGCAATCACCAGCGACGTACGGTTCTTTTGCAGCTCATCCAGCGCAGACTGAATGGCACGTTCAGATTCCGTATCCAGCGCAGAGGTTGCTTCATCCAGAATCAGAATCGGGCTATCACGCAACAGCGCACGAGCAATGGCGATACGCTGGCGCTGGCCACCGGAGAGCAGTACACCGTTCTCACCGATAATGGTATCCAGACCGTTATCCATCTTGTTGATAAAGTCCATCGCATAGGCCATACGAGCCGCCTTTTCAATCTCCGCACGGCTGTACTCTTCTGTACGCGCATAGGCAATGTTGTTTGCCACAGTATCGTTGAAGAGATGCACATTCTGGGAGACCAGCGCCACCTGGTTACGCAGGGACTGCAGGGTATACTCCCGCAGGTCATGGCCATCCAGCAGGATTTCACCCTCGTCGATATCATAGAAACGGGTGATCAGGCTGGCGATGGTGGATTTACCTGAGCCGGAGCGGCCTACCAGCGCAACGGTTTTACCCGCGGGAATGGACAGGTTGATATTACGCAAAGCCGGCGTTTCGCGGCCAGGATAGGTGAAAGTCACATTGCGGAATTCAACATCGCCGTGGGCGCGTTCAATCTCGCGTTTACCTTCATCTTTCTCCTGTTCGGTATCCAGAATGCTGAACAGGGTCTGGCAGGCAGCCATCCCGCGCTGGAACTGAGCGTTGACGTTCGTCAGTGATTTCAGCGGACGCATCAGGGCAATCATCGATGAGAAGACCACGGTGATGGTACCCGCCGTCAGCGTCTCCATCACGCTAGGGAAGCTGGCCGCATACAGAACGAAGGCCAGCGCCAGAGAAGCGATCAGCTGAATGATAGGGTCAGAAATTGAAGAGGCCGAAACCATTTTCATCCCCTGCAGACGCATTTTATTGCTGACTTTATCAAAGCGTTTGGTTTCGACTTCCTGCCCGCCGAAAATCAACACCTCTTTATGCCCTTTCAGCATCTGCTCAGCGCTGGTCGTAACCTGGCCCATCGTGTTCTGCATATTCTTACTGATGTTGCGAAAACGCTTTGAAACGACGCGAATAGCAATAGAGACAACCGGTGCCAGCACGATAAGGATCAGTGACAGCTGCCAGCTGTAATAGAACATCATGATGAACAGACCGATAATCGATGCACCTTCACGCACCACGGTAATCAGCGCGTTGGACGACGATGATGCCACCTGCTCGGAGTCGTAGGTAATTCGTGAGAGCAAGGTACCGGTAGACTGCTTATCAAAGAACGCTACTGGCATACCCATCATGTGGCCAAACAGCCGACGGCGCATGGTCATAACGACTTTCCCGGAAACCCAGGAGATACAGTAGCTCGAAATGTAGCTGGTGATACCGCGTAAGATCATCAGTCCAATAACCACCAGTGGCATCCATATCAGCACTGAGCGATCTGTTTTACCAAAACCGTCATCCAGTAACGGTTTGAGAAGCGATAACATAAACGTATCGCTGGCTGCGTTGAGGACTAACGCTACACCCGCCACGATCAAGCCTGCTTTAAAAGGTGCAATCATCGGCCAGAGTCGGCGGAAGGTTTGCCACGTGGAGAGATCTTTGTCGTTATGCATTCAAAAAACCAGCATCTGTTGAAATAGCCGCATATTCTACCCGTTATCTACGGGCGCGCCAAACCACTGATGATACCAACGCGGTAAATATTCATCACGTACGCGCTGTATTTGCCATCGATGTTGCGAGAATGTCACCGATATTTGTCCAGAATGGGGGGTATCGTGCCAGATATAGCCCTCTTTTCGATAACGTCTGATAACTTTTGCCGACGGAAAATGCCATGCGTTATAGCGGGCCGCAGAATCGAGCGCGATCCTCCCCTCTACCCGCTGCACCAGTGGCAATGATGAAGACGTATTGCTGCCATGATGGGGTACCTGTATTACAGTGGACGTCAGATGACGCCAGTAATGGCTAAGCATAGTCTGTTCCGCTTGCGCTTCAATATCCCCCGTAAGCAACGCACTCTGCTCACCATCGTCGATTTTTACCACACAGGAGCGATTGTTCCCCCTTTCGGAATAGCCCTCAGGTGGCCAGTGGACGGTGAAGGTTAACCCCTCCCATATCCATCTCTGCCCGCGAAAACAAGGCCGATGCTCCGCCCGATCTAACGGGCTTCTTATCCATAACGTGGGCCATGTTTTTTGCAGCGTCGCCAGGCCGCCCGCATGGTCGAGATGCTCATGACTGAGAATGACGCCTTCTGGTTGCAAATGGTGCCAGCGTAGCCACGGAATGATTAACTGCCGGGCGCTATCACCACCCGGCCAGGCGAGCCCAGTATCATAAAGAAGGGCTTTACCGTGGCGTTCAATGACCATTGCCAGTCCCTGCCCCACATCCAGCATATGCAGTGTCCAGCCCTCACTTCTCACCGTTCGCCAGAGCGGAAATGCCAGTAAGACACTCCCTGCCAGACAAACGGCAGGAACGGATTTCCAGGCATGAAAGCGCCAGCCGATAATGGCAAGCCAGGGCAATAACGTCAGGTATTGCCATCGTTCATCTACGTTCTGCCAGCCATCCGGCAGGCGCATCAGCATCCAGAACAACCCTCCCAGGGATTTATCGGCTGCAAGCCAGAGGGCACTTTCCAGCGCCGTCAGCGGCAACAGATGAAGCAACATTCCGGACAGGATCAGCGGTACGCAGACAAAAGTGACCAGGGGGACGGCAAAGAGATTAGCCACCAGGGAAGAGAGGCTAAATCCATGAAAAATCAGCACCTGTAATGGCATGAGCAGAAGCAACATGCCGGTTTGCAGATAGAGCAGATTCAGCAGAGGCTGTAACCAGCGAACCCGGTGCCCGCGAGGAAGAGGCAGCCACTGAAACCAGAAAATCAGCGCGGCGACGGCAAAAGCTGAAAGGGCCAGACTTTGAGAAAGCACGGCTAAGGGATCGCTTATCAGGATTGCCGCGATACAGCAACACCACACCTGCCAGGGAGACCACTGACGGGCGCCAATGCGCAATGCCGCCAGCACGGCAAGTGCGATAACCGTTCGCAATGCGGGCGGTTGCAGCCCGGTAAGCCAGGCGTAGAAAGCGGCAAAGAGCAACCCGGCCAGGAGAGGAATCTGCCAGTGGATCCAGTGGCCCGGCATCAAGAACTGAAGCCCACGCGCAAGTAACCAGACGATGGATGCGGCCAGCGCAATATGCAGACCCGAAATTGCCATCAGGTGCAGCGTGCCGGTGTCGCGCATCAGATCTTTAATTTCCCGGGGCACCTCCAGACGTTCTCCCATCCCCAGCCCAAGCATAACCGCGCCCCAGTGAAAAGCAGAAAGCCGGTGTTGCAGTGACATCAGGTACTGAGCACGCAAGCTGCAGTTTTCATCGACGATTTTCGCCTGCGTAAAACGTCCGCTGAGCGTCTGGTGTCGGGCAAAGGCGCTTCGCTGGGGATCATATCCCCCGTCGTTTAGCTCGCCATGCGCAGGCCGGAGCCTGAGCGTCATAGCCCAGCGCTGACCGGCACACACCTTTTGCGGGAGGTAATTGCCATACAGCGTCACGCCCGTGGATGCCCACCAGCGTTGACCATCGACACGCAGAATGTTGCCCTGATGTATTGTTGCACCATCGGTGGCCGTGATTTCTATCTCTGCCTGCACTGCTCCCGTCGTTAAATGTTGCATCGGCCAGACGCTTTCCTGCGCAGCAAGAAGACCCCAGGCACAAAATAACACCATAATCCCCATATACTTCAGGATGTTGTTTCGCTGGGCGGCCAGCGCTATCCCACCGGCTATCATTACCCACACGGTATGACGTTCAGGCAGGACGGGTAACCAGAGTAACGGCATGATCGCCAGAATGGCGCAAAGACTTATCGCGGGAATGCCCATTACTACCTCCCTGTTTGAGGGTGACAGTATGGAAGCAGGCAGGGTGAGTCGTCAGCCAGAAGAAACACGGTTTACAGCGGGCGCTGAAACATTTTTATCCGTTTGCAGAAAACAAAAGGAAAATTGCGCGGCATCTTCAGAATAAAAGCGACAGGCACAAAAAAAGCACCCGCAGGTGCTTTCTTTCGAACCCAGTTTAGCGCTGATGGCCAAACTCAGTTGCCGTAAATGTTGGCGCGATCGCGCAGTTCTTTACCCGGCTTAAAGTGTGGAACGTACTTACCTTCCAGTTCGACTTTATCGCCAGTTTTCGGGTTACGCCCGGTACGTGGAGCACGATAGTGCAGAGAAAAACTACCGAAACCGCGGATTTCAATGCGCTCGCCCTGGGCAAGAGTGGAGGCCATATGCTCCAGCATCTCTTTTACGGCATCCTCCACTGCTTTCGCAGGGATATGCGGTTGCTGACTGGCAAGTCTTTCAATCAATTCTGACTTGGTCATGATTCCTCCGGTTCCTTTCAAACCAATTAGCTGAACAGCTCATTAAACAAGGGCGGCCGTAGCCGCCCTTTGTTATTGATTACAGGACGAATCCTCTAATCTGTCAAGTTTGCTCCTCATCCTTCTCGCTGTAAATGCGTTACAGCTCAAAATGATGCGGACAACCTGATATTACTCGCCTTTAGCTGCTTTGAAAGCTTCAGCCATTGCGTTGTTAGAGAAGTTTGCATCTTCCTGTTTGTTAACAGTTGCGATTGCATCTTTCTCATCAGCTTCGTCTTTAGCACGAACAGACAGGCTGATTGCACGGTTCTTACGGTCAACACCGGTGAACTTAGCTTCAACGTCGTCACCAACGTTCAGAACCAGAGTCGCATCTTCAACGCGGTCACGTGAAGCTTCAGAAGCGCGCAGGTAACCTTCAACGCCGTCAGCCAGTTCTACGGTTGCGCCTTTAGCGTCAACTGCAGTGACTTTCCCGTTTACGATTGCGCCTTTCTTGTTCAGTGCAACCCAGTTGTTGAACGGATCTTCTGCGAGCTGTTTAACGCCCAGGGAGATACGTTCACGCTCTGCGTCAACCTGCAGAACAACTGCAGCGATTTCGTCGCCTTTTTTGTATTCACGAACTGCTTCTTCGCCTGCAACGTTCCAGGAGATGTCAGACAGGTGAACCAGGCCATCGATGCCGCCGTCCAGGCCGATGAAGATACCGAAGTCAGTGATAGACTTGATTTTACCTTCAACACGGTCACCCTTGTTGTGGGTTTCCGCGAACTGCTGCCATGGGTTGTTTTTGCACTGTTTCAGGCCCAGGGAGATACGACGACGTTCTTCGTCGATATCCAGAACCATAACTTCCACTACATCACCAACGTTAACAACTTTGGATGGGTGGATGTTTTTGTTGGTCCAGTCCATTTCGGAAACGTGCACCAGGCCTTCAACGCCTTCTTCGATTTCAACGAAGCAGCCGTAGTCAGTCAGGTTGGTAACGCGACCAGTCAGTTTAGTACCTTCTGGGTAACGCTTAGCGATAGCTACCCATGGATCTTCGCCCAGCTGTTTCAGGCCGAGGGATACACGAGTACGCTCGCGGTCGAACTTCAGCACTTTAACAGTGATTTCGTCGCCCACGTTCACGATTTCGCTTGGGTGCTTAACGCGTTTCCACGCCATGTCGGTGATGTGCAGCAGGCCATCAACGCCGCCCAGGTCAACGAATGCGCCGTAGTCAGTGAGGTTCTTAACGATACCTTTGACTTCCATGCCTTCCTGCAGGTTTTCCAGCAGCTGATCGCGTTCTGCGCTGTTTTCGGATTCGATAACGGCACGACGGGATACAACAACGTTGTTACGCTTCTGGTCCAGCTTGATTACTTTGAACTCAAGCTCTTTGCCTTCGAGGTGCAGGGTGTCACGGACTGGACGAACGTCTACCAGAGAACCTGGCAGGAACGCACGAATACCATTCAGCTCAACAGTGAAGCCACCTTTAACTTTGCCGTTGATAACACCGACCACAGTTTCAGCTTCTTCGTAAGCTTTTTCCAGCGTGATCCAAGCTTCGTGACGTTTAGCTTTTTCACGGGAAAGCAGGGTTTCGCCGAAGCCGTCTTCTACTGCATCCAGAGCAACGTCAACTTCGTCACCAACCTGGATTTCCAGCTCGCCCTGGGCGTTTTTGAACTGCTCTGCCGGAATGGCGGACTCAGATTTCAGACCGGCGTCAACCAGTACTACGTCTTTGTCGATAGCAACAACAACACCACGAACGATGGAACCCGGACGGGTTTCGATTGTTTTTAAGGATTCTTCAAATAGTTGAGCAAAAGATTCAGTCATGTTTAATCTTCAGGTTAATATAACGTCCACCTGGCTCCGTGCCGGATGGGGTTGTTTCACATACCCGCCGTCAATCCATTGCAGCGGGGGTACTGCTAAATCGGTCGCAATTACGCGAGTGCCAGTTTTTGGCGCGCATATTGTAGCGCTTTTTCAATCACTTGCTCAATAGTTAAACTGGTTGAATCCAGAACTAATGCATCTTCTGCAGGAACAAGTGGGGCGACGGCGCGGTTACGATCGCGGTCATCGCGCTCTTTTATCTCGGACAAAAGGCGATCAAAGTTAACACTAAACCCCTTTTCCTGCAACTGAAGCATGCGGCGTTGAGCCCGTTCTTCTGAGGAGGCGTCGAGGAAAATTTTCACTGGCGCATCAGGGAAGACAACGGTTCCCATGTCACGCCCGTCAGCGATCAGGCCAGGCAGTTCGCGGAAGGCGCGTTGACGGCGCAGCAGTGCTTCACGCACGCGCGGGAAAGCGGCAACCTGTGACGCGGCATTCGCCACGTCCTGAGTCCGAATTTCACCGCTGACATCTTCACCTTCGAGAATCACTTCCAGATTTCCGTTGGTTGAGATAAAGCGAACATCAAGATGGGTAGCCAGCGGAACCAGCGCGTCTTCGGAGGCCACATCAACATGGTGATGCAGCGCCGCAAGCGCTAACACGCGGTAAATAGCACCAGAGTCCAGCAGATGCCATTGCAATGCTTCCGCCATTGCCTTGCACAAGGTGCCCTTTCCTGCACCGCTTGGGCCATCAATGGTTATGACCGGGGCAATTGCCGTCATCTTTATCTCCTTAAACAGGCATACCGTTAACGTAAACGCCGCGCATTATACGCGCCAATGCCCACAATCGTTAACGTTGTGTGCAAAAACGCGAATTACAGGTATTTAGATGAAGAATTATTGCGCAATGATACTTCTACATCGTTCGCGTTGCTTGCAGGCGGCAGGCGCACATCTTCAGAAGTGTAGATCATCACGTCAATGAGTGGGAACGCTGTAAGCGCGCCAGCACAGAGGCTGGCGCGAAGGCAAATCAGGCAGGGGTACTGATACGCGCCAATTGCTCGAAGTAGTCCGGGAAGGTTTTCGCCGTACATTTCGGGTCGAGAATGGTCACCGGCGTATCGGAGAGCGCCACCAGCGAGAAGCACATTGCCATGCGGTGATCGTTATAGGTGCCGATTTCCGTAAACTGCAGTTTTGCCGGAGGCGTGACGCGGATGTAGTCTTCGCCCTCCTCCACTTCGGCGCCCACTTTACGCAGTTCGGTCGCCATCGCGAACAGACGGTCAGTCTCTTTTACGCGCCAGTTGTAAATGTTACGCAGCGTCGTGGTGCCTTTTGCGAAGAGCGCCGCCGTGGCAATGGTCATCGCCGCATCCGGGATATGGTTCATGTCCATATCGATAGCGTTCAGCTCGCCATGGGTGCAGGAGATGAAATCATCACCCCAGGTAATCGTGGCGCCCATTTTTTCCAGCACGTCAGCAAAACGGATATCGCCCTGAACGCTGTTACGACCAATGCCGGTCACTTTCACCGTACCGCCCTTAATCGCCCCTGCCGCCAGGAAATAGGAGGCAGACGAAGCATCACCTTCCACAAGGTAATGACCCGGAGACTGGTACTGCTGCGCACCGCGAACCACAAATTGCTGATAAGCGCGGTTTTCCACCTCAACCCCGAAGGTTTTCATCAGGTGCAGCGTAATATCAATGTACGGTTTAGAGACCAGGTCGCCTTTGATGGTGATGACCGTATCCTGTGGTGCCAGCGGCGCAGTCATCAGCAGAGCCGTCAGGAACTGGCTGGAGACGCTGCCATCCACGTCGACGCTACCGCCATTGAAACCACCGCGCAGACGCAGAGGCGGGTAATTTTCCTGCTCCAGATACTCAATCTGCGCGCCGCCCTGACGAAGGGCATCCACCAGATGACCAATGGGACGCTCTTTCATGCGCGGCTCACCGGTCAGCACAATGTTGTTGCTGCCCAGGCACAGGGCCGCCGCCAGCGGGCGCATTGCCGTCCCCGCGTTACCCAGAAACAGTTCACGCTCTTCAGCCGAGCGTAACGCGCCGCCGTTGCCGGTCACTTCACAGCGGGTGCGGTCGTCAGACAGCGTGTAATGAACTCCCAACGCTTTCAGCGCATTGAGCATATGGCGCACGTCATCGCTGTCCAGCAGGTTTGTGAGGACGGTGGTGCCGTTTGCCAGAGCTGCCAGCAGCAGAGCGCGGTTCGAGACACTTTTTGAACCAGGCAGATTAATGGTGCCATCTACCCGCGCGATAGGTTGTAACGTCAGGGATTCCATGAAACTTAACTCTCAACTCAACATAATAAAAACCCCGCAGCAGGGCTACGGGGGTGAAAAACAGCGTAATTAACCGTGGCGACGTTCGAAGTCGATCATGAAATCGGTCAGGGTTTTAACCCCTTCCAGCGGCATCGCGTTATAGATAGAGGCACGCATACCGCCTACAACACGGTGGCCTTTCAGCGCATGCAGGCCTGCAGCGAAGGACGCTTCAAGGAAGACTTTATCCAGGTTGCTGTCCGCCAGCTGGAACGGCACATTCATACGAGAACGATTAGCTTTCGAGACATCGTTACGGTAGAAATCGCTCTTATCGATCACGCCATACAGCAGGTCGGCTTTCTGCTGATTGATTTTGTCCATCTGCGCCACGCCGCCGTTTTGCTTGAGCCATTTAAAGACCAGGCCAGAGAGGTACCAGGCAAACGTAGGGGGGGTGTTGAACATGGAGTCGTTATCGTTGAGGACCGTATAATCCAGAATAGACGGGCAAGACTGATGGGCTTTACCCAGCAAATCTTCGCGCACGATGACGATCGTCAAACCCGCCGGGCCGATATTTTTCTGCGCACCCGCATAGATAACACCGTAGCGGCTGACGTCAATTGGCGCGGACAAAATGGTAGAGGAGAAATCGGCTGCAACCACCACGTCTTTACCGAAGTTCGGGGTCTCGTCGATGGCAATCCCGTCGATGGTTTCATTTGGGCAATAGTGCAGGTACGCAGCGTTATCAGAGAGCTGCCATTCGCTCATCGGCTTCACGGCACGCAGGCCATCAACGGTAATTTTGGCGTCGATAACATTTGGCGAGCAGTACTTTTTGGCTTCTTTGACCGCACTTGCCGCCCAGTAACCCGCATCAACGTAGTCTGCCGTGGTTTTGTCGCCGAGGATATTCAGCGGGACGCCAGCAAACTGACCGCGGCCACCGCCGTGGCAGAACAAAACTTTGTAGTTTGAGGGAATGTTCAGCAGATCGCGAAAATCCTTTTCTGCCTCTTCCGCCACCTGAATAAACTCTTTACCACGGTGGCTGATTTCCATCACCGACGTACCCAGACCGTTCCAGTCACAAAGTTCCTGTTGAGCCTGTTTAAGCACGTCTGCCGGCAACATCGCCGGACCTGAACTGAAATTAAAGACTTGAGCCATTTCCCCTCACCACGCTAAAAGCAATAAGTTATAACTGTGGATATCGGTTTTATCATTCAGTGACACGCGCCGCAATGTCTAAAACTTATGACCGGTGAAATGTGTCCCGCGTCACACAATACATTCTGCCACCTCTCTGCGGCAAAACCGACAATATGGCTGTCAGGTAAGGCGTTTGGCCCGGCTAACCTTCGTCCACTCCGGATTTGTACAGCGGGGACATAATTGATGATCGCCCGGCTGCATCGCCACAACATGGCTACATCTTATACAGGCATATTCGCCTGACTCAGGCACGGTCGTGAAACGCTCAATAAGCATATCCGGCAGAATACAGAGCCCCGGCTTCACCTCGTCGTCAGCATAGTAATAGACGCTGATTTGCCCGTTCGTTTCCATGATTGCCAGCCGCACCTGCCCGAGTTGTTCAACGCTGTTCAGACGCAGTTCCATAAAAAACTCGAACTCGGTCATGTTGGCACTCTGTACATTTTCCCAGGCCAGCCGCCCGTTCTCGACGATAACCACCGGCTTCCCTTCGAGAAGATCTTCCAGCTTTTCACTTTTCGACATCAGCCACATAACAAGCCGGTAAAGTAGCGCCAGTGAGACAAAAACGATAAAGACCGGCACCATCGGCACATCGTCGTAAAAGGCGACATCCCCCGCCGCTGAACCCAGCGTCAGAATAATCAGCACCTCAAAGAGGGACATCTGCCGGACACCACGCCGCCCGGTGATTTTGAGAAACAGGAAGACCAATACAAAGGTATACAGGCTGCGTAGGGCCACTTCGCCCAAAAATTCGGGAGGAACTTTATCAAACGCCATCCGCTGGAGATCAAATGCTTTCATTTTTCTATGCCTTAACAGTAAGTTACTGTCTGTAAGCATAGTCGAGTCTTTTATTTTCGCCGAAGATAGCACCTGTCACGCAAAACCCGTATCATTGCGCGCTTTACGTACGATAAAAGTGAACGCCATGACTCAAACGTTTATCCCCGGCAAAGACGCCGCTCTGGAAGATTCCATCGCTCGCTTCCAGCAGAAACTGACCGACCTGGGCTTTAATATCGAAGAAGCCTCCTGGCTCAACCCGGTGCCTCATGTCTGGTCCGTGCATATTCGCGATAAAGAGTGTGCCCTGTGCTTTACCAATGGTAAAGGCGCGACAAAAAAAGCGGCACTGGCCTCTGCGCTGGGTGAGTATTTTGAACGTCTGTCGACCAACTATTTCTTCGCCGATTTCTGGCTGGGTGAAACCATCGCCAACGGCCCGTTTGTGCACTATCCGAACGAAAAATGGTTCCCGCTGCCTGAAGACGACGCGCTGCCGGAAGGCATTCTCGACGCGCGTCTGCGTGCGTTCTACGATCCGGAAAACGAACTGACCGCCAGCATGCTGATCGATCTGCAGTCCGGCAATGAGGATCGTGGTATCTGCGCCCTGCCGTTCACGCGTCAGTCTGATGAGCAGACCGTCTATATCCCGATGAACATCGTTGGCAACCTGTATGTGTCCAACGGTATGTCTGCCGGTAATACCCGTAATGAAGCGCGCGTACAGGGGCTGTCTGAAGTCTTCGAACGCCATATTAAAAACCGCATCATTGCCGAATCCATCAGCCTGCCTGAAATTCCGGCTGACGTGCTGGCGCGCTACCCGGGCGTGGTGGAATCCATCGCCAGGCTGGAAGCGGAAGGTTTCCCAATCTTTGCCTATGACGGCTCACTGGGCGGTAAATACCCGGTTATCTGTGTGGTGCTGTTTAACCCTGAAAACGGAACCTGCTTCGCCTCTTTCGGCGCGCACCCTGACTTTGGCGTGGCGCTGGAGCGTACCGTCACCGAGTTACTGCAGGGCCGTGGCCTGAAAGATCTGGACGTGTTTACGCCACCGACCTTTGACGATGAAGAAGTGGCCGAGCACACCAACCTTGAAACCCACTTCATCGACTCCAGCGGTTTGATCTCCTGGGATCTGTTTAAGCAGGACGCGGACTATCCGTTCGTCGACTGGAGCTTTGCAGGTACCACCGAAGAAGAGTTCGCCACGCTGATGGCTATCTTTAAGGCGGAAGATAAAGAAGTCTACATCGCTGACTACGAACACCTTGGCGTGTACGCCTGCCGCATTCTGGTGCCGGGCATGTCCGACATCTATCCGGCAGAAGATCTGTGGCTGGCGAACAACAGCATGGGCGCGCACCTGCGTGAAACCCTTCTGGCCTTGCCGGGCAGCGAATGGGAAAAAGAAGATTACCTGAACCTGATCGCGCAACTGGACGAAGAAGGCCATGATGACTTCACTCGCGTACGCGAGCTGCTGGGTCTGGCGACCGGTAAAGATAACGGCTGGTATACCCTGCGTATTGGTGAGCTGAAAGCAATGCTGGCACTGGCTGGTGGCGATCTGGATCAGGCTCTGGCCTGGACCGAGTGGACTATGGAGTTTAACCAGTCTGTCTTCTCTGCCGAGCGCACTAACTACTATCGCTGCCTGCAAACCCTGCTGCTTCTCGCGCAGGAAGAAGATCGTCAGCCGCTGCAATACCTGAATGCGTTTGTTCGCATGTACGGTGCTGACGCCGTTGAAGCCGCCAGCGCAGCACTGAGCGGTGAAGCGCCGTTCTATGGTCTTCAGGCTGTGGATAGCGACCTGAAAGCCTTCCCGGCACATCAGTCTCTGCTGAAAGCGTATGAAAAATTGCAGAAGGCGAAATCCGCTTACTGGTCAAAATAAGCGCATATAACATTATCAGCTGTAGGCGTATTCAATCGTCTGGGCTATATTACGGGGCAATTTCATTGCCCCGTTTTTTATTTTTTTCGGCAATGACTGTTGATTGTAATAATAAAGTTAAATATGGGTAAATATAATAATATTTACCTGGGCTTTACTGTTACTTTTTATGGTAATTACTCCATATTAATTAACTGTTGCAGAGGTGGCCGAAAGAAATAATTCAACTCTTTTCATAACTTTTAAAATTTATTTTTATACGGATAATCAAATACTTACTCCGCTTTTGCTGTAAATCCATACACATTGCGGGCCTATAAGCCAGGCGAGATATGATCTATATCAATTTCTCTTCTATAATGCTTTGTTAGTATCTCGTCGCCGACTTAATAAAGAGAGAGTTAGTGTGAAAGCTGACAACCCTTTTGATCTTTTACTCCCAGCTGCTATGGCCAAAGTTGCCGAAGAAGCGGGTGTCTATAAAGCAACGAAACACCCGATGAAGACGTTCTATCTGGCGATCACGGCTGGTGTGTTCATCTCTATCGCGTTTGTCTTCTACATCACTGCCACCACCGGTACTGCCGCGATGCCTTTCGGCATGGCGAAACTGATTGGCGGTATTTGCTTCTCACTGGGACTGATTCTTTGCGTCATCTGCGGCGCCGACCTCTTCACTTCTACAGTGTTGATTGTCGTGGCAAAAGCCAGCGGAAGAATTACCTGGGGTCAACTGGCGCGCAACTGGCTTAATGTCTATGTTGGCAACCTGATTGGCTGTCTGCTCTTTGTTCTGTTGATGTGGCTCTCTGGCGAGTATATGACCGCCAACGGTGGCTGGGGACTCAACGTCCTGCAGACTGCAGACCACAAAATGCACCACACATTTATCGAAGCCGTTGCTCTCGGCATCCTCGCTAACCTGATGGTTTGCCTGGCTGTCTGGATGAGCTACTCGGGTCGTAGCCTGATGGATAAAGCCATGATTATGGTTCTGCCGGTTGCGATGTTTGTTGCCAGCGGCTTCGAGCACAGTATTGCGAACATGTTTATGATCCCAATGGGAATTGTAATCCGCAACTTTGCAAGCCCGGAGTTCTGGACTGCTGTTGGTTCAACCCCGGAAAGTTTCTCTCACCTGACTATTATGAATTTCATTACTGATAACCTGATCCCTGTCACTATCGGGAACATTATCGGTGGGGGTCTGTTAGTTGGGTTGACATACTGGGTCATTTACCTGCGTGGCGACGACCATCATTGATGGTTATCTCAGGCAGTAAATAAAAAATCCACTTAAGAAGGTAGGTGTTACATGTCCGAGCTTAATGAAAAGTTAGCCACAGCCTGGGAAGGTTTTGCGAAAGGTGACTGGCAGAATGAAGTAAACGTACGTGACTTCATTCAGAAAAACTATACCCCGTATGAAGGTGACGAATCCTTCCTGGCTGGTGCAACTGACGCGACCACCAAGCTGTGGGACAGCGTAATGGAAGGCGTAAAACTGGAAAACCGCACTCACGCGCCAGTTGATTTTGACACCTCCGTTGCTTCTACCATCACTTCTCACGATGCTGGCTACATTAACAAAGCCCTTGAGAAAATCGTTGGTCTGCAAACTGAAGCACCACTGAAACGTGCGATCATCCCGTTCGGTGGTATCAAAATGGTTGAAGGTTCCTGCAAAGCGTATAACCGCGAGCTGGACCCAATGCTGAAAAAAATCTTCACCGAATACCGCAAAACCCACAACCAGGGTGTATTCGATGTTTACACCAAAGACATTCTGAACTGCCGTAAATCTGGCGTTCTGACTGGTCTGCCAGATGCCTATGGCCGTGGCCGTATCATCGGTGACTACCGTCGCGTTGCGCTGTACGGTATCGACTTCCTGATGAAAGACAAATACGCGCAGTTTGTTTCCCTGCAGTCTGATCTGGAAAACGGTGTAAACCTGGAAGCGACTATCCGTCTGCGTGAAGAAATCGCTGAACAGCATCGCGCGCTGGGTCAGATCAAAGAAATGGCGGCTAAATATGGCTGCGATATCTCTGGTCCTGCAACCAACGCTCAGGAAGCTATCCAGTGGACCTACTTCGGCTACCTGGCCGCTGTTAAGTCTCAGAACGGTGCAGCAATGTCCTTCGGTCGTGTATCCACCTTCCTGGATGCTTACATCGAACGTGATATGAAAGCGGGCAAAATCACCGAGCAAGACGCTCAGGAAATGATTGACCACCTGGTCATGAAACTGCGTATGGTTCGCTTCCTGCGTACCCCTGAATACGATGAGCTGTTCTCTGGTGACCCAATCTGGGCAACGGAATCTATCGGTGGTATGGGTGTTGATGGCCGTACTCTGGTTACCAAAAACAGCTTCCGCTTCCTGAACACCCTGTACACCATGGGTCCTTCTCCGGAGCCGAACATCACCGTTCTGTGGTCTGAAAAACTGCCTCTGAACTTTAAGAAATTCGCCGCTAAAGTGTCCATCGACACCTCTTCTCTGCAGTACGAGAACGATGACTTGATGCGTCCGGACTTCAACAACGATGACTACGCTATCGCATGCTGCGTAAGCCCAATGGTTGTTGGTAAACAAATGCAGTTCTTCGGTGCGCGTGCAAACCTGGCGAAAACCATGCTGTACGCAATCAACGGCGGCGTTGATGAAAAACTGAAAATGCAGGTTGGTCCTAAGTCTGAACCAATCAAAGGCGACGTTCTGAACTTCGATGAAGTCATGGAGCGTATGGATCACTTCATGGACTGGCTGGCTAAACAGTACGTCACTGCCCTGAACGTTATCCACTACATGCACGACAAGTACAGCTACGAAGCCTCTCTGATGGCGCTGCATGACCGTGACGTTATCCGCACCATGGCGTGTGGTATCGCAGGTCTGTCCGTTGCGGCTGACTCCCTGTCTGCAATCAAATATGCGAAAGTTAAACCAATTCGTGACGAAGACGGTCTGGCTGTTGACTTCGAAATCGAAGGCGAATATCCGCAGTTTGGTAACAACGACTCTCGCGTTGATGACATGGCGGTTGACCTGGTTGAACGTTTCATGAAGAAAATTCAGAAACTGACCACTTACCGTAACGCTATCCCGACTCAGTCTGTTCTGACCATCACGTCTAACGTTGTGTATGGTAAGAAAACCGGTAACACCCCAGACGGTCGTCGCGCAGGTGCGCCATTCGGCCCAGGGGCTAACCCAATGCACGGTCGTGACCAGAAAGGTGCTGTTGCCTCTCTGACCTCCGTCGCTAAACTGCCGTTTGCTTACGCGAAAGATGGTATCTCTTACACCTTCTCTATCGTGCCAAATGCGCTGGGTAAAGACGACGAAGTACGTAAAACTAACCTCGCGGGTCTGATGGATGGTTACTTCCACCACGAAGCGTCCATTGAAGGTGGTCAGCACCTGAACGTGAACGTAATGAACCGTGAAATGCTGCTTGATGCGATGGAACACCCTGAGAAATATCCTCAGCTGACCATCCGTGTATCCGGCTACGCAGTACGTTTTAACTCCCTGACGAAAGAACAGCAGCAGGACGTTATCACCCGTACTTTCACTCAGTCCATGTAAGTGGAATTGACTGAAATCACGCGTTAAAAGGCGTACAATAAAGGCTCCACATACGTGGGGCCTTTTTAACACTCTCTCCATCACAGTCTCTTTTGTCCGCTATCTATACTCTATGGATAACAGCCAAAACAGACTTAAACACAGCCGGTTTTGAGCTGTGCATACACAGGCCCCGGACGGGCCGATGCTGGAGATATCACCGCAATGTCAATTATTGGTCGCATTCACTCCTTTGAATCCTGTGGCACTGTCGATGGCCCGGGTATCCGCTTTATCACTTTTTTCCAGGGCTGCCTGATGCGCTGCCTGTACTGCCATAACCGTGACACCTGGGATACGCACGGCGGCAAAGAAGTGACCGTCGAAGAACTGATGAAAGAGGTGGTGACCTATCGTCACTTTATGAACGCATCCGGCGGCGGCGTAACCGCTTCCGGCGGTGAAGCCATTCTGCAAGCCGAATTCGTGCGCGACTGGTTCCGCGCCTGTCGCAAAGAAGGCATTCATACCTGTCTCGATACAAACGGTTTTGTCCGCCGCTACGATCCGGTCATTGATGAACTGCTCGACGTCACCGACCTGGTGATGCTCGATCTCAAACAGATGAACGATGAGATCCACCAGAATCTGGTGGGTGTTTCCAACCACCGTACGCTGGAGTTCGCCAAATACATCTCCGGGAAAGGCATCAAAACCTGGATCCGCTATGTTGTTGTACCTGGCTGGTCAGATGATGACGATTCCGCGCATCGGCTGGGAGAATTTACCCGCGATATGGGCAACGTTGAGAAAATTGAGCTTCTGCCCTACCACGAACTGGGTAAACACAAGTGGGTCGCCATGGGCGAAGAATATAAACTCGATGGCGTTAAGCCGCCGAAGAAAGAGACGATGGAACGCGTGAAAGGTATTCTTGAACAGTACGGCCACAAGGTAATGTATTAAGAAAAGGCCCGGTGAGAACCGGGCCTTTTTTATATTATCTGAAGACGCCATTAATAATGGTGGTCACAACCGCAGTACTCAGCGCAATTAAGACCAGATCGTCACCGACGACACGCCATTCATAGCCAGGATAGGAAGGAAGCTGGCCCAGCATAGAAGCCGGCACGGTTTTCTTCGCAATGCCCGGAGGGAGCGGTTTACCGCGTGCGAGGTTCTTCGCAATACCCGGAGGCAGTGACTCATAACCTGTTAAGCCGTAATTGAGTGCCAGGTGACGGGCATGATCGAAGCTCACACGGGCGTCGACATCGTCACTGACGCTTTTATTCGATTTACCTGGATTTTCCTGTCCGTTATTTTGTTTATTACCGTGGGTACCGGAATTTCCGTTGCCATGACTACCGGAATTGCCGTGACTGCCGCCATTACCTTGTCCGCCACTGTTCCCGTGACCACTGCCATTCCCGTTACCCGGGTTAGCCATGACCGGAGCTACAGCAAACGTTAAAGACAACACTACTGCCAGAGCGGTAGTGGTAAAACGACGAGTAGACATGATTGTTGCCTTTTAGTGATATAACTCACCTGAATTATCGCCTGGTGCAATAAACAAACAATACGTAAAAGTCTTATATGTGATGGGGACAAAAAAGCCAGTCATCGACTGGCTTTTTATTAATCAGGCATGCGCCACAGGCGTCGGGTGTTCTCCCACTTTGCGCAGCAGCATTAAGAGATAAATAAACGATACGCTGGCAATCATAATAAACAGCAAATTGTCGGAGTAATTCTGCATCAGCATCGCGGTAAAGGTCGGTCCCAGCAGGCTGCCGATGGTATAGCTCAGTAACAACGCCTGGTTCATTGCCACTAACTGGTGGTGTTCAACTTTCTCACAGGCCCAGGCCATCGCGACCGGATAGAGCGTAAAACCTGCGGCACCCAGAATAAACAGCGCAGGCGCCATCGCCGCATTGCTGAGCATGGCGAGACAACCCATGATCACCACAAAAACCTGAACACGCAGCACCAACAGGCGACCAAAGCGATCGGCCAGGCGTCCAATCGGCCACTGACCGACAATCCCCGCACTCACCATCACCGCCATCCAGAAACCGATCCCGGAATCGCTGACGCCCTGATGGTTCAGATAAAGCGGCATCAGGCCATACAGTGAACCAAGCACAATTCCGGAGATAATACAGCCGTTAACGCCAAGACGCGCCTGACGCAGTCTCAGCATTGGCCAGACGTGGGTTGCTTCCTGGTGTTCGCTATTCTGGTTCACAATGCGCGTAAAGAGCAGCGGCAGGATTGCTGCCAGCACCATTCCCGTCACCCACGGCAGAACGCTCATCAGGTCGGTTGGCAGTTTGCTCACCATCAGTTGACCAAGCACGGTACCGATGTAATAAACCATCATATAGGCTGCCAGCAGGCGTCCGCGGTTACGTGACGTGCCGCTGCACATCAGCGCGCTTTCAACCACCACCCAAATCATCGCGCAACCCACTCCGGCGATAAAGCGCCATACCATCCAACTCCAGAAGCCGACCATCAGGCCCAGCCCGGCACATCCGACAGCGAAGAGCAGCGAGGCCAGATAATAGCTGCGGTTAAAACCAAAGCGTTTAATCAGGCTTCCTGTAACCAGCGTACCCAGCAGGTTGCCGGTAAAAAAGGACGAGCTGACCATACCCACCTGCCAGGTCGGTAAGTTTTCATGGGCGAGCCACAGCGGGACGAGCGTATTTAACACTGCGATCGCCAGGGTCAGCAGAAGCAGGCCACAGAGCAATAAAAGCACTGGCCGGGTATAGATGGTCATGGATTAAAAACCGCGAGGAAGTTCAGATTTCGTGCGCATCATGCCACTGGCAAAAACAAAGTCAATCCACTGTTTTCACCGCCACGCACGATATGTTCCCTGTCGATTTAAAAAACTTATCCTGCTAATGCAACGCCTGCTATAGATATGAATTATGTATCTGTTTTTATTTATTAATGCCCGAAGTGAAAACAAAACGTCAGTCGAAAAATTTCATGATTAAAATAAAAAAAGCCGGGCGCTCCGTCCCGGCTTTATCTCACCCACGGCAACGTTAACTGGCGACGGCCATACCTACGGTCATATGCAAACCGTAGAACACACCGCGGCCGATCAGTTCACCTGCGAGGACCAGCACAAAAGCCAGTGACAGGAGCGGCAACGCGGGTTGATACCCCTTAAGCTGAGGCACAATCCAGCACACCAGTGCCGCCACCAGCAGGACCACGCGCCAGGCCATCAGCGAGCCGTATGCCGGCACCAGGGCAGACGCCTGCTGAACAGAGCTGTGAATGGTTGCCAGCTCCGCGCCCTGCATCAGGGTGACGACTGCGCTCACCACCAGCGCCAGCAGTGAAACGACAGGCAGCAAACGCATCGCCCAACCGTCAACACCCGCGACGCGCAGCAGCATGAAGCCAAGAAGCGGCCCACCAATAAACAGCGTCAGGAAGAAGCTCATCGGCGTCCAGATGCTGTACCAGGTCGGCACGGTGTCGATGGTGTTATAGACCCGCACCATCATCCACACAAACACCACGCCCAGCACCATCGTGACAATCAGCCACACGCTGCGCAGCCCTGCCGGCAATTTCTTCAGTGCTGCCAGCAGCCAACCCAGCCCACCCACAGCAAAGAAGATCGCACCGCTGGCGATTTCATTACTGAGTGACGACGCGCCCACCCGGTTCAGGGAGTTGAACGCGCGCATTGGCGAGCCGAGGTGCAGCGTAGAGGCAATAAAGCCAATTCCCATCAGCACCCACAGGCCAAACATACTCAACACTAAACGTTGTTGTTGCTCAGCAGTGAGATTCCCTTTCAGCAGCGCCAGCGCGAGGACAATAAAACCGCCCGCCACACACTGCCCAAAGACCGTGAAGATCATCAGCGGCCATTCATGCCATCCACTTCCCATCTCACACCTCCTTCGGGTTTGCCAGGTAGCCGGTGGTATCCCCTGTCGGGCGGCTGTTGGCGTTAGGTTTAATCACGATGCTTGGCTTCGTGAAGTGCGCGGACGGCAGCGGCGCGACGGCCGCCAGCTGACCATGTTTTTTACGCAGCTCGTCGATAGGACCGAAGTCCAGCGCACGCAGCGGACAGGACTCCACGCAGATCGGCTTTTTGCCGTCTGCCACGCGAGTGTGGCAGCCGTCGCACTTGGTCATATGCCCTTTGGCGGCATTATACTGCGGGGCACCGTACGGACAGGCCATGTGGCAGTAGCGACAGCCGATGCAGACATCTTCATCCACCACCACAAACCCGTCGTCACGCTTGTGCATCGCCCCGCTCGGGCAGACCTTGGTGCAGGCCGGGTCTTCGCAGTGGTTGCAGGCAATCGACAGGTAGTAGGCAAACACGTTCTGGTGCCAGACACCGTTGTCTTCCTGCCAGTCACCGCCCGCGTATTCGTAAATACGGCGGAAGCTGACGTCCGGGGTTAAATCTTTGTAATCCTTGCAGGCGAGCTCGCAGGTTTTGCACCCGGTGCAGCGGCTGGAATCAATAAAAAATCCATACTGGGTTGTCATCGGTTACTCCTTACACCTTTTCAACCTGAACAAGGTTCGTGTGGGACGGGTTGCCCTTCGCCAGTGGCGACGGACGCTGCGTGGTCAGTACGTTAATACTGCCTGCCTGGTCGATGCGATTCGCATCCGGGCTATACCAGGCCCCTTCCCCCAGCGCGACAACGCCAGGCATCATGCGCGGAGTCACCTTGGCTTCAATGTGTACCTCACCGCGACCGTTAAAGATGCGCACGCGGTCGCCATTGCTGATCCCACGGGCTTTGGCATCCATCGGGTTAATCCACATCTCCTGACGGCAGGCAGCTTTCAGTACGTCGACGTTGCCATAGGTAGAGTGAACACGCGCTTTGTAGTGGAAGCCGGTCAACTGCAGCGGGAATTTCGCGGTCAGCGGATCGTTGTAGTTTTCAAAGCCCGGCGTGTAGATCGGCAGCGGATCGATAACATCCCCTTCCGGCAACTCCCAGGTAGAGGCAATTTTTGCCAGCTCTTCTGAATAAATTTCAATTTTGCCCGATGGCGTGGTCAGCGGATTGGCCTGCGGATCGTCACGGAAAGCTTTGTACGCCACGTGGTGGCCTTCCGGATCACGCTGTTTGTACATCCCCTGCTCACGGAAGGTATCGAAATCCGGAAGGTCAGGGATCGCTTTGCGGGAGAGTTCATGCAGATGGCGCATCCACCCTTCCTGCGTGCGCCCCTCGGTAAATTGCTGCTCAACGCCAAGACGTTTCGCCAGCTCAGAGGTCATCTCATAGATGGTTTTGCACTCAAAGCGAGGTTTAATAGCCTGATCGGTAAAGATGACATAGGACATGTTGCCGCAGGAGGCATCCAGCGCGAAATCCATCTGCTCAGAAGCCGTGCAGTCCGGGAGAATAATATCGGCATATTTTGCCGAAGAAGTCATGTGGCAGTCGATCACCACAATCATCTCGCACTTCTTGTCATCCTGCAGGATTTCATGGGTGCGGTTAATTTCAGAGTGCTGGTTGATGAGACAGTTGCCGGCGTAGTTCCAGATCATTTTGATCGGGACATCCAGTTTGTCCTTACCCCGCACGCCGTCACGCAGCGCAGTCATTTCCGGGCCGCGTTCAATGGCATCAGTCCACATAAACATGGAGATACTGGTCTGAACCGGGTTTTCCAGCGTCGGCATACGTTCAAACGGCACTTCATAGGAGCCTTCACGCGCACCGGTGTTACCGCCATGAATGCCTACGTTACCCGTCAGAATGGCGAGCATCGAAATGGCACGGGTGGCAATTTCACCGTTCGCATGACGCTGTGGACCCCAGCCCTGACTAATATAGGCCGGTTTAGCCGAACCAATCTCGCGTGCCAGTTGAACAATACGGTCAACCGGAATTCCCGTGATGGTGGACGCCCATTCCGGCGTTTTGGCAATACCGTCGCTGCCCTGACCGAGAATATAGGCCTTATAGTGGCCATTAGCCGGCGCGCTGGCTGGCAATGTTTTCTCGTCATAACCGACGCAGTATTTATCGAGGAACGGCTGATCGACCAGATTTTCAGTGATCATCACCCATGCCAGCGCGGAGACCAGCGCAGCATCGGTGCCTGGACGAATCGGAATCCACTCATCTTCACGCCCTGCTCCGGTGTCGGTATAGCGCGGGTCGATAATAATCATGCGGGCATTCGATTTGGCGCGCGCTTGTTCGAGGTAGTACGTTACCCCGCCACCGCTCATGCGCGTTTCACCCGGGTTGTTGCCGAACAGCACCACCAGCTTACTGTTTTCGATATCAGACGGGCTGTTACCGTCTGCCCAGCCACCGTAGGTGTAGTTCAGACCGGCGGCAATCTGCGCCGAAGAGTAGTCGCCATAATGGTTCAGATAACCGCCGCAGCAGTTCATCAGACGGGCCACCAGCGTTTTCCCCGGTGGCCAGGAGCGGGTCAGCGTGCCGCCGAGCGTCCCGGTGCCATAGTTCAGATAGATGGATTCGTTGCCGTAGTCTTTGATCAGACGCTGCATGTTCGTCGCGATAATGTCGTAGGCTTCATCCCAGCTAATGCGCTCGAACTTCCCTTCTCCACGCTTGCCAACGCGTTTCATCGGGTACTTCAGGCGGTCCGGGTTATAAACGCGACGACGCATTGAACGGCCGCGTAAGCAGGCGCGGACCTGATGTAACCCCTCGTAGTTATCGTCCCCGGTATTATCGGTTTCGACATATTTAATCTCACCATCCACCACATGCATACGCAGTGGACAACGGCTACCGCAGTTTACGGTACAGGCACTCCACACCACTTTTTCCGGGGTGGCCGGGGACAATGCATCCGCCGCCGACACCAGACGAGAAAAAGGGAGCGTAAAGGCGCTGCTGGCAACGGCCAGACCACCAATTGCCGTGGTTTTCATCAACCCACGGCGAGTGACCTCGGCAGCCATTAACGCTTCAGGCGCTTTGATTTTCATAGAGACTCACTTTGGTTGCTCACAAAGAAAAGAGAGGCGGCATATGCCGCTATATAGTTTTATATATAACGAATAACTTCGTTATTGGTTTTTTATGCTGACTTTCATTCGGAGGAGTATTACTACTTTGGAGGGAGGGGTTATTGCGTCGTATCAATTCTAAGGTATAAAAAAAGCGCCCTGAGGCGCTTTTTTGTTTCACGTCAAATCATTAACCGATGTACTGCTGGCCTTTCATGTACGGACGCAGCACTTCAGGGATCTCAATACGACCGTCCGCCTGCTGATAGTTTTCCAGCACGGCAACCAGTGTACGACCGACAGCCAGACCAGAACCGTTCAGGGTATGCACCAGACGAGTTTTCTTGTCAGACTTGCTGCGGCAACGTGCCTGCATACGACGCGCCTGGAAATCCCAGACGTTTGAGCAGGAGGAGATTTCACGGTAGGTATTCTGCGCAGGAACCCAGACTTCCAGGTCGAAGGTTTTGCAGGCACCAAAGCCCATATCACCGGTGCACAGCGCCATACGACGGTACGGCAGACCCAGCAGCTCCAGCACTTTCTCAGCGTGGCCGGTCATCTCTTCCAGCGCGTCCATCGACTCTTCCGGGCGGACAATCTGCACCATCTCTACTTTGTCGAACTGGTGCATACGGATCAGACCACGCGTGTCACGACCGTAAGAACCCGCTTCAGAACGGAAGCACGGAGAGTGTGCTGTCAGTTTGATTGGCAGGTCGTCTTCGTCGATGATCTCATCACGCAAGAGGTTAGTCAGCGGCACTTCCGCAGTTGGGATCAGCGCGTAGTTGCTGCTGTCAGCTTCCTCATCCAGCGGACGGGTGTGGAACAGATCGCCGGCAAATTTTGGCAGCTGGCCAGTACCGTACAGCGTATCGTGGTTAACCAGATACGGGACGTAGGTTTCGCTGTAACCGTGCTGCTCGGTGTGCAGATCCAGCATAAACTGCGCCAGAGCGCGATGCAGATGAGCAATCTGGCCTTTCATCACAACGAAGCGAGAACCGGTCAGCTTAACTGCGGCCGCAAAGTCCAGGCCGGCATGCATTTCGCCCAGGGTCACATGATCGCGAACCTCGAAGTCGAACTCGCGAGGCGTGCCCCAGCGTTTCACTTCAACGTTGTCGTTTTCATCTTTACCGACAGGTACGCTATCGTCAGGAATGTTCGGGATCGCCAGCGCGATATCACGGATCTCGGCCTGAAGCACGTCCAGCTCCGCTTTCGCCTGATCCAGCTCTTCACCCAGTTTGTTCACTTCCAGGCGTAATGGCTCAATGTCTTCCCCGCGCGCTTTCGCCTGGCCGATGGATTTCGATCGAGAATTACGCTCTGCCTGCAGATTTTCAGTTTGTACCTGCAGAACTTTACGACGCTCTTCAAGAGCGCGCAGCTTATCTACATCCAGCTTAAAGCCCCGGCGTGCCAGTTTTTCAGCGACTGCGTCTGGCTCATTACGCAGCAGATTGGGATCGAGCATGCTTATCCTGTGCTTATCGAATTAAAATAGGAAAATGTGACCACAGCCTGCGGCCACAGGGATACATTGCCAACATTACCGCAACGATCGCACTAACGGTAGCGTTTTATAGGGCTATTTTGATCCTGTCCGGCGAGCCAGGCGAGCTTTTCGCCAATCTTGCCTTCAAGACCTCTGTTTGTGGGGTGATAATAGCGGGTTTGTGCCATCTCCTGCGGGAAATATTCCTCCCCGGCGGCGTAGGCATTGGGTTCGTCGTGGGCGTAGCGGTACTCCTGCCCGTATCCCATCTCTTTCATCAGTTTGGTCGGCGCATTGCGCAGATGAACCGGCACGTCATAATCCGGGCGTTCACGAGCGTCGGACATGGCCGCTTTAAAGGCGGTATAGACAGCGTTACTTTTCGGTGCGCAGGCCAGATAAACAATCGCCTGAGCGATAGCACGCTCGCCTTCAGCAGGCCCGACGCGGGTAAAGCAGTCCCAGGCCGAAATAGCCACCTGCATGGCGCGCGGGTCGGCATTCCCGACATCTTCAGAGGCAATCGCCAGGCAGCGACGGGCCACATACAGCGGATCGCCACCGGCGGTGATAATGCGGGCATACCAGTAAAGCGCCGCATCGGGCGCGCTGCCGCGCACCGACTTATGCAGTGCCGAAATCAGATCGTAAAACCGATCGCCTTTATTGTCGAAACGCGCGCTGCGCTCCCCGGCGATTTCGGTGAGCAACGCCGGTTTCAGTACCCGTTTGCCGGACGCATCCACTTCGGCCATATCGGCCATCATTTCCAGCGTATTGAGTGCCCGGCGGGCGTCGCCGTTAACCAGCTCAGCGATCGCCCGGCGCGTGTCGTCAGGTAGAACGATATGCTGCCCGCCGTAGCCGCGCACGTTATCGTTCATCGCCTGCGTGAGAACCTGTTCAATATCCTCCACGGTCAGGGATTTGAGCAGGTAAACACGTGCACGGGAAAGCAGTGCGGAATTGAGTTCAAACGACGGGTTTTCGGTGGTGGCACCGATGAAGAAAATGGTGCCGTCTTCAATGTGCGGCAGGAAAGCATCCTGCTGGCTTTTATTGAAACGGTGAACTTCGTCGACAAAGAGAATGGTACGTCGCCCTGCATTGCGATTTTGCCGCGCACGTTCAATTGCCTCGCGGATCTCCTTCACGCCGGACGTGACCGCCGAGATGCGCTCGACATCCGCGTTAGCATAGCGGGCGATAACTTCCGCGAGCGTGGTTTTGCCTGTACCGGGTGGGCCCCAGAGGATCATGGAGTGCAGATGCCCGGCCTCAATGGCACGCGGCAAGGGTTTCCCCGCAGCCAGCAGGTGTTGCTGGCCGATGTACTGCGCTAAATTTTCTGGCCGCATACGAGCGGCCAGAGGTTGAAACGCATTCTCAGAAAAATCGAGCGACAGATTGCTCACTCATGCCTCTTACTTGTTGCGCTGATCGTCCACCGTTACGCCCTGCGGCGGGGTAAAGGTGAATTTAGACGCGTCAACCGCGCCGTTTTGCTGGGTCTTGAGCTGGTAGCTGCTACGCTGGTCGTCCTGCTCAACCGCACCAAACTGATTAATGGTTCCGTTGGTGCTCACGTTGATGGTGAACTGTTTCAGGTTGCCATTGCTGCCTTTCGGCGTCAGAACAAACTCATCACCATTCTGTTTGATATTGTACTGCTGCCAGTCGCTGGACTGGTTACGCGCAATCAGCATGAAAGGCGTATTGCTGGTCGCGTCTTTCAGCCAGGTCGCGGTAGCCTGCTCGACAAACGGGTTGTAGAACCACAGGGTCTTACCATCAGAAACCAGGATGCTCTCATCCGGCTGAGTCATATGCCAGTTAAACAGATTCGGGCGTTTTACCCACAAATCCCCCTGACCTTCCTGCACCGCATTGCCACTGCCGTCAGTCACTTTTTGCGTGAAGCTGGCGTGGAAACTGCTCACTTTATCCAGTCGGCTTTTAAGGTCGCTGGCTGCATCAGCCCAGACGCTGCTGGCGACAAAACTGGTGAGTAATGCACAGGCGATTGCGATTTTTTTCATTGTTATTCCTTAAAATACGTCATCCCGATATGGGGTTCTGCCCTCTATTGTGTACCTGCCCGAAGGCAGGCGACAGAAGAAAATGCTTAATTTTGGCTGATTTACCCTTCTTTGCAATCACTGAAGGTTAATCAAACGGCGGCGGTGCCAGCACCTCACGGTTACCGTTGTGCCCCTGCTCGCTCACAATGCCCTGCGCTTCCATCTGCTCGATGATGCGCGCTGCGCGGTTGTAGCCGATGCGGAACTGACGCTGCACACCCGAGATAGAGGCTTTACGTTTTTCGGTGACGAAGTTAACCGCCTGGTCGAATAACGGATCCAGCTCCTCGCCGCCGTCCAGGCCACCACCGCCGCCTTCGCTTTCGCTGTCGGAGGTAATGCCATCAACATATTGCGGACGACCGCGCGCTTTCCAGTCCTGCACCACGGCGTGAACTTCCTGGTCGCGAACAAATGCGCCGTGAACACGCACCGGAGAGGTGGAGTTCGGGCCAGAGTAAAGCATGTCCCCCATACCCAGCAGCGACTCCGCGCCACCCTGGTCGAGAATAGTACGCGAGTCAATTTTGCTCGATACGGTAAACGCGATACGGGTTGGAATGTTCGCTTTGATCAGACCCGTAATGACGTCCACAGACGGACGCTGCGTCGCCAGAACCAGGTGGATGCCGGCCGCACGCGCTTTTTGCGCCAGACGTGCAATCAGCTCTTCCACTTTTTTACCGACGGTCATCATCAGGTCAGCGAATTCATCCACCAGGACGACGATGTAAGGCAGTTTTTCCAGCACCGGATGTTGGGCATCCATGCTGTCGCCCGGTTTCCAGTAAGGGTCCGGAATCGGGCGGCCCATCCGTGCCGCTTCGGCGATTTTCTCGTTATAACCGGCAAGGTTACGCACGCCCAGCGCAGACATCAGCTTGTAGCGACGCTCCATCTCATTAACGCTCCAGCGCAGGGCATTGGCCGCGTCTTTCATGTCGGTAACCACTTCTGTCAGCAGATGCGGGATACCTTCATAGACCGACAGTTCCAGCATTTTCGGGTCGATCATGATGAAACGGACATCTTCCGGCTGCGCTTTATAGAGCATGCTGAGGATCATGGCGTTCACACCGACGGATTTACCGGAGCCGGTGGTACCTGCCACCAGCAGGTGAGGCATTTTTGCCAGATCGGCCACCACCGGCTCGCCCGCAATATCTTTACCCAGAACCACGCTCAGCGGTGACGGGTTATCGCGGAACTTCGCGTTATCCAGGACTTCGCGCAGGTAAACGGTCTGACGTTTCTTATTCGGCAGTTCAAGACCGACGTAAGGTTTACCCGGAATAACCTCTACAACACGCACCGCCACGGTCGACAGAGACCGCGCCAGGTCACGGGAAAGGTTAGAAATACGCGCGGCTTTTACGCCTGGTGCCAGATTAAGTTCGAAGCGAGTGATCACCGGCCCTGGGGAGTAGTTGACCACATCAGCCTTGATACGGAAGTCCGCCAGACGCGCTTCCACCAGACGAGCCATCTGCTCAAGAGCAAAGGTATCGACCGGCTCGACTTCAGCCGGCGGTGGGGTTAACAGATCCAGCGACGGCAGAGGCGTGCTTGGACGCTGCAACGGACGGCTGTCGCCGTTACGCATCAGCAGCGGGTGAATGAGACTCTCCTGCGGCTGTGCCTGAGGCTGCTGGAACTGCGGCGACTGTGGTGGCTGCTGCGGTTGCGCGTAAGCCTGCGGCGCCGGTTGCTGCTGCTGAGCATACGCTTGCGGCGCTGGTTGTTGCGGCTGTGCAAACGCCTGCGGTGCAGGTTGCTGCGGCTGTGCATACGCCTGCGGCGCCGGTTGCTGCTGCTGAGCATACGCCTGCGGCGCTGGTTGTTGCGGCTGTGCAAACGCCTGCGGTGCCGGTTGTTGCGGCTGTGCATACGCCTGCGGTGCCGGTTGTTGCGGCTGTGCATACGCCTGCGGCGCTGGCGCAGTCTGCGGACGCGTCGGTTCAGCGTCCGGCATCACGCTCGGCGTGAACAGCGGCTCGCTCGGGCCATCATCCACCAGATCTTTCATTGGCGAGAATTCAAAATCCGACAGCGAGAACGGATTCGCTCCGGCGGGCTGCTCTCCGGCATAACGCTGCTGCTGCGTGGCCGCGAACTGGCGCGCTAATTCCGCCTCAGCCGCGTCATCTTCGTCTTGTGGATGATACACTTCATGCTGGTATTCTTCGCCATAGCGCTGATGCTGCTGGGCGGCGAACTGGCGCGCCAGTTCATCCTGATGCATTTCATCAACGTCATCTTCATACTCATTCTCGCGCGCTTTTTCCTCAGCCATACGCTGAGAAGGCAGCTTGATACCGTAGGAGGCCAGCTCACGCCGCGTTGGCACGCGAACACGGTTTGGGCGAGGTAACTGCGGGCCAATGCCTTCTTTCACCTGTGGACGTGGCGCACCGCCTGTGGCGAGGCTAAAGACCGGGGCTGCCGCAGCGGCTGCCGCTGTAGCCTGCTTCACGCTTTCAGCAACAGGTGCAACGGCAGGCGTTGGATCAACCGGAGGAACCGAAACAGAAGGTGCTTTGGTTACAGGCTCCTGCACCGGTTCAGGCACAGGCTGATACCAGGCCGCCAGCTGTTCACGCTCGCGGGCACGACGCTCTTCGACCTCTTCAAAATAGTACAATGGCGGACGAGACGGTTTCGCCTCTTCCACCACGTCAGGCTCTGGCTGAGGCGCTACGTATGGCTGTTCAGGTTCAACCGGCTCCGGCACGTACTCCTGATGAGGCTGTGCAGCAGGCTGCGCGTACTGCGGATATCCCTGAGGCTCATATGCCGGCTCCGGCTGATAAGGCTGCTGCCAGGCTTCCTGCTGGACAGGAATATAGCTCTCTGGCTCTGGCGCAATAACCGGCTCAGGCGTATGAACACCAGGGGCGGTTTGCCACTCCACCTGAGGTTGCTGAATGGCGGATTCGGGTGGTGGAACCGGTGCTGAAGGCATCACCGCATCGGCTGGAGCGGCATACGCCTGTGAAGCCGTAGTGGCGGCGGCCGCTGCAGCGACCGGCTCGGTCACGGAGTGACCATTTAACAGCGGGTCGTATTCATCAAACGCTCCCGGCGTGGCACGGTTGCCGGAGAAGAGCACATCGTTTGGATCGACAGCCGCACCGGCTGCACGATATTCAACCTGATCGTCTTCATCCATGCGTTTGCCGGAGAAGAGCGCCGCATCGGTTTTACGGCCTAGCGGGTTGGCAAATTTCTCGGCAACACGCTGACGACGCGCCAGCGCGCCGCGCATAATGCGGGCACGACGAGATTCGCGACGCTGAACGGGAGCATCGTCTTCCTCTTCGTACTCATCTTCATATTCATCTTCGTCAACCCACGTATCGTCGCGACGGGTACGGTTGCTGGCGAAGGTCAGGAGGGTAAGGATAAAGCTGCCAATCTTCTCGGCGATGCTCACCCACGACCAGCCGGTGAACAGTGTCAGTCCTGCCGCCCAGATGCAGAGCAACGCAAGCGTTCCACCGCTGCTGTGAAGCATGGGCTGTAGCGCAGAACTCAACAGGCTGCCGATCACCCCGCCAGAGGCGAAATACCAGATATCATCGGCGTTGATAGCCGCCAGCCCACACGAGGTGAGGATTAGCGCCAGTGCGCCAATCAGGCGCAGCGACACCGCGAAATAGTCGATATAGTCATCGTTTTGACGATGGCGCCAGGCAAACCAGCATCCGCCAATGATAATGACGGGAAGGGTGTAGGCCATCACCCCGAAAATGAAGAAGAGCGTATCTGCAAGCCAGGCGCCGGGAACACCGCCTAAGTTATGGATAGGCTCATGCCAGGCGGTTTGTGACCAGCTGGGATCTGAGGGGTTGAAACTGAGTAGGGCTGCCATCAGCCAGACGGCAAAAAGGGCAATAACAATCAGCAAAGCCTCGAGGAGACGACGTCCGCTGCTTAGCTTCGATAATGTGACTTCTTTGTCTTCAGTGTATTCCTGGCTCAAGAAAGGCTCTCCAGGTATCAGGCATATCCTGCCTGTTTGCTAAAACGGACAACAGCGCCGGGTATCCCCGGCACTGTTGCTGTATGGATTAACAGGAGTGTAATCAAACTACACTGATTTTGCACCTGTTCCGTGTTAGCGCGTCTTAATAACCAGACGATTGCTCTGTTTGACTTCTTCCATCACCACATAGGTACGGGTGTCATTCACGCCCGGCAGACGCAGCAGGGTTTCACCCAGCAGCTTACGGTAGGCGGACATATCAGGCACACGGGTTTTCAACAGGTAGTCGAAATCACCGGATACCAGATGACACTCTTGAATTTCTTCAAGTTTTTGTACAGCGGCGTTAAATTGCTCAAACACATCCGGCGCACCACGATTCAGAGTAATCTCAACAAATACCAGAAGTGAGGCATCCAGATAATGCGGGTTCAACAGAGCCGTATAGCCCTGAATGAAACCCTGTCTTTCCAGTCGGCGCACACGCTCAAGGCACGGCGTCGGGGAAAGACCCACACGTTTTGAAAGCTCGACGTTGGAAATACGCCCATCCTTTTGCAATTCATTAAGAATGTTACGATCGATACGGTCGAGATCTTTGCCAGGGCGCTTCTTGCTATCTACCATTATTATTGTCTCTCTGTATTCCTTCCCTACTCCTGCCTGGACCCTGTGCACATCACTGTTCAGAGCCTGTACCCGTTAGTCATCACATCGCCTGGTTATGTATTAGACGCGATGCGGATTCGGGTTCTGTTGGTAAGAAGACCGTTGCCCGAAGGCAGTCACCGATATCACGTATGGCGTCTGTCCACGCCATGCGTAGATTTCACTGACCCGGTAAAAATGGCATTTACGTGCATGCCTATGCGGCATGCGGTTAACGCGGTTTTTTTTCTTCCTTGAATGTTTTCGCAAAAGCGCAGGGGATTGTCAAAGCAAAACATCGATTTTTAGTACAACATGCCGGATATTCATTACGGCAGGGTATTAATCCTCATTTTATTGCCGTACAAACGAGCGAATTTCGGCGCAAAGCGTGATGTTATAGCGCTTAATTCATCGTCGCTGGCTATTGCACATATCGATATCAAAATTGCTGCGCTCTTTTTTTACGGCAACAAATTCCCTACAATCCAGCCAAATGTCTGCCAACAACAATGGGGATCTCATGGGCACGGCCAAACACAGTAAGCTGCTAATTCTTGGTTCTGGACCTGCGGGATATACCGCGGCGGTCTATGCTGCACGCGCTAACCTGCAACCGGTTCTGATTACCGGCATGGAAAAAGGCGGTCAGCTGACCACCACCACGGAAGTGGAAAACTGGCCAGGCGACCCGAACGACCTGACCGGGCCGCTGCTGATGGAGCGTATGCACGAGCATGCGACGAAATTCGAAACCGAAATTCTGTTCGATCATATCAACAAGGTTGACCTGCAGAACCGTCCGTTCCGTCTGACGGGCGACAGTGGCGAATACACCTGTGATGCGCTGATCATCGCGACCGGCGCTTCTGCCCGTTACCTCGGTCTGCCGTCTGAAGAAGCATTCAAAGGCCGTGGCGTCTCCGCCTGCGCAACCTGCGATGGTTTCTTCTATCGCAACCAGAAAGTGGCGGTTATCGGTGGCGGCAACACTGCCGTGGAAGAAGCCCTTTATCTGGCGAACATCGCCTCTGAAGTGCACCTGATCCACCGTCGTGACACCTTCCGCGCAGAGAAGATCCTGATCAAACGTCTGATGGATAAAGTGGCGAGTGGCAATATCGTGCTGCACACCAACCGTACCCTGGAAGAAGTCACGGGCGATCAGATGGGCGTTGCCGGTCTGCGTATTCGTGATACCCAGAACACCGATAACGTCGAAACGCTGGAAGTGGCGGGTCTGTTTGTGGCGATCGGTCACAGCCCGAACACCGCGATTTTCGAGGGGCAACTGGAGCTGGAAAACGGCTACATCAAAGTGCAGTCCGGTATTCACGGCAACGCGACCCAGACCAGCATTCCTGGCGTATTCGCTGCTGGCGATGTGATGGACCATATCTACCGTCAGGCGATCACCTCTGCTGGCACCGGCTGTATGGCCGCGCTGGACGCGGAACGCTACCTCGACGGGCTGGCGGAACAAGGTAAATAATCTTTACAAGTCAGTAACAAACGTAAATAAAGGCGGCGATAAGTCGCCTTTATTGTCTCTCCGTTGTAACATTGCGCTGCCCAACTTCTAATAACGTCACCTGCTAAGTACGCAATGGAAAAAACCCGTCAACAAGAGTTAACACGCTGGCTGAAACAGCAAAGCGTTCTTTCCCGCCGCTGGCTAACAATCTCCCGTTTTCTGGGGTTTGTCAGTGGTCTGTTGATTGTTGCCCAGGCATGGCTGCTGGCCCGCATTCTTAATCACATGATCATGGAGAACATTCCGCGCGAAGCGCTCCTGTTGCCCTTTATCGTCCTGATCCTGATTTTTGTTCTTCGTGCCTGGGTGGTCTGGCTGCGTGAGCGCGTGGGTTTTCACGCCGGACAGCATATCCGCTATGAGATCCGCCGTCAGGTGCTTGACCGCCTTCAGGAGGCCGGTCCGGCGTGGATCCAGGGTAAACCCGCGGGAAGCTGGGCGACGCTGATCCTTGAGCAGATTGACGATATGCATGACTACTATGCGCGCTATCTGCCACAGATGGCGCTAGCCGTCTTCGTTCCGTTGCTGATTGTCATCGCCATCTTCCCGGTCAACTGGATGGCGGCGCTGATCCTGCTGGGCACAGCCCCGTTGATCCCGCTGTTTATGGCGCTGGTGGGCATGGGTGCCGCGGACGCTAACCGACGTAACTTTCTGGCTCTGGGTCGCTTAAGCGGCCATTTCCTTGACCGTCTGCGCGGCATGGAAACGTTGCGCATTTTTGGCCGCGGTGAAGCGGAAACTGAAAATATCCGCCTCGCATCGCAGGATTTCCGTCAGCGCACCATGGAAGTGTTACGTCTGGCGTTCCTCTCCTCCGGCGTACTCGAATTCTTTACCTCGCTGTCGATTGCGCTTGTGGCAGTCTACTTTGGCTTCTCGTATCTCGGCGCGCTGGATTTTGGCCACTACGGCACGGCTGTGACCCTTTCAGCCGGTTTCCTTGCGCTGATACTGGCCCCCGAATTTTTCCAGCCGCTTCGCGATCTGGGTACCTTCTATCATGCAAAAGCGCAGGCCGTGGGCGCGGCTGACAGCCTGAAAACGTTTATGGAAACGCCACTGGCGCATCCGGAACGCGGTGACGTGACCCTGAACGCCAAAGAGCCGGTTACCCTTGAAGCACGTGATTTCTCCATTCTTTCGCCTGAAGGCAACGTGCTGGCAGGTCCGCTTAACTTTACCCTTCCGGCCGGAAAACGTGTGGTGCTCGTAGGCATCAGCGGTTCAGGGAAAAGCTCTCTGCTCAATGCGCTATCGGGTTTTATGGCCTACACCGGATCGCTGCGGATCAACCAAACTGAACTGCGCGATCTCGATCCGCTTGCCTGGCGTAAACAGCTTAGCTGGGTGGGACAAAACCCTCAGCTTCCTGCCGCCACGCTGCGAGACAATGTGCTGCTGGCTCGCCCGGATGCGCGTGACGATGAACTGCAATCCGTGCTCGACCGCGCCTGGGTCAGCGAGTTTCTGCCGCAGCTACAGCAGGGTGTCGATACCGTTGTCGGTGACCAGTCTGCCGGCCTGTCAGTCGGTCAGGCCCAGCGTGTGGCGGTTGCCCGCGCGCTGCTTAACCCATGCCAGCTCATGCTGCTCGACGAGCCAGCAGCGAGCCTTGACGCACACAGTGAGCAACGCGTCATGGATGCCCTGAATGCGGCCTCGCGGCAGCAAACCACCCTGATGGTCACCCATCAGCTGGAAGGTATTGCTGACTGGGATCAGATTTGGGTCATGGAAAATGGTCATATTGTTGAGCAAGGCGATTACGCCTCTCTCGTTGCCGCGCAGGGCCTGTTTGCCACCCTGCTGGCAAACCGTCAGGAGGATATCTGATGCGTGCTCTGCTTCCCTATCTTGCGCTCTATAAACGCCATAAATGGATGCTGCTGCTGGGCATTGTGCTGGCGATTGTTACCCTGCTTGCCAGCATCGGTCTGCTTACGCTCTCCGGCTGGTTCTTATCCGCTTCGGCCGTCGCGGGGTTCGCGGGTTTATACAGCTTTAACTATATGCTTCCGGCGGCAGGCGTTCGCGGCACCGCAATCACGCGTACTGCCGGACGTTATTTTGAGCGTCTGGTCAGCCACGATGCCACTTTCCGCGTGCTACAGCACCTGCGCATTTACACCTTCAGCAAACTGCTACCCCTCTCCCCTGCCGGGCTGGTACGTTTTCGTCAGGGTGAGTTACTCAACCGTGTCGTAGCCGATGTCGACACGCTGGATCACCTTTACCTGCGTGTCATCTCACCCATCGTGGGGGCGTTTGTGGTGATTGTGGTGGTCACGCTGGGGTTGTCGGTTCTGGACGTTCCCGTTGCGCTCACGCTGGGTGGCATCATGCTGCTGACGCTGATTATCCTGCCACCGCTGTTTTATCGTGCAGGTAAATCTACTGGCGAGAACCTGACGCGACTGCGCGGCGACTACCGACAACAGCTGACATCCTGGCTGCAGGGACAGGCGGAACTGACCATTTTTGGTGCCAGCACGCGTTATCGCAGTCAAATGGAAAGCACTGAGCTGAACTGGCATGAAGCCCAGCGCCGCCAGTCGGAGCTGACGGCATTCTCCCAGGCGCTGATGATGTTGATCGGCGGCGTGGCGGTCATCGCCATGCTGTGGATGGCTTCAGGTGGCGTAGGCGGGAATACCCAGCCCGGCCCTCTGATTGCTCTCTTCGTTTTCTGCGCCCTGGCCGCGTTTGAAGCGCTGGCCCCGGTGACGGGCGCCTTCCAGCATCTCGGGCAGGTCATCGCTTCTGCCCTGCGCATCACCCAGATTGCCGAACAGGAGCCGGAGGTTACGTTCAGCGGCGCTCAGACCGCCGTGCCGGCGCAGGTTGCGCTGACCCTGGATAACGTCACCTTTGCCTATGAAAAACAGGCGCAAAACGCGCTGGAAGGGATCACGCTGTCTGTTAAAGCAGGCCAGCGGATTGCGCTCCTCGGTCGTACCGGTTGCGGTAAATCCACCCTTCTTCAGCTACTGACCCGTGCCTGGGATCCGCAGCACGGTCAGATTCGGTTTAACGATACGCCGCTGACCGACTTCAGCGAACAGACGCTGCGCAAGACCGTGAGCGTGGTTCCGCAGCGCGTGCACCTCTTCAGCGCAACACTGCGTGATAACCTGCTGCTCGCGGCACCTCAGGCCTCCGACGATGATCTGCGCGCCATGCTGGAGCAGGTTGGGCTGCAAAAACTGCTTGAGAACGACGGGCTGAACGGCTGGCTCGGGGAAGGCGGTCGTCAGCTCTCCGGCGGCGAGTTGCGCCGTCTGGCGATTGCACGCGCGTTGCTGCACGATGCGCCGCTGATGCTGCTTGATGAACCCACTGAAGGGCTGGACGCAACAACCGAGAGCCAAATCCTTGATTTACTGGCCCATGTTATGACCGGAAAAACCGTGCTGATGGTCACCCACCGCCTGCGCGGGCTGGCGAGTTTTGATCAGATAATTGTGATGGACAACGGACATATTATTGAGCAAGGTAGTCACACAGAACTGTTGGCGAAACAGGGTCGCTACTACCAGTTTAAACAGCGTCTGTAGACTATATTTGTACCGATCCTAACTCGCGTATTGGAGTTCTGCTGTCATGCGCCTGGTCCAGCTTTCTCGTCATAACATCGCGTTCCCTTCGCCGGAGGGAGCGCTGCGTGAACCTAATGGGCTGCTGGCCCTTGGCGGCGACCTCAGTCCTGCGCGGCTTTTGATGGCTTACCAGCGTGGCATTTTCCCGTGGTTTTCACCCGGCGACCCGATTTTATGGTGGTCGCCCGATCCCCGTGCCGTGCTGTGGCCGGCGCAGTTTCACCTGAGCCGCAGCATGAAGCGTTTCCATGCGAAATCACCCTACCGCGTCACCCTAAATCATGCCTTCGGTCAGGTCATTGAAGGCTGTGCCGAAGACCGTCATGAAGGAACCTGGATCACCCGCGATATCATTACCGCCTATCACCAGCTGCATGAGCTGGGTTTCGCGCACTCCATTGAAGTCTGGCAAGACGGTGAACTCGTCGGCGGGATGTATGGCGTTGCGCAGGGGACGCTGTTTTGCGGCGAATCGATGTTCTCCCGTGCCGTGAATGCCTCGAAAACCGCGCTGCTGATCTTCTGCCAGGAGTTTGCCCAGCGCGGCGGAAAACTGATGGATTGCCAGGTCCTCAATGAGCATACTGCCTCGCTCGGCGCGGTTGAAATCCCCCGCCGCCACTACATAGAACATCTGGACGTTTGCCGTCAGGAGAAGCTCCCGCGAGACTTCTGGGTACCAAGAACGCTCTTTATGCCCAATGCCTAAATGTTTTCCGCATATTTTTTGTGAGGGTGTTATAATTATGCCGCAGAGTAGGTTCTGCCTGTTGCCTCGCCGCCGTTTGGGTCCTCCGCTTCAGATAACGTCCTGACGTTTATCCTGTTGTATCCCCTTTACGAATGCGCTTTCCGTTCGGTTGTACCGTGACGCTTGGGCAATGCGCCGAAACTATTTTGCTGCGTTTTAAACGCGCAATTCTTTACTTAATTGATGAATTTCGGCATTATCTTGCCGGTTCAAAACTTGGTAGTGATACCCCAGAGGATTAGATGGCCAAAGAAGACAATATTGAAATGCAGGGTACCGTACTTGATACGTTGCCTAACACCATGTTTCGCGTAGAGCTGGAAAACGGTCACGTGGTAACTGCGCACATCTCCGGTAAAATGCGCAAAAACTACATCCGCATTTTAACGGGCGACAAAGTGACTGTTGAACTGACCCCGTACGACCTGAGCAAAGGCCGCATTGTCTTCCGTAGTCGCTAATTGTTTTCGCCTGTAATGGCAGATGAATATATAAAGGTCGGGTTAACCCCGGCCTTTTTTATTTAACGGCTTAATGCCGGGCAGGAAGATGTATTGTCATGCGGGGCTGCGCCGGCGTGATTAAATCCCCGGCCATGGAATGCGCCATCTCATGCAGCAATCCCGTCAGGTGCGGCAGCATATCCCGATCAAAATGGGACACCAGCAGCACGTGGTTTACTGCCCGACAGTAGTCGCACTTTGTTTCGGTATCTTCCAGAAGCCACGCTTTTTGTCGCGGTGGTTCAGCGTCCTCCTCAAATTCCACTATCTGAAAATCACGCATTGATTCTGTGAGTCCGGTTTTGACTTCTTCCAGATACGCGCCTAAACAGCGGCACACGGGCTGCGTTTGCGGGTGGGCATTGCAGTCCAGCAGAATTTCGGTGAGCAGCATGCAGCGCCCGGCCAGGGTCGGGAGATCGGGGTTGAGGGAGAGTTCGCTGTAGAGCTGGGAGAAACAGTTTTCTGTATTCATTGGGTAATACCTTCACACACGTTGAGTTACCACCGCAGGAAACGCCAGATTCGCTGGCGGCGGACGAAAAGGAATTGGCGTACCAGTGTGTGTGCTACTGGCGCTTCAAAAGAAGCTTCCGATTCGCCCGCCAGATGCAGAATTATACCCTTTTCCTTAGGGCGAACGAAGCCTGCAGCAATGGTGCTGCTCACACACTTTCAGGACGCCAATCCCGACACCTGATTTTGCAGGTGCGTCGCCATTCTAGGACTGTGAATTTATACAGCAATGAGTGAGATGAAAATATGGAAAGCGCCTCGCAAAGTTTCGGTGCGGGCAGGCATAAAAAAACCGGGCAGTTGCCCGGTTTTTAAGACTAATGCTGGAAATTAGTGAGCCGCTTCCGGCTTGTGCTTCTGCGCACTCTGGAAATCATACGTCAGCTCATTCTTCTCCTGGTCCAGCGCGACCGTCACCTGACCGCCGTCTACCAGCAAGCCAAACAGCAGCTCGTTCGCCAGCGGTTTCTTCAGGTTGTCCTGAATCACACGCGCCATTGGACGGGCCCCCATCGCACGGTCGTAGCCTTTCTCAGCCAGCCAGTTGCGGGCCTCCTGGCTCACTTCCAGCGACACGCCTTTCTGATCCAGCTGAACCTGCAGTTCGACGATGAATTTATCCACTACCTGATGGATAACCTCGGTAGAGAGGTGATCGAACCAGATAATGTTGTCCAGACGGTTACGGAACTCCGGCGTAAAGATCTTCTTGATCTCTTCCATCGCATCGGTGCTGTTATCCTGATGGATAAGGCCGATAGATTTGCGCTCCGTTTCACGTACACCGGCGTTGGTGGTCATTACCAGCACTACGTTGCGGAAGTCCGCCTTGCGCCCGTTGTTATCGGTCAGCGTCCCGTTGTCCATCACCTGCAGCAGGATATTGAACACGTCCGGGTGCGCTTTCTCGATTTCATCGAGCAGCAGTACCGCGTGCGGATGCTTGATCACCGCGTCGGTTAACAGACCGCCCTGGTCAAAGCCCACATAGCCCGGAGGCGCACCAATCAAACGGCTGACGGTGTGACGCTCCATGTACTCGGACATATCAAAACGCAGCAGCTCAATGCCCAGCGCTTTGGAGAGCTGAACCGTTACCTCGGTTTTCCCCACACCGGTCGGACCGGCGAACAGGAAGGAACCGACAGGCTTATGTTCATGCCCCAGTCCGGCACGGGCCATCTTGATGGCTTCGGTTAACGCCTCAATGGCTTTATCCTGCCCAAAGACCAACATTTTCAGGCGATTGCCAAGGGTGCGCAGCGTGTCACGGTCGCTCTGAGAAACGCTCTTCTCAGGGATACGCGCGATACGGGCCACCACGGTCTCGATATCCGCCACGTTTACGGTTTTCTTACGCTTGCTGGCTGGCATCAGACGCGCACGCGCCCCTGCCTCATCAATCACGTCAATGGCCTTATCCGGCAGATGACGATCGTTGATGTATTTCACCGCCAGCTCCACCGCCGCACGCACCGCTTTGGCGGTATAACGCACATCGTGGTGCGCTTCGTACTTCGGTTTCAGACCGTTGATGATCTGCACGGTTTCTTCAACAGAAGGTTCAGTCACATCGATTTTCTGGAAACGACGCGCCAGGGCACGATCTTTCTCAAAGATGTTGCTGAACTCCTGATACGTTGTAGAGCCAATCACGCGGATCTTACCGCTGGAGAGCAGCGGTTTGATCAGGTTAGCGGCATCCACCTGGCCACCCGAGGCCGCACCGGCACCGATGATGGTGTGGATCTCATCGATAAACAGAATGCTGTTGGTGTCCTGCTCAAGCTGTTTCAAAAGCGCCTTAAAGCGTTTTTCAAAATCGCCGCGGTATTTAGTGCCCGCCAGCAGCGAGCCAATATCCAGCGAGTAGATGGTGCAATCGGCAATCACTTCCGGTACGTCGCCCTGCACAATACGCCAGGCGAGCCCCTCGGCAATCGCGGTTTTACCGACGCCGGATTCACCCACCAGCAGCGGGTTGTTCTTGCGGCGACGGCACAATACCTGGATCGCGCGCTCCAGCTCTTTATCGCGACCAATCAGCGGGTCGATACCGCCAACGCGAGCAAGCTGGTTGAGATTGGTGGTGAAGTTTTCCATACGATCCTCCCCGCCTGCTTGCTCTTCATTGTTATTGACCTGATTGCTGGAATCCGATGCCTGGTTCGGCTCGTCTTTACGCGTTCCGTGAGAGATAAAGTTAACCACGTCGAGTCGGCTGACTTCGTGTTTGCGCAGCAGGTAGGCTGCCTGTGACTCCTGCTCGCTGAAGATGGCGACCAGCACATTTGCGCCCGTCACTTCGCTACGTCCGGAAGACTGGACGTGGAAGACCGCACGCTGCAACACGCGCTGGAAGCTGAGCGTCGGCTGCGTGTCGCGCTCTTCTTCACTGGCTGGCAGCACCGGTGTGGTTTGTTCGATGAAGGCTTCGAGTTCCTGACGTAGCGCCACCAGATCCACGGAGCAGGCTTCCAGCGCTTCGCGGGCAGATGGGTTGCTAAGCAGTGCGAGCAGTAAATGCTCGACGGTCATAAACTCATGTCGGTGCTCACGCGCTCTGGCGAAAGCCATATTTAAACTGAGTTCCAGTTCTTGATTGAGCATAGGCACCTCCCCCAAATTTTATGCCTTATCAGGCCTTTTCCAGCGTACACAGCAACGGATGCTCGTTCTCCCTCGCATAATCGTTCACCATCGCGACTTTGGTCTCCGCCACTTCGGCGGTAAAGATGCCGCAGATAGCTTTGCCACGATAATGAACGGTAAGCATCAGTTGCGTTGCACGTTCTACATCATAAGAAAAGAACTTTTGTAGCACGTCAATAACAAATTCCATCGGCGTGTAATCATCGTTCATTAACATAACTTTATACATAGATGGCGGTTTTAGCGCGTCACGCACTTTATCTTCCGCCAGCTGGTCAAAATCCAGCCAGTCGTTGGTCTTACCCATTTTGCATAACCACTTTGAATCTACCTCAGATGTTAGATAACAATCATCTATTACTGTCATCCGCGATGTCTGTCACAAACTGTTGCAATAGCGTTAACTGCTTCAAACTTTGGTTGATTATTGTCCCATCTCAAGCGCCAAACGCTTGACGACTTCTTTCGTTTCTCTAAATTGTACAAGCGTGAGATGGCGAGGTTTTGAACAGCCCCCACTCCACCACCGGTTCATTCCATCTTAACTTATAAGATTTACGAAGGATGTCGAAGCATGGAAATGGGTACTGTTAAGTGGTTCAACAACGCCAAAGGGTTTGGCTTCATCTGCCCCGAAGGCGGCGGCGAGGATATCTTCGCTCACTATTCCACCATTCAGATGGATGGTTACAGAACGCTCAAAGCCGGGCAGTCCGTCCGGTTCGATGTACACCAGGGACCAAAAGGCAATCATGCAAGCCTGATCGTACCCATTGAAGCAGAAACGGTCGCATAGCTCTCTGTTTTATTGTGTACATCCCGCCGTCAAAATGCCAGCCCGATCGGCTGGCATTTTTATTTTCAGCCTATTCGCGAGCCAACGCATCCACAGGATCCAGACGCGCCGCATTGCGGGCAGGCAGCCAGCCAAACAAAATGCCGGTAAAAGTCGAACACAAAAATGCGGTAAGAATGGCCACCGGCGAGAAACCAATCTCCCAGCCGGGTAAAAAAAGCTGCAGAGCAAACGCGATCATCATCGACAGCGCAATGCCCATCGCGCCGCCCACCAGACACACCAGCACCGCTTCAATCAAAAATTGCTGCAGCACATCGCTGGCTCTGGCACCGACGGCCATGCGGATGCCAATCTCCCGGGTACGTTCCGTGACCGATACCAGCATGATATTCATCACCCCGATACCGCCAACCACCAGCGAGATCACCGCCACCAGCGTCAGGAACAGCTGAAGAGTACGTGTGGTCTTTTCCGCCGTTTTCAAGAGACCGTCCATATTCCAGGTGAAGAAATCTTTCTTCCCGTGACGCAACGTCAGCAGCCGTTCCAGCTGTTGCTCGGCCTGCGCGCTGTCGTAGCCTTCCTTCACGCGAACGGTGATGGAGTTCAGCCAGGACTGCCCCATAATCCGCCCGGAAATGGTGGTATAGGGTAGCCAGACGCGCAGGATTTTGCTGCTGCCAAACATCGACTGTTTCTCTTCCGCCACGCCAATCACCGTCGCAGGCATGTTTCCGACCAGGATAACCTCGCCCACCACGTTGGTTTTATTGGGGAAGAGCTGCCGGCGCGAGTTGGCATCAAGCACCACCACCTGCGCCCGGCCCGCTAACTGCTCGGCATTGAAGGTGGCACCTTCGCTGAAGGTCATGCCATAGACGTTAAAGTAATCGCCGCTGACGCCGTTGGCGCTGGCAGCAACGTCAACATTGCCTACCCGCAGACGGAGGTTTTGTGAGACCGCCGGCGTGGCCGAATTCACCCACGGCTGCTTCTGGATAGCCGCCAGATCGTCGTACTTCAGCGCCTGCTGATACTGCGGCTCGTCATCGCCAAAATCTTTGCCGGGATAGACATCAATGGTGTTGGTCCCGATGGCCCGAATATCCGCCAGCACCAGCTGTTTGGCCGCGTCGCCCACGACCACAATCGACACCACCGAGGCGATACCAATGATGATGCCCAGCATGGTCAACAGGGTGCGCATTTTATTGGCAGCCATCGCCAGCCAGGCCATGGTCAGCGCCTCACGAAACCCGCTGGAAAATTGTCCCCAGCCGGTTGACGCCGGCAGGACTTCTTTCGGTGCCGCCTCCCGGGCGTGTCGCGCCGGCGGGTTGCTGACCAGCTCTCCGTCGCGGATCTCAATGATGCGCTCGGCCTGTGCAGCCACCTGCGGATCGTGGGTAACGATGATGACCGTATGCCCCTGATCGCGAAGCTGGTGAAGGATCGCCATCACCTCTTCACCCGAATGGCTGTCGAGCGCCCCGGTCGGTTCATCTGCGAGGATCACCTGACCGCCGTTCATCAGCGCGCGTGCGATACTGACACGCTGCTGCTGGCCGCCGGAAAGCTGCGAGGGCTGGTACTCCACCCGTTCCGCCAGCCCCAGACGCGTCAGCAGCATCTGGGCGCGCTCAAGGCGTTTTTTCCGCTCGACGCCGGCATAGACCGCCGGCACTTCGACGTTCTGCGCCGCCGTCAGGTGAGAGAGCAGATGGTAACGCTGGAAGATAAAACCGAAATGTTCCCGCCGCAGTTTTGCCAGCGCGTCACCGTCCAGCGTGGAAACATCCATTCCGGCCACCCGATAGGTGCCGCTGGTGGGTCTGTCCAGACAGCCGAGAATATTCATCAGCGTCGATTTACCGGAGCCGGACGCACCGACAATCGCCACCATCTCGCCCGCTTCGACGCGCAGGGTGATCCCCTTCAGCACCTCAACCGGGCCATCACCCGACGGATAGCTGCGACGAATGTCATTCAGCTCAAGCAACGCCGTCATTTAGCGGCTCCGGGCAGGCTTTCGCTGGTGACAACCTCCTCACCCTCTTCCAGCCCTTTGACCACCACCACGTCGGTGTCATTACGCGCACCAATGACCACTTCTCGCTCACGCGTTTCGCCGTTGCGCAGCACTTTCACTTTATAGCGGCTCTCGCCGGTGGATTCACCCAGCGCAGAGAGAGGAATGGTGAGCACATTTTTCACGCCGGTAAGCTGAATGTGCACCTGTGCGGTCATATCCAGACGCAACACGCCCTGCGGGTTAGGTACCTCGAAGCGCGCATAGTAGAAGATGGCATCGTTCACTTTTTCCGGCGTCGGCAGAATGTCTTTTAGCGCGCCTTCATAGCGCGTCTGAGGATCGCCGAGGACGGTAAACCAGGCTTTCTGCCCCGGCTTCAGATGAATAACATCCGCCTCTGAGACCTGGGCTTTCACCAGCATGGTGCTCATGTCCGCCAGGGTCAGAATGTTGGGCGCCTGCTGCGCCGCAATCACCGTTTGCCCCTGCAGCGTGGTAATTTGAGTCACTTCCCCGGCCATGGGCGCCACAATCTGCGTATAGTCGAGGTTGGTTTTGGCCGTATCCAGCGAGGCCTGGTTGCGCTTGATCTGCGCATCGATAGTCCCGATCTGCGCCTGCTTAACCGCCAGCTCGGTGGCAGCCGTGTCTAAATCTTGTTTCGAGATGGCCTGCGTTTTGGCCAGCGCCTGCTGACGCGTTAACGTTACCTGGGCCAGGTTGCGCTCAGCCTGCGCCTGTGCACGCTGGGCACGCAGTTCCATGAGCGTGGCTTCCACCTCACGGATCTGGTTTTGCGCCTGCTCAGGATCGATAACGCCCAGCAGCTGGCCTTTTTTCACCTTGTCGCCAATCTCAACCGACAGCGTTTTCAACTGACCGCTTACCTGTGCACCCACGTCAACCTTGCGCAGGGCATCCAGTTTTCCCGTCGCCAGCACGTTTTGCTGCAGCTCGCCCGGACGGACAATCAGTGTTTGATACTGTGGTACAGGGGCATTCAGGATCTGCCATAGCCAGAACCCTCCCCCGATAACAATTACCGCCAGCAGCAGAAACCACGTTCTGCGTTTTCCCTTGAGGTTCATAAATATTCCAAATAAATGTTCTGGCAATTATAAACGTTGATTCTATCTAAACGACTCCTCAACGAAACCCCCGCGCACCGAAATCGCCTCAATTTGTTGATGAGTTATTGAAATTTCGCCTGCTGAAATAGAACCCTTCCTTCAGAAGCAGGATCTAACATGTCTTCCATCGTCGATACACTTATTTCTCATCAGCACCAGCCTAAATCCGGCTGGCAGCTCTTCAATAATCTGGCCTTCGGGAAGATCACTCCGGGGCTGGCATGGCAAAACCCCGCTTATCGACGTAAATTCATGCTCCGTTCGCTGATGACACCGTTCAGCACCACGCGCCTGCTGTCAGAGCTGGCAAAGCAGCCGCGCCTGATGCAAATGTTGCAGGTGCAACCGGGGCTGCCGTGCCGCCTGCACCGCCCGTGGTTAACGGTGGACATGGATCGCCGACAGGCGCTGGAATCGCTGACCTGGCACTACCAGACCATGACGCGCCAGCTTCCGGCAACGCTGGTCAAGGGTTACCTTTCACCGCAGGGGGCAACCCTGCTGACCCTGACCGGAAAAGACGAACAGCAGTTTACTGTGCGCCTGTGCGCCGACGCCTTCATGGATAAAGAGGGTGAAGCCACCCTCGTCTTTTGTAACCATCAGAATACCGTGCTGGCGGAAATGACCTTCACGCTGTGCCCGTTTGAAGGAAAAACAACGCTGTTCATCGGCGGCCTGCAGGGGGCAAAAGCACACGTTCCACATGAACTGATCCAGGGGGCGACCAAAGCGTGTCACGGCCTGTTCCCGAAACGCCTGCTGGTTGAAACGGCAATGACGCTTGGCGCAGCTTTCCCGGTTGAGCATATTGTCGCGGTGAGTAACGCCACGCATATCTACCGCAGCTGGCGTTACCGCAAGAAAAAAGAGGGAAAATTGCTGGCCGATTATGACAGCTTCTGGCTCTCCCTCGGCGGGCAAAAACAGGATAACGGCCACTTCATGCTGCCGCTCGCCATGCCCCGTAAGCCGATGGACGAGATTGCGAGCAAAAAGCGCGCTGAGTACCGCCGCCGCTATGCGTTACTGGACAGCCTGACGCAACACGTCACGCAGGCGACCCGCGCTTAATCCGCTTTCCCGCGTGCCAGCCACAGCACGCGGGAGAACATCTTGCGCAGCAGCGTCGGCACGGACTCCACGCCCCGTCTACCCGCTTCCGTCGCCACCTCAATCGCTAAATCAGGTTTTGAAGAGCGGTGGATGGCTTTGGCAATCACGCGCCGCATGTTCATTGGCACATCCACCGGCACCATCGCAATCCGGTGGAACACGTCGTCAAACCCCTGACGGTACATAAAGTGCTCCATGTCCATGGCCGGCAGCATGGTTAGGTGGTCGCGCTCTTCTTCGCGCTCATTATTCAGCAGGCCACGCACGGTCGCGGCATATTTTTTCCCCGCTTCGTCACCATCCACCAGTACATGCCATTCAATGCCCATCCGCCGGGCGAATTTGATCAGCGGCTTGATCCCCGACTGGGCAAATTCGATGACCTTGATACCTTCGGCATCAAAATGGTGGCCGCACTGACGCGCCAGTTCGTTGATAACCCAGGTTTCCGTTTCTCCCTCAACCAGCAGCCAGCAGCGGGCGAACAGCGACGACGCACGATTAAAGCGGATGTGGAACGAGATACGACGTCCCTCTTCCGCGTTCATCCCGCCCGGCCCGAGGCGATAGGCGGTGACGCGGGAAGACTCACGTACCAGACGGCAGACGTGCTCAACCGGGGTCAGGGACAATAACTCGCCGGAATTGGTGGTGGTCACGCGCTGCAGCGGCAGCAGATTCAACAGGTGCCACGCCACCGAGAGCATGATCGGGTGCAGGCGCGTTTCCGGGTCTTCCACCAGCAGCAGCGGGCGGGCGTCACGGTCGAGACGAACGGTGCCCTTGGCCTGCAGTAGCGTCGAAAACAGCCCCAGCAAAATCACCCGATGGGTACGGCCACCAGGCCTGTCGATCATCCGGTTAATGATATCGAGGTAACGCCAGCTGCGTTGTTCATCGTGAGAGCGGCGGCGCATCAGACGATGACGCGACTCCGACGTCCCCTGCTCGGAAAAATAGTGTTCCAGCAGTTGTACCATTGCCGACAACCCCTGGCGGATTTGACCATCGGTCAGATTTTGCGGACGCGCCACCAGCTCTCGCGCCAGGAAATCCAGCTCGCGGGCGGTCACTTCCACTTCCGGCATATTCGGTACGGTGCCGTTGCGGATCCGCCGCATAAAACGCGCATCACGCAGGCGCAACACCGGCATCAGGCGAATCAGGTGGCGAGCCAGGTCGTCGATGTCATCCAGCGGAATAGGGTTGGCTTTCTCATCGAGGAAATCACGCAGGGTTAATACACCCTCGTTTTCTGCCATCTCACCTTCCAGCCGGTAGAAAATCCGGTGGAAACCGTCGTCGCACGGGACCCAGCAGGGTGATAACGGCCGGAAGCGACGCACGCGGTGACGCCCCGGCTCGGATTCGCGGAACGTCAGAATAATGTGCAGGTGTTTTTCGCGGCCATTCACATCGCCGGGAGGAAACCAGAAATCATCATGGGCAAAATGATACAGATCGTCTTCGGGCGAAAGCAGCAGCGTCAGCGCATCCAGCAGGCTGGACTTACCCCACGCGTTCTCACCGATCAGGACGTTGTTCTGCTCAAGCTGCAGCGACAGGCGGTTAATACCGCGGAACCCAACAATTTCCACACGTTCGAGAAGCATAAATCCCCCGCGAGATGATCACTTTTTCCTTTAAGTTATCAGCAGTATAGCGGCAGGAACTTTGACACGACAGCACAACCTTCGTGCTGTAGAGAATTGGTCTATGCTCTATTTACCGTCGATTTGAACAAGGAATGACATCACGTTGCCATAAATCAAATTAACCGAATTAATTTTAGTGGCGAAGGGATGTTTTTGTTTTTAAAATAATGGCTCTTTGAGTCGTCATCCCTTTTTTGACGATATCCCGCACGCAGGAACGCGTGTGAAGTTTATTATTGAGGTGGTTATGTTTAGAAAATTAGCAGCAGAATGCTTTGGTACATTCTGGCTGGTGTTTGGTGGCTGCGGTAGCGCCGTTCTGGCAGCAGCATTTCCGGAATTAGGTATTGGTTTTGTCGGCGTAGCGCTGGCATTCGGTTTAACCGTATTAACCATGGCGTTTGCCGTGGGTCATATTTCCGGTGGTCATTTTAATCCGGCGGTGACATTAGGTTTATGGGCGGGCGGTCGTTTCCCTGCTAAAGAAGTCATTGGTTATATTGTGGCCCAGGTTGTTGGCGGGATTATTGCTGCAGCAGTTCTGTACGTTATTGCCAGCGGTAAAGCCGGCTTTGACGCCGCCGCAAGCGGCTTCGCCTCAAACGGTTTCGGCGAACACTCCCCTGGCGGTTACTCCATGCTCTCTGCCATCGTGATTGAAATTGTGCTGACCGCAGGCTTCCTGCTGGTGATCCACGGCGCAACCGACAAACACGCCCCGGCGGGCTTCGCTCCTATTGCCATTGGTCTGGCGCTGACGCTTATCCACCTGATCTCTATTCCGGTCACCAACACCTCCGTAAACCCGGCGCGCAGTACTGCCGTCGCTATTTTCCAGGGCGGCTGGGCGCTTGAGCAGCTGTGGCTGTTCTGGGTAATGCCAATCATCGGCGGTATTCTGGGCGGCGTGCTGTATCGCACCCTGCTGGAAAAACGCGATTAATTGCGTGTGCAGTCGGGTAGCACTTACGCTTACCCGACCTGCATGACAACACTCAGGCCGGGTCAGGCGTTGCTGCCACCCGGCTTTTTTGTTGCTCCTTTACCTGACAACGTTTATTGGGTAGTGTCTCTGGCGCTTAACAGATATTCACAAGGACCCGTTGTTCATGTTTTCAGGACTCCTCATCATTCTGCTGCCTCTGATTGTGGGCTACCTTATCCCGCTACATCGCGAATCCGCGTTACGGCTTATCAACCGTTTTCTGAGCTGGATTGTCTACGTCATTCTTTTCTTTATGGGGATAAGCCTGGCGTTTCTGGATAATCTGGCCACCAATCTGCTGGCGATCCTGCATTATTCTGTCGTCACCTGCGCCGTTATTTTGCTGTGCAATATTGCCGCACTTTTCTGGCTTGAGCGCACTATTCCGTGGAAAAACCACCACCATCAGGAAAAACTGCCGTCACGAATTGCAATGGCGCTGGAATCTTTAAAATTATGCGGCGTCGTAGTGCTGGGTTTTGTTCTTGGGTTGAGCGGATGGAATTTTTTACAGCACGCGACGGAAGCCAGTGAATATACCCTCATTTTCCTGCTGTTCCTTATCGGTATTCAGCTGCGAAATAATGGCATGACGTTGAAACAGATTGTCCTGAATCGTCGTGGAATGATCGTCGCGGTTATCGTCGTCATTAGCTCACTGGTGGCGGGCGTGATTAACGCTTTTATTCTCGGCCTGCCGTTAAAAACCGGTCTGGCAATGGCCTCCGGATTTGGCTGGTATTCACTTTCCGGTATTCTGCTGACCGAATCGTTCGGTCCGGTCATCGGGAGCGCCGCCTTCTTTAACGACCTGGCGCGAGAATTAATTGCCATTATGCTGATCCCGGGCCTGGTGCGCCGCAGTCGCTCGACCGCACTGGGGCTGTGTGGCGCCACGTCGATGGACTTTACCCTGCCGGTTCTGCAGCGTTCAGGTGGGCTGGAGATGGTGCCTGCCGCCATCGTGCATGGCTTTATTTTGAGCCTGCTGGTTCCCGTTCTGATGGCGTTTTTCTCCGCCTGATACTCCTCTGGCGGTAGGCTTTCTGCCGCCAAAATTGCGCTAAATCAATCTCCCTCTATTTTGTAGAAGAAAGCCCTTTTCACCGTTCAGTCACAGGCATAATCTCAAACATGTATATCAAATATAACTTTAACAGGTGTGATTATGTTTTGTGTGCAATGTGAACAAACCATCCGTACCCCGGCAGGCAATGGCTGCTCTTATGCGCAAGGTATGTGCGGCAAAACCGCAGAAACATCAGACCTGCAGGATCTGCTGATTGCCGCCCTGCAAGGCCTTTCCGCATGGGCATTCAAGGCCCGCGAATATGGCATTATTGACCACTATGTAGACAGTTTCGCCCCCCGCGCCTTTTTCTCCACGCTGACTAACGTTAACTTTGATTCCCCGCGCATCGTCGGCTATGCCCGCGAAGCAATTGCGTTGCGTGAAGCGCTGAAAGCGCAGTGCCTGAGCGCCGATGCCAATGCGCGGGTAGAAAACCCAATGGCAGACCTGCAACTGGTGAGCGATGACCTGGGCGAGCTGCAGCGTCAGGCAGCAGAATTCACCCCCAACAAAGATAAAGCGGCGATTGGCGAGAACATTCTCGGCCTGCGTCTGCTCTGCCTGTACGGCCTGAAAGGGGCCGCGGCCTATATGGAACACGCACACGTTCTGGGCCAGTACGATAACGCTATCTATGCTCAGTACCACAAAATCATGGCGTGGCTGGGTACCTGGCCTGCCGAGATGAATCCGCTGCTCGAATGTTCAATGGAAATCGGCCAGATGAACTTCAACGTGATGCGTATTCTGGATGCCGGTGAAACCCGCACCTACGGCCACCCGACGCCGACGCAGGTTAACGTTAAAGCGACCGAAGGCAAGTGCATCCTGATCTCCGGCCATGACCTGAAAGACCTCTATAACCTGCTGAAGCAGACCGAAGGCACGGGCGTTAACGTCTATACCCACGGCGAAATGCTGCCCGCACACGGCTACCCGGAACTGCGTAAATTTAAACACCTGGTCGGGAACTACGGTAGCGGCTGGCAGAACCAGCAGGTTGAGTTCGCCCGTTTCCCGGGCCCCATCGTGATGACCTCTAACTGCATCATCGACCCCACCGTTGGCGCGTATGACGACCGCATCTGGACCCGCAGCATCGTTGGCTGGCCGGGGGTGAGCCACCTGGAAGGGGATGATTTCGGCCCGGTCATCGCCCAGGCGCAGCAGATGGGTGGCTTCCCGTACAGCGAAATCGAACATCTGATCACCGTCGGCTTTGGTCGTGAAACCCTGCTCGGTGCCGCGGATTCACTGATTGACCTCGTGAGCCGTGAAAAACTGCGCCATATCTTCCTGATTGGCGGCTGTGACGGCGCGCGCGGTGAGCGTAACTACTTCACCGATTTCGCCACCAGCGTACCGGAAGATTGCCTGATCCTGACGCTGGCGTGCGGTAAATACCGTTTCAACAAGCTGGACTTCGGCAACATTGAAGGTTTGCCACGTCTGGTCGATGCGGGTCAGTGTAACGATGCCTACTCTGCCATCATTCTGGCCGTCACGCTGGCGGAAAAACTGGGCTGCGGCGTCAACGATCTGCCGCTGTCGCTGGTGCTCTCCTGGTTTGAACAGAAAGCGATCGTCATCCTGCTGACCCTGCTCTCTCTCGGCGTGACCAACATTGTGACTGGCCCAACCGCACCCGGCTTCCTGACACCGGATCTGCTGGCCGTGCTGAACGAGAAGTTTGGTCTGCGTTCCGTGACCACCGTAGAAGAAGATATGCAGCAGCTGCTGAGCGCGTAAGGAGTTATTCATGACCATGCCAACCTCACAATGTCCGTGGCGGATGCAGGTTCATCACATCCATCAGGAGACGCCGGATGTGTGGACGCTGTCCCTGCTGTGCCATGACTACTATCCGTACCGTGCAGGTCAGTATGCGCTGGTCAGTGTCCGCAACTCAGCGGACACGCTGCGCGCCTACACGATCTCCTCGACGCCGGGCGTGAGCGAGTACATCACGCTCACTATCCGCCGTATCGATGATGGCGCAGGCTCGCAGTGGCTGACCCGGGACGTGAAGCGCGGGGATTACCTCTGGCTGTCGGACGCACACGGGGATTTCACCTGTGACGATAAAGCGGAAGATAAATTCCTGCTGCTGGCCGCCGGGTGCGGCGTCACGCCGATCATGTCAATGCGTCGCTGGCTGGCGAAAAACCGTCCGCAGGCTGATGTTCAGGTGATCTTCAGCGTGCGCTCGCCGGAAGATGTGATCTTTGCCGAAGAGTGGCGTAACTATCCGGTGACGCTGGTGGCGGAACATAACGCAACCCACGGTTTTGTCGCCGGACGTCTGAGCCGTGAACTGCTGCAAAGCGTCCCGGACCTCGCGGATCGTACCGTGATGACCTGTGGGCCGGCGCCGTATATGGATATCGTTGAGCAGGACGTGAAAGCACTGGGCGTGACCCGCTTCTTCAAAGAGCAGTTCTTCACCCCGGTGGCGGAAGCGGCAACCAGCGGAATTACGTTCACCAGACTGCAGCCTGCTCAGACTTTCTTTGGCCGGGTCGGCACCACGCTACTGGACGCGCTGGAAAGCAACAACGTGCCGGTGGTGGCAGCATGCCGTGCTGGTGTATGTGGCTGCTGCAAGACCAAAGTGGTCTCCGGTGAGTACACCGTGACGAGCACCATGACGCTGACCGAGGCAGAAATCGCCGACGGATACGTGCTGGCGTGCTCGTGTCATCCACAGGGCGATCTTGTGCTGGCGTAGCGAATGACGGGGGTAAGCGCTCGCGTTTACCCCCGGTTAGTACGCCTACCGCCAGACCGGCGCTTTCCCCAACGCAAAACGCCCAGCGCCTAAACATGCTACCGCCAGCGCACCGATAAAGAAGTACACCAGGCTCTCAATCGCCCAGGCACCTACCGCGTCCAGCGCAAAGGTTTCCCCCGTCCCGACCATCAGCCACGCCACAATCATGGTAAACGCCAGCACCAGCGCCGCCGGGCGCGTAAAAAGCCCCACGATAATCAGGACAGGCGCCACCACTTCGCCAATGAGCACGCCGTAGGCGATAAACCCCGGTAAGCCTTTTTCCACCAGCATGCCGCTGATGAACCCCACGCCACCCAATAACTTGTGTAAACCGTGAAAAAGCATCAGCCCACCGACGGCAAGTCGTAACAAGAGTTTGCCGGCGTCGTCACATGATAGCTTTTCATTAACAGCAATTAACAATGATTTAACCATTTGAAATGATTCCTGTTTTCATCTGTGTGATGACCAGATTATGCCGAATCATTGCGGGTGAAAAGCACCTTTTAATAAGGGGGAAAGCGCGGCAATACAGTGACTTTCTTCTAAGCTTGTAAGCGATATCACTTAAAGGAGATGGACACCCATGAAACAAACCGTGGCTGCATACATAGCAAAAACCCTCGAGCAGGCAGGCGTAAAGCGCATCTGGGGCGTAACCGGCGACTCCCTGAACGGGCTGAGCGATAGCCTCAATAAAATGAAGACCATTGAATGGATGCCAACCCGTCATGAAGAGGTTGCCGCCTTCGCGGCTGGTGCGGAAGCGCAGGTGACGGGTGAACTGGCCGTCTGCGCCGGATCGTGCGGACCGGGCAACCTTCACTTGATCAACGGCCTGTTTGACTGCCACCGCAATCACGTACCGGTCCTGGCGATTGCCGCTCACATCCCTTCTTCCGAAATCGGCAGCGGCTATTTTCAGGAGACGCATCCTCAGGAGCTGTTCCGTGAATGCAGCCACTATTGCGAATTAGTTTCCTCACCAGAACAGATCCCTCAGGTTCTGGCCATTGCAATGCGCAAAGCCGTGCTTAACCGCGGTGTTTCGGTGGTCGTTATTCCCGGTGACGTGGCGCTGAAGGCCGCGCCTGAAGGTGCCAGTTCGCACTGGTATCACGCCCCACAGCCTGTCATCACGCCGGCTGAAGAAGAGCTCAAAAAGCTCGCGCAGCTGCTGCGTTATTCCAGCAATATCGCCCTGATGTGCGGCAGTGGCTGCGCAGGCGCGCACAAAGAGCTGGTGGAATTTGCCGGCAAGTTAAAATCCCCGATTGTTCACGCCCTGCGCGGCAAAGAGCACGTCGAATATGACAATCCGTATGACGTGGGCATGACCGGACTGATCGGTTTTTCCAGCGGTTTCCACACCATGATGAATGCCGACACGCTGATCCTGCTCGGCACCCAGTTCCCGTACCGCGCGTTTTACCCGACGGATGCCAAAATCATTCAGATTGATATTAACCCGGGCAGTATTGGTGCCCACAGTAAAGTCGATATGGCGCTGGTAGGGGACATCAAATCCACCCTCGCCGCCCTGCTGCCGCTGGTGGAAGAAAAAACCGACCGGAAGTTCCTCGACAAAGCCCTCAGTGATTACCGCGATGCACGCAAAGGACTGGACGATCTTGCCAAACCGAGCGACAAAGCCATTCATCCCCAGTATCTGGCGCAGCAAATTAGCCATTTCGCGGACGACGACGCCATTTTTACCTGCGACGTGGGCACCCCGACCGTCTGGGCGGCACGCTATCTGAAGATGAACGGCAAACGCCGTCTGCTGGGGTCGTTCAACCACGGTTCGATGGCCAACGCCATGCCGCAGGCGCTGGGGGCCAAGGCCACCGCACCAGAGCGTCAGGTGGTGGCGATGTGCGGCGACGGCGGGTTCAGCATGCTGATGGGCGATTTCCTGTCGGTTGTGCAGATGAAGCTCCCGCTGAAAATCGTGGTCTTTAACAACAGCGTGCTGGGCTTTGTGGCGATGGAGATGAAGGCAGGTGGCTATCTGACGGACGGCACCGAGCTACACGACACCAACTTCGCGCGCATCGCTGAAGCCTGCGGCATCACGGGTATTCGCGTAGAGAAAGCCTCAGAAGTCGATGAAGCCCTGCAGCGCGCCTTCTCCATCGACGGTCCGGTACTGGTGGATGTGGTGGTGGCGAAAGAAGAGCTGGCGATCCCACCGCAGATTAAACTCGAGCAGGCCAAAGGATTCAGCCTCTATATGCTGCGCGCCATCATCAGCGGACGCGGTGATGAGGTAATCGAACTGGCAAAAACCAACTGGCTCAGGTAAAACATTTCACATAACCTCTTAAATTAAAGGGATGTGAAATGATTGATTTACGCAGTGATACCGTTACCCGTCCGGGTCGCGCCATGCTCGAAGAGATGATGGCCGCCCCGGTCGGGGACGACGTCTACGGTGACGATCCAACGGTGAATGCGCTGCAGCGTTATGCCGCCGAGCTAAGCGGTAAAGAGGCCGCCCTGTTTCTGCCATCCGGCACCCAGGCCAACCTGGTGGCGTTGCTCAGCCACTGCGAACGCGGTGAAGAGTATATTGCCGGTCAGGGCGCGCACAATTACCTGTACGAAGCAGGCGGTGCGGCGGTACTGGGCAGCATTCAGCCTCAGCCGATTGATGCCGCCCCGGACGGCACCCTGCCGCTCGACAAGGTCGCGGCGAAAATCAAAGTCGATGATGTGCATTTCGCCCGCACCAGGCTGCTCAGTCTGGAAAACACCCACAACGGCAAAGTGCTGCCGCGCGAGTACCTGAAAGCAGCGTGGGAATTCACCCGCGAGCGCAAACTCGGGCTGCACGTGGACGGCGCGCGCATCTTTAACGCCGTGGTGGAGTATGGCTGCGAGCTGAAAGACATCACGCAGTATTGCGATTCGTTCACTATTTGCCTGTCTAAAGGGCTGGGGACGCCCGTTGGCTCGCTGCTGGTGGGCAATGCGGACTACATCAAACGCGCGGTCCGCTGGCGTAAGATGACCGGCGGCGGGATGCGCCAGGCCGGTATTCTGGCGGCAGCCGGACTGTACGCCCTGAAAAACAACGTGGCCCGCCTGAAAGACGATCATGAAAACGCCGCGTGGATGGCCGCACAGCTACGCGAGATTGGTGCAGACGTTATGCGCCACGATACCAACATGCTGTTCATTCGCGTGGGCGAAGAGCACGCTGCCGCGCTGGGTGAGTTTATGAAAGCCCGTGGCGTGTTGATCAACGCCTCGCCGGTGGTACGCCTGGTTATGCACTTAGACGTTAATCGTCAGCAGCTGGCAGACGTGGTGAAACACTGGCAGGCGTTTTTACAGCGCTAAGGAGCAGAGCGTGCCGCAACGTATTCTGGTACTCGGTGCCAGTGGGTATATCGGTCAGCATCTCACCACTGCGTTAAGTCAGCAGGGGCACCAGGTGCTGGCCGTGGCACGCAACACGGAGCGTCTGCAAAAACTGCACCTGCCCGGGGTGACCTGTCACAACGTCGATCTCAACTGGCCCACGACGCTGCCGGCGTTACTGGAAGGGGTCGACACGCTTTACTACCTTGTTCACAGCATGGGCGAAGGGGGCGATTTTATCGCCCACGAGCGTCAGGTGGCGATGAACGTCCGCGACGCGCTGTTGCGCACACCGGTGAAGCAGGTGATTTTTTTAAGCTCGCTGCAGGCGCCTGCTAACGAGCAGTCCGATCATCTTCGCGCCCGTCAGCTCACGGCTGAGACCCTGCGCGGCGCCAATATTCCCGTCACCGAACTGCGGGCGGGGATCATCGTCGGGGCCGGCTCCGCCGCGTTCGAAGTGATGCGCGACATGGTGTACAACCTGCCGGTGCTTACCCCGCCGCGCTGGGTGCGATCGCGCACCACGCCGATTGCGCTGGAAAATTTACGCCATTATCTGGTGGCCCTGCTGGACCATCCGGCTGAGCAACACCGTGTGCTTGAGGCTGCCGGCCCGGAAGTGCTGAGCTACCAGCAACAGTTCGAACATTTTATGCGTGTCAGCGGCCGCCGACGCTGGCTGATCCCCATTCCCTTCCCTACCCGCTGGATCTCGGTGTGGTTTTTAAACGTCATTACGTCCGTGCCGCCGACGACCGCAAAAGCGCTGATCCAGGGGCTCAAACACGATCTGCTGGCCGACGATCGTGCGTTGCGTGCGCTGATCCCCCAGACGCTGATCCGTTTCGATGACGCGGTACGCAATACGCTCAAGGAAGAGGAACAGCTGATGAACTCCAGCGACTGGGGCTATGACGCCCAGGCGTTTGCCCGCTGGCGGCCTGAGTACGGTTACTTTCCTAAACAGGCGGGCTGCACGGTGAACACCCCGGCAACTCTGGCAGACCTGTGGGAGGTGGTGAATCAGATTGGCGGCAAAGAACGCTATTTCTTCGGCAATATCCTCTGGCAAACCCGTGGCGCACTGGATCTGCTGGTAGGACACAGGCTGGCGAAAGGCCGTCCTGCACACCCGTATCTTGCGGTAGGCGATACGGTTGACAGCTGGAAGGTAATTATCGTCGAGCCCGAAAAACAGCTGGCGCTGCTGTTTGGCATGAAAGCGCCCGGTCTGGGACGGTTGTGCTTTACGCTAAAAGACAAAGGCGACCATCGTGAACTGGACGTTCGTGCATGGTGGCACCCGCACGGTATGCCGGGGCTTTTCTACTGGTTGTTAATGATCCCCGCTCACCTGTTTATCTTTCGCGGAATGGCGAAACGTATCGCGCAGCTGGCAGAACAAAAGACGAAAATAACTCAATAAAACTCTTATTCTTTCACCTTTCCCATTGCAACCCGCCGTAATTCACGAAAGAATGCGCACGAAATTCTTTTTCAACACAGTGGATTGTTATGAAGGTACTGGTTACCGGGGCGACCAGCGGCTTAGGCCGAAATGCGGTCGAGTTTCTGCGCAACAAAGGCATCAGCGTCAGGGCCACCGGTCGCAACGAAGCGATGGGTAAACTGCTGCAAAAAATGGGCGCAGAGTTTGTCCATGCCGACCTGACGGAGCTGGTCTCCTCTCAGGCCAAGGTGATGCTGGCCGGTATCGATACGCTGTGGCACTGCTCCAGTTTTACCTCCCCGTGGGGCACCCAGGAAGCTTTTGACCTCGCCAACGTGCGTGCCACCCGTCGTCTGGGTGAATGGGCCGTGGCCTGGGGCGTGCGTAACTTTATTCATATCTCCTCCCCGTCTCTCTATTTCGACTATCACCATCACCGCGACGTGCAGGAAGATTTTCGCCCGGCGCGCTTTGCCTGTGAGTTTGCCCGCAGTAAAGCGGCCAGCGAAGAGGTGATTGATCTGCTGGCGCAGTCGAACCCGCACACCCGTTTTACCGTATTGCGTCCTCAGAGCCTGTTCGGCCCGCATGACAAAGTGTTTATCCCGCGTCTGGCGCAGATGATGCACCACTACGGCAGCGTGCTGCTGCCCCGCGGTGGCGATGCGATGGTGGATATGACGTACTACGAAAATGCGGTCCACGCCATGTGGCTGGCAAGCCAGCCGGACTGCGATACCCTGATTTCCGGTCGCGCGTACAATATCACCAACGGTGAGCCCTGCACGCTGCGCAGCATCGTGCAAAGGTTGATTGACGAGTTGCAAATCGACTGCCGTATTCGTTCCGTGCCCTACCCGATGCTGGATATGATTGCCCGCAGTATGGAGCGTCTTGGGAGTAAATCGGCGAAAGAGCCTGCGTTGACGCACTACGGTGTGTCAAAGCTCAACTTTGATTTTACGCTGGATATCACCCGCGCAGAAAACGAACTGGGGTATAAGCCGATTGTCTCCCTGGATGAAGGGATTGTGCGTACTGCCGCCTGGCTGCGTGACCACGGTAAATTGCATCGCTAATTGAGTGCGCTCATCTCAGAGAACAGAGACGAAAACGGCAACCCGAAGGTTGCCGTTTTGTTTTACAGCGCCGTCCAGGCGTCTGACCACGCCAGACCCGCGCCTGGCTCGTAGTACGCCGGAGCATTGTTACACCAGCCGCTGTACGGGAACGGTTTGCACTGGAACAGTTTACCGTGGTTATTCACGATATCGCCTGCCTTGTACTTGCTGTTCGCGCTCCACGCGGCGTAAGCACCTGAGGTACCGTCGTTTTCAGACGGCGTCGTGGCTTTCGCTTTAACGTTCAGCAGATAGGAAGTGGTGCTGCTCAGCTCGCCATCGCTCACGGTCAGGCTGACTTCATACTGTTGAGCCGTCGCAGACTCGGGCGCGGTAAAGGTCACCACCGCCTTGTCTTCACCGGTGACCGTCTGGCCATCCTGTGAACGCCAGGTGTAGGTCAGCGTGTTGCCGTCCTGGTCAGTGGATCCTTCTGCGCTCAGGGATACCTGCGCGCCCGCTTCCACCGCACCGATTGGGCCCGCAATCTGCGCGACCGGTGCGTGGTTCACCACGGTCGGTTCTGCCGGCGTTTCGTCCGGAACCGGTGCCGGGGTTTCATCTTCCGATGGCGTCGGTGCCGGAGTGACCGGATGCTCGTCCGGCGTCACGGCGGAACCGTCATCGTTGATAATGTTGACGTTATAGAACTTCTTCACGCAGTTCGTGTAGTCACCCTCTTTAAAGGCGCTGAACGGCGTCTGATAACCGACCAGCTGGCAGGAATAGGTTTTACCGTCTGGCGTATCGGCACTCCATCCCCAGTCCTGCTCCCAGTAAATCTTCAGCGCACCGGCGCCGCCTTCATCGAACTGCTTCATGTTGGCACAGCCGAGCACTTCATTTGCCGGGACAGGCACTTTCAGGTACTTCGCAAACTCTTTGTAGTACTTGATACGGTTTTCAGACTGGGCAATCTCAGTCGGGCCGCCACACTCTACGCCACCGTTAATGATCTGGGTGGTCACGCCGAAGCCCGGAACCAGGCCGTTGGCTTTGTCATGATCGTTTGGCTGCCAGGTGCCGTCGATAACTTGCAGCATGCTCGGTTTCGGCGGCTGCGGGTAGGCGAAGAAGAAGATGGCGCTTGCCAGGTTCAGCCAGGTGTCAGCCACCAGCTCCGGCTTGTCGAGCAGCGTGCGGACAGTGCCGAACATCGCTTCAGAGAACGGACCGTAGTTGTAGTTATAAGACAGCTGTTTTGCCCCACGGCCAAAGTAACTCACGAAATCGCCGTCTTTGTCTTTGCCGCACGGCCAGGTTTGTCCCTGCCAGATATCAGGATTACATTCGCCGTTGTAACCGCCTTTCTGCCCTTCGGTCCAGCCCATTTCGCGAACGTGAACCAGCGCCTGACGCCATTCGGCTTCCGGACGCCAGCTTTCGTGACCGCCGGTTTCCTGTGCGAAGTGGGCAAACATGGTGGCCAGCTCTTTACGGCAGATGGCGTCGCTGTCACGGCCGTCGTTGTAGGTCTTACACAGCGCCGGGAATTTGCCCACCGCTTTGAGGAAGTTACTGTAGGTGTAGGACTGTGCTCGCATCGGGAAAAGGTATTCCCAGTCGCTGGCCTTCACAATGCCTTCAACGCGTTTGACGTTATCCGGGTTCGCTGCACGGCCTGGCTCAATCAGCTCAACCTGGGCATTATCCAGCGTACGAATGGTGTCTTTAACCGACGCCATCAGTGGAAAGTTAGTCAGTTCCTGTTCTTTCTTCGCCAGATCGCTGGCTTTCAGGGTGAACGGCTCGCTGGTGGTTGCCTGCAGCGTCGCAGCCTGTGCCATGAAAGGCGCAATGCATGCACCCGCAACGAGCACGCTCAGTAAGGTCCTTTTGGTCATTTCAACTCATCCTATATATAGCAACAAGGGTTAATGCAATCACGGTTTATGTATTATTCCCTTAATAAATAAACCAAAGAGTGCGGTAATTTTTCATTTTCTGAAGCGCACCTCTGGGTACGCTTCAAAAAACAAAAAGCAGAATTAATAAGAGGAACGAGGTTTTATCTCCTGATATTTCGCCCAGACCTTGCGGGCATAATTCATGCGCTTTGAATAATTCTCTTTTTTCACTCCCGCGTTATAAGCCCCGACGGCTTCCCAGTTATAGCCATATACGTTGATCATCGTCGACAGTATTGACGCGCCCACCATAATGGAGGTGCAGGGCTCGGTCACAAGCCGGTTCTCATCAATGCCCTGGCGCTGCAGTTCGCTGAAATGCGTGCTGTTAATCTGCATTAATCCCACATCCCGCGAGCCATCCTGATTCCACCCCACGGCATTCGGATTCATACCGGATTCCACCTGCGCAATGGCATATAATAAATACGGATCAACATGATAATAATGCGCCGCTTTATCCCAGCAATTTGCTGCCGCACTCTGACTTAAAATAAGCAATAACAATAAAAAGCGTTTCATCTCATTACCTGTTTATTTACTGACGATCCTTCTCCTTGCGCACGCTGTCTTATTCCGGAAGGGGTTGACCACACCCGAAACGGGGTGTGGTCAACGATTGCAGGCGATATCAAACCCGCAACCTCAGGCTAAGATGGTTATTTGCAGTCTGCTGACGCGCCTTCTTTCACCCATACATCGCTGTTACCTGGTTTATCACCACGGGTCCACCATTTCGCACGGTAGACATACCCCTGGTAGGTGGTCGTATCGCCACCGTTGTAAACCACATCTGAACGCCAGTTCATTTTCACCTGGCTGACCAGCTCCCACGCATCTGCGTCAAAGCCAGGTTTATTGCCCTGTGTCCAGTACTTCGCTTTCCACACCAGGTTGTCGGCGCTCACGGTGTCACCACTGTTGTAGATTTTGCTCGCACTCCAGGCCGGGTACTGGCTGGCATTGGCATCAACAGGTGCATCACAGCTGCCGGTGGCAGAGCCTTCATCAGAAGGTGGCGTGACCTCATCGGCAGGTGGTGTCACCTCGTCAGATGGCGGCGTGACCTCATCGGCTGGTGGTGTCACCTCGTCAGATGGCGGCGTGACCTCATCGGCTGCTTTTGGCGTGACAATAACCTGCACGTTCGATTGAACGCTGGTTTTACCGTCGCTGACCACCACGCTCAGGGTGTAGGTAGAATCGGATGCGACAGCCGGTGCGGTGATATTCACGTTCGCGGTGTCAGTTCCGGTTGCGTTCATGTCCGCCGGCACGCTCCAGGCATAGGTCAGCGCGTCACCATCCGGATCGGCTGCCTGCGCATGCAGGGCATAGGTTTCACCCGCCTGCAGCGTGATGCTTTCCATCGGGTTGACCACCGGTGCCTGGTTCGCTTTAGGTGCTTTGTTCACGACCTGAACATCAATGGCGTTCGTCAGGCCTTTCGCATCTTTCACCGTCAGGCGGAAGGAGAGCGTCTGGTTCTGAGTCACTGCCGCCGCGCCGAAGGAGGCTTTGGCTTTCGTGCTGTTGGTAAGGGTCACGGCTGGACCGGAAATCTGGGTCCACTTATAGGTAATGGCGTCGCCGTCCGGATCGCCAGACGCAGAGCCATCGAGGGTGACGGTAACAGGCCCGGTCACGGTCTGATCGGCAGCCGCAGCGATCGGCGCATGGTTGGTGACAACGGGATCAACCGGCGTTGAACCGCCGCCCAACAGGCTTTCGTTCATCGCATTAAGGATGTCGCCATTGTCCGAGTCGATGGACCAGGAGAACAGACCGCCCAGGTTTTTCGCCAGCACATACTTACCTTTTGCCGTGGTAGAACGCGCGTCTTCATAGGTAATCAGGTCGCCGGTGGCTTTATTGAACAGATACGGCGCTTCTGCCGCGGCATCGTATTTGTATTCCCAGCCTGGCTTGCCTTTGTACTCGTTCGCAATCTGACGGTAGTCAACCACGCCCGGTTCCCAGGTGCCTTTGACCGCGCCCGTTGCCGTACCGGTGAACGGATTGTCGCCGGTGTAGCCATGAACGCCGGTCCAGCCGCGACCGTACATGCCCGCCCCCACAACAATCTTGCCCGGCTGCACGCCCTGCTCCAGCAGCGCGTTCACGCCGTTTTCAGTGGTGTAGTTGGTGTCCGGTTTCCACTCCGCGCCGTGCAACGCCGCCTGGTGGCCGAGATCAGTGTTGCTCCAGCCGCCGTAGAAGTCGTAGCTCATCAGGAAGATGTGGTCGAGGTACTGCTGCGCCGTGGTGTAATCCACGTCTTCAATTTTGTCTTTACCGGAACCAATGGCGGTGGTCAGTTCGTACGTACGGCCCGTTTCTGCTGACAGCTCGTTCAGCATCGCGCGCAGATCGTGCATCACCGCAGTATAGGTGGCTTTGTCCTGAGCAGGGTTGCCAAGATTTTCCGACACGCCACCACCCCCCGGGAATTCCCAGTCAATATCGACCCCGTCGAAGAATTTCCAGGTTTTCAGGAACTCTTTCACGGAAGAGACGAAGCGTGCGCGGATCGCTGAATCATGCATCTGGAAGAACGGATCGGACATCGTCCAGCCGCCAATGGAAGGCAGCACTTTCAGATCCGGATGGGCTTTTTTCAGCGCCATCAACTGACCAAAGTTACCTTTGTAGGGATCGTCCCAGTTGGTCACGCCGGCCTGCGGTTTTTGCAATGCCGCCCACGGATCGTGAATGGCCACGGTGTAATCCTGACGGCCCGCGCAGGCGCGCTGCAGTGCGGCGAAGCTGTTGCCGTTCTCAACCGTTTTTAACCCGTCGTTGATGCCATCACCGCCACAGATCGGAATGAAACCGTACAAAATGTGGTTCAGGTTCGCCGCAGGGATTTTATCCACCGGGAACTCACGCCCATAGACGCCCCACTCAGGGAAATAGGCACCCACCACTTTGTCCGTATGTTGAGAGAAAGTTTTGTTATTTTCCTTCAGGGTGGTGTTCAGCGGCAGCAGATGGCTCCCGTCCGTGTCCGCCACGATGATCAGTTTGCTGGCACTTTTAGAACACCCGCTGGCGTTACAGAGTTCAACCTGCTCCTGATAGCGTCCGCCCTTTTTCACTTTGAAGGTGGCTGACCCGGAGGCGCTTGCGGCACCACTCCACACGGCCTGACCATCCAGAAGCACTTTCGCCGAGGTTGGCGCATCGCCGCTCCAGACGTTCCACTCAACTTTCACATCCGCGCCATCATGGACTTTCACAAGGCTGTTATAGTCTTGCGCTGCCTGGTCAACTTCAACAATCGCAAACTTATCATTGCCACTGCTGAGGGTTGGCGTACCTGGCGCCGCCGCGAAGGCAGAGCTGGACGCCGCTGCAACGAAAAGCGCCAGATATTTAGGCTTCATAAATTTCATTTTTATTTCCTGATAAATTTATTTGTAAACGTTAATGACCCATGTCTTCCTTTAAAACATGGAATAGTTTTTTACAGACTTTGAATTTCAACTTAAGCAATAATCGTTAACCGCTATTTCTGTGGCGCGCTGTATTCCTCCATTAAAAGATACAAGCTCGAATTCTGTGAAGCTTATGTCTTTAACGATACGCTGAATAAATACTGTATTCCTTTCATTCCCCAATCGAAAAAATCACTAAAAAAACTTGACCGGTGTATTCAGAATGTGGAACAGGCAACCTGATAAACAAAAACCGTCATGCCGGCAAAAGCTAAATAAGGACCGAAAGAAATAATGCGGTTATTTTTATTCGCATGTGTTGTCGCGAAATATCCGACAATACCGCTTAACGCGGCAATCAATTCCAGGGTGGGCAGTGCCTGCCAGCCGCACCAGGCGCCTAACGCCGCCAGAAGTTTAAAATCGCCATAGCCTAATCCTTCTCGTCCGGTAAGCAGACGAAATGCCCAGTAGAGAGACCAGAGCGAAAGGTAGCCAGCCACCGCCCCCACCAGCGCATCCTTAAGCGGTAGCGTGTGGTCAACGAGGTGTAACAACAGTCCTGCCCACAGCAACGGCTGGGTCAGACAGTCAGGGAGCAGCTGATGCTGCCAGTCAATCATCGCCAGCGGCAGCAGAAACGCGGCCAGCAACCACAGTGAGAACAACGCCGGTTCGCCCGGAATGCACAAGGCGGTGAGGCCAAAAAAGAGCGCGGTGACGAGTTCGAGCATCAATAAGCGCAGCGGGATGGCCGTGCCGCACTGCCTGCAGCGCCCGCGCAATACTAGCCAGCTGACCAGCGGGATATTCTCCCAGGCCGCAAGATCATGCTGGCACACCGGGCAGTGAGAGGCCGGAAACAGCAAGTTGCCCGCGCCTTCCTCCTCCATCACCATGCCCGGCACGCGCTCAGCGACAACCCCCAGAAAACTGCCCACCATGCTGCCCAGGATCGCACTCATCACCGGGAACCCCACCGGGTAGACTTCCCGCATCAGCGCAACGGTGTTCATGCGGTTTTGCGCCAGGTGAGCTGCACTTCTGCTTTCACGTCACTGAGGTGATCGACCGGCGTAAGGTTCATTTTTTGCAGCCTGACGCCGGAGGTCTGGTTGATTTCCCGCAGCCAGTTTTTTAATTCATACACGTTTACGCGGTTCACCACGAACGATAAGGTTTGCCCGTCCTGACGCACCTCCGTCAGGGAAAGGTTAATTTCATGAGCGCTATTCTCCACCACCGTGCGCGGGTTATCCGTTTTAATGATCATCACCGGAAGGTGGTGTTTATCTATTTCTCTGCGCATCCAGTTCAGCGTCTCTTTTTGTCGGGTCAGCGTTGATTTGCTATTTTGAATCATATTATCCAGTGGCATCATGCCCGCGTAATAAACAGCCGCGGCCAGGAGGGTAACGGCACCGGTTTTTAAAATATATTTCTCCCGGATGCTGTATTGTTGATAACGCGACGTAAGCTTCGTAATTCGCTCTTTCATTTATATTTCCCTGCGATCATGGCGGTATAAGGTGCAGTGGTAGAAACAGGCTGTAGGGTGAAATCAAAACGCTCCCCCGTTGTCTCCACAAACGACTGCAGCGCGGCCTGACTTTGCGCACTGACGCTCAGGGTCAGCGCATTTTGTTGCGCATCGTACTCAAGCAGGGAGATCTCAAGTGCGGGTACGGCCTGCCTGGCTTGCTCAAGATCATCCAGCTGCAGGAATACCCCTTTGTGCTGCTTTTTCATGTTTTGACCAAAGTGGTATTTGATATTGGTCTGCTGGCGCATGCTGGGAAAATGGTGCTGATAAACCTGAACGATCTCCTGCTGAACCCGATTTTCCTGCTGTACCAGCATCCAGGCCATCGCGATCCGCGGGCCCAGCAACAGCCCGAGAGACAGCAGGCCCGCCGCCGCCATCGCGATTTTTATTCCTTTAGACGCGCTGCCTTTCCCTGCCTTCGGGCTGAATTCACCGTGCAGGAGGGTGACCCGACAGGATTGCCACTGGGGCTGGATCAACACCAGCGGATGCTGCCACGGGTGCAGAAGATCCACCCCGACACCGGCTGGCGGTTCGCCGTAACAGCACACGTCACCGTCTGGTTTTTTTTGCATCAGCAGCGGCAGCAGGCTGGCCTCCATTTCGCTGGCGACATGGGGCGACAGGCGCAGCCAGTAGCGGTCATCCAGGGCAAGCAGCGTGCTTCCTCCTGCCGTCACCGGCAGCAGCCAGGCATCCGGCAGCACCTGAATCACCTTCAAACCGGCCTCCTGGCAACGGGCTAACCACCCGCGCAGAAGATCGGTATCAATCGCCACCGCGTCAACGTTGGCCCCCTTTTTGTGAAGCACCGTCCAGTGAAGGTTGTCCACCTCGCCAATGAGCGTCTCTTCCGCCAGCCACGAGAACGCCGCCGTCTGAGAGGCAACTTTTTTCGGCAACGTAAAATGGCGGAAGATCATGTTGCCCGCGGGCAACAGTAAACAGACCCGGGCCGCGAGAGGATGGTCTGCCAGCGCGTCAAGGCGCTCCACAACGTCAACCTGCTGGCTGCCGGAAGCACACCACATTATTTTCCCGCCCTCACGGCTGTCGGGACGAACAAAAAGTACCTGTTTCATAGCCATCTGCTTTTCTTATTCAATCATTCGGTAACGACGTTGCCACGTCACGATCTCACCGGCTTCGTTATTGACCTGAAGCTGGCTTACCACGCGAAGCGTTAGCGCATCGGTGTTGCCGGTATAGTTAACGCGGAAGTACCGGCTTTGGGTGGAGAGTTGTCCGGCCACCTGCGGAAGGTCGTCTTTCACCTGCGGGAAGGCCTGCTCCAGCGCGTTGCTGAAGGTTTCCATATTTTCCCAGCCGGTTTCAGGACGCGATTCAATCAGGCGTACGGCATCTTCTTGCGTTATTTTTCCGGGGAACATGGCGGCCAGTAAGGCGGCCTGTTCCGGTTTCAGGGTGTTCACATCCACCTTGCTGGCGGTATCCGGTAAGGCACACAGCAGCGAGCTCACCTTCCGGTATGCCGTTGCCGGAAATGCCGGCAGCAGCATGATCTCAGCGATCGTGCGCATCATCTGGTTTGCGGGCTGCCGGGGGGGCACCACGCCCGCCCAGGCATCGCCCTCCGCCCCCTCGCTGGCCGTGGTGGTATCGCCATCCAGATAGTCCACCAGCTGCGAGTAAACCTCGTGCGCCGTGGACTGGCTGAGGCCACTCCCGGTCAGGAGTTGCTCAACAATCTGCTCTTTCCGCGGTTTTTCCGGCACCGCGGGCGCATTTTGCCCCTGCGCGATGTCATCGGCCGCCAGCAGGTTATTCACGTTGAAGCAGTCCTGGGCGTCTTCCACCTGACTGACCACCGTGTAATCGTCACCCCGGGTCTCCAGCGGCTGGTGCCAGTCACCCTGCAGGCTAAGGGCTTTACTCTCACCGCTGGCGTCGCTCTGCAGACGATCTTTGACCACCTTCTCCTGAGCCTGCATGGCCCAGCGCAGCTGCTGCTGACTCACCTGGTAATGGGTTTTCTGCAGATTGCGGCAGAACTGCTGGCTGATTCTGGCAGCCAGCGCCGACATCATGACCAGCAGGATCAGTACCACCAGCAGCGCGACGCCTTTCTGTTTACGTAAAGCCTTCATGATGTCGCTTCCGCTGCAGGTGGCGCGGCAGGTGCGTCTGCGGGCGCTGGCGCGGCGGCCTCGGGGATATCGCCCGGCGTCGTAAACACCCAGCGCCAGGTCTCCCCGTTTTCCATCGTCAGCGTCAGCTCGACGCCATCCGGCAGATGTGCCGGGTCGTTCCAGCTTTTTTGCCAGCCCTGACGGTAAAAACGCCACTGCAGGGATTTCACCTCGCCAACAATCGGCACCGCATCGGGTCTGGCATCCGCCGGGCTGTCAATCACCGGCCAGACATCCCGGTACAGTCGCCCCTCTTCCAGCCGCCAGCGCACGCGCTCCAGCTGTACAGTTCCGCTCACGCCGTTCAGCGTGGTCAGCTCAAGGCCGTCATCCCCCTGACGAAATGTATCCGGCTCGTTGCGCGGCGCACGCGCCTGAAGCTGATAGAAATCGCGTTCCATCAGGCTCCAGGCACGCTGAAGCTGATTGAGCTTTGCCGCGCTGGCCTCCGTCGCCGAACTGGTGCGCATCGCCCCGTCGAGGATTTGCCAGGCCAGGGTGCTGATCACCGCAAAAATGGTCAGCGCAATCATGATCTCCAGCAGGGTAAATCCCCGCTGGCGTCGGATTTTCTTCACGGTTCCTCTCCCGGCGCGATAACCTGCAGTGAAATAACCGGCTGGCTTTCATCGCCTTCTGCATAGACGCGGATGGCATTCGCCCAGCCGTTAGCCGCGGTTTTTACGCGCTGCTTTCGCCAGGCCCAGCTGCGCCCGCCCATGACCTCTGCCCCCTGCGCTTCAGCGTCAGGAAAATCACGTCTGTTGAGCTGCGCCTCAGCCAGTTGATTTTCGGCGACCCAGCTGGCCTGCAATGTATCGGCCAGCCCGTGGGTGAAACGCACGTTCAGGGAGACCGAGTTCATCAGCGCCAGTGCGGCGGTGGAGAAGATGACCAGCGCGACCATCACCTCCAGCAGCGTCATCCCCTTTTGCTTTCTCTTGCCGTTAGCCATCGTTTTCTACCGTTACAGGGGCCGCGCCTTGCGACACCACGCGGAAATGGTGCGCGTTATCGCGACTTTGCAGCGCCAGCGTGAAGCGGCTGATTTCACCGTCTGGCAGAAATAGCACCTGCGGTTCGGATGTTACCGTGGCGGCGAGACGCTGCGGCGTGAGCGAGACGTGCATCTCCGGCGGGAAATCACCCCGGGTCGTTATCCGCCCCGCGGATAACGACACCCAGTGACGTTCACCGTTTTTATCCTCGAGCGTCACCAGCCGGTATTTATCCGCGGTCATAACCAACCCCACGATATTTCCGTCCATCACTGCCCGGTCTGAACCATAATCAACGAGGGCTTTTAATTGCTGACCAAATATATCCGCACCGCTGCGTGAGGGTATTGTTGAAACCACCATCATGGCGCAGCTGGCAAATATCACCAGCGCCAGAATAATTTCCAGCAACGTAAAGCCGCGTTGACGTTTCATTATTTCTCTTTCTTATCCAGAGACCAGTTTGTAATATCATCGGCGGTATTGGCTTCGCCATCCGGACCTGCGGAGAAAACGTCTACGGCACCGTGTTCACCCGGGCTGACCAGAATATAATCCCCGCCCCACGGGTCCTGCGGCAGGCGGCGGATATAACCGTCCGCACGGTAGCCGTTGGGAATGGGCGCAATCTCTGGCTTCGTGACCAGCGCCTGCAAGCCCTGCTCGGTGGTGGGATAGCGGTGATTATCCAGCTTATACATATCCAGCGAGCCTTCGAGCGCGACGATATCGCTGGTCGCTTTTTGGGTATCCGCTTTTTCTTTATTGCCCATTAAATTGGGTACCACCATACTCGCGAGTACGCCGAGAATAACAATAACCACCATTAACTCGAGCAAGGTGAAGCCCGCCTGGCGAGCCAGGTGTTTACGTTTTATAGCCATGATTTAACCTACCATATTATTAAGTTGCAGAAGCGGTTGTAATATTGACAGGACGATGAATAAAACAATCGTCGCCATAGATACCACCAGTGCCGGTTCAAATACCGACAACGTTAACGTAATACGATGCTGTAATGCCGATTCCTGGTTTTCCGCCGCGCGGTCCATTAAATGGCCTAATTCCCCACTCTCTTCCCCGGAGGCAATCATATACAGCATGGTCGGCGGGAATAATTTCGCCTGCTCCAGAGCCGCATAAAGCGATGCACCCTGGCGCACGGTATCCGCCGCCTGCTCCAGCACCTGCCGGGCATACCGGTTTTCGATCCCGTCCATCGCGATATACATCCCCTCCAGCAACGGCACGCTACTGGCCTGCAGAATGCTCAGGGTACGGATATAGCGGGCGCTGTTGATGGCGCAGACCAGCTTTTTGACGGGCGAACCGTTCACCAGCCAGCCGTGCCAGCGGAAACGATTTTTAGCGTTTCGAAGCCAGGCCTTAAAACCCATCATCCCGCCTGCCAGGCTGCCGACGATATAGAGGCCGTAAACCTGCAGGAAATCACTCACCGCGATCAGCGTGCGGGTGGTGATCGGCAGCTGCTGTTTCATATGGGTGAACTGCTCAATCACCTGGGGCACAACCGCCACCAGCAGAATGCCGATCACCGCGATGGCCACCACGGTCAGGGTGATCGGGTAGACCATCGCCTGCGTCAGTTTGCTTTTCATCTTCTGACGCTGCTCGTTGTACTCGGCCAGCTTTTCCAGCACGTCGCCCAGATGGCCGGTCTTTTCACCGGCCATTACCAGCGTGCAGTAGAGCTTGTCGAAGCTGCGCGGAAACTGGCTGAAGGCGTCAAACAGCGTATGCCCTTCCACCACCTTCTCGCGGATGTCCACCACCATCGCCGCGAGCTTTTTGTCCTCCGTCTGTTTCGCGATTGCCTTCAGCGCGCTCTCCAGCGGCAGCGCAGCGTTGACGAGCGTCGACAGCTGACGGGTAAACATCGACAGCATCGGCGTGGAGAGTTTTGCCCCGGCGTTCGCATTACCGGCAGCCGCAACCTCACGGGTTTCGTTGATACTGACGGGCATCAGCTTTTGCTCGCGCAACATCTGGCGAACCTGCTTTTGCCCCTCAGCCTGCAACGTGCCACGCCGGGTTTTGCCCGCGGTATCCCTCGCCGTCCAGGCGTAGAAGGCCATTACGCATCTCCTCCGCGCTCGGCGGTGACGCGCATCACCTCTTCCAGCGAAGTGACGCCGCCGATCACCTTCAGCAGCCCGTTCTCACGCAGGCTGTAGGCCTGCTTAAAGAGCTCGGTTTCGATGGCCATTTCGTCTTTATCTTCATGAATGGCGCGGCGCAGGGTGCTGTCGACCACCAGAAACTCATGAATACCGGCGCGCCCCTGATAGCCGCTCTGGCGGCAGTGTTCGCACCCCACCGCGCGATAGATCGCGTGTGGCGGCTGGTCCATAAAGCTGAACAGCGCCTTTTCATTGTCATCCAGCGGACTGGTGGTACGGCAGTGCGGACACAGCCGACGCACCAGACGCTGGGCAATGACCCCCAGTAACGATGAACCGATTAAAAATGACTCCAGCCCCATATCCCGCAGGCGGGTTATCGCCCCGGCGGCGCTGTTGGTGTGCAGCGTAGACATGACCAGGTGACCGGTGAGCGACGCCTGCACCGCAATTTGCGCCGTCTCGGCGTCACGGATTTCGCCGATCATCACCACGTCCGGGTCCTGGCGCAGAATCGCGCGCAGCCCGCGGGCAAAGGTCATGTCCACGCGCGGGTTAACCTGCGTCTGCCCCACCCCTTCCAGCTCGTATTCAATAGGATCTTCTACGGTCAGGATGTTGCGCTCATGGCCGTTCAGCGCCGAGAGAATCGCGTACAGGGTGGTACTTTTACCGGAACCCGTTGGCCCGGTGACCAGGATAATGCCATGCGGGCGGTCAATCAGCCTTTGTAACTTCTCCCGTTCTTCATCAATCAGCCCAAGCTTGTTGATATCAGGCTTGAGATTGCTTTTATCGAGCAGACGCATGACCACGCGTTCACCGTACTGGGACGGAATGGTCGATACGCGCACGTCGACAGCCTTACGGCCAATGCGCAGGGAAATACGGCCATCCTGCGGCAGACGTTTCTCCGCGATATCCAGCCGGGACATCACCTTGATACGCGAAACCAGCAGCGGCGCGAGCTTACGCGCGGGCTGCAACACCGGACGCAACACGCCGTCGACGCGAAAGCGAATGCTCAGCGTACGCTCGAAGGTTTCAATATGAATATCCGACGCGCCCTCTTTTACCGCCTCGCCGAGAATGGCGTTGATCAGGCGGATCACTGGCGAGTTTTCATCGTTATCGAGCAGATCTTCGTTATCCGGGATCTCCTCGGTTAACGCCATCAGATCGATATCGGCGTCCATATCGTCCACCAGTTGCTGGGACACCCCGCTGCTCTGCTGCCAGATCCTGGCCAGCATTTCATCGAAGGCTTCCGCCGTCAGGGTGACCGGGACAAACGCGCGTCCCAGCACCCGACGCACTTCCAGCAGCGCGAGTGCCGGGGTGTCATCACGGATATAGACCGCATCGTGATAAAATAAAACGCCGTTATCTTTTGCGTAGCCGCTGCTACACAGGGTTTTGCTCAGTTCGTCCACGTGATACCTCCGCCTTACTCTTTAAACGGATTGCGGGACGCGCTGGTTTTCACCGATGCAGCACTCGCAGCAGGGAACGCGGGTAACACGGCGTTATCCGCCGGTTCAATGATCCCGAGCTTTTTCTCCTCAACGCGCTGCTGCTGGCGGGCGCGGATCTGGTCATATTTCTCTTTCGACGCCGCGCTGTAGTTGTCGTCGTCACGCAGCACGGTGGTATGAATAAAGACCATCAGGTTGCGTTTGGACGCGTCCTGCGAGGTGTAGCGGAAAAGCTGCCCGACCAGCGGAATATCCCCCAGCAGCGGCACTTTGGAGACCGACTGCTTAGTGACATTCTCCATCAGGCCACCGAGCACCACCGTTTGCCCGCTGTGCACCATCACTTCGTTATTGATGGTTCGGGTATTAAAGGTTGGGCCAAGGCTGGCGTCTTCCGTTGCGCTGTTGTCGACGCTTGAGACTTCCTGCTCAATCTTCAGGTGGATCATGTCGCCGTCGTTGATTTGCGGCACAATTTTCAGTTTGGTCCCCACCGTCTTGCGCTCTACGGAGTTAAAGACATTATCGCCACTGGTGGTCTGCGAACCGGAAAGCACCGGCACGTCCTGACCGACATTGAATGACGCCTCTTTATTATCCAGCGTGACCACGCTTGGCGTGGAAAGGATGTCGTTTTTGCCGTCGGTTGAGAGCGCGGTCATCAGCGCACCGAAATCACCGTTAAAGAAGCCGGTCGCCAGGCCAGTAAAGCTGGCGCCCTTGATGGTGCCATTTTTTATCTGACTAATGGGCAGGCCGGTGGAGCCGAACTGGACGCCACCGTGCTTGCCGGTCCACTGCACGCCGAGATCCAGACCGTTGCCGTCCTGCACTTCAGCAATGATGGCTTCCACCAGCACCTGCGGACGGCGGATGTCGAGCTTGTCGATCACCTTCTCAAGGGAGTTCATCACGTTAGGCTGCGCGGTGATCACCAGCGAGTTGGTTGACTCGTCGGCGGTAATATTCAGATCGGTTGCCGCGGTGGCGGTTTTCGTCTTCGCGGTGCCAGCTTTGTCTTTCAGCTGTTCGCCAATACCGGTGAGCACCGGAACCACTTTGGTTGCGCTGGCGTACTTGAGATAGAAGACGCGGGTATTCCCCTCGTTGTTCTGCTCGCGATCTAACTCATGGATCAGGCTGCGGGTACGCGTGCGCGCATCTTCCGAACCGCTGATCACCAGGCTGTTGGTTTCGTCATCCGCCACCACTTTGGTGGCCAACTGCGGCGCGTTCTGCCCTTTCTGCTCTTCATTGTTGAGATTATTCAACATGTCGGAGAGCGCTTTGGCGGAAGCAAAGCGCAGGGGGACGATTTCGCGACGCTGAACACCGTCTTTATCCACGCGCTGGACCAGATCCACCAGCCGGTTCACCACGGACGCTTTACCGGTTAACAGCAGCACGTTGGAAGGCTCGAAGTGCACCACGTTGCCGATGCCGGTGGCATCGTTCAGTTGACGCAACAGCGGCGCGAGTTCACGCACCGGCACGTTTTCCATGCGCACGACACGGGTAATAATCTCATCGCCTTTGCCCGGGTTTGTGCTGTCTGCCAGCGGCGCACCGGCGGTGCGGGCCACGCTTGAGCGCACCACTTTAACCATGCCGTTATCCATCGGGATCACCGAGAGACCGTAGAGATCCAGCACGCTCAGGAAGAACTGGTAATACTCATCCTCCGTCAGCACGTTGTAGGTTCTGACGGATACGGAGCCCTGAACCGACGGGTCGACGAGAATGGTTTTGTTAAGGTTGCGGCCTACCGTATCGATAAACTCGCGGATATCGGTATTTTTAAAACTCGCGCTAAAGTTGGCTGCGAGCAGCGAACCCGAATATAACGACAATGCGGTCAGCGCCACGCACGCCCATGGAAATTTCTTCATGTCTGTACACTTATTAATTGTTAAGAACATTGACCCGAATATTTTCAAGGTGAGCGTGACGTCTGACGACAACCTCCGCTTCTTTCATTTTTGACCATTCAGCAATAATATTTTTTGCCTTGACTTCATCGGTCATATCGACAGCATTCACTTCGACTGCCACGTCCCCTTTTTTCAGTCCTGAATGGCTATAAAAGGAAGAAGCATTCCGGGGATTAATGGCATAGCCTTCCAGTTGGCCTTTTTCGACAACCGGTTTTAATACCAGATAATCATTCAGATGCAGCGTGTCTGCGCCTGCATCTTTTGTCGATTTGGTTACCGGGCCGCTATCAACGCCGCCCTTGAAATAATCCGGTTTCTTTAAGGCCAGCGTCTGCGTGATGCCTTCATAATTCACGACGACACTGTCTTTGTTAATTTCCTGAATAAAGGCATCGTTAAAACCGGTCAGCGGCTCCCCTTCGCGGTAGCTCTTCTGGCCCGCGGGCGTTTTAATAACGGCGAAGGAAAGCCAGGGGTCATCACTGCGCACAATGCCTTCTATTTCCGCCGCCAGCGGGGCTTTTAGCGCAGCCGGCCCAGTGTCCTGACGTGCTGCCGCCGTGAAAAGCGTGAATGTTTTCTCTTCGCGGCGGTTTTTCAGCGGCTGCGCATCAGAGTTAGCCAACCTATTCGTAACCTTTTTATAATCTTTAAACGTGAAATACCCTTGCTGGCCGCTAAAAATTAACAGCGCCAACATCATGCAAGGGGTTATCCACCGTGACAGAAATGAGAACCTCATTTTTCATCTGGCCTTTAACAAAGCGAAAATAAGCAGCATCACGCTGCGACAAAACGTGTGAAGAGAGTAATGAGACATGGTTAATACGACCATCGACTTCGCCACCAACTTTAATAAAGAAAATTATTGACCGTCTAAAACCAAGGTGTTAGGACATTTCTGCCGGATATTTTTACCCAGTTGAAAAATTGATCGCCCCGTCTCCTTACCGTAATTTCACGACCTGTTGCTATTCCTAATCAGAGACGGTAAGTCGTTATGTATCAGAGCCACTTTACTTTTAAAACCCCGCCCTTCAGGAAGGTCACCCGCTTATCCGGGGATTTTCTGGTGCCTTATCATCAGGACGTCTTTAACCTGCTGAAAGAGAAAACCCAACAGGCGGGAATATGCGGGCTCTTTAGCGATGATACCTCGCTGTTGGGCCAGTTCAGCGATGCGCTGAAAAACAGCGACAACCGCGTTCTTGCCATCAACGCGTTTCCAAAACTGAGCGCCAGTAGCCTGCTGTACAAGCTCAGCCCGGACACGAAAGCAATCGCCAGCCGTATTCAGGCGGTCGATACCGTGCTGCAGCAGTGGCAAGCCGGGAAAACGCAGGCCACCGTGCTGGTCATTTCCCATACTGAAGCCATGAAAGAGACCTGCCGGACGGTGCTGGGGATGTTGCTCACCCGTGCGCAGGAGCTGGGGTTTCATTTATCGGTGGTGCTGACGGGCGCGGAAAATCAGGCGGCGCGGCTACAGCAATCTGATCTGCGTGAATATGTGCATACCCACCACACCTTGCGCCCCCTGACCTGCCGTGAATATCTCAGCTACGTGCAGGCGCAGTGCGAAGAGCACGGGGGCGAAAGCTCGCCGTTATCCCCGGCGCGCGTGCGTAAGATGCACGCAATGACAAAAGGGAAAATCAGTGAACTGAATGCGCTGGCGCACCTGTCGATGCTCGCGGCCTGGACCGAACGCGCAAGCCAGGTCAGTCCGCGACATTTACGCCTGGCGGCCGCAGAGGTGCTGCCCGCGAAAAAACAGGGTAAGCGTCTGGCAACGGTTTCACTGTTTGCCTCTGTGCTGTTCGCGGCTTGCGGCTGGTATTTCACCGCCTCAATGACTGCTCGCCTCCCGGTTTCTCTGCCGGTCCCGATAAGCTGGAAACACCCGGCCGCCCCCGTTCAGGCCCCCGTCGTGCCGGTTATCGACAAGGAAATAGTCAATCAGCCGGACGCGATGCATCAGCTTTATCTGATGTGGGGGTATGACGCCTCGGCGGACGATGCGCTGTGTCAAAACGCGGTGAAGGTAAACCTGATGTGTAAGCAGGGAAATGCCTCTCCGGATGCGCTGGCAGGCGAAGGTTATCCGTGGGTGAGCGAGCTCAAAACCGGCAATCATCTTAACTATGCGGTGGTCGCCCGCGTCGGAGAAACCTCGATGGACTTACTGATGAATAACCGGACCTGGCAGGTCAGTCGCAACTGGTTTAACCGGCATGCAACCGGAAACTATACGCAACTGCACCGCCTGACGCCGGAAGGTAAAGACGCCATCAGCGCAACCAGTGACGGCAAAGAGATGACCTGGCTTGATCAGCAGCTGAGCCAGGCCCTTTCTCAGCCTGAAACCCACGCTCAGCGCTGGACTGCGGAGATGATGAAACGCACCCGCGCGTTCCAGCAAAAAATGCATCTGCATGTGGACGGTATTCCCGGCGAAGAGACATTGATGCAGTTAATGCGGGAAACCAACACCACGCCGAGCGTATTGATCCAGGCTTCGCATGCAATACCGGATGCGAAAATGCAGGAGAAGCATTCCTGATGTCTACTATCAGCCTTGCGGCTCAGCGCAGCTACACCACCGGGGAAGCGGTCTGGTTTTCATATCGTCTTCCCGGACTGAGACACGTTTTTGCCCACACCGTTTTAGGACTCCTGGGTCTGTGCGCCATGCTGATGGCCGGGTTGTACGCGCATGTGTATTGGGATCTGCGCCACCCTGCCCCCGCCCCCATCAACGCGAGCAGCGCCAGACCGGAAACACAGCTTTCAGATATGCATTATGTGTATGTGAGCAAACCCTTCCCGCATCCGCACCCTAAACCTGCGCCGGTGCATGAGGATATGCCTGCCCTGCAGGATCTGCCGATTAACGGCGATGATACCGACTGGCAGCAGGCGCCTGAAGGAGCGGCTCAGCACGATACCGCGCGGGATACGTTACCCGGTACCGGGGCACACACCGACGCTTCTGCACGGGCTGGCAGCGACAGTTCCTCATTAACAGAATTGTTTAAGCAGGCGTTAAAAGAACAAGAGCAGGATTATTCGCAAGGCAAAATTCCCGCGCCGCCGGTTGACGAAACGCAGGATATTTCCCGGTCCCCTTTACGTCATAAAGGAGACCGGCTGGAGTAATTAATATTTTTCAGGCAAGGATGTCAGGTTAAGGAGTCGCCCCTTTTCCACCACAATATACTGACCCTTTTTCAGGTCAGAGAGAATTTTAATAATGGTACTGCGTGCCAGGTTGGTGTATTCCTGAATATAGTCATATATATTGATATCACGCTGATGCTGAACAATCAGTTCATTAATCTCGTATAAAAATTCGCGCACTACCGAATAGGCGCTGCGGGCAACCAGCACATCGTCACGCTTACTCAGCATACAAATATACCAGGAGAGCACTTTCGTCAGTTCCGGCCACAGATTGTTTTCAGTCATTAGCTGGGCGAAGGCCTCTTTTTTTATCGAGCGCACGACGGTATTCGACCGAATGAGGCCATACATGTGCGTGGCGCTGTAAAACATAGAACAAAGCCCAAATATACACGGCCCCTGAGCGGTGAACATGCACAATTCATCAGATTCGCGGCGGAACTCAACGTCGCCACTGACGATAATATGAATATACTGTGAATCACTGGTAGATATTTTCTGCCACTTTTTTAACGTCTTCTCTTCAAATCCTGACGTTGCAGAAATAATTGCGTTGACTTCGTTTTGCGGACGTAATTTTTTACCGTAGATGCTTAACATTATTATACCCAATTTAAGATGTGAAATATAAAACTCAGGATTAAGACGTAAGGCCTCAACCCAGGAATATTTTCCTGATGAAACACTCAAGGAGAAAATAAAAGTAGAAATTGTTTACGTTAATTTGCTGCTTTACTTAGCAAGCTATGTGTCCATCTTAAATCCGGATAATTTTAAGTCAATTAACTAAAAATGAATTGAGTTTGTACTTAAGATTAATCTTACTTAAATTACGCGAAAAATACTCACGAGGGGGTATCCCGCAGGATCACCCCTGTCCGTACTTTTCCAGAAGCGCTTCAGCGATGGCCAGCGTTTCACGGTCAGCCACACCATTCCACAGCTGTGGACGGAAGTGCATTTGAAACGCGGTAATCACTCTTTTCTGCTGCTGGGCTGTGGCAGCCTCAGGCACTTCATAACCATACCGCGCTAACAGATCGAGCAGCAGTGCGCTGTCCACTTCCTGATAGCGTGGCTGTCCATCGAGATAAAAGTTGACGCGGTCCGGATCGGGCCAGGCACCAATTCCCTGCTGCGCCAGTTCGCGCCAGGGGAACAGCGGGCCGGGATCGTCTTTACGCTGGGGGGCAATATCAGAGTGCGCGACGACGTTCTGCGGCTTAATGTCGTAGCGGGCGATAATGTCTTTGGCGAGCGGGATCAGAGCAGCAATTTGCGCCGGCTCGAACGGGGTGAAGTGTTTTACTCCCGCCGTTTTTTGCCAGCCACGGTTTTCCAGCTCAATCCCCACGGAGGTGTCATTAATACGGTTGGTGCCGCGCCAGAAGCTGATGCCGGCATGCCATGCCAGTTCGCTCTCCGGCACCAGCTGCCAGATACGCGGTTTGCCCTCAGGGGCAGGCGGTTTGGCGGGGATCAGGTAGTGAGAGCTGACATTCTTGTCGGTTAACGTCGCCAGCGAGCTGTCAAAGTCATCGGCGGTGTAGTGGATCACCAGCACCTTTATACGCGGGTAAGCCGCCTGGGCCTGATGGCGGGTATCCAGCTCATAGGCACCTTTATCAATAATGCCTTTTTCCGTGGCGCACCCTGCCAGCAACAGCGCCAGCAGGAGTGTGGCAAGCGAGCGCTTCATCGACGGGTTTTCACCGCCGTACCGCTTACGCTCACCATCAGCATGCTGGCATCTTTACCGACCGTTTCGTAGTCAATATCGATGCCTACCACGGCATCTGCACCCAGCGCCTTGGCCTGCTCGCCAAGCTCTTTAAACGCAATTTCGCGGGCTTTGCGCAGCTCTTTCTCATACGCGCCAGAACGTCCCCCTACGATATCGCGAATGCCGGCAAAGAAGTCCCGGAAAATGTTCGCGCCCAGTATGGCTTCGCCGGTGACCACGCCGCAGTACTCGGTAATAGGTTGCCCTTCCAGGGTAGGCGTTGTTGAAAACTGCATACTTTCTCTCCTTCTTTAGCGTTCAATGCCTTAGGTACAGCATTATCGGTTCGTTACGCTATGATTGAAAGGATAGTTAATAAATAAGGAAATCAACATGCGCTATTCAGCTTTAACACTTTTCGTGCCCTGCGCGCTGGTGCTCAGCGCCTGCACCACCACGGTCACGCCAGCCTTTAAGGATATTGGTACCCGCAGCGGCCCATGCATTGAGGGCGGCCCGGATACCGTGGCGCAACAGTTCTATGATTACCGCATACAGCACCGTAGCAATGATATTACCGCCCTGCGACCGTATCTGAGTGACGGCCTGGCGAAACTGCTGAGCGACGCCACCCGCGATCCGCAGCATAACGCGCTGCTTAAATCCGATCCGTTCTCCAGCCGCGCCACGCTGCCTGACAGCGCCGAGGTCACCAGTGCTTCAACGATCCCAAACACCGATGCGCGAAACATTCCCCTGCGCGTCAAACTGACACAGGGAACCCAGACCTGGCAGGATGAAGTGCTGATGATCCGTGAAGGTCAGTGCTGGGCGGTGGACGACGTAAGGTACGTCGGTGGCAACGTTCACGCCCCGGCAGGCACGCTCCGCCAGTCAATTGAAAACCGCTAAGCCTCCCGTTTAAAAAGCGTTAACCCCGTAAAATGTGCGGCATTTCATGCGGAATGCCGACATTTATACTCGCCGACATTGCCGCTCGCTATTTTGTGCTATGTTTAGAGGGTATTGCGGGTTATATTTAACTTTTAACGCAGAAATATTGCATAACTATTCTGTCAACGGTACTATCTGCGGCCTCAATTGCTATAGATTGCCTGGATGAGTAAAGACTGCCCCGATGAGTATTAAACTAAACGGCATTAACTGCTTCTACGGCGCACACCAGGCGCTGTTTGACATCACGCTGGACTGCCCGGAAGGCGAAACGCTGGTTTTGCTTGGCCCAAGCGGTGCAGGTAAAAGCTCCCTTCTGCGTGTCCTTAATCTGCTTGAAATGCCCCGTTCGGGTACGCTGGCTATCGCCGGTAACCATTTTGATTTCGCGAAAACACCGTCTGATAAAGCGATTCGTGAGCTGCGTCAAAACGTTGGCATGGTCTTCCAGCAATACAATCTCTGGCCGCATCTGACCGTACTGCAAAACCTGATCGAAGCCCCGTGCCGCGTGCTGGGCTTAAGTAAAGATCAGGCGATCGCGCGTGCGGATAAGCTGCTGGAGCGTCTGCGCCTTAAGCCTTACAGCGACCGCTATCCGCTGCACCTGTCCGGTGGTCAGCAGCAACGTGTGGCGATTGCCCGTGCGCTGATGATGGAGCCTGCGGTACTGCTGTTTGATGAACCGACCGCGGCGCTGGATCCCGAAATTACTGCCCAGATCGTGAGCATCATTCGCGAGCTGGCGGAAACCCATATTACTCAGGTCATCGTAACCCATGAAGTGGAAGTGGCGCGCAAAACGGCCAGCCGCGTGGTCTACATGGAAAACGGGTATATCGTTGAGCAAGGTGATGCGAGCTGCTTCTCAAACCCGCAAACCGATGCGTTCAAAAACTATTTATCTCATTGATTGTGTCAGGGGAAATGATAATGAAAAAAGTATTACTTGCCGCGCTGCTCGCCAGCGTCACCCTTTCCGCTACCGCAGCCCAGACGATTCGTTTCGCGACTGAAGCGTCTTATCCTCCGTTTGAATCCATTGATGCGAACAATAAAATTGTCGGCTTTGACGTGGATCTGGCAAACGCCCTGTGTAAAGAGATCGACGCAACCTGTACCTTCAGCAACCAGGCGTTCGACAGCCTGATCCCAAGCCTGAAGTTCCGCCGTATCGACGCCGTTATGGCCGGAATGGATATCACCCCTGAGCGCGAAAAACAGGTTCTGTTCACCACCCCTTACTACGACAACTCTGCCCTGTTTATTGGTCAGAAAGGCAAATTCACGTCGGTTGATCAGCTGAAAGGCAAGAAAGTGGGCGTGCAGAACGGCACCACGCACCAGAAATTCATCATGGATAAACACCCGGAAATCACCACCGTTCCGTATGACAGCTACCAGAATGCGAAGCTGGATCTGCAGAACGGCCGTATTGATGGCGTGTTCGGCGACACCGCCGTGGTGACCGAGTGGCTGAAAGCCAACGATAAACTGGCGCCAGTGGGCGATAAAGTGACCGACAAGGATTACTTCGGCACGGGTCTGGGTATTGCCGTTCGTCAGGGCAACACTGAGCTGCAGCAGAAATTCAACGCTGCGCTGGAAAAAGTGAAGAAAGACGGCACCTACGAAACCATCTACAAAAAATGGTTCCAGAAGTAATTCCTGATGAATGAAATTTTTCCTTTAGCAAGCGCCGCCGGGATGACCGTCGGCCTTGCCGTTTGCGCACTGATTATCGGCCTTGTGCTGGCGATGATCTTTGCGGTATGGGAATCAGCAAAATGGTTCCCTGTCGCATGGGCCGGCTCAGCGCTGGTCACCGTGCTGCGCGGGCTGCCTGAAATTCTGGTGGTCCTGTTTATCTATTTTGGCTCCTCGCAGCTGCTGTTAACGCTGTCGGACGGCTTCACCCTCAATCTGGGTGTGGTGCAGATCCCGGTGCAGATGCAGATTGAGAACTTTGACGTCAGCCCGTTCCTGTGCGGCGTGATTGCCCTCTCTCTGCTCTATTCCGCGTATGCTTCGCAAACCCTGCGCGGTGCGCTGAAAGCGGTTCCGCAGGGACAGTGGGAGTCTGGCCAGGCGTTAGGCTTGTCGAAATCGGCGATCTTCTTCCGTCTGGTGATGCCGCAGATGTGGCGTCATGCGCTGCCCGGGCTGGGTAACCAGTGGCTGGTGCTGCTGAAAGATACCGCGCTGGTAAGCCTGATCAGCGTGAACGATTTAATGCTGCAAACCAAAAGTATCGCGACCCGTACCCAGGAGCCGTTTACCTGGTACATCGTGGCAGCGGCTATCTACCTGGTGATCACGCTGGTGAGTCAGTACATCCTCAAGCGCATTGATCTGCGTGCGACGCGCTTTGAACGGAGACCAGGCTGATGCTTGACTATTTTCCGGAGCTGATGAAAGGGCTGCACACCAGCCTGACGCTGACCGTCGCATCGATCATCGTAGCGCTGATCCTGGCGTTGATCTTTACCATCGTCCTGACGCTAAAAACGCCGGTGCTGGTATGGATTGTGCGAGCCTACATTACCTTGTTCACCGGTACACCGCTGCTGGTGCAGATCTTCCTGATTTACTACGGCCCGGGTCAGTTCCCGTCGCTGCAGGAGTATCCGGTTATCTGGCACCTGCTTTCTGAGCCATGGCTGTGCGCCCTGATTGCCCTTTCGCTGAACAGTGCGGCCTATACCACGCAGCTGTTCTACGGGGCTATTCGTGCCATCCCGGAAGGGCAATGGCAGTCCTGTGGTGCGCTGGGCATGAGCAAGAAAGACACGCTGGCTATTTTGCTGCCGTACGCGTTTAAACGTGCGCTCTCCTCCTACTCCAACGAAGTGGTGCTGGTTTTCAAGAGTACGTCTCTGGCCTACACCATCACGCTGATGGAAGTCATGGGCCACGGGCAGCTGCTCTATGGACGCACCTATGACGTCATGGTGTTTGGTGCCGCGGGCGTGGTCTATCTGGTGGTAAACGGTTTGCTGACGCTGATGATGCGCCTTATCGAACGTAAAGCGCTGGCGTTTGAGCGCCGTAATTAATCACAGATTTGCATAAATTTTATTGACGAAGACGGGCAAGTCTAACGACTGCCCGTCTTTTTTTATGGGTTAAATAATATTTAATCATTTTTATTGAATATAAATTCATTAAATGGCATTGTATTTCCATGCCGCAGACACGGCGCATAAGACAGACTGACAGACGGGAGCATTACAATGAAAAAGTTAGTTCTGGCCGCTTTACTGGCCACTTTCGCCGCTGGCGCATCAGCTGCAGATAAAATCAACTTCGGCGTTTCGGCCACCTATCCGCCGTTTGAGTCGCTGGATGCCAGCAACCAGATTGTCGGTTTTGATATCGACCTCGCCAGAGCCCTGTGCAAACAGATGCAGGCCGACTGCACGTTCACTAACCATGCGTTTGACAGCCTGATCCCGTCGCTGAAATTCAAAAAATACGACGCGGTGATCTCCGGGATGGACATCACGCCAGAGCGTAGCAAGCAGGTCACCTTCACCGACCCGTACTACGCCAACTCGGCGGTGGTCATTGCGAAGAAAGGAGCTTACACATCCTTTGACCAGTTGAAAGGCAAACGCATTGGGATGGAAAACGGCACCACGCACCAGAAATACCTGCAGGACAAACATCCTGAAGTGAAAACCGTGGCCTATGACAGCTACCAGAATGCCATTATCGACCTGAAAAATGGCCGTATTGATGGTGTCTTCGGTGACACTGCGGTGGTGAACGAGTGGCTGAAAACCAACCCACAGCTGGGCACCGCGACCGAAAAAGTGACCGATCCACAGTACTTCGGTACGGGCCTGGGCATTGCGGTGCGTCCGGATAACAAAGCCCTGCTGGAAAAACTGAATGGCGCGCTGAAAGCAATTAAAGCTGACGGCACGTACAAGAAAATCAGCGATCGGTGGTTCCCGCAATAACAGCTTTTTGTCGGGTAGCCTGGCCTACGGGGGTGGTCTGTAGGCCGGGCAAACCCGGCAATTTCACAGTGGAACAAAGAAGCGAAAACGAGCCCCGTTCGTGGACTCCATCAGCCTGATCCCCCCGCCGTGCAGTTCCAGCATGCGTTTCACAATCAACAGCCCCAACCCGCCACGGTTTTCCCGTGATGCCTGCGGATTTAACGCCGAAGGACGCTCAAACAGATCGTTGCGAAGAGAAGCATCAACGCCGGTTCCATTATCAGCCACCTCAACCTGTAGCTGCGCGTTCTCCTGCCAGACCGCCAGACGGACCTCTCCACCGGTCGGCGTATGCCGCATCGCGTTATCCAGCAGGTTAGTCACCACCCGCTCAATCATCGAGACATCGGCATTCACCAGCGGCAACGGGCCCGGTACATCAATGCGCAGGTTCACCTCCCGCGTGCGGGCCGTGAGTTCAAATTTCTGCGCCACGTCTGAAATCAGCTCCCCCATGGCAAAACGCTCGCGCTGCGGTTTGATGCCGCCGTGCTCAAGGCGCGCCAGTTCAAACAGCTGCTGCGAAAGATGACGCACTTTCTGCCCCTGGCGCAGCGCCGTGGCGAGATACTGCTGATGCTCCTGCGGCGTCAGCGTCGCGGATTTCAGCGACAGCGTTTCGAGATAGCCCAGCAAGGAGGTGAGCGGCGTGCGTAAATCATGCGAAATATTGGCGATAAACTCCCGGCGCTGACGATCGCTGTCGGCCAGCTGATCCCACTGCAGGGTGATTTTACGGGCCAGCTCGATAAACGTATTGCGCAGCGTGGCCACTTCATCCTTTACCGTGGTTTCAGTAGGCTGCGCCGCCAGCTGCTTAATGGCACTAATGCTGTCCTGCTCCAGCCCGGCCACTTCCTGCGTGAGACGTTTGACCGGACGCGTTACCCAGTACCAGACCAGTAACCCCGCCAGCAAACCAAACAGCGCGACCCACATCAATGACCACAGGACGGTGCTCCAGAGCGCCTGATGCCAGGCCATCTCCGCCAGCGCGTTTGACTCTTCGCCCTGCAGAATAATATACAGATAGCCTTTCAGTTCTCCGTCCTGACGCAACGGCGTTGCGCTGAAAACCTTTTTGTTCTGGCTTCGCGGGTCATCGCCCAGTACCGGCCGTGCGGCATCACTGAGGAAAGTCTGCACCGGCCCGAGGTCGATTTTTTGCCGCTGGATATGCCCCGGCGGCGCGGCGTCAGCCAGCAGTTCGCCATCAGGCGAGACAACGTACAGTTCGACGCTTGGATTGAAGGTCATCAGCCGGTCAAAGAGCGGTTTCAGCGCGTGGCGGTCAACCCTGCCCTGCGCATCCAGAATCGGTTCCCGCTGGACAATCTGCTGCGCCAGGCCACCGGACAGCCGCTGCACCATTGCATTACCGTACTGCGTGGTGCTGTAAAGTTGCACCGCGCAGGCGATGGTCGCACAGAGCGTCAGCAGCAGAATAAACAGCAGCGTCAGGCGCTGGCTCAGGCTAAAGCGGCGCATCGTTTGGCTCCGCAAATTTGTAGCCTTTGCCCCAGACGGTGCGAATGATCTCCGGCTCGGCGGCGTCCTTCTCAATCTTGATGCGCAGGCGGTTAATGTGGGTGTTGACGGTGTGTTCGTAACCTTCGTGCTGATAGCCCCAGACCTGTTCCAGCAGCGCCAGACGCGAGAAAACTTCACCGGGATGACGGGCAAAGAAGTACAGCAGTTCAAACTCGCGCGGGGTGAGATCCACCACCTGGCCGTGCAAAAGCACGCTACGCGCCAGCGGGTCGAGCGTCAGGCCGTGAGCCTGAATATTCCCGGCACTTTGCGCCTGCCCCATCGCCTGCTGGCGCCGGAACAGCGCCTTGATACGCGCGATCAGTTCCTGTACCGAAAACGGCTTGGCCAGATAATCGTCCGCCCCGGTTTCCAGCCCGGTAATGCGGTCGGTTTCGCTGCTGCGGGCGCTGATGATGATCACCGGCAGATAGCGGGTCATCTGGCGAATGCGACGGCAAATCTCCAGACCGTCGACATTGGGGAGCATTAAATCGAGGATCACCGCATCCCACGGCTGCTTTTCGAGGCGCTGTAAGGCATTGCCCCCGTCGGGCTCGTGGGTGATGGCGTAGCCTTCATCTTCTAAGTTGAGGCGCAGAAGCGCCGCGATATCGTGGTCATCTTCCACCAGCAGGATCTGCTTCATGGGTAAGCCTTCTTCAATTCTGATGAGATAAGCTTACCTGATTTCGCAGGCGGACAGAGTTCACATTTTGTTTAAGATTTAACGAGTAGCGTCAGGACTTCATAATGCGCGGTATGCGGGAACATATCGAACAGCTGGACGCGTTCAATGCGGTAGCCCGGCAGCGTCGCGATATCTTTTGCCATCGTCTGCGCGTTGCAGCTGGAGTAGACGATGTAGTCCGGTGCCATCTGGCTCAGATAGTCGCACAGCGCTTTCCCGATGCCCCGGCGCGGCGGGTTCACCAGCACCAGTTCAGGCACATTGTCCTGCCCCGTCGCGAACTGCGTGGAGTCCAGCGCCTGGAAGTGCAGCCGGGTCAACCCAAGCTCTGCGGCAGACTGTCTGGCACAGGCAATCGCTTCGGCGGAGATCTCAATCCCGGTAAGCTGCATGTCTGGCGTGGCGCAGTGCAGACCGAAGCCGCCCACCCCGCAGAACAGATCCCACATATGATGGATATTTAACGCCCGCACCCAGTCACGGGCGGTGGCATAAAGCGCACTCGCGACGGTCGGGTTGGTCTGGAAGAAGCTTTGCGGACGGATCCACAGCGGTACATCGTTGAACGTTTCTGCCAGCGCATGCTGTTCGGTGAAGAAGATCTCCCGCTCCCCTTCCATGATAGCCATATGCACCGGCTGAATATTCGCAGTGATAACGGTTAACTGCGGAAGCTGTTGCTGAAGCCATGGCAACGCCGCGCGAAGCTGCTCCACCTTGGCTTCTGAGCGCAGAACAAAGCGCAGCATCATGCTGCCGTCTACCTGGCTTTCGGTAAGAAGAAGGTATTTGAGCTCGCCGCGCTTGCGGGCAACGTTATAGGGCGTTAACCCGGCACGGGCAATAAACGGTTTGAGCGCAGCAAAGACCGGCGCAAACGAGGCGGGATAAAGCGGACAGTCGGTTAAATCTTCAGGCGTACCCTCGCGATGCAACATGCCCAGCAGCGGTTTTTCAACGCTGCCGCTCACCACCATTTTGGCTTTATTACGAAAGCCCTGCTCCGGCCCGCTGACAGGTGCGCACCATTCGCCCACGGCATGGTCTGCCAGCAGGTGTTGCAGGTCGGCCATTTTGGCGGTGAGTTGCTGAGAAACCGGCTGTTCTATCCACTGACAGGAGCGGCAGCGACCGGCGTCATAAAGTGCGCACTGCATATCAAAACCTTAAGAATCACGAGGGCTGCGATTATACACATTATTGCAGCTGGAAGAACCGCCGACTGGAAGCAGGCACGAACAGGAAGAACAGCACCAGCATATCCGGGAGTTTTTGCAAAAACAGCGCGTGCAAAATCTCGCGTTTTGATCCACCCGCAATGCTGAACAGTTCCGGATAGCCATACCCCAGCGAGGCGGCCCACAGATAGCTCGCCGCCGTAATTTGCGTCAGCAAATAGACCCAGCGTGCCCAGTTGCGTCCTCTGACCAGCGAAAATGCGCAGTAAATCTCGATAAACACCAGTACCAGGCTGCTCAAAAAGACCAGCGTCAGGTTCCACGTCTGTACGCTGCGGTGAATGAATTCAGCCATACCGCGCACACCCAGGGTGTTAAGGATCATCAGCACATCAAGACAGCGGATCATAATAATAGCGAGCGCCGCCACCTGCACCAGTGCAGGAACGTTTGGACGAGCGTGCGTAAGACGTGATTTTTTTAATAATCCCAATGTTTTACTTCCCTGAAAAACAGTGCCGCGTCATGCGCGGCACATCACTGGAAATTTTAAATCCTTCAGCCGCGTCTTGCACGCTGGATATCACGCACACGTTGTTTTTCCGCGCGCGCCATCAAATACCAGGCGATAAATCCGACAATTCCGACCACCCCGAGGATAATCGAGGCCAGGGCGTTAATCTCCGGATTGACCCCCATGCGTACGCTGGAGAAGACCAGCATAGGCAGCGTCGTCGCGCCCGGTCCTGAGACAAAGCTGGCGATAACCAGATCGTCGAGCGACAGCGTAAACGCCAGCAGCCAGCCGGAGATCACCGCCGGCATAATCATCGGCAGCGTGATGATGAAGAAGACCTTCAGCGGCGTCGCTCCGAGATCCATCGCCGCCTCTTCAATGGAGCGGTCCAGCTCGCGCAAACGCGAAGAGATAACCACCGCCACGTACGCGGTACAGAAGGTGACGTGCGCCAGCCAGATGGTGAGCATCCCGCGATCTGCCGGCCAGCCAATGGCATGCGCCAGGGCCACGAACAGCAGCAACAGCGCCAGACCGGTGATAACGTCTGGCATAACCAGCGGCGCGGTAATCATAAAGGCAAAGCCGTTCGACCCCCGAAAACGCCCGAAGCGCACCATCACCAGCGCGGCAATGGTCCCCAACACGGAGGCCATCGTGGCTGCCAGCGCGGCGATGGTCAGGCTCAGCCCCACCGCGCTCATCATCGCGTCATCATGGAACAATTCGCCGTACCAGCGCGTCGACCAGCCGGCCCATACCGTTACCAGTTTGGAGCTGTTGAACGAGTAGATCACCAGCATCAACATGGGTGCATACAGGAAAGTAAAGCCAATCACCAGGATGGCAATTCGCCACGGGGAGCGCACTACCGGTAAGTTGTTCATCCGTGGTCTCCCATCTGTTTCTGCTGATGTTTGTGGAACCACATGATCGGTACGATCAGCAGGAGCAACATCACGATCGCCACCGCAGACGCCACAGGCCAGTCGCGGTTATTAAAGAACTCCTGCCACAGCACACGCCCAATCATGATGCTGTCCGGGCCACCGAGCAGTTCCGGGATAACAAACTCCCCTACCGCCGGGATAAAGACCAGCATCGACCCGGCAATAATGCCGCCCCGGGTCAACGGAACGATAACGCTGAAGAAGGTTTTAAGCGGGCGGGCACCAAGGTCAAGCGATGCTTCCACCAGCGAATAATCGATACGCGTCAGCGCCGTATAAATTGGCAGCACCATAAACGGCAGATAGGCGTAAACAATCCCGATATAGACCGCGAGATTGGTATGCAGGATTGTCAGGGGCTGATCGATAACCCCAAGCCACATCAGGAAGTTATTCAGCACGCCGTTGTTTTTCAGGATCCCCATCCACGCGTAGACGCGGATCAGGAACGAGGTCCATGACGGCAGGATCACCAGCAACAGCAGAATGTTGCGCGTCGAGGATTTACTGTGCGCCACGGCCCATGCCAGAGGGTAACCCAGCAGCAAACAGCAGATCGTCGAGATCGCCGCCACCTGCAACGACTGCAGATAAGCTTCGAAATAGAGCGGATCTTCCGTCAACTGCAGGAAATTGCCGAGGTTAAGGGTCAGCGTCAGCTGTCCGTCAGCCCAGTCCAGCAGGTTGGTATAGGGCGGGATCGCCCGCGCCATTTCCGCCAGGCTTATCTTAAAAACAATCAGGAACGGCAGCAGGAACAGCAGGATCAGCCACACGTAAGGCATGGCAATCACCAGCTTGCGTCCGTGATTCATCTGCATGCGCGCCAGCCAGTGCGCGAAGCCACCCGGTTTCTCAACGCGGGCTGGAGGTTCTAAGGTACTCATTGTCCGCTCCTTATACCGTCAGCACTACACAACTGTCCGCATCCCAGCACAGGCGCACTTCGTCGCCCCAGGTCGGCTGTCCCTTGCGATAACGATGTTCGTTCTGCAGCTGGGCGCTGAGCATCTGCCCGCTTTTCAGACGCACATGGTAGATGGAGAGGTCGCCCAGGTAAGCAATGTGCACCACTTCCCCGACGGCGAAGTTAAAGCCATCGGCCGGCGGATCTTCGCACAGCATGATCTTCTCCGGGCGGAGCGCGACATACACCGGCACGTTATCCACCACCGAGCTATCCGGATCGACCTTAAGCGGATGCTGCAGCCCCGGCGACTCAATCACCAGACCGTCTTCCTCGCGCGATTTCAGCAGCCCTTCGAAGACGTTGACCGACCCGATGAACTCCGCGCTGTAGCGGGTGGTCGGATGCTCATAAATCTCTTCCGGCTCGCCAATCTGTACGAACTTACCGCGGTTCATGATCGCAATACGCCCGGCCATGGTCATCGCCTCTTCCTGGTCGTGGGTAACCATCACGCAGGTCACCCCCACGCGCTCAAGGATATCCACCACTTCCAGCTGCATACGGTCACGCAGTTTTTTATCCAGGGCGCCCATCGGTTCATCGAGGAGCAGCAGCTTAGGCCGTTTCGCCAGGCTTCTGGCCAGCGCCACGCGCTGACGCTGGCCACCAGAGAGCTGATGCGGTTTACGCTTCGCGAACTCCTGCATGTGCACCAGGCTGAGCATCTCCGCCACGCGGGCGGTGATTTCGGCTTTCGGCAGTTTGTCCTGCTTAAGACCAAAGGCGATATTCTGCTCCACCGTCATATGTGGGAAGAGCGCGTAAGACTGGAACATCATGTTTATCGGGCGCTGATACGGCGGCACGCGGGAGAGATCGACACCATCCAGCATGATTTGCCCGGCGGTAGGCTGTTCAAAACCGGCCAGCATACGCAGCAGGGTCGATTTACCGCAGCCAGATGCGCCCAGAAGGGCAAAAATTTCACCTTTGTAGATAGTCAGGCTGACGTCGTCCACGGCATGCTGACCATCGAAAGATTTGGTGAGGTTACGAATTTCAAGAAGCGGGGTCAGCGCTTTACGGACTTTCGCCTGCGGGCGGGGGATCGCGTCATTCACGGGGTGCTCTCCGGCAGAAATCAAAACTGGTGCAAACGCACCATCAGGGTGCGCATCGTCGGGCGGCGCTCACGCCAGCCCGACCGACGGGTTTAGCAGGCCCGGTGAGCGTTTTCGCCACCGGGCAACCGTACCGGACGCCGTTATTTACCGCTTTTCACTTTGGTCCACGCACGGGTACGCACGCGGTCAATTTTTGGATCCTGAACTTTCAGGGTGAACAGCTTGGCAAACACATCCGCCGGCGGATAGATAGCCGGGTTATTGCGGATCTCTTCGCTGACCAGCGGCACAGAGGCCTTATTGCCGTTAGCGTAATAGACGTGATCGCTGATATGCGCGATGACTTCCGGACGCATCAGGTAGTTAAGGAACTGGTAAGCTTCGTCTTTGTTTTTCGCGTCAGCCGGCATGGCGAAGACGTCGAAGAACGCCAGCGCGCCCTCTTTTGGAATGAAGTAGGAAACATTCACGCCGTTTTTGGCTTCTTTGGCGCGGTTAGCCGCCTGCCATACGTCCCCTGCCCAGCCAATCGCCACGCAGATGTCGCCGTTTGCCAGGTCGTTGATGTACTGCGAGGAGTGGAAGTAACGAATGTTCGGACGCAGCTTCAGCAGCAGATCGGTTGCCGGGCCGGTGTAATCATCGGCCTTGCTGCTGTTAGGATCTTTGCCCAGGTAGTTCAGCACGGTGGCGAAAATCTCTTCTGGCGCATCCAGGAAAGAGACGCCGCAGCTTTTCAGCTTCTCAAGGTTTTCCGGCTTCAGCACCACGTCCCAGCTGTCGAGTTTGACATCTTTACCCAGCACCGCTTTGACTTTATCGACGTTATAGCCAATACCGGTGGTCGCCCACAGATACGGCATCGCGTATTTGTTGTCCGGGTCATGCTTGGCGACCAGCTTAAGCACTTCCGGATCGAGGTTTTTCCAGTTCGGTAATTTGCTCTTATCGAGCGGCTGGAAAACACCTGCCGTCAGCTGACGCTCAAGGAAGCTTGCGGAAGGTACCACCAGGTCAAAACCGGTACTGCCCGCCATCAGTTTCCCTTCCAGCACTTCGTTGGAATCGAAAACGTCATAGACCACTTTAATGCCGGTTTCTTTTTCGAAATTAGCGACGGTATCCGGCGCGATATAGTCAGACCAGTTATAAACGTGCAGCGTTTTTTGTTCCGCAGCGAGCGTGCCGGCAGAGACGGCCATCAGAGCACCCGCAACCAGACCCGATAACCATTTTTTATTCAAGGCGATCATATCGTTATTCCTTCTGAAAGCTCGTTAACAAACGAACTAAAACTGTGCAATCTGAAGATATGCAATAATCATGCATAGTTTGTCGCTCTGCACGAAATAAAAAGAAACCTCTTTACCCGGCAGGATCCGCTCGCTTTTTTAAGCATCGCAAGAATAACTGTAGCCCGTGTCTCCGGCTATAGCCCAGACGAAAAAACGCCTTTTATCAATTTTTTATGCAGGTTATGTCTACGTGATAAGCCGAAATGGCGTTTGGGGAGGTGAAAAATTCTTTAAAGAAAGGTTAAAAGCAGCAGAAAAAATGGCGTTATGCAGCCGCTATGGCAGCGACTGCGCAAAAGTCAGACAGGCTTAGTGAAGAAAATTGGGAGATGCATCATTATTCTCTGCATCATCTTCCGTGCTATACAGCAGATGGTGCGCATTCGCTTCCATCATTACCATCGAAATTTGCTCTTCACTCAAGCGCATAAACCAGGAGAACTGCTTGAATGAGAGGCCGGCACCGGAGAATAAAGACTGGCAAACGACCAGTTTTGGCAGATTATCATCCTGTATATCGAGAAATGCTTTCACCGTCAAAGAACTGGCGTTGATGGCCGACAGGTCAGAGGCCAGGGCCAGCAGCGCAGACGGTTTCACTTCGGCCAGCGCAGAGAAGAGGATCACGTCGTTAATGAGATCGATTTTGGCATCGAAAATACCATCGAAATTTTGCATATGAGGCAAATGCAGCGCCTGGCAGGAATCACATTCAAAGAAAGTGATACCGGCATCATCGAGCCATTGACGTAACGTATCCAGTGTTGGAACGACCTGTAAATCCATCGCGGTGCAGCCTCTTTAATAAAAACTTCGCATAGAGTACGCAAAAAGTGCGCTGTAATCCATTTAACCGCCCGTTTTCAGACAGTAGCCCGGCGTTGCGTGGCGCTCGACCCATGAGATCATTTTACCCGCAATATCGACCCCGGTGGTTTTTTCCACCCCTTCCAGTCCCGGTGAGGCATTCACCTCCATCACCAACGGCCCGCGCGTCGCCCGCAGTAAATCAACACCCGCCACATCCAGCCCCAGCGTTTGCGCCGCCTTCACGGCAATCTCACGCTCGCGATCGCTGATATCCGCGACTCTCGCCACGCCGCCACGGTGCAGATTAGAGCGGAAGTCGCCCTCTTTTGCCTGGCGTTCGATGGCCGCAACCACCTCGTTACCGACAACAAAACAGCGAATGTCGCGCCCTTTGGCTTCTTCAATGTACTCCTGCACCAGAATATGGGCATTCAGCCCTCGAAAGGCGTCAATCACGCTTTCCGCCGCCTGCCGCGTTTCGGCCAGCACCACACCAATGCCCTGAGTGCCTTCCACCAGCTTGATCACTAACGGCGCGCCACCCACCATATCGATTAAATCGCTGGTGTCGTCCGGTGAATGCGCAATGCCGGTAACCGGAAGATCGATTCCCTGCCGGGCAAGCAATTGCAGCGAACGGAGCTTATCGCGGGCCCGAGATATCGCAACGGATTCATTGAGCGGATAACTGCCCAGCATCTCAAACTGGCGCAACGCGGCCGTGCCGTAATAGGTTATCTGGGAGCCGATGCGGGGGATAACCGCATCAAAATGCGGGAGCTTACGGCCTTTGTAATGAATCGATGAGGCAGCAGGATCAATGTTCATATAGCAGGACATCGGATCGAGGATCTCAACCTGATGCCCCCGTTTTGCCGCCGCTTCTCGCAGGCGTTTACATGAATAGAGCGTTCCATCCCGGGACAAAATGGCAATTTTCACCCTGCACCTCTCTAAAGACATGGAAAAAGCCTGCGTATCATACACGCAGGCAGGCGCAGGATGAATGGGCTATCGTGTCGCCCAGCCCTGTTTGTGCAGATAGTCGAGAATAAACGGGCGATTCTCTTTAATGATGGTGCGACGAATGTGGTCACTCCAGGTATCGCGACGGTTATTGCTGTCGCGCGTCATGTAGTAGTGCGCCAGCTCTTCATCGTATTGCGCCAGCACATCCTGATCGACAGGCTGGTAGTGGTTTTCATGCACCAGCATCGCCGCAGGCAGGCGCGGCTTGAGGTCCGGGTTATCCGCAGGCCAGCCAAGGCACAGGCCAAACAGGGGCAGAACATGTTTTGGCAGCTTCAGCAGTTCGGTAACGCTTTCGATATTGTTACGCAGCCCGCCAATGTACACGCCGCCCAGCCCCAGCGATTCCGCCGCCGTGAAGGCGTTTTGCGCCATCAGCGCGGTGTCCACGACGCCCAGCAGCAGCTGCTCGGCAAGGCCAAGCTCGGCTTGCGGGCAGATCTGCAGATGGCGGTTAAAATCGGCGCAGAACACCCAGAACTCGGCTGCCTGTGCCACATGCTTTTGTCCACCGGTGAGGGTCACCAGTTGTTCACGCATTGCCGGGTCGGTAATACGAATAATGGAGCTGCACTGCAGGAAGCTGGAGCTGGATGTCGCCCTTGCACTGTCAATAATGGCTTCACGCTGCGCCGGCGTTATCGGCTCGTCGGTGAAGTGGCGAATTGAACGATGGGAACGTAGCAGGTCTATGGTTGGCGTCATCTTGTCTCTCTTTGTCTTGCGTGAATCATATCGCAGCCAGTATAGGCAATGATGCGCGCGATGTAATTGGCGAAACATAGCTGAGAGGTATTATAACGACAGGCGAAACCTTCTTTAATGACGGCAGGTTATCGGGCACTATAGACCCATTCGCCGTCAGGCTTGTTTTCGAGGAGAGAGAAATGTTTGCAGTAATTTTTGGTCGTCCAGGGTGCCCTTACTGTGTGCGCGCGAAAGAGCTGGCTGAGAAACTGACCGAAGAGCGTGATGATTTTAACTTCCGTTATGTTGATATCCACGCGGAAGGGATCAGCAAAGCCGATCTGGAAAAAACCGTGGGTAAACCGGTTGAAACCGTACCGCAGATTTTCCTCGATCAGAAACACATCGGCGGTTGCACAGACTTTGAAGCATACGCTAAAGAGCATCTGGGCCTGTTTGCCGCTCAGTAATGCTAAGACGCCCTCACCCTGAGGGCGTTTTTATTTGTGGTGTCTGCGCCGGGCCAACATGCTGTGAACAAACAAAAAGCATAGCGCTCCCAGTGCGCACCAGAAGACGCCACTCAGCAACCACGCCAGCTCCTGCCAGAAACTTCGCGTAGAAATATACAGTGACCGCATCAGCAGCAGACACAGCGGCGCTGCAAGTATTGCGCCCAGTAACGGTTTCACCACTTCCCCCCGGCGGGAGAGAAAACTGGCAGCAGCCCCTGGCAGTGTGAAAAAGAGCAACCCCAGCTCCGGATGACCCGACGCCCTGAATGCTCCCTTCACATTAAAAGCGAGGGACATGCAAACGACAATGAACAGCAAAAAGCAGCTGATCACCCCCGCCCAGTTTCGTTTAATGTTCAAACTATCCTCCTGACTTATCTCTATCAAATACACTTTCGTCGGGTAGACGCCCAGTCAGATAAAGCAATGCGGCAATCCTTGCCAAAGTACACACAGGGTGAAGCGATAATAGGTGGCTGTCAGTAGCTAATACGATTAAACTAACCGCCAGCTAATGTTTTAGGGAATAAAGCTGGAAACAGGGAGCGTTAAAGCCTTTCCCTGACCCAGAAAACAGTAGCCCAAAAAGTCCTTTCATTCAACAACTTACTGGTAAACAAGAAGTTAGCCTCCGTGAATATAAACGTCGCAGACTTGTTAAATGGGAATTACATCCTGTTATTATTTGTGGTACTGGCGCTGGGCCTTTGCCTGGGTAAATTGCGCCTTGGTTCGGTTCAACTTGGTAATTCCATTGGCGTTTTAGTCGTCTCACTATTATTAGGCCAGCAGCATTTCAGCATTAACACGGACGCGCTCAACTTAGGCTTTATGCTGTTTATTTTTTGTGTTGGTGTGGAAGCCGGGCCCAACTTTTTTTCAATTTTCTTCCGCGACGGCAAAAATTATCTGATGCTGGCGCTGGTCATGGTCGGCAGCGCGCTGCTGATCGCCTTAGGACTGGGTAAACTGTTTGGCTGGGATATCGGGCTGACGGCCGGTATGCTCGCCGGCTCGATGACCTCCACGCCGGTGCTGGTGGGTGCAGGCGATACCCTGCGCCACTCCGGCATGGCCGGTGCGCAACTCTCTACCGCGCTCGACCACCTGAGCCTGGGCTATGCCCTGACCTATCTGATTGGTCTGGTGAGCCTGATTGTGGGCGCCCGCTACCTGCCAAAACTGCAGCACCAGGATTTGCAGACCAGCGCTCAGCAAATTGCCCGCGAACGCGGTCTGGACACTGACAGCAAGCGTAAAGTCTATCTGCCCGTGATTCGCGCCTACCGCGTTGGGCCCGAGCTGGTTGCATGGGCGGACGGGAAAAACCTCCGCGAGCTGGGGATTTACCGCCAGACAGGCTGCTATATCGAACGTATTCGCCGTAACGGCATTCTGGCAAACCCGGACGGCGACGCCGTGCTGCAGATGGGCGATGACATTGCCCTGGTCGGTTACCCGGATGCCCACGCCCGCCTCGACCCGAGCTTCCGCAACGGTAAAGAGGTGTTTGACCGCGATCTGCTCGATATGCGTATCGTCACCGAAGAGATTGTGGTGAAAAACCATAACGCCGTCGGCCGTCGTCTGGCGCAGCTGAAGCTGACCGATCATGGTTGCTTCCTCAACCGCGTGATCCGCAGCCAGATTGAGATGCCAATTGACGACAACGTCGTGCTGAACAAAGGCGACGTTCTTCAGGTCAGCGGCGATGCGCGACGCGTGAAAACCGTTGCAGACCGCATCGGCTTTATCTCTATTCACAGCCAGGTCACCGACCTGCTGGCCTTCTGCGCCTTCTTTATCGTTGGCCTGATGATCGGGATGATCACCTTCCAGTTCAGCAACTTTAGCTTTGGCATCGGTAACGCTGCCGGGCTGCTGTTCGCCGGCATCATGCTGGGCTTCCTGCGAGCGAACCACCCGACCTTCGGCTACATTCCGCAGGGTGCGCTTAATATGGTGAAAGAGTTTGGTCTGATGGTCTTTATGGCGGGCGTCGGCTTAAGCGCCGGTAGCGGCATTGGCCACAGCCTGGGGGCTGTTGGCTGGCAGATGTTGGTTTCCGGACTTATCGTCAGCCTGGTACCGGTAGTGATTTGCTTCCTGTTCGGTGCTTATGTGCTTCGCATGAACCGCGCCCTGCTCTTCGGGGCAATGATGGGGGCCCGTACCTGCGCCCCGGCAATGGAAATTATCAGTGATACCGCACGCAGCAATATTCCTGCGCTGGGCTATGCGGGCACCTACGCTATCGCTAACGTACTGCTTACGCTGGCGGGTACGCTGATCATCATCATCTGGCCTGGACTCGGATAACTCTTAAGTTCTGCGCACGACGAAAAAATTTTCGTTACGCGCAGAACTTTTTTATCAGGGGGCAGTCATAACTATTGCCACTGCTTTTCTTTGATGTCCCCAATTTGTGGAGCCCATCAACCCCGCCGTTTTGGTTCAAGGTTGATGGGTTTTTTGTTGCCTGAAATTCCCCTCTTCAACATTCCGCCTTCCCTCTTTCCATCCAAACATATATGCTTAACCATATATATAACCAACCGCAGGAAAGCCGATGCTACATCCGGTCCAACTTTTCAAAGCCCTCTCCGACGAGACCCGCCTGTCCATCGTCATGCTTCTGCGCGAAGCCGGGGAACTGTGCGTCTGCGATCTCTGTTCCGCCACGGCTGAATCACAGCCCAAGGTATCGCGCCATATGGCACTGCTGCGTGAATCCGGGCTGGTGAGCGATCGCCGGGAAGGGAAATGGGTTTATTACCGTTTGTCCCCCACTATGCCGGCATGGGCTGCCACCGTGATTGAGAACAGCTGGAACTGCTTGCGGGAAGAGACTCGCGCAAAGCTGAAAAACCGTCTTCCGGGCGCGTGTTAAAACACATTCATAAAAACAGATATAACGGAGTTCACGATGTTTCTGGCTGGGGCAATTTTTCTGTTTACACTGGTGCTGGTCATCTGGCAGCCCAGAGGGTTAAGTATCGGCTGGAGCGCCACGATGGGTGCTGTACTGGCGCTGGTCAGCGGCGTGATCCACATTAACGATATTCCGGTGGTGTGGAATATTGTCTGGAACGCGACGGCCACGTTTATCGCCGTCATCATCATCAGCCTGCTGCTTGATGAGTCCGGATTTTTCGAGTGGGCGGCGCTGCATGTGGCCCGCTGGGGTAATGGCAAGGGCCGGTTACTGTTTACGTATATCGTTCTGCTGGGTGCGGCCGTTGCGGCGCTTTTTGCCAACGACGGCGCGGCGCTTATCCTCACGCCCATCGTTATCGCCATGCTGCTCGCCCTCGGGTTCAGCAAGCAGGCCACGCTGGCGTTTGTCATGGCGGCTGGATTTATCGCCGACACTGCCAGCCTGCCGCTAATCGTTTCGAACCTGGTGAATATCGTATCGGCAGACTTCTTCTCGCTGGGGTTCAGCGAATACGCCTCGGTGATGATCCCCGTGGATCTGGCCGCGATTGCGGCCACGCTGGTGATGCTGCACCTGTTCTTTCGAAAGGACATTCCGCCAGCATACGACCTGTCAAAACTCCGCGAGCCTTCCCGCGCGATTAACGATCTTCCAACCTTCAGAACGGGCTGGGTTGTTCTGTTACTGCTCCTTGTCGGGTTCTTTGTACTTGAACCGCTCGGTATTCCGGTCAGTGCTATCGCGACAGCAGGCGCGTTGATTTTGTTTGCCGTTGCAAAGCGCGGGCATGCCATTAATACGGGAAAAGTGCTTCGTGGCGCACCTTGGCAGATCGTTATCTTCTCGCTGGGGATGTATCTGGTGGTGTATGGCCTGCGCAATGCCGGGCTGACGGAGTATCTGTCAGGGGTTCTTAATCTCCTCGCCGGGCATGGCCTGTGGGCCACCACGCTCGGTACCGGGTTCATCACGGCGTTCCTGTCATCCATAATGAACAATATGCCGACCGTCCTGATTGGGGCACTGTCTGTCGATGGCAGCACGGCATCGGGTGTGATTAAAGACGCGATGATTTATGCCAACGTGATTGGCTGCGACCTGGGTCCGAAGATCACGCCTATCGGCAGCCTGGCCACCCTGCTCTGGCTCCATGTCCTGGCGCAGAAAAACATGACGATCACCTGGGGCTATTATTTCCGGACAGGCATCATCATGACGTTGCCGGTTCTGTTTGTGACGCTCGCCGCGCTGGCGTTACGTCTCTCCTTCACACTGTAATGAGTAACGGATATGAGCCATATCACCATTTACCACAATCCAGCCTGCGGCACCTCGCGCAACACGCTGGAGATGATCCGCAACAGCGGCACTGAACCCGAAATTATTCTGTACCTCGAGAACCCACCGTCTCGTGATGAACTGACCAGACTGATTGCTGAGATGGGGATTTCCGTGCGGGATTTGCTGCGCAAAAATGTCGAACCTTATGAACAGCTGGGCCTCGCCGGGGACCGGTTTACCGACGACCAGCTTATCGATTCTATGCTGCAGCATCCGATCCTGATTAACCGTCCGATCGTGGTGACGCCGCTGGGCACTCGCCTGTGCCGCCCTTCCGAAGTCGTACTCGATATCCTGCCTGATGCACAGAAAGGGGCGTTTACGAAAGAAGATGGCGAAGCGGTGGTGGACGCCAGCGGAAAAAAAATCTCCGGCAGCTAATCTGCTGATAGTGATGCCGTAAGTCTTGTCAGCCACTTACCCTGCCCCGTGGCGGAGTTGCATCCGCCGTCACCCGACCCATAATTTGATGGACCGGTCTGGTGAGGGGATGCAGGTATGAGTCTCAAAAATAAAACCGCCGTTATCTTTGGTGGCAGCGGCGCTATTGGCAGCGCCGCTGCGTATGCGCTCGCCCGTGAAGGGGCTACGGTCTACCTCGCGGCACGCGATCAGGCCAGGCTGGAGCACGTCGCTAACCGCATTCACGCCGCTGGCGGGTCAGCCCGGCGGTTTGTTTTCGATGCTCTCAATGCCGACGCGACGCTCCCGGACGTTGCCGGGATTGATATCGTCGTGAATGCCACGGGCTTTATGCATGACCAGGGTAAACGCCTCGACGCATTAACGCTCAGTGAATTCAGACAGGGGTTCGACCCTTTTCTGGCCGCCTATTTCAACATCGCCAAAGCTGTCGCACCCCGTATGGGCGGTGAGCGTGCCGGAACGTTTATCACCGTCGTTGCTCCGGCTGCAAATATGGCGATGCCGGGACATCTCGGGCATATCGTTGGCTGTGCGGGGACGGAAGCGTTAACCCGTGCGCTCGCGGCGGAGCTGGGGGCAAAGAATATTCGCGTCCTGTGCGTGCGTTCGCATGCGATAGCCGACGCGGTTCAGGCCGGTTCCTGTGTGGGTGACCTGTTCGCCATCAAGGCGCAGGCGATGGGTATCAGCGTGGAGCAGTTTCTGGAGGGCGCGGCACAGAGCACGATGCTGAATCGCCTGCCGACGCTGGAGCAGGTGGCAGACACCATCGCGTTTCTGGCGTCAGATGCAGCCGGTGCCATCACGGGCACAACGGTAAACATGACGGCCGGCGCGACCACAATCTAACGTCCGCTCTCGCCCGCTATCCTGCCGACCATCGCCCGGATCTCCTCCCGGGTGAGCGGGGCTCTGTCGGTCACAAAGTGCAGCGTCATCCCTTCGATAAAGGCATCCAGCGCGCGGGTGGTCACCGGGTCGAACCACTGCTCAAGCGTGGTCTGGCTCATCTTCATCCAGTCCTGCATTACCGTTTTGAGCGCCGCACTGCGGTGCATAAAGGCATAGAGCTGGTACATCAGCGCCATATTCTGCGGCGTCGTGACCTGCGAACTGTGGATCAGCGTGGTGATGGATTCGCACGCCATTTCTGGCCCGGTCACGCCGGCGAAGAAATCCCGATACTGCTGCGACATCTGCCGGGTAAACCACGTAAAGGCCTCTTCCAGCAGCGACTCCATACCGTCAAAATAATAGGTCATCGACCCCAGCGGCACGCCCGCGCAGGTGGCGATTTTCCGGTGCGTCACGGCATGAATACCGTGCTCTGCAATGGTGTCCAGGGTCGCCTGCAGGATCTTCTCCCGGCGTTGAGGATCGTTCGGTGCTCTGCTCATAAATTCCCCACGTGGTTTGTGTACAAATGTACACAAACTTGCTAGTGTTGTCGCTATTGTTGTACTTCCGGTGCTGACTTCAATGACTCTGACCTCCCCCCGTAGAACTCTGCAACTGCGCATGTGGGCGCTGTTTATGTTCTTCTTTATTCCCGGTCTGCTGATGGCCTCATGGGCCACGCGAACCCCGGCCATTCGCGATATTTTATCCGTCTCAACGGCCGAGATGGGCATCGTGCTGTTTGGCCTGTCGATAGGCTCCATGAGCGGTATTCTGTGCTCCGCGTGGCTTGTCAAACGCTTCGGTACACGGGCGGTCATCCGCACCACCATGTGCTGTGCCGTGTTCGGGATGCTGGTGCTGAGCGTGGCGCTGTGGTTTGCCTCGCCGGTGCTGTTTGCCCTTGGGCTGACGGTGTTTGGCGGCAGCTTCGGTGCCGCTGAAGTGGCCATTAACGTTGAAGGGGCATCGGTTGAACGTGAGATGAATAAAACCGTACTGCCGATGATGCATGGCTTTTACAGCCTTGGCACGCTGGCCGGTGCGGGTGTGGGGATGGCGCTGACGGCCTCGGGCGTCGCCGCGAACCTGCATATTCTGCTGGCCGCACTGGTATGTATTATCCCCATTCTGACCGGTATCCGGGCGATCCCTGACGGCACCGGCAAGAACACCTCTGACGAACACGCCACCGCGGAAAAAGGGCTGCCGTTTTACCGCGACATTCAGCTGATGCTGATCGGCGTGGTGGTGCTGGCGATGGCCTTTGCGGAAGGGTCCGCTAACGACTGGCTGCCGCTGCTGATGGTTGACGGCCACGGTTTTAGCCCAACTTCCGGCTCCCTGATCTACGCCGGTTTCACCCTCGGGATGACCGTCGGGCGCTTTACCGGTGGCTGGTTTATTGACCGCTACAGCCGCGTGGCGGTGGTGCGTGCCAGCGCCCTGCTGGGCGGGCTGGGGATTGCGATGATCATCTTTGTGGACGTGGACTGGATTGCCGGCGTGTCGGTGATCCTCTGGGGTCTGGGGGCATCGCTTGGCTTCCCGCTCACCATTTCAGCCGCCAGCGACACTGGCCCGGATGCACCGACCCGCGTCAGCGTGGTGGCCACCACGGGCTACCTCGCCTTCCTGGTGGGGCCACCGCTGCTCGGCTTCCTCGGTGAGCACTACGGGCTCCGCAGCGCCATGCTGGTGGTGTTAGGGTTAGTGATCATCGCAGCGCTGGTAGCGCGCGCGGTCGCGAAGCCGGAAACGGAACAAACGACACTGGAGAAGGGATATGAGCGTTAAACTGATCGCCGTCGACATGGATGGCACGTTTCTGAGCGATGCCAAGACCTATAACCGCCCGCGTTTTCTGGCGCAATATGCACGAATGAAAGCGCAAGGCATTCGCTTTGCGGTTGCCAGCGGCAACCAATACTACCAGCTGATTTCCTTTTTCCCGGAGATTGCCCATGAAATTGCGTTTGTCGCGGAAAATGGCGGCTGGGTGGTCAGCGCCGGGGAAGATGTCTTTAACGGTGAACTGTCGAAGACGCACTTCGACACCGTTGCCGCCGTGTTAAACGATGTGCCGGGCATTGAGATTATCGCCTGCGGAAAAAGCAGCGCCTATACGCTGAAGCACTATGACGACGGCTTTAAGGATATCGCGGCAAAGTACTACCACCGTCTCGAAATGGTGAGTGATTTCGGCAACCTGAACGATATTTTCTTCAAATTCGGGCTTAACGTCTCTGACGACGACATCCCGCGTATTCAGGCGATGCTGCACGAAAAGCTGAACGACATTATGGTGCCCGTCACGACCGGCCACGGCAGTATCGACCTCATCATCCCCGGGGTGCATAAAGCCAACGGTCTGCGAATACTGCAAAAGCGCTGGGGCATTGATGACAGCGAAGTGGTGGCTTTTGGCGATAGCGGGAACGACGTAGAAATGTTGCGCCAGTCAGGGTTCAGCTTTGCGATGGCAAACGCCAGGCCGCATATTAAGGCGGTGGCGCGCTTTGAAGCCCCGCACAATAACGACGAAGGCGTGCTGGATGTAATTGATAAGGTGTTGAACGGCGAAGCGCCGTTTCATTGACGCCACCATGGCCCTCTCCCGCCGGGAGAGGGAAAACAGCTTACGGCTGTAAAGCATTCCCGACGCGTTTATCCTTCAGGAACACCACGATAAGCCCAACCCACAGCACGCCGTTAGCCAGATTAAACAGGCTGAACAGACCGTTGCCGCCAAATGCGTAGGCGTGTTTGCTCACCTCGATTCCAACGGTGAAAATCAGCATTTGCAACATGCCCATCGCCGCTGACACCGTGCCTTTGCTCATCTCGCTGGCGAACAGGGTCAGGCGCACCAGCCCGGCATTCGCCACACCGATACCGAACGCGTAAACGCTTAATCCTGCGGTCATCCACAGATACGCATGGGACGACACCACTGTCGCGACCGCCGCCAGAACCAGCCCGGCAGCGATGGGCCAGCCGCCCATAATGATCAAGGCACGCACCGTACGGCGGGATGTGAGACGCGCCAGCACCAGGTTACCGATAATCAGCGCGCCAAAAATCGGCACCTGCAGCAGGCCATACTCATAGCTGCTGAGCTGCTCACCGCTAATGATAATGACCGGCGACTGGGCAATCCACGCCAGCAGAGGCAGGCTAACAAACCCCGTCGCCAGCGCGCCCGCCACAAAGCGGCCGTTCTTCAGCACTTCTTTGTAATCCCGGCCCAGCTCTTTTAGCGACAGTTTCTCACCCAGACGGGTAGCGGTTTCCGGCATCGCGCGGTGCAGGCCAAAGAAAGCGACGGCGGCCAGCACGGCAAACAGCACGAACATCCCTTCCCACGGCGCAACGTGTACCCAGGCAGCGCCCACCAGCGGCCCCAGCAGGGGCGCGATCAGCGCCACGTTCGCCATCAGCGCGGTAATCTTGATACACACCGCTTCCTCAAACGACTCCTGGATGGCGGCATACCCGACGGCACCGATAAAGCAGAGGCTCACCCCCTGCAGGAAGCGCAGCAGGGTAAATTGCTCAATATTTTGCGCCAGCAGCGTGGCGAGGCAGGTCACGATAAACCACACCACGCCCGTCAGCATCACCGGACGACGGCCAATACGATCCGACAGCGGCCCTAACAGCCACTGCAAAAACATGCCGCCAGCCAGATAAGCGGTCATGGAGGTCGGTACCCATTCGATCCCTGCGTTGTACTGTTCGACAACGGCCAGCATGCCGGGCTGGATCATATCGTTGCCGATGTAAGTAGAGAATTCGTAGAGCACCAGACATAAGGGGAAAAGCAACGCCTGACGACCCAGACGTGAACCAGAAGAAGAACGGTTTAACATGCAATCTCTTTATCGTGACAAAATCGCGACGAGTGTAATGAAATGCCCTGGCCCGAGATAGTGATTTATCCAGAAGAAACAGAAATAAAGCACATATCGTCTTTGTTTAAGGTTTCCTTAAGTTGACAGATTTATGATAGCCCCATTTCTCGTCAACGACTCCGGATTATGGCACCCACTTCCAGCCGTTCAGAATTGTCTAACTTACAGACAAATAAGACAAAACGACTTTACCGTCTACCACCCCGCTTTTATGGTTATCAGCTTTTAATACTGATAGCCCTTGCCGTGCTGTTTACCTGGCTATCCCGCGATGAAACGCTCGACAGATGGATCACCGGTTTATGGTATGACGCAGCTGCTCACCGTTTTCCACTGCAGCAAGACCACCTGCTGGACCTGCTGAACCATCGACTGGCGAAGTACATCGCCATCGCCGCAGGTGCTGTTGCGCTCATTTATGGCGCGTTCAGGCGCAATGCGAGACTGGTCACGGCCGCGCTGCTGATGGGGCTTGGCGCGCTGGTGGTTGGCGTACTGAAAAGCATAAGCCATCACAGCTGCCCGTGGGATCTGGTGGAGTATGGCGGTAAGGCCGTTTCTTATCCGCTGTTCAGTGCCGCTCCCGCTGACAGCGGTCCGGGGCGCTGTTTCCCCGGCGGTCATGCCTCAAGCGGCTTTATGGTGATGGGACTGTTCTTTGCCTTCTGGCGCGAGCGTCCGCGTCTTGCCTGGTGCTTCGTCGTGCTGGGCGTCGCTTTAGGTCTGGCGATGGGTTACGGCCAGGTCATGCGCGGGGCGCATTTTTTCTCTCACAACCTGTGGGCTGGGTGGTGGGTCTGGTTTTCCCAGTTGGTGGTCTACGGTCTGGTCTCCACCTGGTTTGCTAAAGAGTGACAACGCAATGTTAGAGAATTTGAATTACCAGCTGTTTTATCTCATCAACGCCACTCCGGCCTCGCCAGAGTGGATGATTGATTTCGCCACCTTCCTGGCAAAAGATCTGATCAGTATCGTGCCGGTGCTGGCGGCGATCCTCTGGCTGTGGGGACCGAGAAGCCAGGTGAAGGCGCAGCGCCAGCTGGTAATTAAGATGGCGATGGCCCTCGGGATCAGCGTGCTGGTCAGCTACATTCTGGGCCTGACGTTCCCGCACGACCGCCCCTTCGTCGACCACGCGGGGTATACCTTCCTGCACCATGCTCCGGATGACTCGTTCCCAAGCGATCACGGGACGGTTATCTTTACCTTCGCGCTGGCCTTCCTGTTCTGGCATCGTCTGTGGTCGGGTGCGGTGCTGATGATGGTGGCCGGGGCTATCGCCTGGTCTCGCGTTTATCTCGGCGTCCACTGGCCGATGGATATGGTGGGGGGGTTGCTGGTCGGTCTCATCGGCTGCGTCAGCGCAGCGCTCCTGTGGAATCTCTTCGGTGAAGCGCTCTACCGCGGCCTGTCTTATCTTTATCGCACCCTTTTTGCTATCCCGATCCGCAAAGGCTGGGTACGTGACTAACCCCAGTCTGACAGGTTACACTTGAACCCCCGCCCTGCGGGGGTTCACTTTTTTATCCCGAGGAACTATGGAAACACGTCGCGATGACCGCATTGCTCAGCTGATACAGGCGCTGAAGCGCAGTGATAAGCTTCATCTTAAGGAAGCCGCCAGTCTCCTCGGGGTCTCTGAGATGACCATTCGCCGGGATCTGAACAGCGAGAGCGCGCCTGTCGTGCTGCTGGGCGGGTACATTGTGCTTGAGCCGCGTAGCGCCAGCCATTATCTGATCAGCGACCAAAAGACGCGCCTGGTGGAAGAGAAACGCAAAGCCGCCCGGCTTGCGGCCTCGTTGGTGCAGCCGCATCAGACGCTGTTTTTTGACTGCGGCACCACCACGCCGTGGATAATCGAAGCGATCGACAGCAGCATCCCGTTTACGGCGGTGTGTTACTCGCTGAATACCTTTCTGGCACTGCAGGAGAAACCCGAGTGCCGGGTGATCCTCTGTGGCGGTGAGTTTCACGCCAGCAATGCCATCTTTAAGCCGCTGAATCTGCAGGATACGCTCAGCAACGTATGTCCGGATACCGCGTTTTATTCCGCAGCGGGGGTCACTGTCCGTCAGGGAGCAACCTGCTTTAACCTGGAAGAGTTGCCGGTCAAGCACTGGGCATTAAGCGCCGCGCAGTACCATGTGCTGGTGGTCGATCACAGCAAGTTTGGCAAGGTTCGTCCGGCAAGAATGGGTGAGCTGTCGCGCTTTGACGCCATCGTCAGCGATTGCCGTCCGGATGAAGAGACCGTGGCCTACGCGAAAGCGCAGCAGGTGAAGTTGATGTACTGAGTCAGGTGCAGAGGTCATGCCGGGTGGCGCGATGCCACCCGACAATGGAGGCTTAACTGAACCAGCTGCCAAACCATCCGTGGAATTTCATCATGACGAAGTCCCACATCCGGCTAAAGAAACCGCCCTCTTCTACCGCTTCCATCACAATCAGCGGACGCTGTTCAATCGATTTGCCATTAAGCTGGAAATCAATCGTCCCGACCACCTGGCCTTTTTTCAGCGGCGCGGTGAGCTGGCTGTCGGTCAGGGTGTAGCTGGCTTTCAGGTTTTTCAGCTGACCACGGGGAATGGTCACCGACCCGCCTTCACCCGCCCCCAGGTTCACTTCACTCTTGTCACCAAACCAGACGCGCTGGCTGATGAACGTGGCATCCGGTTTAATGGGCGTGACGGTTTCATAGAAGCGGAAACCCCAGGTCAGCAATTTTTCTGATTCATTAAAACGAATGCGGTCGGTTTTGGTGCCCAGCACGACCGAGATCAGGCGCATATCGCCCTGAGTTGCGGAAGCGACCAGGTTATAACCCGCGCCGGCCGTGGTGCCGGTCTTCATACCGTCGACGTTGACGTTGCTGCTCCACAGCAGACGGTTACGGTTCGGCTGGCGGATTTTGTTGAAGGTAAACTCTTTTTCTTTGTGGATGGCATATTCATCCGGCACGTCGTGGATCAACGCTTTGCCTAACAGCGCCATGTCGCGCGCGGTACTGAACTGACCCGGCGCATCAAGACCGTGCACGGTTTTAAAGGTGGTATTGGTCAGGCCCAGTTTTTGCGCGTAGCCGTTCATCAGGCCAATAAAGGAGTCCTGGCTGCCCGCAACGTAATCGGCCAGCGCAATACAGGCATCGTTACCGGACTGGATAATGACCCCTTTATTCAAATCAGACACTGACACCTGATCGCCGGGTTTGAGGAACATCACCGATGACCCACGCAGCGCCGGGTTGCCGGTCGCCCAGGCGTCCTTCCCAATGGTGACCATATCGTCAAGCTTGATTTTGCCCGCTTTCAGCGCCTGACCCACCACATAGCTGGTCATGATTTTCGTCAGGCTTGCCGGGTCAAGTTTCTCATCCGCATTGCCTTCCGCCAGCACTTTACCACTGGAATAATCCATCAGGATCCAGGCGCGCGCATCCACAGGCGGCGCTTCGGGCGCAGCCTGTTCCGCTGCGTAGAGAGTTGGTACAAACAGGAAAAGGAGCGCAGAGCCTGCCGCCAGGCTGCGCAGAGAAGTCATTTTTCGCGTCATAAATGCCACCCGAGTGTCCATTCAAAAATTACGTCACATCACCGTGTCGCAAGAAGCGATGAGTAATAGCGCACTAAAACGGTTAAAGAAACCTAACCAAGGTAAAGTTATTAAAGTTTATGCAATAACATTCAGATACGCTTTGATTCAGGCGATTTTTTTGTCTTCTGTTGCGTAATTGTTAGGTTTATCTCACCATGGCAAATCGCTGGCGTTGATTCACATCTCAGGTTGTTTGACTATTTCGGGAGTTTCTATGATTACGCTGTGGGGCAGGAACAATTCAACCAACGTTAAGAAAGTCCTCTGGACGCTGGAGGAGCTGGATTTACCGTTTAAGCAGGTGATGGCAGGTTTGCAGTTTGGGGTAAATAAAGATGCCGACTATCTGGCCATGAACCCAAACGGTCTGGTGCCCTTGCTGCGCGACGAAGAGACCGACGTGACGCTGTGGGAGTCCAACACCATCGTGCGTTACCTCGCGGCACAGTATGGTCAGAGCCGCCTGTGGGTGGACAGTCCTGCCCAACGCGCTCAGGGTGAAAAGTGGATGGACTGGGCAAACCAGACGCTCTCCCCCGCACACCGTGTGATCCTGATGGGGCTTGTCAGAACCCCCGAAGCTGACCGCGACTATCCTGCCATTCATGCAGCCCAGGACACCTGTGAAAACCTGTTTGCGATGATGGACGACGAACTGGCGAAGCATCCGTGGTTCTCAGGCGAACGCTTCGGCGTAGGCGATATTGCCGTTGCGCCCTTCATCTGGAACCTGACTAATATTGACGTTACCTGGACGCCGCGCCCGCATCTTGAGCGCTGGCTGAAGCAACTGAGCGAGCGCCCGGCATACCATCACGTGGTGATGATCCCGGTGACGTGATTACGATCCGGACGGGCTGACTTTCAACAGTTGCCCGTCCGTCTCATCGGTCAGGACATACAGATACCCATCCGGCCCCACCCGCACATCGCGAATGCGCTGGTCTCTGTCACCTAAAATTCGCCCCTTCTCGGTGACCGTGTTACCCTCCACGCTCAGCACGATAACGTCTTTCTCCTTCAGCGCCCCGACAAACAGCGTGTTTTTCCACTGCGGGAATACGTCACTGTTGTAAAACGCCATCCCGCTCACGGCGGGGGACACTTTCCAGACAAACAGCGGCTTTTCCGTTCCCTCGACGTGCTCGCCCTGGGCTTCCGGGATCTTCAGGCCGCTGTAGTTGATACCGTGCGTCGCCAGCGGCCAGCCGTAGTTTTTGCCTTTCTCCGGGATATTGATTTCATCCCCGCCGCGCGGGCCGTGCTCGTTAAGCCATAGCGTGTCGCTCCAGGGGTTCATCGCCATCCCCTGCGGGTTACGAATGCCGTAAGACCAGATTTCGGGCCGTGCGCCGGGAGTGTTCACAAACGGATTATCGGCAGGCACTTTGCCGTCCTCCGTCAGGCGCACAACTTTGCCCTGCAGTTTATCCAGATCCTGCGCCGTCGGACGCTGGTTGTTCTCACCCAGACCAATAAACAGATGGCCTTTACCGTCGAAGACCAGTCGACCACCGAAATGGTTACCGGTGGACAGTTTCGGCATCTGACGGAAGACCACCTGGAAACCTTCAATTCGGGAGAGATCATCGCTTAAGCGGCCATAGCCAACCGCCGTTCCCGCTTTGCCGTCATTCCCCGCCTCGGCATAGCTCAGCCAGACGCGGCGCGATTTTTCAAAATCCGGGGCGAGTGCCACGTCCAGCAACCCGCCCTGGCCGTTTGCCCAGACCTTGGGTACGCCGACGATCGGGTCGGAAAGCCCTTTTCCGGCCTGCCAGTGCTTTAACTGGCCTCCCTTAAGGGTCACCAGCAGCCCTTTATTGTCCGGCAGGAACGCCATCGACCAGGGATGATCGAGCCGGTTTTGCACAACGTCGACTTTTACCGCGTCAGGGGCGGCGAGGAGAGAAATCGGGAAAAATAACGCAGGCAGGAAAATCAGCGAAGATCGATGCATAACGCGCTCCTTTATCGGTTTATGGCATAAAGGTTAGCCACTGGGTCCGGGCACGTTATCACTTTTACAAAAGCTTAATCAGAAGGGGGAGTTGCCTCCCCCGGTGTCAGTGTTGTTCAAGCGTCTCGTGCTTGTTCAGACACATGATGCATAGAGAGAGCGTGGTCAGGCAGTTTTCAAGCTTCTCCGCGTTAACAGCAATAAAATTTGGGCAGTCGTGGCGTCCGTTCATCAAACATACCCCTGCAATGGAGAGCACCTCGGCGGCGCGGCGCAGCGCAACGAGTTCGCTTTCGGCGTATTCCGCTTTCAGGACGGGTGCTTTTTCACGCATGAAGTTGCAAAGTTCAAAGAGATTATCACGCAGATGTTCGCTTTCGCTGACTGACATATACCCTTTTGCCTTCCTCAACTGCAGGTACGCGGCAAGGTCGATTCGGGCATTGATCAGCTTGTTAAGCAGATCGCGTTTCAGTCTGTCAACGGACATGCTCTTTCCTCCTCTGTCAGCCATTGTGCACATTCAGAATAAGGTTATTTTTTGTACAGTTTAATGCCTGAGATCAATAATTCTTAACTGATTAACATTATTTACAATGTTACAACCTTCTCGTCGGTCATCCGCCTCGCAAAGAGTGTATAAATCCCCCGCGGAACGCTGTAAAATCCCGCCCTGATAACTCCATAATTGATGAATTTTTAACCTATGAGCAATGTTACGCACCAGCCTAAAATCGGCTTCGTCTCCCTGGGCTGCCCTAACAATCAAGAAATAAAATCCGCCTAATAAATATTCACTCAACGTTATCTATTGAAAAGACAAAAAAAGAGGCCATTGGCCTCTTTTGTTTTCCTAAAATTTATCCCTTAGGCGGATATGGATCGTTGCCATATGAGTCACGAGAACGAATCTGCCCATCACGTCCATGAATTAACAATTCACTTTGTTGATGTCGAGCAATCTCACGAGCAGCTTCTATAGCTTCAGCTTGCGTTGAATGTACAGAAGTTGCTCGTTCGTTACCTTCACCTTTTACAGCCCATCCATCAGGATGCGTTACTACATGTTGGTTCTTACCCATACAAGTTACCTGCTGTGTGAAATACACCATGTGGTGCAATAAGTAAGTATAGACACAATATGTAGCGTTACACTTGCTTGAAATCACATTTTTAGTACTCAACCGTCACAACCTCACAGATTACCTTTGTACCGTTCCATTCGTTCTTGTAGATACTGGTATCAATCCATACCTCAGGTTGAAACGTGTACCCTGTATCATTAACTAACTTCTGGTACTTAGCTGTCTGTACTGAAGCGTCATAGTACCTATGTCCAGAGTACTTAAACCCTGCTGAACCCTGCGGTACTATCCATACCCCATATGAGGATAAGGTACTTGCATGTTCAATCACCTTGTATTCAAACTCACTGCCCTTATAACGGCCTGTATACGCTTCTGACGTGTTGATCTTACCGAAAGGTGGATTGCCATAGGCAACTTCATAGAAACGGTCTGATGAGTACTGTAGAGCGTCACCAATAATCCATTCAGCTTCAGGTAGTACCCTCTTCCCAATCATTACGTACTCTGGATTTAGTTCGACACAAGTAATGTGTGTTGGGTTGTTTCTTAAGTACTGGTAGTAGCTGAGGCGACCTATACCCGCACATAGTTCGATACACTGACCAGTACAGCCAGCATCAAGTATGAAATCCCATGCGAGCATTTCAGGTGTGAAGAAAGCACCAGTAGCCCCTATACCATCGCCTTTGTAGTTGTTGAAGATAAACTCTTTATTGTCTTCTGTGAGTTGCTTATCAGAGTGGATGAGATCCATAACCTGAATGTGTAATGCAGATTCCTTTTTAGTAATTCTTGCCATAAAATACCCTTGTACAGTTGTTGTACGGGTATTTAGGAAATAATAATGAAATCCCTAATAATGATTCTTATCCCGTTAACATTAGCGGGATGTGCAGCAGTACAATATAATGATGGTAAAACTGTTAGTATTCAGTCTGACGGTTGGTATGGTTTAGATAGCTTACAAAAAACAGCAAATGAAGCATGTCAGCAGTATGGAAAGGAAAAGGCAACATACGTTCATAGTGCCAATATGAACCCACATCTACCTAAAGGTAGTGGTGTACAGAATACGATCTGGAAGTGTGAATAAATTTTTTGGGGCTACATTAAACTGTAGCCTAAAATAATTATCTATAACATCTAATAATTAATCTAATCATTTAAAAACAAATAAACTATCCACATCGACAGTATCACTTTGTATTTTAGAAACTTCATTATTGAACTGTTTGTAATAATATAAGGATCGCGTAATAGAGTCATTGAGCTTGTCAAGTTGTGACTCTACCTTACCTGGGTTAACAAACTGACCAAGTTCTTCATTATTTTCATATTCTAATGAAGTTATAAGGACTTCTCGAATACCAATCACACTAAGCATCAAAAATTGGTGATTTCTCAGAATTTTATCAAAAGTATCAACATCATCTCTAATTTTGCAACCAAGTATAGATGCACTCAGCAAGTTTGTTTTTAATATATTATTTTTATTATGTAAATCTTTAACTACAGCACTTAATTTTTCATTATACTTAATAAAAACCTCAATACAATAATGCTCTTCATCGGGGGTCAAACTTTTATGAAACCGTTTTATAGTCTGCTCCAAAACATAGAGGCTATCAAAAACCTCATCTAATTGTGAAATCTGTGGCAAATCCTTTTGAATTATATCAAAAGCTAATTTTGCTGCATTCTTTCTTTTTTCCTGACCTAAATAATCTTTTGCAAAATAGAAGGCATAAAAAGCTATTAAAAGCGATACCATCGATGATATAGCACTTATATAATCAGTAATTTTAACATCTTTGAATAGAGCAGGATTAAAAACAAACAGGGAGCACAATAACAAAAATGTAAAAATCAGAACCACAGCCGTGGAGATTATATATTTCACAACCAATACCCCTAAAATATATTAACTTATGTTCAAGTGCGGTCGATTCATCAACATTAGATCAACAAAATACATGTAATATTATCAACAAAGAGCTTTTAATTTCAAGTGTTTTATAAAAATAATTAACACTATATAGCATAATTTCTTATTAATTACTTCATAAACCAATGAAATTATTTTGCATACATTATTAATAACACAATTGCTTTTATACATTTAAAAAAACAACATAATCAACCCATTTAAAATTTAAAAAAGCCCCTTGTGGGGCTTTAATTTTATGACCAAGTACATATATGTTCTTCTCATCAAAGCCTAATATAGTGGCTTCGCATCTATCAATTTGCTGATCAACTGATATACAAATACCTAACGTACTTTCAGGGATTTTATGTAGGTTAAATTCATCTTCGCGTAGTGATTCCAATTGGAGAATATCTAATTCTTTTTGATATTCATCCTCATAAGGTAATCCAAGTTCGTTGTTATAGAATGTTTGTAGATTGAAGTTATAAAGGGCATCAGCAAACTTACTTACCATTTCAGTAATCGTATTCAATGGGGAATACATACGGCTGATTTGATAACCTACTACACCAGGTTCACCATCTGGATTAGTTGCAACCCATCGCCCGTTATCAATCATTTGATGTCATGTATGTTCATCAATTTCCTTTTCACAGCACGGACATATTAAACGGGTAGTTGTACTATCTGGAATTGCTCTACCATTCTCTAAATATTTAAATTCGAATGCTACCTGCTCCCATTCAAAAATATACTCATGACCGCAAGAATGTGTAACAAAGTAACGGCGTTTATCAGATAGGTTATATTCCGCATTAATTAAATCATCTTTATACAAAGGTGTTGAGGATACAACCACCAATGAGTCACTACCAAAGGTACTGGTACGTGCTTCTGCCAGTTTGATTGGATTCCCTTCATCAGTAATTTCGCAGTTGCTGACCTCATCTAACAGAACACACCTGGTTGTGATACCGCGAAGGTTCCCGGGCGTGTTGAGATTTAACCAATAGATAAAAGTACCGTTCACCATTTGTGTTTGTTTAGAGTTATTGGCGGCGTTCTTGTCATTCTTATCGGTTACTAATGGCTTTAGTACTTCACTTGTTTCAATTGCTGGAAGAAATTTACCATCCTTGAATTTCTTCACTTCTGATTCAGAACTACTACCAAAAGCAAAGTTACAGGGATCATTTGCCATTAGACTAAAAGCGATTGATTGAAGTACTGTTGTTTTCAAAAGCTGTGAACATGATTGAAGTACAATCTTTTAGTACTTCGCTCTTGAGCTATATCCATTGGTTCTTTTTGGAAACTAAAGGGTATCCAATCAAGGCCCATATTCGGCCCATCAACAAATTTAACTACACCATTACTAATCCACTCACTGGTTTTCTGAATCTTCGGAGGTTGTATCGTTGGTAGTACTTTCTTCAGAATCCTCGTTAATTTCTTTTTGTTTGTTTCCATCCTCTAATACTTCCATGTCATCGGGTAGCTCAAATTCCATTGAGCCTAATTGGTATAATGTTTTATCAATATGCGTTCTTAATACATCGCGTAAATCCTTTGCATCTGATTGTGCGAATAATTCAAGATAAGTTTTTGATGGTATTGCACGTACTGCTGTTTTGATCTGGAATAGATATTCTGTTAGTACTTGTTCTACATATTCAGTACTGACCACCAGCCCATTCTTTTCTGCTAACTCTAATTCTGCTAACTGCCTTTCTGCTGAAAGTTTCTTCAAACGTTCTTGTTCAATTTGTTCTTTTGTATTAGTATCACGCAACGGCTTTAGTACATTATCTACAATCCAATTTCTTGCGTTAGAATCAGAGCCTGTCGGCATTCCCTTTTCTACCCAGGTTCGAACTGTAGATTCATCGTATCCGTACTGTCTCGCTAATGATCTTAATGAGATATCCATATTTAATCCTTTTTATTTTATTTATAGGGTTTACAATGTCAGACCGTAACAATGATTTTTCTCTGTTAGTAAAATTGCTGAACGGGTTTTTGAAGAAAGATGAGATAAAAAAAAGGCTACATTCTTTTGTTGAAAAAGAAACTAATGATTGGGAAAAATGGCTGCAAATAGAATTTGCTCATTATCTCACTTCAAAAAAGAAGTACGAGCTACATCGTGAAGTCACAATATACCTCGATCCAGTAGATTACCCTGATAGCAGACTTGCTAAAGTAGATTTGATTCTGCGTGAAAAATCCTCACCCTCTGATGATTATATTTTTATAGAGTTCAAATGTACTAAACGTGTTGCACCATTAGTTAGGGGCTTAGCAGCCGACCAAAAGAAAATTAATGCTATTAAACATTGTGACTACAAAATGCGTAATTATCTCGGTGTCGGGTTTCATCTTTTTTGTGAACCAGATGATATCGATTTTATGGAAAAGTACGTTAGTGAAGAACTCAATGGCTCTTACGCTGTTTTTAAATTATGTGAGTGTCCAGTAAAATATAATTGCCAATGTGAATTAAATGAAATTGGCGTTGTTCTTTTTTGACTGCGGTGCGGGTATAGTTATTTCGTTCACACACAAATCTTTATATCCGGTGGCGAAACTACGCGGTCTTTTGAAAGTTCAGGGAGAACCTATTTTATATACTTGATTATTTATTCAATTGAATTTATATTCTTTCTAATTGCCTTGAAGGATAAGAACGCATGAGCAAAATTACAGAAAGACTTAAACATGTAAGAATTGATGAGGGTTACTGCAATATATGCGGGAATTTTGGTAGACTCACCAGAGACCACGTACCGCCTAAGAGTGCATGCAAGCCGGAGAAAATGCTTCAGAAGTCTGTTGTAGAATATTTTTCACTTAGTGAAGTTCGCCCTCTTGATGCTAAAATAGGTACAACTTTTAAAACCATATGTATCAAATGCAATAACGACCTATTAGGCTCGCTTGATAATGAGATTGGTAAAGTAACAAAAGAATTTACATTACTACTAAATCATTATTTTAAGGGTACACCATTTCCTTTGAACATGATTTCTTTCAAGGCCGATGTTGTTGCATTTACACGAGCAATGGTAGGCCATTTGCTTGCAGCTACTTCAGTAACAGATTGCATAAACCCACCTGTTGATTCACCTTTCTACACCCCTTTAAAACAATTTGTTCTTGGTAAAAATGAGGACATACACGCTACTCACGACTTTTACTATTGGTTTTATCCTCACAAGCTGCAAATAACAGCCCAAACTGTTGGCTTCTTTAATAACGGTCATAACTGTGTTTGTTCATGCCTACATTTCTACCCAATGGCTTTTTTAGTAACACAAGCTGGTGAAGGTACATTCCCAGCACACGCAACACAACTCACGATGAATGATAAGAAGCTGTACTTCAACATGACTTCCAGTAATTTCAAATATGTTTCTTTTCCTTTTGTTCCTCTTGAAGGCAACCAGATGACTTTGATGAGTTCTGGTCATACCTGCGTCAGCTACCCAAGCAACAAGTAAAATTGATACATTTTAAGGCTACTTAAAAAGTGGCCTTAGTTTAAATTAAAGTATCTACCTTTAGAAAATTAACTGACCTATATAGATAGCCTTGAACCGCTGTTACTCCAGCATCGCGTAGTACTGGTAGCTCCTGCCGCTGCTCTACTCCCTCAACGATCACATACGGACAGTACTTCATGATGTTCTTCATCAGTACGTTGAATGTGGGTTTCTGTACTTCCTGACGGTAGAACGCTCTATCAAGTTTTACCGCCTCATAGCATCCAGTAGTTAGTGCTTCGACATTGGCACGGCCTGAGCCAAGATCATCAAGGAACAAACGATAGCCAACGTTTAACAGTGTTCTGAGTATCGGATGTTCAATACCCATTTCAAGCCCTTCAAAGTTCTCTGAGATCTCAAGCCTGATGAAATCCAGCTTATCCAATAGCTGAATAATATCCCTGTCAAAGATACATAGCCGTGCCTGTACAGTATCAACGTTAACGGTACAGAAAAGCCGGTGTTCTCTGAACCATGACGCATGAACTTCTACTGTCTCTAATTGTTGTTTGAGTAGTTCCTTCTTCCCTTCGACCGTCATGGCCATGATGAAGTACTTACTGTTCAGTACTGGAGGGTACTTAGAACGTATTGAAGATGGGCAATGTGTCTTGTTCGAGACAACATCTCATGAGGATGGTACTCGTTTGTACTGGTTCGGTGTGGCTTCAAGTAACGCATACTACTTTATGCTTGAGGTAGCTAAGCTAGTGGATATCTTTGCTGTTGGTAGTTGGTTCTACGCACAGCAAGCTATGTTGGAGGCACATGATAAGGATGACGCTTTCTGTGATATGCAGGGTGAATTACCTTTTGATAGCTCCTTAAACAAGGTTGTGGTACATACAATACAAAAGATTGTATCGGGAAGGGATTCATGGATTGGGGAAATGGTTCAGATCTGATTAGTGCTGGATGTAATGCTGTAATGGCAGGTGTAGCTGTGTATGCTGCTGCAAAAGCTAAAGATTGGCTTTCACCAAAAATCAATGAGCGAAAATTTAAATTTGCAGATGAGCTTATTGATCAGTTTTGTAAAATACAGCAGGAGGGGTTTTACCTGCATAGTGATGTGAAACAAATAATCAATACAGATCCAGATGAACAAGGTGATGATGAGATATTCCGAAAACGCTGGAACGCGATATACCAGAGGGAAATTGAATATAGAAGGAATATTATCAATCTTCGTACCACAATGGAACGTATGGATTTATGGGGATTAAAACCTAAAAACGAAGTACACTTCAAAGACCTTATTGATTCACATTTAGGCCTGGCATATAAAATAGAGGAATCGCTATCTATTGGGGCAAATGAAATCAGATTACGGTTACAAAACAGCTTTGAGTATGACAGACAAATCAGTGAATTTTACAAAATTGTTCGAGGCTCCCATAATAATATAATGAAACACTACAGTGAATTATTTGTTGATTGAGGATATGCTATGGCTTGGTATGATATTACTGGTACTATAGCTGATTGGGTTATGGCAGGTGTAGCTGTATACGCTGCTGCAAATGCTAATCAGTGGTTCTCACAACGATCACACACTAAAGGTTTTGATAAAGCCGAACAACTGTTATCCGATATCGATGAACAATACAGTAAAACTAAAAAGTACATATCTGAATTACATGATGCGTTTGAGTACTTGAAAGCTGTCGATGAACGCATAACTTATGTTGATGAAAACAAAGCTCATGATTATCAAATGCTTATTCTAAACCACACGTTTGATATTCAAAGAATAGACGAGCTATTAGAAAATTTGGAAATGATAGAAAGGTGGTCGTTATTTTTGAAAGACAAAGACATAATTAATGACGTGTTAAAGAAACTTCGTGATTCAAGTGTCTCCGCTTTTAATGCTTCTTCATTAGCAAAAAGCTGTATATATGATGCTGAACATATTGGTATGGATGAATTCAGTACTTCATTCAAGCATTTCAAAGTACATTATAATGATTATGTTAAGGACTTGGCAGAAACGGAACAGAAATATCTTAAGTTCAAAAAAACAAAATTTATTGATTTGTTTCAAGTAAAATAAATCCTCTATTGAAGGTTTATTTGATTACATTTTCCTTTAGTTAAAGCAATAACGAATGGCTTGAATGCTTGCTCTTCTGCATCTTGACGCAAATACAAACAAACCTGAGTTTCACGCCACACCCACACCTTAAACAAACCTACCCATAGTGGGTGGGAGTGATGTTCAGAGTGTACTTGATTGTGGCTGTGATGGTAAAGTACAATATTTGATCAATAAATTTAATTGCGGATTTTATCAACAGTGGAATTAAAAAAAACAAATTTTACTTTATTAGGCATCATTGTAGTGCTGTTCATTGTTGCAGTTTTGGTACTTATCAAGGTTCTCTTCCTGGATGTTAAAGGATTCGAATGGGGGAGCGTAACTGATTGGGTAAGTGCTGCATGTAATATGGCGATGGCTGGTGCGGCTGTCTATGCTGCGTACAATGCAAAAGATTGGATCTCTCCTAAAATACAACATGAAGGGTTCAAGCAAGCCAGTATGTGCATGGCTGAAATGGTACAGTTAAGGATACTTCAACAACATTTGGTATCCAGTTACAGATTACGGATCATTCAGGTTAGAAATCCTACCCCGATGGAGCTTCAAGATGCCTTTAAACGGCATCATGAATTATGGCAAGAATTCAGTAAAAAAGTAATTGACTTTGGGACCAGATGTGAAAGTTTACAAGTGTGGAAAATTTCTGTTTTACAAACAGATAAATTCCTTCTGTTAATTAAAACATTAAATAGAGTTAACAGACTCCATTCTGACATGTTACGACAATATAATAATGAGAGTAATTTATATAATGTCCTTTTATCATGGAAAGAAAAAAAGGACGATGTCGAAAATTCCCATAAATTATTAGCTCAATCAATTAAAGATTTAACTGTTGATTTCGATACACTCTTTAAATAGTTACATCTCACATCGTATGAAGTGGATATAAAAGGAGTTCCAACATGCCCTAAATGTAATACAGCACTTTCTTATATTGTGTAAAATATAATTTCAGCGGCTTTTATTACTATATCAATGTAAGGATTGATTAAACTTTCGTTAAAGTACTCATCCTTTCGCTGTTTAATGGTTAAGTACTGGCACGGATCACCCAAATCCCTTACCCTCGAATCGCGGGTTTCCATCTGCAAACCATCAGAACCATTAGTTTCAATACGTACTTCCTCTGTAACATACAGGAAATAGTATGTCCCATCATCGTAGGTGTTAAATTCTATTCTTATCATTTCGTAAATCCTATCGTGTGTTAGTACTGCTAACCTTTATAGGTATTTACTAATAATCATGAATTAAACACCAAAACAGAACATATGACTATTTGAAAAATACCCTCACCATATGCAGTGAGGGTACTTAATAAAATGAGGTATTAGCGATTGGCCTGAAACTTTCTTTGTACTAAGCGTGTGAGCAAGAACAATATGGTAGCATAGATAAGTACCATCAGGATTAAGGCGATGAACCTTACCGGATCTGCATCAGTTTCATATGAACCACTCAGGCCAGAACCGAAAGTATTATAGGCGGTATCCATGACCCATTGCGTTAGTCCATTGAGAGGTTTACCGAAACTTGATAGCCACCATGCAAAGACAATACAGATACTGTATATGGCCGCATTCTTAACGAATCCTGCACTTCGCATAGTCGCTCCCCCCTTGCACATCAACATAACCATATGCCATCAATCCAGTCCTTGATCCTGGTACTTTAACCTTTTTAGTACGGAGCAACTGACTACGTACAGTATAGAAATCCGGTCGATTGACGAAAGTAATACACCCCTCTGAGAAACCAGAGCCATCCGGCCTGAGTGGATGTAACCGGAAACTACCACGTGATACACCGTTAATCATTATGCTATCTGTCATGGTTTGAGCACTGAAGAGTGCAAACCATTCGGAGTGGTCATTACCTGTGATTGTATCAACGCCCCATGCCCGGATCTTATTCAGTGTAGAGCCAGTTGGCCTATCAACTATCCAGTACCGTCCAGTAGGTATTGCACTGTTAGGCATAAACGCACAATTGGGATCATTGGTATATGGGTTTTGCCCACTGAAAACCGAGAAAGTTCCTATTCCATAGACGTGTAATTTGGCGTAGCCATTATTATCAATATCGTCGTATGTCATCCTCATTATTTGCATTTTGTTTTCCCTGCTGTTTGCATCTGGCAATTCTATCATATGGATAGTGCATTGAGCAGACCTATAAAAAATGGTAGGAAGATAGCGATAGTGGTACTGAAGAACTATGTTTCACTACAGCGAATTTCACCCCTTTGATTGGAATAATAACAAGGGTATTTGTCAGTACATAAAGGGATTTAACAGCCCGATCCCCCGCCCTTTGAGCGAAGCGGTACAGCGAAATACTTTAGGCACGTAGTGCCGACCCCTACTTTTGTGTACTTAATACAAAAGGGATTTGTATGTACTTAATCAAAAAAGAAATTGAATGATATTTGTATGTACTCGCCAGTATTAGGTACTTTCAAGAAGAAGTACATGAACTACTCAGGCGAGTACATAGAAATAGAAATTCAAAGCCGAACGCGTTAGCGTTTGTGCTTCTTTATATTAATCTCGATAAGGCAGTTGCAAGCAACCGCCTTATGTCGAACTCACTGCGAAAAAAAGAACGAGCGTAGCCCGTTCTTTTTGTTCTTGCTCGGTTTTTTTCTAATTTTGTCTCCTTTTATTACCTATAATATTAGATAGTTTTTAGAGACATTTTTATGATCATAGGAGTGAATTGTACTTAGATACAAAATGTGCTCTTTGCTGTTCATTGAGTACTAACTGTGCTTTCTTGTTCATCCACTTATTGAATAACTCAATTGTAGGGAACCGTTCAAGAGATATGCGTTGGTATGCCTTCTTCTGTGAAGTACTGAGATTCAAAGGAACAAAAGTACTAACTGATTTGGCACTATTAGTTACTTCAATTCCTAAATCTATGAAGATAGGTGTATCTGAAAGTGAGAGTGCTTGTTCTTTATCGAACACATAGATATCTACTACTTCATCACTTTTATAATCGCGTAGTTTGGTACGCTGTACGAATTGATATAGTTCTTCCTTCTCTCGTGCCTGTACTATCTGTTCGTATGTAAGACCAAACATTAGTTCACACTGTTTTACTTCTACATGGGAAGGTTTGAGACTACTTAACCAAACGGCTTTTGTATAGTTCTTGTAATCATTGATACCACGGCTTTTAGGCGGTACAGACTTGCCGTTAAGTACCTTTTCACTCTGATCGCTGTTCACGGTAAAGATGTAATCGGCGAGGTTATTGCGTACCCATGCTAAAACCTTCTCAAACTGTTCTGGGGAGTTTGAACGTAGTGATGCCGTCAAAGGTACATCACTAAAGTAATGTACTCTCATGCGTTGATTTAGTGGTACTGTACGCTGTATTAGCGTTAGGGTAGTACGTTCAAAACTTCCAGGTGAAGACAAGTACACAAGGGTGTTCTCAAAGTCATTAGCCATAAAGGTAATATCAAGCCCTATGAAGCGTTTTAGGTTTACCCATGACATAACCTGTAGTTGGTCTTTCTCCTGCTTGTACTGATTAGTACCACCTACTTTCTCAAAGAAACGTGCATTGAAAAGGAAGTGATCGTACTGCTGCACGAAAGCAAACGCTTTAGCGGCATTTTCAAGTACTACATCATCAAAATCGGTGACAGGTTTAGCCGTTTCGTGATTATAACCTACTGCTTCAAAGCTATGAAACAACTCATTCTCAATGAGTGATTTCTGGTTTGTGTTAGGTGTAGCAAAGTGATGGAAAGAAACAACATCATCAAGATAGATTTTCCATTTTTGTAGTAACGTCATATCAGGTATCTTTAGGAAAGCAATATCAGTTATTATTAGTACACGGTGTGTAGGGTTTAGCAGAAACTCAATCATATCCTCATGAACATTTTTTGATGTTACTGATGTGATTAGTTTTGCCACTTCACCTAAATCTTTTGCGGTCTGCTGTGTAAGATGTAATGTACCCTGCACAACAATATAGTTATCTGGTGTTCGTAAAATTTGCTGTACCAACGAGTGTGTTTTACCACTACCACAATCACCGCTGATAAACTTCATTTTATTTTTCGATAAATAGTTATACATTATATAATATCTCCATATATTTTATGGCACTACCTCCACGTAGTGCCTTTTTTATTAAATTTTGTTAGCGTGTTCTAATAGTGCCGCACTTAGTTTTTCATATTCCTTGTACTTCTCAGCGAGTTCTATCAAACGTGCCTTACGCCACTTCATATGTACTTTATGTGCTTCAAGTTCTGTAGGATAAGTACCTAAACAAATCTTTTTCCCATCAACACTACAATAAGCTTTGAATTTCTTACCTGATGCCTCAACACCTTTCATGTACTTACCAGGTTTGGTACTTTTGAATAGTTGGTTTACTTCAGGAGGAACGTACATACAGTTTTGAGGTGAGTACTCACGAGAACCAGGAGTTAGAATGTCTTTATCAAGTTGCCAATCTTTTACATAATTCTGCTCATGCCAATCTAAGAATGATGTTAGATTACTAAATTCATTACTAACATCTACATCAGCATAATCAGGATTGTACAATGTCCTATCGAACATGTTATTGAATGCCTTACGACCTGCTTTTAGATTTGGGTAGTCTTTATGTTCACGTACATTTTTTAAATCATTAACTCTTTCCATTTTAAGATTCCTTTCTTTTGTGGTGAAACATCCTGTCTCACCATTTGCTATAACTTTATTAGGCGTACAGCATTAGCCTTATTTCAAAATAATGAATTTATTAAGTAAGTACTGAAAAGCACTTGCCAATGTTTCACGCTCGCATACTCCACTCTTAGATAGTTCCTGTAGAGCGATAACTTGAGCGTCAGTTAATCGCACAGTCACACAATTAGTTTTTACATCATTTTTGTTTTTCATTTATTTTTTCCTTATTTAATGATTTCGATTTCGTAATAAACACCATGTAAAAAGAACCCTACGGCGTAGGGTATCTTTTCAATGGAAGGATAGATGAGTCACAATCTATATGTTATTTATTATTTTTCTTCGGAACATGTGAGATATGTTGAAGACATATGTAGTATAGGATTTAAATAAAAATCGTTTCACGGATTTTTAAATCCTTATTGTTGATTCAATCTGGAAGTACTGAAGAAGTTGAAAGAAAGCATTAGGTACTCTACACCTATATTATACCATGTTTATTTTTCCCGTTTCAGGTAACTCAGTACCACTCGTTTAATGTATGGGATCTTCAAAGGCAGTGTTAGTACACCTAAGATCATGTAGATGATGAAACAAACCATGTAGAATGGTAAGAGTACACACACGCAAAAAACGAATGCCAGTACTTCTAAAATAATTTTAACTAATAAATTCATACATCCTCTCAAGTACATTATTTTTAGTATTTAGTACTGAGAGTTAAAAACAGGCATGAAATAGCCCCTTTCGGGGCTTAATCAAAATAGTTAGGGCTATACTTTGAATTTTTCAATAAATTGTTGACGATTTAACCCTGTTGTTTCAATTGCACTTACTATCGCTTTAGGCAACCTGCCGTTCAATGAAATTGTGTGTTCCACACCGTCAAAAGCAACCGTTACTTTCTCGTGCTTTCCTGAATTAGGCCAAAATTGTGTACCTTTAATTTCTGGATAACCAACTTCGGCAAGCATAGTTACCGCAGAATCATACATCGCTAAATAACCTTTTTCTAATTTATGCAAGTAGCTTACTGCCTTTTGGATTTCAGGCACATCCTTTAGATCATTTTCAAGTACTGTTAGTACCCCCTCTTTCCCTGTATCAAAATCGATAGAAAACCGCCAATGTGGTTTTCTATCAACGCCACCGAACACCAAAACTTCATCATTACCATAATATTTAATTTTTATAGTTATACAATCATTTGTTTTATCTACGACGATATATTCAATAATTGCATCTATAATCTTTCTGATCTTATCCCTATCATTATCTTCCATGTTCGTAAAAAAAGCCCATTGAATAAGGATGAGAAATTCCATGATATCTACTTCAAAAGAACCTTTTCCTTGTAATGAAACTAATCTTTCTTTCAATTTCTCTACGGATAAAACAAGTTCCTTTCTCTTGCTATTAATTTCGTTCAAAGAATGAGCCAAAGAATTTACATCAGGTGCAATAGCTATTGCAGTAACCAAATTTGAAATTTTAGAATCTAAAGCTTTGATCAATTTTTCTTTTTCATTGAGTTCTTCTTCTATTAGGGTTGTATCACTACCATTTTTTCTACTTTTATCCATGTAGCCAATTAGGAGTGCAATCATAGTACAATGTTCAACTAATTGTGCTGTAATTGACCAACCTGAACAATTTTTTTGCAGATGTACCCCATTAGTACAGATGTATCGAGCTTTACCATGATTCATAAATGAATGCATAGTCCCGCCACATTTACTACATCTGAGAATAGAAAGACCAGAAAGTAATTTTATTGTGTCTGCACCATCTTTTTTTGATTTGTAGTTGTTTTGTTGTTTCCTTTTTTCCAATAAGAAAAACTCAGCTTCATCTTTGCACAACCACGGATAATAATTTTCTAACTTATAAGGTACACCTCTAAGATTTATAGTACGTTCTCCAATCAATGCACGGTTATCACGCATTTTTTTGAGTACTTGGTAATCCCACTCCCTTCCCTTCAAACCATTTGGATATTTCTCATCAAGGTATTTCTTAACACTGTAAACACCATTGCCAGACAAGAACATATCAATTATTTCTCGGGCAATATTCCAGTAAAAAGGATGTTTTTTTACTGCTTCATATTGTGATCCAGTATCATCTATCCAGAATGGATGTCGGCCAACTGACTTGATGTTTACTGGCAACCCTTCTTTGTGGCGTTCGACCAAAGCAACAACATTACCTGCAGTCCTGTTAGATTTCGTTTCGGACTCTTCATTGCCACGGATAAACATCAGAATAGAAATCATAAGATCAGTAGGGTTTTGTCTGATGGTATCTCGGTTATAAACCTTCCGATCCATTCCCGTGACAATCGTTAGCCCTAAACCTATCAACTCAAGGAATAAACGCAGTGCTTCATCTACCTGATCACGTGAAAGGCGGTCAAGATTCTCACAGTAAAGCCATGAGTCAGACGGTATAGCAGCGTTTTTTACGGCGTCTATGAAGTCGCCCAACTTACCCGCCCTGTTCTTTCCGCGAAAAGCACTTACGCCAGGCTCGATAATTTCAACCATTTCAAGGCCAGCTTCTTCAGCATAGGCTTTCGCCGCCGCTACCTGTCTGGTTCTGGTAGTCCCTTTATCCTGCCTATCTGTTGACCACCTGATGTAGCTATAAAGTTGCGGCATCTATATAATCCCCGGCATTGTGAGCAACTGATTGTACAAAAAAATGTCTAAGATTGGATTTATATCATTAGGGTGCCCAAAAAACCTGGTGGATTCTGAACGCATCCTGACCGAACTGCGCACCGAGGGCTATGACGTGGTGCCAAGCTACGACAACGCCGACATGGTGATCGTTAACACCTGTGGGTTTATCGACAGCGCGGTTCAGGAGTCACTGGAAGCCATCGGTGAAGCCCTGACGGAAAACGGCAAAGTGATTGTGACCGGCTGTCTGGGCGCGAAAGTGGACCAGATCCGCGAAGTGCACCCGAAAGTGCTGGAGATCACCGGCCCGCACAGCTACGAGCAGGTACTGGAGCATGTTCATCACTATGTCCCTAAACCTAAGCACAATCCGTTCCTGAGCCTGGTGCCAGAACAGGGCGTGAAGCTGACCCCGCGTCACTATGCGTACCTGAAAATTTCCGAAGGCTGCAACCATCGCTGCACCTTCTGCATTATCCCGTCCATGCGTGGCGATTTGGTCAGCCGTCCGATTGGTGAAGTGCTGGCAGAAGCCAAACGTCTGGCAGACGCAGGCGTTAAAGAGCTGCTGGTCATTTCTCAGGATACCTCGGCCTATGGCGTCGACGTGAAACATCGCTCTGGTTTCCACAACGGCGAGCCGGTGAAAACCAGCATGGTTGGCCTGTGCGAACAGCTTGCCAAACTGGGTATCTGGACACGTCTGCATTACGTCTACCCTTACCCGCACGTTGACGATGTCATCCCGCTGATGGCAGAAGGGAAAATTCTTCCGTATCTGGATATCCCGCTGCAACACGCCAGCCCGCGTATTCTGAAGCTGATGAAGCGTCCTGGCTCCGTCGATCGCCAGCTGGCACGCATCAAACAGTGGCGTGAAATCTGCCCGGACCTGACCCTGCGTTCCACCTTCATTGTGGGCTTCCCGGGCGAAACCGAAGAAGATTTCCAGATGCTGCTCGACTTCCTGAAAGAAGCACGTCTGGACCGCGTAGGCTGCTTCAAATACAGCCCGGTCGAAGGCGCGACCGCCAACGAACTGGCGGATCAGGTTCCGGAAGAGGTGAAAGAAGAGCGCTGGAACCGCTTCATGCAGCTGCAACAGCAGATCTCTGCTGAACGTCTGCAGGAAAAAGTGGGCCGCGAAATTCTGGTCATCATCGATGAAGTGGACGAAGAAGGCGCGATTGGCCGCAGCATGGCGGACGCCCCTGAAATCGACGGCGCGGTCTACCTGAACGGCGAAACCAGCGTTAAGCCGGGCGATATTGTCCGCGTGAAAGTTGAAAACGCCGACGAGTATGATTTGTGGGGAAGCCGGGTTTAACGGCGTTTTACCCTTCCCTTCACCCTCTCCCGCCGGGAGAGGGTTTCCATCCTACCCCTTAATCCTCGGATCCAGCGCGTCGCGTAACCCATCACCCAACAGGTTAAACGCCAGCACGGTCAGGAAAATGGCCAGGCTCGGGAAGATGGCCACGTGCGGTGCAATGACCATGTCCGCTCTTGCTTCATTCAGCATCGCGCCCCACTCCGGTGTAGGCGGTTGCGCACCCAGCCCCAGAAACGACAGGCTGGCCGCCGAGATAATCGACACGCCGATACGCATGGTAAAATAGACCACGATAGACGACACCGTCCCCGGCAGAATATGGCTGAACAGGATAGTGGCATCGCTGGCCCCCATGCTGCGCGCAGACTCAATAAAGGTTTGCTGTTTGAGCACCAGCGTGTTGCCTCGCACCAGACGCGCAAACGCCGGTATTGAGAAGACCGCAACCGCAATAATGACGTTAGCCATACCGCTGCCCATTATCGCCACTACCGCAATCGCCAGCAGAATGCCCGGGAAGGCAAACAACACGTCGCAGATACGCATGATGATGCGGTCCCACCAGCCTTCGTAATATCCGGCGACCAGACCCAGCACGGTGCCGATTGCCGCGCCAATCAGTACCGCAAAAACCCCGGCGGCGAGAGAGATCTGCGCCCCCACCAGCACGCGGCTGAAGATGTCGCGCCCAAGCGAGTCCACGCCGAACCAGTGCAGCATCGACGGTCCATCATTGAGACGGTCGTAATCAAAATAGTTTTCCGCATCAAACGGTGCGACCCACGGCGCAATGACCGCCACCACAATCAGCAGCAGGACAAACAGCCCCGCCGTCATGGCGACCGGCTGACGGCGAAAACGCCGCCAGAATTCAGACCACGGCGTGCGGATATGGTCCGGCTTTAGCCCCGGCATAGCGTTTAACATGGCCTGACGACGCCAGTTCAACAATCGCATTTTACTTATACCTGATGGCCGGGTTAATGGCGGCGTAGAGCACATCCACCACTAAGTTGATAAGAATAAATTCCAGTGAGAAAAGCAGGACTTCGGCCTGAATAACCGGGTAATCACGCATTTCGACTGAATCCACCAAAAGACGTCCCAGTCCCGGCCAGTTAAAGACCTTCTCCACCACAATCGAGCCGCCCAGCAGAAAACCAAACTGGAGCCCCATCATCGTCACCACCGGGATCATCGCGTTACGAAAGCCGTGTTTGAGGATGACCCATTTCTCGCTGACCCCTTTCGCCCGGGCGGTGCGAATATAATCTTCGCTCAGCACGTCAACGAACGAGGCGCGGGTAAAGCGGGCCATCACGGCTGCAACAGCCGCGCCCAGCGTCATTGAGGGCAGAATGTAGTGTTTCCAGGTGTCGGCCCCGACCGTCGGCAGCCAGCCCAGCTCCACGGAGAATATCTGCATCAGCAGCATCCCCAATGCAAATGCCGGGAAGGAAATGCCCGTGACGGCCAGAGCCATACCGAGCTTATCCGGCCAGCGGTTGCGCCAGACGGCAGCGACAATTCCTGCGCCAAGACCAAACAGCACCGCCCAGCTCATGCTGGCAATGGTTAACCAAAACGTGGGCATAAAGCGGCTGGCAATCTCTTCCGACACCGGACGACGTGACACCATAGAAGTGCCAAAGTCACCCTGCAGAACGTTGCCAATATAGTGGAGAAACTGCATATACAAAGGCTGGTCGAGGCCCAGTTGTTTTCGCACCAGCGCGATAACCGTTGCATCCGCATCTGACCCTGCAACCAGACGTGCCGGATCGCCCGGCAGCATATGAACAAACAAAAACACCAGCACCGCCACAATCAGCAGCGTCGGGATAAGCCCCAACAGGCGTTTACAAACATAATTCAGCATGCCTTTCCCTCTCATCCCACAGGCGGTGGCCTGCGGGCATGAGTATTATTTTAAATCTGCTTCATCAAAGCTAAAGCCCGTATCCGGCATGATGTAGAACCCGGTCAGCGCTTTGTTATGCGCGGAAACCAGTTTTTCCACCACCAGCGGTACCCACGGTGACTCTTTCCAGATGATATCCTGCGCCTCTTTATACAGGCGCGCTTTCTCTTCCGGTTTGGTCGTTTTCAGGGCATCCGCCAGGTCTTTATCCACCTTCGGGTTGCTGTAGAAGGCCGTATTGAACAGGGTCGGCGGCCAGTTCTGTGAGGCGAACAGCGGCGACAGCGCCCAGTCCGCTTCACCGGTAGAGGCCGACCAGCCGGTGTAGAACATCCGTACGCCGCTCTCTTTCTGCCCTTTCCCTTCCACTTCAGCCGCACGCTGACCGGCATCCATCGCGGTGACCTGCGCCTTGATACCTACCTGCGCCAGCTGCTGCTGGGTAAATTGCAGCACCTTCTGAGCGGTACTGTGATTATGCGACGACCAGAGCGTGGTGCTAAAGCCGTTCGGGAAACCCGCCTCTTTTAACAGCTCACGCGCTTTGGCCGGATCGTAAGGCCACGGTTGATAGTTTTGCGAATAGGCGATCGCCGGAGGCAGCACGCCGGTAGCCGGCGTGGCATAGCCAGCAAAGGCGACTTTTACCAGCGCCTGGCGGTTAATGGCGTAGTTGATGGCCTCTCGCACCTTTGGATTATCAAACGGCTTTTGCGTCACGTTCATGCTGATATAGCGCTGCATAATGGACGGGCTGGCGACCAGCTCCAGCTTGCTGTTTTTCTGCAGAATGGCGGCTTGCTCATAGGGGATCGGGAACGCGAACTGCGCCTCGCCGGTCTGCAGCATCGCCGCGCGGGTGTTGTTGTCCACCACCGGACGCCAGGTAATGGTGTCCAGCTTCGGCAGGCCCGGCTGCCAGTAACCCGCAAACTTCTTAACCTTCACAAAGTCGGTCTGGTTCCAGGTGAGCAGCTCGTAGGGGCCGGTACCCACCGGATGGAACCCGATCTCTTTGCCGTATTTTTTCAGCGCGGCGGGCGAAATCATCGCCGTGGCCGGATGCGCCAGAATATTGATAAACGCCGAGAACGGCTCTTTCAGGGTGATCTTCACCGTCGTCGGGTCGACCACCTCGGTGCTGGCGATGTTTTTATACAGGTTGTAGCGCTTGAGGCTATTTTCCGGGTTGCTGGCGCGATCGAGGTTTATCTTCACCGCCTCCGCGTTGAAATCTGTACCGTCCTGGAACTTCACACCGGTTCTGAGCTTAAGGGTATACACCAGCCCGTCGCTGGAAACGGTATACCCTTCCGCCAGCACATTTTTAAGTTTCATCTCGCTATCCAGGCCAAACAGCCCTTGATAGAACGATTTCGCCACCGCCTGGGAGAGCGTATCGTTGGCATCATACGGATCCAGCGTGGTGAAATTGGAACCGACGGCGACCACCACATCTTTGGCAGCGAACGCCGGCGCGGCGGCCAGGGCTGCCGTCACGCTCACGGCGAGTAACCATCTGCGCGCTACAAATTTAACCATTGTGTTCTCCTGCCTGTTTTAAGTTATAACCGCGAGAATGCATTGTCCTGACGCGGGGGGGCCACAAAATGCCCTGGGCCAACCTCGCGCAGCGCCACGCGCTCCACCGCCTCGCCCCGTTTACGAATATTGCTCGGCATTTCGTCCTGCAGCAGCACACGCTGGCCGTGGCGATGCTCAGGGTCGGCAACCGGCACCGCGGCAATAAGTTTGCGTGTGTAAGGGTGTTGTGGATTTTCAAATACCGCCCTGCGCGGTCCTATCTCCACAATTTGTCCCATAAACATCACCGCGACACGGTGGCTGATACGCTCAACCACCGCCATGTCGTGTGAGATAAAGAGGAAGGCAATCCCCATATCCCGCTGCAGGTCGAGCAGTAAATTAATGATTTGCGCCCGGATAGAGACATCCAGCGCCGAGACGGATTCATCTGCAATCACCACTTTCGGGTTAAGTGCCAGCGCGCGGGCAATGCAAATACGCTGCCGCTGACCGCCCGAAAACTCGTGCGGATAACGCCAGGCATGTTCCGGCTTCAGCCCCACGCGCTCGAGCAGCCAGGCCACCCGACGCTGCGCGGCTTCACCGTCGAGCAGGTTATGCACCCGCAGCGGCTCCATAAGTGAATACCCCACCGTGTGGCGCGGGTCGAGGGAGGCATACGGATCCTGAAAAATAAACTGGATATCCCGCCTCACCGCCTGCAGTTTGCTGTCCGGAAGGGTATCAATGCGTTCCCCGTTAAAGGTTATGCTGCCCTCCTGGGACTCCACCAGCCTGAGTAGCGCCCGCCCGGTGGTGGATTTCCCGCAGCCCGACTCTCCCACCAGCGCCAGCGTTTCGCCTGGCCATAAATCAAAACTGACGTTTTCAACCGCATGCACCTCGCGCTTCACGCGGTTAAACATTCCGCTGCGCAGGGGAAAACGGGTCACCAGATCGCGCACTTCCAGAATCGGCTTTCCGGGTACCACGGTATCCTGCTCGATTTCATCTTCCTGCTGGCCTGCCGCTTCGAGAGAAATCAACGGGAACCGGCGCGGTAAATCGCTGCCGTTCATCGCCCCCAACCGCGGAACCGCCGCCAGCAGCGCTTTGGTGTAAGGATGAACCGGCGCATGGAAAATTTGCTCAACCGTGCCGGTTTCCACGGCGTTGCCCTTATGCATGACCAGCACGCGATCGGCAATATCGGCGACCACGCCCATATCGTGGGTGATGAAAATCACCCCCATCTCCATCTCCTGCTGCAGCACTTTGATAAGCTGCAGAATTTGCGCCTGAATAGTCACATCCAGTGCCGTCGTGGGTTCGTCGGCAATCAGCACCGCGGGACGGCAGGAGAGCGCCATCGCAATCATGACGCGCTGACGCATACCGCCGGAAAGCTGATGCGGGTAGCGTCCCAGAATGGCCTGCGCTTCCGGTATGCGTACCAGGTCGAGCATGCGTTTCGCTTCACGAAGCGCCTCATCACCGCTCAACCCCTGATGCAGGCGGATGGACTCGGCAATCTGTTCCCCGACCGGAAAGACCGGGTTCAGCGAGGTCATCGGCTCCTGGAAGATCATCGCAATATCGGCCCCGCGCACGCTCTGCATCTGCGAGGCGCTCAGCTCATTTAAATCAATGACCTGGTGGTTACGCCGGCGCAGCAGCATTTTTTCGCAGCTGACCTGTCCGCCGGTCTGTTCCAGCAGACGCATCAGCGCCAGTGCGGTGACCGATTTCCCTGAACCGGACTCGCCTACAATCGCCAGCGTTTCGCCGCGGTTGAGCGAGAATGATAAATTCTGTACTGCGGGGATGAACTGCCGCTCTTCCTGAAACGCAATATTCAGTTGATGGACAGCCAGCACTTCACGGTTGTCCAGCTCTTCACTGTGCGGCACGCTTTGCCCCCTTATTCACGATAGATCCCCGTACTGGGTTCATCACCGGCATAACCCCACGCGCGGTACATACCTTCGCTGTTAAACGGCAATGCCACGTTGCCCTCACGATCCACCGCAATTAACCCACCGACACCCCCCAGCGCGGGCAGTTTCTCCATCACCACGCGCTCACAGGCTTCGGCCAGGCTTAACCCGCCGTAATCCATCAGCGCGGTGATGTCATACGCCGCGAGGGCGCGAATAAACACTTCACCGGTTCCGGTGCACGACACTGCCGCCGTGGCGTTATTGGCATAGCACCCTGCCCCCGGTAATGGACTGTCACCTACCCGGCCCGGCAGTTTGTTGGTCATTCCGCCGGTCGACGTGGCCGCAGCCAGATTCCCGGCTTTATCAAGAGCCACCGCCCCTACCGTGCCCATTTTGCTGCGCTCATCGAGCGGCGCGGTATGGTCAAGCTGCGTCACGTTTGCCGAGCGCGCCTCAAGCAGCTGTTGATAACGCTCCGGCGTTGAAAACAGATCGGGAGAAACTGGCGTCATGCCATGTTCCGCGGCAAACGTCTCCGCCCCGGCCCCGGTCAGAAGAACATGCGGGCTCGCCTCCATCACCAGACGCGCGGCCAGCACCGGATTACGCAGATGGCTCACCCCCGCGACGGCGCCCGCTTTAAGGGTGACACCGTCCATGACGCAGGCATCCAGCTCGTGCGTTTCATCGCGGGTAAAGACTGAACCAACGCCCGCGTTAAACAACGGGCACTCTTCCAGCAGACGTACCGCCTCGGTAACCACATCCAGCGCGCTCTCGCCCGCCTCCAGCATCCGCTGGCCCGTTTCCACAATGGCATACAGCGCATCAATATAACGTTTTTCCTGCTCGGGACTGAGCAGGGCACGGGTGATTGCCCCGGCGCCACCATGAATTGCGATTACCGCATTAACCATTCCCATCACCCGTTAGCCTGATTTGCGGCTTTTTCTATAAATATCATTATCGTCGCTGAAACTTCAGATGATTTTTGAATATAGAAAGACGCAACTGTGATGTAAAGCGTACACCCATCGGGTCATACAGTTAGTGGCACTTTTCTGCCATAATGGACGCTTTCGTCGTTACTCCGCAGGAGCCCACCATGGATTTTACCGCCGGACTGATGCCGCTTGAGGCGGCACTCACGCAGATGCTTGACCGAATTTCCCCCCTGCACGACCACGAGACGCTGCCATTGGTGCGCTGTTTTGGTCGTATTGCCGCGCGCGATATCGTCTCTCCGCTTAACGTGCCTGGGTTCGATAACTCCGCAATGGACGGCTACGCGGTACGCCTGGCGGATATCCGGACGGATACGGCGCTGCCCGTGGCGGGGAAAGCATTTGCCGGACAGCCGTTTAACGGTGAGTGGCCTGCGGGTACCTGCGTACGCATCATGACCGGTGCCCCCGTACCGCCAGGCTGCGAAGCGGTGGTGATACAGGAAGAGACCGAACAAACGGAAGCGGGCATCCGCTTCACCGCGAGTGTTAAAGCGGGACAGAATATCCGTCGTACCGGTGAAGACATCACGCGTGGCGCAACGGTATTTGCCGCCGGGCAGAAACTGACGGTGGGCGAACTGCCGGTGCTGGCCTCGCTCGGCATCGCAGAAATTGACGTTATCCGTAAGGTACGCGTGGCGGTCTTTTCCACCGGCGATGAACTCCAGCTTCCGGGCCAGCCACTGCAGGACGGCCAGATTTACGACACTAACCGCCTCGCGGTACACCTGATGCTTGAACAGCTGGGGTGTGAGGTCATTAACCTTGGCATCATTGCGGATGATCCGGAGAAACTGCGCGCCGCGTTTATTGAAGCGGACCAGTCTGCGGACGTGGTAATTAGTTCCGGCGGCGTTTCCGTAGGTGAAGCGGATTACACCAAAACCATTCTTGAGGAGCTGGGGGAGATCGGCTTCTGGAAACTGGCCATCAAGCCGGGCAAACCATTCGCGTTTGGTCAGCTGAAACACAGCTGGTTCTGCGGCCTGCCGGGTAACCCGGTTTCCGCCGCCCTGACCTTCTACCAGCTGGTGATTCCGCTGCTGGCAAAACTGTCTGGTAACCACCAGGCCCACCCGCTGCCGGTTCGCCAGCGCGTACGAGCGGCGACGCGCCTGAAGAAATCACCGGGCCGTCTTGATTTCCAGCGCGGTATTCTGACGCGCAACGCTGAAGGCGAGCTGGAAGTGAGCACCACCGGACACCAGGGCTCGCATATCTTCAGCTCGTTCAGCCAGGGCAACTGCTTTATCGTTCTCGAGCGTGAACGCGGCAGCGTGGAGCCGGGTGAATGGGTTGAGGTGGAAAGCTTTAACCACCTCTTCGGAGGCTAACATGACGGCTGAACTCAGCGACCAGGAGATGATGCGCTATAACCGCCAGATTGTTCTGCGCGGTTTTGATTTCGACGGCCAGGAAGCGCTTAAGGCAGCACGGGTGCTGGTCGTAGGGCTGGGGGGGCTGGGCTGCGCTGCGGCCCAGTATCTGGCCGCGGCGGGGGTGGGCAATATGACGCTGCTGGATTTTGATACCGTGTCGGTGTCGAACCTTCAGCGCCAGACGCTGCACAGCGACGCGACCCTCGGCCAGCCCAAAGTGGAATCGGCCCGCGCGGCGCTGGCGCGCATCAATCCTCACGTGAAGTTCACCCTGATTGACGCCCTGCTGGATGATGAGGCGCTGTCGGCACAGATAGCACGACACGATCTGGTGCTGGACTGTACCGATAACGTCACCATTCGCAATCAGTTGAATGCAGGATGTTTTGCCCACAAAACGCCGCTGGTCTCCGGTGCCGCCATTCGAATGGAAGGCCAAATCAGCGTCTTTACCTACGCCGGGGGCGAACCGTGCTATCGCTGCCTGAGCCGTCTGTTTGGCGAGAACGCCCTCACCTGCGTGGAGGCGGGCGTCATGGCTCCGTTAGTCGGCGTTATAGGTTCGTTGCAGGCTATGGAAGCGATCAAAGTGCTGGCGCATTACGGGACGCCTGCCGCGGGGAAAATCGTGATGTATGACGCGATGACCTGCCAGTTCCGCGAGATGAAACTGATGCGCAACCCCGGCTGTGAGGTATGCGGACGCTAAATGGTAGCCGGGCAAGCGTTAGCATAACCCGGCAACCGTATCAGAGCGTCGTTCTGCCAAACGCCCCTTGCCAGTCCTGCTCAAACTTCACTATTGCCGCATCCACCGCAGGCGAAGTAATAAATTGCTGAGCAACATCCAGCGGCAGGGTGATGGATTCACAACCTGCCAGCAGGCAGTCCAGTGCCTGACGCGGCGTTTTGAAGCTCGCGGCCAGCACTTTTGACTGCGGGGCATGCAGCGTCAGAAGCTGCTGCAGTTCAACCACCGTCTGGATCCCGTCCCCGCCCTGCGCGTCCACGCGGTTAACGTAAGGGGCAACATACTCAGCGCCCGCCAGCGCGGACAGCATCCCTTGTGCTGCACCGTACACCGCCGTACCCAGCGTCGGGATCTCTTCCGCTTTCAGCATTTTGATCGCCGCCAGACCTTCCGCCGTTACCGGCACTTTAACCACCAGGTCGTTGATAATGGTGCGCAGTTTACGCGCCTCTTCCACCATCCCTTCAGCGGTGGTCGCCATGACCTGCGCGAACAGGCGACCTTTCCCACCGAGCGCATCCTGCAGCGCCGGTAGCAGCGCCTCGAGTGGCGTTTTCCCTGCCGCCACGATACTGGGGTTCGTGGTCACGCCCGCCAGCGGGAAGATACGCGCCAGCCGTTTCACTGCCGCGACGTCAGAAGTATCGAGATAAAGTTCCATGATGTAACCCTCAAATTTAGCCTGCATTTACCCTATCACGACAAAACCTGCTCAGGAGTTGACCTGCATCAAGATAACTTTCATTCGAAAGTAATTTAATCTTCATATGCAAGATGAGAGGCGAAAACATGATCTTCAATATTCAGCGTTACTCTACCCACGATGGCCCCGGTATTCGTACCGTGGTGTTCCTGAAAGGCTGCTCGCTGGGCTGTCGCTGGTGCCAGAATCCGGAAAGCCGCTCCCGCCACCGGGATGTGCTCTTTGACGCACGGCTGTGCCTGGAAGGCTGCGACCTGTGCCAGAAAGCGGCGCCGGGCATTATCGATCGTGCGCTGAATGGGCTGGTTATCCACCGTGAAAAGCTTAACGAAGAGATTCTTGACGCCCTCACCGACTGCTGCCCGACGCAGGCGCTCACCGTCTGTGGTGAAGAAAAGCAGGTTGAAGAGATTATGTCCACCGTACTGCGCGACAAGCCGTTCTATGACCGCAGCGGCGGTGGGATAACCCTGTCCGGCGGTGAACCGTTTATGAATCCCGATCTGGCTCATGCCCTGTTTAAAGCCAGCCATGAGCAAGGCATACATACCGCCGTGGAAACCTGTCTCCACGTGCCATGGCATTATATTGCACCGTCATTACCGTATGTCGATTTGTTCCTGGCGGACCTGAAACACGTTGATGGCAGGACGTTCAAACAGTGGACCGACGGTTCCGCCAAACGGATCCTTGGTAACCTGAAACGCCTGGCCGCCGCCGGTAAACAGGTCACCATCCGCGTACCGCTGATTCAGGGCTTCAACGCCGATGAAGCGTCGATTACCGCCATCACCAATTTTGCCGCAGACGAACTCAACGTCCGCGAGATCCATTTTCTGCCGTACCACACGCTGGGCATGAACAAATATACCCTGCTCGGCCAACCCTACTCTGCCCCTGATAAACCGCTGGATGATCCTGCGCTTCTGGACTTCGCACAGCAGTACGCCTGCCAGAAAGGGTTAACCGCGACCTTACGAGGATAAACTTATGACGACCCTGAATCTCAGCACCCTTAGCGAGCGCATAAAAGCACACAAAACGGCCCTCGTGCATATCGTGAAGCCGCCGGTCTGTACCGAGCGCGCCCTGCATTACACCGAGATGTACCAGCAGCATATGGACAAGCCGATCCCGGTGCGTCGCGCGCTGGCGCTGGCGCATCACCTCGCGCAGCGCACCATCTGGATAAAACACGATGAGCTGATCATCGGTAACCAGGCCAGTGAAGTCCGCGCCGCGCCAATTTTCCCGGAATACACCGTCTCGTGGATTGAAAAAGAGATTGACGATCTGGCGGACCGTCCGGGCGCAGGCTTTGCGGTGAGCGAAGAAAACAAGCGCGTATTGCATGAGATCTGCCCATGGTGGCGCGGCCAGACGGTGCAGGATCGCTGCTACGGCATGTTCACCGACGAGCAAAAAGGGCTGCTGGAAACCGGCATTATCAAAGCGGAAGGTAACATGACCTCCGGCGACGCACACCTGGCGGTTAACTTCCCGCTGCTGCTGGAGAAAGGCCTCGATGGTCTGCGCGACAAAGTGGCCGAGCGTCGTTCGCGTATCAACCTGACGGTGCTCGACGACCTTTACGGGGAACAGTTCCTGAAAGCGATCGATATTGTGCTGGAAGCGGTCAGCCTGCACATCGAACGTTTCGCCGCGCTGGCGCGTGAAATGGCGGCAACCGAATCCCGTGAAAGCCGTCGCGACGAGCTGCTGGCGATGGCAGAAAACTGTGATGTAATCGCCCATCAGCCGCCAACAACCTTCTGGCAGGCGCTGCAGCTGTGCTACTTCATCCAGCTTATTCTGCAGATTGAGTCCAATGGCCACTCCGTCTCGTTTGCCCGCATGGACCAGTACCTCTATCCGTACTACCGCCGCGACGTGGAGCTGAACCAGAGCCTCGACCGCGAACATGCCATCGAGCTGCTGCACAGCTGCTGGCTGAAGCTGCTGGAAGTGAACAAAATCCGCTCCGGTTCGCACTCCAAAGCTTCAGCGGGTAGCCCGCTGTATCAGAACGTCACCATCGGTGGACAGACGCTGATCAACGGTGAGCCTATGGACGCAGTCAATCCGCTCAGCTACGCGATTCTGGAATCCTGCGGTCGCCTGCGCTCCACGCAGCCAAACCTGAGCGTGCGTTATCATGCGGGCATGAGCAATGACTTCCTCGACGCCTGCGTGCAGGTGATCCGCTGCGGCTTTGGTATGCCCGCGTTCAACAACGATGAGATTGTTATTCCGGAATTCATCAAGCTCGGCGTCGAAAAAGAGGATGCCTATGACTATGCCGCGATTGGCTGCATCGAAACCGCAGTGGGTGGCAAATGGGGTTATCGCTGCACCGGCATGAGCTTTATCAACTTCGCCCGCGTGATGCTGGCAGCGCTGGAAGGCGGCCGCGATGCCACCAGCGGTAAGGTATTCCTGCCACAGGAGAAAGCACTCTCTGCCGGTAACTTCGATAACTTCGAAGAGGTGATGGCGGCGTGGGATACCCAGATCCGCTACTACACCCGCAAATCTATCGAGATTGAGTATGTGGTAGACACGATGCTGGAAGAGAACGTCCCCGATATTCTCTGCTCAGCGCTGGTGGATGATTGTATAGAACGCGCGAAAAGCATCAAACAAGGCGGCGCGAAGTATGACTGGGTGTCAGGCCTGCAGGTGGGTATTGCTAACCTGGGCAACAGCCTGGCCGCGGTGAAAAAACTGGTCTTCGAACAGGGTACGATAGGTCAGCAACAGCTGGCCGCCGCTCTGGCCGATGATTTCGACGGGCTGACCCACGAGCAGCTGCGTCAGCGGCTGATCAACGGCGCGCCAAAATACGGTAACGATGACGACAGCGTGGATATGCTGCTGACCCGTGCCTACGAAACCTATATCGCCGAGCTGAAGCAGTACCATAACCCGCGCTATGGCCGTGGTCCGATTGGCGGTAACTACTATGCCGGCACGTCATCTATCTCCGCGAACGTGCCGTTTGGCGCGGCAACGATGGCAACCCCGGATGGACGTAAGGCGCATACTCCGCTGGCAGAAGGAGCCAGCCCGGCCTCCGGTACTGACCACCTCGGCCCGACGGCGGTAATTGGCTCTGTCGGCAAACTGCCAACCGAAGCGATCCTCGGCGGGGTACTGTTAAACCAGAAGCTCAATCCGTCGACGCTGGAAAATGACAGTGACCGTCAGAAACTGATGGTGCTTCTGCGTACCTTCTTTGAAGTGCACAAGGGCTGGCATATTCAGTACAACATCGTTTCGCGTGAAACGCTGCTGGAAGCGAAGAAACACCCGGACCAGTATCGTGACCTGGTGGTGCGCGTCGCAGGGTACTCCGCGTTCTTTACCGCCCTGTCGCCGGATGCGCAGGACGATATTATTGCGCGTACCGAGCACACGCTTTAACTCTCTTCAGACTTATGCCCTCTCCCATCAAGGAGAGGGAACCTGTCTTTAAGCGGCAATTTCGGTTGCCGCTTTGCTTTGACTTTCGAATGAAATTAAATTTGTGCTCTCCGTCACCTTGTTATTAGAATGTTTCAAACGCAGTGACTCAGGAGCACAGTATGACCGTAAAAGTTATCGTCACCGATATGGACGGAACTTTCCTTGATGATGCCAAGCAGTACGACCGCGACCGCTTTCAGGCACAGTTTGAGCAGCTTAAAGCCCGTGATATTGAATTTGTTGTCGCCAGCGGCAACCAGTATTACCAGCTCATCTCCTTCTTCCCGGAACTGAAAGATCAGATCTCCTTCGTGGCGGAAAATGGCGCGCTGGTGTTCGATCACGGTGAGCAGATTTTTCACGGTGAACTGACCCGCCATGAGTCGCAAATTGTCATTGGCGAGTTGCTGAAAGACAACGCGCTCAACTTTGTGGCCTGTGGGCTGGAGAGCGCCTACGTCAGCGAACGGGCGCCGGACGCGTTTGTGGCGCTCATGTCAAAGCACTACCACCGCTTAAAACGCATCCGTGATTACCGCGAAATTGACGACGTGCTGTTCAAATTCTCCCTGAATCTGCCGGACAGCGATATCCCGAATCTTGTCGACAAACTGCACGTCTCCCTCGACGGGATTATGAAACCCGTCACCAGCGGTTTTGGGTTTGTCGATTTAATTATCCCGGGCCTGCACAAAGCCAACGGCATTAGCCGTCTGCTGAAGCGCTGGAAAATCTCCCCACAGGCGTGCGTGGCCATCGGCGACAGCGGCAACGATGCGGAAATGCTGAAGCTGGTGAAATACAATTTTGCCATGGGCAACGCGGCGCAGAGCATCAAAACGATCTGCCGCTACAGCACGGATGACAACAACCATCAGGGCGCACTGAATGTGATTCAGGCCGTGCTTGACGACCACTCCCCGTTCGACGCGTAATCTCTCTCTTGCCGGAGCACTGCTCCGGTACCTCACTCTTTTTCCATCCTGTGGCACTCGTCAAATATTTAAACTTGCATTAACTAATTTTTAACTTAAAGTATCACTTGTAGATATTTTTACTTTCGAATGAAAGATGCGAGGCAGTTATGACGTTTACCAGTGAAAGTTTGCCTGAGGACCATAAAGCAGCGATTCGTCAGTTGAAGCGTGAATTACGAGCGCAGATCGGAGACGTTCAGGCGGTATTCGACACGCTCAGCGATAAAATCGCGACCCGCGTGGCGGAAATTAATGCCCTGAAGAACAAAGGTGAAACCGTCTGGCCGGTTATCCCGTTTGCGGATGTGAAAAACGGGACGATCACCCAGGCACAGCGTGACGCGGTCAAACGCCGTGGCTGCGCGGTGATTAAAGGTCACTTCCCTCGCGAGCAGGCGCTGGCGTGGGATCAATCGATGCTCGACTACCTCGATCTCAACCGGTTTGATGAGGTCTATAAAGGTCCGGGCGATAACTTCTTTGGTACCTTAACCGCCTCACGTCCGGAAATTTACCCTATCTACTGGTCGCAGGCGCAAATGCAGGCTCGCCAGAGTGAAGAGATGGCGCAGGTACAGTCGTTCCTGAACCGTTTATGGACATTCGAGAGTAATGGCAAACAGTGGTTCGATCCGGACGTCAGCGTCATTTATCCGGACCGTATTCGTCGTCGCCCACCGGGTACCACCTCTAAAGGGCTGGGCGCGCATACCGATTCCGGCGCGCTGGAGCGCTGGCTGCTGCCGGCCTATCAGCAGGTCTTTGCCCGCGTTTTTGACGGCAACGTGGATAAATACGATCCGTGGAACGCCGCACACCGTACCGAAGTGGAAGAGTACACCGTGGATAACACCACAAAATGTTCTGTATTCCGCACCTTCCAGGGCTGGACGGCGCTGTCAGATATGATCCCGGGTCAGGGGTTGCTGCATGTGGTGCCGATCCCGGAAGCGATGGCCTACATTCTGCTGCGTCCGCTGCTGGATGATGTCCCGGAAGATGAACTCTGCGGCGTCGCGCCGGGGCGTGTCCTGCCGGTCTCCGAGAAATGGCATCCGCTGTTAATCGAAGCGCTGAGCAGCATTCCTGCACTGGAAGCAGGCGATTCCGTGTGGTGGCACTGTGACGTCATCCACTCCGTTGCACCGGTGGAAAATCAGCAAGGCTGGGGCAACGTGATGTATATCCCTGCCGCCCCGATGTGCGAGAAAAACCTCGCCTATGCGAAAAAAGTGAAAGCAGCGCTGGAAACCGGTGCATCGCCGGGCGATTTCCCGCGCGAAGATTATGAAAAAAACTGGCAGGACCGCTTTACCGTGAACGATCTGAATATTCACGGCAAGCGTGCCCTGGGTATGGCTTAACTGTCGTATAACCCTTCCCGCTCCACGGCGGTGCGTCGTTTCCCCTGACGTATCCGCCGGACAGATCCCCGCACGGCCAGCGTGCCGTTAAGCAATAACGTTCCCACCGGCGCATCCGGGCGCATCAGCCGTTGCTGAAGCATATGCACCGCTTCGGTTCCCAGTTCATCGCGCGGTACGTGCACCGCCGTGAGCGGAACATCCTGAATGGCCGCCAGATTAAACCCGTCAATGCTCATCACCGAGATATCCTGCGGCACGCGCAAGCCCTGTTTTTGCAGCGCACTGATGGTGCCCGCCGCCATAAAATCGCCGCCGACCAAAAATGCGGTGGGCAGATCCTTACCCTGCATTTGACGGAGCCAGGAGGTGACCAGCTCTTCCGTTTCACGCGCGCTGAAGCTCGGAGCCACCAGCAGATCGCGTTTATCGTTGAATTTCAGGTTGTGAGATTGCCACGCATCGCGGATCCCGGCCAGACGCAGTTCCATGGTGTAACGCCGCAGGCAGAGGACAATCATCACCTCACGGTGTCCCATTTCAAACAGATAGTCCGCGGCCCGCTCACCTATCGAGCGGTGGTCCGGTGCCACTGCAGGCAGGCGCATATGCCGGTCGCGGCAGTTAATCAGCATGCAGGGTTTACCCACATCCACCGCCAGATCGTGGATATGCGGATCGTCGATACCGAGAAGAATAGCGGCCTGTGTCTCCGGCTCGTTCATCCGTGCCAGAAAAAGCTGTGCGTCGCTGTCATTCTCTTCCAGCGCGCAATAACGCAGACGGACATCGTGGGAAGCAAGGCCTTTACTCACGCTCTGAATCACGCGGTAGTAAAAGATGTCGGACCGCTCGTCAAAGGCGCGCTGTGGCGCAAAAACCACCAGGCTGTTGAGCAGTAGACGCCCCGCCGCCAGACCGTCCATCACCCCCAGCTCCCGCGCACAAGCCAGTACTCTGGCGCGCGCTTTTTCACTGGTGTTCGCTTTTCCTGCCAGCACCCGCGACACGGTGCTGATGGAGAGCTGTGTGCGGGCGGCAATTTCGGTGATTTTTAGCCTTTTGTCCATTTTGTGATCTGGCTCCATTTGCGAAATGAAAAAATTTTCATAGCGTACTCATCAGGCAGTAACTGGCATGAAAAGCATCATGCCAGATGATTTATGTCATTGATGAGAAATTTTGCACAAAATCCACTATTGCCCGCTCATTTTCTCCCTTAAGGTGAATTTGTCACACCACTTCCATACTAGTTGTATAGCAACTTCGAAATTAAAACGGATAGAAATCAAAGCCATAAAAATCTGTGTGACACCTGAACCTCCGTCCCCTTACCGTCCGTCTTGTGGAGAGTAAAATGAGTCAGGACATCAATAACACCGTTGCGACAAGCAAAACCCGTCGCGTCATTAAGAACCTGCGCTGGTATGTGCTGGTGCTGTTCTTACTGGGCGTCACCGTTAACTACATCACCCGAAACTCGCTGGGTATTCTCGCCCCTGAGTTGAAAGAGAGCCTTGGGATCACCACCGAGCAATACTCCTGGATCGTCGGGGCATTTCAGATTGCCTACACCATTTTCCAGCCTCTGTGCGGCTGGTTGATCGACGTGATTGGTCTGAAGATTGGCTTTATGGTTTGCGCCGGGATCTGGGCGCTGATGTGTATTTTCCACGCCGGGGCGGGCAGCTGGCTGCACCTGGCTATCTTGCGCTTCTTTATGGGTGCATCTGAAGCGGCCGCCACGCCGGCGAATGCGAAAACCATTGGCGAATGGTTCCCGAAATCGGAACGTCCTGTCGCGGCCGGTTGGGCGGGCGTAGGGTTTTCCATTGGCGCGATGCTGGCACCGCCCATCATCTATTTCGCGCACGCCTCGTTTGGCTGGCAGGGCGCATTTATGTTTACCGGCGTGCTGGCGCTGCTGTGGGTGATCCTCTGGTGGGCTTTTTACCACAACCCGGAACAGCATCCGAACCTGAGCAAGGACGAGCTGGCGTTTATCAAGCAGGATAACGAACCGCCTGCGGTAAAACTGCCCTTCCTCACCGCGCTGAAAAATGTCTCCAAAAATAAGCGCTTCTACGGTATCGCCCTTCCGGCGTTTATGGCCGAACCGGCCTGGGCCGTGCTGAGCTTCTGGGTTCCGCTGTATCTCGCCAAAGAGCACGGCATGGATTTGAAGCAGATTGCGATGTTTGCCTGGCTGCCGTTCCTTGCCGCGGACCTCGGCAGCGTGGCAAGCGGCTACCTCACCCGTCTGTATGCCCGACTGTTCGGCTGCAGCCGTGTGAACTCGGTGGTGGCCAGCTCCGTCACCGGCGCATTCCTGATGATCTCCCTGGCGGTCGTGGCCATTACCCGCGACCCGTATATCACCATCGTGCTGATCTCCATCGGCGGTTTCGGGCATCAGATCATCTCCTGCATGCTCAGCGCCCTGGTCGTGGAGTCATTTGATAAAGGTCAGATGGCGACCGTTAACGGCATGCGCGGCTCGGCGGCCTGGATCGCCAGCTTCCTGTTCTCCCTGTTAATTGGGGTGACCGCCGACAAAATCGGCTTTAACCCGCTCTTTATTGCCATGGGGTTTTTTGACCTGATTGGCGCTGTTTTCCTGGTGGCATTTATTGCTGAACGTCGCGCCAAGCGCGCCTGATAGTGGATGTATTGCATATGAAAACCCTGAAAAACTGGACCGTTGATAAGCAGTCGGCACACCATCTGGAACTGCTGGTCGATAACCAGCACCGTCTGTGCCTGTATGTGCTGGAAGAAAATCTGTTCCGCGTGCTGATTAAACGCAAAGGTGAACTGACGCTGGATCGCACCTGGAGCATCGCCCCGCAGCAAGATGTGCCGTGGGAAGGTCGCCGCCGCGACGATCTGAGTGGTTTCACCTGCCCCGCCTGGACGCTAACGCAGCAGGACGACGTACTGACGGTTGCTACCGAACAGCTGCGTGTGACCGTGCATCAGCCGCTGTGGCTGGAGTGGCACTACCGCAATGAGGCGGGTGAGTGGCAGCCACTGGTCAACGACCGTCCAACCAGTGCCTATCTGCTGAATGCCCATGGCGACGGTGCGGCGCACTACCTGAGCCGCCGCAAGGATGAACGCTTCTACGGTCTGGGTGAGAAAGCCGGCGATCTGCAGCGTAACGGTAAACGCTACGAGATGCGCAACCTCGATGCAATGGGCTACAACGCGGCCAGCACCGATCCTCTGTACAAACATATTCCGTTCACCCTCACCCGTCGCGATGACGTGAGCTACGGTCTCTTCTACGACAACCTGAGCAGCTGCTGGCTGGATCTGGGCAACGAGATTGACAACTATCACACCGCCTATCGTCGCTGGCAGGCGGAAGCGGGCGACATCGATTACTACCTGTTCACGGGAAAACGGGCGCTGGACGTGACCAAAGCTTTCGTGCGTCTGACCGGGAAAACGCTCTTCGGGCCGAAATGGAGCCTGGGTTACAGCGGTTCGACCATGCATTACACCGACGCGCCGGATGCGCAGAACCAGCTGATGAACTTTATTCGTCTGTGCGAAGAACATGCTATTCCCTGCGACTCGTTCCAGCTCTCTTCGGGCTATACCTCGATCAACGGCAAGCGCTACGTCTTTAACTGGAACCACGACAAGGTGCCGCAGCCGAAGGTGATGACCCAGGCCTTCCACGACGCGGGGTTAAAGCTGGCGGCCAACATCAAGCCATGCCTGCTGCAGGATCACCCGCGCTATAACGAAGTTGAGGAAAACGGGTTGTTCATCCGCGATTCAGAAACCGACGCGCCAGAACGCTCCAGTTTCTGGGATGACGAAGGTTCTCACCTCGATTTTACCAACCCACAGACGGTGAAATGGTGGCAGGAAGGGGTAACCACGCAGCTGCTTGAGATGGGGATCGACGCCACCTGGAACGACAACAACGAATATGAAGTGTGGGATGGCGAAGCCCGCTGCCACGGCTTTGGCAAGGAAATCGCGATCAAGCACATTCGCCCGGTGATGCCGCTGCTGATGATGCGTGCCTCGCTGGAAGCGCAGCAGCGTTTTGCCCCGGAAAAACGTCCGTATCTCATTTCCCGCTCCGGCTGCGCGGGCATGCAGCGTTACGTCCAGACCTGGAGCGGCGATAACCGTACCAGCTGGGATACCCTGCGCTATAACACCCGCATGGGTCTGGGAATGAGCCTGTCCGGGCTGTTTAATGTGGGGCATGATGTCGGTGGTTTTTCTGGCGACAAACCCGACGCGGAACTGTTCGTACGCTGGGTGCAAAACGGCGTGATGCATCCGCGCTTTACTATTCACTCATGGAATGATGACCACACCGTTAACGAGCCGTGGATGTATCCGGGCGTGACGCCGGCTATTCGTGGTGCCATTGAATTACGTTATCGTCTGCTGCCGTACCTTTATACCCTGCTCTGGCAGGCGCATGCTGACGACGAACCGATGCTACGCCCGACCTTCCTCGACCACGAACACGATGCGCAGACGTTTGAAGAGAACGATGATTTCCTGCTGGGTCGCGACCTGCTGGTGGCCAGCGTGGTGGAGGCCGGGCAGCGCGAGCGACGCGTCTGGCTGCCGGATAACGAAACGGGCTGGTACGATTTTTACACCCACGAGTGGTTCGCTGGCGGGCAGTGGATCGTACGTGATGCGCCGCTGGAGAAATTGCCGCTGCTGGTACGTGCCGGTGCGGGTCTGCCGCTCAGCGAACGCATTACGCATGTCAGCGCGGAAAAAGACACTATCCGTGAGCTGAAACTGTTCCCGGTGAAAGGCGTCGGTTCAACCGCGGGCCTGCTGTTTGAAGACGATGGTGAAAGCTGGGGCTATCAGAACGGCAATGCGCTGTGGGTGGAATGGGACATGGCATGCGACGGTGCCACCATCAACCTGAAGGTCAGTGCGCGGGGAGATTATCGTCCGGCGTGGAAAGCGCTGAAGATATCGTTACCGGCCGGGGAAAAACGCACGCTGCTGGTGAATGGTATTGAAGGGAGTGAATGGGTGGTCTAGTACGGCCTGATGCCCGCTCCCACAGGGAGAGGGCATCAAACACAGGCCCGGTAGGCGTATCGCCACCGGGCTTTTTTTAACTCTCGATACCTTTACTGCGCAGGTAATCTTCGTAGTTACCGGTGAAGTCCACCACGCGCTCAGGCGTAATTTCGATCACGCGGGTCGCCAGCGAGCTGACGAATTCACGGTCGTGAGAGACGAAGATCAGGGTCCCCTGATACATCTCCAGCGCCATGTTCAGCGATTCGATAGATTCCATATCCAGGTGGTTAGTCGGTTCATCCATCACCAGGATATTGGGTTTTTCCATCATCAGCTTGCCGAACAGCATGCGCCCTTTTTCACCACCGGACAGCACTTTAGCAGGCTTCTTGATGTCGTCCTGACTGAACAGCAGACGACCCAGAATGCTGCGCACCGCCTGCTCGTCATCGCCTTCCTGCTTCCACTGGCTCATCCAGTCGAAGACGGTCAGGTCGTTTTCGAACTCGTATTCATGGTCCTGTGCGTAGTAACCAATCTGCGCGTTTTCAGACCACTTCACGGTACCGTTATCCGGCTGCAGTTCGCCGACCAGGGTTTTCAGCAGGGTGGATTTACCCACGCCGTTGGCACCCAGAATGGCGATCTTCTCGCCCACTTCCAGCAGCAGGTTAAAGTTTTTAAACAGCGGACCGTTTTCAAAACCTTTAGCCAGGGCTTCCACTTCCAGCGCATTACGGAACAGTTTCTTGTCCTGCTCGAAGCGGATGAATGGGTTCTGACGGCTGGACGCTTTCACTTCATCAAGCTTGATCTTGTCAATCTGGCGCGCACGAGAGGTCGCCTGGCGAGATTTGGAGGCGTTCGCGCTGAAGCGGCTGACGAAAGACTGCAGATCAGCAATCTGGGCTTTCTTCTTGGCGTTATCCGCCAGCAGACGTTCACGCGCCTGCGTGGCTGCCGTCATGTACTCATCGTAGTTGCCCGGATAAACGCGCAGCTCGCCGTAGTCCAGGTCCGCCATGTGTGTACACACCATGTTCAGGAAGTGACGGTCGTGCGAGATGATGATCATGGTGCTGTCGCGATCGTTCAGCGTCTGCTCCAGCCAGCGGATGGTGTCGATGTCCAGGTTGTTCGTTGGTTCGTCAAGCAGCAGGATATCCGGATTGGAGAACAGCGCCTGCGCCAGCAGAACACGCAGTTTCCAGCCTGGCGCGACTTCGCTCATCGGGCCGTAATGTTGTTCTACCGGAATACCCACACCCAGCAGCAGCTCGCCCGCACGCGCTTCCGCAGAGTAGCCATCCATTTCGCCGTACAACACTTCGAGATCGGCCACTTTGTAGCCATCTTCTTCACTCATCTCCGCCAGCGCGTAGATGCGATCGCGCTCCTGCTTCACTTCCCACAGCTCCGCGTGTCCCATGATAACGGTGTCAAGGACGGTGAACTCTTCAAAGGCGAACTGATCCTGACGCAGCTTACCGATGCGCTCGTTTGGATCGAGCGAAACGTTGCCCAGCGTCGGCTCTAAATCACCGCCGAGGATTTTCATAAAAGTAGATTTACCGCTACCGTTGGCGCCAATCAGGCCGTAACGGTTGCCGCCGCCAAATTTGACGGAAATGTTTTCGAACAGCGGCTTACTGCCAAACTGCATAGTGACGTTGCTGGTAACTAACACGGGGAGATTCCTGCGAAAAGTGTGATAAACACGGCATTATGCCACAATTCCGAATTGAGATCCCGCGTTGCGGCAATCCGCTAAACTTTAACAAAATCGAAAAAAATGTGATTTCGTACACATCTGAATTCCCTGTTAGCGGGAATGCACATATAATGCGCTCCCATCAAGATTCAGACTTATCAACTCATCGCCGGAATGGCTTAGATACCTCGCACAACATGAACATGAAATTAACAACGCTTTTTGCGGCGGCGTTAGCCGTAGTAGGTTTTTGCAAAACCGCTTCTGCGGTGACTTATCCGCTGCCGACAGACGGTAGCCGTCTGGTTGGTCAAAACCAGGTGGTCACGGTGCCTGAAGGTAACGCTCAGCCACTGGAATATTTCGCGGCGCAGTACCAGTTGGGCCTGTCTAACATGCTGGAAGCGAATCCGGGTGTTGACCCGTATCTGCCTAAAGCCGGTACCGTGCTGAACATTCCTCAGCAGCTGATCCTGCCGGATACCGTCCATGAAGGTATCGTCATCAACAGCGCGGAAATGCGTCTGTATTACTACCCGAAAGGCACCAACACGGTTATCGTGCTGCCAATCGGTATCGGTCAGCTGGGTAAAGACACCCCAATGAACTGGACGACCAAAGTTGAGCGTAAGAAAGCAGGCCCAACCTGGACGCCAACCGCCAAAATGCACGCAGAGTACATCGCTGCGGGTGAACCCCTGCCAGCTGTTGTACCGGCAGGCCCGGATAACCCAATGGGTCTGTACGCGCTGTACATTGGCCGTCTGTACGCGATTCACGGGACCAACGCCAACTTCGGTATCGGCCTGCGCGTAAGCCACGGCTGCGTACGTCTGCGTAACGAAGACATCAAATTCCTGTTCGAAAACGTGCCGGTCGGAACCCGCGTCCAGTTCATCAACGAACCGGTTAAAGCGACGTCTGAGCCGGATGGCAGCCGTTACATTGAAGTACACAACCCGCTGTCCACCAGCGAAGACCAGATCAACAACAACGAAATCGTTCCGGTTACGCTGAACAGCGCGGTGCAGTCCGTGACCTCTCAGCCGGATGTAGAGACAGCGATTGTTGACCAGGCCGTTCAGAACCGTTCTGGTATGCCAGTGCGTCTGAACTGACCTTCTGCCCGGTGGCGCTTTGCTGACCGGGTCTGAGAATAAAAAAGCGGGCTCTGATGCCCGCTTTTTTTTATCCGTTATTGACGATAACTATCCCGCCGTGGTCGTAACGGTAGTGACAGTGGGCATACTCAAGCGGTGTGCCATCCTCCAGATAGATAACCTGCTCCACCTCCAGCACCGGATCGGTCTGCTCGCAGATAAGGTGTTGCATATCCAGCGCGTTCGGTTTTAGCGCCCGCACCACCCGGTACGACCCCATAATTTTCAGCCCCAGCGTCTCCTGCACGTAGCGGAACACGGAGCCTTCAAGATGGCTTTTATTCAGACCGGGCACCAGATTAAGCGGCATTACGGTGGAGTCCAGCGACATCGGCTCACCGTTGAGCAGACGCAAACGAACAAAGTCATAGACAGGCGCATCGGCGTTAATCATCAGCGAGGCCTGCTCCTTCTCGTTCGGAAAGCGCAGCTCGAAATGGACCACGACGCTGGAAACGGTGCCCAGATGCTCCCAGGTTTTTGTTGCGCCGAAGTAGTCGCTGCCGGAAAGATCCCACTGCGAGAGTTGCAGGAAATTTTTGCGGATAAACGTCCCCTGCCCCTGACGGGTATAGATCAGCCCTTCCACGATTAACTGGCGTATGGCCTGCTGTATGGTCATCCGGCTGGTGCTGAACTCCGCCGCCAGGGCAAACTGGTCCGGGAGCGGTTCGTTGGCGGCGTATTGCTGGCTAATAATGCGTTTCTTAATTTCCCGCGCTATGGTGATGTACTTCGCCGCCATCGTCCTTCCTTTTTGTTAGTTTTCTGTCCCGCTGTTTTTTAATGCCACTCTCTCGGCAATTTTGAGGAAAGGCAGGTAGAAGAATACACCAAATACAATGATTGCCAACTGCACGACCACGGCGCGCCAGTCCCCTGCCGTTGCCAGCCAGGCGCTCAGAATGGGCGGGGTTGTCCACGGGATCATAACCACACAGCGCGACATTAACCCCAGGGTAGTACAGAGCCACGCAAACCAGATACCTATGGCAGGTAGCAGCACAAAGGGGATCATCAGCGGCAGGTTGAACACAATCGGCAGGCCAAAAATGACCGGCTCGTTGATGTTAAACAGGCCCGGCGCCAGCGACAAACGGGCCACCTGTTTCGCCGATTTTTGCCGTGAGAAGATGAAAATGGCAATCAACAGGGAAATCGTGCTGCCGGTCCCCCCCACCATACCAAAGGTCGGTACAAAGATATTATTGATGATATGTGGGACAGGCTGACCATTGGCAAAGGCCAGCATATTCTCGTTGGTGTTGATCAGCAGAAACGGCTCCAGCACCACGCTGTTAACCACCGACTGATGGATCCCAAGCGTGAACAGGAAGTTACCAAAGCTATAGATAAAAATCGTGCCCGGCAGGCTGGTATTGATCAGGCGCAGCGGCTGCTGAATAAAAGTGGTGATCAGATGGATGAGATCCGTGTGCAACACGTTCGCCAGAAGCGCGGCCAGTATGGCAAACAGGGAAAGCGTCAGGATCGTCGGGATCAGCGCGGTAAACGATTTACTGACCGCCGGCGGTACATTTTCACCTAAAGAAATGTGCAGCGCTTTCAGACGAGAAATGGCGATAAACAGTTCCGTTGAGAGCAGACCAATCAGCACCCCGGCAAAAATGCCGGTTGAGCCAATATTGGAGAACGTCAGCACCTGCGTGACGTTCACCGTGGCGTCGCTGCCGACGGGCGTGAGCTGTAAGCGCATCGGCATCATAATGATAAAACTGCTGATGGCGATAACCACTGCCGAGACCGGGTTGTCGAAGTCTTTGTTGCGTGCCAGCGACCAGGCAATCATCGGTGCCAGCAACAGCGCGGCGATATTCAGCGTACCGTTAATAATCGCCTCGCCCCACACCTTAAAATGCACCAGCGTGTCGCCTTCAAAAATCCATGGAAATACCACGTTATTCACCAGCACCGCCAGACCGGCAAGGATGAAAATGGGCATGACCGTGGCGAAGGCATCGCGCAGGGAACGCAGGTGCACCTGGTTTGCCAGGCGCGCCGAGAACTCAACAAATCTGTCGACAAAAGACTGCATATGCGGTGTTATTTTTGTTTCAGACATAGCGGATATTTCCCTTCAATCAGTCACAAAAACGGCCCGGCAGCGTACGGCTTACATCTCGCGTCCGTTGGTATGGATAACCTGTTTCAACCATGCGTAGCTCTTCTTCGGTACGCGCTTTAAGTCTTTCAGGTCGTGGTTTTCACGGTTCACATAGACCACGCCGTAACGCTTACGCATGTCTCCCTGTGAACTCAGAATGTCGATTAAGCCCCAGCCGAGGTAACCGATCACCTCTGCGCCATCCTCAAACATGGCTTGTTTCATCGCCTCGATATGCGCCCGGTGGTAGTCAATACGGTAGGTATCTTCAATCGGATTCACACCGTCCCAGGACTCGATCACCCCAATACCGTTTTCAATCGGGAATACCGGCATACGCCAGTCGTTGTAATAGCGGGTGATGATGGTGCGAAAGCCCAGCGGATCAATCTGCCAGTTCCATTCGGTCGCTTTCAGGTACGGGTTATTTTTATCACCGTGCAGAAGGTAATCGTTGACCGGCGTTCCTTCGGGGATCGCATCGCTGTCGAGGGTTTTACTGGCGTAGTAGCTGAAGGCCATATAGTCGTTTTTGGTACGCGCCAGCAGCGCAAGATCCTCAGCGCGGTAGATATCCGCAAAACCTTGCTGTTCAACGACCGCCATCACCGCCGGGCTGTAACCCTGGCCGGCAAAGACGCGCAGCAGGTTCTGGTTGAGGAATTCGTCATACTGCTGGGCGCAGAAGATATCACGCGGTTTACAGGTCGCCGGATAGACCAGCTGGTGCGCCAGCATACCGCCCATCAGCTGGCCCGGACGGGTCTGGTGCAGGTATTCGGTCAGGGTCATATGCGCGACCATGGTGTGGTGCTGCAGTTCATACAGCTCGCGCAGGGTTTTCTCGCCTTTCATATAGCCCGAGATCCGGAAGGCTTCCGGCATGTGGAAGATGTTCTGCTCGTTAAACGTCAGCCAGTACTTCACCCGGTCGCCGTAACAGTCGATCATCTTTTTGCCGTAGCGGATAAACGCGTCCATCACACGGCGATCGTTAAAACCGTTGTACTCCTGCGCCAGCGCCAGCGGCATATCGAAGTGGTAGAGGCAGATCATCGGCTCAATGCCGCGGGCAATTAAATCGTCAATAAAGCGGTCATAAAAGGCGATACCTTCGTCGTTGAAGTCACCGTCGCCCTGTGGACATACGCGGCTCCAGGCGATCTGAAAGCGGTAGCAGTTCATGCCCAGATCCTGCATCAGGTCGAAATCTTCCCGATAGCGGTGGTAGGAATCGGTCGCGACTTTCCAGTCAGAAACGTTCTCCCCGGCTTCGCGAATGTCATATACCGACATTCCCTTTCCTCCCTCATTCCAGGCCCCTTCCGTCTGCATACTGGATACGGAATTGCCCCATAAAAAATTGGCTGGCAGAAATTGATTCATGATCGCTCCCTATATGACTAGTCATTTAAAATTTCATGACTAGTCATATAGGCGAAGACGAAAAATCAATCAAAGAGGAGGATCGTTTTTTGTGAGCAAGGCGGGAAAAAAACCCGGTCAGCGAAGCGAGACCGGGAGGAAGGACGGTTATTGTTGTGCGAGCTGATGACGACGATATTCACCCTGCCGCTCCAGCATCCAGCCCGGGTATTCACGCGGCAGCGCGCTGACGGCATCAAGCTGTTTAAGCTCGTCTTCGCTTAAACGGATCCCGGTGGCGGCAATGTTGTCGTCCAGCTGGTCGACACGTTTGGCACCAATAATGACGCTGGTTACGGCCTTCTGATGCAGCAACCACGCCAGCGCAATTTGCGCCACAGAGACACCCTTGCGCTCGGCCAGGGTGCGCATCACATCCACGCAATCGAAAGCACGCTCTTTATTCACCGGCGGGAAGTCAAATTCCAGGCGGCGACCGCCGGATTCACTCTGCCCGTCACGGCCATATTTTCCGCTAAGCAGACCGCCTGCCAGTGGGCTCCAGACCATCAACCCGACGCCTTCACTCTGCATCATCGGTATCAGTTCACGCTCAAGATCGCGCCCGGCGATGGTGTAATACGCCTGCAGTGAAGCAAAACGCGCCAGTCCAAGGCGTTCGGAAATGCCCAGCGCTTTGGCAATCTGCCACGCCGCCCAGTTAGAGACGCCGATATAACGCACGTGCCCATGCTGTACCAGGTTATCCAGCGCGTAGAGCATCTCTTCGACAGGGGTTGCCGGGTCAAAACCGTGGAGCTGATACAGATCGATATGATCGAGCTGCAGACGGCGCAGGCTCTCTTTGACGCTACTGATGATGTGATAGCGCGAACTGCCGCGGGAGTTCACCCCGGCCGTGCCCGTTTCGCCAAACACTTTGGTGGCAACCACCACATTTTCGCGCGGAATTTTCAGGTTCTTCAGCGCCTGGCCGGTGATCTCCTCCGAGCGCCCTTCCGAATACACATCCGCGGTATCGATGAAATTAATTCCGGCATCCAGTGCACGGCCCACCAGCTGCTCGGCTTCACTTTGCTGCAGCTGACCAATCTTGCCCCACATGCCGCCTTCTCCGCCGAAGGTCATGGTGCCAAGGCACAGTTCAGACACAAACAGACCGGTATTGCCCAGTTTTTGATAACGCATAAGATAATCCTCGCATGTCGTTCGATGGGTACCCGATAGTTATACCCGCCCCATAGCCATCGCGAATGTGGTGTTCCTGTCCGTTTCTTGCCCAATCCTCTGAATCTTATCCGCGCGGAGCCTCACCAAAGACCTTGTAATCCGGTAATTGCACCTGCTGATACGGCTCCCAGCCGCCGCCCAGCGCTTTGTAGAGCGCCACCAGATCGAGAGCACTTTGTACCTGCGCCTGCGCGCGTTGCTGCTGCGCCTGCGCCAGCTGCCGCTGGGCATCCAGCACGTCAATAAAGCTGGCGATCCCCTGCCGGTAGCTGTCGCTTGCCAAATCAAACGCGTTTTGCAACGCATCGATGGTTTTAGCAAGGCCGGCTTCACGCTGCTGATCGGTGCGGTAGCTCACCAGCGCATTCTCTACGTCCCCGAGCGCGGTGAGCACCGTCTGGCGGTAGTCGAGCACTGCCGCGCCCTGCTGCGCACGCGCCACCTTCACGCTCGAGACCAGTCTTCCGCCCTGGAAAATCGGTATCGAGACCTGCGGGCCGAAGCTGTAGAAGTGGCTGCTCCAGTCCGTCAGCCAGTTGGTTTCGCTGTTTCGCAGACCAAACTGCCCGGAGAGGGTAAAGCTCGGGAACAGCTGCGCCACGGAAACGCCAATTTGCGCCGTGGCGGCGTGGAGGTTGGCTTCCGCCTCACGTACGTCAGGACGACGACGGGCCAGCGTGGATGGGATACCCGTTTGTACGATATCCGGCAGGGCGGGCATCGGCTGCGCCGACTGCAGCTCCGCATCCAGCGCCCCCGGCGGCTTGCCGAGTAAAATCGCGAGGCCATTCATTGCCTGCCGTGCCTGGGCCTGATACTGAGGAAGCTGCGCTTCGAGGTTCCCCAACTGGGCACGCGCATTTTCAACGTCCATCTGCGGTGACAGCCCGCCCCGCTGGCGGCTTTCGGTGAGTTCCAGGGTTTGTTGCGCGCTCTTAATCTGGGTGTTCAGCGTGGCAATGATGCTCTGCGCCCCCCGCAGCTGCAGCCATGCGCGCGCCACTTCCGCCTCCAGCGACACCAGCGCGTCGTTACGCTGCTCTATCGCCGCTTTCTGCTGCGCTTCGGCAGCCTCTACCTGTCGGCGCACCTTGCCCCACAGGTCGATTTCCCACTGCGCATCGAAGCTCCCCTGGTAAAGATTGATCGGCTGCGTCAGCGGTCCTAACGCACCCCTGAGTTCAGGATCCACGTTATCAAGCTGGTCGTACACGCCGTGGGATTTCAGCTCTCCCTCCAGCCCAAGCTGCTGGCGCGTTGCCTGCAGATTACCGTTTACGGAAGGGTAAAACGCCCCACCCGCCTGGTTAATCTGTTCGCGCGCCCCGGCAATACGCAATACTGTCTGCTGCAGGGATAAATTTCCCGCGATCGCGCGCTCTATCAGGCTGTCCAGCTGCGGTGAACCGAAGGTTTTCCACCAGCGTGGGTTGGTTGCCGTCGAGGCCGTTTTTGACTTCACGCCGCTGTCACCCGGATCGTTCCAGTATGTCGGGGTCTGCGATGCCGGCGGCTGGTAATCCGGCCCCACGGCGCAGCCTGCCAGCAGCATGATCATCAGGGGGGTTAAACGTCTGTGTATCATCAATGTGCTCCTGCACTCCCCTCGCTCTTAACCGGCGAGAGCAACAAACAAAACGGAATCAGTAACATGGCTACCACGCTCAGAATGGTGAACACGTCGATATACGCCAGGAAGCGCGACTGCTCGATCATGGTCTGGTACATGCGCCCGGTGGCGATACCGGTAGGGTCCCCGACCTGAGTGGTGAAGTTCTGGATCGCCTGCGCGCTTTCGCGTATCGCCAGCTGGAACTGTTCATTAAACGGTGACGCGTGATAGGCCAGATGCGCGCTGTGCGCCTGGGAACGTTCGGTAATGGCCGCCGTAGAAAGCGAGATGCCAATTGAGCCCGCCACGTTGCGGAACATGGTGAACAGAGCCGCCGCATCGGCGTTCAGCCGCCTCGGTATCGAAATAAAAGCAATGGTGGTGAGAGGAACAAACAGGAACCCAAGCCCTATCGACTGGGCGCTGCGGAACAGCACCAGCGTTTCGAAATCGATATCCGGGGTCAGCGTACGTGACCAGAAGAACGACACCGCCAGGCAGGTAAAACCAAAAGCGATAATCCAGCGCGTCTGCACCACCGGCATCAGCTTCAGCACCAGCGGGATAGTCAATACGATCAACACGGCGCCCGGCGAAAGCACCAGCCCGGACCAGGTGGCGGTATAGCCCAGATCCTGCTGTGCAAGCTGCGGAATCACCACCGAACTGCCGTACAGAATCATCGCCATGCCCGCCATCAACAGGCTGGAGATGGCGAAGTTGCGATCTTTCATGCAGTGCAGATCTACCACCGGTTTTTTGGCATACACCAGCCAGTAAATCGCTCCAATAATGCCGATGAGCGTCAGCACGGCGAAGGTGCGAATAAAGTTCGAATAAAACCAGTCCTCATCTTCTCCCCGGTCGAGCATCACCTGCAGGCAGCCCAGCCCCAGCGCGATCAGGCCAATCCCCGTCCAGTCGATAGACAGCTTCTCTTTCGATTTGCTTTCCCATGGCGGGTCTTCCAGCAGCTGGTAGATCGCCAGCACCGTTACAATCCCCACCGGAATGTTGATGAAGAAAACCCAGCGCCAGGAGTAGTTATCGGTGATCCAGCCGCCCAGCGTCGGGCCAAGTACCGGCGCAACGATGATGGCGATTGACGACAGACCAAACGCTTTACCCCGGTCCTCGGGTTTAAAGTAGTCGAGCAGCACCGACTGCTGCGTGGGCTGCAGCCCCCCGCCGAAAAAGCCCTGCATTACGCGAAAGAGAATGATTTGCCACAGCTCGGTGGCGATCCCGCACAGGAACGAACAGACGGTGAACATCACGATGCAGATGAGGAAGAACTGCTTGCGGCCAAAAACCCGGCTCAGGAAAGCCGATATCGGCAGCACTATGCCGTTTGCCACCAGGTAGCTGGTCAATACCCAGGTGGATTCGTCGTAGCTGGACGAGAGCGACCCGGCCACATGCGGGAGTGCCACGTTAACGATAGTGGTGTCGAGGATTTCCATAAACACCGCCAGCGTGACCACAATCGCCACCGCCCACGGATTACTGGCAGGTCGCCAGTTGTCGTGGCTGTGATCCGTCATTCCACTGTCACCTTCGGTGCAACCGACAGCCCAAGCGGCAGCGGTTTGTTGGGATCCAGCCCTTTATCAATCACGATCTTCACCGGCACGCGCTGAACGATTTTGACAAAGTTACCGGTAGCGTTTTCCGACGGGAAGGCGGAGAAGCGCGAGCCGCTGCCCTGTTGAATACTGTCGACATGGCCTTCGAGCGCCATATCCGGCCAGGCATCTACGGACACCTCGACCTTATCGCCCGGCTTCATGCGTTCGAGTTGCGACTCTTTAAAGTTCGCCACCACCCACACATTCGGAGAGACCAGTGAAAACAGCGCGGTACCTGCCTGCACCAGGGTGCCGGGCTGGACGTTGCGTTTAGTGACAAAACCGTCAAACGGGGCGCGGACTTCGGTGTAAGAGAGGTTCAGCGTCGCGGTTTCCAGCTGTGCTTTGGCCTGATCGACCTGGCGCTGACGCGCTTCCACATTGGTTTCCTGCTGGCGGATCTGCAGCTGTACCTGCTCCGCCACTTCAAGCTGCGCCTGCGCACTTGCCAGGCCCGCCTGGGCACTGCGCAGCTGGGCATTGGCGGTATCAATACTTTGCTGGGTGGTCGCTCGCGGGTCAACGCCTCGCTGGCGGCGATACTCCGCCTGCGCATTGGCCAGATCGGCCTGCGCTTTAATCACCTGCGCTTTGGCTTCATCACGCTGAGCGGGATACTGGACTTTTGACAGCGCCAGCTGCGCCTGAGCCTGATGCAGCTGGGCGATCGCCAGCCCAAGCTGGGCCTGCGCCTGATCGCGCTGGGCGGTGGTATCACGCGGATCGATAACCACCAGCAGGTCGCCCTTTTTCACCCGCTGGTTATCGCGCACGCGCAACTCGGTGACATAGCCTGCCGTTTTCGGGGCAATCGTCACCACATCACCGTCGGTAAAGGCGTCGTCAGTGGTCTCTTCGTTACGGGTTAAAAACCACCAGACCAGCGCCACGATAACCATCACCACCACGACAATGCCAAGGATGATTAACGGTTTTTTGCCCGGGCGCTTACGCTGTTTAGTGTTGTTTTCCTGCTCGTCAGCAGGCAGGTTTTGATCTTCAGCCATAGGTCAGCAACAGTCCTGTCAGTGAGCGGCATCACACTATGCCGTTCACTAAAGCTAGGACGTTGCTATACGTTTGCCAGGAAAAACTGACAAATTGCGCACTATATGAGAAGGAAAATTCCGAAACCGATCGCCGCGGCCCAAATCAGCATCGGGATCGACCAGACATGGAAACGCCACCAGATACGACGATCGTTAGCCATACGCAGGGCAATCAGGTTAGCAAGCGAACCGGGCAGCAGCCCAAACCCGCCGATATTCACCGCCCACGCCAGCAGCGTGTCAGGGGGAACGTAGTTGAGGAGTAAAATGGTGGAAGGCACGTTGCTGATGAACTGTGACAGACCAATCGCCGTGAGCCACAATCCCGGCTGCGACAGGCCACTGACGCTGTGCAAAACGTGTTGCAGTACCGGAAGCTGGATAAGCAGATGCACATCAATAAACATCACCATAAAGACCAGCAGTAACGTCCAGTCCACGCTGACCAGCACGCGCCGCGCCAGGAATAAAAAACCGGCGGCGACGAGCAGTACGCCCGCCAGTTCATACTTCAGTTCCAGCGCGAACAGGAAAACGATGTACAGCGCCAGACAACTCCACACCAGACGCGGCTGCCACTGCGGGCCCGTGGTACCGCTGTGGTACTGCAGTTTTTTAACCGGGAACGCGAACCAGCAGACCGCCAGCAGCGACACCATCATCACCAGCGCCAGCGGAGCCATCTGCCAGGTAAAAGCGGCAAACGACAGCCCGGAGCGTCCCCACAGGAGAATATTTTGTGGGTTGCCGATAGGGGTCAGAAGCGAACCGGCGTTAACGGCCAGTGCCTCGAAAATGATCAGCCGGCTAACCGGGATCTCGCAGAGCTTACGCAACGTGAGCGTGAGTGGCACGATGATAAACAGCGCCACGTCGTTGGTCAGAAACGTCGACAGCACCGCAGCAGAGAACACCATAAACAGCGCCAGGCGGCGTTCAGTGGCAAAGCGGCGCACCATTTTACGTCCCAGGACGTCAAAATAGCCGCTCAACTCTACCCCTTTGGTGAGCATCATCAGGCCACTGAGGGTAATGATGGTGCGCCAGTCAATCACCGCAGGCCAGGTGTGTGGCGCAAACGGCACAAAGATGCTCAGTACTGCGCCAATGATGAATAAGAGATGGAAGAAACGATCGCGTGCCAGGGCCTGCAGTCCGGGGATGTTCATTCAGCGGAGGGACCATATTTAAGGGTAAATTCGCGAAACTTAACCAGCGTCTCTTCGCTGACGTGGTGTTCCATTCCTTCCGCGTCCCGGCGGGCAATTTCCGGGCTTACGCCCAGCACCAGTAAGAAGTTTTCGACGAGCTGGTGGCGCTCGCGACTCTCCTGGGCGAGTTTCTCCCCTTCCGGCGTCAGAAAGACGCCGCGCCAGGGGATCATTTCAATCAGGCCCACGGAGGCCAGACGTTTTAACATTTTTGCCACTGTCGGTTGGGAAACGCCCAGCCGTGCAGCCATATCCACCTGGCGCGCCTCCCCGACCTCGCGAATCAAATCGGAAATCAGTTCAACATAGTCATCAATCAGCTCACGACGATGCGCTTCACGTACCTGGCGAAAACCTTCGACATGTTCTTCAACATTCACCAGTTGCGTCGTTTTTCTGATTGTTGGCTTACCTGCGCGACGGTTCATTGTACTTCCTCAGTGGGGTGACGCTTCCAGCGCCCGGTATCGAGAGCGCACATTGTAAACCATCCCTCTACAAGCACAAAAAATTAACGAAATAGCCATAGCTATACAATATAGCCTGTGCTATATCTGTATGTAATGCAGTCACCCTTCACGGATCGAAGGGATCAAAAATCAGGAGGTCTCATGAACGAATTCAAGAGGTGTATGAACGTGTTTACCCATTCCCCCTTTAAAGTACGCCTGATGTTGTTGAACATGCTGTGCGATATGTTTAACAACAAACCCCCGCATCAGGACGACAAACCCTCCCACTAAGCGGCGTTGCGGTACGCCGCTTCATTTTTCCGTCACAAACCCTCTGTACACTGGCTTTCAGCCGCCCTATTCCCGATCTTTTTTACGGATTTGCAATCCCCTTCGCAAAACATCTGCTTAGCAACTGTTGCTATTATTTAGCGCTCGCACTATCTTCTTGCAGCCCTGCACAATTTGCGGCTCGCTGAAGCGGACCCTCATTCCCTCTCCACGCACTGTCAGGCAGGTTATGACCCTTGACGCCAGGGTGAGCACATGGCGTTTTTATCCATGATAGTGACCTATGAATTTAACCCTGATAGACACCGTTGTTACCCGTAGCCGGGCCTTAAGCCCGTGGACGGGATTTTACTTTTTGCAGTCATTACTGATTAACTTTGCGCTTGGCTATCCCTTTAGCCTGCTCTATACCGTGGCCTTTACCTGCATATTGCATGTGCTGTGGCGAACGGCTCCGCGCGCGCAAAAAACGTTAGTCGGAATCTGTTCTCTGGTCGCTGCACTCTATTTCCCGTTTGGTCAGGCTTACGGCTCGCCGAACTTTAATACCCTGCTGGCGCTGCACTCGACCAATATGGAAGAGTCGACAGAGATCCTGACGATCTTCCCCTGGTACAGCTACGTGGTCGGCCTCTTTATCTTTGCCCTTGGCGTGATAGCCGTTCGCCGTAAAGCGGAAGAGAAAAAAACGTGGGGAAAAATTGAGCACCTGTGCCTGGCGTTCAGCGTGGTGGCGTTCTTTGTCGCACCAGTACAAAACCTGGCCTGGGGTGGGGTGTTCAAGCTGAAGGATACCGGCTATCCGGTGTTCCGATTTGTGAAAGACGTCGTCGTTAACAATAAAGAGGTGCTCGACGAACAGGCACGTATGGCTGAGCTTTCAAATATGAAAGACACCTGGAACGTGCTGGGCGTGAAGCCCAAATATCACACCTATGTGGTGGTGATTGGTGAAAGTGCACGTCGCGACGCCATGGGAGCCTTTGGCGGACACTGGGACAACACGCCGTTCGCCAGTTCGGTCAAAGGCACCCTGTTTACCGATTATGTTGCTGCCAGCGGCTCAACGCAGAAATCTCTCGGCTTGACGCTGAACCGGGTGGTCGACGACAAACCCCAGTTTCAGGATAACTTTGTTACCCTGGCGAACCGCGCAGGTTTCCAGACCTGGTGGTTCTCCAATCAGGGGCAAATTGGCGAATACGATACGGCCATTGCCAGTATCGCCAGACGCGCCGACGAAGTGCAGTTCCTGAAGAACGGTGATTTTGAAGCGGACAAGAACACGAAAGATGAAGCGTTGCTGAAAATGACGGCGCAGGTCTTTGCCTCTCCGCGTACCCAGCCGCAGCTGATTGTTCTGCACCTGATGGGGTCTCACCCGCAGGCCTGCGATCGGACCGGCGGTAAATACGCAGAGTTTGTGCAATCCAAAGAGACCTCATGCTATCTCTACACCATGACGCAAACCGACGACCTGCTGAGCAAACTGTACGATCAGTTACGCAATACGGGTGACAGTTTCTCGATGGTCTACTTCTCGGATCACGGGCTGGCGTTTAAAGAGCGCGGTAAAGAGGTGCAGTATCTGGCGCACGACGACAAGTTCCAGCAGAACTTCCAGGTACCGTTTATGGTTGTGTCGAGTGATGATAAAACGCATCGCATTATTAAAGCGCGGCGTTCGGCCAATGATTTCCTGACCTTCTTCTCGCAGTGGACGGGGATTTCGGCACAGCAGATAAAAAATGCGTACCCGTTTGTCTCTAACAAGAAGGCTCCCCCAGTTTACGTTACCAACTTCAAGTTACAGAAAGTTGACTATAACCATCTGGGAACCGATATCTTCGATATTAAGAGTAAATAATCCGGGCAATCTGCTACCCTCTCCTGCAAGGCGAGGGGTTAACGTAAAAAAAAATCCGCCACATTGGGCGGATTTTTTACTGGCTCACCGAAGTGATTAGAAGCGGTAACCTACGCCCGCGATCCAGGTGCCAACGTCAACGTTGCGGATACGGCTCTGCTCATAAGAGAAGTCCAGAGCGACGTCCTGGATTGGGTTGAACTGCAGACCCGCGCCATAGGAGAAGCCGTAGTCGCTGTTGCTTGCAGTGCGGTTCAGACCCTGGTTTTCGGTCTGCTGGAATTTACCGTAGCCAACACCTACAACACCGTAGATGCTTGCCCAGTCGTTCAGACGGTAAGCTGGACCAGCGGTGATGCCGTAGTACTGGCCTTTGTTGTATGCGCCGTTTTCAGAACGATCTTTCTCGGTGTAGGTGAAAGAACCGATCACGCCCAGTGGGTTGTTATCCTGCTCGTAACGATACTTCAGGTTGAAACCGTTAGCTTTGTTCATCACGCCCTGCATATCGCTCTGAGCGTAACCACCAGTTACAGTAGAAGTAGCAGCTACAGCGGTACCTGCGGAAACAGCCAGTACAGCGGCCAGTGCTGAAAGACATGCAATTTTTTTCATAACCACCTCAAATGTGCTTCAAGTAAGTCCGTAAGTTTTAAATATATCAAAAAAATTTGCGAAACTCTTTGTGATTCGTGATGTCTAACTGAACCTTTCCTGTAACAGAACGTTTCCAGCGTCAGCTATCTCATTCAAATCACATACAATTTTCGCTATAAAACGCTCATACTGCGCGTCTGCGCAGTTACATTCATCCAGATTATTCCTAATCTGACAGGCGATAAATCCACCAGCGCTTAACCATTTTACGGAATTTACACGTTTTTTTTTCAACGGTCTCTCAACCGTTGCAGCTTATTTCCTTTACACTGCAACCTTTACTTCATTTGACATAAGTTGACAGGAGAAAGGATGCCTGGGTTATCCCGCTCGTCGTCGGTCTGGTTGCCGGTTGTCGTCATACTCATCGCCATCTTGTCCATTCAAAGCGGTGCCTCGCTGGCCAAATCCCTCTTTCCGCTGGTCGGTGCGCCTGGGGTCACGGCCCTGCGTATTGCCCTCGGAACCGCGATCCTGGTGGTGATTTTCAAACCCTGGCGTTTACGCTTTAAAAAAGAACAACGCTTACCGCTGCTTTTTTACGGGCTGTCCCTGGGAGCGATGAACTACATGTTCTATCTCTCCATCCAGACAATTCCGTTGGGGATTGCCGTGGCACTGGAGTTTACTGGCCCGCTGGCGGTAGCGCTTTTCTCGTCCCGTCGTCCCGTTGACTTTATCTGGGTAATTTTAGCCGTGCTTGGCCTGTGGTTCCTGCTGCCGCTGGGTCAGAGCGTCTCAGAGATCGATCTCACGGGCGCGGCGCTGGCTCTGGGGGCGGGTGCCTGCTGGGCTATCTATATAGTGACCGGACAGCGCGCCGGGGAAGAGCATGGCCCGGCGACGGTGGCGATCGGTTCATTAATTGCCGCTATCATCTTTGTGCCGGTGGGTATGGCTCAGGCCACCGAGTCCATCTGGCAATGGTCAGTCATGCCCATCGGGCTGGCGGTCGCCATTCTTTCCACAGCACTCCCCTACTCTTTAGAGATGATAGCCCTGACGCGCCTGCCGACGCGCATTTTCGGCACGCTGATGAGCATGGAGCCCGCGCTCGCCGCCCTGTCAGGGATGGTCTTCCTCGGGGAAACCCTGACCTTCACCCAGACGCTGGCCCTGTGTTCGATTATCGCCGCCTCAATGGGCTCAACGCTAACGATGCGCCCGGAACCTAAAGTTGAGAAAATTGACCTCAATTAGCGCCCTATATTCTGCGTGGCTTTATAGCCATGCAGAATAAAGGCCAGTTCCCCGTTTAAAATATTTTTTTACATACTTTGCACTCTTCGTGAAATATTTCCCCCGCTGTCGATAACGTTTTCCTGAATTAGGATTGATCTGCATCAATTTTAAATAATCCCTTTAATTTCATACCATTGTAAACACAACGTCCTTCTCACTATTAAACTGATAGGCAGAGCCTCCCCGCAGGGAAAAAATCCGGTGCTATACTTAATCCCGCAATTACCTGGGACACAAACATCAAGAGGATATGAGATTATGAGTACCGCTAAACTGGTGAAAACGAAAGCGTCTAATCTGCTTTATACCCGTAACGATGTATCGGATAGCGACAAAAAAGCGACCATTGAGTTGCTGAATCGCCAGGTGATCCAGTTCATCGATCTTTCGCTGATCACCAAACAGGCCCACTGGAATATGCGCGGTGCAAACTTTATTGCCGTTCATGAAATGCTGGATGGCTTCCGCACAGCACTGGTTACCCACCTCGATACCATGGCCGAACGTGCCGTACAGTTAGGCGGTGTGGCACTGGGTACCACGCAGGTGATTAACAGCAAGACGCCACTGAAAAGTTATCCGCTGGATATCCATACCGTTCAGGATCACCTGAAAGAGCTGGCAGACCGCTATGCGATAGTGGCTAATGATGTGCGTAAAGCTATCGGTGAAGCGAAAGACGAAGATACAGCCGATATCTTCACCGCCGCTTCCCGCGACCTGGACCAGTTCCTGTGGTTCATTGAGTCCAACATCGAATAATTCATAAGAATTTCCTATACAACCCTCGCCCTCCGGTGAGGGTTTTGCACATCTATGGTGCACGTTTTTGGCCTGAGACGCTGCAAAAGTGAAAAAATTGTAATAATCACCTCACACAACCGTTAACGGAAGATTGTTTTTTCGTCAGAATTTACGCTAAATAACGCTTCGTCTGTTGAGCCAAATGACGCGCACCAAAACGGTGCTCCATTTTGGTGCAATAAAAGTTCATTGCCCCGTTTTCTGTGCAATGAATGACATCATCCCCTTTGTAAAACAACAGCTTGCAAAGTTGGCACGATTTTTTCATTGTGCCACTCGTTCTCGCAGGGGATCGCCCCGTGGATATAAAAGGAAATGCTATGAAGTCTGTATTAAAAGTTTCACTGGCTGCACTTACCCTGGCTTTTGCGGTCTCTTCCCAGGCTGCCGACAAACTGGTTGTGGCGACCGACACGGCGTTCGTTCCGTTTGAATTCAAACAGGGTGATAAGTACGTTGGCTTTGATGTTGATCTGTGGGCTGCTATCGCAAAAGAACTCAAACTGGATTACACCCTGAAGCCAATGGACTTCAGCGGCATCATCCCGGCACTGCAAACGAAAAACGTTGATCTGGCCCTGGCCGGTATCACCATTACTGAAGAACGTAAAAAAGCGATCGACTTCTCTGACGGCTACTACAAAAGCGGCCTGCTGGTGATGGTGAAAGCCGATAATAACGATGTAAAAAGCGTGAAAGACCTCGACGGTAAAGTCGTCGCGGTGAAAGGCGGTACCGGTTCTGTTGATTACGCGAAGGCAAACATCAAAACCAAAGATCTGCGTCAGTTCCCGAACATCGATAACGCCTACATGGAGCTGGGTACCAACCGTGCTGACGCGGTGCTGCACGATACCCCTAACATCCTGTACTTCATCAAAACGGCGGGCAACGGCAAGTTCAAAGCCGTCGGTGATTCTCTGGAAGCCCAGCAGTACGGTATTGCGTTCCCGAAAGGCAGCGACGACCTGCGTACGAAAGTTAACGGCGCGCTGAAAACCCTGAAAGAGAACGGCACCTACAACGAAATCTATAAAAAATGGTTCGGTACCGAGCCTAAATAATAATTCTTAAAAATGACGTTCACTCGGGGGCGACCTTTCGCCCCTGCTATTTTAGAAACACGGTAACAGTAACAGGAAACTATCATGCAGTTTGACTGGAGCGCCATCTGGCCTGCCATTCCTATCTTGCTTGAAGGCGCTAAAATGACCCTGTGGATTTCGGTCCTCGGTCTGGTTGGTGGGTTGATTATCGGTCTTGTCGCCGGTTTCGCCCGCACCTACGGCGGCTGGATTGCAAACCACATCGCACTGGTTTTCATCGAAGTGATCCGCGGCACCCCAATTGTCGTTCAGGTCATGTTCATCTACTTCGCCCTGCCAATGGCTTTCACCGACCTGCGCATTGACCCGTTCAGCGCCGCTGTCGTGACCATTATGATCAACTCAGGTGCCTATATCGCGGAAATTACCCGTGGTGCGGTCCTGTCGATTCATAAAGGTTTCAGTGAAGCGGGTCTGGCGTTAGGCCTTTCTCGTCGCGAAACGATCCGCCACGTCATTCTGCCGTTGGCCCTGCGCCGCATGCTGCCACCGCTGGGGAACCAGTGGATCATCAGTATTAAGGATACGTCGCTGTTCATCGTTATCGGCGTTGCTGAGCTGACCCGTCAGGGCCAGGAGATCATTGCGGGCAACTTCCGTGCGCTGGAAATCTGGAGTGCGGTAGCCGTTGTCTACCTGATCATCACTCTGGTTCTGAGTTTCGTTCTGCGTCGTCTTGAAAGAAGGATGAAAATCCTGTGATTGAATTTAAAAACGTTTCCAAGCACTTTGGCCCAACCCAGGTGCTGCACAATATCGATCTGAATATCAAACAGGGTGAAGTGGTGGTAATTATCGGGCCATCCGGCTCCGGTAAATCGACCCTGCTGCGCTGCATCAACAAGCTGGAAGAGATCACCAGCGGCGATCTGATTGTCGATGGCCTGAAGGTGAATGACCCGAAAGTCGACGACCGTCTGATTCGTCAGGAAGCTGGCATGGTGTTCCAGCAGTTCTACCTGTTCCCGCACCTGACGGCGCTGGAAAACGTAATGTTTGGTCCACTGCGCGTACGTGGCGCCAGCAAAGCGGCGGCGGAAACGCTGGCTAAAGATCTGCTGGCTAAAGTCGGCCTCGCGGAACGTGCTCATCACTACCCTTCTGAGTTGTCCGGCGGACAGCAGCAGCGTGTGGCTATCGCCCGCGCACTGGCGGTAAAACCGAAGATGATGCTGTTTGATGAGCCAACCTCGGCGCTTGACCCGGAACTGCGTCACGAAGTGCTGAAAGTCATGCAAGATCTGGCTGAAGAAGGGATGACGATGGTTATCGTGACCCACGAAATCGGCTTTGCTGAGAAAGTGGCTTCCCGCCTGATCTTTATTGATAAGGGCCGTATCGCTGAAGACGGTAACCCACAAGCGCTGATCGCCAATCCACCGAGCCAGCGCCTGCAGGAGTTCCTGCAGCACGTATCCTGATAGCGCTTCAGTTACGCCATTCTGAGCCGGGCATACCCGGCTTTTTTACGCCAGATTGTTCCCAAAAATCCTCCCGCGCGCCTCGCCCTCTATACTTATCTTTTTGTTCATTATTTTCACCGGAGGATGCCGTGCCGTGGATCTTGCTGTTGCTTAGCCTGTTTTGTGCGCCATCGTTCGCCGTTTCCATCCCCGGCGTCACCACCGGCACGACCGCCACACAGCAAACGACACCGCCCCCAGAGCCGAATGTTGAACAGAAAAAAGCCGCCTACAGTGCCCTTGCCGATGTGCTTGAAAACGATACCTCCCGGCAGGAGTTAATCGGACAGTTGCGAAAAGTCGCCGCCACGTCGCCGCTGGAGCCGGTGCCGACAATTACCCCTCCGCAAGTGGAAGAACAAAAAACGGTGCTGGAAAATGTCACCGACGTGAGCCGTCACTATGGAAGCGAGCTCTCCTCGCGCTTTGCCCAGCTCTATCGCAACCTGATTGGTTCGCCCCATAAACCGTTTAATCCCCATACGTTTACGACAGCCGCCACGCAGTTTTTGATGCTGGCGGGCGCTGTATTTCTGTTTTACTGGCTGGTACGCCTGTGCGCATGGCCGCTCTACCGTAAGATGGGGCAATGGGGGCGCAAGAAGAACCAGCAGAAAAGCAGCTGGTTACACCTGCCGCTGATGATAGCGTCGGCGTTTATCATCGATTTACTGCTGCTGGCGCTGACGCTGTTTACAGGCCAGGTCCTGGCCGACAGGCTTAACGCCGGCAATAAAACCATCGCTTTCCAGCAGGCGCTCTTCCTCAACGCCTTTGCGCTGATCGAGTTCTTTAAGGCGCTGCTGCGTTTGATATTTTGCCCGCACGTACCGGATCTTCGTCCCTTCTCGATTCGGGATGAGAGCGCCAGATACTGGGCGCTGCGCCTCAGCGTGCTCAGTGGATTGATTGGTTACGGTCTGCTGGTTGCCGTGCCGATCATCTCCAATCAGGTCAACGTGCAGTTTGGCGCCCTGGCGAATGTGCTGATTATGATCTGCATTACCGTCTGGGCGTTGTACCTTATCTTCCATAACAAAAAGACCATTACCCAAAGCTTGCTGCATCTGGCCGATCGTTCCCTGTCGTTTTTCAGTCTCTTTATCCGCGCCTTCGCGCTAGTGTGGCACTGGCTGGCGAGCGCCTACTTTATCGTGTTGTGCTTCTTCTCACTGTTCGACCCGGGCAACAGCCTGAAATTTATGATGGGGGCGACGTTCAAGAGCCTGGCCATCATTGGCATTGCGGCATTTGTCTCTGGCCTGCTGTCGCGCTGGCTATCGAAAACCTTCACCCTCTCGCCACAGGTGCAGCGCAGTTATCCGGAACTGCAAAAAAGGGTCAACGGCTGGATCTCGGTATCACTGAAAGTGGCGCGCATTCTCACCGTCTGCGTGGCGATTATGCTGTTGCTTAACGCATGGGGATTGTTTGACTTCTGGAACTGGCTGCACAACGGCGCGGGCGAAAAGACCGTCGATATTTTAATTCGCATCGCGCTGATCCTCTTCTTCTCTGCGGTTGGCTGGACGTTGCTGGCGAGCCTTATCGAGAACCGTCTGGTCTCCGACATTCACGGCCGCCCCCTGCCCAGCGCCCGTGCCCGCACCCTGCTGACGCTGTTTCGCAATGCGCTGGCGGTTATTATCAGCACCATCACCATCATGATTGTGCTCTCGGAAATCGGCGTGAACATCGCGCCGCTGCTGGCAGGTGCCGGCGCGCTGGGGCTGGCTGTCTCCTTTGGTTCGCAAACCCTGGTGAAGGATATAATCACCGGTGTCTTTATCCAGTTTGAGAACGGGATGAACACCGGGGATCTGGTCACGATTGGGCCGTTAACCGGCACGGTAGAGCGCATGTCCATTCGCTCCGTCGGCGTGCGCCAGGACACCGGGGCGTACCACATAATTCCCTGGTCATCGATAACCACCTTCGCTAACTTTGTCCGAGGCATTGGCTCGGTAGTGGCCAACTACGACGTTGACCGTCATGAAGATGCAGATAAAGCGAAACAGGCGCTACGGGACGCCGTGGAAGAGATGATGGCGATGGAGGATATTCGCGGGCTGGTGATTGGAGAGCCGTCGTTTGCCGGTATTGTCGGCCTGACGAACACGGCATTTACCCTGCGCGTGTCGTTCACCACGCAGCCACTGAAGCAGTGGACGGTGCGCTTTGCGCTCGACAGTATGGTGAAAAAACACTTTGACCTGGCCGCGGTGCGGATGCCGGTGCAGACCTATCAGGTATTACCCTCACCGGCGTCCCCCACACCGCCACAGGAACCCACCTTATAGCGTGGGGACCGGGTAGAGGCGTCGCCTTACCCGGCCTGCCTGTGGGTTATTTACTGCGCTTGTTAGCGTCCATAAATGACCAGGCGATAAAGCGGCTCTGCTTCTGGCCTTGCGCCATCTCTTTTTTCACCACGTTAACGGCACCCACATCGGTCAGTGCACGGTAGAGGGGTGGCAGGTTATCCCCACGGGATACCAGCGTCGTGAACCATTTAACCTGACGGCCAAATACTTTACTTTCCTCAATCATTCGCAGGATGAATGCCACTTCTCCCCCCTCGCACCACAGTTCCTGTTGCTGCCCCCCAAAGTTCAGCGCGGCATCTTCCGCCTGACCAAGATTGCGGCGTTTGCGCTCGCTGCCCGCACGGGCGGTGGCCGCGGAGTCATGGAACGGTGGGTTACACAGGGTGGCATCGTAGCTTTCGTTCTTGTGGATAATCCCGTTGAAGATCGATGCGGCATCTTTCTGCCGACGCAAGCGGACAGACCGGCTTAACCCAGGGTTGGCGTTGATAATCGCCTGTGCGCTGGAAAACGCCTCATTACCGATTTCACTGCCGGTAAAGCGCCAGTGATATTCATGAACGCCAATCAACGGATAAATCAGATTCGCCCCGGTACCGATATCAAGCACGGATGCTTGCTCAGGGATGACACCGTTGCGATCGCCAGCGAGAAGATCGGCAAGATGGTGGAGATAATCGGCCCGCCCCGGCACGGGTGGGCAGAGAAAGCCTTCCGGAATATCCCAGTGCGCCACACCGTAATAGTGTGCCAGCAGGGCTTTATTGAGCATTTTAACCGCCTGCGGATCGGCAAAGTTGACCGAAGGTTCACCGGCAGGTGTCTGCACAATGTAGTCCTGCAGCGAAGGACAGCTCTGACATAACGCATTCATGTCATAGCGGTTACGATGGCGATTTCGTGGGTGCAATCCCGGCTTTTGGGAAGTCATGGCTTTCTCCTTTAAACAGCGGCGTAAGATACCCTTTGCAGGCTCAACGGTAAATATTTCTCTGCGACGCTCAAAAACCCGTCACAAATCAAACACCTTTATGTCTATGATCTGTCAGTAAAACGTCAGTTTATATCGTTCAAAAAATAAGCAGATCATCATCAAATTTTTGCGCTAAATCACACTCGCCAGGCTTCTAAACTTAAAGGGAATCACCTGTTGTTTCCTCATGAGGATGTGATTATGAAAAAATACCTGACCCTTGTTGTTCTCGCGGGTGCACTGGCTACCGCGTCATTCTCTGCCATGGCGGTACAGTCATTGACCGACAATACAGATACCAGCCAGCTCAAGCCTGCGGGCACCGTCTCGGTAAGCCGCGCAAGTAACCTTGACGATCTCCAGAATAAACTCGCCGAAAAAGCCCGCCAGGAAGGGGCTAAAGGTTTCGTGGTTAACGCCGCGGGCGGGGATAACCATATGTATGGCACGGCGACCATTTATAAATAAGGTCTCTTTCTATAAACAAACTGCATCTGCCTGACAGATGCAGTTCCTCTCTGCCTTGACTGCACGTTTTTTCACCCCATAGTAAAAACAGGGCTTAACAGATCCCAGGAGTAAACCATGGCTTCCGGTTGGGCGAATGATGACGCCGTTAACGAACAAATCAACAGTACAATTGAAGATGCGGTTGCGCGCGCTCGCGGTGAAATTCCGCGCGGTGAAAGTCTCTATGAATGTGAAGAGTGCGGAGAAGTGATCCCGGAAGCGCGGCGCAAAGCCATACCGGGCGTACGGTTATGCATCGCCTGCCAGCAGGAGAAAGATTCGAAAAATAGCGCACACTCAGGATATAATCGCAGAGGATCGAAAGACAGCCAGCTACGTTGACTTTCCTTTACCGAAGTTAACGGCGCAAGCGGTTACCTTTACGCTCACGGTTTTTTGCGAACCGCGTAGCAAAATGTGCCCTTCTCGTCGCGTCTGTAAAGCGCAGCTACAAGAAGTGTAAAGTCGTCCTCTGAATTTATTAATATTCAATAAGTTATTTGTCATTCAATTTTTTTGAGCAACCACGTCAATTCTCTTCGATTTTCTCTCGCATAAAAAAACGTGATACTTATCACATCGACGGAACATCGTCCCCTTAACAGAATCACCTGCGAGAGATTAATTATGAAAACCATCAAATATGCTGTTGCTGCTGTTGCCCTGTCCGCTCTGTCTTTCGGCGCTTTTGCTGCAGAACCTGTGTCTCCATCTCAGGCGCAGAGCATGAACAAACTCGGTGTGGTAAGTGCTGAAGGCGCGACCACTCTGGACGGTCTGGAAGCGAAACTGGCTGAGAAAGCTGCTGCTGCCGGTGCAAGCGGATACACCATCACCTCCGCGAACACCAATAACAAACTGAGCGGTACTGCGGTTATCTATAAGTAATTGACTGAATGCTCCACCCTCGCCATACCCTCTGGTGAGCTGCTCCAACCCTCATTGACCCTGTTGTTGTTACCCTTGCTTGCCCGTCCGCCACTGGACGGGCTTTTTTTTGGGCTTAAAACGTCTTCCCGACGCGTTCCATCCCTGCCTCTACGGATTCAACTTCACCGGTCGCCAGCAGGCAACAGGCCATCTGCAGCTTGATCGCGTGCGGCACCGGAACCTTTCCGGCCAGGCACTGCTCAATCCAGTGGGCGGTGGTATGCGGATCTTTTGCGTCAGGCAGGATCGCGTCGGAACGCTCTTCCCCTCGCTCGAGAATGGCGCGCGTGCCAGCGGAATCAATCAGCATCATCTGTGGGCAGCGCTGCGGGTTAGCATACACCTCACCTTCCGTGCCGTGCATCAACAAGGCCCTGCCGCCTATGTCTTCAAAGAATTTCCCCACGCGCGTCACGTACTCCGGGTGAGAGACGCTGGAAAGACGCAGAGCCGCGTCTTCGCCAAACGGCGTAGCCAGTTTCGCCAGCGTATGCGCACTGTTACGCACGCCCATGCGCCAGCGCATATCCAGCTGCTTCTCCAGCGGGGGGCAAAGGGCTCCGACAGGGATATAAACCGGCTGATGGCCATCAAGCTTCGCCTGTGCCTGGCCGGCATGCCGTGTGGGTTCGATACCCAGCATGCCGAAAATCGTTTCGGTCAGCACGCGGGTTGGATCTTCGCTTACGCCATGCACCACCACCGGGAAGCCCAGCTTGTGCAATAAAATAGCGAGCAGCGGCGTCAGGTTGGCCTGCTTGCGTGCCCCGTTATAGCTCGGGATCACAATCGGCATCGGTTTTGCCACTGGCGCGTTTAAGCGCAGGGTCTGCACCTGCATTGCTTCGTAGAAGCCACGCATCTCCGCTTCGCCTTCTCCTTTGATACGCAGCGCTATCAGGATACCGCCCATTTCAAGGTCGGGTACGTCACCGTTGAGCATATGCGTATAGAGCGCACGAGCGGTTTCATGGTCCAGATCGCGGGCATGATTTTTCCCTCGTCCTACCTCTTTGATAATTTTGCGATAATCCACGACATCTCTCCTGACAGCTTCATCTTGTTAACAATATAGCCCTGAAGAACGTCTGGCCGTTAGTGTTTTTGAACCGGATCATCCTTCTGTTTTTATGATGAAAAAAGAAACTCAAGCACTATTTCAATTATTTGTGATTGCCGTTGAAGATTCTTACCCCACCCGTTTCTGATTAAATAACCAACGGAAAATCATTTAAGGTCAACGGTGAAAACGTCCAGGCAACGTTCTCACCAGAAACATACCAGGATTTGTTATGAACAAGGTTGCTATAGGTTTATTTATCGCCGCAACGGCAGGATGTTCTGCATCCGCATTTGCGGCAACAAACGGTGAAGGTCAGATTAACTTCACCGGTGAAATTATTGATTCTGCTTGTCAGGTAGTGAACGGGTTAAGTAATCCATTAAATGTTCAGTTAGGCAAAGTGTCTAAAACGGTATTTACCGGGGCTGGATCTACCAGCACATTAACGAAGTTTGATATTCAATTAAAGAATTGCCCGGAGACCGTGACATCTGCCGCCATTAACTTCGGCGGCACGCCGGATCCGGATAACAACACTACGCTGGCATTAACACCGGATGTAGACGCTGCAACAGGTGTCGCTATTCAACTGGTGGACGCGTCTGAGCAACCGGTGAGTCTGTATACGCCCTCTCAGCAATATCCGTTAGCCTCCGGTACGGCGGTCAATAACCTGGAATTTGGAGCCCGTTATATTCAGACCCAGGCTGCAATCACCGCAGGCCTGGCAAACGCCGTGTCGACCTTCACCGTTATTTATAACTGATATTATCCATCCTGAGATATTAGCTCTGTTCTGAGAGTTAATATCTCTTCTTTTATTGAGATACCTTTATGCGCCACGGTTATTTACTGAGTGCTCTTTTACTGGTAGCCGCCACTTCCCATGCCGGTGTCGTTATTAATGGCACACGCCTGGTCTATCAGGGCGACAAAAAGGAGTCGTCTCTGGGTCTTTCAAACCCAGATGCCACGGATTATCTGGTACAGTCCTGGGTTGATTCTGGCGGTAAAAACCCGGCTAAAGCCCCCTTCCTGATCACCCCACCGCTGTTTCGTCTCGATGCAAAAGAGGATAACGTCCTGCGTGTCGTGCGCACTGGCGGGAATTTGCCCGAGGATCGTGAGTCTCTCTACTGGCTTAATATCAAAGCTATTCCCTCGTCAAAGCACGTCGAAGGGGTAAATACCCTGCAGATTGCCATTAATACACGCATTAAATTGTTGTATCGCCCGTCAGCAATAACTGGCAAACCCGAGGCTGTGGCGGACAAGCTTCAGTGGCATCGTGAAGGTCACGACCTGGTTGTGAATAACCCGACGCCTTTCTATATGAATTTCCAGACGGTGATGTTTAACGGCCATAAAGTGGATAAAGCCACCTGGGCAGTCCCCAAAACGGAAACGCACTTTGCCTTACCCGATAATGCCAGCGGGTCGACCGTCACCTACTCCATTATTACTGATTACGGCAGCATCAGTCAGACCTGGTCGGCATCCGTTCATTAACACCCACTCAGGCTATTAATATCATCATGTACAGCCATAAAAAGCCGTTCATCCATCGCCTTTCTTCAATGCGGGTCATTTTATGTGGCCTGGCACTGGCGATCTTTGCGCAGCAGGTTATGGCTGATGATTATTTCAACCCGGCATTACTGGATATTGATAATCCTCAACAGGGGAAAACCGACCTGTCTGTTTATGAAAAAGGACCGGGACAAGCCCCCGGGAAATATCAGGTCAATATTTTCATCAACAATAATAAAATTGATACCCGTGATGTCACGTTCAAATTAATAAAAGACGCTCAGGGCAATCATTCTCTTCAACCCTGCTTTAGCCTGGATGAGCTAAAAAACCTTGGGATCAAAACCCGGCAGTATCCCGCGCTGATGGCTAAAGGCCAGTGCGCCGATATAAACGCCATTCCCGCGGCATCCGCAACGTTTCAGGTTCGTCATCAGCAACTGTTGCTCAGTATTCCACAAACGGCGCTGGGCCAGGTCCCGCGCGGGTATATCGACCCGAAAACGTTCGACGAAGGGATCACCGCAGGTCTGCTGAACTACAGCGCCACCGCCAGCCAGAGCCATGCCCGTGTACAGGGAGAGCAGGATAACAGCAGCCAGTACGTTAACCTGCGCCCGGGCCTCAATGTGGGCGCCTGGCGCATACGCAATTATTCCACGTGGAATCGCAGCACAACGGGCAACGAGGAAGAGCACAGGTTCTCCTCCGTCTACACCTATGCTCAACGCGATATCGTGGCGATGAAAAGCGATATGACCGTCGGGCAAAGCACCTCCCCGTCGGACGTTTTCGACAGCGTGCCCTATACCGGGGTTGAGCTGAAATCCGATACCGACATGCTCCCGGACAGTGAAAAAGGCTATGCGCCGATTATTCGCGGCACTGCCCACAGCAATGCGCTGGTGATGGTTCGTCAGAACGGTTACGTCATTTATCAGAACACGGTCGCACCCGGTGCGTTTGAAATTAACGATCTCTATCCCACCGGCAGCAGCGGCGATCTGCAGGTCACCGTGAAAGAGACCGACGGCAGCGAAAGTCACTTTGTCGTGCCCTACGCCTCGGTCCCGGTCCTGCAGCGTGAAAAGAATCTCCGCTACAGCGTGACCGCCGGGCGTTACCGGTCTTACGACAAAGACGTCGAACAAACCCCGTTTGCCGAGGGCAGCGCCATCTACGGCATGCCATTGGGTTTCACCGCCTACGGTGGTGCACAGCAGAGTCGCCATTATCAGTCCCGGGCGCTGGGCGTCGGGAAAAACCTGGGCGATTTGGGTGCCTTCTCCCTTGATGTCACCCGCGCCAAAGCGCTGCTGAAAAAACAGCAGACCAGCAAAGGCCGCTCCTGGCGCGTTCGCTACAGCAAAGATTTTGTCGCCTCGGGCACTCACTTCTCCCTGGCGGGCTATCGCTACAACAGCAAAGGGTTTTACACCCTGGAAGACACGATGGAGTCTTACACCCGTTCAGATGACGGGTCTGCGCCGCAGCAGCGACGTGCCCGAACGGAAGCCACCGTCGACCAGACGCTGCCCGCGGGCTGGGGCTCTGTCACCCTGAGCCTGGTCAAAGAGACCTACTGGAGCCAGAGCCAGGATATGACCTCCATGAGCGTCAGCTACAACAACAGCTGGCACGGCGTCAGCTACAGCCTGAGCTACAGCATGAACAAAAACACCCAGGACAGCGATGCGAACGGTGACGATGTGATGAACGACAACCAGTTCTCGTTAAATGTCTCCGTTCCACTGGATCGCTGGATGCATAACACCTGGGCCACCTACAACCTCAACAACACCAAAGACGGTACGACGCAGAACATCGGCCTTAACGGTACCGCGCTGAAGGGAGACAACCTGAACTGGAATATTCAGGAGGGGCTGAGCAGTACCGGTAGCGGAAACTCCACCAGCATGAACGCCGATTATAAAGCGACCTATGGCGAAGTGAGTGGCGGGGTAAGCCAGGATAAATACCAGCAAACCGTAAACGTCGGGCTGCAGGGTGGCGCGATCGTGCACGCCAACGGGATAACCCTGAGCCAGCCGCTCGGAGAGACCATTGCGCTGGTGAAAGCACCGGGAACACACGGTACCCATATCGCCAATCAGACGGGCGTTGAGACCGACTTCCGCGGCTATACCGTCGTGCCGTTTGTTACTCCTTATCGCCACAATACCATTGCGCTGGATACCGAAACCCTGCCCGACGAGGCCGACGTGACGCACGCAGCGTACGTTGTTACCCCGACACGCGGGGCCGTGGTGCGCGCCAGCTTTAATACCCGCGTGGGCAGCCGGGTCCTGATGACGCTGACGCACAACGGTAAACCGCTGCCCTTCGGTGCGACGGTAACAACGGAGGATAAGGACAGCGAATTTATTGTCGGCAATGACGGCCAGACCTATCTCTCCGGCCTGCCAAAGCAAGGGCATCTCGCCGTCACCTGGGGACTGGATGCGAGCGAGCACTGCGAGGCCGACTACGTCCTTACGGATGAGACAGAGAAAACCAACATCCTTAACGCTGCTGCGCAGTGCCACTGATTCACCGTTCAGGCAAACCATTATGCAAATGATTAAACAGTGCTTTTTCTTCCTGGTCCTGGGAACCGCCGCGTTATTTATGCCACATGCTAACGCGCTCTGTACCTCCTCCGATCTGCCAAAACAGATTAATGTGGCCTCCGTATCCGTCTCAAGCACGTTGCCGGTAGGTGCCACCATTCCGGGCACCGAGCAGACCGTTCACGTAGCGGGCAACTGCTATAACCCTTCTGACTTCGGGCTTCCGATTGTTGCGTGCTATTACGGCGCAGGTCTGGAGATCCCCGGTCTTTCTGGGGTGTATGAATCAGGGCTGGAAGGAATTGGCGTAGCGCTGATGAATGACAAAGGCCAGCGAATTACCGGTGCCGGGGGAATGTACTGTAATTCAAGCGGCACGCCGCTGGGCTATGTCTCCAACGACATTTCTGAGGCCTTTAACTTTAATGTCACGCTGGAACTGGTGAAAACGAGCAATACGGTCAAATCAGGTTCGCTTTCTCAGGCGGAGTCTAAATTTGGTGTCGGGGTTTATCAGCATGAAGGCATCAGCGATCCTAATACGATTTCCTATGCGGGCAATGTGAATCTCGAAACGGTTACCTGCTCTGTCCTGCCTAAAAATCTCACCGTGAACCTGGGCGATTTTCCCGTCAGTGATTTTATCAGTATCGGGTTGCTATCCAGCCCTGCACAAAACTTTGACGTCACGATTAATTGCGACAGCACCGTCCAGCCTGAGCTAAAGGTGACCAGCGCAAACGGCTACGAAACGGCATTCGAAGGGGTGATCAAATTGACTCAGCAGAACGGAATGGCAACCGGCGTGGGCGTGAGAATGCTCTTTGATGACCATCTCGCCACCTTTGACACCTATGTCAGTACCCGAAGCCAGGCCATCGCCAACGAAACCCTGCGAATACCGTTCGAGGTTCGTTACGAACAGGTCAGCAACGTGGTGACACCGGGGCCGGCCAATACCGTGGCGACGATCACTCTGGCTTATAAGTGACCGACATGAAAAAGACACTTGCGATCCTGATTCTCGGCTTGATTGCCCGGGCACAGGCGGACGATATTCAGATCCAGATGACAGGCAATATTTACGCCAACACCTGCATTATTGACAGCGCCAGCCGCAACCTGACGGTGGATATAGGCCAGGCGGTATCAGGGGATTTTAAAAATGTGGGCGATACCGGCGCGTGGAAAGACTTTACGCTCTCGGTCTCGCATTGCCCTCCCACACTTGCGCTGGCGACCGCCTTTTTCTATGGTCAGGCCGACAGTACGCACCCGACAAAATTCGCCAATATCGGCAGTGCGAAAGGGTTGGCTCTGGAACTGGCAGACCGCCAGGACAATATACTCATTGCCCCGCAGGCAGCCTTTAACGTTCCGGTTAACTCAGCGGACCACACGGCAACGTTTCCTCTGGCTGCCCGCTATTATGCCAGCGCATTGCCCGTCACCGCCGGAACGTTTAACAGTGTGGTCCAGGTGACCTTTACTTACCAGTAGAACCGCGCCCCTTCGTACGGACGCTTTTACGCCGCCCAGCGGCAGGTTTTGCCGGACGTTTTTTAACGTCGGGCACGTCCGGCTGTTCAATCGGAAAAACAGGCAGAGCGTTGAGTAACCGCTGGCCGTAATTTTTGGTGAGCAGACGTTTGTCATAAATCACCACCTCTCCCCAGCAGCTGTGGCTACGGATGAGACGCCCCACCTGCTGAATCAGATTAAACGATGCCGCGGGTAAGCTTTGGACCTCGAACGGATAGCGATTGAGGCTTTTGAGCCATTCACCTTCGGTGATGACGACCGGGCTGTCGATGGGCGGGAAGGCGATTTTATGGATATGCACCTGCGTCAGGTAATCCCCCTTCAGATCCAGCCCCTCCGCGAATGACTGCAGCCCGATCAGCACGCTACGTTCCCCGTTATCAATGCGTTTTCGGTGCAGCTCTACCAGCCGGTAGCGGGGCTGATCGCCCTGCACCAGCAACAGCAATCGCAGGTCGGTAACGTGCTCCAGAAAACGCTGCATCGCCCTTCCACTGGCAAACAGGACCAGCATGCCGGGATATTTTTCACTCTCCAGCTGCTCGCGGAAATACGCTGCCATTTCGGCAATGTGCTGTTCTTCGTTGTCGATAAGCGGCTCATACTTCATGCGCGGAATGACCAGCTTGCCCTGTTCACAGTGGTTAAACGGCGAATCCAGCGCCACAAAACGGTCGCCGGCTTTCTCTTTCAGCCCGCTCATCTCTTGTAAACGGGAGAAACTGTTCAGGGAACGCAACGTCGCGGAAGTCACTACCACGTGTGGCACGCTGCGCCAGATAAGCTTTTCCAGCTGATCGGCAACACGAATCCCCACGCAGTGGAAAAACAGGTGCGCCTGTCCGTCTTTCACGTCACGGGTTGCCCATTTGGTGACCGGCGCACCGGACGCCTGCGCCATCGAGGCCAGACGCCAGAGCTTGCTCTGGGCTTCGAACATGCCCAACGCACGGTTCATCTGCAGCAGAATGCGGTGCAAACGCACCACGTCGTGGGTACCGGTTTTCTCACTGAGATCGTTTAAGAACATCTCCGCCAGCCCGCGCAGCTTTTCAAGGTGCTTCGCCAGCTGCTGGCAGATCTCCATTACTTCGTCGGGCAGCTCTCCCATCGCAAAGCGGTGCTCTGCTTCCTGGGTCGCCGGGAGATAAAGATTGAGAATGTTATTCAGGGAAGCAATAAGGCTGTAGACCGCTTCGCAATGTTCGCTCAGCCGCTCGGGCACCGCCAGCGGCGGCGTGGTTTTCGGGCGGAACTGCTCCATGCAGGTCGCCACCAGCTTGCAGAACAGATCCAGCTGCAGGCGGAACCACGGCGCGGTGATTTCGGCGCTCATCTCCAGCGCATCCCGCGCCACATCGGGCAAATGGTGGCCTTCATCGAGCACCAGCAGCAGGTTTTTGGGCTCCGGCAGGACGGCCTCACTCTCCAGCGCGGCCATGACCAGCGCGTGGTTAGCGACAACCACCTCCGCTTCCTGAATCTCCCGCCGTGCGACAAAGAACGGGCACTCGCGGTAGTAGTGGCAGTTGCGGTTAAGGCAACTGGCTTTATCGGTGCTGAGCCTGCGCCACAAATCATCGCTGATGGCATGGCTGGTGTGATCGCGAAGGCCGTCCCACTTGTAGCTGTCGAGCTCGGTTTTTAGCTTCGCGCACTGCTCCTGTTCCGCTTTGTTGTTCGGCGTCAGTTCATCATCCAGGAAGGCCAGCAGATCCTGCTGAGAGGGCTCACTGCTGGCGAGAGCCGCGAGATTGCGCGGACACACATAACGCCCGCGGCCAAAGGCGGCTGTAAATCGCAGTTCAGGGATGATTTTGCGCAGCAGCGGCAGGTCTTTGCTGAAGATTTGATCCTGCAGGGCCACGTTAGCGGTGCTGACCACCAGCGTTTTTTGCTCTTCCCGCGCGATGGCAATGCCCGGGATTAAATACGAAAGGGTTTTCCCGACACCCGTCGGGGCTTCAATCGCCAGATGTCGTCCGTCGTCCCCGGAGAGCGTTTTTGCCACATCAGCAATCATCTGCCGCTGAGGCGCTCGGGGGATAAAATCGGGGATCTGCTGTTGTAGCGCCTTATACCAGGCGCCAATTTGCGCTTTGAGCGCCGCGGTTAAAGCCATCGGAGGACCTGAAATACTGTATAAACAGCCACTATTGTGGCACTTTCTTTCCGCTGCCGCAAAAGAAAAGCCCGGCTTTACGACCGGGCTTCCAGATTACTGCGGGTTAGCAGGTTTACGCGGGCGGCGTCGGCGCTGCCCTTCCCCTGCCGGTTTCCCCTCGCCGCTACGCCATGGGCTTTCACCGCCTGGCTTAGCCTCTGTATTACGACGCGGAGGTTTGCCCGCGGCTTTCGGTGCACCGCCTTCAGAACGACGCGGCTGCTGACTGCGCCCCCCGCCACCCTGACCACGACCACCGCCGCCGCCCTGACGGCCATTCTGAATAGGCTCCGCCTTGATGGACGGGTCCACGTCATAGCCCGGGGTTTCGATACGCGGGATCTCTTTTCTCAGCAGACGTTCGATATCACGCAGCAGTTTGTGTTCATCCACACACACCAGCGAGAGCGCTTCACCGGTTGCCGCCGCTCGACCGGTACGACCGATACGGTGAACATAGTCTTCCGGTACGTTTGGCAGCTCGTAGTTGACGACGTGCGGCAGCTCTTCAATGTCCAGACCGCGGGCAGCAATGTCGGTGGCAACCAGGACGCGAATGTCACCGGATTTAAATTCAGCCAGCGCGCGGGTACGTGCCCCCTGACTTTTGTTACCGTGGATCGCCGCGCTGCGGATACCGTCTTTATTCAGCTGTTCCGCCAGATGGTTAGCACCGTGCTTGGTACGGGTAAAGACCAGCACCTGCTGCCAGTTGCCCTGACCAATCATATGGGAGAGCAGTTCCCGCTTACGCTTTTTATCAACGAAGTGCACGTGCTGGGTAATTTGCTCAGAGGCGGTGTTGCGGCGCGCCACTTCCACTTCCAGCGGGTTATGCAGCAGTTTTTCCGCCAGCGCCTTGATCTCATCAGAGAAGGTGGCAGAGAACAGCAGGTTCTGACGACGCGGTGGCAGCTTAGCCAGCACGCGACGAATGTCGTGGATAAAGCCCATATCCAGCATGCGGTCAGCTTCGTCCAGCACCAGGATTTCGATGCTATCAAGCTTCAGGGCATTCTGGTGCTCAAGATCCAACAGACGACCCGGCGTTGCCACCAGCACGTCCACGCCACCGCGCAGCTTCATCATCTGCGGGTTAATACTTACTCCACCGAAAACCACCAGCGAGCGAATGTTGAGATAGCGGCTGTACTCACGCACGTTCTCACCAATCTGGGCCGCCAGCTCACGCGTTGGGGTGAGGATCAGGGCACGCACCGGACGACGTCCTTTGGCGTGCGGCTGATTTTTTACCAGCAACTCTAACAGCGGCAGGGTAAAACCCGCGGTCTTACCGGTACCGGTCTGGGCGCTGGCCATCAGGTCGCGGCCCTGCAGAACGGCCGGAATAGCCTGCTGCTGGATTGGGGTTGGCTCGACGTAGCCCTGCTCTGCGATAGCGCGCAAAATTTCAGGGTTCAGGCCAAGGGAATCAAAAGACATAAAAACTCCGAACCGCCCCGACCATCACAGGTGTAGTTTTCAGGGAGATATAACGATAGGGAAGGACAAAAACCACAATGTCGTGAAGCAGCGGAGTGTAGCAGGTTTTGTGACGTGGCGCATAAAATATCCCGCGGCGCTGCGTTGACGAAAGATTTCCCGCCGTGTGGTCACTGGACAAAAAGGGCAACCGTGCATAATGTTAATCAATCGATTGATTAATTTTTAAAACCGCCATGAATACGACCCCAACGACATCGAAAGGTGAACAGGCCAAAAACCAGCTTATTGCCGCCGCGCTGGCGCAGTTTGGCGAATATGGTCTGCATGCCACCACGCGGGACATCGCGGCGCAGGCCGGGCAAAACATTGCGGCTATCACCTACTATTTTGGCTCAAAAGAGGATTTGTACCTCGCCTGTGCCCAGTGGATCGCCGACTTTATCGGTAACCATTTTCGGCCACACGTTGAAGAGGCCAGCGGGCTATTGAGCCAGCCGTCGCCGGATCGCGCCGCCATCAGGCAGCTGATTATCAGCGCCTGCGACAATATGATTCGCCTGCTGACCCACGACGAGACGCTGAGCCTGAGTAAGTTCATCTCCCGTGAGCAGCTCTCCCCTACGGCGGCTTACCAGCGAGTGCACGATCAGGTGATTGCCCCGATGCATACGCACCTGACCCGGCTGATCGCGGCCTATACCGGACGAGACGCCGACGATACCGAGACTATTTTGCATACCCACGCCCTGCTGGGTGAAATTCTCGCCTTCCGTCTTGGGCGCGAAACGATCCTGTTACGCACCGGCTGGACACAATTTGATGAGGATAAAGCCGCGCAGATTAGCCAGGTCATCACCTGTCATCTCGATCTGATCCTGCAAGGCTTAACGCAAAGGAGCCTGAAGTCATGAAAAAACCTGTCGCCATCATTCTGGTGGTCGTTGTTCTGCTTGCCGCAGGTATCGGCGGCTGGCTGTGGTATCAAAGTCACCAGGACAGAGGCCTGACGCTGTACGGTAACGTCGATATTCGCACCGTGAATATGAGTTTCCGCGTCGGGGGGCGCCTGGCCTCCCTCACCGTTGATGAAGGCGATACCATCAAAACCGGTCAGATGCTGGGGATGCTCGACAAGGCCCCGTACGAGAACACGCTGATGCAGGCGAAAGCAGGCGTTTCCGTGGCGCAGGCGCAATATGACCTGATGCTGGCCGGCTACCGTGACGAAGAGATTGCTCAGGCCGCCGCCGCGGTCAAACAGGCGCAGGCCGCCTATGACTACGCGCAAAACTTCTATGCCCGTCAGCAGGGACTGTGGAAAAGCCGCACCATTTCTGCCAACGACCTGGAAAACGCCCGCTCCTCCCGCGACCAGGCCCAGGCGACGCTGAAATCCGCCCAGGATAAATTAAGCCAGTACCACACCGGTAACCGCCCGCAGGACATCGCGCAGGCAAAAGCCAGTCTGGAACAGGCGCAGGCGCAGCTGGCGCAGGCGGAACTGGATCTGCACGACACCACGCTCATTGCCCCGTCTGACGGCACGCTGATGACCCGCGCCGTGGAGCCGGGCAGCATGTTAAGCGCGGGAAGCACCGTCCTGACGCTTTCTCTGACGCGTCCGGTATGGGTGCGCGCCTACATTGATGAGCCTAATCTCGGCCAGATGCAGCCGGGCCGCGAGCTGCTGCTCTACACCGACGGTCGGCCGGATAAACCGTATCATGGCAAAGTTGGCTTTGTGTCACCGACGGCTGAATTCACACCCAAAACGGTTGAAACGCCGGATCTGCGTACCGACCTGGTTTATCGCCTGCGCATCATCGTGACCGATGCCGACGACGCGCTGCGTCAGGGCATGCCTGTCACCGTAAAAGTCAGCGACGGGGAACGACATGAATGACGCGGTTATTCAGCTCAACAATCTGGTCAAACGCTTCGCGGGGATGGAAAAACCTGCCGTCGCCCCGCTGAACTGTACCATTCAGAAAGGCTATGTGACCGGGCTGGTTGGCCCGGACGGCGCAGGCAAAACGACGCTGATGCGGATGCTGGCGGGTTTGTTAAAGCCTGATGAAGGAACCGCCAGCGTGCTCGGACTCGACCCGATTAAAAACGATGGCGCGCTCCATGCCATGCTGGGCTATATGCCGCAGAAGTTTGGTCTGTATGAAGACCTGACGGTGATGGAAAACCTCAATCTGTATGCTGACCTGCGCAGCGTCACTGGCGAAACCCGTCAGAAGACCTTTGCCCGTTTGCTGGAATTTACCTCGCTTGGCCCCTTCACCGACCGGCTGGCGGGCAAGCTCTCCGGCGGGATGAAACAAAAGCTGGGGCTGGCCTGTACGCTGGTGGGCGAGCCGAAAGTTCTCTTGCTCGATGAACCCGGCGTGGGCGTCGACCCGATTTCGCGCCGCGAGCTGTGGCAGATGGTGCATGAGTTAGCCGGCGATGGGATGCTGATCCTCTGGAGCACCTCGTACCTTGATGAAGCGGAACAGTGCCGTGACGTTCTGCTGATGAACGAAGGTGAGCTGCTTTATCAGGGAGAGCCGACCACGCTGACGCAGAGCATGGCTGGTCGCAGCTTCCTGTTGCACAGCGCCCAGGCCTCCAACCGTCAGCTGCTGCAGCGGGTGCTAAAGCTACCTCAGGTCAGCGATGGAATGATTCAGGGCCGTTCGGTGCGCGTGATCCTCACGAAAGAGGCGACCGAGGACGATATACGCCGTGCACCGGGTATGCCTGAAATTGAGATGGAGGAGACCGCGCCACGCTTTGAAGATGCGTTTATCGATCTGCTCGGCGGCGCAGGGACATCAGAATCCCCCCTCGCCGCGATCCTGCACACGGTTGAAGGTACGCCGGGTGAAACGGTGATTGAAGCCAAATCCCTCACCAAAAAGTTTGGGGATTTCGCCGCCACCGATAACGTCAATTTCGCGGTGAAACGCGGTGAGATTTTTGGCCTGCTCGGGCCAAACGGCGCCGGGAAATCGACCACTTTTAAGATGATGTGCGGTCTGCTGGTACCGACCTCGGGGAAAGCGCTGGTGCTCGACATGGACCTGAAGGTCAGCTCCGGCAAGGCGCGTCAGCATCTGGGCTATATGGCGCAAAAATTCTCGCTGTATGGCAACCTGACGGTCGAGCAGAACCTGCGCTTTTTCTCCGGCGTGTACGGCCTGCGGGGCCGCGCGCAGAACGAGAAAATCCACCGCATGAGCGAGGCCTTTGGCCTGACGGGCATTGCTTCCCATGCCACCGACGAACTGCCGCTCGGTTTCAAGCAGCGGCTGGCGCTGGCCTGCTCATTAATGCATGAGCCCGATATCCTGTTTCTCGATGAGCCGACGTCCGGCGTTGACCCCCTCACCCGCCGCGAGTTCTGGCTGCATATTAACAGCATGGTGGAGAAAGGGGTCACGGTCATGGTAACCACCCACTTTATGGATGAGGCGGAATACTGCGACCGCATCGGGCTGGTGTATCGCGGCAAGCTGATTGCCCACGGTACGCCGGACGACCTGAAAGAACAGGCCGCCGATGACGAGGTGCCGGACCCGACCATGGAACAGGCGTTTATTACCCTCATCCACGACTGGGATAAGGAGAATGCCCATGCGCAATAACGCCATTTCGTGGCGCAGGGTGCGTGCGTTGTGTATCAAAGAGACGCGCCAGATCGTGCGTGACCCCAGCAGCTGGCTGATCGCTGTGGTGATCCCCCTGCTGCTGCTCTTTATCTTTGGCTACGGGATCAACCTCGACTCCAGCAAACTGCGGGTCGGGATTTTGCTGGAGCAGCAGAGCGAAGAGGCGCTTGATTTCACCCACACCATGACCGGCTCCCCTTACATCGACGCCACCATCAGCGACAACCGGCAGGCGTTAATCCAGATGATGCAGGCCGGGAAGATACGCGGGCTGGTGGTGATCCCGGTGGATTTTGCCGCCAACATGGCGCGCACCGATGCCAGTGCGCCGGTGCAGGTGATCACCGACGGCAGCGAGCCAAACACCGCGAACTTTGTACAAGGCTATGTGGAGGGCATCTGGCAGCTGTGGCAAATGCAGCGCGCCGAAGATCGCGGGGAAACCTTCGAACCGCTGATCGACGTGCAGACGCGCTACTGGTTTAACCCTGCGGCCATTAGCCAGCATTTTATTATCCCGGGTGCGGTGACCATCATCATGACGGTTATTGGCGCCATTTTGACCTCGCTGGTGATTGCCCGCGAGTGGGAACGCGGCACCATGGAGGCGCTGCTGTCTACCGAGGTCACACGGGTTGAACTGCTGCTCTGTAAGCTTATCCCCTACTACTTCCTCGGCATGCTGGCGATGCTGCTCTGCATGCTGGTCTCGGTGTTTATCCTCGGCGTGCCGTACCGTGGATCGCTGGTGGTGCTGTTCTTTATCACCAGTCTGTTTTTACTGAGCACCCTCGGGATGGGGCTGCTTATCTCCACCATCACCCGTAACCAGTTCAACGCCGCGCAGGTGGCCCTGAACGCCGCCTTTTTACCGTCGATTATGCTGTCCGGGTTTATTTTCCAGATAGACAGCATGCCCGCCGTGATCCGTGCCGTGACCTACATTATTCCGGCGCGCTACTTCGTGAGTACGCTGCAAAGCCTGTTCCTGGCGGGGAATATTCCGGTGGTGCTGATCATCAACACGCTGTTTTTGCTGGTATCGGCAACGATGTTTATTGGGCTGACGTGGATAAAGACCAAACGGCGTCTGGATTAAGGAGCGAACATGTTTCACCGTTTATGGACATTGATACGCAAAGAGCTGCAGTCGCTGCTGCGCGAGCCGCAGACGCGCGCCATTCTGGTATTACCGGTGTTGCTTCAGGTGTTGCTCTTCCCGTTTGCCGCCACGCTGGAGGTGACTAACGCCACCATTGCTATCTACAACGAAGATAACGGCAAACATTCCGTCGAATTGACGCAGCGTTTCGCCCGCGCGAAGGCTTTTACCCACATCCTGCTGCTGAAAAGCCCGCAGGAGATCCAGCCCACCATCGATACGCAAAAAGCGTTATTGCTGGTGCGTTTTCCGGCCGATTTTTCCCGCAACCTGGATACCTTCCAGACGGCACCAATGCAGTTAATCCTCGACGGGCGCAACTCCAACAGCGCCCAGATTGCAGCCAACTATCTTCAGCAGGTGGTGAAAGATTACCAACAGGAGTTGATGGACGGGAAACCAAAACCTAACAACAGCGAGCTGGTGGTGCGCAACTGGTATAACCCGAATCTGGATTACAAATGGTTCGTGGTGCCATCGCTGATTGCCATGATCACCACTATCGGAGTGATGATCGTAACGTCGCTTTCCGTCGCCCGTGAGCGCGAACAGGGGACGCTCGATCAGCTGCTGGTTTCCCCGCTCGCAACATGGCAAATTTTCGTCGGCAAAGCGGTTCCGGCGCTGATTGTCGCGACCTTCCAGGCCACCATCGTGCTGGGCGTGGGAATATGGGCCTACCAGATCCCGTTCGCCGGTTCGCTGGCGCTGTTCTACTTCACGATGGTGATTTACGGGCTGTCGCTGGTCGGGTTTGGACTGCTGATTTCCGCGCTCTGCTCTACCCAGCAGCAGGCATTTATTGGCGTGTTCGTCTTTATGATGCCGGCGATTTTGCTTTCGGGCTACGTCTCACCCGTCGAGAACATGCCGGTATGGTTACAGGATTTGACGTGGATAAACCCGATTCGGCACTTCACGGATATCACCAAGCAGATCTATCTGAAGGATGCGAGTCTGGACATTGTCTGGGGAAGTTTGTGGCCGCTACTGATCATAGCGGCCACGACGGGCTCAGTGGCGTACGTGATGTTTAGACGAAACATCGCGTAGCTTTTTCTCTTTGGTCAGTAACGAGACCACGGCAGGCCCTGCGAGGATTGCCAGACCGGCCAGGGCCAGCAGCAGGTTGTTTTGCAGCACACGCGACAGCAACCAAAGCACAATCATCGCCGCACCAAAGTACCAGGTGGTGGTGAGCTCTTCGAGCACATCACCCACCTCACGCCAGCGTGCTTCGTGGTGGCGCTGTAAAAACAGCATCGACAGTACGGTGACGCCATAGAGGACGCATAGCCCTAAGCCGACCCGCACCAGCGTGCCGCTCATCCAGCCCATCACCAGCACGGCCACGACCAGTAAATGCAACATTATCTGCCAGCAACTCAGGCCAGTTGCGACACGAACGCGTTGTTGCCACTTCATGGCTTCTCTCCTGAAGGATTTTTCTCTGCTTAATCAGACTACCGCACTTTACGGAAAATTCCGTAACACCGCATCTTTTTGTGACGCCTACTACACTTTATTTTCATCGGGATAGTCACCCTGGAAGGAACGTATGACCAAAAAAATGCAGCATTTCTCGCTTAAAGTGCTGACGATAAACATTCATAAAGGCTTCACAGCATTTAACCGCCGCTTCATTTTACCGGAGCTGCGCGACGCGGTACGCACCGTCAGCGCGGACATTGTCTGTCTTCAGGAAGTCATGGGCGCCCACGAAGTGCATCCGCTTCACTTTGAAAACTGGCCGGACACCCCGCACTACGAATTCCTGGCCGACACCATGTGGAGTGATTACGCCTACGGGCGCAACGCGGTGTACCCGGAAGGGCATCACGGTAATGCGGTGCTGTCACGTTTTCCCATTGAACATTACGAGAACCGCGACGTCTCTGTGGGTGAAAGTGAAAAACGCGGGCTGCTTTACTGCCGCATCGCCCCGCCGGACCTGGCGTTCCCGGTGCACGTGGGCTGTGTTCATCTGGGCCTGCGCGAAGCCCATCGCCAGGCACAGCTAAAAATGCTGGCCGAATGGACCAATGCCCTGCCCGAAGGTGAACCCGTGGTCGTGGCCGGTGATTTCAACGACTGGCGGCAGCGGGCTAACCATCCGTTGAAGGTTGATGCGGGACTTGAGGAGATTTTCACCCGTGCAAACGGCAGGCCTGCACGCACCTTTCCGGTACGGTTCCCGTTTTTGCGACTCGACAGAATCTACGTGAAAAACGCCCATGCCAGCAGCCCGACCGCACTGGCGTTACTTAACTGGCGACATCTTTCCGACCATGCGCCGCTCAGCGCGGAGATCCACTTATGAAATGTTCATGGCAGGAAGGCAACCGGATCACGCTGCTGGTCAACGGGGATGAATATTACCCCGCGGTGTTTGACGCGATTGACCACGCAAAGCAGAAAGTGATCCTTGAAACGTTTATCTGGTTCGAAGACGACGTCGGTAAGCAGTTGCACAGCGTGCTGCTGCGTGCTGCCCTGCGTGGCGTCAAAATCGAAGTGCTGCTGGATGGCTATGGCTCACCGGACCTCAGTGATGCGTTCGTCAATGAGCTCACCTCAGCAGGCGTCGTGTTCCGCTACTACGATCCTGGCCCTCGCCTTTTCGGCATGCGTACCAATCTTTTCCGCCGGATGCACCGCAAAATTGTGGTGGTGGATGAGACGGTAGCGTTTGTTGGCGGCATTAACTACTCCGCTGAACATATGTCCGATTACGGCCCGGAAGCCAAGCAGGATTACGCGATTCGCATTGAAGGACCGGTGGTGCAGGATATCCTGCTCTTTGAGCTGGAAAACCTGCCCGGTAAAGAGGCTGCCCGGCGCTGGTGGCAGCGCCGCCATCATCGCCCGGAAGAGAACCGTCACCCCGGTGAAGCGCAGGCGTTGTTTGTCTGGCGGGATAACGGTGAGCACCGGGACGACATTGAGCGGCATTACCTGAAGATGCTGGCGAATGCAAAGCGCGAAGTGATTATCGCCAACGCCTACTTTTTCCCGGGCTATCGCCTGCTGCATGCCATGCGCAATGCGGCCCGACGCGGCGTGCGCGTGAAGCTCATTGTTCAGGGCGAGCCGGACATGCAGATTGTCAAAATCGGTGCCCGGTTGCTGTACAACTATCTGGTGAAAGGTGGCGTACAAATTTACGAATATCGCCGCCGGCCGCTGCACGGCAAAGTAGCCCTGATGGACGATCACTGGGCCACCGTGGGCTCCAGCAATCTCGACCCGCTGAGTTTGTCACTCAATCTTGAAGCTAACCTGATCATCCACGATCGCCAGTTCAACCAGACTCTGAGGGATAACCTGCAGGCGTTGATCGTGAACGACTGCGTGCGCGTGGACGAATCCATGGTGCCCAAACGCACCTGGTGGAATCTGGGCATTAGCGTGGTGGTGTTCCACTTCCTGCGTCATTTCCCGGCGATGGTGGGCTGGCTGCCGGCGCACACGCCAAAACTTGCGCTGGTGGATCCGCCTGTCCAGCCCGAAATGGAAACCCAGGACCGCGTTGAAGCGGAAGATGGAGGGAAAACCTGATGTCGAAATCACATCCACGCTGGCGGCTGGCTAAAAAGATCCTCACCTGGCTGTTTTTCATCGCCGTCGCGGTTCTGCTGGTGGTTTACGCACAGAAAGTTGACTGGGAAGAGGTGTGGAAAGTTATCCGCAACTACAACCGGCTGGTGCTGCTGGGCGCGGTGGGGCTGGTGATTGTAAGCTACCTCATATACGGCTGCTATGACCTGCTGGGCCGCGCCTACTGCGGCCATAAGCTTGCGAAGCGCCAGGTCATGCTGGTGTCGTTTATCTGCTACGCCTTTAACCTGACATTGAGTACCTGGGTGGGCGGGATCGGCATGCGCTATCGCCTTTACTCGCGCCTCGGTCTGCCGGGCGGGACCATTACGCGCATTTTTTCCCTCAGCATCACCACCAACTGGCTGGGTTACATTCTGCTCGGCGGGGTGATTTTCACCATCGGCGTGGTGCAATTGCCTGCGCACTGGTACATCGATGAAACCACGCTGCGAATTTTAGGCTTTGCATTACTGCTCATTATTGCGCTCTATCTTTGGGCCTGCGCCTTTGCCAAACGCCGACACATGACCATCAAGGGGCAAAAACTGGTGCTGCCTTCGTGGAAATTCGCGGTCCTGCAGATGGCCGTGTCCAGCGCCAACTGGATGGCGATGGGGGCGATTATCTGGATGCTCATTGGTGAAGATGTGAATTACTTCTTTGTGCTGGGCGTGCTGCTGGTCAGCAGCATTGCCGGCGTGATCGTGCATATTCCGGCGGGGATTGGGGTGCTGGAGGCGGTATTTATCGCCCTGCTCGCCGGAGAGCATGTTTCACAGGGTACGATTATTGCCGCCCTGCTGGCCTACCGTATGCTCTATTACTTCCTGCCGCTGGCGCTGGCAACGGTATGTTATCTGGTGCTGGAGAGTCGGGCGAAGAAACTGCGGGCGAAGAATGAGAAAGCGTTAGCGAAGTGAGGTCTGGCGGGGGAACTTACCCGGCCTGCGCAACGCAGGTCGGGTAAGGGAAATACCCTTAACGACGGTTGCCTAAAATACGCAGCAACATCAGGAACAGGTTGATAAAGTCCAGATACAGCGTCAGGGCGCCCAGAATCGCGTATTTGCGCAGGTTTGAGCTGTCGCGTACGTCAATCTGTTCGCCAATATTTTTCAGCTTCTGAGTGTCGTAGGCCGTCAAACCGACGAAGATCACCACCCCGATATAGGTCACCGCCCACATCAGCGCTTCACTCTTCAGCCACAGGTTCACCAGCGACGCCAGCACAATCCCAATCAGCCCCATAAACAGCATGCTGCCGAAACCGCTCAGGTCACGCTTCGTGGTGTAGCCGTAGAGGCTCATCGCACCAAACATCCCGCCAGCGACCACAAACGTGCTGGCGATGGAGGAATAGGTATACACGATGAAGATGCTGGAGAGCGTTAGCCCCGTCAGTGCCGAATAGAGCATAAACAGCGTGGTCGCCATTCCGGCGCTCAGCTTCTGCACCAGGCCGGAGAGAACAAAGACCAGCGCCAGTTGCGCGATGATCAGCCCAAAGAAGGTGATTTTGCTTGAGAAGATAAACATCATCAGCTCAGGCGTGTTGGCTGCATACCATGCGATAAAGGCGGTCAGCAGTAAACCGACCGTCATCCAGCCATAAACCTGAGCCATATACGTCTGCAGCCCGGTACGGGTCTGCTGTACTATTGAATCGGAACGCGGAAATCGGTCCATGATTCACTCCTGATTAAGTAGACACACACGTTAAGACTAACACATTCACGCAAACCGACTACCAACGACTGGCGGCTTCTTTGTCGCTGTCACGCGACTCAACCCACCTGTCGCCTTCCGGCGTCGCTTCACGTTTCCAGAATGGCGCTTTGGTTTTGAGGTAATCCATAATGAACTCCCCTGCGGCAAACGCGCTACTACGATGGGCACTGGTCACGCCGACAAAAACGATTTCCTCGCCAGGCCACATTTCACCAATACGGTGGATAACCGTCACTCGCCCGAGCGGCCAGCGGCCACGCGCCTGTTCAACGATCTCCGCGAGGGATTTCTCCGTCATGCCCGGATAGTGCTCCAGCGTCAGCGCCTTTACGCTGTCGCCGAGATTATGATTACGCACTTTGCCGGTGAAGGTGACAACCGCACCGTCTTCGTCACGCTCTGCCAGCCAGTCATATTCTGTACCAACGCTGAAACGGTCATGACCTACCAGAATTCGGGTTTCAGCCATCTTAGCCCCCTGTCACCGGCGGGAAGAAGGCCACTTCATCCCCGGCCGTCAGCGGATGGGTCAGCTCCACCAGCGTCTGGTTAACCGCGGCCAGCAGCTTGCCTTCATCCAGCGCCAGCGCCCAGCGGTCGCTTTGCGCGGCAAGATGCGCACGCAGGTCGGCAACGGTGTCAAACGGGGCATCAAGCGTCAGGCTGTCGGTGCCCACCAGCTCGCGGACCTGAGCAAAAAAGAGCACCTTAATCATGGCTGTCCACCTTAAAATCACCGGATTTACCACCGCTTTTCGCCAGCAAACGAACCGGGCCAATCACCATATCTTTCTGCACCGCTTTGCACATGTCATAGATAGTCAACGCGGCCACAGAGGCCGCCGTCAGGGCTTCCATCTCAACCCCGGTTTTCCCGGTTAAGCGGCAGAGCGACTCGATGCGCACGCGGTTATGCTCCGGCTGCGCCTGCAGGTTGACTTCCACCTTGCTCAGCATCAGCGGGTGGCAGAGCGGAATTAAGTCCCAGGTGCGTTTCGCAGCCTGGATCCCGGCGATGCGGGCGGTGGCAAAGACGTCGCCTTTGTGATGGCTGCCGTCAATAATCATCGCCAGGGTCTCTGGCAACATGGTCACGAAGGCTTCAGCACGCGCCTCACGCACCGTTTCGGCTTTGGCGGAGACATCCACCATATGTGCTTCGCCAGCGGCGTTAATGTGGGTCAGTTGCGACATAACTTATTTCTTTAAATGGGGATGGAAATTACACGGACGGGTACGGGCATCCAGCTGCGGCGCAATGATATTTTCCCACGCGGTGCGACACGCTTTTGTCGAGCCGGGCATGGCAAAAATCAACGTCCCGTTCGCCACACCGGCCACCGCACGCGACTGCAGCGTGGAGGTGCCAATCTCTTCAAACGAGAGCATGCGGAACACTTCACCAAAGCCTTCCACTTCCCGGTCAAACAGCGGGACGAGCGCCTCGGGAGCCTGGTCGCCTGTGGTAAAACCGGTGCCACCGGTGATCAGCACCACCTGCACCTCATCGCTGGCAATCCACTGAGAGACCCGGGCACGAATGGCATAACGGTTCTCTTTCACGATCGCCTTATCAACAATACTGTGCCCGGCATCATGTGCCGCATCGCGCAGCCAGTGGCCGGAGGTGTCATCCTCTTCACCGCGGCGGTCGGAAACGGTAAGAATAGCAATGCGTGTCGGGATAAATTCCGCGCTAACCTGACTCATCTTCTGGTTCCTTCTTAAGCCTGATTACCCGCCAATGTAGGACAGGTTCTGAGTAATGCCGGTGTTGCCCTGATGCAGGAAGTGGGTCTGTTTTTTGTGCGTCAGAGCTTCAGAAATCCGCGCTTCAAGCGCGGCCTGTTGGGCGTCTTCCGCCAGCAGATCGCGAAGGTCGACACCGCCATCCCCGAACAGGCACAGATGCAGCTTACCAACGGAGGAGACGCGAAGACGGTTACAGCTGGCACAGAAGTCTTTCTCATACGGCATGATAAGCCCGATTTCCCCTTCGTAATCCGGGTGACAAAAAACCTGCGCCGGGCCGTCGCTGCGCTGACGGATCTGGTGGATCCAACCGCGTTTCAGCAGCTCATCTCGCAACACCATCCCGGAGATGTGATGCCGACGGAACAGCTCACTGCCCTCGCCAGTTTCCATCAGCTCGATAAAACGCAACTGGATGGGGCGGGATTTGATCCACGCCAGGAAGGTATCAAGCTGGTGATGGTTGACGTCACGCATCAGCACCGTATTGACTTTGACCTTCTGGAAACCGGCACTGAACGCCGCGTCAATACCGTCCATCACCTGGCGGAATTTATCCTGGCCGGTAATGGCATGAAACTGGCGGGCATCGAGGCTGTCCACGCTGACGTTGATGGCGGTTAAGCCCGCGTCGCGCCAGGCCGCAACGTCGCGAGCCATGCGGTACCCGTTGGTGGTGACCGCAATCTGACGAATACGATCGTTCTCACGCACCGCAGCAATGATATCGGGGAAATCACGACGCAGAGAGGGTTCCCCTCCGGTCAGGCGGACCTTTTCCGTGCCGAGTTCAGAGAATGCGCGCGTGACGCGGCGCACTTCGTCCACGGAGAGAAAGCCGTTATTGGTGACGCTGCCCGGTTTGTAGCCATCGGGCAGGCAGTAGGTGCAACGGAAGTTGCACACATCGGTAATCGACAGACGTAAGTAAAAAAACTTACGCGCGAATGCATCAGTAAGTTGTGAAGCCATGTACACCTTTCCAGAGACGGGAGGCACAGTCATTTCTTTCTGTACCCTGGTGGCATATTCGCCACGGCCAGGACGCCATATCTTTCGACACAGGCGCCAGGGCTCGAGTGTATGTTTTCAAATTTGAAAACGTGGTTATGGCGATAGTAGCGCGGAAATCTTCCCTTCGCCATTATCACTTAACGCTATATAACCATATACATAACGACATAATCGTGTATTTTCGCTACAGAATACCTAAAAACAGCATATTCACATTGATATACGTCATTTTGCGCCGGGTGAGGCATCGTCTTTTAGGGGTAGTTAAGGTAGTGTTACGCAGATCGAACGTGATAAGGAATGTGTATGCGCAATCGCACTTTTGCGGATCTTGACCGTGTTGTCGCTCTTGGCGGAGGCCATGGTCTGGGGCGAGTGATGTCTTCTCTGTCCTCACTTGGCTCAAGGCTGACAGGGATAGTGACAACCACGGATAATGGCGGCTCCACCGGGCGTATTCGACGCGCGGAAGGGGGTATCGCCTGGGGCGATATGCGTAATTGTCTGAACCAGTTAATTACCGAGCCGAGCGTCGCTTCGGCGATGTTTGAGTACCGTTTTGGCGGTAACGGCGAACTTTCCGGGCATAACCTTGGAAATTTGATGCTTAAAGCGCTGGATCACCTGTCAGTGCGCCCGCTGGAAGCCATCAATTTGATCCGAAACCTGCTCAAGGTTGACGCGTTCCTGATCCCGATGTCCGAACAACCGGTCGATTTAATGGCAATCGATGCGGAAGGGCACGAGGTTTATGGCGAAGTGAACATCGACCAGCTTACCGTGCCGCCAAAAGAGCTGATGACCTACCCAAGCGTGCCCGCCACGCGTGAAGCCATTGAGGCCATCGGCGAAGCGGATTTGATTTTGATTGGGCCGGGCAGTTTTTACACCAGCCTGATGCCCATTTTACTGGTCAAAGAGCTGGCACAGGCCCTGCGCAGAACGCCCGCCCCCATGGTTTACATCGGCAATTTAGGCCGTGAGCTGAGCCCGGCGGCGGCCAGCCTGTCGCTGGCGGACAAACTGAATCTGATGGAGCAGTACGTCGGGAAGAAAATCATCGATGGCGTAGTGGTCGGCCCGAAAGTTGATGTATCAGGGATTGGCGATCGCGTGGTGGTGCAGGAGCCGCTGGAAGCGAGCGATATCAAATATCGTCACGACCGTCACCTGCTGCGTGAAGCGCTGGAGAAGGCGATTCAGGATCTGGGATAGAGATTATGCCCTCACCCAACCTCTCTCCCACGGGAGAGTGCAAACACTAAAAAAATGACAGCCTGCGGCTGTCATTTTGCTTTTACCTAGGAGGCGGCGATAAACAGATCGCGCAACTGATGCAGCTGGTCGCGGATTTGCGCGGCCTCTTCGAATTCGAGGTTCTGCGCATGCTGCATCATCTGTCCTTCCAGTTCGTGGATTTTCTGCTGCAGCGCTTTTGGCGTCAGCTCGACGGTATCCGGCTCAACCACTGAACGCGCTTTCCCGCGCCCTTTCGCTTTGGTCTTCGCAATGTTCTGACCCAGCGCCAGAATATCCACCACTTTCTTGTTCAGGCCCTGCGGCGTAATGCCGTGCTCTTCGTTGTAACGCTGCTGTTTCTCACGACGACGCTCCGTTTCGCCAATTGCTTTCGCCATTGACGGGGTAATTTTGTCACCGTAAAGGATCGCTTTACCGTTAACGTTACGCGCGGCACGGCCAATGGTTTGGATCAGGGAGCGTTCAGAACGCAGGAAGCCTTCTTTGTCGGCATCCAGAATCGCCACCAGCGAGACTTCTGGCATATCCAGGCCTTCTCGCAGCAGGTTGATACCCACCAGCACGTCAAACTCGCCCAGACGCAGGTCGCGGATGATCTCCATACGCTCGACGGTATCGATATCCGAGTGGAGGTAACGCACCCGCTCACCGTGCTCCTCAAGATACTCGGTGAGATCTTCCGCCATGCGCTTGGTCAACGTCGTTACCAGCACGCGCTCGTTGATGGCCGCGCGGATACGGATTTCTGACAGCAGATCGTCAACCTGAGTGGCGACCGGACGCACCTCGATAATCGGATCCAGCAGCCCGGTCGGACGCACCACCTGGTCAACCACCTCATCGCCCGATTTTTCAAGCTCGTAGTTGCCCGGCGTAGCCGAGACGTAGATGGTTTGCGGTGCCAGCGCCTCAAATTCTTCAAACTTCATGGGACGGTTATCCAGCGCCGATGGCAGACGGAAACCATACTCCACCAGCGTCTCTTTACGCGCTCGGTCACCGCGATACATCCCGCCAATTTGCGGGATAGTCACGTGAGATTCGTCGATCACCAGCAGACCGTCTGCCGGCAGATAATCAAACAGCGTCGGCGGTGGCTCGCCCGGACCACGCCCGGAGAGGAAACGTGAGTAGTTTTCGATACCGGAGCAGTAGCCCAGCTCGTTCATCATCTCCAGGTCAAACTGGGTGCGCTGGCTCAGGCGTTGCTCTTCCAGCAGCTTATTATTCGCCAGAAGCACCTTACGGCGGTCTGCCAGCTCAACTTTGATCTCTTCCATCGCCTGCACGATACGCTCACGTGGCGTCACGTAGTGCGTTTTCGGGTAGATGGTATAGCGCTGAACGACCGACTCGACGTGGCCGGTCAGCGGGTCAAACAGCGACAGGCGTTCAACCTCTTCGTCAAACAGCTCAACGCGCAGGGCGATATCGTCCGACTCTGCCGGGAAGATATCAATCACCTCGCCGCGCACGCGGAAGGTACCGCGCTGGAACGCCTGATCGTTACGGGTGTACTGCAGCTCTGTCAGACGGCGTAAAATAGCGCGCTGATCGATGATCATCCCCTGGGTCAGGTGCAGCATCATCTTCAGATAGAGATCCGGATCGCCCAGACCGTAGATAGCCGACACTGACGCCACCACCACCACATCGCGACGCTCAAGGAGCGCCTTCGTCGCCGACAGACGCATCTGCTCAATGTGTTCGTTCACCGAGGCATCTTTCTCAATGAAGGTGTCAGAGCTCGGGACATACGCTTCAGGCTGGTAGTAATCGTAGTAGGAGACAAAATATTCCACGGCGTTATCCGGGAAGAACTCTTTCATCTCGCCGTAAAGCTGAGCGGCCAGGGTTTTGTTTGGGGCCAGCACCATCGTGGGGCGCTGCAGATCGGCGATAACGTTGGCAATGGTAAACGTTTTGCCCGAACCGGTTACCCCCAGCAGCGTCTGGTGCGCCAGCCCATCTTCCAGCCCCTCTTCGAGACGTCGGATCGCCTCAGGCTGATCGCCGGAAGGACGGAATGCAGAATTCAATTTGAACGGTTTACTCATGGGCGACAACCTGATGACGTTATAAGCGGCAGGTGAGTAATTTTACTCGTTGCTGCCAGGAATGCCAGTAAAAAACACTGGATGAAAAACCAGTAGCATGTCAGGATATTTAGAGTACCGGCAGGGTGATTAGCGCGATAGCGGTCAAAATTTGGACTGTGACAACATAAAACACCAGTCAGGACGGGTTATCCCCAGAACTTTTTCTTTTTTAACATTTGTCAAGCCAGGTAATGATAGTTTTATGGCAACAGGTGACACTTTCATTACGGCAATTGCTTTTATCTAACCAATTAAATATTAAGCGATATTTTCTAAAGCCGCGTTTCGCGCCAATTTGGTCGTAACCCGCGTCTTCTCTCGCTTATCGCGTGTTTTCTAACTCTAATGCACATGGTTATCCACAGGAATAGTGGATAACTGCTTCCAGCCCGTGCAGACCGCCGCTCAGCAAATTCCCGACTTTTCCCACGAAACGGCAGCAAAAATTTTTTATAGCTATTTTTTGCTGATAAACAGTTGTGTCATTCATAACCAACCGATGCGATCTTGCTCACATTTCCACCATTTTAACCCTGCACCACAACTCATCACGTCCGGCACCGCGGATGTGCAAAGGGGGTAATCACACACCGCTTATCCGGGACAAATTCCTAAAAAAGTCTCTTTTTTAATCAATTTAGGGTTTCTGGCAGGAGTTTTGCACATCCCACAATGAGCCTCATCCACACAGATTTTAAGGAGAGAAAGATGTTGAGTCTGCGTGCAGTTAACCAGTTTTACGGAAGCCAACATACGCTATGGAACGTGGATTTAGATTTTCCCAAAGGCATGTGTACAGGCGTTGTTGGCCTGCCGGGGATGGGCAAAACGACCCTGATGAATTGCATCGCCGGGAAAGTGCCTGTCGACAGCGGCACCATCATCTGGCACGAAGCCGGTGCACCGCCGCGAGATTTGCTTAGCCAGACGCCAGAACCCTTCGCTGGCCCGGGAATAGGCTATGTCCCGCAGGACAGGCGGATTTTCTCCCAGTTAACCATTGATGAAAATCTGCATATCGCCATGCGCGCGACAGGGAAACCTGACCCTGAAGCGAAAAGTGACGTTTACGACCTCTTTCCGGAACTCTATGCGCTGCGACAAACCCGGGCCAACACGCTTTCGCCAGACGACCAGTATCAGCTGGCGCTGGCCAATGCGCTGGTCATCCGTCCGCGGATGCTGATTCTGGATGAACCGATGCATGGCGCGGGCCACAGCTTCGCCCAGAAGCTGAGCCAGCTGCTGGTGCGGTTAAACCGGGAACTGGGAATGACGGTGTTGTTAGCTGAGCAGCAGCTGTCGTTTATCCGCCGGGTCGCGGAGCGCTTTTGCATGCTGTATCGCGGGCGTAACGTGGCCCAGGGCCACGTTAACGAGCTGGATGACGAGCTTATCGCCCACTGGATGTCGCTGGAGGCAAGACGCTGAGATCGAGGTAATGCCCGGTTTCAGCGCACCCGGCAGTGTCAGCCAGCCACGGGATCTCCCCAAGAAACGGCGCAGGAAGCACCCGCTTCAGCGTTGCCTGATACTCCTGATGTCGCCTGCCCGGCGCAACCACGTCGTTGGCTATCCAGCCGGCCAGGCGCAGCCCGGCCTGCTGAACGGCCTGGGCAGTCAGCATCGCATGGTTGATACAGCCGAGTTTGACCCCTACCACCAGAATTACCGGCAGCTGCTCGATTTGCACCCAGTCAGCAAAGGTCTGGTCCGCCGAAAGTGGCGTAAACCAGCCACCGGCGCCCTCCACCAGTACCCAGTCAGCCTGGCGTTCAAGGGCGCGTAACCCGGCAGAAAGCACGGCAAAATCAATCGGGCGACCTTCATCGGCGCTGATAATATGCGGTGAGGTGGGCTCGGCAAAGGTGTACGGATTCACCGCTGAATAGGCAAGTTCAAGCGTGCTGTTGCGCTGGAGCGCCAGCGCGTCGGTATTGCGTAACCCGTGCGCCGTCATCTCGCTGCCGGAGGCGACAGGTTTATATCCGGCGGTGGTTTTTCCCTGCATGCGCGCCGCCTGCAGCAGCGCTGAGCTGGCAACCGTCTTGCCCACTTCGGTATCTGTTCCGGTGACAAAATAACGTTCAGTCACGTTCAATAATCCCATGAAAAAGTTGATATGAGAGCGGGAACTGCCCCCGCTGCTGCGGCCACGCCAGCTCCAGACGCTGCAACTGGCCGCGGGTAAGAGGTTTCTTTTCACGCCCCGCATGCAGATGGGTCGCGCCAATGCCCTTCAGGGAGCGCATGGCGCTGAAGGCATCGTCGAAATTCAGCGTAATGGTCTGCTCAGCACAGCGATAGCGCCATCCCGCCAGCGCGTGGATGACCTGCTCGTGCGACAAAAAACGGTTAGCGTGAGGTTGTTCATCCACCGCTTTCCACGCCTGATTGAGCTCCGGTAAAGAGCTTTCCAGCAGCGTGGTGAAGGCCACGCATCCACCCGGGCGCGCCACGCGATAAAGCTCGTTTAATGCCTGCGGGAGACTACTGCACCACTGTACCGCCAGATGGCTCCAGACCAGATCAAACCGCGCATCCGGCAGCGGAATGGACTCAATATCGGCAACCAGATAGTGGTGCGCGGCCTGCTGCTGACGGGCCTCCTCGAGCATATCGGGCGACAGATCGATAGCCGTCACCTCGCTGCCGGCCGCACGCCAGTGTCGGCTATTGGCACCCGGCCCACACCCGGCGTCCAGCACCTGAGGGAACCGGGTCTCGTTGAGTAAAGTAAGCAGCCCCTGCGCGCTCTGACGCTGGAGTTCATCGTGCTGCGAATAGCTGCGCGCGGCCCGGCCAAATGCCGCCGCGATCGCCTGTTTATTCACGGGTGTCATGCAGCGCCTCCAGAAGTGCCTCGATATCCTCTGCTTCGTGCGCCGCCGTGAGCGTCAGACGCAGCCGGGCAGTGCCTGGCGGTACGGTTGGTGGACGAATAGCCGTCACCCATATCCCGCGCTCGCGAAGCGTCTGCGCCAGCGTGAGAGCCAGACCGTTTTCCCCCACCATCACCGGCTGGATTGCGCTCTGCGAATCGGTGCTCTGGAACGGGAGATGGCGTAACCCCTGGCGAAAACGCCGAATATGTTCCGCCAGACGCGCTCGTCGTTCCGCACCTTCAGCGCTGCGGATCACCGCCAGTGATGCAGACAGCGCCACGGCCTGTGCGGGTGGCATACTGGTGCTGTAAATGAGATGACGGGCGAACTGCAGCAGATAGTCGGCGACAGACTCGCTGCACAACACGGCCGCCCCGCTCACGCCAAAACCTTTCCCGAAAGTCACCACCAGCAGTTCCGGCTTCACGTTTTGCTGATGGACGCTACCGCGCCCTTCCTCACCCATCACGCCAATACCATGGGCATCATCAACCAGCAGCCAGGCGTTTTGTCGCTGCGCCGTCTCATGCAGCGGACGCAGCGGTGCGCTGTCGCCGTCCATGCTGAACACCCCTTCTGTGACCACCAGCTGCTGTCCGGTGCAGGGCTTATCGAGCAGGCCAGCAAGCTGAGCCGCATCGTTATGGGCAAAGCGGCGGAGCTGCGCAGGGCTTAAACTTGCCGCTTCCAGCAGCGAGGCGTGACTTAAGCGGTCGGCAACAATGCGGTCGTCCTTGCCCATTAGCGCGGTGATGACCGCCTGGTTGGCGGCAAAACCTGAAATGAACAGCAACGCACGCGGATACCCCAGCCAGTCGGCAAGGGCCTCCTCCAGCGCCTGATGCGCCGTGGTGTAGCCGCTGACATGCCCCGAACCGCCGCTGCCGACGCCAAACCGCTCCGCCCCCTGTTGCCAGGCGCGGACGATCGCCGGGTGCTGGCTCAGCCCGAGATAATCATTGCTGGAGAAATTGCAAAACTGCCGGCCCTCGCGGGTGAGAAAACGGCCTGCGCCGTTTTCTACCACGTTGCGAACGCGAAAGGCATCTGCCGCCCGCCGTTCTTCAAGCGCGGAATGGATACGTGCCTGCCAGGTCATACGGTTGCCGCGTTGTAGAACTGGTCAGTATCGGCGTTGAAAATCTGCTGCTCCAGCTGCTGCTGTTGCTCGTTATCCCCCGTCAGGACGTCGGTCTGATGCGGGTTCAGCCCCAGCTTGCGGAACAACTGGACGTCTTTGTCCTCTTCCGGGTTCGGGGTGGTCAGCAGTTTGCAGCCGTAGAAGATGGAGTTGGCCCCGGCCATAAAGCACATCGCCTGCGTCTGCTCGCTCATCTGTTCACGACCCGCCGAGAGGCGCACGTAGGAGGTCGGCATCATGATACGCGCCACCGCAATGGTGCGGATAAAATCAAATGCATCCACGTCTTCGTTATCCGCCAGTGGCGTACCTTTAACTTTCACCAGCATGTTGATCGGCACGCTTTCCGGCGGCGTGGGCAGGTTCGCCAGCTGCAGCAGAAGACCCGCACGGTCTTTCACCGTTTCGCCCAGTCCCACAATCCCGCCTGAACAGACTTTGATGCCGGCGTCACGCACTTTATCCAGCGTATCGAGACGCTCCTGATAGGTCCGCGTGGTGATGATATTGCCGTAAAATTCAGGGGAGGTGTCGAGGTTGTGGTTGTAGTAATCCAGCCCTGCCGCGGAAAGGCGTTGCGCCTGCTCTTCGTTCAGCGTGCCAAGGGTCATGCAGGCTTCCAGCCCCATCTCTTTCACCCCTTTCACCATCTGCTCCAGATACGGCATGTCGCGATCGTGCGGGTTTTTCCATGCCGCGCCCATACAGAATCGGGTTGAGCCTGCATTTTTCGCCTTACGGGCAGAGTCGAGCACCTGCTCCACTTCCATCAGACGTTCAGATTCAAGCCCGGTTTTATAGCGCGCACTCTGCGGGCAGTATTTGCAATCTTCTGGGCATGCGCCAGTCTTGATCGACAGCAGCGTACTGACCTGCACATGGCGTGGATCGAAGTGCTGACGATGCACCTGTTGGGCTTCAAACATCAGCTCAAGGAAAGGTTTATTGAATAATTCAGTAACTTGCGACATCGTCCAGCGTGCGTGGTGAGCCATGGGGCTTCTCCAAAGGGTTTTGTTAATTTTCAGATCGGTTTATACTCGTAAACCTAAAACTTTTCAAAATGGTTTACAAGTCGATTATGACCCAGGACGATCTCGCCTTCGACAAGCAGCATATCTGGCACCCTTACACTTCCACTACCCGCCCCCTCCCCGTTTACCCGGTCGCCTCGGCTCACGGGTGCGAACTGACCCTGAGCAGCGGTGAGTCGCTTGTGGACGGCATGTCATCCTGGTGGGCGGCTATTCACGGGTATAACCACCCGCGTCTGAATGCGGCGATGAAAGCGCAGATTGACCAGATGTCGCACGTGATGTTTGGCGGTATCACCCATCAGCCTGCGGTTGACCTGTGCCGGCGTCTGGTCGCGATGACCCCGGCCCCGCTGGAGTGCGTTTTCCTTGCAGATTCCGGCTCTGTTGCCGTGGAAGTGGCGATGAAAATGGCGCTGCAGTACTGGCACGCCAGAGGTGAGACCCGCCAGCGGTTCCTCACCTTCCGCAACGGCTATCACGGCGACACGTTCGGCGCGATGTCGGTGTGCGATCCGGATAACTCCATGCACAGCCTGTGGAAGGGCTATCTGCCAGAGAACCTCTTTGCCCTGGCACCGCAAAGCCGTTTTGACGGGGAGTGGGATGAAATGGACATGGTCGGTTTTGCGCGGCTGATGGCTGCCCACCGCCATGAGATTGCCGCCGTTATTCTTGAGCCGGTTGTGCAGGGTGCAGGCGGGATGCGGATGTACCACCCGGCGTGGCTGACGCGCATTCGTAAGATGTGCGATCGCGAGGGCATTCTGCTGATTGCCGATGAGATCGCCACCGGCTTTGGCCGCACCGGCAAGCTGTTCGCCTGCGAGCATGCGGGGATCGCACCGGATATTCTGTGTCTGGGTAAAGCGCTGACCGGCGGCACCATGACGTTGTCCGCCACGCTGACAACGCGCCACGTTGCCGACACCATCAGCGACGGCGACGCAGGCTGCTTTATGCACGGCCCGACGTTTATGGGCAACCCGCTGGCCTGCGCGGTGGCGAGCGAAAGCCTGGCCATTCTCGAGAGCGGCGAGTGGCAAACGCAGGTCGCGACGATTGAAGCGCAGCTTCGCCAGGAGCTGAGCGCAGCGTCAGCGGCTGAATTCGTGGCGGATGTGCGCGTGCTGGGTGCCATCGGCGTGATTGAGACCACCCATCCGGTTAACATGGCGGCGCTGCAGCGTTTCTTCGTGGAACGGGGAGTGTGGGTGCGTCCTTTCGGCAAGCTTATCTATCTGATGCCGCCTTATGTTATCTCGCCGGCTCAGCTACGTCAGTTAACGGCTGCGGTAGTTGACGCCGTTAACATTCCCGCACATTTTGCGATTTAACCCTGAGCGTTAACGTCGGTACTCTGTTTATGCATTACACTTTTTGCATAATCGGGTACCGAGGTAAATCGTATGAAAATCATCAGTAAAGATCTGCGCGACGGGGAAAAACTGCCTGAACGCCACGTTTTTAACGGCATGGGTTATCAGGGGGATAATATCTCTCCGCATCTGGCGTGGGATGATGTTCCGGCGGGAACCAAAAGCTTTGTTGTCACCTGCTATGACCCGGATGCTCCTACAGGCTCAGGGTGGTGGCACTGGATAGTGGCGAACCTGCCTGCGGATACGCGCGTTCTGCCGCAAGGTTCCGGCTCTGACCTGGTGGCGCTGCCTGAAGGCGCTATCCAGACCCGAACCGATTTTGGCAAAGCGGGTTACGGTGGCGCCGCGCCGCCAAAAGGGGAAACGCACCGCTATATCTTCACGGTTCACGCGCTGGATGTGGACAAGATTGAGGTGGATGAGGGCGCGAGTGGCGCAATGGTCGGCTTTAACGTCCATTTTCATTCGCTGGGCAGCGCATCGATCACGGCGATGTATTCGTAAAAAAACCGGTGGCCTGTACGTGTCCGGGCCACCGGGCAAATCTTAGAGCACCGAAGGCAGTAAGCCCACCAGGCTTCCCTTCTCCAGCAGCGCGATCGCTTTATCAATATCCGGCGCAAAGAAACGGTCATCATCGTAATGCGCGACCTGTTCACGCAGCAGATGACGCGCCTGTTCCAGCAGCGGGCTGGATGTCAGACCTTCACGCAGATCAACGCCCTGACATGCGGCCAGCCATTCCACCGCCAGCACGCCGCGGGTGTTGGCGGCCATCTCCCACAGACGACGTCCGGCGGCCGGGGCCATAGAAACATGATCTTCCTGGTTCGCTGACGTTGGCAGACTGTCCACGCTGTGCGGATGCGACAGGGCCTTATTCTCGCTCGCCAGCGCCGCGGCCGTCACCTGGGCAATCATAAAACCGGAGTTAACCCCGCCGTTGCGGACCAGGAACGGCGGCAGCTGGGACATATGTTTATCCATCATCAGCGCGATGCGACGTTCGGATAAGGCCCCTACTTCCGCAATCGCCAGCGCGATATTATCCGCCACCATCGCCACAGGCTCGGCGTGGAAATTTCCCCCGGAGACCACTTCGTTTTCCTGAGCGAACACCAGCGGGTTATCAGACACCGCATTCGCCTCCACCAGCAGCACTTCTGCCGCGTGGCGCAACTGCGTCAGACAGGCTCCCATCACCTGGGGCTGACAGCGAAGCGAATAGGGATCCTGTACCTTGTCACAGTTATGGTGAGAGTCTGCAATATCGCTGGTCTCGGTCAGCAGGTGACGGTACATCGCCGCGGCGTCAATCTGCCCGCGCTGGCCGCGCACCTCGTGGATACGGGCGTCAAACGGACGACGTGAGCCAAGCACCGCCTCGGTGGTCAGCGCACCGCACACGACCGCGGAGGCGAAAAGATCCTCGGCTTCAAACAGACCACGCAACGCAAACGCCGTCGAGGCCTGGGTCCCGTTAAGCAGCGCCAGCCCTTCTTTCGCCGCCAGCGTTATCGGGGTTAACCCGGCTTTTTTCAGCGCCTCTTTCGCAGGGAGCCACTCGCCCTTCCAGCGAGCCTGACCTTCACCGAGCAGCAGCAGCGACATATGGGCCAGCGGCGCAAGATCGCCGGATGCACCGACGGAACCTTTTGCCGGGATCCACGGATAGACTTCCGCATTCACCAGCGCCATCAGCGCCTCGATCACGCTGAGGCGAATTCCGGAGAACCCACGTGCCAGACTGTTGATTTTGAGCACCATCATCAGGCGGACAATGTCATCATCCAGCGGTTGACCGACACCCGCCGCATGCGAAAGCACCAGCGAGCGCTGTAAATTTTCCAGATCGTGCGTGGCGATACGCGTCTGCGCCAGCAGACCAAATCCGGTGTTGATGCCGTAGGCGGTACGTCCTTCGGCAATAATGGCTTCAACGCAGGCAACGCTGTCGTTAATCGCGGCGTGGGCGCTTTCATCAAGTGAGAGCGTAACCGGTTGACGCCAGATGTTACGCAGCTGTTTGAGCGTCAGTGAGCCGGGAGTGAGGGTTAAGGCGTTCATTAATGCTTTCCTTGTGTGGCAGGGATCATCGGCAGGTTCAGGCCCTGCTCTTTGGCACATTCAATCGCAATCTCGTAACCGGCATCCGCGTGGCGCATTACGCCGGTTGCCGGGTCGTTATGCAGCACGCGAGCGATACGCGCTGCCGCTTCATCCGTACCATCACACACGATGACCATTCCCGAGTGCTGGGAGAAGCCCATTCCTACGCCACCACCGTGATGCAGCGACACCCAGGTCGCCCCGCTGGCGGTATTCAGTAAGGCATTCAGCAGTGGCCAGTCGGAGACGGCATCGGAGCCGTCGCGCATGGCTTCGGTTTCACGGTTCGGGCTGGCAACAGAGCCCGAGTCGAGATGGTCGCGTCCGATAACAATCGGCGCGGAGACTTCACCGCTGCGCACCATTTCGTTAAAGGCCAGACCCAGTTTTTGTCGCCACTCCAGCCCGACCCAGCAGATCCGCGCCGGCAAGCCCTGGAAGTTAATGCGCTCGCGAGCCATATCCAGCCAGTGGTGCAGATGTTCGTCGTCGGCGACGATCTCCTTCACTTTGGCGTCGGTTTTGTAGATATCTTCCGGGTCGCCGGACAGGGCCACCCAGCGGAACGGACCAATACCGCGACAGAACAGCGGACGAATATAGGCAGGCACAAACCCCGGGAAGTCGAAGGCGTTACTCACGCCCATCTCTTTCGCCATCTGGCGAATATTGTTGCCGTAATCAAATGTCGGAATGCCCATCTGGCTAAAGGCCAGCATGGCGTTCACGTGCTCCGCCATGGAACGTTTAGCGGCGAGCACCGTGCCTTCCGGGTCACTTTCGGCGTTTTGCTGATACGTTTCCCACGTCCAGCCCGATGGCAGATAGCCGTGAAGGGGGTCGTGTGCGCTGGTCTGGTCGGTGACGAGATCCGGGCGTACGCCACGGGCCACCAGTTCAGGGAGAATGTCAGCCGCGTTGCCGCAGAGCGCAATCGACATCGCTTTGCCTTCTGACGTGTATTTTTTGATGCGTGCCAACGCGTCATCCAGGTTTTCAGCCTGTTCATCGACGTAACGGGTACGCAGTCGGAAATCAATGCGGCTCTGCTGACATTCAATGTTCAGGGAGCAGGCACCGGCAAGGGTCGCGGCCAGCGGCTGTGCGCCCCCCATTCCCCCCAGACCGGCGGTCAGTACCCAGCGACCTTTCAGCGAACCGTTATAATGCTGACGACCGGCTTCCACGAAGGTTTCGTAGGTGCCCTGCACAATCCCCTGACTGCCAATGTAGATCCAGCTTCCCGCCGTCATCTGGCCATACATCGCCAGCCCTTTGGCGTCCAGCTCGTTAAAGTGTTCCCAGGTCGCCCAGTGCGGGACAAGGTTAGAGTTGGCGATCAGCACGCGCGGTGCATTCTTGTGGGTTTTGAACACGCCGACCGGTTTGCCGGATTGCACCAGCAGGGTTTCGTCATGTTCCAGATGAGTCAGGGATTCAACAATCGCGTCATAGCACTCCCAGTTGCGCGCGGCGCGGCCTATGCCGCCATACACCACCAGCTCGTGGGGGTTTTCCGCGACCTCAGGATCGAGGTTATTCATCAACATGCGCAGCGGGGCTTCGGTGAGCCAGCTTTTGGCGGTAAGTGTGGTGCCGCGCGCGGCGCGGACATCCTGCTGGCGGTATTTACCTGACGACATTGTGTGCTCCTCATACGGGACAGATGATGTATTCAGATATACTTGTATAGACAAGCACACACAAGGTCGGATTTAACAAAAAAGATACAATTTTGTTATATTGCGTTAGCTATCACGCTTTTAAAACGTATGACCCTTACGACATGAAATGGCCCTGCAACCGGTATCGATTTCCCGGGAACAGCAGTCTGGCATGCGACACAATATGCGACGAAGACCAGGTACGGCGACGAATGAGCAGGCAAGGATCGTGCTCTTTGATCCGCAACAGTTCGCACTCCTGCGGCGTAGCGCGAACCGCTTCCACGATGTGTTCCCCTTCCGTCAGCGGCGCGATGAGCGAAAGATAGGCATGCGGCGTGGTCTGGGTGTAATCCTGATCCAGGTACTCGGGCACCCGATCGGCGTTCACGCAGCGATCTTCAATCTGCACCGGGATGTCGTTTTCATAATGCACCATCACGGAATGAAAGATGCGGCTTCCCTCTTTGACATTTAGCTCCACGGCCTGCTCGGCGCTGGCCTGTGTCTCTTCGAGCACCAGCACTTCACAGTGGTGCTGATGGTTACGCGAAGCTATCTCATCGGCAATACTTCTGATCTCAAACAGTGCCGATTGCCCTTTCGGCTCCGCAACGAAGGTTCCGACCCCCTGCAGACGCACCAGAAGGCCCTCATCGGTCAGCTCGCGCAGCGCCCGGTTAATGGTCATTCGGCTAAAACCAAACTGTGCGACCAGTTCGGCCTCGGACGGAATGCGATCGTGCGGCCGCCAGACGCCGGTTGCGATTTTTTCGCTGATGGCCTGCTTCACCTTTTCGTAGAAAGGCGCGGGAGGGCTGGACTGCGACAGGGGTGAGCGTGAAAACATTCTGACTCCTTAAACGTTGTTATGCCCACCAGTGAGCAATTTGCCAGGCCAGACGGGCGGCAAGCTTTGCCCCCTGTCCGTCCCGATCGTACTGCGGGTTAAATTCTACCAGATCGGCAGCCTGCAGTTTTCCACTGCGGCAGATGTGTTCAATCACCGGCAGAAGATCCAGCGCGGGTACCCCTAACGCCGCGGGCGCTGAGACGGCTGGCATTTCGCCAGCAGGCAAAACATCGAGGTCAATGGTGAGGTAAACGCGGTCGGCCTGGGCCAGAATCTTGTCCAGAGCCGATAACGCATCTCGCCTGAAATGAAGGTCTTCCACCAGCGTGACGTTTAGTCGCTCAGCTTCATCCCACAGCGCCTGCGTGTTCGCCGCCCGGCTGACGCCCAGGCAGGCATACTGAAAATCGCGCGCCTGTTCCGCACAGTAGTGTGCCAGCTGACGAAACGGCGTGCCGGAGGTCGCGTGGTCCGCCTTGCGCAGGTCAAGGTGTGCATCCAGGTTTATCACCACCACGCGCGCGTTCGGGAAAGCATCCAGAACCCCGCGGCCATGCGCCCAGGCGGTCTCGTGTCCCCCGCCAAAAACCAGCGTACGCATGCCGGACTGCTGGCAGGCCTGCACGGCATCGCTTAACGCCCGCTGAGCCGCTTCCAGATTATCGCCCTCGACATACACCGACCCCATATCTACCAGCCGGTCATGTCCATGATGACTTGCCATGTTCGCCAGCGCTTTGCGAAGCACCTCCGGGGCCTGTACGGCGCCGGGCCTGCCCTGATTGCGTTTTACCCCTTCATCACATTCAAACCCTATCAAAGCGATGCCGGACGACTGAGGGGTAAATACCGGCATCTCTCGCAGGGTCTGAAAAATACGTTTTGCATTGCTGGCCTCGGCGCTGTCGTCGCGCCCCTGCCAGACGGTCTCGGCAACCGGCCGCCAGAGTCTCATACGCTCTCCCCACGGAAAATACGTTGATACAACGGATTGCGTCCCGGCTCGTAGACCATTTCGACCGGGTGATGTGCATCCCAGACGACAAAGTCAGCCACGAATCCAGCCTGCAGCTGCCCGTGCGTGGCCCCGCGTCCCAGCGCCTGGGCAGCATGTCGCGTCACGCCAGCCCAGGCCTCTTCAGGCGTCAGGCCAAACTGCACGCAGGCCATATTCATCGCGAGATGAATACTCGCGAACGGGCTGGTGCCGGGGTTATAGTCGGTGGCGACAGCCATGGGAACGCCCTCTTTTCTGAGCTGTTCAACCGGCGGACGCTGGCGCTCCTGAAGAAAATAGAACGCCCCCGGCAGTAATACCGCAACCGTGCCGTTGTGCGCCATCGCCTGAACACCGGCGTCGTCGAGATATTCAATATGATCGGCGGAAAGCCCCTTAAAGCGGCTGACCAGCGCCGCGCCGCCAAGATTTGAAAGCTGTTCCACGTGTCCTTTGACCGGAATCCCCAGGGCGCTGGCAGCGCGGAAGAGCCGCTCGGTTTGCGCTGGCGTGAAGCCGACGTTTTCGCAAAACACATCCACGGCTTCGAATAAGCCTTTTTGCCACAGCGTGGGCATCATCTGCTCGCACACCCTGGTGAGATACGCGTCCGCGTCGTGGCGGTATTCCGCCGGAACCGCATGCGCAGCCAGAAGCGTTGGGCTGATCTCTACCGGATTGTTCTGGCCCAGCTGGCGGGCGACCTGCAGCATCTTCTCTTCCGCTTCGGCGTTGAGACCATATCCCGACTTGATTTCAACCGTGGTCACCCCTTCATCGATCAGCCGCTGCAGACGCTGTTGCGCCAGCCTGAGCAGGGTCTCGGGCGAACTGCTCCGCGTCGCCGTCACGGTCGCGTTAATCCCGCCGCCCTGCGCGCTGATGGTTTGATAAGAGACGCCGTTCAGACGCTGCTCCCACTCTGCCGCACGATCGCCACCGAACACCAGGTGGGTATGGCAGTCAATCAGCCCGGGGGTGACCAGACGACCGTGCAGATCGACACAGTGACGGTGGCCGGAAGGGATGTCAGATTCGGGAATAACGGCCAGAATCGTCTGGCCGCGCACCACCAGGGCGTGCTGCGCTTTCAGGCCATAAGGCGTGCTGTCGTCCGGGATCATTGTCGCCAGTCGCGCATTGCGCCATATTACATCGTCGGGATGAAGCTGCTGCATGGGCATTCCACTTGTCATGGGTTGTATAGACATTTATTTTCATCTGCCCCCTGCTGTCAACCGCTCTGGCGGAAAATGTTATTTATTTGTGATGACTTTCCCGCCTCCCGCGGGTAAAAAATGCATCTTTTACCCTTTTTATCTTCCCGTTTCGCTCAACTTAGTATAAAAAAGCAGGCTATTTCGTCTATCCCGTTAAGACTTGCATACCCAGGAGCTTTACCTTGAACATTTCCAGGATTTCCCGTCTGGCGTTAGCGCTCGCCTTTGGCGTGACATTATCCGCATGCAGTTCTACCCCACCGGACCAGCAACCTTCTGAGCAGGTTGCACCGGGTACCGCCTCTCGCCCGATTTTGTCCGCTGATGAAGCGAAGAACTTTGACCGTGCACACTACTTCTCGGCGATGGACCCTAACGCTGCGCCGTGGACACCGTCTTCTATTAACCTGCCGAAACAACCTGACTTCGTTGTCGGTCCGGCAGGTACGCAGGGCGTGACGCACACGACGATTCAGGCTGCGGTTGACGCGGCTATCACCAAACACAGCGCCTCTCGCCAGTACATCGCGATCCTACCTGGGGAATATGAAGGCACCGTTTACGTTCCGGCAGCACCGGGCAGCATCACCCTTTACGGGACAGGCGAGAAAGCGGTCGACGTGAAAATTGGTCTGGCGATTGATTCTGAAATCGACAGCAACACCTGGCGTCGCCTGGTCAACCCGGCGGGTAAATACATGCCAGGCAAACCGGCGTGGTATATGTTTGACAACTGCCAGAGCAAGCGTGCAGCTACCATCGGCGTGATGTGTTCGGCGGTCGTCTGGTCTCAGAATAATGGCCTGCAGCTGCAGAACCTGACCATTCAGAATACCCTGGGCGATAGCGTTGATGCCGGTAACCACCAGGCCGTTGCACTGCGTAGCGATGGCGATAAAGTGCAGATCAACAACGTGAATATTCTCGGCCGTCAGAACACCTTCTTTGTGACAAACAGCGGTGTTCAGAACACGCTGCAGAATAACCGTCTGACCCGTACGCTGGTCACTAACAGCTACGTTGAAGGTGACGTGGATCTGGTCTCCGGTCGCGGCGCGGTGGTGTTTGAGAACACCGATTTCCGCGTGGTGAATTCACGCACTCAGCAGGAAGGTTATGTGTTTGCCCCTGCCACGCAATCTAACCTGTTCTACGGCTTCCTGGCCGTTAACAGCCGCTTTAACGCGTCCGGTGACGGCGTCGCGCAGCTGGGCCGCTCGCTGGATGTGGACTCTGCCACCAACGGTCAGGTTGTTATTCGTGACAGCGTGATCAACGAAGGTTTCAACATGGCTAAGCCATGGGCCGATGCCGCTATCTCCAAACGTCCTTTCTCCGGCAATACCGGTAGCGTGGATGATAAAGGTAACGTGCAGCGCAACCTGAATGACGCGAACTTCAACCGCATGTGGGAATACAACAACCGCGGTCTGGGTAGCAAAGTGGTTGCTGAGCCTAAGCAATAAAAGAATGCGTTGATGTCTTTTGCTGTACTCGCCCGGTGCCCACCGGGCATAAAAAAACCTCGCATTTGCGAGGTTTTTTGTTTTAAGCCTTTTAGTGTGCGTTTACCACCACCCACATTGGCCCCTGGCCGACGGCGTAACGCCCTTTCTCTTCCAGCAGCCCCTGCGCACCTTTGATTTCGTACAGCGCGATGTGGTGAGATTTTTGCCCCGCCGCAATCAGGTATTTACCGCTGTGATCGATATTAAACCCGCGTGGCTGGGTTTCGGTAGGCTGGAAACCTTCAATCGCCAGCACGCTACCGTCTTCAGAAACGCTGAATACCGTAATCAGGCTGGAGGTACGGTCGCAGGCATACAGATGACGCCCATCCGGTGTGATGTGAATATCAGCCGCCCAGCGGGTGTCAGAGAAGTCAGACGGCATCATATCCAGCGTCTGCACGCACTCAATCTTGCCGTTAGGATCTTTCAGTTCCCATACGTCCACAGAACTGTTCAGCTCGTTCACCACATAGGCGTACTGCTGGTTCGGGTGGAACACCAGATGGCGCGGGCCCGCGCCCTCAACGGTGGTCACTTCTGCAGGATTCTGCGCCACCAGGTGACCGTCATCGCTCAGGGTAAACAAGCAGATACGATCCTGTTTCAGCGCAGGGACCCACAGCGTACGGTTATCCGGAGAAATATTCGCCGAGTGGCAACCTTCCAGCCCGTCAACCACCTCCACGGTTTCAACCGGTAGGCCCGCTTCCAGACGCGTTACGCTGACACAGCCGGCATTGTAAGAGCCGCTGAAGATGAAGTTGCCTTTGCGATCGGTGGAGATATGCGTTGGGCTGCCCGGTAAAGGTGCTTCCGCAGTGTAAGTCAGCGCGCCGTCGTCCGGCGAGATGCGGTAGGCCAGCACGCGAAACTCCGGGCGCACACCCACGTACAAGAAACGTTTATCCGGGCTGATAACCATCGGCTGCACCTGACCTGGCACATCAACAACCTGAACCAGCGTGAGGGTACCCTCGGTATTTAAACGCCAGACGTGGATCTGCTGGCTTTCAGGACTGGCGGTATAAACGGTTTGTTTCATGAATATTCACTCCTCACTGCGCATGAAAGTAATTAACTTTTGACGGTGAATGCTGAATTGTCATCGGGAATTTTGAAGCCTTTGCCTCTCGGTGTACCATCCCTTCAGAACGTAAATTCAATATTAACCCGGAAAAACAAATGACCTCGCGTGTAATTGCTCTGGATTTAGACGGTACCTTACTTACTCCGCAGAAAACCCTTCTCCCCTCTTCCCTTGAAGCACTCAAACGCGCGCAGGAAGTGGGATATCAACTCCTTATCGTAACGGGTCGACATCACGTTGCCATTCATCCTTTTTATCAGGCACTGGCGTTAGATACACCTGCAATTTGTTGTAATGGCACTTATTTGTATGATTATCAGGCAAAAAAGGTTTTAGAATCCGATCCGCTGCCCGTGCCTCAGGCGCTGCAATTGATTGATCTGCTTGATGAGCATGCTATTCACGGCCTGATGTACGTGGATAACGCAATGGTGTATGAACGTCCGACAGGCCACGTGATCCGCACCAGCAACTGGGCATTGTCTCTGCCTGAAGCGCAGCGTCCGGTCTTTACCCAGGTTTCCTCCCTGCGCCAGGCGGCTCAGGATGTCGATGCTATCTGGAAATTTGCGCTGACGGATGAAGATACCACCAAACTGAATGCCTTCGCGACGCACGTTGAACAAACGCTGGGTCTGGAGTGCGAGTGGTCCTGGCACGACCAGGTCGATATCGCCCGCAAAGGCAACAGCAAAGGCAAGCGTCTGACGCAGTTCGTGGAGTCTCAGGGCGGGTCAATGCAGGATGTGATTGCCTTTGGCGATAACTACAACGACATCAGCATGCTGGAGGCCGCCGGTACAGGCGTGGCAATGGGCAACGCCGACGATGCGGTAAAAGCGCGTGCTAACGTCGTGATTGGTGATAACACCACCGACAGCATCGCGCAGTATATTTATACCCACCTGCTGTAATCAGGTGGTGATGGAGACGCTCTTGATTTGTGCGTAAAGCCACAGGCCAGGCTTGATCCCTAACTCATCTCTGGCCCACGGACTGATGCGCGCCCAGAGCGTCTTGCTGCCCACTTCGAGCTTCACTTCAACCTGACCGTTATCATCAAAACACTCCGCCACTTTCGCGCGCAGGATATTGCGAATGCTGGTCTGCAGCGGCGCTTGCAGCACCAAAGAGACATCTGAAGCCTGAATGCGTATACGCAACGCAGACTGCAGCGGTTTGTCGATTTTGTTGACCCACAAATGCTGGTCGCCCAGCGCCAGTGCGGTCATCGCATAATGCGGGTGATGTTCCAGCACGCTCACCTTAAGGATGCTGCTCTGCTGCTCCTTCGGTAACCACGGGTGCATCACGCTGCTGCCCCACACCTCTTCCAGATTACCGAATGCCTTAACGCTGCCCTCTTCCAGTACCAGCACTTTATCGGCCAGATGCAGGATCTCATCCAGCGAGTGGCTGACGTAGAGCATCGGGATATTGATTTCACGCGCAAGGCGCTGAAGATAGGGCAGCAGTTCACGTTTTCGCGGAATATCCAGCGAGGCCAGCGGTTCGTCGAGCAACAGCAGTTCTGGCGCGGTGAGCAACGCGCGGCCTATCGCCACGCGCTGTTTTTCACCACCAGAAAGCGATGAAGGGAGCCGGTCCAGCAGTGACTCAATGCCCAGCAGCGCCACCAGCTTATCAAATTGCGCGGCCATGCTTTTGGCCATGCCGTAGCGAAGATTACCGCGCACGCTGTAATGCGGAAATAATCGCGCATCCTGAAAAACATAACCAATTCGCCGCTTATCCGGTGCCAGGTAAATTTTGTTCTCAACGTCGTTTAAGACGCGATCGTTGAGCACAATCCGTCCGAACTGCGGCCGCGTCAGTCCGCTGATGGCATTGATCAATGAGGTTTTCCCTGCACCAGATACGCCAAAGATGGCGGTAATGCCGCTCGCAGGCAGCGTCTCGTTAAGGGTCAGGGTATGATTTCCCAGCGTCTGGGTGAACTGAAGTTCGAGCATGACTATTTCCCCATCCGCTCGCGACTGAGTCGCGCCAGCCATTCCGAAACCAGCAGCGAGACCAGCGCCAGCACAATTGAGATAATGCACAGCCGCGCCGCGGCACCTTCTCCACCCGGCGTCTGAATCAGGGTGTACATTGCTGACGGGATCGTTCGCGTCTCACCGGGGATATTCGACACAAAGGTAATCGTGGCACCAAACTCACCCAGCGAGCGGGCGAACGCCAGTACCGTGCCGACAATAATGCCCGGCAGCGTAAGCGGGAGCGTGATGGTGAAAAAAACGCGCCAGCGCCCGGCACCCAGCGTGCGGGCAGCCTGTTCCAGTTTGATATCAACCCCTTCCAGCGCCAGGCGAATGGCCCTGACCATCAGCGGGAATGACATCACCGCCGCCGCCAGTACCGCCCCTCGCCAGCTAAACGCAAACGTCAGCCCAAACCAGTCATATAACCATTCGCCAATAAAACCGCGCCGCCCCATCGACACCAGCAGCAGGTAGCCAACCACCACCGGTGGCAACACGAGGGGAAGATGAAGAACGCTATCCAGCAGGGCTTTGCCGGGAAACTTACAGCGAACCAGTAACCAGGCAAAGAAGATCCCAAAGGGCAAACTCAGCGCAACCGCCAGGGAAGAGACTTTCAGGCTCAGCAGGACAGCCTGCCATTCGGGATCGGTCAATATCATTAGTGAGTCGTAAATCCGTAACGTTTAAAGATTGCGGACGCTTCGGGTCCTTTCAGGTATTCGCTGAAGGCCGTCACGGTCGCATTTTTATGTCCATCAACAATCGCAACAGGATATTCCACTTTCTTGTGGGAGTCTTCCGGGAACGTACCAACCACTTTCACCCCTTTACTGGCGACGGCGTCCGACCCGTAGACTATCCCCAGCGGCGCTTCATTACGTTCAACCAGCGCCAGAGCACCGCGCACATCTTCAGCCGGAGCCAGTGTGGGCGATAACGTCTCCCAGGCACCCAGTTTTTGCAATGCTTCTTTGGCGTAGATCCCCGCCGGTACATGCTCCGGATCGCCAACGGCCAGGCGTCCTCCGTTCAGCAACCGGGTCCAGGGGGTCTCGTTGTTGATAGTGATTTCGCCTTGCTTACTGGCTTTCGGCGCCACCACGACGAGGCTATTCCCCAGCAATGTTTCGCGGGTTGTCGCATCAATCGATTTCTTTTCAGCCGCGTAATCCATCCACTTCTGGTCTGCAGAGATGAACAGATCGGCCGGCGCTCCCGCTTCAATCTGACGTGCCAGCGTCGATGAAGAAGCAAAAGAGGAGACCACCTCGACGTTCTTCTCTTTTTTATACGCTGTCGCAATATCCTGCATCGCGTTGGTCAACGACGCTGCCGCAAAGACGGTAATTTTACCCTCGTCAGCCAGCGCGTGTCCGCTCAGCGAAAGTGTCAGCGTTGCCCCTGCGAAAAGGCGTACCCATGTACGTGCCATTTGTAGCTCCTGTGAGTATCGTTATATACACACTAATATAACGGTAACTCCGGGGAGATCCCAGCGTTAAATCGTACCGCTCAAGGGGTACAGCAAGCTGATGCTTTAAATCATATCGGCGAGAAAGGGAAATACTTGAGAGCAAAACGCCCGGGCAAGCCGGGCGTTTCGGGGGGAAATTAATGCTGCTTTTTAGCCTGGTCTCTGTGACCAATGTTCGAAAATACGTTGAACACTTCACCCAGGCCGTAGATGGCACCGAGGATAACGGCCATCACTACTGGTACCATGATCACGGCGAATACCAGACTTTTCAACAATTCCAACATGGTTTTCTCCAGATATTGTGAATGGCTTATTCTACCCTGAAAAGTGAGAAAAACATCCCCTTTTGTGCGGTGCCCTTTGCGACCTTCGCCATTTGGGTCACAATGCACTTTTTGCCAGGACAGTGTTATGCAGGCCGAAATTCTCCTCACTCTACGACTACAGCAGAAGCTTTTCGCCGATCCGCGACGTATCGCCCTGCTTAAACAAATAGAACAAACCGGTTCAATAAGCCAGGGGGCTAAGAACGCTGGCATTAGCTATAAAAGCGCCTGGGATGCCATCAACGACATGAACACCCTGAGCGAGCAAACGCTGGTTGACCGGGCCACGGGCGGCAAAGGCGGTGGAGGTGCGATCCTGACACGTTACGGCCAGCGCCTGGTTCAACTGTATGATCTGCTGGCGCAGATCCAGCAAAAAGCGTTTGATGTGTTAAGTGACGACGATAATCTCCCGCTGGACAGCCTGCTGGCTGCCATTTCCCGCTTTTCGCTGCAAACCAGCGCCCGTAACCAGTGGTTTGGTACGGTGATGGCGGGCGATAACGCCCAGGTGCAGCGTCATATTGAGATCCTGCTTGCCGATGGAACAACCCGTCTGAAAGCCGCGATTACCGCACAAAGCGCAGACCGACTGGCGCTGAATGAAGGTAAAGAGGTGCTGGTGTTACTGAAAGCGCCATGGGTGAATATCACTGCCGATGCCGAAAAAGCAAAAGCCGCTGATAACCAGCTACGCGGTACCATCCGCCACGTTGAACGCGGTGAAGAGCAGTGTGAAGTACTGATGACCCTGCCGGACGGGCAAGAACTCTGCGCAACCCTTCCCCTCAGCGATGCCGCAGAATTAGAAGAAGGTGCTGTGGTGACCGCATATTTCAACGCCGACCGGGTGATTATCGCCACATTGTGCTGAGCACATTGACAAGCGTGTCGACAGTGAGTATCCCTGACAACTGTTGCTGCAAAAAATGGGATAAGTCATGTCATCATTGCATATTTCGCAAGGCACGTTTCGTCTTAGCGACACCCGAACGCTGACGATTTCTGATTTAACAATACGCGCCGGTGAAAGCTGGGCATTTGTCGGTACAAACGGAAGCGGGAAATCAGCGCTGGCCCGTGCGCTGAGCGGAGAGCTCGCGCACCTTAAAGGTGAATACCAGTGTAACTTTACGCGCCTGACGCGCCTGTCATTCGAGCAGCTGCAAAAGCTGGTGAGCGATGAATGGCAGCGCAATAACACCGATTTACTCAGCCCGGGTGAAGAGGATACGGGCCGCACAACGGCAGACATTATTCAGGATGAGGTCAACAATCCTGCCCGTTGTGCGTATCTGGCAGAACAGTTTGGCATCACCTCCCTGCTGAACCGGCGCTTTAAATACCTTTCGACCGGTGAGACCCGGAAAACGCTGCTGTGTCAGGCGCTGATGAGCGAGCCGGAACTGTTGATTCTTGATGAACCGTTCGACGGTCTCGACGTGCAGTCCCGCGCACAGCTGGCCACCCTGCTCGGCTCGCTTAACCAGCAGGGCTATACGCTGGTACTGGTGCTTAACCGTTTTGATGAAATTCCTGAGTTTATTCAGAACGCCGGCGTGCTCACTGACTGCAACCTGACTGAAACCGGCGAAAAATCGGCGTTACTTAAGCAGGCGTTAATTGCCCAACTGGCGCACAGTGAAAACCTGGACGGCATTACGCTGCCGGAACCGGACGCACCTTCTGCCCGCCACGCGTTAGATCCCCACCAGCCGCGCATCGTGCTGCGTGATGGCGTGGTAGCGTATGACGATCGGCCGATCCTTAATCATCTCAGCTGGACGGTCAACCCGGGTGAACACTGGCAAATTGTTGGCCCCAACGGCGCGGGAAAATCAACGCTGCTGAGCCTGATCACCGGCGATCACCCTCAGGGCTACAGTAACGATCTCACCCTGTTTGGCCGCCGCCGCGGAAGCGGTGAAACGATCTGGGATATCAAAAAGCATATCGGCTATGTCAGCAGCAGCCTGCATCTGGATTACCGGGTCAGCACCACGGTGCGCAATGTGATCCTGTCCGGGTATTTTGATTCCATCGGCATTTATCAGGCGGTCTCGGACAAACAGCATAAGCTGGCCCAGCAGTGGCTGGATATTCTGGGGATGGATAACCGGGTCGCTGACGCGCCGTTTCATAGCCTTTCATGGGGACAGCAGCGTCTGGCGCTGATCGTTCGCGCGCTGGTGAAACACCCGACCCTTCTGATCCTCGACGAACCGCTACAGGGGCTGGACCCATTAAACCGCCAGCTGATCCGCCGTTTTGTGGATGTCCTGATTAGCGAAGGTGAAACGCAGCTGCTGTTCGTTTCCCATCATGCCGAAGATGCCCCGTCCTGCATTACGCACCGCCTCGAGTTTGTGCCCGACGGTGAACGCTATCAGTACCTGCTGAGCAAAATCGATTAACTCCGGAGGGCTCTGCCCCTCCGTTTTTTCGGATAACCTGCACAAAGACTTCACTATCCCTTTGATCTACAATGTCGCATTGCCGCCAAAAAACGGATTTTAAAAGCAGTGTAAACGATTCCACTATTTTATCCCATGTCACACTTTTCGCGTCTCTGTTATGCTATGGTTATTACATACCATAAGCCCAATGGAGCGAAATATGCGAGTTCTGGTAACAGGTGGTAGCGGTTACATTGGTAGTCATACCTGCGTGCAGCTGCTGCAAAATGGTCATGATGTCATCATCCTCGACAACCTGTGCAATAGTAAGCGCAGCGTGCTGCCTGTGATTGAACGTCTTGGCGGTAAACAACCGACCTTCGTGGAAGGCGACATCCGCAATGAAGCGTTGATGACCGAGATCCTTCACGACCATGCCATTGAGACGGTGATCCATTTCGCCGGCCTGAAAGCGGTGGGTGAATCCGTCGCGAAACCGCTGGAGTATTACGACAACAACGTCAACGGTACCCTGCGTTTGATCTCCGCCATGCGCGCAGCGAACGTCAAAAACTTTATCTTCAGCTCTTCCGCAACCGTCTACGGCGATCAGCCAAAAATCCCTTACGTTGAAAGCTTCCCGACCGGTACGCCGCAAAGCCCGTATGGCAAAAGCAAACTGATGGTGGAGCAGATCCTCACCGATCTGCAAAAAGCACAGCCTGAATGGAGCATCGCCTTGCTGCGCTACTTCAACCCGGTTGGCGCCCATCCGTCAGGCGATATGGGTGAAGATCCACAGGGCATCCCGAATAACCTGATGCCGTACATCGCCCAGGTGGCCGTTGGCCGCCGTGAGTCTCTGGCTATTTTCGGTAATGATTATCCAACCGAAGACGGTACCGGTGTGCGTGATTATATCCACGTCATGGATCTGGCCGACGGCCACGTGGCGGCAATGCAGCAGCTGGCCGATAAGCCAGGCGTGCATATTTATAACCTCGGCGCCGGGATCGGCAGCAGCGTGCTGGACGTCGTGAATGCCTTCAGTAAGGCCTGCGGTAAGCCTGTGAATTATCACTTCGCACCGCGCCGTGAAGGCGACCTCCCGGCTTACTGGGCCGATGCCTCCAAAGCCGATAAAGAGCTTAACTGGCGTGTCACCCGCACGCTTGATGAAATGGCACAGGATACCTGGCACTGGCAGTCTCGCCATCCACAAGGTTATCCGGACTAAGGATCCGTCATGACTTCGTTCAATCCCGTCGATCATCCGCATCGTCGTTTTAACCCGCTAAGCGGGCAATGGATTTTGGTTTCTCCGCATCGCGCCAAGCGCCCCTGGCAGGGGGCGCAAGAGACGCCTGCAAAACAGACGCTTCCGCAGCACGACCCGGACTGCTTCCTGTGTCCGGGCAACACGCGTGTAACGGGCGATAAAAACCCGGACTACAAAGGCACCTTCGTTTTCACCAACGATTTTGCCGCCCTGATGACCGACACGCCCGACGCGCCGGATAGCCAGGACCCGCTGATGCGCTGTGAAAGCGCGCGCGGCACCAGCCGTGTTATCTGTTTCTCGCCCGACCACAGCAAAACGCTGCCGGAGCTGAGTGTTGACGCGCTGAAAGAGGTCGTCAGCACCTGGCAGACGCAAACTGCTGAACTGGGCCAGACCTACCCGTGGGTACAAGTGTTCGAAAACAAGGGCGCGGCAATGGGCTGCTCTAACCCGCACCCGCACGGTCAGATCTGGGCCAACAGTTTCCTGCCAAACGAAGCCGAGCGTGAAGACCGTCTGCAAAAAGCCTATTTCGCGGAAAATGGATCGCCGATGCTGGTGGATTACACCCGTCGTGAACTGGCCGATGGCAGCCGAACGGTGGTGGAAACCGAGCATTGGCTGGCCGTCGTACCTTACTGGGCAGCATGGCCATTTGAGACGCTGCTTCTGCCAAAAGCACAGGTTCTGCGCATCACCGATCTGAGCGACGCACAGCGCGATGACCTCGCCCTGGCACTGAAGAAACTGACCAGCCGTTATGACAACCTGTTCCAGTGCTCCTTCCCCTACTCAATGGGCTGGCATGGCGCTCCGTTTAACGGTGAAGAGAATCAACACTGGCAGTTGCATGCCCATTTCTATCCGCCGCTGCTGCGCTCTGCGACGGTACGTAAATTCATGGTGGGCTATGAAATGCTGGCAGAAACCCAGCGTGACCTGACGGCAGAACAGGCTGCAGAACGCCTGCGTGCTGTGAGTGACGTCCATTATCGCGAATCAGGAGTCTAAAAAATGAGTCTGAAAGATAAAACACAATCCCTGTTTGCTGAGAAATTTGGCTACCCTGCCACCCATGTCATTCAGGCGCCTGGCCGCGTGAACCTGATTGGTGAACATACCGACTATAACGATGGTTTCGTTCTGCCGTGCGCCATTGATTACCAGACGGTCATTAGCTGCGCTAAGCGCGATGATCGCAAAGTCCGCGTTATTGCAGCGGATTACAACAATGAGACGGATGAGTTTTCCCTCGATGCACCCATCGTTACCCACGACAGCCAGCAATGGTCTAACTACGTGCGCGGCGTGGTAAAACACCTGCAGAAACGTAATAAAAACGTGGGCGGCGCTGATCTGGTCATCAGCGGAAACGTGCCTCAGGGCGCCGGATTAAGCTCATCCGCGTCGCTGGAAGTCGCCGTGGGTACCGTCTTCCAGCAGCTTTATCATCTGCCGCTGGACGGGGCACAAATCGCCCTGAATGGTCAGGAAGCGGAAAACCAGTTTGTGGGCTGTAACTGCGGCATCATGGACCAGCTGATCTCCGCGCTGGGTAAAAAAGAGCATGCCTTGCTTATCGACTGCCGCTCTCTGGGCACCAAAGCCGTTCCCTTGCCAAAAGGCGCAGCTGTGGTAATTATTAACAGCAACTTTAAACGCACGCTGGTGGGCAGTGAGTACAACACCCGCCGCGAGCAGTGTGAGACCGGCGCACGCTTCTTCCAGCAACCTGCGCTGCGTGACGTTTCGCTCAACGAGTTCAATAAAGTGGCACACGAACTGGATCCGGTAGTGGCGAAACGCGTTCGTCATGTGCTGACGGAAAATGCCCGTACCGTTGAAGCGGCGTCCGCGCTGGCGAAAGGTGACCTGAAACGTATGGGTGAACTGATGGCAGAATCTAACGCCTCCATGCGCGATGATTTTGAAATCACCGTTCCGCAAATCGATACCCTGGTGGACATCGTCAAAGCCACGATTGGCGATAAAGGCGGCGTGCGTATGACCGGCGGCGGCTTCGGTGGCTGCATTGTTGCCCTGATGCCGGAAGAGCTCGTCCCTGCCGTCCAGCAGGCGGTGGAAAAACAGTACGAAGCGAAAACAGGTATTAAAGAAACTTTCTACGTGTGTAAAGCATCACAAGGAGCAGGACAGTGCTAAACGAAACGCCAACCCTTGCCCCGGATGGCCTGCCGTATCGCCTGTTAACCCTGCGCAACAGCGCAGGAATGGTGGTTACGTTAATGGACTGGGGTGCCACTTTGCTATCCGCTCGCGTACCAATGCCTGATGGCAGCGTACGTGAAACCCTGCTTGGCTGCGCGTCGCCTGAGCAGTATGTCAATCAGTCCGCCTATCTTGGCGCGTCTGTCGGCCGTTATGCTAACCGCATCGCGAAAAGCGCTTTCGAACTTGATGGCGAGCGTTACTCGCTGCTTTCCAGTCAGGGCGAAAACCAGTTACACGGTGGACCTGAAGGGTTCGATAAGCGCCGCTGGAAAATCGTTCAGCAAAACGACCGCGAAGTGCTGTTCTCACTGGACTCGCGTGACGGTGACCAGGGATTCCCCGGTAACCTCACCGCGTTCGCGCATTTCACGCTGGCTGACGATAACCGTATCGCCATTGAATATCGCGCGAAAGTTGATAAGCCGTGCCCGGTCAATCTGACCAACCACGCTTATTTCAACCTGGACGGCAACCAGTGCGACGTGCGTAATCACAAGCTCCAGATCCTGGCCGATGCCTATCTGCCGGTGGATGAAATGGGGATCCCGTATCAGGGGCTCAAGGCCGTCAGCGGTACCAGCTTTGATTTCCGCAGCGGAAAAACCATCGCGCAGGATTTCCTGAGCGATGACGATCAGCGCAAGGTGAAAGGCTATGACCACGCGTTCCTGCTGCAGGCGAAAGGCGATGTGACTCAGCCTGCCGCGCAGGTCTGGTCTGCGGATGAGAAACTGCAGATGACGGTCTACACCACGGCCCCTGCCCTGCAATTCTATTCAGGCAACTACCTTGGCGGCACCACGGCACGCGAACATGAAGAGTACAGCGACTGGCAAGGGCTGGCGCTGGAAAGCGAGTTCCTGCCGGACAGCCCGAACCATCCAGAATGGCCACAGCCGGACTGTGTGCTGCGCCCGGGTGAAGAGTACGTTAGCGTGACAGAATATCATTTCATCCCGCATTCATAATTCCCAGCCCTCCTTGCGGAGGGCTTTTTCTCTCCGTCTTGCTGAAAATAGCGCCGATCGCAGACAAAATCATAACCCTGGATTCACAAGCATCTTACACTCAGAGACTATTTTCGCTATGGTTAGGGTTAAGCGTTGCTGCTGGCACTGTCACGGCAATATAATGAGAATTGTTATCATTCAATAAAGCTTATGAGGAGTACGATATGGCTGTAACTAAGCTGGTCCTGGTGCGTCATGGCGAAAGCCAGTGGAACAACGAAAACCGCTTTACCGGTTGGTACGACGTTGATCTGTCAGAAAAAGGCGTAAGCGAAGCAAAAGCAGCAGGTAAACTGCTGAAGGCTGAAGGCTTCAGCTTTGATTTTGCTTACACCTCTGTGCTGAAACGTGCCATCCATACTCTGTGGAACGTTCTGGACGAACTGGATCAGGCCTGGCTGCCGGTTGAGAAATCCTGGAAACTGAACGAGCGTCACTACGGTGCGCTGCAGGGTCTGAACAAAGCGGAAACCGCTGAAAAATACGGTGACGAGCAGGTTAAACAGTGGCGTCGCGGCTTCGCGATAACCCCACCAGAGCTGACCAAAGATGACGAGCGCTACCCGGGCCACGACCCGCGTTACGCGAAACTGACGGATGCTGAGCTGCCAACGACCGAGAGCCTGGCGCTGACCATCGACCGCGTTGTGCCTTACTGGAACGAAACCATTCTGCCACGCCTGAAAAGCGGCGAGCGCGTGATCATCGCAGCTCACGGTAACTCCCTGCGTGCGCTGGTGAAATACCTGGACAACATGGGTGAAGACGAGATCCTCGAACTGAACATCCCAACTGGCGTTCCGCTGGTGTATGAGTTCGACGAAAACTTCAAACCAATCAAACATTACTATCTGGGCAACGCTGATGAGATCGCTGCAAAAGCCGCGGCTGTAGCGAACCAGGGTAAAGCGAAATAATTTTCGCTGGACATAAAAAAAGCGTGGAGCAATCCACGCTTTTTTATTTGGCTCCTGAAACTCAGCCGCGACGCGCTTTTACCGCATTCGCCAGCTGACGCAGAAGAGCATCCGTATCGTCCCAGCCGATGCAGGCGTCCGTGACGCTCTTACCGTAGACCAGCGGCTCGCTGCCTTCCAGATTCTGGTTACCTTCCACCAGATGGCTTTCGATCATCACGCCAATAATCGCGTTCTCACCGCCGGCAATCTGCTGACAAACATCGGCGCCGACTTCCATCTGCTTTTTAAACTGCTTGCTGGAGTTGGCATGGCTGAAGTCGATCATCACCTGTTGTGGCAGACCCGCTTTTTCCAGCCCGACCTTCACGTCTGCGACATGTTTTGCGCTGTAGTTCGGCTCTTTACCGCCACGCAGAATAATATGACAGTCACCGTTACCGCTGGTATTCACAATGGCGGAGTGACCCCATTTGGTGACGGACAGGAAGCAGTGCGGTGCCCCGGCGGCATTGATGGCGTCAATTGCCACCTTAATGGTGCCATCGGTACCGTTTTTAAAACCAACCGGACACGAGAGACCTGACGCCAGTTCGCGGTGAACCTGAGATTCTGTAGTACGCGCACCGATTGCGCCCCAGCTCATCAGATCCGCCAGATATTGCGGCGTAATCATGTCGAGGAACTCACCGGCAGCCGGCAAACCGCTGTCGTTGATCTCCAGCAGCAGTTTGCGCGCAATACGCAGACCGTCGTTGATCTGGAAACTGTTATCCATATGCGGGTCGTTAATGAGCCCTTTCCAGCCAACGGTCGTACGCGGCTTTTCAAAGTAAACACGCATGACAATTTCCAGCTCGCCTTGCAGTTCTTCGCGAAGCTGGAGCAACCTTGCTGCGTACTCTTTGGCCGCAGCAGGATCGTGAATTGAGCAAGGGCCAATCACCACCAGAAGACGATCGTCATTACCTTTCAGGATCTTATGGATCGCTTTACGAGCATGAGACACCGTGTTTGCGGCATTTTCAGTGGCGGGGAATTTCTCAAGGAGTGCTACAGGAGGTAATAACTCATTGATCTCTTTAATACGTAAATCGTCGTTCTGATAATTCATTTTCTTTCCAGCTCTGCCATATCTTTAGTAATGAAAGCAATCCTTTCAATCTAACTTGCCGACCAGAAAGTGTAAACACGGTTTTACACTTCACGCAGATAATTCCTGGAATTCACCTAAAAATCGCCACAAAATAGCGAAAAACGAGATCTAACCTAAGCTTTTTAACTGTAACAACCACTTTTATTTGATTAAACGCGATTCCATACTGACGTAAGTCCGTATGACGGAATCTTTCGCCTCTGAAAAAGATGCACTGTTGGAAAATGTTATCCAGCGTAACGACAAGAACAGGAGCACCAAGATGAAAATGACGAAACTGGCAACCCTCTTCCTCACAGCCTCCCTCACCCTGGCAAGCGGCAGCGTCCTTGCCGCTGAGACGGGCTCAACAGATAACAACGGTGATGCAAATGCCGCGGCGGCGGCGGGTCAGGTCGCCCCTGATGCAAAACAGAATATCGCCCCGAATAATGTCGATAACAGCCAGATCAATACCGGGAACACCAATACCGGAGGCACGATGTTGCATCCGGACAGTAGCGGCTCTGGCACCATGAATCATGACACGATGAGTACCGATGAGATGCATAAGAACACCATGTGCAAAGACGGTAAGTGTCCGAATTCGAATGACAAAGTGGGCGACGATGCCAATACCAAAACGGATGGCACAACCCAATAATCCGTGACGGATGTAAACGTAAAAGGAGAGCTCTGGCTCTCCTTTCTTTTTGGAGTAAGCCATTAAAAACGCTACACTAAAAACAATAACAAAAAGGAAAGCTGATATGGCGCACACGCATTCACACACCCCGTCTCCTGGCGATGACAACGCTAAACGCCTTATGCTGGCCTTCGGCGTCACGGCAACGTTTATGGTTATCGAGGTCATTGGTGGCCTGGTATCCGGCTCTCTGGCGCTTCTGGCGGATGCCGGACATATGCTTACCGATGCCGCCGCCCTGCTCTTTGCCCTGTTGGCCGTGCAGTTTGCCCGTCGTCCGCCTAACGCGCGTCATACCTTTGGCTGGCTGCGACTGACCACTCTGGCGGCGTTTGTTAACGCTATTGCTCTGGTGGTTATCACCCTTCTTATCGTCTGGGAAGCCATACAGCGCTTTCGTCACCCACAGCCGGTCGCCGGAGCGACAATGATGGTTATCGCCGTAGCAGGTCTGCTGGCGAATCTTCTGGCTTTCTGGATTTTGCATCGCGGCGGCGGGGAAAAGAACCTCAACGTGCGCGCTGCGGCTCTGCATGTTATGGGCGATTTACTGGGTTCCGTCGGTGCTATTGTGGCCGCGCTGGTGATCCTTTATACCGGCTGGACGCCCGTCGACCCGATTCTGTCCGTGCTGGTATCGTGTCTGGTATTGCGCAGTGCCTGGCGACTGCTGAAGGAGAGCGTGAATGAACTGCTTGAAGGGGCACCGGCATCCGTGGACATTGCCGAGCTTAAACGCAACCTGCGTCGTTCCGTACCCGAAGTGCGCAATGTGCATCATGTTCACGTCTGGCTGGTGGGTGAGAAACCGGTCATGACATTGCACGTCCAGGTGATCCCTACCCATGACCATGATGGCCTGCTTGAGCGCATCCAGCACTTTCTCGAACATCACTATGAGATTGGTCACGCCACCATCCAGATGGAGTACCAGCCCTGTAACGGCCCGGACTGCCACCTGAACGAGGCGCAGACCGGCCATTCACATCATCACCATCATTAGTTCGAAAGCGCGCGAGAGCCTCGCTCACGCGCGCTATTAATCCACATCCGGCTCCCGTTCAGGGCAATGAAGGTCAGCAGCAGATACTCCAGCGACATCGCATAGACGCCCTGAAGTGCAAAAATAACCACGCTAATGACGTTAATGACGACCCAGAGCAGCCAGTTCTCAACGTATTTACGGGTCATCAGGATCATCGCAGCAATCGACAGCACCATCATGCAGGAGTCCCAGAACGGGAAAGCATCCGGCTGGAGTGATGGCATAGCGACATTCAGCCCGAGGCCAAACATGACCGACACCGCGACACGGGTCAGGAATGCAAACACCGGGTTGATATAGACGGTCATTAAACCAATGGCGACAACGCAGGCGACAAACCAGGCGATGGCTTTCGGTAAGGGCAGCCAGCGGATTTGCAGCTCTGCCTCCTGCTGGCTGTTCTGCCGCGACCACGCGTACCAACCGTAAATGTTCGCCGCAAAGAAGAACAACTGCAAAAGCAGGCTGGCGTACAGCTGGATCTGGAAGAAGATAATCGCAAAGAGCGTAACGTTAATTAACCCGAACGCGTAGTTGCTGATCTTCTCCAGGCTTGCCAGCCAGATACACAATAACCCAGCCAGCGTACCCACGGCCTCAATCCATGACAGGTCATAGCCACCTGCACCAATCGGTATATGAACCAGAATGTTCTGTGTGCTAAAAAAATCCATCTTTTCCCCAGGGCGTATTGAATTAAGTACGTAGTGTAGCCGCAAAATCCAGCATGCGGTTAAGCGGAATTAACGCACCTTCACGCAGAGCAGCATCCACATGGATTTCATGCGCTGCTCCGCCTTTCTCCAGGCCCTCAGCGATAGCTTTCAGGCCGTTCATCGCCATCCACGGGCAGTGCGCGCAGCTACGACACGTCGCCCCCTCGCCCGCCGTTGGTGCTTCAAGCAGCTCTTTCTCAGGCACGGCCTGCTGCATCTTATAGAAGATACCGCGGTCGGTTGCCACGATGAGCTGCTTGTGCGGCAGCGTCCTGGCAGCATTGATAAGCTGGCTTGTGGATCCCACGGCATCCGCCATGTCGACAATGGACTGCGGTGATTCCGGGTGAACAAGGATCGCAGCGTGCGGGTAAAGCGCCTTCATGCGCGAGAGCGCCTGCGTCTTAAATTCGTCATGAACAATACAGGCACCCTGCCAGCAAAGCACGTCAGCGCCGGTCTGCTTCTGCACGTAATTGCCGAGATGGCGGTCAGGCGCCCAGATGATTTTCTCGCCCAGACTGTCCAGATGCTCAATCAGTTCAACGGCGATGCTTGACGTCACGACCCAGTCTGCCCGCGCTTTCACTGCGGCAGAGGTATTGGCATAGACCACCACGGTACGGTCCGGATGGGCATCGCAGAAGGCCGAGAACGCATCAATCGGACAGCCGAGGTCGAGTGAACACTCCGCATGTAGCGTTGGCATCAGAATGGTTTTTTCAGGGCTGAGAATCTTTGCGGTTTCCCCCATAAAGCGAACGCCTGCGACCAGTAACGTGGAAGCAGGATGTCTGGCACCAAAGCGTGCCATCTCCAGAGAGTCAGAGATGCAGCCCCCGGTCTCTTCCGCCAGTTGCTGGATTTCCGGGTCGGTGTAGTAATGTGCAACCATCACTGCATCTCGCTCTTTGAGAAGACGTTTGATCTTCTCACGGTAAAACTGCTTCTCATCCTGACTCAGCGGGACAGGCTTTGGCGGGAAGGGATAGATTGCGGCTTCTGGATCAAACATCACGCTCATTATGGCTTCTCGTTTTACTGGCTTAACATTATTGCCTTTCTTTTGCATGACATAGCAAAACGGACGGCAAATGTGTTTTGTATACTAAACAAGATAGCGAATTTGCGAGAAAAAGTCACCGGAAATAGGTGTGCGTAGCACGCAGCGGATGGCAACTTCGCCGGAGCCGACCTGCAAGGTCAAAATATGCGGAATACAGATAGCAAAAAAGCGCCTTTAGGGCGCTTTTTTACATTGGTGGGTCGTGCAGGATTCGAACCTGCGACCAATTGATTAAAAGTCAACTGCTCTACCAACTGAGCTAACGACCCATTGCGGGATGTACTGCAAATCTATTCAGGCTGGTGGGTCGTGCAGGATTCGAACCTGCGACCAATTGATTAAAAGTCAACTGCTCTACCAACTGAGCTAACGACCCGCTTGGGTGTTGCCTGAATTTTTACTCATACCAATAACCTGGTGGGTCGTGCAGGATGACTCGGCTTCGCCTCGCCCTACGGGCTGCTGCTGTTGCAACGTTATCCTTCACGTTTAACATCTGAGTAAGACATTAAAATTGGTGGGTCGTGCAGGATTCGAACCTGCGACCAATTGATTAAAAGTCAACTGCTCTACCAACTGAGCTAACGACCCG